>NZ_FNOK01000022.1 GCF_900106995.1 Saccharopolyspora shandongensis
CTGCAGTACCGCAATGTGAAGGCGGACTACGTCAAGCACCTGTGGAACGTCGTCGACTGGGACGAGGTTTCCAAGCGCTTCGCCGACGCCCGCGCCGGCTACAACGGCCTCCGCCTTCCCACCGCCTGACAGGCAGAACCACCGCGCCTTCGGTTCTCGCTGGTCAGAAGCCGTGAGTGCTTTGTGTCGCCATGGCAGCACAAAACACTCACGGCCCCACCACTCGGCGGTGAGTGCTCCGACAAGCCCACTGCCGAAACTTCGGGGCCTTCCTCCGGGAGGGCCCCGAAGTCCTTTCCCGGGCCCGAATACGACCGGGCCCCGGCCTCCCGCAGGAGACCGGGGCCCGATCTGTTCCCGAACTGACTACCGCTCCCACCACGAAGCGGACGGATTTTAGGTTAGCCTAACCTTTTGACTCGGGCAACCTCGTTCGCCGCCGCCAGGCCAGCACCGCGACGCCGCCGAGCGCGGCGGCCAGCGACGCCAGCCCACCCAGCAAGATCGGCCAGCGCGGCCCGAGCACCTCGGCGAGCCACCCCGAAGCCAGCCCGCCCAGCGGTTTTCCGCCCAGGAACAGCAGCATGTAGAGGCCCATGACCCGGCCGCGCATGGTCGGCTCCACGGCCAGCTGGACGGTCGCGTTCGCGCTCGTGGTGAACGTCATCACAGCGATCCCGACCGGCACCAGCGACGCCGCGAACAGCTCGTAGGTCGGCATCAGCGCCGCCACGGCCTCCAGCACGCCGAAAACGCCGGCGCCCAGCAGCATCAGCCGCAGCCTTGGCACCCCGCGGCCGCTACGCCGGGCCGCCAGCGCTGCCCCGGTCAGCGTGCCGACCGCGAGCATGGTGATCAGCAGGCCGTAGCCGTCGGCGTCGCGCCCGAAGACGTTGCGCGCGATCACGGCGAAGGAGCTCTCGAAGTTCATCCCGAACGTGCCGATGAAGAACACCAGCACCATCACGACGATCAGGTCCGGCCGCCCGCGCACGTAACGCAGCCCGGCGCGCAGCTGGCCGCGTTCCTTCGGCGGCGGCTTGGCCCGGTGCAGCGCCGACGCGTCCATCAGCGCCAGCCCGGCGACCACGGCGACCGAGCTCAACCCGTTGAGCAGGAACACCCAGCCGGTGCCGATCGCGGTGATCAGCACCCCAGCGATGGCCGGGCCGACGATGCGCGCCAGGTTGAACGTCATCGAGTTCAGCGCGACGGCGTTGGTGAGCTGCCGGGACCCGACCATCTCGACGACGAACGACTGCCGCACCGGCGCGTCGATCGCGGCGAAGCAGCCGAGCACGAAGCACAGCAGGTAGACGTGCCAGAGCAGCACGACACCGGTGACGTCGAGCAGCCCCAGCACGAGACCGCAGACGCCGAGCGCACTTTGGGTGGCGACGAGCATGCGCCGCTTGTCGAATCGGTCGGCGATGACGCCCGCCCACAGCGTCAGCAGCAGGGTCGGGGCGAACTGCAGCGCGACCGCCACGCCCAGCGCGGCCGGGCTGCCGCCGGAGAGTTCCAGCACCAGCCAGTCCTGCGCGGCGCGCTGCATCCACGTGCCGGTCAGCGAAACGACCTGGCCGGAGGCGTAGTAGCGGTAGTTGCGCTCCCGCAGCGAGCGGAACATGCCGCCGGATCGGTCCGATGTGGACGGCGGTTCGTGGTTGGCCGGGTCCCCGCCCGGGTCGGTTCCCGTGCGTGCCGCGGATCGGTCAACCACGCTCGTGCGTACCGCCTCTCACCGGACTCCGGTCATCGGCCGGCCAACCGGTCGATGATCTCCGCCGCCTGGCACAGCACGCGGCGGTCTTCCTCGGACAGGTCCGCGAGCTGCTGGTCCAGCCAGCGCTCCCGGATCGAGACCTCTTCGTCTATGCGGGCCTGGCCCGCCTCGGTCAGTTCCACGATGGCCTGCCGGCCGTCGGTGGGGTGCGCCCGACGTGCGACCAGCCCGGCGTCTTCCAGGGCGGAGATCACCCTGGTCATCGACGGTGGCTGGACGCCTTCCCGGGCCGCCAGCTCGCCAGGCGTCAACGCGCCGGCCTTGTGCAGACAGGACAGCGCCGACAGCTGGGACAGCGTGATCTTCGAGTCGTTGCTCTGCGCGCGCAGCCGCCGGTTCAGGCGGACGACGGCGAGCCGCAGCCGACTCGCCAGGGTGCGCTCGCGCTCCGCGATATCGGACACGTCGTTAGTCTACCAAACTATTTCGGGGAATCGGACAAACTGATCAAGCCTGATCAGTGGCCGTCCACCATAGCCAGCCGACGACCCCGCACCTGGAATCGCAACCCAATCGACGCACTACTCCGAACGGCCCAAAGCCCTCGTCTCGCCCGGCCAGGCCCCGTGCGCACTTTGTGCTGCTCTGGCGACACAAAACGCGCACGGGCAATCACCTGCGCGAACGGCCGATCAGATGCCGAAGAGGGCGTGCAGCGGGCCGGAGCAGAAGTAGAGCACGAACGCCGCCGACACGACCCACATCAGCGGGTGCACGGTGCGGATGCGGCCGGTGAAGACCCGCAGCAGCACGTAGCTGATGAAGCCCGCGCCGATGCCGTTGGCGATCGAGTACGTGAACGGCATGACCACGATCGTCAGGAACGCGGGCAGCGCGATGCTGAAGTCGGACAGGTCGATCTGCCGGATCTGGGTGAGCATCATCGCCCCGACCACCACCAGCGCCGGAGCCGCCGCCTCCACCGGGATGATCTGGTAGAGCGGCGTGAAGAACATCGCCGCCAGGAACAGCAGGCCGGTGATCACGTTCGCCAGGCCGGTGCGCGCTCCCTCCGCGATGCCGGACGCGGACTCTACGAACACGGTGTTGGAGCTCGCCGAACCCAGCCCGCCGGCGACCGCGCCGACGCCCTCGACGGCCAGCGCCTTGCCGATGCCCGGCAGGTTGCCGTCCTTGTCGGCGAGCCCGCCCTCCTTGCCGAGGCCGGTCATGGTGCCCATGGCGTCGAAGAAGTTCGCCAGCACCAGCGTGAACACCAGCATCGCGGCGGCCAGCGCCGGCAGCCGCGTCCAGGCGCCGAAGGAGACGTCGCCGACCAGCGACAGGTCGGGCAGGCCGATGACCTGCTCCGGCACCGCCGGGTAGCCGAGGTTCCAGCCGTAGGGGTTGGTGCCCTTCGACGGGCCCGCGTGGAAGACCGACTCGATGATGATCGACAGCACCGTGGTGACGGCCACGCTGATCAGGATCGCGCCCCGCACCTTGCGCGCCACCAGCACCGAGGTGAGCACCAGCCCGAACACGAACACCGCGGTCGGCCAGGAGGCGATCGAGCCGTCGATGCCCAGCCCGACCGGCACCGTCGTGTTGGCCGCGTCCGGCAGGCGCCGCACGAATCCGGAGTCGACCAGGCCGACGAAGGTGATGAACACGCCGACGCCGACCGCGATCGCGGCCTTGAGCTCGGGTGGCACCGCGTTGAACACCGCGGTCCGGAACCCGGTGGCGACCAGGATCAGGATGATGATGCCGTCCACCACCACCAGGCCCATCGCCTCGGGCCAGGTGACCTGCGGCGCGATGGTCACGGCCAGCAGCGTGTTGATGCCGAGCCCGGCGGCGATCGCGAACGGGTAGTTGGCGATCAGTCCGAACAGGATCGTCATCACGCCCGCGACCAGCGCGGTGGTGGCCGCGACCTGCGAAACCGGCAGGATGTTGCCCAGCACGTCGCGCTTGGCACCGGCGTCCTCGGCGGAGGTGCTGCCGAGGATCAGCGGGTTCAGCACGATGATGTACGCCACGGTGACGAACGTGACCACGCCGCCGCGAACTTCCCGCCCTATGCTGGACCCGCGATCGGTGATCTTGAAATACCTGTCCAGCAGCGACTTCTTGGAAACGTCTCGATCCACCATCAGTACTTCCCGATCACCGCGCCTGCGCGCGCGTTCATTACCGGGAGTAGCCTGCCTGACGTGGCACAGGACAGCGAATCCACCCCCTCGGCGCCGGGTCACCGGCCGGTCCCGCCGCTGCCGCGGAGGCTGGCGGACCCCACCCCGGTGGTGCTGTTCGGCACGGCCCTGTGGTTCGCCGGCGTAGTCCTGTTCGGCATCCGCGACTGGGCCGGCATCCAGTTCTGGACCTGCCTGGCCGGGGGCGTGCTCGGCATCATCGGCTACGGCGTGTTCCGCTGGCAGCGCTCGGCGGCGCGCCGCGGTTCCCGGGGCGCCTGGAAAGGCCTGTCCGGACTCGACGGCTGAGCCTGCCCGATTCTGCTCCGAACAGCCCCGCGCCCAGTTAGTCTGCACAGTCGACATCAAGTTCCGATGCCCTAACGCGGGAGCGCAGCACCAGTGCCCAAGCTCGACGTCGACCGACTCGAATTCGCGATCCTGGCCGAACGCGCCGATCTCAGCCGGATCCCGATGATCGCGTCGTACAGCAACTACGGGACGACCGTGAAAGACATGCCTCGCGAATTCGAGGCGGCGGAGCAGCGGGTCCGCGATCGCGGCCTGATCAACCCGAGCGGCGTGAACGACCGGGTCATGGAGCTGCTCGGCATCTACGCGCACGTGACGGTCGAGTACGACCTGCGGTTCTCCTCGCAGAAGGGCAGCGAACTGCGCGCCGCGGTGTCGAAGGCGAACAAGACGGCGGTACGCACGGTCGTCGACGGTGACCGGATCATCCTGGAGCCGGTGCATCCGAACGAACTGATCCCGTCGCTGGTGTCGGTGCTCCCGGAACACCCGCCGGCCCGCATCCGACCGGCGCTGAGCGTGGACCTCGCGGAGATGCGCGCGGCCATGGCCGACGTGCGCCGCCGCGGGGACGAAGACCCGCAGGCGATCGAGCAGAGCCTGCGAGCTCGCGGCGTGAACGTGGCGAGCTTCCGGAAGATGACGCAGTTGCTCGAAGGCCCGCGGCTGGGCCTCGGCGAGGCGGGCGTCACGATCTGGGACGACCGCCGCCGCGAGCGCCGGGGAGACCAGACGCTGCGGATCATCGACCTGCAGCAGGGCCGCACGGCGGTCTACAACAGCGGCACCCAGCGGATGTTCGCGGGGGCGGACATGAGCACGTTCACCCGGGTGCTCGGGGAGCTGACGACGAAGACCCAGCGCGAAGCGGCCTGGTAGCGACCAACGTCACTCCGCCAAAGGGACTAATCCGGCAACGAGTTGGGAACCGATCCGCGCGAAGCATCGTCACACCTGTGCACGAACGGGCAACGACCTGGCAAGCTAAGCGCGACGTGTACCTGTTTCAGGGGACAAAGGGGGTAGTGAAAGGTGTCATTCTTCGACGGTGTCGCCAACACGGTGGTCACCATGGGACAGAAGGCCGTGCGGTCGGCGACGATCCACACCGCGATCAACTCGGGCGGCTCTGCGCAGTCAGCGTCGTTCACTGTCGACATCGAGCAGATTCCGGGCCTGATCACCGAGTACCAGAAGGCCCAGGACAAGCTCGGCGAAATCCTGTTGGCCGCGCAGCAGCTGAAGAAGATCGCGCCGCCCGGCGATGATGAGGTCAGCCAGCGGCTGTCCGATGCGCTTGGGGAAATGGCCGGCGAGAACGAAGGCTGCCTCTCCTGGGCCGTTAACGACGCGCGCGCTCGCATCCAGACGCAGATCGACCAGTTGAAGGCTGCGCAGGGCGGCTACCAGGCCACCGACGAAAACGCTTCGATCCGCCAGGTTTAAGGAAGAGCTCACGTGCTACGCCGCGCAACGTTGACCGCTGTCTCGCTACTCGCCGTCCTTGGAGCGTCGGCGTGTTCGCCGGGGTCTACGACTCCGCCAAAGACACCTCCGACCGAGTCGGCCACCACCACTTCCTCCGCCGCGCCGAAGGTCGAGAACCCGAAGAACCTCAAGGCGATCACTGACGCATGTCAGCTGCTGACCAAGGATCAGATCTCGCAGCTCGGAGGCGATGCGGGCTCGCAGCCTCCCGAGGAGAGCAAGTCCAAGTACGACGAGTCGCAGTGCAAGTGGCGTAGCGATGCCTTCACGGCCTACGCCGCGATCAACACGAAGGCTGGCGGCTTGGCGAAGATCATGGAAGCAGCCGAGTCGAGCGACAACTTCAAGCAGACGCAGGTCGGCGGCTACCAAGGCGCACGCGTCGACGAGCAGAGCAATCTCTGCCGGATCGAACTTGCAATCGCCGATGACCAGTCTCTTGAGGTCAACTACTTCAAGAACGCCGGCGGCACACCCGAAATGAACGACCCGTGCGGCTACGCCGAGAAGATCACCGGCGAAGCACTGAAGAACGTCCCGGACGCCTGATCGCGCCCGCATCGACCACGACCATTACTTACGAGGGGGTGTAACCATGGTTTTACCGATTCTGGTTGGCGGCTACCTGCTCACGCGTGACTCAGACCATGGCAACACGGACGAGATCATGCAGAAGGTCGGGTTCAACCACCCGGAGAAATACAAGCAGATCCACGAGGGCAAGGGCACCACGGACATGACCGGTGCCGTGACCTCGTGGCAGAAGGACATCGGGGGGCAGTTCGACGAGGTCTCTTCGATCCTCGACGCTGCGAACAAGAAGGCCAACCTGGCTTGGACCGGTCAAGCGGCGGAAGCGCACGGCTCGTCGCTCCAGCCGATGTCCCAGTTCATCCAGGACGCCAAGGGCGTCTCTGACTCCGTCGCCAACTCTGCTGAGCAGCAGGTCCAGAACTTCGGCAAGGTCAAGCACAGCATGCCCGAGCCGGTGAAGGTCGACGCGACCGACAACCTGCTCGAGAAGGGCGGCGCTTGGCTGGTCGGTGGCGAGACCGACCTGCAGAAGCAGGAACGCCAGGCCACTGAGAAGGCTCAGGAGGCCAAGCAGCACTACGACAACTACAGCAACAGCACCACGAACGTCTCGCAGAACCTGGCCTTCTACCCGAAGGCTCCGGAGATGGCGTACGACCAGGGCTCCGGCAACACCGGGACGAACCCGACCGTCGGCAGCATTCCGAACGGTTCCGGGATTCCCGGCGGCGGTCCTGGTGGTGGTGGCGGCGGTGGCGGCAGCTGGGGTGGCAGCCTCGGCGGCGGCAGCGGTAGTGGCGGCACCGGTGGCACCGGTGGGCCCGGCGACGGTGGTTACACGACTCCGTCGCAGAACACGTCGCAGTGGTCCTCGCCGCCCGTCCCCAACGGTCCCGGCCTGCCCGTCAACCCCAGCCCCAACGTCAGCACGGGCCCGAACATGGGCGGCGGCCTCGGCATGATGCCGCCCGGCGGCGGCTCCGGTTCCGGCGCAGGTGGTGCCGGTGGCGCTCGTGGGCTCGGTGCCGGTGGCGCCGGCGGCCGCGGTGCGGGCCTGGGTGCCGGTGGACGCGCCGGCCTCGGCGGTCTCGGCGGCGGTTCCGGTGCTGGTGCCGGTGGCGCTGCTGGTGCGGCCGGTCGTGGTGGCGCCGGCGGCATGGGCGCCGGTGGTGCTGGTCGCGGCCAGGGCAAGCAGGGCGAGGAAGACCAGGAGCACGAGGACAAGTACTGGGTCGACACGGACGAGGCCTGGGACGACCTGGGCCTGCCCAAGGTCGCCCCGCCGGTCTTCGGCGAGTGATCAACACCCGCTGAGGTCGACCGAAGCGAACTGGCCGCGCACCGATTCCGGTGCGCGGCCAGCGCTTTTAGGTGCTACCGCACGGCGAAGATCTGCGTTGGCGCAGTGCCGGGGCCCATGTAGGCGCCATAAACCGCGTGCTCGTCCCAATGCAGGTTGTAGTTGTCCACCAAGGTGCCCAGATCCGGGAACAGTCCGCTGATCTGCTTGGGCTTCCCACCGTTGAGCGGAATCTCGAACACCTGCGACGGATTCTCGTACGTGTGCTGGTTGATCGTAAGCACGGCGTTGTCCGTAACGGCGAACGGCATACCGACGACTTCCGGCCCGAGTTCCGCAGCCCAACGCTGCTCGCCGGTTTTCAGATCGACTGCCACGATCTTGTTGGTTTCGCGGTACGCGCTTACAGGCTTGCTCATCGTCGGAGCGATGAGCAACCCATCGGCAAGGACAACGCGATACCTCTTGCGCGATTTGTAGTCGACACGGTTGTTGATCGGCGCGATGTACAGACGCCCGGCGGGAACGTTCTCCGGAATGGCCACCGCCTGACGCCCCATCTCGTCGAAGACGAGCAGGGTTCGTGGGACCTCGTCATCATCGCTCGTCGCGATCTCGACGATCGGCGGGTCCGCGGAGATCATCCCGACCGGGCTGTGCGATTCGTACGTCGCTCGCCCGCGTTCCGCCCCGTTCGCCGGGTCCAGGAAGAGAAGTTCCTGGGCGGGGCCGTCGGTGGTGCAGTCAAGCGGGACGGCCACGGTCCTCTCGCTGATGGCCGGCCCCAACACCATGCAGCCCCGGTTCGCTTCCTGGTCGTGGCGCCAGACCTCGTTCCCGCTGGTCAGGCTCATCCCGAACACAATGTCGTGCAGGGCGAAGACCACCACGTCGCCGACGATCTCCGGATCGGTGAAGTTCGTGGTGCTCCGGTTCTCGACGATCGGCATGTCGAACTGCCGCTTGACGGCACCGGTTTTGACGTCGATGACGGCGATCGTCGAGCAGCCGGTGCCGCCGTACCAGTCCTTCTCGTACGGGCCGTAGGCGATGACGCCGAGGCCGTTCTTGACCTCGTGGCTCATGCCGCAGAACCGGCTCAGCTTGGCGTCGTCCCCGGCCCGCAGCGGCGGTTCCATGTCCCAGGCGTCTTCGCCGGAGTCCGCGTGGAACGCGTCGAGCCAGTCTTCGTGCATCACCGCGACGATGCCGTCGGAAGCCCAGCTGTTGAAGGGCTTCTCGTCCATCGTCGGGCTCTCTTTCCAGAGCAGCGTCGCCGCCTGCCGCTGGTCCTCATCCCGCGGACCGTACCTGGCGCGCAACGCGAGCCATCCGGCCACGCCGCCACCGACCAGGACGACGACGAGCCCGATGATCAGGAACGGCACCCAGGGCCGGCGCTTCTTGGGCGGCATCGCCGCCGGACCGGCCGGGTACCGCGGCGGGTACGGCTGCTGTGGATAGGGCTGCGGGCCTTGGTTTCCCGGCCAGCCTTGATGAGTCACTCGGACATGCTCCCCTCAGCATGAATGCGCTCACGCAGAACTCGGAGCGCTCCCCCAAAACGGCCTGTCATCAGGCCAGACGGCATTATGCCCGACCCCGATGCCGGAAAAGTGGCCTTCAGCCGAACGTCACGACCGCAGATCTATTCGTCCACTTCGGACTTCGATGGCGCAGACGGAGCAGGTCGGGCGGCCATCTCGGGTGGCGACGTCTTCGGGGGCTGCCATAACGCCGCACAGGGCGATCAGGTCGCTGCCCGTGCGGCGTGGGTCTTCGACCGGGATCATGTGGTTCTGGTAGCCGAAGGCCGCCCAGTAGCCGACTCGCCCTTCGGGGCCGTTCTCGGTCGATCGCGTCATCACGTTCTCCTTGAGCCGCGGGGTTTTGGCCGGTGACCGGGCGCGTGGGGTCGGGGAGGTCGCGCCCGGTCACCGGGGTGGACCGGTGCGGGTGGGGGTTGGGGGGGAGGTCACCGCACCGGCCCTGCTCGGGTCTCGTGAGTGGTTTGGATTGCTCTAGCACTCCAAACCACTCACGAGCGGCTACGTGCGCAGGTGATGCCGCCCGGTCGGCTCATCGGGGTCGGCGGTGGGGAATCCCGGTGGTATGCGGGGATGTTCGCGCTCCGCCCCGCCCTCGTCTTGTCGGGTTTCGGCTTCGACGTCGGCGATGAGATGCCAGACCGTGTAAGCACCTTCGCCGCCTCCGGCGTGCTGCCCTGTTGTCGCGAACGCGATGGCTCGTGCGGGGATCTGGGTGGTGAGCATGGCGAGGATCAGCAAGTTGAACAGGACGAACGTGCTGAGCTGAATCCAGAACATGACGAGGGGTTTCCTTCCGTGATGCGGAGGTTGGGTTTCGGGTTGTCCGATTTTGCCTAAAATTGGGGACCTCTCCGCGGCACGGAACTTTCCAATTTTAGGCAAAATCGGGAGCCCTCCTGACCGGTCAGGGGTGGGTGGTGAGGACGTGCCAGCAGCGCATGCAGGTGTCCTCGCGGACCCAGTCCACTTCGGAACGATCGTGCAGCTCCGCTGCGTCCGCTTCCGCTCCGCAGAACGCCACCACCGGCACACCCGCAGGGGTTTTCGTTGCCGTGATCGGGAAAGCGTGGCGGCCTCCCGTGACCGGGCGCCAGACGTAGGTCAAGTAGTCGGACACTGGGACCTCCTTTTTGCGGTCTCTAAGCAGATGAGACCGGTCCAACTATCTCCGATCAAGCCGGTTCACCTTTATGTGTAATGGCGCAATCTCAGGTCCTGAAATAGCGTGGGCATATGACAACTGCACGTTCACGGGGGCTGGGTGCCGAGATTCGCAAGCTCCGCAAGGAAGCTGGCCTGCGACTAGAGGAACTGGCGGAGCAGTGCGATTGGTCAAGGGCGACTCTCGGCCGGATCGAGGTCGGGGCCAAGGTTCCTTCAGAAACTGAGATAGCAATCATCCTGGGAACACTCGGCATCAAGGGGCAGAAGCGAACGCGCATCCTTGAACTCGCCGAGGACGCACACAAGCCGCACTGGTGGGAAGTGGGAAACCCAGGACTGCCACAGCAACTCGTTGCCCTGCTGGAGTTCGAGCGGAGCGCAACCGGGATCACCGACGTGTCAATTGGCTTTATCCCAGGCTTGCTTCAGATCGCCGACTACACTCGGGCGATCATGGTCGCAGGCGGACTCAAGGACAGCGATGTTGAATCCAGAGTCGCTCTGCGGCTCGGTCGGCAGAGCGTCCTAACTGGAAAGAGCCCAGTGGAGTTCCACGCCCTGATCGATGAGTCAGTCCTGCACCGTCCGGTCGGGGGCAGCGACGTGATGGGAGAGCAGCTCAGGCACATCATGCGCATGGCGCTTCGCCCACACATCACGGTCCAGGTAATCCCTTACGACCTTGGCGCGCATGTCGGCCTGAACGGCAACCAGCTGCTCATGAAGTTCCAACGGCAGCGAACCATCGTCTATTTGGAGCATCGCCGCGCTGGTACCTTCCTAGACGATCCGGCCGACACTTCCCCGTTCGTCGAGAGCGTGGCTAGTCTGGCTAAAGCAGCGTTGAGCCCTCACGAATCTGCCGATCTCATCGCTGCATGCGCGAAGAAGATGGAGGAGGGCAATGTCTCCGATCACGAACTGGCGTAAGCCCAGCTACAGCGGTGAAGAAGGCAACTGCGTCGAGATTGGTGCTGGTCCTGGTGTCGTCGGCGTTCGCGACACCAAGGATCGGGATGGTGGGACCTTGGCCTTCCGGCCGCAGGCTTGGGGCGTTTTCTTAGCCGCCGTCAAGGCCGAGCGGTTCGGGTGAACCGCTCAGCGCAGGAGGGTTGCCGCTTCCGGGTCCGCCAGCAGGGCCGTTAGGGCGAACCTCTCGTGCCAGGATCCCGATGCCCAGGCCAGGGCTCGGGCCAGGCCGTCCGGGGTTCGCTCCGCGTGGACCGTCCCCGTCCTGTCGACCCACCAGTGCACCCGCTGCTCCCCCGTCGACGACCGGACTCGCAGCGTGTCGTGGAGCCTGACCTCGCCGGTCGGCACCGTGATCCCCAGCAGCTCGCACGCCGCCGGGACGCGCGCCACCTCCGGCCAGCTCTGGGCGCGGCCCTCGTCCACCACCTGCATCGTGTTCTCTTCCGATGCCAGCGGCAGATCCAGGAGTTCCGCCAGGGATTCCGCGTCGAACTGGTCCGGGCTGCCGCCCGCGATCACCAGCGGCGCTTCCAGCACGCTCAGCATCCACGGCTCGTCGAGCACCACCGCTCGCCCGGTGCTGACCACCGCGCCCGACACCGAGCGCACCATCTCCGGGAGATCGATCTCGGCCGGGTCCACGACACCCGACGCGACCGCGTCCGCCAGCGCTTGGTGCGCGCGCAGCGCCGTTCCGGCGCGCACGGCGCGATCCGGGTCGCCGAGGCGTTCCAGCAGGTCCGCAGCGTCGTCGGAGTCGTCGATGACGAGCTCGCTGCGCACGCCCGTGATCCTCAGCTGCTCGTCGTCGAGGCCCACGTCGGGCACCGCGTCGAAGAGGCCCGCCAGTTCTCCGGCACTCGCGAGGCGCCAGTGCCTGGGCGGCTGGCCGCCGAGCAGCGCGTAGCGCGCGATCCACCAAGCCGAGTAGCTGTTCGGTTCGCGCAGGGCGCGCAGGGTTTCCGGATTCCGCACCAGCAGGCGGATCGCTGTCGGCCAGGCGTCGTCGGCGACCAGGTCCAGGTCCCGGATTCCCGCGAACCTGGCCGGTGGCCAGTTGTCGGGCTGCGCCGATTCCTGCTCCGCCCACCAGTGGCGCGAGTCCGGGAAGTCGTCGTCCGCCTCGACCGGGTCTTCCTCGACGTGCACCGCGAAGTCGTCCAGCACGCCGATCGCCCGCAGCAGCTCCGCGGGCCGCGCGGCGGCGAACGCCTCGTCCAGCACCGCGAGCGGCCCGTCCGCACCGATGTACTCGGCGTCGATGACCTCCAGCAGCGCCGCATCGGGCAGCAGGAGTTCGTCCGCACGGCGGAAGTCACCGTTCGCGTCCGGCAGCGCCAGCGCGCCCAGCCAGTCGCGCGGCTGCGCGCTCGCGACCAGCCGCAACACCGCCTCCGCCAACGGCCGCACGTCCGCTCCGGCTCGCGCGTCGGAGACGCTGCTACGCACCGCCTCCTCCAGCGACGGGGCGTCGAGCAGCTCCGCCGGGCCGGCCGGGTGCGCGCCGAGCTTCTCCAGCAGCGGATGCGTCGCTTCGGGGTGCGCGATGCGCAGGCCCGAGATGTCCAGAGTGGACAGCAGCGCCGCCGGGTCCGGGTCCGCGTCCCGGTGGCTGAGCAGGACATCCCGCACGCCCGTCACCGTTCGGCCGTCCGCCAGCGGCACGGGCAGCGCGGAGAACTCCTCGCGCGCCACGGGATCCGCGCTCTCGATCGGGACCAGCGCGTCGTAGAAGCGGTACCACCACTCCGGCGGTCGCTGCAGGCCGGTGACCGCGTCGACGATCTCCGCCGCGGCGAGCCGCCGGACCTCCAGCACGTGCAGCGACCTGCGGTGCCGGGCATCCGCGAGCTCCGCCGTGAGCAGGCCTGGGATCACGTCCTTGAGCAGGTCGGCGAGCTCCGGCGAGATGTATTCGAGGACCCGGGATTCCAGCGGCGCCACCAGATTCCCGTTCGCCGCGGGCAGCCACGCCGCGACCCGCAGCCGGTCGTTCACGCCCTGCCGCAGCTTGTCGTCCACATCGGACAGCGGGAAGCCCGGCAGCGGCACCAGCGCCGTCCGGTGCTCCACGGCGATCTTGCCGACCAGCCCGGGATAGGACTCGGCGGCGAACGTCAGCACCGCATCCGTGGCGGCCGACGCCGCCACCCGTCGCCGGTCCGGTTCCACCGGCACGCTCGCCAGCAACCGCGCAGGCAGCGACAGCCGCTCCTCGGTCGGTGTCGGCGCGTGCAGCACGTCTTCGGCCAACGGGATCGGCGTGCCGCTCTCGTCCAGCGGCACCGCCCATGCCACGCGCCACTCCGTGGCGTGCCGGGCCTCGACGCCCAGGCCGGCCAGCATCGTCTCGTTCAACGTGCCCGTCGCGCGGTGCACGAGCCACCGGTCGCTGCGGACCGGGCCGTGCACGACCAGCCGATCCGCGCCTTCGTCCACGCGCCGCCACGTCTTCTCGCCGATCCGGATCTCGGTCAGCGCGGGCAACGCGATAAGCAGGTCTGGCGCCTGGTCGGTGAACGCCGCCATCAGCGCGTCCGTGACCACGTCGGGGCGCAGCGGCAACCGCACCTCGGTGTCGAAGCCCTCCGGCGGCTCGTTGGCGACCGCCCACGGCAGTCGCAGCACCGGCACCGCGCCTTCCCGCGCCGCCATCTCCTCCGCCGGGCCTGCCAGCTCCGCCGCCGCTTCCCTGGTCCGCTCGGCGGAGAACGCGACGCCGCCGGACCTCGACAGGATCTGCGGCTCGTCGGACACCGCCAGCACTGCGGCGAACCCGACGCCGAACCGGCCGACCGAGGCGCCCTCGCGCTTGGCCGACGCGCGCAGCGAAGCCAGGCCCGCCACGCCGTCCGCGGTCAGCGGCGACCCGGTGTTCGCGACTCGCAGCTCACGGCCGACGAGCTCGACGCGCAGCACACCGTCGGCGCCCGCCGCATCTGCGGCGTTCTGCGCCAGCTCGACCAGCAGCCGGTCGCGGTAGCCGCCGAGCCTGAGGTCTTCCTCGGCGTTGGCGTCCTCGCGGAACCGGGTCGGCGAGGACTCCCAGGACTGCAGCACGGCCCGCCGAAGCTCGGCCGTACCGAACGAATCCGCTCCGCTCACCCGCGCGGCTCGAAGTCCAGGGTGGCGTCGTCGTAGACGACCTCGGCCACCGGCACCGTCGACGAGGTGTCCACCTCGACCTCCGAATGCGCGCCGCAGCCGAACTCCACGCTGACCACGCGACCGTCGGCGGGCGCGAGCTCGTTGGCGCAGACGCCGAACGCGCCGCCCATCGAACCCGCCAACTTCAGGAAGAAACCGCAGGTGCCGCAGGCTCCCGGCGCCAACTTGGCGATGTCGGCGCGCGGCCCGAAGTCGCCGCTGTGCCAGCGGTCGGCGGCCTCCAGCCGGCCCTCCAGGCTGAGCACCCGCTTGCGGCCGAGGCCGACCTCGTGGGCGACCTCCTCCACCGCGGGGTCGTCGCTGGTCAGGTAGCCGGGCGCCAGCCGCGGGTCGTCCGCGGTGGTCGGCAGCAGGTCACCCGCGCCGAGGTCGCCGGGGCGAACCCGCTGGTTCCACGGCACCCATTCCGGCGCGGTCAACGCGCTCGGGCCGGGCAGCAGCACAACCTCGCTGACCGTCACCGGCTCGCCCGGGCCGACGCTGGCGACCGTGACCGCCCAGCGCCACCCGACGTAGCCCGGGTAGTTCGACTCGAAGTAGTGCGTGACCGCGTGCGGGCCCTCGGCTTCGATGCCGACGTGCGCCCCGACCGGGGCGCCGGCCTCGGTGTCCAGGGTCAGCACCGGCGAGCCGATCGGGTCGTCCCCGGGCCGCGCCTCGTCCTCCGCCGCAGCTCGCGCGACGTCCTCGGCGGCGGCGAGCTCCGGGTTCGGCGGCACGGGCGCAGGCTGCCCCACGTCCTCGAACGGGGCATCCGCGCCTGGGCTGGTCATCGGAGCAGGCATAGGCGTCACATGCTCGATTGTGCCGTACGTGGTCGTCGCTGCCGCCGCCCGTGTCAAGCTTTCGGGGTGCGACTCCTCGCGACTCGACGTGTGCTGTGCTGCTGGGTGCTCGCCATCGGGCTGGGGTTGGTGGCGTGCACGCCGCAGGTACCAGCGCAACACGACGGCCAGGACGACCGCGAGCAAACCGATCAGGGCGTTGGGCACGCGGGAAGCCTGCCACACCTCCGAGCGGAGGTGATCTCCGTGCTCCCGCACGACCGCTCCTCATTCACTCAGGGCCTCGAACTCGCCGCCGGCACCCTCTACGAAGGCACCGGCATGCACGGTTCTTCGCTGCTCCGCGCCACCGACCTCGCCACCGGCGAGGTGCGCCGCGAAGCCCGGCTCCCGGCCGAGCTCTTCGGTGAGGGCATCACCGTCACGGGTGACCGTATCTGGCAGCTCACCTGGCAGGAAGGGGTTGCGCTGGAGCGAGATCGGAAGACGCTGGACGAGCTCCGCCGTGTGGAGTACACGGGTGAGGGATGGGGCCTGTGCTTCGACGGGTCGCGGTTGGTCATGAGCGACGGCAGCGATCGGCTCACCTTCCGGGACCCGGCGACGTTCGCGCCGGTCGGCGGCGTCGACGTGCGGCGCGGCGGATCCGCGGTGGAGAAGCTCAACGAGCTGGAGTGCGTCGGCGACCAGGTCTGGGCCAACGTCTGGGGCAGCGACGAGATCCTGCGCATCGACCCGGCGACCGGGCAGGTGACCGCGGTGGTGGACGCGTCCGGGCTGCTGAGCTCCTGGGAGCGGGCGGGCACCGACGTGCTCAACGGCATCGCCGCGATCCCCGGCACCGACGAGTTCCTGCTCACCGGCAAGTACTGGCCGACGATTTTCCGAGTTCGCTTCGTCCCGGCGTGATCGTTAGTACGGTCGCCGCATGGATGATCACGAGGATCTGGTGGAGCCGTTGCACGTGCTCTGCGTGCTCGGTACCGGCATGGACTTCGACCTGGTCGAGGCGGCCGTCCGCGCGTACGGCGGGCCGTTCTTCTCGCTGGACCGGGAGTCCTCGGAGCACGAGCACGACCCGCGGATGCCCGACGCGTTCGAGGCCTGCCTCGCGCAGTTGACCTTCACCGACGACGACTGGGCCGCGGTCGACGAGCACGACTCGGTCGCGTACGTGCTCGCGAAGGGCGGGCAGGAGCACGCTTCCTTCATCTCCGAGCGGATGCTGGCGGTGGTCGCGGAGCTGTTCGAGCGCTGCGACGCCACCGCGATCAAGAGCGAGAGCAGCGGCCTCGCCCACGGCCGGGAGACGTGGCTGGCGCTGGCCGCCGACGCCGCCGAGCCCGACGTCCTCCGCCAGGCCTGGGTGAAGCGGCCGATCCACAGCGGCGAGGTGCTCCACACCTGCGGCATGCACCTGCTCGGGGTGCCCGACGTGGAGCTGGAGGCCGAGGGGCTGCTGGACGAGGGCCGGCTCGGCGAGTGGGTCGAGCTGATCGACGGCCTGGCGGGCTACCTGCTGACCGAGCCGCGGGCGGCGGAGATCCGCGACGGCGAGGGCTTCCGGCTCACCGAGGACTCGCCGCGCTGGCTGCTGCGTCAGCAGTCGTGCGACCGCTACGACGACGAGGACATCTTCTTCAACCCCTACGGCTACTGGCGCCTCACGCCCGCCTGAACAGGCGTCGTGCTGGGCCGCTACAGCGGCTTGTTCGGGATGTGGTGACGCGGGGTTGCGGTGGGGCTCCGCTCTGCGGAGCGGCGAAGCCGCCTGTCCACACCTAGCTATCGGGGTGAACGGCCCGTTCACCTCGCCTATCGGCGCGAACGGTCCGTTCGCTCCACACGCGAGACCCGTCGAATCTTCTCGCCACCCGGGCGGGGTGGTTTCGGGCCGTTTATGTCGCTCGATGGTGTCCAGGTGTATCTGGCGGGCCGGTTCCGTCCTCTTTATTCGCGGGACCGCCGAAATCCGGCGGATGCCCGAACGGCCGGAGGCGGGTGAGGCAGGATGAACGGCATGGGTTTGCGACGCCATGACCAGCGATCGGACGCCCCACGCGGCCGATCGGGCTGGGGCGCCGGGCAGCGCGGCAAGCGCGGTTCGTACGCCGAAGGCGGCCGGGAAGCGTCGCCCGAGCACGGCCCGGAGCAGCGCGACGAGCCCCAGCGCGCCGAGCACCGGTTCGAGGCGTCGAGCAGGGACGAGCGGGCCGACCGCCGGTATCCGTGGGAGGACGACCCGGACTACGACCGGCCGCGCAGCCGCACCCGGCGATTGCCGCCGCTGCCCGAAGACCACCCGGGCCGGACCGAGGAGGAACCCGAACCCGAGCAGCCCCGGGGCACGGCACCGCCCCGGAAGCTGACGGTCACCCGGGTCGCCGCGTGGCGCAGCCGGGACCTGACGCAACGCGCGATGCGGATGTTCTTCTCGCTCGCGCACGCCGACGGCGCCGACCGGTCCGGGCTCGCGAAGTTCACCTACGCGGTGATGGGCAACTACGCGGTGGACGCCGCGATGGCGGTCGCGCTGGCCAACACCCTGTTCTTCTCCGCCGCCACCGGCGAGAGCAAGGACAAGGTCGCGCTCTACCTGCTGATCACGGTCGCGCCGTTCGCGGTGATCGCCCCAGTGATCGGCCCGGCGCTGGACCGGCTGCAGCAGGGCCGCCGCTTCGCGCTCGCCGCATCGTTCGCGGTCCGCGTGCTGCTCGCGGCCGTGATGGCGCTGAACTTCAACAGCTGGCTGCTCTACCCGGCGGCGCTGGGCTGCATGGTGCTGTCGAAGTCCTTCGGCGTGCTCAAGGCGGCGATGACGCCGCGGGTGCTGCCGACGCAGATCACGCTGACCAAGGCCAACTCCCGGTTGACCGCGTTCGGCATGGCCGCGGGCGGGATCTTCGGCGCGATCGCCTCCGGCTTCGCCTGGCTGCTGGGTTCCGAGGGCGCGCTGTGGTTCATGGCCGCGATGGCGGCCGGCGGCGTGTGGCTGTGCCTGCGGATCCCGGGCTGGGTGGAGAGCACCGAGGGCGAGGTGCCGACGTCGATCGGCTCGAACCCGGAGCAGACCAAGAAGGTTCCGCTGAGCGGGCACGTCGTGGTGGCGCTGTGGGGCAACGGCGGCATCCGGCTGCTGACCGGCTTCCTGACGCTGTTCGCGGCGTTCGTGATCAAGCAGAGCACCCAGCACGAGCCGTTCATGCAGCTCGTGCTGCTCGGCCTGATCGGCGGCGCGGCCGGGGCCGGCAGCTTCCTCGGCAACGGGCTGGGTTCGAAGATGCACTTCGGCAAGCCGGACCGGGTGATCATCGCCTGCCTGGGCAGCGCGCTGGCGGTCGCGGTCTGCGCGGCGGTGCTGGCCGGGTTCCCGCTCGCGGTGGTGGTCGGCCTCGTCGGTGCGACGGCCAGCGCCCTGGCCAAGGTCTGCCTGGACGCGGTGATCCAGCACGACATGCCGGAGCGATCGCGGGCCTCGGCGTTCGGCCGGTCCGAGACGATCTTGCAGCTCAGCTGGGTCTTCGGCGGCGCGCTGGGCGTCCTGCTGCCACCGGTCTACTGGATCGGGTTCGCGGTGGTCTCCGCCGCGCTGGCGCTGGTGCTGGCGCAGACGATCGCGGCCGGTCGCGGCGGCACGCTGCTGCCACGCCTCCGGCGCCGGTCCGCACCGGCCACCGCACGATTACGGACCAGGTCGTAGGCTCGAACCGTGCATCGTGGACTGAAGCCGCTGCTGGCGGTGGCGGGCATCGCGCTCGCCGCCGGTTGTGCCGCCCCCAGCGAACCGCAGGTCACCTTCTACTCCCACGGGAACTCGGTGACCGTCAACCCCGCCCAGTACTGCGACGCGACGGGGCAGAACTGCGTGACGCCGCCGGAGAACACGGTCGGCGACCTGCGGGTGCCCGACCGCAACCCGCTGCAGATCTCGGTGCCCGGCGAGGTCGCGGCGGCGCCGTGGCAGGTGGTGTTCATCTACCGCGGGCTGGGCGGCGAGCAGCTCGACGGCCGCAGCCAGGTCTTCCCGCCCGACTCGCGTCACGCCTACACGCTGCAGCTGCCGCCGGACGGCGGCCGGCTGGAGCACGTGGAGGTCCAGAAGTTCTCGGCGGTGCTGACGCCCGGCGCCGACGGCGGCGTCGACTTCGGCATCGGCGGCAGCTGGATCCTGAACGTCCAGCAGTGACATCCGGCGGGTCTCACCTGCCGCGCCGCGTCAGTCGTCGACCAGCCCGGCCTCGTACGCGGTGATCGCGGCCTGGACGCGGTTGTTCGCGGACAGGCGCTGCAGGATCGTGCTGACGTGCGCCTTGACGGTGCCTTCGGCCAGGAACAGCCGCCGCGCGATGTCCTGATTGGACAGTCCCGCGCCGACCAGCGCCAGGACCTCGCGTTCTCGCGCGGTCAGGGTCGCCACCCGGTCGCGGGCGGCGTTCCGCCGGGCGGCCTGGCCGCCGCGCATCCCGGCGATCACCCGCTGCGCGATCCGGGGCGACAGGTACGCCGCGCCGTCGGCCACGGCGCGAACGCCGATGAGGAGTTCGCGCGGATCGGCGGCCTTGAGCAGGAACCCGCGGGCGCCGTCGCCGAGCGCCCGCGCCACGAACTCGTCCTCGTCGAAGGTGGTGAGCACAACGACCTTGACCTCCGGCTGCGCGCGGGCCAGCTCCGCGGCGGCGGCGAGCCCGTCGAGCCGGGGCATCCGGATGTCCAGCAGGACGACGTCCGGTCGGTGCTCGGCGGCCAGATCGATGGCCTGCCGCCCATCCTCGGCCTCGGCGACCACGTCGATCTCCGGGTCGGTCGCCAGGATCGACCGGACCCCGGCGCGGATCATGGCCTCGTCATCGGCCAACAACACGCGGATCATTCGTCTTCCTTCGTCGCAGGCACAACCGGGCAGGGCAGCCGAGCGGTCACGGTGAAGCCGTCGCCGGGCTCGGCGCTGAAGGTTCCGCCGAGCAACCGGACCCGCTCAGCCCGCGCCAACAGCCCGCTGCCGTTTCCGCCGTCGACCACCGGCGGCGCGTCGACGACGGAGTTTCGCACGATGACGTTGAGCCCCTTGGGGAATCGCTCGACCCGCACGGTCACCTCCGCCCCGGGCGCGTAGCGGGCGGCGTTGGTCAGCGCCTCCTGCACCACCCGGTGTGCTGCGCGGTCCACCTCCGGCGGCACCGCGAGCGGCTCGCCGCTGCGCAGCAGCGACACCGCCATCCCGGCGCTGCGCGCGCGGTCGACCAGTGCCTCCACCGGCTCGTCCGGCGGCTCGACGCTCGGGGTGCCGTTCTCCCGCAGCACACCGATCGTCTGCCGGAGCCGGTCGGTGGCGGCGACGGCGGTGGCGCGCAGCTCGGCGGCCGCTTGCCGGTTGGCGTCGGTCATTTCCGGGGCCAGTTCGAGGGATCCGGCGCGCAGCGCGATCAGCGCCAGGTCGTGGCCGAGCGAGTCGTGCATGTCCGCGGCGATCCGGGCGCGTTCCCGCAGCCTCGCGCGTTCGGCGACGAATTCCTGCTCCCGCTCCATCTGCTCGACCCGCTGCCGACCGGCGACGATCAACTCGGCCTGCTGTCGCCGGAACTGCCCGGCCAGCCACGGCAGGACCACGAAAACGGCCAAGCACAGCAGGGAGCTGAAGCCGGCCCAGAAGTCGACGACCGCGCCGACGAGCCCGCCCAGCGCGGCGACCGAGAGCCAGGCCCAGCCTCGGCGAACCGGCAGGTGCCGGCCGTGGAGGTAACCCATCACGGCCAGCGCCACGAGCAGCAGCAGCCGCCACACCGCGCCATCGAGCCCGTAAGCGGCGAGCTCGCAAACCCCGGCGATGATCAGCAGAGCCGCACCGTTGCTCACCCGGCCGACCTTACGGCCCGCAACCGAAGCAGCCGGAACACCGCGGTGCTGAGCCCGGCGAGCGCCGCGACCAGCAGCACGACCGTCAAGGGCAGCGGGAAGTACGTCATCTGCGCCCAGGTGACCGTGCGGCCGTTGCTGATGAACGAGATCAGGCTCGGGTAGGCCAGGAACACCGCGACCGGGATCAGCACCGGCACCAGGCGCAACGCGATCCGCCAAGCCGGCCGCCCGGCGCGCTTGGCCGCCCAGCGACGGGAACGCATCGCGCCAAGTACGCCGAGCCCCACGGCCGCCAGCCCGATCAGGCCCAGCACCAGCTCGAACTGCTGCCGCACGCCGCCGGGAGCCTCGGGCGTCTTCCCCTCGCTCAGCGCCACCAGCCCGGTGAGGATGTCGTAGTAGTCGCCGTTGAGCGAAGCGTTGTTCGTCATGACGGCGAAGCCGTAACCGGTCTCCGGGATGACCATCTCCGTCGCGGCGTAGGTGAACAGGTTCCCGTCGTGCACCAGCCTTTCCGGGCCGTCGGCGGGCTTCTCGATGCCCCAGCCCATGCCGTATTCGTGCACGTCGGAAGGGCTGTGCATGGCTCGCAGGCTCTCCGGTGCGACGAGCTGGCGCCCGTGACCGCCCTGCGTGATCAGCCACTTGCCCATGTCGGCGGCGGTGGTGATGACGCCGCCGCCACCGCTGCCGTCGAGGAATCCGGGTAGCTCCGGGCGGGAGATCCACACGCCGAACAGCGAGTTGTAGCCGTTGGCGGGCCGGAGCACGTCGTCGCGAACCGCGCTGCGGCTCATCCCGAGCGGCCCGAACACGTGCTGCCGCAGGTAGTCGTCGAAGGTCTGGCCGCTGGCGACCTCGACGAGCCGGGCCGCCAGGTCGTAGTTGACGTTGCAGTACTCCCAGTGCGTGCCCGGCTCGGCGGCCGGCGAACCGGTGCTCAGCCGCGAGGTGTACTCGGCGAGCGAGCCCGCGTCCTCCAGCGCGTTGATGTCGATGGTGCGGTCGGAGAACCCGGAGGTCTGGTTCAGCAGCTGCCGCACGGTCACGGCGCGGAAGCGCGGATCGGCCATGCCGAAGCCGGGCAGCTGCTCGACGACCGGCCGGTCCAGCGCGATCTTGCCGGCGTCGGCGAGCGTCATGACCGCCATGGCCGTGAACGACTTGCTGACCGACGCGACCCGCATCGGGGTGTCGGCCGTGACCGGCCGCCCGTCGGAATCGTGGCCGTAACCGGCGGCGTGCACGATCCTGTCGTCCTTGGTGACCACCACCGAGAACCCGGGCAGGTCGGTGGATTCCAGCGCGCGGGTCAGGTAGTCGTCGATGGTCTGCGTGGTCGGTTCGGGCGCGGCGTGTGCGGTGGCGGGGCCGATGGAGACCCCGATGGCCACCGCAAGCGCGATGATCTTGGCTTTCATGCAGGTGAACCTATGGATCAGGACACCCCGGCCGGATCTGCCGACCGACCACGACCACCCCTGACGAAAGACATAAGAGGGCCGAGCGCACCGCGATGCGCCCGGCCCTCGTGGTCTGTTCAGTAAGCGGCGTCAGCCGCTTGCGGTGTGGGACGCAGCTTGCACCGCCGCGGGTTCTCAGGGGTCTTCTCGCGAGGACAGCCCCGACGTGGTGAATTGGCATTCATGATGTCGGGGATCCCACAGCGAGAAGGCACCTGAGGTTCCGCCACCCGCACCGCCACGCAAAACGCGCCTGGAAACAGTGTTTGTGCAGCTCGTCAGTTGCCCGGGTCGAGCTCCCTGGCGACCGCGCGCACTACCTCGCCGATCCGCTTCGACATCTTGCGGTCCGGGTAGCGGCCGCGGCGCAGGTCGGGCTGGATCTTCAGCTCCAAGAGCTTGATCATGTCCTCGACCATGCCGTGCAGTTCGTCGGCGGAACGCCGGTGCGCCTCCGCCACCGACGGCAGCGGGTCCAACAGCTTGACCTTGAGTGCCTGCGGGCCGCGGCGCCCCTGCGCCATGTCGAAGTCGACGCGTTGGCCCGTCTTGAGCGCCTCCACACCCGACGGCAGCGCCGAGGACCGCACGTACACGTCCTCCCCGCCGTCCTGGGTCAGGAAGCCGAAGCCCTTCTCCGCGTCGAACCACTTGACCCTGCCGGTCGGCACTGTCCTCACCGTTCCCTGTCGAATGTGCTGGCCCGGTCTCCGGGTCCTCGTCGTCCCTCTGGCTGTTCGCCGAGCGGAACCGAATGGCCCCGGCACGACGAAAGCGCCCCGAAAACGCCGCATTGTTGGGCGCGCCGGGACGCGTCACACCAAGCGTACCGCGTACCCAGCCGATAACACCCGTCCTTATCGACCAAGGCCCGCTGCGACACTCGGCGCAGTCGCTGAATACGCTGCTCAGCATGGCAGCTGCTACGCCCAGGTCCGCGATCCTCCCGGTTTCGATGATCCTGTTCGGGCTGGGCCTGCTCGCGATCATCGCGATCTTCGCGCTGTTCGCCGCCGGCTACGAGAACATGCCGGTCTGGCTCAACCTCGCGACGCTGCTGTGCCCGGCCGGGTTGATCTTCGGCGTGATCGCCACGATCCTGCGCAGCCGCAGGCGCTGATTCAGGCCCGCTGCGCGAGCCATGCCGGGAACTCGGTGAGGTCGCGCAGCGCGACGTCGGCACCGGCTGCCGCCAGCTCGTCGACGCCGTAGGGACCGGTGGCCACGCCGACCGCGACCGCGCCCGCGGCCTTCGCGCCGATGATGTCGCCGAGGTGGTCGCCCACGTAGATCGTCGCGCCCTCCTCGCGCAGCACTTCGCCCTTCGCCGCGGCGAAGACGTCACCGGCGAGCCGGTCGACGTCCCAGCCGAACGCCTTCAGGTGCAGGTCCGCGCTCGGCTCGTACTTCCCGGTGATCACCAGGATCCGGCCGCCCGCTTCGCGGACCGCGTCCAGCGCCCGCTCGGCGCCCGGCATCGGCTCGGTCAGCCCGACCACCACGGCCGGGTAGATCTCGCGGAAGTGGCCGACCAGCCGCTCGACCATCGGCTCGTCGAAGCCGTAGCCGCGCATCGTGTCGGCCAGCGGCGGCCCCAGGTGCGCCGCGACTGCCTCGCCGTCCAGCGACAACGCGAACTCCTCGTTCAGGGCCTCGATCGCGCGGACCACGCCCGGTCGCGGATCGATCAGGGTCATGTCCAGGTCGAAGCCGACCACCGGCGCGCTGCGCTGTTCTGCCACACGCACCACCCTACGTTCGGGTGACGCGCGCCCCCTTGACTCGAAACTGCGCAGTATCGAAAATCACGGTCATAATATTCCTCACAATTTGGCGAGCTGGAGTCGTTCAATGACGAGCACCACCGCGCACCCCGCCCACCGCGAAGGTTTCCACTCACTGCAGGCCAGCGGCCTGAACTGGGACTCGCTGCCGCTGCGGCTGTTCAACAAGGGCAACGCCAAGTTCTGGAACCCCGCCGACATCGACTTCAGCAAGGACGTCGAGGACTGGCAGCGGCTCGACGAGGCCGAGCAGCGCAGCGTGGCGGGCCTGTGCGCGCAGTTCATCGCCGGCGAGGAAGCCGTGACGCAGGACCTCCAGCCGTTCGTGTCCGCGATGGCCGCCGAGGGCCGGTTCGGCGACGAGATGTACCTGACGCAGTTCGTGTTCGAGGAGGCCAAGCACACCCAGGTCTTCCGGCTGTGGCTGGACGCCGTCGGGCTCACCGAAGACCTGCACGGGCTCGTCGAGGACAACCCCGGCTACCGCGAGATCTTCTACCGGGCGCTGCCCGAATCGCTGCACGCGCTGCACGCCGACCCGAGCCCGGAGAACCAGGTGCGCGCGTCGGTCACCTACAACCACGTCGTCGAGGGCACCTTGGCCCTGACCGGCTACTACGCCTGGCACAAGATCTGCGTCAGCCGCGGCATCCTGCCCGGCATGCAGCAGGTCATCCGGCGCATCGGCGACGACGAGCGCCGCCACATGGCGTGGGGCACCTTCACCTGCCGTCGCCACGTGGCCGCCGACGAGCGCAACTGGGACGTGGTGCAGGACCAGATGGCCAAGCTGCTGCCGCACGCCATCGCCCAGGTCGAGTGGATGCCGGAGGACGCGCCCGAGGTGCTGCCCTTCGAGCTGGACAAGGACGAGCTCACGGCCTACGCGTCGGACCGCGCGACCCGCCGCCTCGGCGCGATTTCCAGCGCCCGCGGCGTGCCGCTGGCCCAGATCGACGTCGACGCCTCTCCCGAGCAGCTGGAAGACCAGTTCGGCGCCGAGGACGCCGCCGAACTCGCCAAGCTCGACGCCCAGCGCTGATCCAGCGGTGGGCGCCTTCGACCGAAGGCGCCCACCGCTGGATCAGTCGAGGTCGAGGAGCTTCTTCGCGGTTTCGCGCATCTCGATCTTGCGGATCTTGCCGGTGACAGTCATCGGGAACTCGTCGACGACATGGACGTAGCGCGGCACCTTGTAGTGCGCGAGCTTGCCCGTGCAGAACTCGCGCAGCGTGTCGGCGGTCAGCGGCGTGGAGCCGTCGCGCAGCCGCACCCAGGCCATCAGCTCCTCGCCGTACTTCGCGTCCGGGACGCCGATGACCTGCGCGTCGAGGATGTCCGGGTGCGTGTAGAGGAACTCCTCGATCTCGCGCGGGTAGACGTTCTCACCACCCCGGATGACCATGTCCTTGATCCGGCCGGTGATGCTCACGTAACCGTCCTCGTCCATGACGGCGAGGTCGCCGGTGTGCATCCAGCGCGCCGCGTCCACCACCTCGGCGGTCTTCTCCGGCTGCTCCCAGTAGCCGAGCATCACCGAGTAGCCGCGGGTGCAAAGCTCGCCCGGCGTGCCGCGCGGCACGGTCAGGCCGGTGGCCGGATCGACGATCTTGATCTCCAGGTGCGGCCCGACCCGGCCCACCGTGGACACCCGCCGCTCCAGCGAGTCGTCGGCGCGGGTCTGCGTCGACACCGGCGAGGTCTCGGTCATGCCGTAGCAGATCGACACCTCGCCCATCCCCATCCGGCCGATGACCTGCTTCATCACCTCCACCGGGCAGGGCGAGCCGGCCATGATCCCGGTGCGCAGCGAGGACAGGTCGAAGGAGTCGAAGTCCGGGTGGTCGAGCTCGGCGATGAACATCGTCGGCACCCCGTACAGCGAGGTGCAGCGCTCCGCGGCGACGGCCGACAGCGCCGCCTCCGGGTCGAAGCCCTCCGACGGGATGACCATCGCCGACCCGTGGCTGGTGCACGCCAGGTTGCCCATCACCATGCCGAAGCAGTGGTAGAACGGCGGCACGATCGCTACCCGGTCGACCTCGGTGTAGCCGCACAGCTCGCCGACGAAGAACCCGTTGTTCAGGATGTTGTGGTGCGACAGCGTCGCGCCCTTCGGGAAACCGGTGGTGCCCGAGGTGTACTGGATGTTGATCGGGTCGTCGGCCGACAGCCGGATCGCCGCCAGCCGCTGCGGATCGCCGGTGCCGCCGGCCAGCTCCGCCCACTCCGGGGAGTCCAGGAACACCACCTGCTCCAGGCCCGGGCACTTCCCCCGCACCTGCTCCACCATCGCCACGTAGTCCGACGACTTGAACGACCGCGCCGACACCAGCAGCCGCACCCCGGCCTGGTTGAGCACGTACTCCAGCTCGTGCATCCGGTACGCCGGGTTGATGTTGACCAGGATCGCGCCGATCTTCGCCGTCGCGTACTGGGTGATGGTCCACTCGGCGCGGTTCGGCGCCCAGATCCCGACCCGGTCGCCCTTGCCGATCCCGGCGTCCAGCAGGCCGACCGCCAGCGCGTCCACCTCGGCGACGAACTCCCGGTAGGACCAGCGGCGCCCGGTCGCGAACTCCACGAGCGCGTCGCGGTCGGGGAAGCGCGCCGCCGTCCGGTCGAGGTTCTCGCCGATGGTGTCGCCCAACATCGGCACGTCCGAGACACCCGAGGCGTAGCTGGGCTGAGCTGGTTCGACGGCATCCACGTCGACGACCTCCCGAAACTCAGTGATGCAGGTCACCCATCTTGTCCTGGCCGGATGCCCGTCGACCACCCCCGGATGCGGGTAGTGGCGGGCCGGGGTTGAGTACCGTTCAGGGATGCGTGCTTTCGTCGTGGATTCCTTCACCGACAGCGCCTTCACCGGCAATCCCGCCGGTGTCGTGCTGCTGGACGCCCCTGCCGAGGCGGTGTGGATGCAGTCGGTCGCGGCCGAGCTGCGGCACTCCGAGACGGCGTTCGTCGTGACCGGCGGCCCGGATGACGAACCCAAGCCGCTGCGCTGGTTCACCCCCGAGACCGAGGTGCCGCTGTGCGGGCACGCCACCCTGGCGACGGCGCACGTGCTCGGCGGCGACCAGCGCTTCGACACCCGCAGCGGCGTGCTCACCTGCACCGCGCAGGGCGACGGCTGGATCGAGATGGACTTCCCGGTCGACCACGCCGAGCCGGTGGAGCCGCCCACGGCGCTGGCCGCCGGGCTGCCCGGCATCACCATCGAGGAGGCCGCGGAGGGCGAGACCAAGGTGCTGGCGCTAGCGGCATCCGCCGCGGAGGTCCGCGCGGTGCGGCCGGACTTCGCGATGCTGGCGGACGTCCCATCGCGCGGGGTGATCGTCACCGCGCCGGGAGACCGACCGGGCATCGACTTCGTCAGCCGGGTGTTCGCCCCGCAGGTCGGCATCCCGGAGGACCCGGTGACCGGCTCGGCCCACTGCACGCTGGCGAGCTGGTGGGCGGCGAAGCTCGGGAGGGACGAGCGCGACGCGACGTTCGTCGGCGAACAGGCGTCCCAGCGCGGCGGCATCGTCCAGATGGCCCTCCGAGGAAACCGCGTAGGCCTCCGCGGCCGAGCGGTCACGATCCTCAGCGGGGACCTCCTCGTCTGAGAGCGCCGTTCCGCCAGGTCAGGGCCCGTGCACGTTTCGTGTCGCCATGGCAGCACAACGCACGCACGGTCCCTGACCTGGCCAAACACCGGATCGACACTGATCCACTACCTCGGCTCCGCGGCCGGGTTGGCGGCCTGGCACCGTGGAGGCATGCGGCTACTGCTGAACATCATCTGGCTGGTGCTCTGCGGGTTCTGGATGGCCTTCGGCTACGCGGTCGCCGGGGTCGTCCTGGCGATCACGATCATCGGCATCCCGTTCTCCATCGCGTCGTTCCGGATGGCCAACTTCGCGCTGTGGCCGTTCGGCAGGCGGCTGATCGACGAGCCCACCTCGGGCGCGATGGCGGGTATCGGCAACATCCTCTGGCTGGTGCTGGCCGGCTGGTGGCTGGCGCTCGGGCACATCTTCACCGGCATCGCCCTGTGCGTCACGATCGTCGGCATCCCGCTGGGCATCGCGAACTTCAAGCTCGTCCCGGTCTCGCTGCTGCCGCTGGGCAAGCGCATCGTGGACGCCGACGACGTGTACGCGTTCATGCGCTCCAAGTGACGTACGACACATCGGCGTACGAACGATCGGCCGAATGCAGTCCCACAGTCATCGGGGAATCGGCGACTTGGGGATTCGGATGATCACGGAACTGGAGCTGGAGCGGGTCGCGGCGGCGATCGAACGCGCCTTCCGCGGTCCGGCGCGGCAGGACTGGGCGCACGTCGAACGGCTGCGGCTGCAGGCGGACCTGCTCGACCGCTTGGCGGCGGCGCAGCGCCACTGGTCCGGTTCGCTGAGCCGCCGCGCCGAGCTCGCGCGCGACGCCGCCGAACGCCTGGCCGACGAGCTCAACCAAGTCACCAGCGCCATCACCGCCGGCGACGCCGTCGTGGAGATCAGGCCTTGAACGGATCCAGGACGTGACCGGTGAGGTCGGCGATCGAGTTGATCACCTTCGTCGGCCGGTACGGGAACAGGTCCGCGGTGTGCTCGTCGGAGATCCCGGACAGCACCAGGATCGTCTGCATGCCCGATTCCAGGCCGGACCGCACGTCGGTGTCCATCCGGTCGCCGATCATCAGGGTGTTCTCCGAGTGCGCGCCCAGGTGGCGCAGCGCGGACCGCATCATCAGCGGGTTCGGCTTGCCCACGTAGTACGGCGCGCGGCCGGTCACCCGCTCGATCAACGCGGCGACGGCACCGGTGGCGGGCAGCGTGCCCTCCCGGCTCGGCCCCTTCTCGTCGGGGTTGGTGGCGATGAACCGCGCGCCGCCCTCGACCAGCCGGATCGCCTTGGTTATCGCCTCGAAGCTGTAGGTGCGGGTCTCGCCGAGGATGACGTAGTCCGGATCGCGATCGGTCAGCACGTAGCCGATGTTGTGCAGCGCCGTGGTCAGCCCCGACTCGCCGACCACGTAGGCCGTGCCGCCGGGCCGCTGCTTCTCCAGGAACTGCGCGGTGGCCAGCGCGGAGGTCCAGATCGCGCCCTCCGGGACGTCCAGCCCGGTGCGCGCCAGCCTGGCGCGCAGGTCGCGCGGGGTGTAGATCGAGTTGTTGGTGAAGACCATGAACGGGATGCCGTTCTCGCGCAGCGCCGCCACGAAGGCGTCCGCACCCGGCACCATGTGCTCCTCGTGGACGAGCACGCCGTCCATGTCCATCAGGTACGTCCAGGGGGATGGCTCAGTCACGCCCCAGATGATCCACCTGATGTGGGGTGAATTGCTACTTCGGCGGCCTTCACCACGAACCAGACCTCGTCGTCCGGGGCGAGCCGCAGGTCGGCGACGGCCGCCGGAGTCACGTCGGCGGCCAGCGAGCACTCCCGCACCACGCCGCGCACCCGCACGACGTCGCCGCGCGGTTCGAGCGCCGCCAACCGCACCGGGATCGCGTTGCGCGGGCTGCCGTGCGGGCGCTCGCGGTGCACAGCGACGGCCGACGGCGCGAACACCGCAGCAGCGGCTTCGCCCTGCTCCAGCTCCTCGGCGATCCGGCCGCTGATCGTGCTGTCGCCGAACGAAACACCGTCCGCCGCTGCTACCCCGGGCACCAGGTTCAGCCCGGCCACCCGCGCCGTGAACGCCTCCTTCGGGCGGGCCAGCACCTCGCGGGTCGGGCCCTGCTCGACGACGCAGCCGTCGAGCAGCACCAGGAGCCAGTCGGCGAGCACGACCGCGTCCAGCACGTCGTGCGTGACCAGCACGGTCGGTTTCTCCTGGCGCCGCAGCACCTGGTGCAGCAGTCCGCGCATGGCCGGAGCGGCATCGACGTCGAGCGCGGCCAGCGGCTCGTCGAGCAGCAGCAACCGCGGATTCGCCGCCAGCGCCCGGGCCAGCGCCACGCGCTGCGCCTGACCGCCGGAGAGCTGCCCGGGCTTGCGCTCCGCCAGCCCGGCGACGCCCACCTCGGACAGCCAGCGCTTGGCCGCTTCCCGCGCCTCGGCCTTGCGGACTCCGGCCGCGCGCGGGCCGAATGCGACGTTCTCCAGCGCTGTGAGGTTCGGGAACAGCAGGGCGTTCTGCGCGAGCAGCCCGACACCGCGACGGTGCGTCGGCACGCTGAGCCCGCGCTCGGTGTCCAGCCACGCGGTGCCGTCCAGCTCGACGCGCCCGCGGTGCGGAACGAGCTGCCCGGCCAGCACCGACAGCAGCGTCGACTTGCCCGCCCCGTTCGGCCCGAGCACCGCCAGGACCTCGCCGGGCGCCACCTCGAACTCCGCGCGCAGCGTGAAGTCGGGGCGCCGGAACTCGATGTCGGCGCGCATTCCGCTCACAGCCGTCCCTCCACCGCCTTGGGCCGGGCCACCACGATCACCAGCAGCGCGACCACCACCAGCAGCAACGACATCGCTACCGCAGCGTCCACATCGGACTGCGATGTGGTGTAGATGGCCAGCGGCAGGGTCCGGGTGGTGCCCTGCAAGCTACCGGCGAAGGTGATCGTCGCGCCGAACTCCCCCAGCGCCCGCGCGAAGGTCAGCACCAGGCTCGACCCGAGCGCGGGCAGCAGCAGCGGCACGGTGACGCGCCGGAAGGTCAGCCAGGGCCCGGCGCCCAGCGTCGCGGCGACCTGCTCGTACCGCCCGCCGGCGGTCCGCAGCGCGCCTTCCAGGCCGACCACGAGGAACGGCATCGCGACGAACGTCTGCGCGATCACCACGGCGGTTGTCGTGTACGGCAAGCGGATTCCCACGACGTCGAGCAGTTGTCCGATCGGCCCGGTGCGGCCCAGCAGGTAGAGCAGGGCGAGGCCGCCGACGACCGGCGGCAGCACCAGCGGCAGCAGCACGAAGGCCCGCACCACGCGGAGCCCGCGCATCCGGGACCGCGCGAGCACCAGCGCCAGCGGGCCGCCGAGGAGCAGCGCGAGCGCGGTGGAGATCAGCCCGGTGATCACCGAGAGCCACAGCGCGTCGAGCGCGGCGGGGCTGAGCAGCAGCTCCGGCAGGCGCGCGGGATCGACGCGCGTCAGCAGCCCCAGGACCGGCAGGACCACGAGGGCCAGCGCGAGCACGGCAGGCACCCACAGCACCGCCGGCACCTGGGATGCCCGCAGTTTCAATTGAAACCTCACCTCACACCCGGGTCGTCCGCAGTTTCAATTGAAACTGCGGACGGTCCACACCTGACGGAGCGCTGCTCACGGAGCGCCGAAGCCGTGCTTGCCGAGGACGTCCCGGCCGATCGGGCCGCGCACGAACGCCATGAACTCCGCCGCCAGCTGCGCCTCCGGCGCGGCGGTGACCGTCGCGATCGGATAGGTGTTGATCGCCTGCTGCGACTCCGGGAAGTCCACCGCCTGCACCTGGGCTCCGGCCGCCTTCGCGTCGGTGACGTACACCAGCCCGGCGTCCGCCTCGCCCGCAACGACCTTCTGCAGCACCGACTTCACGTCGCTCTCCTCGCTGGCGGGCTTCAGCTGCACGCCGGAGGCCTGCGCCACCTTCTGCGTGGCCGATCCGCACGGCACCTGCGGCGCGCAGACCACGACCGTCCGGCCGGGCGCCGCGAGGTCGGCGAGCGAGGCGATCCCGGCCGGGTTGCCCGGCGGGACCACGATCGTCAGCTGATTCGTAGCGAGGACCTCCGGCGTGCCGACCAGGTCCCGCACCTTGTCCATGTTCTTGGTGTCCGCCGAGGCGAACACGTCCGCGGCGCGGCCCTGCTTGATCTGCTCGGCGAGCGTCGACGAGCCCTGGTAGTCGAACTGCACCCGCACGTCGGGGTGCTGCTCGGTGAACCGGGTGCCGAGCTCGTCGAAGGACTCGGTGAGGGACGCGGCCGCGAGCACGGTCAGCGTGCGCTGCGGCTGGGCCTGCTGCCCGGCCTGCCCGCACCCGGCCAGCACCACGAGCGCGACCAGCGCGCCGATGATCATCTTGAGCTTCGACATCATCCTTCTCCCGGTGTTTCCACCACGACGTTGGTCGACTTGACCACGGCGACCGCCAGCGCCCCGGGCACCAGCCCGAGTTCGCGCACCGCCTCGGTGCTCATCAGCGAGACGATCCGGTGCGGGCCGCACTGGATCTCCACCTGCGACATGACCCGGTCCGAGATCACCTCGGTGACCAGCCCGACGAGCCGGTTGCGCGCCGACCGGCCGATGCCGGACGGGTCCGGTGTCGAGCGGGCCTGGGCGCGGGCGAACTCGGCGAGCGCGGCGCCGTCCACGGTTAGCCGGCCGGCGGCGTCCCGCTCCGAAGGGAGCTGCCCGCCTTCGACCCACCGGCGCACCGTGTCGTCGCTGACGCCGAGCAGTCCGGCGGCCTCCGAAATCCGATAGTGCGGCACAGCCGCCAACATTACTTCCGCAGCTGCGTGCAAAACCAGCTAAATCGTCCGCAAACCCGGATCTTGCAACGACTTTGTGCCTTCCTCCGACCACTCCGGACGATGCGGCGGATCACTCGGCGATTCCGCACAAATTGGGGCCGCGCGATCGAAATCCACCGCCGCTAGGCGCTAGGGTCGTGGAGTGACCGCGGTGGACCTGGGAATCCCGCTCGTGCGCCGCACGACCGACACGTCCGCACGCCCGGACACGACCCGGCTGGTGGACCGATTCGGCCGCATTGCGACCGACCTGCGCGTTTCCCTCATCGACAAGTGCAATCTGCGCTGCACCTACTGCATGCCCGCCGAGGGCCTGCCCTGGCTGAAGCGCGCGGAACTGCTCGACACCGACGAGATGAACCGGCTGATCCGCATCGCCGTGGAGGAGCTGGGCGTCACCACGGTGCGCTTCACCGGCGGCGAGCCGCTGCTGCGACAGGACCTGGTGGACATCATCGCGGCGACCGCGGCGCTGCCGAGTCGCCCGAAGACCTCGCTGACCACCAACGGCATCAACCTAGGCGGCTTCGCCGAACCGCTGATGCGGGCCGGGCTGAACCGGGTCAACGTCTCGCTGGACACCCTCGACCGCGACGTGTTCAAGCAGCTCACCCGCCGCGACCGGCTGGACGACGTGCTGACCGGGCTCGCCGCGGCGAAGGAGATGCGGATGGAGCCGGTCAAGGTCAACGCGGTGCTGATGCGCGGGATCAACGACCACGAGGCCGGCGACCTGCTGCGCTTCTGCATCGAGCGCGGCTACCAGCTGCGGTTCATCGAGCAGATGCCGCTGGACGCCCAGCACGAGTGGGACTGCAGCCAGATGATCACCGCGGAGGAGATCCTGGACCGCCTCCGCCGCGAGTTCACCCTCGCCCCGGACGTCGCCGAGCGCGGCTCCGCACCCGCGGAGCGCTGGCTGGTCGACGGCGGGCCCGCGACGGTCGGCGTGATCGCCTCGGTGACCAGGCCGTTCTGCGCGGCCTGCGACCGCACCCGGCTCACCGCCGACGGCCAGCTGCGCTCGTGCCTGTTCTCGACGACCGAGACGGACCTGCGCGGGCCGATGCGGGCCGGGGCCGAGGACGCCGAACTGATGCGGCTGTGGCAGGAGACGATGTGGGCGAAGGCCGCCGGGCACGGGATGGATTCGGGCGAGTTCGCCCAGCCGTCCCGGCCGATGAGCGCAATCGGGGGTTGAGCGGATGACGGCTCTGCCGGAGCAGATCGGGACCGTGGCGGTGCAGGTGCGCTACTTCGCGGGCGCCCGCGCCGCCGCCGGAGTTCCGGAGGAGACGGTGCACGTCACGCGCCCGGACGGCGCCGTCGTGACCGCCGCGGACGTCATCGCCGCCGCGCTCGGCCGGCACGACGAGAAGCTGGCGAACGTGCTGCCCGCGTGCAGCTTCCTGCTCGACGGAGTCGCCGTCCGGGACCGCGGCATCGCGGTGCCCGACGACGCGACCCTCGACGTCCTCCCGCCGTTCGCGGGCGGCTGAACCCCCACGTCCGCGGCCTCGCGAGGCGACACTGCATTACTGCGCGCGCGGGCGTGCGCGCGCACGCGAATACAACATGCGTTGGCGTGTCGTACACGCTCAGCCAGGTGACATTTCGGTCTCGCTTCCGACCATGTCGATCTTGACTAACGTGCCGTGTCCTTCGGCAGCCTTAACAGTCCCTGATCTGGCGACACAGATCACTACCGTGCGCATTGACGCGAATCCTCTTCGCTATCACCACGATGGGGTCGTGGCACGCCTGAGCGAAAGCCCGGACGGGTCGCCGGGGCGGCGAACCGCCGCGACGGGGGCGCCCCAGAGGGAGCAATGAGGTGACCCACGACTCACTTACGGTGATCGATATCGGCCTGGAAACGACTTGATAACGACGCTCTGATCAGCAAAAACAACCCGGATCGGAGCATTGATCCCAGTTGTTACGTGACCAGCGTCACATGATCTCAGGTTTCCGATCTCCCCGATGGTTACGTAGTGTCGCTCCTCGGTCGGCCCCGAACCGATCAGCAAGGAGCGGAAGCTCGCAGCGCCGAACCCTGTCCGGCGGGCTTCCAGACCCCGAAACGAAAAAACCGGACAGGGGCGGGGGACCCAACACCCGGGCTCCCCGAAGCCCTAGGGGTGAAGCCGGCTCCCCCGAGCCGGCCGGGCTGCCTCTCAGCCCGAACCCGACAGCTGACCTCGCAGGCGCGGCAGGAGAGAGGAACATGGCTCGCTATCTAGGCAAGCACCGCAAACCTTCCAGTACCGGCCGTACCCTGGCCCGCGTCGCCGTCGCCGGCGCGGTGGTCGCCACCCCGATGGCGATCGCCGCCCCCGCCAACGCGGCCCCGAACTGGGACAAGCTCGCCCAGTGCGAGAGCAGCGGCAACTGGAGCATCAACAGCGGCAACGGCTACTACGGCGGACTCCAGTTCAGCGCGTCCACCTGGGCCGCCTACGGCGGCACCCAGTACGCCGGCAGCGCGCACCAGGCGACCCGAGAGCAGCAGATCTCCGTCGCCGAGAAGGTCCTCGCCTCGCAGGGCGCCAACGCGTGGCCGGGCTGCACCGCCAAGCTGAACTGGACCAGCGGCGGCACCAAGGTCGCCACCAAGGTGACCACGCCGAAGCAGGTCACCACGCCGAAGAAGACCACCACGCCGAAGGTCAAGACCGAGGCACCGAAGCCGACGGTGAAGACCAACGGCGCGGACTACACGGTCCAGCTCGGTGACACGCTGAGCAAGATCGGCGAGCAGTTCGGCGTGAGCTACCACAACATCGCGCAGCGCAACTCGAACATCATCAGCGACCCGAACCTGATCTTCCCGGGCCAGCAGCTCGACATCAAGTGATCTGGTCGGCCGGCTGAGCCGGCCGGCGAGGAGTACGTGTCGTACCCCCGACACGGCACGTGCTCCGCACCTCTCGGAACCCCCACCGCACCCCCCAGCGGCGGGGGTTCCGTCTTTTCAACGAATGGAGGGGCTCGTTCTGCGTAGCGGTGCGGGTAGGTGGGCTGAGCGGCTGCGCCGCTTCAAGGACAAAGTCCGCCCTACCGCAGTCCACATGCATCCAGAGCAGCCTCTGCATCAGCCGAGAAGACTTGCGCCTCCGGTCTTGCCCGGGGCACTTCCGCCTACTCGGCCTTGCGGCTGAGGGACTCCCACTTGGCCAGCTCCGCCGTCATGGCCTTGGTCATCCCGTCGACCATGTCGTAGGCCGCCGATCCCAGGATCAGGCGCTTCGGCGGCTCTTCCATGGCCACCACCTGGAGCACCACCTCCGCCGCCTTCGCCGGGTCGAAGTCCTCCGACTCCGCCCACAGGCCGGCCAGCCACTCGCGCAGCGGCGCGTAGGCCTCGTGCTCGGTCGTCTGCGTCAGGCCGCGGGTGAACAGGTCGGTCTGGTAGCCGCCCGGCTGCAGGATCGTCACCTTGATCCCGAACCGCTCGACCTCCATCTGCAGCGCCTCGCTCATCGAGTCCAGCGCCGCCTTGCCCGCGCTGTACATGCCGGTCGCCGCGAAGCCGCCGGCCGAGCCCATCGAGGACACCTGCAGGATGTGACCCGAGCCCTGCGCCCGCAGATGCGGGACGACGGCCTGGCTCACCCACAGCGCGCCGAAGAAGTTGGTGTCCAGGTGGGCCCTCGCCAGCTCCTCGGTGACCTCCTCGACCATGCCGAGCACGACGCCGCCGGCGTTGTTCACGACGACGTCCAGGCGGCCGAAGGCCGCGATCGCCCGCTCGACGCCCGCGAAGACGGCGTCGCGGTCGGCGACGTCGAGCGGGAACGCGACCAGGCGGCCGTCGGAGGCGGCGACGAGCTCCTCCAGCGGCGCGATGTCGCGGGCGACGCCGACCACCTGATCGCCCGCCGCCAGCGCGGCTTCGGCGAACGCCCGCCCGAGGCCGCGGGAGGCGCCGGTGATGAACCAGGTGCGGGGTTCGGTGGATGCGTGTTGCACGGGCTCTCCTCACATTTCAGAGACGATACGTTCCGTCTCGTTGTTGCAGAGCATGCATCAGCTTCCGGACGGTTGTCAAGACGGACCGTCTCGTCGCGCGCTATCGTGTGGGCATGGCATCCCGGAAGACGCCGGACGCGACCCGCCGCAGCGAGCGGTCCCGGGTGGCGATCCTGACCGCCGCCCGCGAACTCATCGCCGAGGTCGGCTACGCCAAGCTGTCCATCGAGGCCATCGCCGCCCGCGCCGGAGTCGGCAAGCAGACGATCTACCGCTGGTGGCCGTCGAAGGGCGCGGTCGTCTTCGACTCCCTGCTGGTGCTCAGCGAAGGCGCGGACGGCGAGGGCATCGTGCTGCCGGACACCGGCGACATCGAGGCGGACCTCAAGACCGTGCTGCGCGCGACGGCGGCAGAGTTCGCCGACCCCGAGTTCGAGGCGCCGATCCGGGCGCTCAACAGCGAGATCATCAACGATGCCGAACTCGCCGCGATCTACCGCGAGAAGATGGCGGCGCCGGTGGAGGAAGCGAAGAAGCAGCGTCTGCGCAGCGCGCAGCGCGCGGGCCAGCTCGCGGCCGACGCGGACCTGGACCTGCTCCTGGAGGTGCTGTACGCCCCGCTGGCCCAGCGCTGGCTGCTGCGCTCCGGCCCGCTCGACGACGCCTTCGCCGACGCCCTGGTCGACGCGACGCTCCGCGCCTTCCGCCCGGAGTGACGAGGCCGCGGGGCGGCGATTTCGCGCGAAATCGGCGTCCTCGTGAGGGCTGGGCGGCGATTTCGCGCGAAATCGCCACGGTCTCAGGCGCGCCGGGGGCCCTCGGGATGAGCTGGGCGGAGCCGCTCTGGAACGACCCCTTGGGCGAAAATGGGCCCTGGTCGGCAGGTGTCGTGAGCGGGTTGGGGTGCTCTGGCGCCCCAAAGCGCTCACGGGCGTTCACCTGCCCAGCCGGCTCAGGGGCAGTTGACCCATTCTTCGGTGTTGTCCTCGAAGACCTGGCGCTTCCAGATCGGCAGCCGCCTCTTCACCTCGTCGACCAGCTCCGAACAGGCGCTGAACGCTTGCTTGCGGTGCTCCGCCGCCACCGCGCAGCCGAGCGCCACGTCGCCGATCTTGAGCAGGCCGATCCGGTGCGACACCGCGACGGCGCGCACTCCTTCGAAGCGCGCCGCGATGTCCTGGGCCACCTCGGCGATCACGTCGGACGCGCTGGGGTGCCCGACGTACTCCAGCTCGCGGACGCCGCGCCCGCCGTCGTGGTCGCGGACCACCCCGCCGAAGGTCACCACGGCGCCCGCCGCCCGGTGCTCCACCGACCTGGCCAGGTCGTCGACGTCGATCACCTGCTCGGTCACGTCGGCCCGCAGGACCTCCGCCGCCGCCCGGTTCGGCGCGGCGTGGTCGCCGCCGTGCAGCTGGTCGACGGCGTGGTCCAGGACCCCGTCCAGCACGCCGAGCCCGTCCTTGACGCCGCCGCGCGAGCCCGGCAGGTTCACGATCAGCGTCCGGCCGCTGACGCCGGCCAGCCCGCGGGAGAGCACCGCCGTCGGGACCTCCGGCAAGCCCGCCGAGCGGATCGCCTCCGCCAGTCCCGGAATCGGGTAGTCCAGGACCGCCGCCGTGACCTCGGGCGTGCGGTCGGTCGGGCTGATCCCGGTGCCGCCGGTGGTGATCACGACGTCCGCGCCGGCGGCGACCGCCCGGCGCAGCTCCTCGCCCACCGGGTCGCCGTCCGGCACCACGACGGGGTCCGGCACCTCGTAGCCGCGCCCGCGCAACCACTCGACGATCACCGGGCCGGTGCGGTCGGGGTAGACGCCGGCCGAAGCGCGGTTGGACGCGGCGATCACTCGCGCTGTCCTCGTCATGAAGACCTCCTGTGTGTTGGCGCCGGAGTCCGATCGGCGGCCGCAGGGCCATCTTCCGCGACCGACCGACACGGCCTCAAGCGCGCCCGCTCCGCGGCACCGCGCCGACCGCCCGCCCGCGATTTCCATTGAGCCTTTCTCAACCTGGTCAGCCCGCAGCCGCGAGCCGCAAAGCTGCACGTCGATGGGGTGCCGCATGCGCCGCAGGCGCATAACCCACCCACGACACCTGCACCGCCGCGGGTTCACGGCGCCTACCCCTCCGGGGTTCCCTCGGCGAGGACGGCCCTGACACCGTGGACATACATAAGTCAGGGCACCCACAGACCAGGGAGCCTCTGAGGTTCCGCCACCCGCACCGCCACGCGAACTGAGGTTGGAAAACCTCACTGAAACCGCGGATCCACGAGGGGTCAGCGGGTCCAGGTGCCGGTCTTGCCGCCTTCTTTGCGTTCCACCCGGACCTCGTCGAGGACAGCGGCCGGGTCCACCGCCTTGATCATGTCGTGCAGGGTGAGGCCGGCGCCCGCCACCGCGGTCAGCGCCTCCATCTCGACGCCGGTGCGGTCGGTGGTCTTCACCGTGGCGGTGATCCGCACCTCCGACTCGCCGAGCTCCAGCTCGACCTTGGCGCCCGAGATCGCGATCGGGTGGCACAGCGGGATGAGGTCCGGGGTCCGCTTCGCGGCCATGATCCCGGCGATCCGGGCGGTGGCGATCGCGTCGCCCTTCGGCAGCCCGTCACGGCGCAGCAGGGCGATCACCTCGGCCGTCGTGCGCACCACGCCGCTGGCGACCGCGACGCGAGCGGTGGGCTGCTTGCCGGAGACGTCGACCATGCGAGCGGCGCCCGCCTCGTCGACATGCGTGAGCTCGTCCTGCGCCATGCCCCGAGCCTAGTCCCCGCCCTCCGCGGCCCGAGAACACGAGTGCGGGGCGTCCCCGGCAGAGGACGCCCCGCACCTCGGTGGATCAGTAGTCGACGTCGTCGGCCATGGACCACGGCATGGAGGATCCGCCGCCGTTCGGCTCCGGGTCGCCGGCCTTCGACGCGATCGCCGCCTTCTTCACCGCTTCCGCGACCGCCGGGGCCACCGCCGAGTCGAACACGCTCGGCACGATGAACGAGGCGTTGAGCCGGTCCCCGTCCACGACGTCGGCGATCGCGTTCGACGCCGCGATCATCATCTCGTCGGTGATCTTGTGCGCGTGCGCGTCCAGCAGGCCGCGGAACACGCCCGGGAACGCCAGCACGTTGTTGATCTGGTTCGGGTAGTCGCTGCGGCCGGTCGCCACGATGGTGGCGTGCTTCTGCGCCTCCAGCGGGTCGATCTCCGGGTCCGGGTTGGCCAGCGCGAACACGATCGAATCGGTGTTCATCGTCGCCACGTCGTCCGCGGTGAGCAGGTTCGGCGCGGACACGCCGATGAACACGTCCGCCTCGCGCACCGCGTCGGAGAGCGTGCCGGTGCGGCCGTCCTTGTTGGTGCCCGCGGCGATGGACTGCAGGTTCGGGTCGGTGTCGCCGCGCCCGGTGTGCACGATGCCGTCGATGTCGACGGCGATGATGTCGGCCGGCTTCTTGTGCTGCAGCAGGCGGATGATCGCCGAACCGGCGGCGCCGACACCGCACACCACGATGCGGCAGTCGGCGATGTCCTTGTTCACCACGCGCAGCGCGTTGCGCAGCGCGCCCAGCACCACGATCGCGGTGCCGTGCTGGTCGTCGTGGAAGACCGGGATGTTCAGCTTCTCCCGCAGCCGGGCCTCGATCTCGAAGCAGCGCGGCGCGGCGATATCCTCGAGGTTGATGCCGCCGTAGACCGGGGCGATCAGCTCGACGGCGCGGATGATCTCCTCGGTGTCCTGGGTGTCCAGGCAGACCGGCCAGGCGTTGACGCCGGCGAACTTCTTGAACAGCGCGGCCTTGCCCTCCATCACCGGCAGCGCGGCCTCCGGGCCGATGTTGCCCAGGCCGAGCACGGCGGAACCGTCGGTGACCACCGCGACGGCGTTGCGCTTGATGGTCAGGCGGCGCGCGTCCTCGGGGTTTTCCGCGATCGCGGTGCAGACCCGGGCGACGCCGGGCGTGTACGCGCGGGAGAGGTCGTCGCGGTTGTTGAGCGCGACCCGCGAGTTGACCTCGATCTTGCCGCCGAGGTGCACCAGGAAGGTCCGGTCGGAGATCTTGCGGACCCGGACGCCGGGCAGCGTCCCGAGGACCTCGGCGAGGTCGTTGGCATGATCGGCCGACAGCGCGTTGCAGGTGATGTCGACGACGATGCGGTCGGCGTGCGACTCCACGACGTCGAACGCCGTGATGACGCCGCCCGCACGACCGATAGCGCTCGTCAGGTCGCCCGCCGCGGTCGTCGACGGCGGGGCCTCGACGCGAACGGTGATCGAATAACCCGGACCTGGAACCGGCATGGCACACCCCTGTCGAGCTGATCGGCTATGGACTTGGCGGGCGTCCGTCCTCGGGCGGCCCGGGGGCCGCAGCAGATCGCTCATCCGGGATGCAAGCCCTTCGGGCCCGCTAAGCGACCGGAACTTCACCCAGCACGAAAAAGCCTAAAACTTTCCCGAGTGTGAGCGACGTCCGGTCCCGTTACCGGCCGGTTCCCCTTGACAAAACCCGCCCCGAAGCGGCACGGCCACGACGGAGCGGGTCTACGGGCGATCGCCGATCCGCGCTGTGGCGGATGCCGGCAGGGGGGTCACTTGTTGATGCGCGTGACCGGGTGGACGTAGGGAACGGCGTCCTGGCGGAGCGGGAAGTTGCTGTCGCCGTACGGCGACAGCGCGCCCTGCAGGTCGGACAGGAGCTCGCTCACCGGGTGTTCGCCGTCGGCGACCTTCGGCCAAGACGGGTCAATGCGGTCCTTTTTGGTCTTGCCGGCCACGTCGTTCCTCCTGGGCATTCCGGCTACGGTGCACTTCCAGTTTGCCGGATCCGGCCCAGAACCTCATCCAAGGGTGCGCAGCGCAACGTTCGGCAGTGATTCTGTGCGACGGTGCAGGTGGCGGAACCTCAGGCGCCTTCTTCCGGGATCCCGACACACGTATGTCCAGTCGCGGTGCGGCTGTCCTCTCGAGAAGACACCTGAGAACCCGCGGCGGCGCAAGTTTCCAGGGTGGGCTGAACGGCTCCGCCGCTCGCGACGGCTTGGGCACGTGCGCCCCACAGCATCGCGGTTGCGGGTGCAGGCCCAGTGCGATGCATCTCTCACCGGGGCGCCCGCCCGGTATTCGAGACGCCCCGCCGCCGCTGCCCGGCTGGGTATCGTGGAGCCGATGTCATCACTGGCGGATTGGCTGCGGGAGCGCAGCGACGAACAGCTGGTCGCGCTGCTTCGCGCTCGGCCCGACCTCGCGACCCCGCCGCCGGCCGACACCTCGGTGCTGGCGACGCGGCTCGGCGTGCGCTCGTCGGTCGCGCGGGCCTGCGAGGACCTCGACTCCTTCGCCCTCGCCACGCTCGAAGCGCTGGTGCTGCTCGACGCCGATGGCGCGCCGGCGTCGCTGGACGCCGTCGCCGCGATGCTCGGCTCCGATGTCACGGTCGAGCGCGCCCGCCGGTCGGTCGCGCAGCTGCGCGACCTCGCGCTGGCTTGGGGCGAGGACGCGGAGCTCGCCGTGCCCTCGGCCGCGCGGGAGGCGCTGCCGACCTTCCCCGCCGGGCTCGGACGCCCGGCCGAAGACCTCACCGAGTCCGTCGCGGAGGCCGCGCTGGCCGAGCTCGGCGAGGAAGAGCGGCGGTTGGTCGAGAAGCTCGCGGGCGGAGCGCCGATCGGCCGCACCAAGGACGCGGCCCAGCAGGTTCCGCTGGAGCAGGCGACCAACCCGGTGCAACGGCTGCTCGCCAAGGGCCTGCTGCTGCGGCGCGACGCGGAGACCGTCGAGCTGCCGCGCCAGCTCGCGCTGGTCGTGCGCGGCGACCGGCCGATGGGCGCGGTCGAACCCGACGAGCCGATCCCGGACCTGGCGGGCTCCGATCAATCCACTGTGGACAAGACGGCCGGCGGCGCGGCGCTGGAACTGCTGCGGCACGTCGAAGGGCTGCTGAACGCCTGGGGCGAGGAGCCGCCGGACGTGCTGCGCTCCGGCGGCGTCGGGGTGCGCGACCTGCGCCGCACCGCCAAGGCCATCGAGGTCGACGAGAACCTCCTCGGCCTGCTCGTGGAGGTCGCGGTCGCGGCCAACCTCATCGCCAACAGCGAGGGCGCGGAACCGCAGTGGGTGCCGACCATCCAGTCCGACACCTGGCTGGCCTCGCCGCCCGAACAGCGTTGGGCCGCGCTGGCCCAGGCCTGGCTGGACCTGCCGCGCCTGCCGGGCCTGGTCGGTGCCCGCGACGAGAAGGACCGGCTGCTCAACCCGCTGTCCGAGGACCTGCGCCGGCCGCTCGCGCCGAAGGACCGCCGCCGCATCCTCGACTACCTCGACGAACTGCCCGGCGGGTACGGCGCCCGGCCGGACGACGTCGCCGCCGTGCTCGGCTGGCGCGCGCCGCGCCGCGGCGGTCGGCTGCGCGACGACCTGGTCCGTTGGACGCTCGCCGAAGCGACCTCTCTCGGTGTCGTGGCGCTGCACGCGCTGACCACCGCCGGACGCGTGCTGCTCGCCGACGGCGCCGCCGAAGCGGCCCGCCTGCTCGCCGACGCGCTGCCCGAACCGCTCGACCACGTCCTGGTGCAGGCCGACCTCACCATCGTCGCGCCGGGCCGCCTCGAACCCGACCTCGCGATCGAGATGAAGCTCATCGCGGACGTCGAATCCGCTGGCAGCGCAACGGTTTACCGCGTCGGCGACGGCAGCATCCGGCGCGCGCTCGACGCCGGCTACACCGCCGACGACCTGCACGCGCTGTTCCGGACCCGCTCGCGCACGCCGATCCCGCAGTCGCTGACCTACCTCATCGACGACGTCGCGCGCCGCCACGGCCGGCTCCGCGCGGGCACCGCCGCGGCCTTCCTGCGCTGCGACGATCCGTTGCTGCTGGCCGAAATCCTGGCCAAGCCCGAAGCCGAGGAACTCGAACTCCGCCGCATCGCGCCCACCGTGCTGGTCAGCCCGCTGCCGCTGGCCGACGTGGTCACCGTGCTGCGCGCGGCCGGGTTCGCGCCGGTCGCCGAAGGCCCGGACGGCAACGTGCTCGACCTCCGGGAGAGCGGGCGGCGCGTGCGCGGCAAGAGCCGCTCGGCCCCGCCGGCGGCGATCGCCGCGCCGAGCGCGGAGCAGCTCGGCGAGCTCGTGGCGCAGCTGCGAGCCGGCGACCGGGCGGGCACGGCGCGGCGCGGCAGCGCCGTGAGCCCCGAACGCGGGCGGCCGAGCGCCGAGGCGACGCTGCAGCTGCTGCGCGACGCGGCGCGTCAGCAGCGGAGCGTGTGGCTGGGATTCGTCGACACGCACGGAGTGCGGAGCCAGCGCGTGGTGCGGCCGGTGCGCGTCGGCGGCGGGATCCTGCAAGGCGTCGACACCAGCAGCGACGAGGTGGGCAACTTCCCGCTGCACCGAATCATGTCCGTCGCACTCGTCGAGGACTGATCTTCCCCTTGACCTCACACCGATGTGAAGGTCGATGATCGAGCGGTGACCACCAACCGTTCGAAGCCGAGTCTCCTGCGCGGGGACGATCGCGCGGCGATGATCGAGCGGTTCCGCAAGCTCTCGGAGGTTCGACCGTGACCACCACACCGTTCAACCCACACGCGCTGCTCGCGGAGAGCCGGCTCGGCGTGCTCGCGACGATCAAGTCGGACGGCCGCCCGCAGCTCTCCCCCGTCATGCCCTCCTACGACGAGGAGTCCGGGGTCATCCGCATCTCGACGAGGGCGGGGCTGGCCAAGACGGCGAACCTGCGCCGGGATCCGCGGGCCGCGCTGGAAGTCACCGGCCCCGACGGCTTCACGTGGGCCACCGCCGAGGGCACCGCGACGCTCACCGGGCCGGGCACCGATCCGCACGGCCCCGAGGTCGAGGCGCTGGTGGACTACTACCGCGAGGCCGCCGGGGAGCACCCGGACTGGGACGAGTACCGGTCGGTGATGGTGTCCGATCGAAGGGTGCTCATCACGATCGCGGTCGAGCGCGTGTACGGCGCCGAAATCCGCTGACAGCACGCCGAAAGCTCCGAGGCCAGAACTCGCGAGAACTCGTTCCGCGCACTGGTTCGCCCCCGCTGGCTGACGTGAGGTGAACGGCCCGTTCGCCTCGATAGGAGAGGTGAACGGCCCGTTCACCTCATCCGCCCGAGGCCGGTGGACACCGTTGGAGTTGAGGCGAACGGCCTGTTCGTCTCGATAGGCGAGGCGAACAGGCCGTTGACTCCACCGTCCGGAAGGCGCCGCCGCCCTACGGCGACCCCACTTGACGACATCCCGAACAGCCTCAGCCGCAGTCCAAGACGCTCACGAGCGCTGCGAGATCAGCGTGCCGTGGCCATGCGCTGGCGCATGGCGTGCTCCACCAGGGTGATCAGGGCGTGCTTGGTGGATTCGCGGTTCCGGGCGTCGCAGGTGATCATCGGGACCGAGGCGTCGATCGTCAACGCCTCCCGGATGTCCTCCTGGCGGTGGTGCATCACGCCGTCGAAGGTGTTCACCGCGATGATGTAGGGCAGGCCGCGGTCGTCGAAGAAGTCGATCGAGGCGAACGCGTCGGCCAGTCGCCGGGTGTCCACCAGCACCACCGCGCCGATCGCGCCGCGCACCAAGTCGTCCCACATGAACCAGAACCGGTGCTGCCCGGGCGTGCCGAACAGGTAGAGGATCAGGTCCGAATCAAGCGAAACCCGGCCGAAGTCCATCGCCACCGTGGTCGTGACCTTGCCCGGCGTCGCGCTGAGGTCGTCGACCCCGACGCTCGCCTCGGTCATGACCGCCTCGGTGGTCAACGGCACGATCTCGGACACCGAGCCGACGAAAGTCGTCTTCCCGACCCCGAAACCACCGGCGACCACGATCTTCGTCGAGGTCTTCTGGCCGGCCGCATTCGATCGGGGATCAGAGCCTGCGAAGCCCACTGAGCACCCTTTCCAAGAACTCCATGGACGGCCGATCACCCACGACCATGCCACTGTCATGAATCAGAACCAGGCCGGTGTCGGCCATGTCGCCGATCAGCACCCGAACCACGCCCAACGGCAGGCGCAGGTGCGCGGCCACCTCGGCCACCGAGCGAGCCTCCAGGCACAACTCGGAGATCGACCGGTGCTCGGACCTGGTCTGGGTCGCCTGTGTGCGACCGCGTTCGCTGGTGGTCACCAGCGTCTCGATAGCAAGATCATAATCGGTGCGGGTGCGCCCGCGCGTGCGGGCGTACGGCCGCACCAACGACCCGCCGTCGAAGCCGTCGGACTCCTCCGGGTCGATGGCCGGGATCGCCGGCATCGACCCCGAAATCGACGGCATGGACTGCGAAATCGCTGACATCGGCTGGGAAATCGACGGCATCGACTGGGAAATCGGCGACATCGACTGCGAGATCGACGGCATCGACACCGAAGGCGGCCCGCCGTCGGCCGGCCTGGGGGGACCAGCGACCTCGGGCACCGAGTTGTAGCTGGAGCCGAACAGGTCCGCGCCCGGGCCGCCGAACAGCGCTCGGTCGTACCCGCCGATCGACTCGCCGCCCTGTCCGGCGGCGCCGTCGTCGACGAAGTCGTCCTGCCAGGAATCGGCGCTCAGCCGCTTGTTGTAGAGGCGGAACAGGTCACCGTCCCAGCTGGGCTCGGAACCGGTGTTCATGGCGAGCTCCCCTCAGCGTTCCGCAACCGGACTCACCGGCGAACCATGCCTTGCAGCTGCGCCCGCAGTTCCGGCGTGAGCTGCCGGCCGACCCGCTCCACCAGCAAGGTCATCTCGTAGGCGACCAAGCCGATGTCGGCGTTCGGCGCGGCCAGCACCGCGAGGCAGGAACCGTCGCTGATGGACATCAGGAACAGGTAGCCCTGCTCCATCTCGACCACGGTCTGGGTGACCTCACCGGCTTCGAAGCAGCGCGCTGCGCCCTGCGTGAGGCTGACCAGCCCGGAGGCGACAGCGGACAACTGCTCGGCTCGGTCCCGCGGCAAACCCTGGGACCCGGCGAGCAGCAGGCCATCCGCGGAGACGACCACCGAGTGCGCCACGCCGGGGACGCGACGCACGAAGTCGGTGATCAGCCAGCTGAAGCTGTTGCTGCTCGTCGGTTGCTGCACGGACCCGTTCACTCCTGCTCCTCGGGACGGCTCGGATTCGAGCGGGGTGTTTCGGTGGAAACCGGTTCGGCCTTGGAATGCCTACCGCGTGTGACACCCTGCTGGAAGTTCGCCATCCGGCCGCGCACGGCGTCTGCCGAACGCGGGGTGGCGGGCTTGCGGCGGGGGGTCTGCGGGGTGCGCGGTGCGGCGGAGCCGGGCACCAGGTTCGTCTTGGGCACGCGCTTGGGCAGCCCGGCGGAGGTGGTCTCCTGGACCTGCTGGGTCTGCAGCAGCGCCTCGGCGGCCCGCCAGCCGTCGTCGGCCGAACCCCAGCCGGGATCCGGGGTTTTGGTGCGCGGCACCTCGTCGACGACGGTTTCTTCCAGAATGCTGGGCTGCTCCGGCTCGACCGGCGCTTCGGCCGGGACCGGGGCCGGCGGCGCGGCCGGGGTCGCCGACGCAGCCGCGGAATCGTCCACATCGGACTCGCGGAACCACTGCGAGAGCACGGCTTCGTAGATAGGCAGACGTTGAGTCGGCGCGTCGTCCATGTCCCAGGCGGCCCCTCTCGGCTCGTCGTCGGCGAACGCCGGCGCCTGGCCGTCGGTGCCTTCGACTGGGCCGCCCCCTCGGGCCCAGGACACCGAGGCCGGCTCCTGCCGGGTTCCGTTGTCCGTTGCGCCATCGGAGTCCGCGGTGCCGAAGAGGCCACCGCTCAAGCCTGATCCGTTCAGTCCGCTGCCGTTGTACGCCGGTTCGAACGGCTCGGCGGCCGGGAATTCGGCCGGCACGAAGTTGGCCGTCTTCTCCGCCTCGAACGGGCTGTGGAACAGGTCCGCCGGCCCGGTGGGCTCGACAGGTGCCCCGCACTGTCCGTCGTGGGAATCCGCGAACCGGTCCCCGGTGCTCTCCTCGCTCGGCCACTGCTCGGCGTGGACGTCGTCCGCGGGCGCCTTCGACGCGTCGTCCCACTCCGGAACGTCGGTGGCGCCGAAGGAATCGCCGCTGGACACCGTCACCGAGTACTGGGTCGACAGCTCGGTGTCGTCGACGTCCGGTTCGTCTTCCTGCTGCGGCATCGGCGTGAACGCGGTGGCCTGCTCGATGCCGGCCAGCGACGGCAGCGGCGCGCGCTCGGTGGGCGGGTCGATCCCGCGGTCGGAACCGGCGGCGCGGCCGCCGAAGGCCGCGGCCAGCCCGAGGTGCGTGCCGGTCTCGCTGAACTCCTGGCGCCGCTCCTCGGCGAGCGCCGCGCGCGGCACGTCGGGCATCGGCTTCGGGCCGTCCGGCGTCAGCTGGACGACGAGCTCGCCGGCCAGGTGCACCGTCGCGGTGACGCCGCCTTCCAGGTTGTCGTTGTTGTGCAGCTCGACCCGGATGTCGTGGCGCCGGGACAGCTGCCCGACCACGAACAGACCCATCCGGCGGGACACCGCGACGTCGATCTCCGGCGGCCGGGTGAGCCGGTCGTTGATCTCGTCGATCTCGCTGGCGTCGATGCCCACGCCGCGGTCGCGGATCTCGATGACGAGTTCCTGCCTGCGGTAGGCGGTCCGGACGGTGACCTCGGTGTCCGGGTTGGAGAACACCGTGGCGTTCTCCAACAGCTCGGCGACCAGGTGCACGAAGTCGTTGACCACGCGGCCCTGGATGGCCAGGTCGGGCGCGTCGACCACGGCGACCCGCGCGTACTGCTCGACCTCGGACACCGCGGCGCCGAGCACCTCGTTGAGCGGCACCGGGCGCATCATCCGGCGGGTCAGGTCGGTGCCGCCGAGGATCAGCAGGTTCTCGTTGTTCCGGCGCATGCGGGTCGCCAGGTGGTCCAGCTCGAACAGGCTGCTCAGCTGGTCCGGGTCCTGCTCGTCCTGCTCCAGCCGGTCGATCAGGGCCAGCTGCCGCTGCACCAGGGTCTGGCTGCGGCGCGCCAGGTTGACGAACAGGTCGTTGACGTTGGTGCGCAGCAGCGCCTGCTCGGCGGCCAGCCGCAGCGCCTGCTGGTGCACCGCGTCGAAGGTGCGGGCCACCTGCCCGATCTCCTCGCTGGAGTGCACCGGCACCGGCGGCACCGTGATCTGAGTGGCGGCGCTCGGGTTCTCGTTCACCTTCTCGATCGCTTCGGGCAGGCTCTTCTGCGCGATCTCCAGGGCCCCGTAGCGGAGGGTGCGCAGCGGCCGCAGCATCGAGCGCGCGATGTAGGCCGCGACGCCGAAGGCGACCAGCAGCAGCAGCAACAGCAGCGCCGAGTCGCGGACCACCGACCACCAGGCGGAATCGGCGAGCTCGGTGGCGTCGTCGTGGAAGTCGGCGAGCACCGAGTCCTCCACCGAGCGGACCAGGTCGGTGCGCTTGCCCGACTGCGTGCCCCACTCCAGCGGGTTGATGCCCAGCGACTGCTGCTTGCGGTCGGCCGCGATCAGCGCGCTCTGCTCGATCTGCTCCGAGTCGTCCACCTCGGCGCCGGCGACACGCGCCGAGTAGAGGGCGCGCTGTTCGGGCGTGGCGGCGTTCTCGAACTCTGCGTAGGCGGCCTCGAAGCGGGCGTTCGCGGCGCGGACCGCGTCGGTCTGCCCGGTGAGGAAGCGGTTGAGCAGCCCGGCGCTGAGCAGGATCGAGCGCTGCTGGGCCAGCTGCTCCTTGGCCCGGCCGAGCGCCTCGGCGGCCCGGGCGGTCTGGCTGACCTGGGTGTTGACCGCAGAGGTCGCGATCATCCGGTTGATCTGCAGCAGGTTGTCGAGCACCGAGTTGTAGGCGACCAACGTCTGCGGGCCGGTGAACCGGTCGTTGATGGTGGCGCGCAGGGCGCTGAGGCTGTCGAGCCGGTGGGTCGCGCTCTGGTAGGCGCTGCGGACCTCCGGCGAGAAGTCCACCACCCGGTCGTCGTAGGCGCGGAGCTGCTGGACCGCGGCGTCGACGCGCTGACCCTGCGCGGCGTAGTCGGCGCCCGCGTTGCCGCCGTTGGCGGTGGTGAACACGATCGCGAAGTCACGCTCGCGCTGCAGCTCGTGCGTCAGGTTCGAGGCCTGCTGGCCGAGTTCGACCTGCTCGACGATGGTGTTCAGCCGGGACTGGGTGGCGAGGCCGTCGTACACCCGGATACCGCCGACGCCGAGCGCGGCCAAGGTCGGGACGAGCAGGACGGCGGCCATCTTGTACCGGAGGCGCCAGTTGCGCAGCCACCACGTCTTGGACCGGCCAGCCGGTTCGGTGGCTGCGTCGGCTCCGGTAGCGGGGTCGTTGTTGAGCATCCCTGTTTCCTGCGCTGCGGCGGACATGTGCGGCACCGCCACGGCTAGCTGCCTCTCCGCGCCGCGACAGTGTTGATCCTCGTGCTGGGAACGTGCCCGCGATCCGACGCGGCGGCGCCAGGTACCCACAAGCGGGTCGGTGGTTCTCCGGCTCGCGCCAAATCCCCAGCGACCCAGACTCTGTCAGCCCGGCTTGCCATCACACTCCCTGGTCACAACGTGCATCCCCCGAAGCAGAGGCCAGTCACCTCGACGGGCGAGACTATACTTAACTGGCCGTCACAAGTCAGGCCCCCAGAGAGAGAGTTCATCACTCGGGAGAGTGGTATGACCAACACTGGGCCATCCGTGTGACCTGTGCCTAGTTACGCCCAGTTGTCGGGCTTAGTTCAACGTTCTACAGTTCATGGGCACCCGCACCCCGCCACAGCCCGGGAGACGTAAAACTTCGCACAAGGGCCGAAACACCCCCGGCGCACGCGACCGGCGGGGCTCGCCCGATTCGTGGCTCAGTCCACTGTGCACCTGCGCTCCTCCCGGACTTCTCGAGGGGTGAACTTCGCGCCGTCTCGGCAAAGCTGCGCCACCGACACCGCCGCAGCCGCCGCTCCACGTCGCACCCAATGCAAGGAGGAACAGATGAGCCCCGCCCTCGCCCACCGCTCCCTGCCACGCAGGAGTCTGCTGAAGCTCGCTGGCGGCGCCGTCACCGCTGGTGCGCTGCTGGGCACGAGCGGCTGCGGACTCCTCGGTGGATCGCAGGCGGAAAGCGGCGGAAACGGGCTGGTGGAAAAGGCGAACCTCCGCGTCGGCGCCCTGCCGATCAACGACCTCGCCCCGCTGCACCTGGCCGTCCGCAACGGCTACTTCCAGCAGGAGGGCCTGACGGTCGAGATCGTCACCGCCCCGGACGGCAGCGCCGCGCTGAACAGCACCATCGGCGGCGACTACGACATCACCTACAGCAGCTACGTACCGTTCTTCCAGGCGCAAGCCAAGGGCATCGCGGACCTGAAGATCGTCGCGGACTGCGCGTCGGCCACGTCGAACACGACCATGATCATGACCTCGCCGGGCTCCAAGGTCCACCTGCCGCAGGACCTGGCGGGCAAGAAGATCGCGATCAGCGGCCCGAACACCATCACCGAGCTGCTGGTCAAGGCCACCATGCACGCCCACGGCGTGGACTACAGCAAGGTGCAGCTGGCGCCGATCCCGTTCATCAACATGCCCGCCGCGCTGCAGCAGGGCCAGGTCGACGCCGCCATCGTCACCGAGCCCTTCCTCACCCTGGCCGCCCGCAACAGCGGCGCCGTGCCGGTGGTGGACACCGCCACCGGTCCGCTGGAGGACCTGCCGCTGACCGGCTACGGGGCGACCGCGAAGTTCTGCCAGGAGAACCCGAAGACCGTCGCGGCGTTCCAGCGTGCCTTGGACCGCGCCGTCGCCGAGGCGCAGGACCGCAGCAAGATCGAGCCGCTGCTGCCGGAATTCGCCAAGATCGACAGGGACACCGCGGCGATCATCACGCTGCTGAAGTTCAACTCGCGCGCCGACGCCACCCGCCTGCAGCGGGTGCCGCGCCTGATGAAGGATTTCGGCTTCATCACCGCCGACCTGGACGTCGCCAGCATGATCGCGACGCCGCCGCAGGCCTGACGTTCTCGCTGGTCCCGCCGCCGCGAGCGGCTCGGATCGCCGCGGCGGTCCGGAACGCTCGCGCCCGGCGGGCTCGCCGTTGGTCCAGACGACATTTCTCGTTCGCTCGAATTGCCCAGCGCTATTCAGCTCACCGTCACAATTCGCCGCCGGCCATGACCTGAGTGGCGTGAATCACCCAGCGCATGTGAGTGACTCGCGACAACGAGCTAATTACACCTGGTTGTCGCATGTGATCCGACCTTCTACAGTTCGGGAACCAAGACCCGCCACCGCACCGGGAGAAACGACGCACCGCCGCCGGGACGCGGCACCACCGTGCCCGGAGTCGTTGCTCACCAGCACTTCCTCCCGGGTCACCATCGCGACGAGACCGGCCACCCCGCACCAGAAACACCCCGTGGCAACGGAATCGACGCCGACCCGTACCGCTCCCGGCGCAGGGCACAACGGAACACCGCGCACCGCACCCCGATGCCAGGAGGATCCAGATGAGTCCCCTTCCCCGCGCCCTTCCACGCCGCAACCTGTTGAAACTCGCCGGCGGGATGGTCACGGCAGGCGCCCTGATGGGCACCAGCGGTTGCGGACTCCTGGGCGGTTCAGAGGAGCAGAAGGGCGGCAACGCGCAGGTGGAGAAGGCGCACCTGCGGATCGGCGGGCTGCCCACCAGCGAACTCGCGCCGCTGCACCTGGCGGCGAAGAACGGCCACTTCCAGCGGGAGGGCCTCACCGTCGAGATCATCAACGCGCCCGACGGCGCCACCGCGCTGAACAGCACCATCGGCGGCGACTACGACATCACCTTCAGCAGCTACGTGCCCATCTTCGCCGCCCAGGCCAAGGGCATCGCACAGCTGAAGATCGTCGCGGACTGCGCGTCGAGCAATCCGAACACCTGCATGATCATGGCGTCGCCGGAGTCCAGCGTCCGCACGCCGCAGGACCTGGCCGACAAGCGGATCGCGATCAGCGGCAGCGGCACCATCTCCGAACTCCTGGTCAAGGCATCGATGAAGGCCAACGGCGTGGACTACGACGGCGTCCAGTGGATGCCGCTGGGGTTCATCAACATGCCCAACGCGCTGCGCACCAACCAGGTCGACGCGGCGTTCGTGGTCGAGCCGTTCCTGACGCTGTCCGCCCGCGACGCGGGCGCCGTCCCGGTGGTGGACACCGTCACCGGGCCGCTGGAGGACCTGCCGCTGGGCGGCTACGTGTCGGCGGCCAAGTTCGCCGAGGAGAACCCCAAGACCGTGGCGGCGTTCCAGCGCGCCATGGACTCCGCCGTCACCGAGGCGCAGGACCGCAGCAAGATCGAACCGCTGCTGCCCGAATTCGCCAAGATCGACAAGGAGACTGCGGCGATCATCACGCTGCTGAAGATGAATTCCCGCGCCGACGCCACCCGCTTGCAGCGCATTCCGCGGCTGATGCTGGAATTCGGTTACATCGACAAGGAAATCGACGTGGCGAGCATGATCTTCGCGCCGCCGCAGAGCTGAACTCGGGGAAATGACGAAAACACTCCGGGGATTGGTCGGCCTGGTGGGCTTCCTGATTCTGTGGGAAGCCTTCAGCCGGTCCGAAATCGTCCCCCAGCAATACTTTCCGCCACCGTCCACAGTGCTCGCCCAGTTCGCCGAACTGCTCGGCGATAGCGGCTTCCTCCTCGACCTGATCGCCACCGTGCTGGCCTGGGCGATCGCGCTGGGCATCTCCATCGCCATCGCGGTGCCCGCCGGGCTGCTGCTCGGCAGCGTGCGCTGGATCCGGGTCGCGACCCGGGCGATCATCGAGTTCCTCCGGCCGATCCCGTCGGTGGCGCTGATCCCGCTGGCGATCGTGCTGGTCGGCGCGGGGCCGGAAACCAAGATCACGCTCGCGGTCTACGCCGCGGTGTGGCCGATCCTGTTCAACACCATCTACGCGTTGGACGAGATCGACCCGGTGATGGTGGACACCGCGCGCTCCTTCGGGCTGGGCCGGGGCCGGATCATGTTCACGGTGGCGCTGCCGAACGCGGCGCCGTTCGTGCTCACCGGCATCCGGATGTCCGCCGCGGTGGCGCTGATCCTGGTGGTCAGCACCGAGTTCCTGGCCGGCGGCGGCAGCGGCCTCGGCAGCTTCGTGCTCGACGCGAGCACCGGCGCCGGGCGGATGGACCTGGTGCTGGCCGGGACGCTGGTGGCGGGGATCGTCGGCTACCTCATCAACGAGGTGCTGGAACAGGTGCACAAGCGCGGCCTCCGGTGGAGCGCGGTCGATCGGGAGGCGGCGTGATCAAGATGCGCGGATTCCTGCAGCGCTGGGTGGTGTTCATCGGCGCGATCGTGGCCTGGGAGCTGCTCACCCGCGCCGCGCAGAGCCCGTTCTTCCCGACCCCGACCACGATCGTCGGCACGGCCGCGGAGAAGTGGTTCAGCGGGCCGGCGTCGTCGCTGTTCCTGACCGACGAGGCGTTCTCCGACCTGCTGGCCAGCCTCGGGCGGATCGCCGCGGGCTGGGTCATCGCCGTGGTGCTCGGCGTCGCGCTGGGCACCCTGCTCGGCCGCTCCCGCACCGCGCTGGACTACTTCGGGCCGCTGATGGCGTTCATGCGGGCCATCCCGCCGCCCGTGCTGGTGCCGGTCTTCCTGGTGCTGCTGGGCATCGGCACGCAGATGCAGATCACCGTGATCGTCTTCGGCGTGATGTGGCCGATCCTGCTGAACACCGTCGACGGGGTCCGCTCCGTCGACCAGGTCAAGGTGGACACCGCCCGCTCGTTCCGCATCCCGCGCGCGCACTGGATCTTCGGCGTGGTGCTGCCCGCGGCGACGCCGAAGATCTTCGCCGGGCTGCGGGTGAGCCTGTCGCTGGCGCTGGTGCTGATGGTCGTCTCCGAGCTAGTCGGCTCCACCAACGGCATCGGCTACCGGCTGATGTTCGACCAGCGGCAGTTCGACTTCCCCGCGATGTGGGCGGGCATCGTGCTCCTGGGCATCCTCGGATACCTGCTCAACACCCTGCTGCTCGTGGTGGAGCGCCGCGCGCTGAGCTGGCAACCCTCGCAGGCGCACCAAGTAGTCGGAGGCTGAACTTCCATGACTGAAACCAAGATCATGCTCGACGTCTCCGCGCTCGGGCACCGCTACGGCGGCGCAAACGGCCACCAGGCCATCGCCGACCTGACGTTCCAGGTGCGCACCGGCGAACTCGCCTGCATCGTCGGCCCGTCCGGTTGCGGCAAGTCCACCATGCTGCGCTCCATCTCCGGCCTGATCAAGCCGACCACCGGCGACGTCAAGCTGGGCGGCAACCCGGTGAACGGCGTGCCGGAGGACCTGGCCGTCGTGTTCCAGGACTACAGCCGGTCGCTGTTCCCCTGGCTGTCGGTGCGGTCCAACGTCGAGTTCCCGCTTCGCTCCAGGGGTTTGAGCAAGGCGGAGCGGCGCAGCCGGGCCGACGAGGTGCTCGAATGGGTCGGCCTGAGCGCGGCGGCCAAGAAGTACCCGTGGCAGCTCTCCGGCGGCATGCAGCAGCGCGTGTCGATCGCCCGGGCGCTGGCCTGCCGGCCGGCGCTGCTGCTGATGGACGAGCCGTTCGCCTCGGTGGACGCCCAGACCCGCTTCGAGCTGGAAGACCTGCTGCTGCGGGTCCGCAAGCAGTTCGACAGCACGGTCCTGCTGGTCACCCACGACATCGACGAGAGCATCTACCTGGCGGACCGGGTCTTCGTGCTCTCGAAGTCCCCGGCGTCGATCGTGGCGGACCTGGAGATCCCGCTCGGCGACGAGCGCGACCAGATCACGACCCGCGAGTCGGAGACGTTCGTCCACCTCCGCAGCGAGGTGGCCCGCCTCCTCGACGTCCGCAGCGCCCACGCCCCGGCGAAGGACGACGCCGCCCCGGCGGAGTCCGATGTGGACAACGCGGAGTCCACCGCGAAGCAGTGGGCCGAGGCGGAGAAGGCGGAGGCCGCGAAGGCCGACGCCCGCAACTGACGCAGCACGCGCGGAAAGGCGCCTCCCGCCGATCGATTCGGCCGGGGGCGCCCTTCGCGTTCACCCGCCGGTCCGATGTGGACCGGTGGTTCCGCTGGCCATGGCCCGTGTGCACTTTGTGTTGCTATAGCAGCACAAAGTGCACACGGGTCCTGAGCAGGCGGATCAGTACAGGTAGCGCTGGCCCGGGTCGACCTTGACGTGCAGCAGGGTCGGGCCGGTCTTGCCTGTGAACTCCTCGGCGAGCGCCGCGTCGAGTTCCGCAGGCGTCCGCACCAGCTTCGACGGGCAGCCCAGGCTGGTCGCCAGCGCGCCGAAGTCGATGCCGCCGAGCTCCACGCCCGGCAGCCTGTCGCCGCCCGCCGCCTCGCCCAGCACCGCCACCGCCGCGTACCGCGAGTTGTCCATGATCACGAACGTGACCGGCGCCTGCTCGCGGACCGCCGTCCACACCGACTGGATCCCGTACATGCTGGAGCCGTCGCCGATCAGCGCGACCGTGCGCCGCGACGGGTCCGCCATGGCCACCCCGACCGCCGCGCCGATGCCGTACCCGAGCGCGCCGGAGAACCCGGTGAAGAACCCGCCGTCGGTGGACCGGATCGGGAAGTGCTCGTGCAAGTCGTTGCGGTGGCTGGGAGTTTCCTCCACGACGGCCGCGTCCGCGGGCAGCACCCCGGCGATCGTGTCGAAGACGTAGGAAGCGGTCATCGGCGTCGACGCGGTCGGCTTGGCCGGTCGCGCGTAGCCCGCCGGCGCGCTCCGCCGCTGCGCCTCGACCTGGCCGTTGACCTCCCGCACCGAGTGCGCCAGCGTGCCCAGCACGCCGCTGCCCCACCGGGCCCTGGCGAGCACGTCCGGGTCGTCGTGCACCAGGAAGATCTCGGGCAGCGCGGCCTCGTTCTCGCCGCGGTACACGTGGTAGGTGAAAGCCGGCGCGCCCCACACGACGACGAGATCGTGCTTGGCGAGCTCCTCGCCGAGCAACCGCTGCTCGGGCTGCAGGAAACCGGCGAACTGCGGGTGATCCTCGGGGAACGAGCAGCGCGGCGACATCGGCGCCGCGTAAACCGCCGCCTGCGTCTTCTCCACCAGCTCCACCAGCTCCGCGACCACGCCGTCGGCGTCCACCGCCGGGCCGACGACGAACGCCGGGCGCTCGCAGCCGCGCAGCGCCTCGGCCAGACCGGCGACGGCCGCGGGGTCGGGGGCGAAGCCGGGAGTGCGCGAGCGCGCGGTCACCGGCACGCCGGGCTGATCCCAGTCGTCGGCCGGGATCGACACGAACACCGGGCCGTACGGCGGGGTCGTCGCCAGCTGGTAGGCGCGCACCAGGGCCGCGGGCACGTCCTCGGCGCGAGCCGGTTCGTAGCTCCACTTCACGTACGGCTTCGGGAAGGTCGCGGCGTCGGTGGCACCGAGGAAGGGCTCGTCGAACATCAGGGTGCGGGTCTGCTGCCCGGCCGTGATGATCATCGGCGTCCGGTTGCGGTAGGCGGTGAAGATCGCGCCCAGCGCGTGCCCTACACCGCCCGCGGAGTGCAGGTTGACCAGCACCGGTTCCCGGCAGGACTGCGCGTAGCCGTCGGCCATCGCGACCACCACTGATTCCTGCAGGCCCAACACGTAGCGGAAGTCGTCCGGCCATCCCGTCAGGAACGGCACCTCGGTCGTACCCGGGTTGCCGAACACGGTCGTCAGCCCGAGTTCCCGCATCAAACCCCGGGTGATGTCACGGACCGTACGGTCCTCGCTGCGCATCGAAGCCCTCCCTCATCGCGCGAACAACCCCGCTCACCTGCGAGGTTGCCCTGACACGACATCACAAGGATGGCCGCCGAACCAGATCGCCTTCGTCACTCTGCGGAAGGACCGGTGCACACCGTCCGCGCCGGTTCCGGATAAACGGTGTTCCGGACCGTCCCTGGTGGGCACGCCGCCGCGCCGGTGGTGTTCGAGGCCACGCCGGTGACGCGCTCGTTCGCACCGGGTTCGCCGCAGCGCGCCTTGATCTCGATGCCCGCCGCCGGAACGCGCAGGCAGTCGCCGACCACCACGTCCGGCACCAGGCACAGCCGCAGCCCGCTGTCGCGGCGGACCGTCGCGTACCCCGGCCGGCACCCCTCGGAGACCTCGGCGATCAGGAAGTCCGACTCGGCGCTGCCGCAGCCGACCTGCCGCCAGTCGGGATCCGCCGCGCCTACGTCGGTGATGTCCACGCAGTCCCCGGCCTCCGGCCGGTCGGCGCCGAGGGCGAAGTAGGCGCCGATGACGATGGCGAATCCGATGGCGAGCACGCCGACGTAGGCGACGCGCCCGACCACCTTTCCGGCCCGGCTGCGCGGCGGATGGCTCATGGACCCCTCCGGAAACGATCTTGCCGCGCAAACTTAGCGGAAATCGCCGTCCGACCACCGCCGATCAGCACAAATGGTCCGATTTACCCCGGTTTCGGGATGGGCTTGCGTGGCGGTGCGGGTGGCGGCCCCCCTGCGGGAGTTGCGGACGCCGCCCGGACTCCGGGATCCCGACTTGTGCATGACCGCGGTACGCAGCTTCGGGGGCTGGCCTCAGCAGGGCGGGCACAGCCTGAGAACCCACGGCGGTGCGAGCCGAGTCCCACACCGCATGCGGCCAACGCCGCGTCCTAAAAGGACTCCTCGGGAGGAATCCGAGAAGGTCGTGAGCGCGCAACGGCGCTCACGACCGATCACTACTGCACGTTGCCGAAGCAGACGGTGCGCTTCTCGAACACGTAGTAGCCCTCGCCCTCGGCGCACGCGGTCTTCGGGTCGGTGCTGTCGGCGACCTTGGTCACCTGGTCCTCGGCCTTGCTGCACTCGATCTTCAGCGGCACGCTGTCCTCCGCTTCGCTGAAGTTCGTCAGGCAGTCGCCCTGCTTGACGTCCAACTCGATGCAGTAGGTCTTGCCGCCGACGACGTTGGTGTAGTCGTCGAGGCAGAGGCTCCGGTTGTTGCCCGACACGACGTCGGTGATCTTGTAGTCCGAGTCCGCGGAACCGCAGTCCGCGGCGTTCATCTCGCCGCCCTTCTCGCTGACCAGCGAGACGCAGCTGCCGGCCGCGAACGTGCTGCCCGAGCTCTCGGTGGTGCTCTCGGTGATGCGTTCGGTGGTGCGCGTCGTGCTGCGTTCAGTGGTGGGCGCGGTGGTCGGGCCGGCTTCGTTCCGGCCGCCGCCGCTGTTGACCGCCAGCAGGATGATCGTCACCACGATGCCGATGACCACCACCGCGCCGACGCTGACCAGGCCGATGATCAGGCCGGTGCGGTTCTTCTTCGGCGGCATCGAAGGCGGCTGACTGCCCGCGACGTGGCGCCAGAAGTCGTCCGAGGCGTTCGGCGGCGGGTACTGGCCCGACGGGTACGACCCGGAGGGATAGGACCCCGGGGGGCCCGGCTGCGATCCGTACGGCCCGGACTGCGATCCGTACGGATCCTGCGGTGGATAACTCACTGCTCCTCCGTTTTTTGTGCGCAATGAGCAACTTAGCCGAGCCCACCCCGTCATTAGTGCCCGAACGGGCGACAACGCCGAGCACCGAACACGCCACGGATTCACCCGATCACCGTTCGCAGCGAACCCGCATCCGTCGCGCGGCGCTTCCAAAGTTCTTCCCAGAGACGCGGCCGAGACTCGACGACGTGCGATCGGAACAGCGCAGGACCAGAGCGGGAGACGCGCGATGGTGGCTGCTGGCGCTCAGCTCCGGCGCTGGGCCGGTTGGCCGGTCTCGGCGGCGCGCTGGCGCTGGTGCTGCAACTGGTGCTCATCGCCCGGGCGCCCTGGTTGGAACGACGGTCGCGCGGACGCCGAACTGCCCCGGCCGGGACGGTGGAATACTGGGTGCGGAGTCCGGCCGCCGCCACCGGCACCGCTGATCACCTGCGAAGAAGCCGTCCGACCCGAGGGAGCTGCGCACCCGTGACCGACGGACCCCTGATCGTCCAGTCCGACAAGACCCTGCTGCTCGAGGTCGATCACGACCTCGCCGACGATGCCCGCACCTCCATCGCGCCGTTCGCCGAGCTGGAACGCGCCCCGGAGCACGTGCACACCTACCGCATCACGCCGCTCGCGCTGTGGAACGCGCGCGCCGCCGGACACGACGCGGAACAGGTCGTGGATGCTCTGGTGCGCTTCTCGCGCTACCCGGTGCCGCAGCCGCTGCTGGTGGACATCGTCGAGACGATGGGCCGCTTCGGCCGCCTGCAGCTGGTCAACGACCCGGCGCACGGCCTGGTGCTGAACTCGCTGGACCGCGCGGTGCTGGAAGAGATCCTGCGGCACAAGAAGATCGCGCCGATGCTGGGCGCGCGCATCGACGACGACACCGTGGTGGTGCACCCCAGCGAGCGCGGGCGGCTCAAGCAGATGCTGCTGAAGGTCGGCTGGCCCGCCGAGGACCTGGCCGGCTACGTCGACGGCGAGGCGCACGCGATCGCGCTGCAGCAGGACGGCTGGACGCTGCGCGACTACCAGCAGCAGGCCGTGCAGTCGTTCTGGGCGGGCGGCTCGGGCGTCGTGGTGCTGCCATGCGGCGCGGGCAAGACGCTGGTCGGCGCGGCGGCGATGGCCGAGGCGCAGGCGACGACGTTGATCCTGGTCACCAACACCGTCGCCGGGCGGCAGTGGAAGCGCGAGCTGATCGAGCGGACCTCGCTGACCGAGGAGGAGATCGGCGAGTACTCCGGGGAGAAGAAGGAGATCCGGCCGGTCACCATCGCGACCTACCAGGTGATCACCCGCCGCTCCAAGGGCGAGTACAAGCACCTGGAGCTGTTCGACTCCCGCGACTGGGGGCTGGTGGTCTACGACGAGGTGCACCTGCTGCCCGCGCCGGTGTTCCGGATGACCGCCGACCTGCAGTCCCGGCGGCGCCTGGGGCTCACCGCGACGCTGGTCCGCGAGGACGGCCGCGAGGGCGACGTGTTCTCCCTGATCGGGCCCAAGCGCTACGACGCGCCGTGGAAGGACATCGAGGCGCAGGGCTGGATCGCGCCCGCCGAGTGCATCGAGGTCCGGGTGACGCTGACCGACAACGAGCGGCTGGAGTACGCCACGGCCGACGCCGACGAGCGCTACAAGATGTGCTCGACGGCGCGCACCAAGGCCCCGGTGGTCAAGGCGATCCTGGACCGGCACCCGGGCGAGCCCGCCCTGGTCATCGGCGCGTACCTGGACCAGCTGCACGAGCTGGGCGAGGCGCTGGACGCGCCGATCGTGGAGGGCTCGACGAAGAACAAGGAGCGCGAGGAGCTCTTCGACGCCTTCCGGCGCGGCGAGATCAGCCGGCTCGTGGTGTCGAAGGTCGCGAACTTCTCCATCGACCTGCCGGAGGCGTCGGTCGCCGTGCAGGTGTCCGGGACGTTCGGGTCGCGGCAGGAGGAGGCGCAGCGGCTCGGCCGGCTGCTGCGGCCGAAGGCCGACCGCAAGCAGGCGCACTTCTACTCGGTGGTGTCGCGGGACACCCTGGACACCGACTACGCGGCGCACCGGCAGCGCTTCCTCGCCGAGCAGGGCTACGCGTACAAGATCGTCGACGCCGATGACCTGCTCGGGCCGGCGATCCCGGACGTCGGGTGACGACAATTGGGGGACACACCCGGTCGGCTGTCATCCAAAAGTGTCCGAGCTCGACCCCGCAGCCGCTACCGTTGCGATGAACGCACGCAGCACCCGAATCGCAGGTCGTCCCGGGTCCGGGGTGCGCGGGCGCCAGGAGTAACGCAGGTGCGGGTGTCCCACGAGATGCTGGAGGTGGCATGAGCGAAACTTCGCCATTCCTCGCTCATGCGAGCCGGTCCGACGCGGGTGTCGAGCGAGGTACTGGAGATCGGATGGGCACCGAGCAGGAACGCGCGGCGATGGGCGGCGCGCACCGGTTCGTCGGACTCGCGGAAAGCCTCGAACACCACGCCGGGACGCCGACCGGTGCCGAACCGCCGAACGTGCACGGCACCAACCGCGGCTACGGGCTGGTGTTCTTCCACCTGCAGCAGTACCACCTGACCACGGTGATCAGCACCGGCCTGCGGTTCCAGCCGCTGGGCGCCGAACCGGCCCAGGAACTCGCCTGCACGGTCTACAAGGAGCAGGCCGAAGCCGCCCGGCACCTGGTCGACCTCACCGCCGGTCTGCTGGTGCAGCAGCGCACCCACCTGGTGCCGGACCAGATAGTGCCGAACGAGCAACCGCTGCTGCCGGGCACCGAGTTCCACGGGGTGCTGGCCAGCGGCCACCCGCTGTTCCCGCCGGAGTTCACCAGGTTCACCGATCCGGACGGGGTGGAGCAGCTGCAGGTGTTCACGCTGCTGCCGGTCACCCTCGGCGAGCTGAACTACATCCTGGACAACGGCGTCACCTCGCTGCGCCAGCAGTGGGCCCGGTTCGAGGTGGACGTCTTCGACCTCGGCCGCCCCAGCGTGGTCTGACCGAGCGCGATCTCCGTGGGAATCGAGGAGGTCCCCGTTGCGGCCGGATCTCTGATTTCCGGGTGATCGCGGCGCCACCGGCGGGCGGTGGTCGCGTTCCCTTGCTCCGCGGTGACGGCGACGGGCTGAAAGGATCAGGCCATGGACTCGGCGACGATCGACCTGGCGGAGTTGGACGCGGTTCGGGTGTACGCGCTGCCCATGCGCAACAAGTTCCGGGGCGTCACGGTGCGGCGCGGAGTCCTGCTGAGCGGCCCGGCCGGCTGGGGCGAGTTCTGCCCGTTCGAGGACTACGACGACGCCCAGTCGGTGCCGTGGCTCCGAGCGGCGCTGGAGGCGTGCACCGAGGAATGGCCGGAGCCGGTGCGCGACCGCATCCCGGTGAACTGCACGGTGCCCGCGGTGCCGGCGGAGAAGGCGGCGGCGATCGTCGCGGCGTCCGGCTGCCGCACGGCGAAGGTCAAGATCGCCGAGCCCGGCCAGTCCCCCGGCGACGACGTCGAGCGCGTGGCGGCGGTCCGCGACGCGCTGGGGCCCGACGGCGCGATCCGGGTGGACGCGAACGCGGCCTGGGACGTCGACACGGCGGTCACCAGGATCCGCGAGCTGGACAAGGCCGCGGAAGGCCTGGAGTACGCGGAACAACCGTGCCCGACGATCGACGAGCTGGCCGCGGTCCGCCGCCGCGTGAACGTCCGGATCGCGGCCGACGAGAGCATCCGCCGCGCCGACGACCCGCTCCGCGTGGCGGTCGCCGGAGCGGCCGACGTGGCGATCATCAAGGCCACGCCGCTAGGCGGCGTCCGCCGCGCGCTGCGCGTCGCCGAGGCCTGCGGCCTGCCCTGCGTCGTGTCCTCCGCAGTGGAGAGCAGCGTCGGCCTCGCCGCGCAGCTCGCCCTGGCGGGCTCGCTGCCCGAGCTCCCCTTCGCCTGCGGCCTGGGCACGGTGGCGCTGCTCGACGGCGACGTCGTCGCCGACTCGCTGCTTCCCGTGGACGGCCACCTGCCGGTGCTCCGCCGTCCGCCGGAGCCGGATCCCGCGCTCGTCGCGGCGGCTACGCCGACCGCCGACGTGCAGCGCTACTGGCTCGACCGGCTCCGCCGGGTCCACGACCTGCTCGCACGGCCCTAGCCTTCGGCCGCGCGGGCACCTGGTTCCAGCGGCGTTCCAGGATGGCTCCGCCCGACTCGCCGGAAGGCCTCCGGCGCCTGGCGGCGGTTTCGCGCGAAACCGCCACGCCACCCCACGAGAATCGGCGGTTTCGCGCGAAATCGCCCTCCCGGCCCCACGCGAAGTGGCGATTTCGTGCGAAATCAGCGCCTCGGGCCGCCATGTCCCACGCGTGCCCGCGCACCGTTCTGAAGCGCCCCCGCAGGCAAAGTCGGAAACCCCGGATCTAGGCGGAAGCGCCATCGGGATTCGGGTGTTCACGATCCCGGTGGAGTGGTTCCGATTTTGGGCAGAACCGGACGCCCGCCACTCGCCTCCTTGACGTTTTCGCAGCTCTTGAAGGCCGTGGGCGTTGAACCCCAGCGGAGGAACTCGGGCAGGCCGACGCTCCGGGGAGGGACGCGGCCGCCACCTGGGGCGAGCCCCTGGTGACGGCCGGGTGGATCAGCGGCGGCGGCGCCGACGGCGGATGATGCGGAACGCGAGGCCCAGCACCACGACCGCCACCGCGACCGGGGCCAGGCGCTTGAGCAGCGGTGCTCCCGCCGTGCCGAGGAGGTCGATGGCCTCGTCCGCCGGTGCCGTGCCGCCGGTCACGACCGCGTCCGCCTTGCGCGCCGGTTCTTCCTTCGCCGTGCTGGTGAAAGCCGTGTCGTGGCTGCCCGCCGGCGTGACCCGCCAACTGGCCTTGTCCTCCGCCGCAGTCGCCGCAGCGCCGGAAGCCGCGGGGGCTTCCGCCTTCGCCTCGGCCTCCTCGGCCGGTGCTGCCGGTTCCTCCTCGGTGAGCCGCTTCGCGAGGTTCGCCGCGAACTGGCCCAGGATCTTGCCGCCGACCTCGGAGATCAGGCCGCGGCCGAGCTGCGCCGGCTTGCCGGTGACCTTCAGATCGGTGTCCACCGTGACCGCGGTGGTGTCGCCTTCCGGCGTGAGCACCGCCGCGACCGTCGCCGCGGCGGTGCCGCTGCCGCGCGAGTCCTTGCCGCTGGCGTCGATGACCACCCGGCGGGCGGCCTCGTCGACCTCCTTGAAGGTTCCGGTGCCCTTGTAGAGCAGCGTGACCGGGCCGAGCTTGACCTTGACGGAGCCGGCGAACTCGTTGCCCTCTGCCTTGGTGAGCGTGGCGCCGGGCATGCACGGGGCGACCCGCTCCGGGTCGAGCAGCGCCTTCCACGCCACGTCGACCGGCACCGGAACGCTGAACTGGTGCTGCATCTGCACTGGAGGGTCCTCCTGGTTCGACCGAGCTCGGCTCGAATGAGCCGTCCTTCCTGAAGAAGCTGCGTTTCACAGTCCACCACCAGCTTCCCAGCCGCAGCGGTTGTCCGATACCCCATTCGGATCATCGGGGCCCGGACGCCGAGCGGGGCGGCGGTTTCGCGCGAAACCGCCGCCCCGCAACGCGCGCGACCGCCTAGCCGCCCGCCGCGGCGAGCACCGCGCGGCCGGTGAGCACCTCGGCGAGGTGCTCGCGGTAGTCGACGTCGGCGCTGGCGTCGGCCGCCGGGCTGGTGCCCTCGGTGGCGTGCCGGGCCGCCGCCCGGACCGCCTCCGCCGTGGCCGGCTGGCCGACCAGGGCCTCCTCGACGCCGCGCGCCCGGATCGGCGTCGGGCCCATGTTGGTCAGCCCGATGCGGGCCTCGGCGATCGTCCCGCCGGACACCCGCACCGCGGCGGCCACGCCGACGATCGACCAGGCCTGGGCGACGCGGTTGAACTTCTCGTAGTGCGCGCTCCACCCCGTCCACTTCGGCGTCCGCACCTCGACCAGCAGCTCGTCGGGTTCCAGCGCGGTGGTGAAGTAGTCGACGAAGAACTCCGCGGCCGGCACCACGCGCCGTCCGGACGGCCCGACCAGCACCATCTCGGCGTCCAGCACCAGCGCCGGCGCCGGCAGGTCGCCTGCCGGGTCGGCGTGCGCCAGCGAGCCGCCGAGGGTGCCGCGGTGGCGGACCTGCGGATCGGCGACGGTGCGGGTGGTCAGCGCGAGCAGCTTCGCGTGCTGCTGCACCAGCGGATCGCGCAGGACGTCGTGGTGCGTGGTCATCGCGCCGATGACCAGCGCGTCGCCGTCCTCGCGCACGCCGCGCAGCTCGGCGATGCGGCCGAGGTCGACGACCGTTCCCGGGTCGGCCAGCCGCATCCGCAGCACCGGCAGCAGGCTCTGCCCGCCCGCCAGCACCTTGGCGTCCTCCCCGGCCGCCGCGAGCGCGGCGACCGCTTCCTCCACAGTGGAGGGTGCGACGTATTCGAACTGCGCGGGAATCACCGGTTTCCTCCCTGTGCGTCCATCGAACCGAGCCCGCCGCCGGCTTCCGGCGCGGTGGCGCCGCTTTCGCGGGCACCGGTCACGGCCCGCCACACCCGCTGCGGCGAGCACGGCATCTCCACGTCGTTCACGCCCATCGGCCGCAGGGCGTCCACGATCGCGTTCACCACCGCCGGGGTCGAGGCGATGGTGCCCGCCTCGCCGACGCCCTTGACGCCCAGCGCGTTGGACGTCGCACGGGTTTCGGTGCGGTCGGTGACGAACTCCGGCAGGTCGGCCGCCGACGGGATCAGGTAGTCGGCCAGCGTCCCGGTGGTCAGCGTGCCGGTCTCGTCGTAGACGGCCTCCTCGTACAGCGCCTGCGCGATGCCCTGGGCGAGCCCGCCGTGCACCTGGCCCTCGACGATCAGCGGGTTGATCACGCTGCCGATGTCGTCGACGCACACGTACTTGCGGATCTTCACCTGCCCGGTCTCGGTGTCCACTTCGGTCGCGCACAGGTGGGTGCCGTGCGGGAACGAGAAGTTCTCCGGGTCGAACGTCGCTTCGGCGTCCAGGTTCGGTTCCACGCCGTCCGGCAGGTCGTGCGCGGCGAAGGCGGCGAGCGCGACCTCGGCCAGCGCGGTGCCCCGGTCGGTGCCGCGGACGCCGAACCGCCCGGAGGCGAACTCGACGTCGTCCTCGGCGCATTCCAGCAGGTGCGCCGCGATCTTCTTGGCCTTCTCGACGACCTTGTCCGCGGCGCTGACGACCGCCATCCCGCCGACGGCCAACGACCGCGACCCGTAGGTGTCCATGCCCTTGGGCGCGACCTGGGTGTCGCCGTGCAGCACCTCGACGTCCTCGAACGCGACGCCGAGCCGGTCGGCCACGATCTGGCTCCACGCCGTCTCGTGCCCCTGCCCGTGCGGCGAGGAGCCCGTGACGACCTCCACCTTCCCGGTCGGCAGCACCCGGATCGACGCGTGCTCCCAGCCGCCCGCGCCGTAGGACAGCGAGCCCAGCACCCGCGACGGCGCCAGCCCGCACATCTCGGTGAACGTCGAGATGCCGATGCCCAGCTGGACGGGATCGCCGGAGCGCCGCCGCTCCTCCTGCTCCGCGCGCAAGGCCTGGTAGCCGAACAGCTCCATCGCCTTGTCGGTGGCGGCCTCGTAGTTGCCGGAGTCGTAGGTCAGCCCGGCGACCGTGTCGTACGGGAACTCCTCGTGCGCGATCCAGTTCTTGCGCCGCAGTTCCATCGGCTCCATGCCGAGCTCGTTGGCGAGCTCGTCCACCATCCGCTCGATCGCGAACGTCGCCTCCGGCCGCCCGGCACCGCGGTAGGCGTCGGTCGGCGTCTTGTTGGTGAACACGTTGGTGCAGGTGAAGTGGTAGGCGGGGATCTTGTAGATCGAGTTGAACATGAACGCGCCGAGGATCGGGACGCCCGGCGTCACCAGCCGCAGGTAGGCGCCCATGTCGGCGAGCAGCTCCACCTTCAGCCCGGTGATCTGGCCGTCCCTGGTCGCCGACATCGACAGCTTCTGGATCTGGTCGCGGCCGTGGTGCGCGGAAACCATCGTCTCCGAACGGGATTCGGTCCACTTCACCGGCCGCCCCAGCTTGCGGGCGAGCACGAAGGCGATGAACTCCTCCGGCGTCACCTGGAGCTTGCCGCCGAATCCGCCGCCCACGTCCGGCGCGATGACCCGGATCTTCTGCTCCGGCACGCCGAGCGACATCGCCAGCATCAGCCGCAGGATGTGCGGCACCTGGGTGGCCGACCACATGGTGATCTGCTCGCCGGTGGGATCGACGACCACCGAACGCGGCTCCATGAACGCCGGGATCAACCGCTGCTGCCGGAAGGTACGGTCGATGCGGACCTCCGCGCCGCTCAGCGCCTGCTCGACGTCGCCGCCGGTGCCGGCCGCGGCCGAGTCGAACGTCCAGGTCGCGTTGCGGTTGGTGCCCAGTTCGTCGTGCACCAGCGGCGAATCCGCCTGCAGCGCCGATTCCATGTCGAGCACGACCGGCAGTTCGGCGTAGTCGACGTCGATGGCGTCCAGCGCGTCGCGCGCCTCGGCCGCGCTGCGCGCCGCCACCACCGCCACGGCTTCACCGGCGAAGCGCACCTCGTCCACGGCGATCGGGGGCGCCGCCGGGGCCTTCATATCGTCGGTGATCGGCCACGCGCACGGCAGGCTGCCCTGCTCGCCTGCGACGTCCCGACCGGTGATCACCGCCTGCACCCCCGGCATCCGGCGCGCCTCGTCGGTGTCGATGGATGTGATCCGGGCGTGCGCGACGGGGCTGCGCAGGATCGCCAGGTGCAGCGTGCCCATCGGCGTCAGGTTGTCGGTCCAGCGGGTGCGGCCGGTGATCAGCCGCGCGTCCTCCTTGCGCTTGCGGGCGCGCCCGAGCTCGGGCTCCAGGACCGATGTCATGACTGCCGACCTCCCGTCACCTTCGTCTCGACCTGCTCGTCGGCGGGCGTTCGCGGTACCGGAGCTTGTGACTGTGTTTTTTCGGGGGCGTGCTCGACAGCCGGACCGGCGCCGGGCTGCATGCGCTGCGAAGCGTCGCGGACCGCGCGGACGATGTTCTGGTACCCGGTGCAGCGGCAGAGGTTGCCCTCCATGCCTTCCCGGATCTGCTGGTCGTCGGGGTCGTTCACCTCGGCGAGCAGGTCGAGCGCCTGCATGATCATCCCGGGTGTGCAGAACCCGCACTGGAGGGCGTGGTTGTCGTGGAACGCCTCCTGCACGGGGTGCAGCCGGCCGTCCTGGGCGAGGCCCTCGACGGTCGTGACGTCGTGCCCGTCGGCCTGCACCGCAAGCACCGAGCACGATTTCACGCTGTGGCCGTCCATGTGGACGGTGCACGCGCCGCAGTTGCTGGTGTCGCAACCGACGACGGTGCCTACCTTGCCGAGACGTTCGCGGAGGTACTGGACGAGCAGCAGGCGCGGCTCGACCTCATCGGTGTAGTGGGTGCCGTCGACGTTGACGGTGATGCGCGGCATTTGGGCGGCCTCCTCGGAGGAACTGGCCCGCGGTGCGCGGACGGTCGGGAACGGGACTGCTCCGCCTGGGTGACAGAGGTCACTCCGAGAGCCTGCTACGCCGATCGAACACGAGCAAGCGCTGAAAGCGTTGTCTCCGGCCTCGCATTCCGTGACGACCCGACCGCCGCTCCTGCCCCAACCACGACCCGCCCCGGACGGCACCGGTCGGTCCGCGATATCCGGTGAAATCGCGGAAGTTGTCCACAGCCGAAGCAGGTTGTGGTCACGAGTGGTGGTGGATCGGCCCCTCGACGTCGGAGAGCCGCACCCCGCGGCCGCCCCAGCGCAGCGCGATCAGCTCTGCCGCGATGGACACCGCCGTCTCCTCCGGGGTCCGCGCGCCCAGGTCCAGGCCGATCGGCGAGGACAGCTTCGCCAGCTCCGCCTCGCCCAGGCCCTGCTCGCGGAGCCGCCGGAGCCGGTCCTCGTGGGTGCGCCGGGAGCCCATCGCGCCGACGTAGCCGAGGTCCTGCCGCAGCGCCGCCTCCAGCACCGGCACGTCGAACTTCGGGTCGTGGGTGAGCACCATGACCGCGGTCCGCTCGTCGATCCGCCCGGCCTCCGCCTCGGCCGCCAGGTAGCGGTGCGGCCAGTCGACAACCACATCGTCCACGCCCGGGAACCGGCTGTGCGTGGCGAACACCGGCCGCGCGTCGCAGACCGTGACCCGGTAGCCGAGGAAGGCGCCCATCCGGGCCATCGCGGCGGCGAAGTCGATCGCGCCGAAGACCAGCATCCGCGGCGGCGGCTCGAAGGAGTTCACGAACACCCGCAGCCCCTCGCCGCGCCGCTGCCCCTCCGGGCCGTACTCGATGACGCCGCTCCGGCCGCTGGCGAGCATGCCGCGCGCGTCGTCGACGACCGCGTCGTCGATCCGCGTCGACCCGAGGCTGCCGCTGGTGCGCTCGCGCCACACCAGCAGGTGCGAGCCGACCTTCGACTCCTCGGGGTGCTCCAGGATGGTCGCGACGGCGACCGGCTCCTCGGCGCGGACCGAGGCGGCGACGGTGTCGAGCTCCGGGAAGGTCTCGCGGTCCACCCGCTCCACGAAGACGTCGAGGATCCCGCCGCAGGTCAAGCCGACCGCGAACGCGTCGTCGTCGCTGACGCCGTAGCGCCGCAGGACCGGATCGGCGCCTTCCAGGACGCCGGTGGCCTCCTCGTAGACCGCGCCTTCGACGCAGCCGCCGGAAACGCTGCCGACCGCCTCACCACCGGCGGTCACCAGCATCGACGCCCCAGGCGGCCGCGGGGCCGACCGGAACGTCGCGACCACGGTGCCCAGCCCGACGGCCTCGCCCGACTCCCACCGCTTGGTCAACTCGTCCAGCACGTCACGCACAGCGCACCTCCGCTTCCTCAGCGCCTCCCGGCGCCGCACACCTTCCACCGAGCCCCGGGGCGACGCGAACGGCCTGTTCACCTCGCCCATCGGGACGAACGGGCCGTTCACCGCACCGGGCCCGGTCAGTTCTGCCTGAAACCCGCACTTCGCTCCTCCGGCGCCGATCCCGGCTGGGACAACCGGCGCACCCACGACCACACGTCCTCCAGCGAGCGCAGGCTGTGCCCCGCCACCATCCGGTCAACGTGCGGCAGGGCCGCGACAATCCCGGACTGCACCGGTTGGTACCCGTCGTGCCCGGCATGCGGGTTGGCCCAGACCACCGCCCGCGCCAGCCGCCGCAGCCGACGCATCTGCTCGCCCAGCTCCGCCGAGTCGCCGCGCTCCCAGCCGTCGGAGAACAGCACGACGACGGAACCCCGCGCGATGCCCCGCTGCCCCCACCGGTCCAGGAAGACCCGCAGCGTCTCGCCGAGCCTGGTGCCGCCGGAGAAATCCGGCACGGCGCGGGAAGCCGCCAGCAACGCGGCCTCCGGATCGCGCTGCCGGAGCTGCCGGCTCACCCGGGTCATGCGGGTGCCCAGCGTGAAAACCTCGGTGCTGGCGGGCGAACGCCGCACCACGACGTGCGCGAACCGCATCAGCGCATCGGCGTACGGGCTCATCGAACCCGAGACGTCGATCAGCAGCACCACCCGGCGCGGCCGCCGAGAGCGTTTCTGGCGGCGCAACCGCAACGGCTCGCCGCCGGAGCGCAGCAGCTCGCGGAGCGTCGCGCGCGAGCTGAGCGCACCGCGCTTGCTGCGGCGATGCCGCAGCGCGGGCCGCGTCGGCGGCTCGGGGCGCAGCACCGCGAGCATGCGCCGCAGGTGCTCGCGCTCCGCCGTGCCGAGCTCCGCGAGGTCGCGACGGCGGAGCACCTCCGCGTCGCTGGCGGCGGCGGCAAGCGGCTTGTCCGCGTCGCCGTCCTGGTCGCCGCCATCGGCCGCGGAGAGCGCAGCGATCCGCGCCGGACGCGGCAGCGGACGGCCCGGCGACTCGGCGGGCAGCGCAGCGCCGCCGAACCAGCTGCCGAAGGCAGCGTCGTAGCGGGGCACATCGTCCGGCTCGGAGCACAGCGTCAGCCGGCCGGCCCAGTAGACCGCGGAGCGGTCGAGGCCGACGTGCTCGGTGGCGGCGAGGAAGGCCTGGACCCGGGTGGGGCCGCAGGCCATCCCGGAGTGCCGCAGGGCGCGGGCGAAGCCGACCAAGCCGGTCGCGGTGTGCTCCATCGCCCCCTCCTCGGCGTTCGGTTCCAGCAGTTCAGGGCGCCACGATGCCCGCGGCGCGGACCCGTTCGGCGTCCTCGCGGTACTTCAGCACCGCGCCCAGCGTGCTCGCGGCGATCTCCGTGTCCAGTTCGTCCTGGTCGAGCGCCTGCAGCGCCTGCGCCCAGTCCAGCGCCTCCGCCACGCCCGGCGGCTTCAGCAGCTCCATCTGCCGCATCCGCTGCACCGCCGCGGCCACCTGCTCCGCCAGCCGGGCGTCCAGCCCCGGCAGGCGGCGCCGCAGGATCGCCACTTCCCGCTCCAGGCCCGGGTGCTCCAGCCAGTGGTAGAGGCAGCGGCGCTTCAGCGCGTCGTGCACCTCGCGGGTCCGGTTGGACGTCAGGATCACGATCGGCGGCTGCTGCGCCCGCACCACTCCGAACTCCGGAATGGTCACCGCGTATTCCGACAGCACCTCCAGCAGGAACGCCTCGAACTCGTCGTCGGCGCGGTCGATCTCGTCGACCAGCAGCACGCAAGGCGACTCCTGCAACGCGCGCAGCAGCGGCCTAGCCAGCAGGAACCTCGGGGTGTACAGCGAGGATTCGGCGGCGTCGGCGTCCAGCTCGCCGCCGGAGGCCGCCTCCAGCGTGCGCAGGTGCAGCAGCTGACGCGGGAAGTCCCAGTCGTAGAGGGCCTGCGCGGCGTCGATGCCCTCGTGGCACTGCAACCGGATCAGGTCGACCCCGAGCGCCGCGGCCAGCGCCTGCGCCAGCGCCGTCTTGCCGGTGCCGGGCTCGCCCTCGCACAGCAACGGGCGACGCATCCGCATCGCCAGGAACGCCGCCGTCGCGATGCCCTCGTCGGGCAGGTACCCGGTGTCGTCCAGCGCCGTCGCGACCTCGGCCGGGGACTTCATGTCGAGCGCGTCATCCACCGCCATGCCGCCGAGCGTATTCGAACCACCGGCCCGAAGGCGATCATCGGATCATCCGGCGAGCGGGGCCGGAACCGCGCCACCCGCTGTGCCAACCTCCAAGACGGCGATCGACTCGCGTGCCCGGCCGATCGTTCACCCGGGGCGCGGCGGCCGTGGTCGATGCTCTTGCCCGTTTCCGTAGGATCGCGGAGGTTTCGGAGGGTGGTGCATGAGCCGGTTCAGCGGGTTCCCCGCACACGTTGAGACGCACATCGGCCGGGTCCGCGGCGCCGACAGCCGGCTGGCGGACGGGCGCGATCGGGGCTACCACCTCGTCTACTGCGACCACCCGGACGGCGCGCACGTCTCGGTGCTGACCAGCGGCCTACGCGACCGCACGGCGGGCGCGCCGCTGCCCCAGGAGCTCATCTGCACGTTGCAGTCGGAGCAGGAGCTCTACGCGCGGCACCTGACGGGCGTGATCGCCGAGCTGCTGACCGAGAGCAACAGCCGGGTCGGCTACGGCGCGCTCATCATGAACGACCGGATCCTGTTGCCGGACACCGAGATCTGCGGCGCGCTCGCCGCACCGCACCCCTACCTCGGCGACTCGTTCGACGTCCTGCTCGACGAGGCGGGCGAGCCGGTCCTCCAGCTGATCACGCTGGTCCCGATCACCCGCGAGGAGGCCCAGCTGGTGGCCCGCTACGGCCGGGACGCGCTGTACGACCGCTGGGAGCGGGAGAGCTCCAACCTGCTCGACATCCACCGCCCCTCCGCCGCCTGACGCCCCAGGGGTCGGCGGCCGGGGAATCCGGGTCGGGTCGGGGTCGTACCCCGAGGTCTCCGGCTCCTCCGGGGCGCAAGCTGGAGGCATGACCGAGAACTTCTCCACCACCCAGACCACCGCCGAGTCTCCGGTTCGGAAGTTCCGCCGCAGCCGGGAGGACGCCATGATCGCCGGGATCTGCGCAGGCACCGCCAAGGGGCTCAACGTGGACGCCACGATCCTCCGCGTCCTGCTGGTCGCCGCCACGCTGCTCGGCTTCGGCGCCGGCATCGTCATCTACCTCGTCTGCTGGGTGCTCGTCCCGCAGGAGTGACGGCCAGTTTCAATTGGAACTGCAGTCGGAGAAACACAGTTTCAATTGAGGGTTTTTCATCCTGGTCGGGTACCGCAGCTGCGGCGTCTGACCTGCGCCTGAGTGCGCGCCGTCGCCAAGCGCCGTCAGGCGCTTTCAGGCCCGCCCTCGCAACTGGCACCGCCGCGGGTTCTCAGCGTTCGCCTGGCGAGGACGCGAGGACGGCCCTGACGCCGTGTATTGGGCATACATAAGTCAGGGCACCCACAGCCAGGCGGGCGCTGTAACTCCCGCAGGGGGCCGCCACCCGCACCGCCACGCAGAACGAGGTTGGAAAAACCTCATTGAAACTGCACCGTCAGCGGATGCCGGGGGCCTGTTCGATGAACGTGTCGAGCACGCCGTCGGCGACCAGCACCTGGCCCTGGGGCCGGACCTCGCCGGGCAAGGTGCGGATCTGCTTGGCCTGGTCGGCGAACTGCCGCGCCGCGGTGAAGTGCCCGAAGGTGCTCCCCTCGTCGCCGTTCGCCCGCGCCTGCAGACCGTCCACAGTGGCCACCAACGCCTTGCCCCACAGCTCGGTGGCCGTCAGCCACGGCTTCGCATCGGCGACGAAGTCAGCAGGCACGCCCCGCCCGATCTGCTCCGGCGCATCCGCGATCGCCTGCGCGTAGCCGCGCAGCGCGGCCGCCGAACCCGCTCGGTCGCCGCGGTCCCAGCCGTCGCGGAACTCCTGGATCCGCCGCGCCAGCTCCGGCGCCGGCGGCAACCACGGCCGCCCGCTGGGCAGCGGCGCCATGTGCTCCAGGTCGAAGAACACCATCAGCGCGTCGACGGTCGCCTGATCGGCGACCAGCCCAGGTTCACCGGCCGCGCGCCTGCCCGCCAGGTACTCGGCCGCCGCCCGCCAGGCCCGCTGCGGGTCGAAAGCCGCGTCGTTCCAAGCGAAATCGGCCGCACCGATCTCCACGACCTTGCTCGCCGCCGCCAGGTTCATCGGGTTGGACACGTCGCCCACGAGCTGCCCGCTCAGCCCGCGCTCGCGCTTCTCGTACGGTCCGAGCAGCAGCCGCCCGACGGAACCGTCGAAGTCGTTGACCGGGTAGTTGTCCCAGAGGAAGAGCTTGCGACCCCAGACCTTCTCGGCCTGCTGCGCGTCGGAAACGGTGATCTGGCGCGGAATCACGCCGTCGCCGGTCCACATCACCAGCACGCGCGGGTCCAGCGCCGTGCGGATCGCCGTCTTGTAGGCCGAATCCTCCACGTCGGAGTACTCGGTCGGCACGAACTGCAGCGGCGCCACGCCGGGATGGGTGTCGACGAACTCGCGCTGCACGCGGTTCAGCAGCTCCGCCTGCGCCTGCCCGGCCGCGCCCTCGGACGGCTTGCCGTACTTCGCCTCGTCGCCCGCGCAGTTCCAGCGGGTGTAGGAGATGTCGTCCAGCGGCACGGAGAAGTCGCGCACTCCCTCGTCGTACACCGTCTGCAGCTTCGCCAGCAGCGCGCGGAAGTCCGCGTCGTCGCTGTAGCAGATCGAGGTGCCCGGGGAGAGCGCGAAGGTGAACTTCACGTGGTGCGCCGCGGCCTGCTGGATCAGCTGCTTCACCTGGGCCAGGTCGCCGGCCGGGTACGCCTCGCGCCACTTCTCCCGGTGGTACGGGTCGTCCTTGGGCGCGTAGATGTAGGTGTTCAGCTTGACGTCGCCGTAGAAGGCCAGCTGGTCCATGCGCTCGGCGTGCGTCCAAGGTGGACCGTAGAAGCCTTCGACGGTGCCGCGCAGCGGCATCGACGGGTGGTCCACGATGCCGACCCCGGCGAGGCGGCCCGGCGAGGCGATCTGCCGCAACGTCTGCACGCCGTAGTAGGCGCCGGCGGCGTCGGAGGCGCCGATGAAGACGACCGGGTTGCCGCCGCCGCGACCGGCCAGCACGTAGCCCTCGGGCGGCAGCGGCGCGGGCGCGGCGAAGCCCAGCTCCTGCAGGCCCTTCACCACCGTCGGCGAGGTGCGCTCGCCGATGCGGACGCTCAGCGCGGCCCCCTCGGACGGCGGGCCGGGTTCGCGCACCACGACGTCGCTCGCCCCGGCGAGCCGCAGCACCAGGACCGCGAGGTCGCGGGTGGGCTGGTCGACCAGCGGATCGACGACCACTTCGACCTTGCCCCGCACCGGGATGTCGTCGCCGAGCCGCTGCATCTCCTGCGGCTGCGGGGTGACCTGCGGCAGCCCGGTCGCGGGCAGCGACTGCGGCGGTGGCGCGGTCGGCGTCGGCTCCTGCGGCGTGGTGTTCGTGCAGGCCGCCAGCACGACGCACATGAGCGTCGCGACCACGGCGGACCGCCGGACGTTTCGACCGAGCATGACTCCTACCTCACCTGGACTGCCACCGGCCCACAGGACATCACACGCCGCTCCCAGCCGCCGCCGCACCCGGGAGCGCCGTGATCATTCGCACTGCAAGCAACGAACAATATCAACGGCGCTCGTTCCGCCCGGCCGGTCGTGGTGGCGGTGACGCTCAGATGAGCAGCTCGCGCCAGCTCCGAACCCGCTCCACCTGCACCGATCCGCCGACGCGAGCACCGGTGCCGATGTGGAAGGCGCGGGCCCCGGCGGCCCGCAGGTCGGCGAGGTGCTCCTGGCGCAGGCCGCCGCCGACGAGCAGCGCCACGCCGTCGACGTCCTGCCGCTCGGCGCGTTCTCGCAGGTGGGCAAGGCCCTCGTCGACGCCGTCGGCGGCGCCTGCGGTGAGCACGGTGTCCGGGCCGAGCGACACCGCTTGGTCCCAGGCGAGCCGGTAGTCGGCGGCGTGGTCGACCGCGCGGTGGAAGGTCCACGGGCACCCGTCGAGCTCGGCGAGCACCTCGCGGGTGGCGCCCACGTCCACCTGCCCGTACGCGTCGAGGAACCCGAGCACGAACTCCCGCGCCCCGGCCTCCCGCAGCTCACCCACCCGCCGCCGCAGCGCATCGGCATCGGCGGCGAAGCCGGGTTGGTCGCGCACCATGACCCGCACCGGCAGGTCGGTGGCCGCGAGCACGCTGCGCACGGTCGACGGCTCCGGCGTGAGCCCGTCGGCGGCCAGGTCCCGCACCAGCTCCAACCGGTCGGCACCACCGGCCTGGGCGGCCTCGGTCTCGGCGGCGTCCAGCACGATCACTTCCAGCAGCGCTCCCACACCCGCACCGTAACCGGGCGGCGGAAGCCCGGCGAGGCCCGCCTGTTCCGCCGGCCAGGAAGGCAGCGACGCCGTTTTCGCGCGAAAACGGCGTTGCCAGGCACGCGGAACGCCGTTTTCGCGCGAAAACGCCCCCGGGAACGGCCGAAGGGCCGTCCCCGAGCGGGGACGGCCCTTCGAAAAAGCGACAGCAGCGTGGATCAGAAGTCCATGCCGCCCATGCCACCGGTCGGGTCCGGGGCGCCGGCCTTCTCCTTCTCCGGCTTGTCCGCGACCACGGCTTCGGTGGTCAGGAACAGCGCGGCGATGGAGGCGGCGTTCTGCAGCGCCGAACGGGTGACCTTGGCCGGGTCGAGGACGCCGGCCTGGACCAGGTCCTCGTACTCGCCGGTCGCGGCGTTGAGGCCGTGGCCGGAGGTGAGGCCCTTCACCTTCTCCGCGACAACGCCGCCCTCGAGGCCGGCGTTGATGGCGATCTGCTTCAGCGGCGCCTCGACGGCGATCTTCACGCTGTTGGCGCCGGTCGCCTCGTCACCGGTCAGGTTGAGACCGTCGAAGGCAGCCTGCGCGGCCTGCAGCAGAGCGACGCCGCCACCGGCGACGATGCCCTCCTCGACCGCGGCCTTGGCGTTGCGGACCGCGTCCTCGATGCGGTGCTTGCGCTCCTTGAGCTCGACCTCGGTCGCCGCACCGGCCTTGATGACGGCCACGCCGCCGGCCAGCTTGGCCAGCCGCTCCTGCAGCTTCTCGCGGTCGTAGTCGGAGTCCGAGCGCTCGATCTCGGCACGGATCTCGTTGACCCGCCCGGCGATCTGCTCGTCGTCGCCGGCACCCTCGACGATGGTGGTCTCGTCCTTGGTGACGACAATCTTGCGGGCGCGGCCCAGCAGGTTCAGGTCCGCGTTCTCCAGCTTGAGGCCGACCTCTTCGCTGATGACCTGGCCGCCGGTCAGGATCGCCATGTCCTGCAGCATCGCCTTGCGGCGGTCGCCGAAGCCGGGGGCCTTGACGGCGACCGACTTGAAGGTGCCGCGGATCTTGTTGACGACCAGCGTGGCCAGGGCCTCGCCCTCGACGTCCTCGGAGATGATCAGCAGCGGCTTGTTGGCCTGCATGACCTTCTCGAGCAGCGGGAGCATGTCCTTGACGTTCGAAACCTTGGAGCTCAGCAGCAGGATGTACGGGTCCTCCAGGACCGCCTCCATCCGCTCCGAGTCGGTGACGAAGTAGGGCGAGATGTAGCCCTTGTCGAAGCGCATACCCTCGGTGAGCTCCAGCTCCAGGCCGAAGGTGTTGCTCTCCTCGACGGTGATGACGCCTTCCTTGCCGACCTTGTCCATCGCCTCGGCGATGAGCTCGCCGATCTGACGGTCGCCGGCCGAGATCGCGGCCGTGGCGGCGATCTGGTCCTTGGTCTCGATCTCCTTGGCGTTCTTGAGCAGCTGCTCGGCGATCGCCTCGGTGGCCTTCTCGATGCCGCGCTTCAGGGCGATCGGGTTGGCGCCGGCCGCGACGTTGCGCAGGCCCTCGCGCACCAGCGCCTGGGCCAGCACGGTGGCGGTCGTGGTGCCGTCACCCGCGACGTCGTCGGTCTTCTTGGCGACCTCCTTGACCAGCTCGGCCCCGATCTTCTCCCACGGGTCCTCGAGCTCGATCTCCTTGGCGATGGAGACACCATCGTTGGTGATCGTCGGCGCGCCCCACTTCTTCTCGAGCACGACGTTGCGGCCCTTCGGCCCGAGCGTCACCTTGACGGCGTCAGCGAGGGTGTTCATGCCGCGCTCAAGACCGCGGCGGGCGTCCTCGTCGAACGCGATCATCTTGGCCATTGCGGTGTGGTCCTCCACCTGTCTGGACGCCGCGGTGGCGGGTTTGCGCACCCCACGGCAGGACTCGTGCTCGGCCAGGTTCGGTGCCCGCGACGGACGACCGTGCGGCGGCGCCGTCTGGTGGCACCGCCGGAGACGGCCTCACCGCCCCGACCTGGCACTCAACCTTGCTGAGTGCCAATACCGTGTTTAGCACTCTCACCAGTCGAGTGCAAGCGAGACCCGTCAGCGGGTGGGCACCGACGTGGGCAGGTCGCTGTTGTTGTACGAGGAAGTTTCCGTCGCCGTCGAGTCGGTGCTGCCGCCGCCGGAGCCACCGAGCGAGTTGGCCATCACAACGAAGATGACCACGATCACCACCAGCGCGATGCCCGCCAGCACCGGCACGATCCACTTCGCCGAGCTGCCGGACTTGGTCGCGAACGCCGCCGAACCGGCCGGGATCGGCGGCCGCAGCCGCACGGGGTCGTTGCCGGGCGGCGGCAGCGGGCGCGGCGGCTGCTGCTGGTAGGGCGGATAGCCGGGCGGCGCGGGCGGCGCGTACTGGACCGGCATCGGCCCGGACATCGGCCCGGACATCGGAGCCGCGGGTGGGGCCACCTGGCGGGGCGGCGGCGGGGTTTCGCCGCCGGCGGCCGGACCGAGCGCGGCGCGAGCCGCCGCGATCAGCTCCTTGCAGTTGGTGAAGCGCTGGTCGGCCTTCTTCGCCATGCCGCGGCGCAGCACCTCGTCGATGCCGCCGGGCAGCACCACCAGCGACGTCGCCGGCGGCGGCTCCGCGCCCAGGTGGCCCTGGATGACGTCCTGGACCTGCCCCTGGAACGGCGGCCGCCCGGTCAGGCAGGCGAACAGCATGCAGGTCAGCGCGTACTGGTCGGTGCGGCCGTCCACCGGTTCGCCGCGCAGGTGCTCGGGCGCCGCGTAGGTCGGCGAGCCGAGGAAGTCGCCGCTGGCGGTGCGGTGCCCGGTCGCGCCGCGCCGGGTGAGGCCGAAGTCGGCGAGGTAGACGTGCTCGTTGGCGGACTCGCGCGAGGTCACCAGCACGTTGGCCGGCTTCAGGTCGAGGTGCACCAGGCCGCGTTCGTGCAGCATGTCCAGCGCCTCGGAGACCTGGGAGAGCAGCTCCAGCGCGCGCTTGGGCGAGATCGGCCCGTCCTTGATCAGGCTGGCCAGGTCGGACCCGTCGACCAGCCGCATCGCGATGTAGAGCATGCCGTCGACCTCGCCGAAGTCGTACAGCGGCACGATGTTGGCGTGGTCGATGGCCGAGGTGTTGCGGGCCTCGTCGACGAACCGCTCGCGGAACTCCGCGTCACCGGTGATGTGCTCACCCATGATCTTGAGCGCGACCTTGCGACCGAGCCGGGTATCGGTGGCGCGGTACATCACGCTCATCCCGCCGCGGCCGAGCACTCCGTCGATCTTGTAATGGCCGAGGCGCTGCCCGGTGAGGTCTGCCGACACGCGGAGCAGCCTAACGTTTCGCGATCACGCACGTCCCGGTGTTCGACAACACCGTGATGACATCGATTCCACACGCGCCGCGGCCCGGCCCCGCGAACGGGAACCGGGCCGTCGAACGAGTTTCCGCCTTTGAAGCGGCGCAGCCGCTTGGCCCACCTGCGCAGGATGACCACCTGCGCAAAAGGAGTCTTGGACAGTACTTCTGTGCTTCAGACCTTGCGGACACCGTCTGCTTGGGTGCGGCCGTCGCGTCCCGCTTTCACTTCGAATTCGACCCGATCCCCTTCGGAAAGGGTTCGGAAACCAGACATGTTGATCGCGGAGTAATGGACGAAAACATCGGATCCACCGTCTGTCGCGATGAATCCGTAGCCCTTCTCCGAGTTGAACCATTTGACCGTGCCGACCGCCACGGCGTCCTCCTCTAAAAGTGACGCACGGCACCCAAAGCGCCGCTGGAGCAACGGCAACGCTACCCCAGAAAGCAGGCCTCGTCGCGGGTTCGGCAATGCAACTTTTCCGTTAAACGCTGGGCCGAACGGGTGTCGTCGTCGGCCACGTTCAGTTATCGGAGTGGGCTGACTCGGGAATTCGTCCGAATGCATGAGCCCATTTGCGCTCTCGGCGAAATTCGCACTAGCCCTTTGAAGCGACGGCTATGCACAAGCTGCGCAACTCGCACTCAGGAGCGCGCGCCCAACCCATTTGCCTGCAACCAGGTGACGAGTCCTCGCGGATTGCGGGTTTGCGTCAGCACCTGGCCGGGACCGGCGAAATCGAACACCAGGCCCTCACCGCTCTTGAGCGATTGGGCGATGCCCTGGTTCATCTGCCGCAGCCGGCTCTGCACCGTGTCGGCGTAAGCCACGACGTGACCGGTGTCGATCGTGACGTACTCGCCGGGCTGCAGCGTCACCACGTCGAGCGCGCCGTAGCAGGAGACCACCACCGGACCCTGGCCGCCGACGTGGGTCATGAAGCCGCCCTCGCCGCCGAAGAGGTTCTGGAAGCCGCCCCACTGCGTCTCGACCTGCACGGTGCTGGCGGACGCGAGCCAGCAGCCCTTGGTCACGCACCAACCGATCCGGCCGTCGAGCTCCAGGACGTTCAGGTCGCCCGGCAGGTTCGGCGCCACGTCCACCCAGCCGCCCTGCTGCGGGGCCGTATAGGTGGACACGAAGAAGGACTCGCCGCCAAGCGCGGCGCGGGCCAGCGACTTCAGGAAGCCGCCCTGGGCGCGGGCCTCGACGGTCACGCCGTAGCTGGTGGCGAGCATCGCACCGGACTCGACCTGCACCGGCTCGCCCGGGGCGAGCATCAGCCGGGCCACCCCGAACGACGGCGTGTGACGGGTGCGAACCTGCACGGCTACCTCCTAGACGAGCCCGGGGACGAGTCTGCCACGTTGATCGGTGCGACTATTCGCACGCCGGTAGGGACAGCGGGGGTGTCCATGACCGATGATCTGGGCGTGTCGCACGGAACCGGAACACCCGCTCTGACCGCGGTCGCAGATCACCAGTCGAAGATCGCCGCCCTGCTCGCCCCGACGCCGGTGGTGGTCAAGCCGCTGGCGGACTGCCTCGGGCTGGCCCTCGCCGCGGACCTGACCGCGCCGATCTCGCTGCCGCCGTTCGACAACTCCGCGATGGACGGCTACGCCGTCCGCTCCGTCGACCTGGCCGGCACGACGCCGGAGCAGCCGGTGCTGCTGCCGGTCCACGAGGACATCCCGGCCGGCCGGGTGGACGTGCCGCCGCTGCAGCCGGGCACCGCGCACCGGATCATGACCGGCGCCCAGATGCCGCCGGGCGCGGACGCGGTGATCCCGGTGGAACGCACCGACGGCGGTACCGAGCAGGTGCGGATGTTCGCCGCCGTGCAGCCGGGGGCGCACGTGCGCCGCGCGGGCGAGGACGTCACGGCGGGCGCCACCGTGCTGGCGGCGGGCACCACGCTGGCGCCGTCGCAGCTGGGCGTCGCCGCCGCCGTCGGGGCCGCGGAACTGCCCGTGCACCGGCCGGTCCGGGTGCTGGTGCTGTCCACCGGATCGGAGCTGGTGGCGCCCGGCACGACCCTGCAGCCGGGGCAGATCTACGAGTCCAACGGCCTGATGCTGGCCGCCGCGGTGCGCGAGGCCGGCGGCGAGGCCACGCTGCTGCGGTTCGTGCCGGACGACGTCGAGGCCTTCCACGCCGCGCTCGCCCCGCACCTGGCCGACACCGACCTGCTGATCACCTCCGGCGGCGTCAGCGCCGGGGCCTACGAGGTCGTCAAGGACGCGCTCACCGGCACCGGCGTCGAGTTCACCAAGGTCGCGATGCAGCCCGGGATGCCGCAGGGCTGCGGCCGGTACCGGGACGGCGTCGCCGTGGTGACGCTGCCCGGCAACCCGGTCAGCGCGATGGTGTCGTTCGAGGTGTTCGTGCGGCCCGCGCTGCGCGCCGCGGCCGGGCACCTGGCCACCCGCCGCCCGGTGCGGCAGGCGAGGCTGACCGAGCCGCTGTCCGCGCCCGCGGGCAAGCGCCAGTACCGCCGGGGCCGGTTCGACCCGGCCACCGGCGGGGTGACGCTGCAGGGCGCGCCCGGCTCGCACCTGCTGGCGGGCCTGGCCAGGGCGAACTGCCTGCTGGAAATCCCCGAGGACGTGACCGAACTCGCCACGGGGTCCACAGTGGACGTAATGCTGCTGGAGTAGCTCGCCCCGGGCACCCGGAAGATCATCTGGTTGACGGATGGCACCGGCGTCCCCAAGACTGCACCACCATCACCGACCACCCCTCCGGAGTTCTGCACCGTGCGTGGCCCCTGGCGCGCCGCCCTGGCGCTGGCGTTGCACATCGGCTTCTTCCTCGCGCCGATCGCGCTGGTCCTCGGGCTGCTCGCGATCTCGGCGTTCACCTTCCGATACGACCAGTCCAGCGGCATGAAGGCCGCGCTCGCGGCGGTCGCCGTCGGCGCGCTCTTCGCGATCGGGCTGCGCGCCGTGCTGCGCAGCCGGGTGCGGCCGCGCGGCGTGCGGCTGGACCGAGCGGAGCAGCCGCAGCTGTGGCGGATGGTGGAGTCGATCGCCGCCGACGCGGCCGCACCGCTGCCCGACGAAATCCGCATCACCTCCGACCCGACCGCGAACATCCGCGAGGACACCGCGCTGCTGGGCCTGCGCATCCGGACCCGCTACCTGGAGCTCGGGCTGCCGCTGCTGGCCGCGCTGAACGTCAGCGAGCTGCGGGCCGTGGTGGCGCACGAGCTCGGCAGGCTGACCGGGCGCAGCAAGCTGACGGTCACCGCCTACCGGGCGTCGGCGAGCGTCGAGCGAACCGTCGACGGGCTCACCGGCGGCCCCGTCAAATGGATGTTCACCGGCTACGCCCGGCTGTTCACCGCGATCGCGGCCACCACCGGCCACGACCTGGAGCTCGCCGCCGACGCCATCGCGGTCCGGGAGGCGGGCACCCGCGCGGCCGCCACGGCGCTGCGGAAGCGGATCGCCATCGAGCTCGGCTGGCAGGAGTACTCCGACGAGTACCTCAGCATGGCCAAGGCCGTGGGCCACACGCCGGACGTGCTGCTGGGCTTCCGCAACTTCATGGAGCACCCGACCCGCAAACCGGAGCTCGCCGAGCGGGTCAAGAAGGCGATCGCCGAGGGCGAGGACGGCAGCCGCACCCACCTGCCCGCGCGCCGGCGCATCGAAGCGATGAAGCGGATCAAGGTCAGCGGCCGCGACATCGACGACCGGCCCGCGTTCGCCTTGCTGCGCAACCCGCGCAAGAGCGTGCCGGACCTCGAAGACCGCCTGATGGTCGACGGCCTCAAGCGCCGGCTGGGCTGGCCGGAGCTGGCCCGGCTGGCCGGCGCCGCCCACGTCGCCGAGCGGGCCGCGCTGCTGAGTTCCGCCGTGGCGCAGAGCGGACTGCCGGTGGAACCGGCGATCGCGGGCATCCTGCCCGCCATCCACCGCGGCCAGGGCCACGACCTGATCAACCCAGTGCTCAACCCCGGCCTGTGTCCGGAACGCATTGACGAGGCCGCCGTCGACACGCTGACCGAGCTGCTCGGCAGCGCCGTGGTGGACGCGCTGATCTGCGCCCGGCGGGCGCACCACGAGCTGGACTGGGGCGGCCCGTCGACGGTGCGGCTGGCCAACGGGCAGCCGCTGGACCCGGACCGGCTGATCCGCCCGGCGGTGGCTGATCCCAGGCTGATCCCGGGCCTGCACCGGGCGCTGGTCGACCTCGGGGTGCCGATGACCCACGCGCGCCGCCCCGCCGCGGAGCCCGAGCCCTCGCTGGCCGGGATCGTCAGTCCGGTGCAGTGCACCGGCGGCAACTACGACCTGCTGGTCACCGATCGCGGCCTGGTGCTGCTGCCCAGCTCCGCCAGCACCACGAAGCGCCTGCTGGCCGGCACGCTCGCCCGGTTCCGCAAGGCGGAGCAGGAGCAGCTCGCCGAGCTGGCCGCCACGCCGATCGGCGAGCTCCGGGAGCGGCCCGGCGCGCAGTGGGTGGACAGCCGGGACGTGGCCCGCGCGCGGCTGGACCAGGACCGCGCGGGCTGGTCGCTGTCGCTGGAGTTGTACCTGGACGAGTACGCGGTGTCCGAGCTGGACGACATCGGCGTGCAGGACGGCGAGGACGGCGTGTCCGAGCTGGTGCTGCGCAGCACGGCCGATGGCGTGGAGCACGGCGACCCGTACCGGGGTCTCGGCGAGCTGATGGGGGCGCGGATGAACCTCGACGAGACCGACGACACGAATGAGGGAGAAGGGCCAGGGTTCTGATGACTCTTCGTCATGTAACGGCGCCGTGAGGTCCTCCAAAAGCGGCTACGGACATTTTGTGAACTCAATTACACTGGAAACCGCGTAACGAACCGTCGCCCAAATACATCTCCTAGACGTCCGCACAAACCCACTACCGCTTGCCAGTGGGGGCGGACACACCGAGGACCGTGCGCCGTCGGGGGGTGCACGGACCACACCGGGGAGGCCGTCCGACGTCTACGGGGAGACGTCGAACGGCCTCCTCGCTTTACATCACCCGACCGGGTTACCTGGGCGGCGCGTTGGCGGTAGCATCCCGGAAACGGATAGACGCAGGTCAGCAGGGTAGTTCTTGATCAACTACGCCCCCTGGCGTCGGTTGACGTGAGGCGTCCGCGATGCTGTACCGACGACGGCACCGGTCGGCGCTCGGCGTTCGCGCCGGAGAACCGGCCGAACCGCCGCACCATAGACCGCCGACGCAGGGGCGTAGCACCTCGATGAGCACCGCCGAAGAACCGAAGAAGAACCTGCTGGCGCACCTCGCCGCGCTGGCCCGCGACACCATCCCGCCGATGCACCCGGCAGGCCGCCCGTTCGTGCTCGGCGCCGCCATCGCGACCCTCCTGCTGCGCCGCCGCTGGCGCGCGGCGGGTGTGCTCGGCGGCATCGTCACCGCCTGGTGCGCGTGGTTCTTCCGCGAGCCAGTCCGCACCACGCCCAGCCGCGAGGGACTCGCCGTCGCGCCCGCCGACGGCACGATCTCGCACATCGAGCCCGCGGTGCCGCCGGCCGAGCTGGGCCTCGGCGACGAGCCGATGACCCGCATCAGCGCCTTCCTGACGATCTTCGACGTGCACGTCCAGCGGATCCCGCTGAGCGGCAAGGTCGAGACCATCGCCTACCGCCCGGGCAAGTTCCTCTCCGCCGACCTGGACAAGGCCAGCGAGGACAACGAGCGCAACTCGATGGTCATCCGCGCCGACGACGGCACCCAGGTCGCCGTGGTGCAGATCGCCGGCCTCGTGGCCCGCCGCATCGTCTGCTCCGTCTCCGAGGGCGACGTGCTGCAGGCCGGCAACACCTACGGGCTGATCCGGTTCGGCTCCCGGGTGGACCTCTACGTGCCCACCGGCAGCCGGATCCTGGTCGAGCCCGGCCAGCGCACCATCGGCGGGGAGACCGCCCTCGCCGAGCTGCCTCGGGGGACGCATTCCTCATGAGCATGCACAGCGCCCCCGGCATCCGGCTGCTGCCCAACGCGATCACCGTGCTGGCGATGTGCGCCGGGCTGTCGGCGGTCCAGTTCGCGCTCAACGGCCAGCTCACCGGCGCGATCGCGGCCGTCGCGGTCGCGGCGGTGCTCGACGGCCTGGACGGGCGGATCGCGCGGCTGCTCGACGCCACCTCCAAGATGGGCGCCGAACTGGACTCGCTGTCCGACGCGATGTCCTTCGGCGTCGCCCCGGCGCTGACGCTGTACGCCTGGCAGCTGCAGGACAACCGCGTCGGCTGGGTGGTCTCGCTGATCTTCGCGGTGTGCATGGTGCTCCGGCTGGCGCGGTTCAACACGCTGCTCGACGACGCCGACCAGCCGCCGTACGCCAAGGAGTTCTTCGTCGGCGTGCCGGCCCCGGCGGCCGGGCTGCTCGGGCTGCTGCCGATCGTCCTGACCGCGCACTTCGGCTACCTGGGCTGGTGGGCGAACCAGAACGTGGTGATGGTCTGGATGGTGCTGATCGCGGCGCTGATGGTCAGCCGGGTGCCGACGCTGTCGCTGAAGACCGTGAAGGTGCCGCCGAGGGCGGCGGCACCGCTGCTGGTGCTGGTAGCGCTGCTGGCGGCGGGAATAATCATGTTCCCGCTGATCTCGCTGGCGATCGCCATGGTGATCTACCTCCTGCACATCCCGTACGCGGTCTACCGCCACAACTGGCTGGCCAAGCACCCGGAGGCGTGGAGCGCACCGCCGCGAGAGCGGCGTGCGATCCGCCGGCGCACCCAACGCCGGCTCGGCCTGCGCCCACCGCTGCGCCGCAGCGTGGCGGGCGCCGCCAGGCGCGTCCGCCTACCGCGACGCCACAGCCACCCGGACGGACCCCGCCGCAGCTGGCGGCGCCTGGAGTTACGGCGCAGCCGCAACGACGGCCCCCGCCGCTAACGACCCACCCCCGAAGGCGCCGCCCGGCGCAGCCCGGCCCGGCTCGGCGGGGCCCGGCGCGCGGGGCTCCTCCCAGCGGGGTTCCGCAATTCAATGGAAATCGAAGGTCCGATTTCCATTGAATTGCGGAAGTTGTCCACAGGCACCCCCGGGTTGTCCACATCCTTCGGCGTGTCCGGGGCACGACACACCCGTGGGTCCGCAGTTTCAATTGAAACTGCGGACCCACGTTCCGCCGGGCCCTGCGTCGGGCGTTGGCGGCGTCGGTGCCGGTTCCGCGCGGTTAAGCTCGCGGCGTGCCGTCGATAACGCTGACCGCTCGACTCTCCCCGTCCGCCAAGGACACCCGGCGCGGCGTCGTTCGCCTGCATCCCGAGGTGCTCGACGCCCTGGGATTGCGGCCGTGGAACGCCGTGCAGCTGACCGGTGCCCGGGTCACCGTGGCGCTGGCCGCCGCGGCCGCGCCCGGCAGCCCGACCGGGGTGCTGCTGCTCGACGACGTGGCGTTGATGAACCTCGGCCTCACCGAAGGCGCCGAGGTGGGCGTCGCGCCCGTGCAGGTCTCCGCCGCGAAGCGGGTGAACATCGCGGGTTCCCAGCTCGCCCGCGCCACCGTTGCTCCCGAGACCGTGCGGATGGCGTTGACCGGCAAGGTCTTCGGGACCGGCGACACCGTGTCGCTGCTGCCCCAGGACGTCGCGCCGGCGACCACCGCGAACGCCGGCGAGGTGCGCCGGAAGCTCGCCACCGCCATCGGCATGACCTGGACCAACGAGCTGATCACCATCGCCGCCACCGAACCGCCCGGCGCGGTGGCCGTGCAACCGTCCACAGTGGTCGAATGGCGGGGCGGCGCCGCACCGGCGGACGCCCCCGCCCCGCCGGCCGCGCCGCAACCGGCGCCGGTCGAACCGGCCGAGCAGGCGGTCCCGGTCGCCGACCTGGTCGGCTCCCGCGACACCGCGAAGCGCCTCACCGAATGGCTGCGGCTGGCCTTCGAGCAGCCCGAGCTGCTGCGCCGCCTCGGCGCCGAACCGCACCTCGGCGTGCTGCTCAGCGGCCCGGCCGGCGTCGGCAAGGCCACCCTAGCCCGCGCCGTGACGAGCGCGATCGGCGCGGAGCTCGTCGAACTCGCCGCGCCCAGCGTCGCGGCGCTCGAACCGCGCACCGCGGCCCAACGCCTCCAGGACGCGATCAACCGCGCCACCAGCGCAACCGGCAACTGCGTGCTGCTGCTGACCGACGTCGAGAGCCTCCTGCCGGGCACCGAGCCGCCGCCCCTGGCGACCGTGGCGCTCGACGCGATCCGTGGCGCGATCGGCACCGACCGGCTCGCCGTGGTCGTCACCAGCTCGCAGCCGCAGGCGATCGACCCCAGGCTGCGGGAGCCGGGCCTGGTGGACCGGGAGCTCACCCTCGGCCTGCCCGACGACGCCACCCGCGCGGATCTGCTGCGGGTGCTGCTGCGCAACGCGCCGTTGGCCGAGGACGTGCAGCTCGCCGAGGTCGCCGAGCGCGCCCCGGGGTTCGTCGTCGCCGACCTGGTGGCGCTGTGCCGGGAAGCGGCGGTCGGCGCGGCGTTGCGGCACCAGGACGACACCGCCGATCCCCGCATCCGGCAGCAGGACCTCCTCGACGCGCTGGCCTCGGTCCGCCCCATTTCGATGTCCACATCGGACAACCTGCAGACCGGCGGGCTGACGCTGGACGACGTCGGCGACATGACCGAGGTGAAGCAGGCCCTCACCGAGACGGTGCTCTGGCCGCTGCAGTACCCGGATTCGTTCACCCGGCTCGGCGTCGAGCCGCCGCGCGGCGTGCTGCTGTACGGGCCGCCGGGCTGCGGCAAGACGTTCCTGGTGCGCGCCCTGGCCGGCAGCGGGCGGCTGAACGTGCTCGTGGTCAAGGGCGCGGAGCTGATGGACAAGTGGGTCGGCGAGTCCGAGCGGGCGGTCCGCGAGCTGTTCCTGCGGGCCGCCAACGCGGCCCCGACGCTGGTGTTCCTCGACGAGGTGGATGCGCTGGCGCCGCGCCGCGGCCAGTCCTCGGACTCCGGCGTGGCGGACCGGGTGGTCGCGGCGCTGCTGACGGAGCTCGACGGCGTGGAGCCGATGCGCGACGTGGTCGTCCTCGGCGCGACGAACCGTCCTGAGCTGGTCGATCCCGCCCTGCTCCGCCCTGGACGCCTGGAGCGCCTCGTCTACGTCCCGCCGCCGGACGCGGAGGCCCGCGAGGCGATCCTGCGCGCGGCGGCGAAGAACACGCCCTTGGCGTCCGATGTGGACCTCGCCGCCCTGGCGGCCGGGCTGGACGGCTACTCCGCCGCCGACTGCGCGGCCCTGATCCGCGAGGCGGCCCTGACCGCGATGCGCGAATCCCTTTCCGCGGCGGAGGTTTCGGCCGCGCACCTCGCGACGGCCCGGAAGGCGGTCCGGCCCTCCCTCGACCCGGCCCAGCTCGCGTCCCTGGAGGCCTACGCCACCAACCGCGCCTGACCGCGCGATTCCGCGAAGCCCGGTGGCGGCGCGATCCCTCTCGAAATCGCGCCGTCACCGGCGGGTCACTTGGCGGCGACCGTGCCCTTGTAGTCGTTGGTGATGATGGCGATCAGGCCCGGCGTCGCGTCCTGGATGCCGTCGAAGCGGGGCTCGGAGCGCGCCCCGAAGTGGGCCGCCATGTCCTTCGCCTGCTGCTCCTCGACCGTGCCCGGCCGGAAGTAGATCGTCGTGGTGGGGATGCGCCCCGCCGAGTAGTTGCCGACCTCCGGAACCTCGTAGCCGGTGCTCCGGAAGTCCTCCGCGGCGCGGTGCGCCAGCCCGCTGATGGTGCTGTTGTTGTAGACGCGCACCAGGATCTTGCCCGTCACGTTGCCGGAACCGACCGGCACGTCCTGGTTCTGAGTGCCCTGCGGCGGCGGAGTGTCCTGTGTGGCCGGTGGCGGCGCGACGGGCGGCGCGAGCGGCGTCGTGGCGGCGGGCGGCACCACCGCGGACTCGGCGGGAGGGTTCTGCGCCAGCGAGGTGATTGGTGGGTTGTTGCCCGGTTCCGGGGGCAGCGGTTGGGCCGTGTTCGCCGTGTTACCGCCGGAAACCAGCGTGGCGATGCCGATGACGCCCGCGATCGCACCGGCACCGATCAGGCCGAAGCCGATGATCTTGGCCTTGGCCGGTCCGGTGGGTTCCCCTGAAGTCATCAGTGCAACTCGATTCCCAGTCGTTGGGCGGCCCGTGCGCGCTGCCGTCCCGCCCGTGCCTTGCGCAGCCGCTTGATCAGCATAGGGTCTGCCCGCTCGGCGACCGGACTGTCCAGCAACGCGTTCAGCAGTTGGTAGTACCGCGACGGCGACATGTCGAACAGCTCGCGGACCGCGAGCTCCTTCTTCACGCCTTCCCGCTTCCACCACTGCGACTCGAAGGCCAGAATGCCCCGGTCCCGGACGGTGAGCTCGCCGTCCGGTGGTAAGGGCTGCGACGGCACCGGCGGCGGCTCGACGATCCGCTCGATCGGCTGGGTGATCGGCTCGGCGAGGCGCAACCGCCGACCGGGTGTCGGATCGGATTTCGGCTTCCGCTGTTGCAGGCGCGCCAGCTGCTCGCACTGACGAGCGATCTCCTGCGCGGTCAGCATTTGGGCGGCGTCCATCTGGCTCCTCGCCTCGCGATTCGGGACTTCCCGCGTTCGCTGGAATCACACAGCTGTGATTCCCCCTCAATTACACCATGCCCGGAATCCCGGCGGGAGCGGATCACACCGGCGAGTACCGGGCCCGGAACACCCCGTCGGCCCGACCGCCGAAACCGCTAAAGTCCCGCTCATGGCTGTTCACCCGATCTGCGTCGTCGGCGACCCGGTGCTGCACCACCCCACCCGCCCGGTGGAGCACTTCGACGACGAGCTGCGCACCCTCGTCGAGGACATGTTCGAGACGATGGCAGCTGCCAACGGCGTCGGGCTGGCGGCCAACCAGATCGGCGTCGACCTGCGGGTGTTCGTCTACGACTGCCCCGACGACGAGGGGGTCCAGCACCGCGGCGTGGTGGTCAACCCCGAGCTGACCACCTCCGGGATCCCGCAGGGCATGCCGGACCCGGACGACGACTGGGAGGGCTGCCTGTCGGTGCCGGGCGAGTCCTACCCGACCGGCCGGGCGAGCTGGGCGAAGGTCACCGGGTCCGATGTGGACGGAAAGCCGATCGAGGTCGAGGGGACCGGTTTCTTCGCCCGCTGCCTGCAGCACGAAACCGACCACCTGGACGGTCATCTCTACCTGGACCGCCTGATGGGCCGCCACGCCAGGGCGGCGAAGAAGATGGTGCGCCGCAACGGCTGGGGAATCCCCGGCCTGACGTGGGACCCGGCGGAATCCGGCGACCCCTTCGCCGAAGACGAGGACTGAACCTCAGAAGTCCCTGGTTTCCAGGGTCAAGTTGAACGGATCGGGCAACTCGACGGGCTTGTCGAAAGGCACGCAGGACAACTCTCGATAACTGCCGGACTCAGGATTGGAATAAAGCAACACCGACGGACCGCCTGCCCGGAATCGGTCGATCAGGAGATAGAGCGGCACACCGCCAAGCGCGTACCCTCTGAGCTTCGTTTCCCGATCTGTCTTGGCATTACTCCATGATGTGATCTCGACAGCGAGCAGCAGTTGATCCGCCACAACTGGATCACCTGGCGGATCTGCATCCAAAACTTCACGCGGGACTACCGCGAGGTCAGGCTCATAGGTATCACCAGTTGCCGGGATCACGACCCCCAGCGCCGTAGCCAACTCCCACTCATCCAGGATCACCCTGGCCAACGCCTTGATCACACGGGAATTGACCTTGTTGTGCGGCTTTCCGGGCGGCGGCGTCATCACGATCACTCCCTCGATGATCTCCGCGCGCCAGCCCTTGCCTGGCAGCTGCACGTTCCGCCAGGCTTCCACCAACTCGTGCCACGTCGAGGGCTCGAGCGCCGGGGCAGCAGTCATAGCGCGATCACCTCCTGTATCGATGCCATCACGCACCGCACCCACCACCTCTGACACCGTTGCGATCGCCCTGGTCATGAGCCTAATGGCAAACCGCGCTGCCGTCATCGGGGTGAACCGGGGTTGGCAGCCCGCGGTCTCCCGGCTAGCCTCGGGCAGCGACAAATCAACACCGCGGGAGCTCGCACCAACAGCGGGCTGAGAGGGCGGCTGGAGAACTCCGGGGCCGCCGACCGCATGAACCTGACCGGGTAATGCCGGCGTAGGGAGTGGATGGCAGTGGCCGACGTGCGTCCGAACGCGTCCGAGAGCGGAACCCAGATCACCACCGGGCCGATCAGCGGCTCGCGAAAGGTGTTCCGGGACACCGAATCCGGCCTGCAAGTGCCATTCCGCCGCATCGAGTTGACCAACGGCGAGCACCTCGACGTGTACGACACCTCCGGGCCGTACACCGACGAGAACGCCACCGTCGACGTCCACAGTGGACTTCATCGGATGCGGGCGGGGTGGGCCGACGGCCGGGAGCACCGGACCCAGCTCGGCTGGGCCAGGGCCGGCGTGATCACGCGGGAGATGGAGTACATCGCCGTCCGCGAGGACGTGTCGCCCGAGCTGGTCCGCGACGAGGTGGCCGCGGGCCGGGCGGTGATCCCGGCCAACCGCTGCCACCCGGAGAGCGAGCCGATGATCATCGGCAAGAAGTTCCTGGTGAAGGTCAACGCCAACATCGGCAATTCCGCGGTGACCTCCTCGGTCGAGGAGGAGGTGGAGAAGATGGTGTGGGCGACGCGCTGGGGCGGCGACACCGTCATGGACCTGTCCACCGGCAAGCGGATCCACGAGACCCGCGAGCGGATCCTGCGCAACTCGCCGGTGCCGATCGGCACCGTGCCGATCTACCAGGCGCTGGAGAAGGTCAACGGCGATCCGGCCGCGCTGACCTGGGAGATCTACCGCGACACCGTCATCGAGCAGTGCGAGCAGGGCGTGGACTACATGACCGTGCACGCCGGCGTGCTGCTGCGCTACGTGCCGCTGACCGCGAACCGGGTCACCGGCATCGTGTCCCGCGGCGGCTCGATCATGGCCGCGTGGTGCCTGGCGCACCACCGCGAGAGCTTCCTCTACACGCACTTCAGCGAGCTCTGCGAGATCCTGCGCGACTACGACGTCACGTTCTCCCTCGGCGACGGCCTGCGGCCGGGCTCCATCGCGGACGCCAACGACCGCGCGCAGTTCGCCGAGCTGGAGACCCTCGGCGAACTCACGCACATCGCCCGCGAGCACGACGTGCAGGTGATGATCGAGGGCCCGGGCCACGTCCCGATGCACAAGATCGCCGAGAACGTGCGGCTGGAGGAAGAGCTCTGCGGCGAGGCGCCGTTCTACACGCTCGGGCCGCTGACCACCGACATCGCCCCCGCCTACGACCACATCACGTCCGGGATCGGCGCGGCGATGATCGCCCAGGCCGGCACGGCGATGCTCTGCTACGTCACGCCCAAGGAGCACCTGGGGCTGCCGAACCGGGACGACGTCAAGACCGGCGTGATCACCTACAAGATCGCCGCGCACGCCGCCGACCTGGCCAAGGGGCACCCGCGGGCGCAGGAGCGGGACGACGCGCTGTCCAAGGCGCGGTTCGAGTTCCGCTGGACCGACCAGTTCAACCTGTCGCTGGACCCGGACACCGCGCGCGCCTTCCACGACGAGACGCTGCCCGCCGAACCGGCCAAGACGGCGCACTTCTGCTCCATGTGCGGGCCGAAGTTCTGCTCGATGAAGATCACCCAGGACGTCCGGAAGTTCGCCGCGGAGCGCGGCCTGACCAGCGTCGAGGCGATCGAGGCCGGGATGCGGGAGAAGTCCGACGAGTTCGCCGGGGCCGGCGGCAAGGTCTACCTCCCGCTGGCCGACTGACCCGCGGCACGTCGTCCAAGTCCTCCGGCATGTCGTGTCCCGGCACGCCGGAGGACCGCAATCTCCCATTGAGGTTTTTCCAACCTCGTTCTGCGTAGCGGTGCCGGTAGCGGAACCTCAGCGCCCGCCTGGCTGTGGGTGCCCTGACTTATGTATGCCCAATACACGGCGTCAGGGCCGTCCTCGCCAGGCGAACGCTGAGAACCCGCGGCGGTGCCAGTTGCGAAGGTGGGCCCGAAAGCGCCTGACGGCGCTTGGCGACGGCACGCACGCAGGCGCAGGTCAGACGCCGCAGCTGCGGTACCCGACCAGGATGAAAACCCTCCATGGAATCGAAGGTCCGATTTCCGCTGGAATCGCGTTCCCGGCCGGTCCGCGCCTTGGAAGATCGGGCGGAGCGGGGTCGTAACATGAAGTGGATGCACGAGATCTCGGCCGGGCACGAACTCCGGCCCGCGAACAACACCGCTCCCCCGACCGCGCTGACCATCGCCGGGTCGGACTCCGGCGGCAGCGCCGGGATGCACGCGGACCTGCGCACCTTCTTCGCCTGCGGCGTGCACGGCATGACCGCGGTCACCGCCGTGACGGTGCAGAACACCGTCGGCGTCACCGGGCTGGTCGAGATCTCGCCGGAGACCGTCGCCGCGCAGGTCGACGCGGTCGCCTCGGACATCGGCGTGGACGCGGCCAAGACCGGGGTGCTCGCCTCGGCCGCCACCATCGAGGCCGTGCTGGACGTCTGCGACGAGCACGGCATCGGCCGCGGCGGTCGCACGCCGTTCGTCGTGGACCCGGTCGCCGCCTCCCGCAGCGGCGAGCCGCTGCTGCGCCCGGACGCGCTGGACGCCCTGCGGCACAAGGCCTTCCCGCGCGCGACGCTCGTCACCCCGAACCTCGACGAGGTGCGACTGCTGACCGGCATCGACGCGCGGACCCGCGCGGACCTGCTGGACGCCGCGAAGGCCGTCTTCGACTTCGGCCCGCAGTGGGTGCTGATCAAGAGCGGCCACCTGGAAGACGACCCGGAGTGCATCGACCTGCTCTTCGATGGCGACGAGGCGATCCCGCTGCCCGGCCCCCGCTACGCGACGGTGCACACCCACGGCGCCGGGGACGTGTTCGCCTCGGCGATCACGGCCGCCCTGGCGAAGGGCGCTTCGATGCCGGACGCGGTGCGCAGCGGCAAGCGGTTCGTCACGCGCAGCGTCTCGGACGCCTACCCGCTCGGCGCCGGGGTCGGGCCGGTGTCGACGTTCTGGCGCATCAGCCCCCGGTCCGTCTGAATCCCCCCAACCAGGCCCCTAATAGAGTGATTTTCGTCCCGGATCTGTAACCCGAATGGCGTGCCCGATCGACACAGGGGTTGAGAAGCGCGTAATTCCCGAGATCGTGGGCCAGCGGCGGCCCGCGGTCTGCTGCGCGCTGCGCGCACGATGACGACAGGGGTTTGCAACAGCGTGGCTAAAACGGTGTGGACACGAGTACGGGGACTGCTGGCCACCGAGGCCGGGGCGCCGGATCCCCGGCAGCGCCAGTACGCGGTGCTGGTGCTCATCGCCGTGGTGGCCGGCACCGCCATCGGCTGGATCTTCGGCCTGCAGACCCCGGCGCTGATCGCCGGCCTGACCGCGGTGCTCGCGCTGATCGCCACCGGCGGCCAGTCGCTGCGCTCGGACCTGCAGCGGTTCGTGTGGTTCACCCCGGCGCTGGTGCTCGTGATGACCGTCGGCCCGCTGCTGAGCAACATCCCGGTGCTGGCCGGGCTCGCGGTGGCGGTGGTGGTCTTCGGCGCCGGCATGCTGCCCGCGCTGGGCGAGCACTACCGCATCGGCGGGCAGACCTTCGCCGCGGCGACGCTGGTGTCCACCACCACCGGCATCGGTTCCGACCAGCCGGTGCTGGTGCTGCTGGCGGCGAGCGCCGCGGGCGCGGCGTTCGCGCTGGTGCTGCGGGTGATCATCGGTCTCAGCGATCCGACCAGGGCCACCCGCGTGGCGGTCGCCCGGACGCTGCTCGAACCCGGGCCGGGCGTGGTCGAATCCGCCGCCGCCGCGTGGCGCGCCGACGGGTCCAGCACCTGGCTCGGTCAGGTGCTCGCCGGGGCCGCCCGCTTCCGCGCGGCTCGGGAGACGCTGCTCGCGCAGGCCCAGCAGAGCGACCGGGCCGAGGCCGCACGCCTGGAGCAGATCGTCGCGGAGGCCGACCAGGTCGCCGCCGAGCTCGCCCGGGCGGTGCGCTCCCGCGCCTGCACCGGACTGCCCGCGGCGGCCCGCCGCGACCCGGCGCTGGCGGTCGTGGCGCGCGGCGGACGGCAGGACCTGCCGGACGCGGTGCAGGGCCTCAACCAGGGGCTGGACCGGATCCGCGGTGCCGTGGTGCGGCGCGTCGAGACGCCGTTGCCGCCGTCGGCTCCCGGCGCGCGCCGGGAACGCGTGAAGGGCGCGATCCGCGCGCACCTCTCGTTCCGCTCGTCGCTGTTCCGGCACGCGCTGCGCTGCACCCTCGCGGTCGCCTTCGGCATGGTGATCGTCCTGCTGCTGCGCGATCCTTCGGCGTCGAGCCTGCTGCTCGCGCTCTACGTGGTGCTGCAGCCTGCGGCTCGCGACAGCATGACCGGCGCGCTGGAGCGCACCGGCGGCGCGGTGCTGGGCGTGACCGCGCTGGCCGTGCTGATCGGCCTGCTGCCGGGGGCGTTCTTGCTGGTGCCGCTGGTGATCGGCGGGATGCTGCTGAGCATGCCGCGGCTGCGCACCGACTATCAGGCGCTGCTCGGTTGCCTGATCGTCGTGACCGTCGTCGACCAGGCGATGCGGCTGGAACGGCCGCTAGTGAACGTGGGGATCAGCTTCGCGGCGAACACGGCGGTCGGCGCGGCCATCGCGCTGATCGTCGGCTACGTCAGCTACCTGGTGCTGCCCAGCAGCATCCTGCCGGACGTGCGCGGCGCGGTGCGGTCGACGGTGTGGGCGGTGTCCGAGCTGCTGCGCAGCGTGCGGGCGGCCGGGCAGGGCGTCGATCTGCCCGCAGCGCTGCAGGCCGCGAACGTGCTCGCGCTGCGGCGCACCCAGGACCTGCTGGGCATGCCCGCGCTGCTCGACGGGACCGGCGAGGAGACCGACGACGACCGGGCGACGCGCGCGGCGGCGATCGCGCTCGACGCATTGCGCCAGGACGTCGCGACGCTCGCGTTCCGGCCGGAGTCCGAGCAGGCGATCGCGGTGCCGGCGCTGCGCGCGGTGGACGACCTGCTGGGCGGCAAGCCGACGGCGAAGATCCCGGACGTGCCCGAGAGCAGCGCCCCGGCGACGGAGCTGCTGGCGAGCTCGCTGGTGGAGAACGCCCTGCACGCCCGCCAGGCGATCGACCGGACCTTCGGTTACGACAACCCGTGGAAGAGCTACACGATCAGCTTCGTCCGCCCCGAACGCCTCCACATCCGCTGATCGTCTCCCTCCCGGGAGGGAGGCGTTTCCGCCTCGGGCGGGAGTGATCCGCGGCCCGCGATTCCTACCGTCGCAGGCATGGGTGGTTCCGATCGGCCACGACGCTGGCCCGCATGCGCACTAGCAGTGCTCTTCCTCGGCTACGCCGCGGGAAAAGCCGTCTTCGCCTGGCAGGGCAGGCTCGGGTTCCCGGGCGGCCCGGCCGTGCCGGATGCCGTGCGCGACGGCTACTTCATGGACGCCGCGACGGCCCAGTGGCTCGCCGCCGCGACCGGGGTGCTGGCCGCGTGCGTGGCCATCGCCACGATCACCGAGCCGGGACGCCGCGCGCCGAGATCGTTGATGCTGCTGGTGCTGGCCGGGATGTTGCTGGCCGTCGCCGCCGGCGCGGCGATCATGATCGTGGACGGCTTCATCGGCATCGGGGTGGGCTGGCAGTGGCACCACGGGGTCCTCGGGATCGCCGTGGTCGGGCTGCTCGTGGCGATGATCCGGTCCTACGCGGAGGCGACGAAGCATGTCGTGGGCTGACCGCACGCGGGCGGGCGCATACGGGGCGGCAGCCTGCGCCGCGGCCTACGGGTCGATGAAGCTGGCACAGGCGCTCGGGGCCAATGCGCTGGCCGACAAGGACCCGCTGCGGCCGGACCTGCGCGAACGGCTGCTCGCCCGCGATCCGCTGTTCGTGGCGAGCCACTGGGTGCTGGCCGGTGCCGCGGTGGTCGGCATCATCGTCGCGCTGGCCACCACCCGGCCCTGGCGTGCGCCACTCCCGCGCCGGCTGCTGCTGACGATCGCCTGGACGCTCGGGATCTTGATGATCGTCCGCTCGATCGGGCCGCTGGGCATCGGCTTCGTCAGTGACGCGTTGGTGCTCACCGGGATCGACGAACCGCCGCCCGAGCACGCCGCGCTGGCGCGCGACCTGGCGCTCTGGGACCTGCTGCTGTGGTCGCCGTTCTTCCTGCTGTGGGGCGTGTGCTGGGCACTGGCCGCCTGGCGGTTGGGCCGGGACCGCCCGCCTCCGACCATCCACTGAGGACTCGTCGGCCCGGCCCCGGCTCACTCCAGGGGACGGCCGGGGCTGGATGCCTGCGCCCAGAAGCGCTTGGGAATCCGGCCCGCCAGGGCCGCGAGGCGGCCTCCCTCGACCGCCGCCCGCATCGCGGCCGCCATTCGCTCCGGGTCCTGGGCCCGGGTGACCGCCGTGGCCAGCAGCACCGCCGAGCAGCCGAGCTCCATCGCCAGCGCCGCGTCCGAGGCCGTGCCGATGCCCGCGTCCAGCACGATCGGCACCGACGCGCGGGAGACGATCATCTCGATGTTGTGCGGGTTCCGGATGCCCAGGCCGGTGCCGATCGGCGAGCCCAGCGGCATCACCGCGGCGCAACCGGTCTCCTCCAGCTTCAGCGCCAGCACCGGATCGTCGTTGGTGTACGCCAGCACCACGAAGCCCTGGTCGACCAGCTGTTCCGCGGCGTCGAGCAGCTCCACCGGGTCGGGCAGCAGGGTGTCGTCGTCGGCGACGACCTCCAGCTTGACCCAGTTCGTCTCCAGCGCCTCCCGCGCCAGCTGCGCGGTCAGCACGGCCTCCGCCGCGGTCCGGCAGCCTGCCGTGTTCGGCAGTGCTTCGATGCCGAGCTTGCGCAGCAGGTCGAGCACCCCGGTGCCGCCACCGGCGTCGGCGCGGCGCATCGCCACGGTCGTCAGCTCGGTTCCGGACGCGATCAGCGCGCGCTCCAGGACCGCGAGGTTCGTCGCCCCTCCGGTCCCGGTGATCAGCCGCGAGCCGAACTCGCGGCCGGCGATCACCAACGGGTCGTCCATGACTCTCCTAACAACGGGTCCACCGAATCCGGGTAGCGCGGGATTCGGCGCGCTTCTGTTGCCCTGCAAAGGGGTTCGGGTGGTGACCCACCCGGAGGGGCGTCAGCCGCCTTGCACTGCGGTGAGGACCTCGATCGCGGCATCGGGGCCCAGCGCGGTGTCCGGCCACAGGGCGCGCGGCACCACGGCACCGTCCAGCGCCACGGCCACGCCCCGCTCGGGCACCCCGAACTCCTGCAGCACCGCCGCGAGCGTTGCGCCTGCGGCGACCTGCCGGTTCTCCCCGTTGATCACGACGTGCACTGCTGTCCTCCCCATCGGCTCGGATCGGCGGCCTTGATCTCGACGGCTGGCTCCTCGCCGCGCAACAGCGCGAGCGCCGCCTCGACCGTCACCGGGGCGAGCAGGAAGCCGCCGCGGTGGTGCCCGGTGGCCGCCAGGACACCGGGTTCCAGCCAGCCCAGCACCGGCAGGTTGTCGTCGGTGCTCGGGCGCAGCCCGGCCGCGGCCTCGACCAGCCGGTATTCGGCGATGCCCGGCATCAGCCGCTCGGCGTCGGCGATCAGGTCCCGCACCCCGCCCACGGTGACCTCGGTGTCGAACCCCACCTCGTACTGGGTGGCGCCGAGCACCAGGCCGCCGTCGTCGCGCGGCACCAGGTAGGTCTGCCGGCCGCGCACCGGGCCGCGGATCGTGCGGCTCGGCGGCGGCAGCGCCGTGGCTCGCGCGCGCAGGCGGAGGATCTCGCCCTTCACCGGCCGAATCCGGTCCCGCAGCGTGGGATGCAGCTCGCCCGAGTGCACGCCCGCCGAGATCACCGCGATATCGCAGTCCACAGTGGAATCTTCGAGCTCCACCGCGCCGGGCCGGACGCGCGTCGCGTTCGCCGCGACGAACTCGACGCCCGCCGCGGTCGCGGCCGCGCGCAGCGCAGCCAGCGCGAGGCGGTTGTCGACCGCGAGATCGCCCGGCACTTCGAGCCCACCGCGCACCGCCGGGCCCAGCGACGGTTCGAGTCGCCGCACCTCCCGGCCGGTCAGGCGGGTGACGGCGCGGCCGAGCCGCGCGAGGTAGTCGGCCAGGTTGTCGAGCTCCGCGCGGTCCGCGCTGTCGACGCCGACGACCAGGGTTCCCTCGCGGCGCAGCCCCGAAGGCAGGCCCGAGGCCCGGGCGAGTTCGTCGGCGAACTCCGGCCAGAGCCGCAGCGACGCCGCGCCCAGCTCCAGCAGTTCCTCTTCGCCGGGCCACGCCTCCGCCAGCGGCGCCAGCATCCCGCCGGCCACGTTCGACGCCCCGGACGCCGGTTCGGCGTCGACGAGTTGCACGCGATGCCCGGCGGCGGCTGCGCGCCATGCCACGGACATGCCGATCACGCCGCCGCCCACGACGACGACGGATTTGTTCCGTTCTTCAGACACTCCACGCTCCCTGCGCCGGCATGACCCGGATCAGGTTCGACGGTCGGGGCCAACGCCCCCTCTCAGCCCGGCAACCGGGCTCCCGTGCTCACCAGCAACCACCGTACCTGGCGAGGATCGCCACGTCGTTACCCGTCATGAACTCACTTTGCGTAACGGCGCAGGTAGCGGTCCCCCTGCGGGAATTACCGTCGCCGCCTGGACTCCGGGATCCCCGACACACGTATGCCCAATACGTCGCGTCGGTAGCTGGCCTCGCCCAGTAGCCCAGAAGGGCGGGCACCGTCTGAGAACCCGCGGCGGTGCCGGTTGCGCAGGTGAGCCAAGCGGCTGCGCCGCTTCAAAGACGGGCGGTCGAGCAACTTTCACAAATTTCGGGCGCCGGGTGGGAACGCGCGCCGGTGCCCGCGTTCACGCGGTCCGGCGACCGCGCCGCGGGGAGCTACCCTGTGGGACATGCCTGGATTGGACGGCTTCGGCATCCGCGCTCGCCTCGACGAGGCGCGGCTGTACCTGTGCACCGACGCGCGCACCGAGCGCGGTGATCTCGCGGAGTTCGCGGACGCCGCCTTGGCCGGCGGGGTCGACATCATCCAGCTGCGGGACAAGAACCCGAACGGCTCCCCGCTGGAGGCCCGCCACGAGCTGGCGGCGCTGGAGGTGCTGGCCGAGGCCTGCCTGCGGCACGGCGCCCTGCTCTCGGTCAACGACCGCGCCGACGTCGCGATGGCCGCCGAGGCCGACATCCTGCACCTCGGGCAGGACGACCTGCCGGTGGAGATCGCCCGGCGCATCGTCGGCGAGCACGTCGCGATCGGTCGGTCGACGCACGACGTGGTGCAGGCGGACGCCGCCGCGATCGAGCCCGGCGTGGACTACTTCTGCACCGGCCCGGTGTGGACGACGCCGACCAAGCCGGGCCGCTCGGCGGCCGGGCTGGAGCTGGTGGAGCACGCCGCGGAGCACCGCGGCCACGGCCGGCCGTGGTTCGCGATCGGCGGCATCGGCCCGGACAACCTGGACCAGGCCCTCAAGGCCGGCGCGGAGCGGGTCGTCGTGGTCCGCGCGATCACGGAGGCCGAGGACCCGCGCGCCGCGGCCCGCGAGCTCCGCGATCGCCTGCCGTAACGCCGACGGCTGAGCCTCCCCGGACGCGACGCAGCCCCCGGCCGGGTGCCGGGGGCCGGTCTGGTGGCGCTTACTGGGTGAGCAGAGTCAAGCCGTAGGCCTGCAGGATCTCGTTCACCGGCTGGAAGTAGGTCGTGCCGCCGGAGCTGCAGTTGCCCGAACCGCCGGAGGTCACGCCCTGGGCCTGGCTACCGGACAGCCAGGAGCCGCCCGAGTCGCCGGGCTCGGCGCAGACGTTGGTGCGGGTCAGACCGGTCACCGTGCCCTGCGGGTACTGCACGGTCTGGTTCTTGGCCTGCACCGAACCGCAGTGCCAGCCCGTGGTGGAGCCGGAGCGGCAGATGGACGCGCCCTCGGCGGACTCGTTGGAGCCCGCGACGGTGACGTTGCTGCCGTTGTACTGGTTCACCAGCGGCTGCGGGGTGTCGGCCGAGCCGACCCGGACCCAGCCGTAGTCGTTGCCCGGGAACGACGAGCCCTCGAACTGGCCGGCGGGCTGCGAGGTGGAGTCGCCGGCGTTGCCGCAGTGCCCGGCGGTCACGAATCCGCCCTGCACCGAGAATCCGACGGAGCAGCGGGAGCCGCTGCCGATGTAGTAGGCGTTGCCGCCGATGACATCGGCGTAGGTGCGGGGGTCCTCCAGCGATTCGGTGACGCGCACCGCATCCGTGAGGACCCCGGAGGCGTGCACGAACTGCGCCGCGTCGGGCGCGGTGCCCGGCCGGGTGGTGAGGACGACGGAGTTCCCCTGGCCGTGGACGTACCAGCCGGAGACGCCCTGCGGGGCCGTCTCGCTGCGCTCGTTGAGTCCTTCGACGACCCCGTTGAGCTGCTCCATGCTGTAAACGACGAGCTTCGGCTCGGCGCCGGCCGCGCGCACCTCGTCGAAGCGGGCCTCGTCGGTGACGCCGACGACGAGCTTGCCGAGCGCCGGGTCGAAGTAGGACCCGCCGAAGGTGCTGCCCAGCGTGCCGCGCAGGCGCTCATCGGCCTCGCCGGCGGCGGCTTCCTGGTCGAGCCGTTGGAGGGCCTGGTCGCGGTCCAGGCCGAAGTCGCGCTGCATCGCGTCGAGCAGAGTCGCCGTCTCTGCCGCGGGCGGCGCGGTTGCGGTCGCGGTGGCAGGCATGGTCAACGCGGCCACCGTTCCCGCCGCCAACATCACGGTCCCGGCCATCCGGGCCGCGAGTCTGCGCTTCATCTGATGTCTCCCTCTTCGTGAGCTGGATCTCATCGCCCCGTCGCCAATCCAGTATCAGAGGAGAACATCAGTCCCACATCCGCCTTTCGCCCCATTCGCCCAAAACGCCCCCTGCGCAACACCATCGAGGTAGCGCAGGAGGCGTTTGACCTGGTTTTTCTATCCCCCAGAAGAAGACTGACGCGACTCGCCTGTCTCGAGGGGCAGCTCGAGGTGACCCGATTCCGGCGCCTGGCTGGGCCGTTCGGCCATGGTCGGCGCCTGCGTCGGCTGCTCCCGGGTGGGCGTCGGGTTTTCCGCGGTCGGCGGCACCGTCGGCTGCTGCGTCGGCGTCGCCTCGGTCGTCGGCTGCGGCTGCTGGGTCGGGGTCTCCCTCGGCTTCGTCGGCTCGGTCGGGACGCTGGGCGCGCGCTGCTCGTCGCGGTGCAGCACCTGACCGAGCGTGGTACCGCCGTCACCGCCGGAGAGCGGTTTCCCCGTCACTCCTTCGAATCCGGTGACGATCAGCATGCTCAGCACGAACACCGCGGCGCAGCTCGCGGCCACCATGGCCCACCGGACGTGGCGCTTGCGCCGGTCGGCGGGCGGCTTCGCGACCGCGACGACCTCGGTCGCCTGCCCCGCCTCGGCCACGTTCAGCATGCGGGTCGCCGCGTCGATGTCGATCTTCGCCGTGCGGTCCTCGTCCACGACCGTTTCCCCGCCCGGCCAATGCATTCCGGGCGCCAGACGGATCTGCCGCGTCGCCTCGACGGATTCGTCCTTTTTGGACACGTAGCGCGCGACGGTGGTCCGCCGGAGCTTCAGCGCCGAGGCCTTCGCGGCGGCGTGCACCGCCTTCTCCTTCGCGCTGTCGAACGACCGCTGGTAGAGCGCCCCGCCCACGGTGATCACCACGCTCGTCAGCGCGGCACCGATCAGGGTGCCCGCCACGCCGAGCCGGGATCCCAGGAAGGCCGCCGTCACCGAGGCCAGCGCCGCCCCCGCGACCTGGGTCGGCGACACGTCGGCCTTCTTGGACTTCTTGGCCTCCTCGCCCGGCTCCTGCTCGTCCGGCTCCTCTTTGCGCCTGACCTCTTTCTCGCTGACCATCGCTCCCACGCTCTTGAACGCACTCTCTCCCTGAACGGTCCAACGGGCGAACACGAGCGTTTTCTCCAGATCGTTGCCAAACCGTGAGGACTCCCACTTCGCGTAACGCGGCCGACAACGACGAAGGGCACCCCGATCCGGGGTGCCCTATCGCACGTCTTTGCTCTTTGAAGCGGCGTCAGCCGCTTAGCCCACCCTCGCAACTCGCACCGCCGCGGGTTCTCAGACTGGGCCCGCCCTTCGGGGGCTACTGGGCGAGGCCAGTCCCCGATGCCGCGTATTGGTCATACGTAAGTCGGGGATCCCGGAGTCCAGACGGCGGCCGTAACTCCCGCAGGGGGGCCGCCACCCGCACCGCCACGCAAGGCGAGTCTGGAAACAGGTTTCTCAGGCTCAGTTGGGTGGGTTGAGGCGGGCGACGAACTTGTAGCGGTCGCCCCGGTAGATGGAGCGCACCCACTCGACCGGGCGCCCCTCGGTGTCGAAGGAGTGCCGGGACAGCAGCAGCATCGGCAGGCCCACGTCGGAGCCGAGCAGTTCCGCCTCCTCCGGGCTGGCCAGCGCGGTCTCGATGGTCTCCTCCGCGTGCCCCAGCTCTACCTCGAAGCTCTCGCGGAGCACCTGGTAGAGCGAACCGCCGGACTCCAGCCGGGTGGTCAGCCCGCGGAACCGGGTCAGCGGCAGGTGGGTGGTCTCGATGGCCATCGGCTCGCCGTCGGCCAGCCGCAGCCGGCGCAGCCGCAGCACGGTCGAACTCGGCTTGGTCCCGAGCAGCTCGGCCAGCTCCTCCGCGGCCGGTTCCTCGACGACCTCCAGCAGCCGGGAGGTGGGCTGGCGGCCCTGGGCGCGCATGTCCTCGGTGTAGCTGCTCAGCTGCAGCCGCTGGGCGACCTTCGGCTTCGCCGCGAAGGTGCCCTTGCCCTGCACCCGCAGCAGCCGGCCCTCCACGGTGAGCTCGGCCAGCGCTTGGCGCACCGTGGTGCGGGAGACGTCGAACTCGGCGGCCAGCGAGCGTTCGGTAGGAATCGGCGCACCGGGCGGCAGGGATCGGAGCATGTCCAACAGGTGCTGCTTGAGCCCCCAGTACTTCGGTTCGCGTTGTGCGCGTCCGGGCGAGTCCGCCCCACCGGACACGGACGTTTCGAGCATCGTTCCTCCTACCACCGCAACCTTGCCGCCGTTGTTCCGCTCCCCGAGGCGTCGAGTCGCCGGCCTGCCGAGTCCTGATACCTCAGCATGCCCGAAAGTCGGCCGCCTGAACGCCGGTGGCGGCGACGCGCTGACGCGGCGAGCCGGCGCCCGAAGATCAAGCCAGCCTTATGCGTGCATGAACAGTAGCGCCGAAAAGTCTTGACATCGCGTGCCCCACGCCACAATCTTGCTCGCATTGGTCTACACCAAAGTTAGGCGGGTGCTCGGCCCCGACGGCGAGCCCCCGCGGCTCCGCGCCGGCGCGGAGGAAGGGGCGAACGTTGAAGACCTGGAAGGCGCTCGCAGCAGCCGCTGCGTTGTCGTTGACCCTCGCTGGTTGCGGCGGCGGAGCCGGCGCGAGCGACAACAAGCTGACCGTCTGGCTGATGGACGGCTCGGCACCCGACGTCCTGATCGAAGAGCTCAACAAGGAGTTCGAGCAGAGCCACCCGGGCATGAAGGTGGACTACCAGATCCAGCAGTGGAACGGCATCCAGGACCGCCTGACCACCGCTCTGACCAGCAACGACCCGCCGGACGTGATCGAGCTCGGGAACAGCCAGACCGCGCAGTTCTCCTCCGAGGGCACGCTGCTGGACCTCACCGCGGACGCCGGCGGCATGGGCAAGTCGCAGTGGGTACCGGCGCTCGCCGAGTCCGGCGCGTGGGAGGGCAAGCAGTACGGCGTGCCGTTCTACGCCGCCAACCGCGTCGTCGTCTACAACAAGGAGCTGTTCCAGCAGGCGGGCATCACCCAGCTGCCGGCCAACCGCGAGGAGCTGCTCGCCGCGATCACCAAGCTGGAGCAGACCCACGGCGCGGACCCCGACTTCCAGTCGCTCTACCTGCCCGGCCAGTCCTGGTACGCGCTGCTGTCGTTCATCTGGGACTCCGGCGGTGACATCGCGACCGGCCAGGGCGCGGAGTACAAGGGCGCGCTGGACACCCCGCAGACCCGCGAGGGCGTCGAGTACTACCAGCAGCTGTTCAAGACCTCGGCCACGTCCGCCCCGGCCGACACCGACGAGGCCGAGCCGCAGCAGGCCGAGGTGTACGCCAAGGGCAAGGTCGCGATGATGATCGCGCTGCCGTGGGAGGTGCAGACCGCCGCGAAGACCAACCCGAAGATCACCGAGCTCTCCGGCGCCTTCCCGATCCCGTCGAAGTTCCCGGGCAAGACCGCGCCGGTGTTCCTCGGCGGCTCCAACCTGGCGATCCCGGGCGGCAGCGCCGACGCCAACGCCGCCAAGGACTGGCTGAAGCTGCTGACCAGCCAGAAGTACCAGACCAAGCTCGCCGACAGCGGCGTCGTGCCGGGTGCCTCGCAGGACACCAGCGCGCTGGCGAAGAACCCGGTCAGCGCCGCGATGGCCATCGCATCGAAGGACGGCAAGGTGCCGCCGCCGGTGCCGCAGTGGGCGGCCATCGAGTCCGGGCAGAACCCGCTCAAGGACATGATGACGGCCGTGCTGACCGGCCAGAAGACGGTCGTCGACGCCACCTTGGAGGCGAACGACAAGATCACCCGATTGCTGGCGGCGAACAACTGATCATGACCGCTACGCACACCCGCCCGGCGCCGGGCACCGCGGGTTCGCCCGTGGTGCCCGGCGCTCGGCGCCGCCCGCGAGTCCGGGAAGCGATGCCGTACCTGCTGCTCGCTCCCGCGGTGCTCGCGCTGATCGCACTGCTCGGCTGGCCCGCGGTGAACGTGGTCGTGACCAGCTTCCGCAAGCTCGACCTCGGCGAGCTCACCCGCGGCGAGTTCACCTGGATCGGCTTCGACAACTACGCGCAGATCCTCGGCAACCCCGAGTTCTGGACCGTCACGCTCCGGACCGTGGTGTTCACCTCGTCCATCGTGGCGGCCACCGTGCTGACGGCACTGCTGCTGGCGCTGCTGATGAAGCACGTGCCGGTGGTTCCGCGGGTGGTGCTGCAGGTCAGCCTGCTGCTCGCATGGGCCATGCCGCAGCTGGCCGCGACCACGGTGTTCCAGTGGATCTTCGACCAGCAGTACGGGATCCTGAACAAGACGCTGGTGCTGCTCGGCTTCGAGTCCTTCGCCGGGCACTCCTGGTTCGCCACCGGCGCGAGCACGCTGACCGTGGTCGGCATCCTGATCACCTGGCAGGCCGTGCCGTTCGTGGCGATGACGCTGTACGCCGCGCTGCTCGGGGTGCCCAAGGACCTCTACGAATCGGCCGGGATCGACGGCGCCAGCGGCTGGCAGACGTTCACGGCGATCACCTGGCCGCAGCTCAAGCCGGTGCTGATGATCGTGACGTTCCTGTCGGTGTTGTGGGACTTCAAGGTGTTCTCGCAGGTGTGGGCGATGCGCGAGGGCGGCCCGAGCGGCGGGAGCACGACGCTGCCGGTCATGCAGTACCTCGAAGGCATCGCGGGCAAGCACTTCGGCGCCGCCGCCGCGGTCAGCGTGCTGATGGTGCTCGTGCTCGTCGTCGTCTGCGCCCAGTACCTGCGGCTGCTGCTGCGCTCCCAGGAGGTGGACCTGTGAGGAGTGGAGCCGTGAGGATCCGCCGGATCGGGCTGTCCGCGCTGGCGCTGGCCATCGCGGTGATCTTCGTGTTCCCGACGTACTGGATGTTCGCCAGCTCGTTCAAGCCGCGCGGCGAAGTGCTGTCCACGTCCTACGACCTGGTGCCGAGCACGGTCACGCTGCAGAACTACGCGACCGCGCTGTTCGGCTCGGACTTCCTGCGCTACCTGGGCAACAGCCTGCTGGTCACGCTCACCGCGGTGGCGTGCTCGCTGGTCGCGGGCACCCTGGCGGCGCTGGCGATGAGCCGGTTCCGGTTCCGCGGCCGCAAGGGCTTCCTGATGCTGGTGCTGGTCGCGCAGATGGTGCCGTTCGAGGCGCTGATGGTGCCGATGTTCCTGTTCATGCGGGACCTCGGGCTGCTGAACAAGCTGCCGTCGCTGATCCTGGTGTACTGGGTCACGACGCTGCCGTTCACCATCTGGTCGCTGCGCGGCTTCATCGACGGGATCCCGATGGACCTGGAGGAGGCCGCCATGGTGGACGGCTGCGGGCGGGCCGAGGCGTTCCGCCGCGTCACGCTGCCGCTGCTGGGGCCGGGCCTGGTGGCCACCTCGGTGTTCGCGTTCATCACCGCGTGGAACGAGTTCCTGTACGCGCTGATCTTCATGCGTTCCCAGGACCTCCAGACGCTGCCGGTGTTCCTGCAGAGCTTCCAGAACGCGTTCGGCACCGACTGGGGCGCCACGATGGCCTCCGCGACCCTGTTCACGCTGCCCGTCCTGGTGTTCTTCCTGGCGGTTCAGCGGAAGATGGTGTCGGGCGTCACTGCGGGCGCCGTCAAGGGCTGAGTAAGATTGGTCTAGACCTACATCTGAAGGGATGGACCCGATGACCGCCACCCCCGGTCGCCACATGACCGACGAGATCAGCCAGCAACCCGCGATCTTCGCCGACCTGCTGGCCGGCCGGGACGCGATCGCCGAGGTGGCCGCGAAGATCGCGGAACGCCGGCCGCGCTTCGCGCTGCTGGCCGCCCGCGGCTCCAGCGACCACGCCGCGCTCTACGCGAAGTACCTGCTGGAAGTCCTGCTCGAAATGCCCGTCGGGCTGACGTCGCCGTCGACGACCACGCTCTACGGCGCGCAGCCGGACCTGACCGACGTGCTGCTGGTGTCGGTCAGCCAGAGCGGCGGGTCCCCGGACCTGCTGGAGGTCACCGAGTCCGGCCGGAAGCGCGGCGCGCTGACGGTCGCGGTCACCAACACCTCCGACTCGCCGCTGAACTCCGCCGCCGAGCTGTCGGTGGACATCCGGGCGGGCCGCGAGCAGGCGGTGGCCGCGACCAAGACCTACAGCGCGACGCTGCTCGCCCTGTACCTGCTCGTCGACGCGGTGCGCGGCGGGACCGGCGCGGACGCCGAGCCGATCCCCGAGCTGGCCGCGACCGCCCTGGCCGACGGCCAGAAGATGGTGGACGACGCGGTGCGCCGCTACCGCTTCGCGGAGCGGATGGTCACCACGGGGCGCGGCTACTCGCTGGCCACCGCCTCCGAGGCGGCGCTGAAGCTCGCCGAGACCAGCTACCTCTCCGCCCGCGCCTACAGCGGCGCCGACCTGCTGCACGGCCCGGTCGCGGCGGTAGACACCGACACCGCGGTGCTCGCGCTGTGCAGCAACGGGCGTGGCGGTGATGCGATGCGCGAGGTGCTCGACGTGGTCCACGAGCGCGGCGCGGACGTCTGCGCGATCGGCTCGGCGGCCTCGGACGTGCCCGCGTCGCACCGCATCCCGGTGCCCGCCTGCGCCGAGGAGCTGGCGCCGGTGCTGGAGGTCCTGCCGGTCCAGCAGCTGGCCCTCGGGCTAGCGCTGGCCCGGGGCTTCGACCCGGACAGCCCGCGCGGCCTGAAGAAGGTCACCCGCACCCGGTGACCGACGGCGTTTTCGAAGTGAACGGCCCGTTCGCCCCACCTACCGGAGCGAACGGGCCGTTCACTTCCGCCGGCTTGGTTGCGCTGAGCGACGACATTCCGCTGCCGGGCGAGTAAAAGCCCGCCTCACCGAGGGGGCGGGGTGAGACGGGCACCGCCAGGTTACGCCGAACGGAGCACGCCGCAAGCCTCGGGTCGAGCCGAACGGCAGAGTCCAAAGACCCTAAAAGCCGTACACCTCGCGCGCCGTCGCGTCGAACACCGCCGCGCGCTGCCGATCGTCGAGCCCGGCGGCCAGCTGCCGGGCCACGCCCATGACCTGCCCGTAGTCGGCGGCGAGCAGGCACACCGGCCAATCCGAGCCGAACATCAGGCGGCCCGGCCCGAACGCCTCCAGCACCACGTCCACGTAAGGCGCAAGCCTCACCGGATCAGGTTGCCGGGCCCAGTCGTCCTCGGTGACCAGCCCGGACAGCTTGCACACGACGTTCGGGTGAGCGGCCAGCGCCCGGATGCGGCTCGCCCACGGTTCCAGCTCGCCGGTGGCCACGGGCGGTTTCGCACAGTGGTCGAGCACGAAGGTCAGCTGCGGGAACTGCCCGACGGCCTTGATCGCGGCCGGCAGCTGGTGCGGCCGGACCAGCAGCTCGTACACCAGCCCGGCGTCCTCGACCGCGGCCAGCCCGTTGAGCACCTCCGGGCGGATCAGCCAGTCCGGGTCCGGCTCGTCCTCGACCTGGTGCCGGATGCCCTTCAGCCAGCCGCCGGACGGGTGCGTCTGCAGGCGGCCGATCCGCTCGCGAGCGTCCCGCGCGGTCAGGTCGACCCAGCCGACCACCGCCGCGATCCGGTCCACGGTGTCGGCCAGCACCAGCATCTCCGGCGTCTCGTCCGGGTCGGCGGCGGTCTGCACCAGCACCGTGGCGGTCACGCCGGAACCCTTCAGCGCGGCCTGCAGGTCGGCGGGCCGGAAGTCGCGGCGCAGCGGCTCCATCGCCTCGCCGACGATCCACGGCTGGTCCCGGACGTCGAGGTCCCACAGGTGGTGGTGGGTGTCGACGGTCATCGAGCGGCCCCGCTCGCGCCGCGACTGCCCGCGCCGTCCAAATAGGACATCCGACGTGACCCGGCAAGGTCGTCCATGCTCCAGCTCCCCGACTGATCAAGCAACGCCTCGATGTATAGCCGGTCGCCACGCCGGATGCCAGGGGTTGGCGAGAAGGTCCTGGCCGGTTTTGGTCGTGCCGGCCACGGCGCGCGGCCGCGACGGGTAGAAAGGGCGGATGCACGGCGACGAAGCGGCGCTCGTACTCGGCATGGACATCGGCGGAACCAGCAGCCGGGCGCTCGTCAGCGACCTGTCCGGCCGGGTGCTGGGCCGCGGCGAAGCGGCCGGCGGCAACCCGAATTCGCACCCGCCCGAACAGGCGGCGCGGCAGATCGCCGATGCCGCGCGGGCGGCGCTCGCCGGGCTCGACCCGGCGGCGGTGCGCAACTGCGTGATCGGCATGGCCGGGGTCAGCAAGATGGCCGATCCCGAGTTCGGCGCGCTGTTCGACCGCACGTGGTCCGGGCTGGGCCTGCGGAGCCCACGGCGAGCGATCAGCGACTGCGAGGTGGCCTTCGCGGCGGGCACGCCGGATCCCGACGGCACGGTGCTGATCGCGGGCACGGGCGCCATCGCGGCCCGCATCGAGCAGCACCGGATGGTCGCGACCATCGGCGGTCACGGCTGGCTCCTCGGCGACGAGGGCTCGGCGTTCTGGCTGGGCCGCGAAGCCGTGCGAGCCACGCTGCGCGCGCTGGACCGCGGCAAGCCGCTGCACGGCCTCACGGCGGCAGTGCGCGACCGGCTCCTGCCGGACGCTCCGGACGCTCAGCGCAGGGAGCTGATCAGCGCCGTGAACGCGGCCCCACCGATCCGCCTCGCGGAGCTGGCACCGCTGGTGACGGCGGCCACCGACGAAACGGCAGCCGACATCGTCCGCCGCGCCGCCCAGGTCCTGGCCGACACCGCGGCGGCGACCCGCTGCCACGGCGAATCCAGAACGATCGTGCTGGCAGGAGGCTTGGTTGCGCCGGGCAACCCGGTCCGCGAAGCGCTGCGCGGCACGCTGTCCCACCGAGGCTTCCAAACCCAGCGCACGGCGGGCCCAGGCGAAGCCGGAGCGGCCTGGCTGGCGGCGCTGGACCTCACGGACGACCCGCAGACCCTCCACGAACGCCTGCTCCCCTAGCCCCAGCAGCGTCGCCGGGTGGTGCTCCGATCTTGCCGAAGATCTGGCGGCTCCCCGGCGAACATCCCAGCGCCCAGGCATTTCCGGGCACACCAGGGTGTCCGGCGGAACCGGCCCGATCCCAGGGGGCTCGTTCAGCGTGGAGCGCCGGTGCGTGGGGGACGTGCCCCCTGAACACAGGGCGCCGATTTCGCGCGAAATCGCCATCGCCCGTCAGGCACCGGGCGCCATCGCGATCAGCCGCGCCGAGCCTTCCTGGAACGCCCAGGCGATCACCTCAGGCGAGGCCGACCTCTTGGAGGCCCTTGCGGATCGCCGCCAGCTCCGCCTCGTCCGCGTCCACCAGCGGCAGCCGGACCCCGCCGACCCGGTGGCCGACCAGGTTCAGGGCCGCCTTGACCGGGATCGGGTTCGTGGTCGTCGACAGCGCCGCGTACAGCGGCTTCAGCGAGGCGTCGATCTCCGCGCGGCGCTCCGGTTCGTCCACCATGCGCCGCATCTGCGGGCCCACGAGGTGGCTGGCCACCAGGATGCCGCCGAGACCGCCGAGGTCCAGGGCCGTGGCGAAGCCGTCGTCGTTGCCCGCGTACAGGCCGAGGCCGTCGATCTGGGCGAGCGCCGCGTTGTCCGCCTGCTTGACGTAGTCGATGTTCTCGACCTGGGCGAGCTCGGCGAGCAGGTCGTGCGTCAGCGACAGGCCGATCCGCGACGGCACGTTGTAGAGCACCACCGGCTTGTCCGTCGCCCGCGCGATCTCGGTGAAGTGCCGGACGAGGCCGCGGCGGTTGGGCCGGTTGTAGTACGGCGTCACCGAAAGCACCGCGTCGGCGCCGAGCTCGGTCGCCCGCGCCGTCATCTCGCAGGCGTGCGCGGTGTTGTTCGACCCGGTCGAAGCGATCACCGTGGCGCCCGCCGGGCGCTCGGCGCAGGCGAGCTCGATGAGCCGCAGGTGCTCCTCGTCGGACAGCGTGGGCGCCTCGCCGGTCGTCCCGCAGACCACGATGCCGTCCGAGCCGTGGTCGATCAGGTGGCGGAACAGGCCCAGGAAGGCGGCTTCGTCGACGCGCAGCTCGTCGTCGAACGGGGTGACTATCGCGGTGATCACGCTGCCGAGAGACATGAGCGCATTCTGCTCCTCCGGCCGAGCGGTCACGACTGCGGATGCCGCAGTCCCGGGTGCTCCGGCGGCAGGGACCGCCGCATCACCCACCAGCTCGCCGCCACGCACACCGCCACCAGCGGCCAGGTCAGCACGACCTGCGCGATGGTCAGCGCGCCGGTGAAGCCCAGCAGCCACAGCGGGATGAACACCACCAGCCGCACCACGTACTGGCCGACCCAGACCCAGCTCGCCCGGCTGTACGCCCGCAGCAGCACCGGATCGCGGCGCCACCGCCGGGCCTGGCCGAGGGCCGTGCCGACCACCACGCCGAGCAGCGGCCAGCGGATCGCGATGCTGATCATCCAGGCCAGTGCGCTGAGCGCGTTGGTCACCAGCCGGGGCAGGAAGAAGTCCGCGGCATCCCCGGTGTACAGCGCGATCAGCGCGCCGAACAGGACCGCGAGCAGGCTGATCAGCACCGCCAGCGGCCGGGCTCCCCCGCGCAGCCGCCACCCGGCGATCAGCGCGCCCACCACCACCGCCGCGCCGCCGCCGATGGCGATCGACTCGCCGCCGAAGAACCACCCGGCGCCGAACGCGATGGGCGGCAGGCTCGCGTCGATCGCGCTGGCACGGCCGCCGAGCAGCCGCATGAACGAATCGCGGTCGTCGCGTTCCGCCGCGATCCCCGCCTGCCGGTCCTGCGTCACGGAACCCAGCCTGCCCTAACTAGCGCCCCGTCCGCACCCACCAGTGGCACGCGACTCCTCGACGAGGCATTTCAGCCGAGCCCCCGGCGGGCCCGGTCGAGGAGGGCGGCGAGCTGGCCGGCGATGCGGGGCTTGTCCGCCGGGCGGCAGGTGACGACGTCCTGGCCGTCGGCACGCTCGCCCTGCAGCGCGTAGCGGCCCCGGTCGTTGTCGAACCAGATCAGGTTCGGGATCCGGCCGCGCGGCCCGCCGCGCCGGGCGCCGCCGACGACGAAGTGCCCGAGCCGGTACTTCTGCCCCGAGGTGATCGAACGCAGTTCGGCCAGCCCGTCGATGTCGGCGTCAGTCGGGTGGCCGTGGCTGCGATCGGCCACCGCGCGCACCTCGCCGCCGCTGCCGGGCGGGGCGTCGGGCAGCAGCTCCGCGCACACCCGGGGCAGCGCATCCGGCGCGAGGAAGCTCATCCGCAGCCCACGGCCGTCGAGCACGCCGACCACGCCGACCTCGCCGGTCGCCACGACCCGCGCCGCCAGCCGCTGCCCGGCGCGCACGTCGAGCAGCCCGGCGGCGGCGATCGACACCTCGGAGCTGCACAGCAGGTACAGCGCGTCCTCGACCTCGGGCTCCGGGCGGCCGTTGCGGGCCAGGCCGGTCGACTCCAGCTCCTGCCACACCTGGGCGGCCAGCCGGTTGCGGTCCTCCGCGGCCTCGCCGACGCGCGGGAGCTCGAACGGGTACTGCCGCACGGTGAGGTTCAGCTGCTCACCGAGCAGGTCGACCGCGGGGATCGACAGGGTGATCGTCTCGACCATCACAGCTCATTTCGAGTCGGGGTGCACCGGTCGGGCGCCGAGGCCCGCGCCGCGAGCGTTGGACCCACCGGCGGCGCGAGCCACATCGAACAATCCCTAGAAGTCCCGGTAGCTGGAGGGCGCTTCGCCCAGCACCGGCGGGGCGACGAGGCGGCTCTCGCCGTCGTCCTCCTCGAAGAGTTCGTCGGCTTCGACCAGGAACTGCGGCACCGCGCCCCGGCCGCTCTCGCCCGGCTTGTAGCCGCCGCCGGCGCGCAGGTCGTCGTCCTCCCGGCGCTCTTCCTTGAAGTCGTCGGCCGACCAGGTCATGTTCCGGCCGTAACCGGCCCGCGACGACGAGGACCCGCCCCAGGTTCCGGACGATCCCATCGGCCCGAACCCGCCGTCGGCGCGCTGCGCGAGCTTCGGCGCCCGCGCGGGCGCGGGACGCCGCTGCTCGGGCGGGCGAGGCGGCTCCGGCTGCGGCTCCGGCGGGCGCGGTGGCGCCTGCGGGGCCGGCGGCGGGCCGGAGTTGACCGGCATCGGGCCGCTCGGCGGGCCGTCCGGCCGCGCGGGCGGCGGCCCGACCGGGCGCCCGGCCTGCGGCATCGGACCGCTCGGCGGCCCCTCGGGCGGCGGCCCGGGAGCGGCCGGAGGCCGCGGCGGCGGACCACCCAGCGACGGGTTGCCGACCGGAGGCGACTGCGGACCCTGCGGAGCAGGAGGACGCGGATCGGCCATCGGCGGGCCGTCGACGGGCGGCAGCCCGGAGGGCGGCGGACCGGCGAGCCGGGGCCCGGGAGCGTCATGCCGCGGCGCGCCGTCAGACGCGAGCGGTGGTGCGTCGGGCCGCGGCGGAGCCTGCGGCGGCGGACCGCTGAGCGGAGCGGCCTGCGGCAGCGGGCCGCTCGGCGGGCCGAGCTGCGGCGGCGGACCGTCCAGCGGCAGCTGGCCGGGCGGCGGACCGTCCGGGCGGGGCGGAGCGGCCTGCGGCAGCGGGCCGCTGCCCGGACCGGAGTCGTGGCGCGGCGGCGGGCCGTCCAGCGGAGCGTCGTGACGCGGCGGAGCCTGCGGCGGCGGGCCGCTCAGCGGACCCGCCTGCGGCGGCGCACCCACCGGGGCGGCGTCGGGTCGCGGCGGCAACCCGTCGGGACCGGGCATCGGCCCATCGTGGGGCGGCGGGCCGTCCGGCCCCGCCTGCGGAAGGTCGTGGCGCGGCGGGCCAGCCTGCGGCAGCGGGCCGCTCGGCGGGCCGACCTGCGGCTGCGGTCCGCTCGGCGGGCCGGAGTCGTGCCACGGCGGCAACCCGTCCGGCCCGGGCATCGGCCCGTCGTGGGGCGGCAGACCATCCCGGCCTGGCGGCGGACCGTCGTGCCGTCGCCCGCCGGCCTGCGGCGATGGGCCGCTCGGCGGACCGTCGAGCGGCGGAGCGCCGTGTCGCGAGGCGTCCGGTTCGGGAGCCGGCAGTCCGTCTTGCGGCAACGGGCCGCTCGGCGGTCCCTGCTGCGGCAGGGGCCCGGAGTCGCGTCGCCGCGGCGGGCCGTCCAGCGGAGCGTCGTGGCGCGGCGGTCCCGCTGGCGGCGGGCCGCTCGGCGGTCCTGCCTGCGACGGCGGGCCGCCCACCAGGCCGTCGTGGATCGGTGGCAGCGGGCCGCTCAGCGGGTCGTCCTGCAGGAGCGAGCCGCTGAGGCCGCCGCTGAACCCCGTCGGGCGCTTCGGCTCATCGAGCGGCTCGGGACCGAGCGAGCCGGACAGCTCGGCCGGCGGTTCCGGGCGGCCCGGCGGCACGTCGAGTCCGCCGAGGTCGCCGGAGATCGCCAATCCGCCGCCCGGGGTCTTCGGCGCTTCGGGTCGATCCGGCGCCGGCCTGGCGTCTTGGGGCTGCCTGTGCTGGTCGTGCTCGAAGCGATCAGGGAGCTGCTCGGCACGCTGCCACAGCGCGAACGGGTGCAGTTCGGCGGCCAATGCGGCGAGCTCGCCGCGCAGATCGAAGCGCATCGGACGCTGGGCGGGCGGCCGGGGCCCGCTCGGTGCCGGCGGCACGTCGCCGCCGAGCGAGCCGCGCATCGGCGCGTCCGCACGGCGTCGTCCTCCCGGGCCAGCGGCCCGCTGTTGCGCGTCGAAGCCCGCTGGCCCCGGCGCGGACGCCGGATTCTGCGGTGACGTCACGATTCCCCCAGATATTCGGGACGGTTGCAGCGCCGCGCGACGTCCGGGTGTACCCGAACCGCGGGCGCACTGGAATCGACGCAACGGAGCACGCTGTCGTTCCCCAACTCAACCGACCGCGATGACGCGGAACAGCGGGCGGCGCGGCGTCTCCCCGAACGCACACCAGGCTGCCACCTGCATCGATCGCAACATCACGGGCCCCCTCATTGCATCTGTTACCGCCGAAGGACAGTAGCAGCTGAGGTTCACCCGTATCGGTGTTTCGAGGAATGGCCACCCAGTTGCTGCCGCGACGCCGGAAAAGTGCAGTGCGGCAACGAAATTCGCAAAATTCGCGCAGCGTCCGGGCGAATCGGACAGAAATACTAGACCGCCCCGTGCCGTTAATCACTAGTACGGAACCGACGGTGGCGTAGGTAGCCGTTCGAGCGCCAATCTGGTTTCCGGTCACCGCGCGTGCGGGAGGAAAGACCAGGAAGGAAAGAGTCAATGGAATCGCAGCGCAACGCCGGCTCGGCGCGCTGGGGCAGCTTCGTCGCGCTGGGGGACAGCTTCACCGAGGGGCTCGCCGACGCGGATCCGAACGGGAGCTTCCGCGGCTGGGCGGACCGGCTGGCCGAACACCTGACCGCCCACGACCCCCAGCTGCGGTACGCCAACCTCGCGGTGCGCGGCAAGCTGATCCGCCAGATCGTCGACGACCAGGTGCCCCAGGCGGTGGCGCTGCGGCCCGGGCTGGTCGCCCTGAACGCAGGCGGCAACGACATCATCCGCCCCGGCAGCAACCCGGACGCGGTCGCGGAGCTCTTCGACTCCGCGGTCGGCGAGCTGCGGGCCACCGGCGCCGACGTGCTGATCGGCACCGGCTTCGACACCCGCGGCACCCCGGTGCTGCGGCACGTGCGCGGCAAGATCGGCACCTACAACTCGCACCTGCGGGCGATCGCCGACAAGCACGGCTGCTACGTGATGGACCTGTGGTCGATGCGGGTGCTGCGGGACATCCGGGCCTGGAGCGAGGACCGGCTGCACCTGTCCGCGGCTGGTCACCGGCGGGTCGCCCTGCGCGCGTGCGAAGCGCTGGGCGTCCCGGTCGCCGCGGACTGGCGCGAGCCCTGGCCCGCGCTCCCCGAAACGCCCTGGCGGGAGCAGTGCGCCCGGGACATCCGCTGGGCCCGGGAGTACCTGGCGCCGTGGATCAGCCGCCGCCTGCGGGGCGTGTCCAGCGGCGACGGCCGCACCGCGAAGCGCCCGCAGCTGGAGAAGCTCACCGCGGGACGCCCCTCGGCCTGAGCTCCGGAACAACGTTTTCCCTGGTCAAACCTGCCGTGAGTACTTTGTGCTGCTATGGCGACACAAAGTACTCACGGCCCCTGACCAGGCGGAACACCCCCGGATACCCCAAACAAGACGAAGTGCGGACCTCCGGCAGGATCACCCACTCCTGGCGCCGAAAGCCCGCACTCACCCCCACGTCCCATTCGGGATGAACCGTCCCGAATGCCAAGCCCCCCTTGCGGCCGCCCCGGCCGGCCACGAGTGCCGACCGGGACGACCGGGCGACAATCCCCCCTTGGACTCCCCCCAGAGCCGCCCGTCGTGCGGACCATGCACGGCTTGATCCGCACATGATGAAAGTTCCCAGCGGGCGCTACACAGTCGCTAAACGTCGGCTAAACGCCCCTCAGCAGGCGGCCGCGGAGAGGTCTTCCAGCCGCGCGCGGACCTCGGTCGAGCGCGGCGAGCCCTCCGATTCGAAGATCGCCAGCGCGGTGTCCCAGCGGGTCCGGGCCACCGCCAGGTCGCCGCGGGACCGGGCGGCGTCGCCGAGGCCCAGGTACGCGGATGCCTGCCGCATCGCGGATCCGCACTTCAGCGCCATGTCCAGCGCCTCGTGGTGGAACCGCTCGCCGTCGGCGATCCGGCCCAGCTCGATGCTCACCTCGCCGCAGTTGTTCAGCACCATCGCCAGCGTCTCCAGGTCGTCGGCGTCCCGGTACAGCGCTTCGGCCTCGAGCAGGTGCGCCAGCGCCTCCTCCAGCTCGCCGTTGACCTGCTCGACCATGGCGAGGTTGTTCAGCGCCCCCGCCACGAAGTACCGGTCGCCCAGCGAACGGTAAACCCTCAGCGCGTCCTGGCAGTGCACTTTCGCCTCTTCGTACCTCTTCAGGCGGAACAGCACGCTGCCCATGTTGACCTGGGTCATCGCCAGCCGCGCGGAATCGCCGGTCCGCACCGCGGCCTGGTACGACTCGTCGTAGTGCGCCAGCGCGGCGTCCAGCCGGCCCGACCGCGAGTACGCGACCCCGAGCCCGGCCGGCATCAGCACCTTGCCCGCCGGGTCGTCCACCGCCCGGGCCGAGTCGAGCCCGTCGCGGTAGATCCGGATCCAGTCCTCCCACGGGCAGCGCACCATCAGGTAGTTGAACTGCAGGCGGGCCAGCGGCCAGGCCAGCTCGTGCATGCCCTCGGCGTTGGCCGCCCGGACGGCGGCGACCAGGTTCGTCCACTCCGCGTCGAACCACTCCAGCGCCTGCGACCGGTCGGTGATCTCCGGCCGGGGCACCTCGGGCCCGCTGGAGAAGTCCAGGTCGTCCCGGGCCGGGCGGAGGAAGCGGCGCGCGTGGTCGGCCGTGACGAGGTAGTGGTTCAGCAGCCGGCGCAGGGCCTCGGTGTCGGCCGAGGTCGGCTCGGCCAGCAGGTCGCGGGCGTAGACGCGCAGCAGGTCGTGCATGCCGAACCGGTCCGGCTCGGTCTCGGTGACCAGGTGCGCGAGCGCCAGGGCCCGCAGCCTGCGCTGCGCGTTGGGCGGGTCGGTGCCGCACAGCGCGGCGACGGCGTGCGAGGTGAAGCTGTGGCCGGGCACCAGCCCGAGCAGCCGGAACGTGTCGGCGTGCACCGGGTGCAGGCTGCGGAAGGAGATGTCGAACGCGCGGCGGACGCTGGTGTCGACGTCGTCGATGTCCAGCGCGTGCAGCCGGTTGCGCTCGTCGGTCAGCTCGTGCACCAGGTCGGACACGCCGCGCGCCGGGTTCGCCGCGAGCCGCGCGGCGGCGATCCGCAGCGCCAGCGGCAGCCCGCCGCACAGCTCCGCCAGCGCGGCCGCGGCCGCCGGCTCGGAGGCAGACTTGCCGGGCACGCCCGCCCGGTCGAGCAGCTCGATCGCGGTCTCGGTCGGCAGCGTTTCCAGCGGCAGCACCCGCGCCCCGCTGCGCACCACCAGCCCGTCCAGCCGCCGCCTGCTGGTGACCAGCACCAGCGACTCCGCGCTGCCCGGCAGCAGCGGGCGCACCTGCTCGGAGTCCCGCGCGTTGTCCAGCAGCACCAGCACCCGGCGCTTGGCCAGCAGCGACCGGTACAGCGCGGTGCGGTCGTCCAGCTCGACGGGGATCGCGTTCGCCGCGACGCCGAGCGCTTTGAGCATGCTGGTCAGCACCTCGCCGGGCGTCAGCGGCTCGCGCTCCGAGTCGTAGCCGCGCAGCGATGCGTACAGCTGCCCGTCGGGGAATTCGTGCTCGACGCGGTGCGCCCAGGTCAGCGCGAGGGCGCTCTTGCCGACGCCCGCGGTGCCGGTGACCACGGCGAGCAGGCTGGAGCCGCGTTCGCGCTCCGCCAGCATCTCGTCGAGCGCCGCGAGTTCGCCCTGGCGGCCGACGAATCCGGCCGGGGCCGGCGGAAGCTCCGCCGGGATCGGGCGCTTGAGCTCGGGCCCCGGTTCCGGTCGGCGCTGCGGGCTGCGCAGCGCCGGGTCGTCGCGGAGCAGCTTCTCGTAGAGTTCGCGCAGTTCGGGGCCGGGATCGAGGCCGAGCTCGTGGGACAGCCGGTGGCGGAGGGCGTGGTAGCGGGCCTGCGCCTCGGCGCGGTGCCCCGCTCGGTAGTGGGCCAGCATCAGCTGGCCGGTGAGCCGCTCCCGCAGCGGATTCCGGTCGACCAGGATGGACAGTTCCAGCACCAGCTGGTGGTGCCTGCCGAGATCCAGGTCGGCGGCGACCCGCTCCTCCAGCGCCATCAACCGCAGCTCGTCCAGGTTCGGCGCGACCATCCGGTACAGGCGGCTGCTGGCGAGGTCGGAGAGCACCGAGCCGCGCCACAGCGTCAGCGCCTCGGCCAGCATCCGCGACCGCGCCGCCGGTTCCATGCCGTGCGCGCGGTTGATCAGCGCCCGCGCGCGGTGCGCGTCGATCCGGTCGCTGTCGACCCGCAGCAGGTAGCCGGGCGGGCGGGTGACGATCTCGGCCGAATCCGCGTCGGCGCCGAAGAGCTTGCGCAGCCGGGAGACGTAGCCGTGGATGATGGTCCGGGCGCTGGCCGGCGGCTCGTGCTCCCACAGCGTGTCGATCAGCCGGTCCATCGAGACGACTTGGTTCGGTTCCAGCAGCAGGCAGGCCAGCAGCGCGCGGACCGGGGCGCTGCCCAGCGGCTGCGGGCTGCCGTCGACGCGCACCTCGAGGGGACCGAGCAGGCGGAACTCGAACCCCGCGCCCGGTGCCTCGGTCGAGCTGCCGTGCCCCGCCATCATCTCCAAATCCGACTCTCGCTCATGTTTGTTGAGTCTTCAGACAGTCTCGGGTACCGCGCACGGCGAGTCCACACCCCCGGAAAGCCCACTCGGCGGCCGGTCCGCCGCCCAAAACCCGACACACCGTAACGAGGCGCGGCCGAACGCATGTCGATCACCGGCCGACGATTCACCCCAATGGAGCCATGTCCGATTCCTCCCGCGGCGTCCGGCCCAGCCCGATGTTGCGGTGAACATCTCCCGGCGACCTGATACGCCAAGTAAAGTCTGGGCACGGCGATCACTCGTACGAGGACACTGTGGAAGGAGAGCCGCACCCGTGCCCACCCCGTCCACAGTGGTCGATCGCGCGGTGGCCTGCCTGCTCGGCGGGGCGCTCGGCGATGCGCTCGGCAGCCCGGTCGAGTACGCGCAGCTGGACGACATCCGCGCCGAGTTCGGTCAAGCAGGCGTGGCCGAACCGCCGCCGCAGGCACTGCTCGGCGACGCCACGCAGCTGGCGCTGTTCACCGGCGAGGGTTACCTGCACGCGTGGACCACCGGTAACAACGGCGGCAATTGGCGGCCGGTCGAGTCCACCGCCGCCGCTTACCGACGGTGGTTGATCACCCAGCAAGAAGACAAGCCGCAGCCCGGCGCGACCGGCCTGCTCGCCGAGCCCGAGCTGTACGCCAACCGGGCGCCCGGCCTGACCAGCCTGCGCGCGCTGCAGGAACCCGAGCTAGGCACGCCGGACCGGCCGCGGAACACCTCCAAGGGCTGCGGCGGAGTGGATCGCAGCGCGCCGCTCGGCTTCGCGCCCACCGCCGAGATGGCCTACCAGCTGGCCTGCCAGTGCGCGGCGCTCACCCACGGCGGCATCAGCGGCTGGGCCTCGGCCGGGGCGCTGTCGCTCATCGTGCACCTGGTGGCCGTGCAGGAGCGGAAGCTGCCCGCCGCGGTGGACCAGGCAGCGGGCCGCGTGCTGCGCGAGGACGGCGAGGCCGCGACCGCCCTCGCGGAGGCTTCGACGCTGGCGCGACTGGGCGCGAGCGTCGGGCACATCGAGCGGCTCGGCCAGGGCTGGGTCGGCCCGGAGGCGCTGGCCATCGGCGTCTACTGCGCGCTCGCGATGCCCAAGCCCGAGCAGTTCGCCGACGCCCTGCGGCTGGCGGTGAACCACTCCGGGAACAGCGACACCACCGCCGCCGTGACCGGCAGCATCCTCGGCGCCCGGCACGGCACGGCGGTGCTGCCCCGCCCGTGGCTGGCGCGGCTGGAGATGGCGGACGTGATCGAGCGCATCGGCCACGACCTCGGGGCCTCGTGCAGCGGCGAGCAGTTCAACGAACGCCGCTACCTCGGCCTCGCCTGAAGCACGGTTTCCGCTGGTGAACACCCGTGCGTGTTTTGTGCTGCCATAGCGACACAAAACACACACGGCACCTGATCAGCCGAAACGGAGCTCAGTCGTCGTCCGGCCGGGATGCCTTGGCCCGTACGACGGCGACGGCCGCGGCGAGGAACCCGATGTTGAAGGCCATGTGCACCGCAGCGACCGCGCGGGCGAACTGGGACTCCGCGTGCACGTCGCCGAAGCCGACGGTGCTGGTGATCGTCAGCGAGTAGTAGAGCGCGTCGGTCTTGGTGCGCAGCGACGTGATCGAGCCCGGATCCTGCCGGGCCAGTCCGAAGTAGACAGCCGCGAAGAACAGCACTGCCAAGTACAACGCCACGGCCACTCCGGCGATGGAACTGCCGTGGCGCGCGCCGCCGATCCGGAACCGGCGCACCTGGAACAGGATCAGCGAGGAGATCGCGAGCAGCCCGACCGCGAAGACCACGACCGCGTTCACGGTGCCGACGAGCCCGAACCGGTCGACCGGCAGGAGGTAGTAGGCGACGGTGCACGCCACCACGGCGCCCAGCGAAGTCGCCAGGTTGATCAGGACCCGATTCCGGCCGCTCCCAGGCACGATCGCCAGCTTCGGCCAACCCCGGACCCATCGCCATTCGGGCCCCGTGCTCGACCCGCAGTTTCAATTGAAACTGCCACCACGTGACCGCAGTTTCAATTGAGGGTTTTTCATCCTGGTCGGGTACCGCAGCGGCAGCGTCTGACCTGCGCCTGAGTGCGCGCCGTCGCCAAGCGCCGTCAGGCGCTTTCGGGCCCACCCTCGCAACTGGCACCGCCGCGGGTTCTCAGCGTTCGCCTGGCGAGGACGGCCCTCACGCCGTGTATTGGCATACATAAGTCAGGGCACCCACAGCCAGGCGGACGCTGAGGTTCCGCCACCCGCACCGCCACGCAAATTGAGGTTGGAAAAACCTCATTGAAACTGCCGTCAGGCGGCGGCCGGGACTCGGGACAGGCGGCCGAGCCGGCGCTTGCCGAGCACGCGGCACACCAGGTAGATCACGAACGAGATGATCGTGACGAAGGCGCTCACCGGCGCCCCCGGCGCCAGCGACAGCAGGATGCCGCCCAGCACCGCCACCTCGGCGAACACCACGGCCAGCACCGTCGCCTTCACCGGGCTCGCGGTCACCCGCGCCGCCGCGGCTCCCGGCGTCACCATCAGCGCCAGCACCAGCAACGCGCCGACGGTGTAGACGCCGAGCGCGGTCGCCACGCCGACCAGCACCGCGAACAGCGGCGTCAGCAGCCGCGCCGGAACGCCGCGGGCCGCCGCGACATCCGGGTCGACGCTGGCGAACAGCAGCGGCCGGTACACGAAGGCCAGCACGACCAGGACAGCCGCCGCGGAGCCGGCCAGCAGCAGCACGTCCGAGGAATCGACGCCGACGATCTGCCCCACCAGCAGGCTGAACTTGTTCGAGGTCCGCTCCGGGTTGAGCCACAGCAGCAGCACGCCGACGCCGAGCCCGAAGGACAGGATCGCGCCGATCACCGAATCGCGTTCGGTGCCGCGCTGCCCCAGCAGGCCGAGCAGCAGCGCGGCGACCACGGCGCCGGCCAGCGCCCCGACGCCGACGCCCACGCCGATCAGCAGCGCCGCGGCGGCACCGGTGAACGCGAGCTCGGCCGTGCCGTGCACGGCGAAGGACATCTTCCGCGCGACGACCAGCGGCGCCAGGCAGCCGGAGACCAGCCCCAGCGCCGCCGCGGCCAGCAGCGCCTGCTGGACGAACGGGTAGCCGAGCAGGTCGATCGTGGTCGAGAAGTCCAGGATCTTGCCCAGCGCGTCGATGAATGCGTTCACGCCTCTTCCGCCTCTTGCACGTGGTGGTCGTGCTCGTGCTCGTCGGTGCCGGCGACCACCAGCCGCCCGCCGACGCGGGCGACCTCGACGTCGGTGCGGTACAGCTCGGACAGCGTCGCGGAGGTCATCACCTCGTCCGGCGGGCCGATCCGGAACCGGCCGTCGACCAGGTAGAGGACCCGGTCGACCAGCGGCAGCACCGGGTTGATCTCGTGGGTGACGAACAGGACCGCGGCCCCGGCCTCCCGCGCCTGGCTCGCGATCAGCCGGCTGACCTTGCGCTGGTGCGCGATGTCCAGCGACAGCAGCGGCTCGTCGCACAGCAGCACCGCCGGGTCGCTGACCAGCGCCTGCGCCACCCGGAGCCGCTGCTGCTCGCCACCGGAGAGCAGGCCCAGCGGCATCCGGGCGTACTCGGTCGCCTCGACCGCGCGCAGCGCCGCGGCGACCCGCTGCTTGCGCTCGCGGCGGCCGCGCAGGCCGGTGCCCCAGTGGTGGCCGTCCAACCCGAGACCGACCAGATCGCTACCGCGCACCATCACGGTCGCGTCCAGCGCCCGCTGCTGCGGGACGTAGCCGATCCGGTTGCTGCCCCGGCGGGCCGGCCCGCCGGCGATCTCGACGCTGCCCGCGGAAAGCTGCTGCAAGCCCAGCAGCACCCGCAGGAGGCTCGTCTTGCCGGAGCCGTTCGGCCCGAGCACGGCCAGGAACTCCCCCGGCGCGACGTCCAGGTCCAGGCCGGACCACAGGACGCGGGGTCCGTAGGAGAGTTCCGCGCCGCGCAGCCGCACGGCCGGGGCCGTGGCGGTGGGCGCGAGGACGGTTTCGGTCTCGGGTTTGGCGGTCATCTCTCAGCGATTCTGGGTCAAGGCGGCCTGCAGGGCCGTGATCTGGTCGTCCATCCACTGCACGTAGGTCTTGCCCTGCGGCAGGGTCTCGGTCATCTCCACGACCGGGATCTGATTCTGCTCGGCGGCGCTGCGCACGTTGCGGGTGACCGGCGATTCGGTCTGCGGGTTGTAGATGACCGCCGCGGCCTGCTTGGAGTTCACGGCGTTCTGGATCGCGGCGACCGCGGCCGCCGACGGGTCGCTCTCGGCCTCGACGGCCTTGACGAACTCCGGCGGCGTGATGTCCTGCAGGCTCGCCGCTTCCACCAGGTAGTGCGCGACCGGCTCGGTGACGATCACCTGCTTGCCCCGGTTCTGGTCGCCCAGCTCGCCGACCCGTCCCTGCAGCTTGCCGATGTCCTCCGCGAAGTGGCCCGCGGCCTTGCCGAACTGCTCGGCCTTAGCCGGCTGCAGCTTGCTCAGCTCGGCGCTGACGTCGGCGGCCACCTGCTGCACGACGTGCAGGTCGTACCAGACGTGCTCGTTCGCCGAGTGGTCGTGGCCCTCGTGCCCGTGCTCCTCGTGCCCGCCGTGCTCACCCGCGGGCTCGCCCTCGTGCTCGTCCTTGACGGCTTCGACGACGGGTTTGCCCTGGCCGCTGCTGCCGAGGATCTTCTCCATGAACCCGTCGTATCCGCCGCCGTTGAACACGACCAGGTCCGCGTCGGTGACCTTCGCGGCGTCCTTCGGGGTGCTCTCGTAGGAGTGCGGGTCGGCGTTGGGGTCGCTGATGATCGCCTCGACGTCCACGTCGTCGCCGCCGATCGCCTGCACGACGCTGGCCCACGCGCTGGTGGAGGCGACGACCTTGATCTTGTCGCCGCCGCCGGCCGCCTGCTCGCCGGTGCCGCAGGCGGTCAGGGCGATGGCGGTGACGGCGAGGCCGGCCAAGGCGGTGGCAGCGGAGCGGCTGCGGACGGTCATCGGTTGCACTCCTCGGTGATAGGCCCCTTGCGCAGCAGACTGACGGCTTACTGCGAACGGTAACGGAAACCGTTGTCAACTACAGTCTAAGCACGTCTCCGCACAACACTCCACCAACCGGGTTATTCCTGTTGCGCACACAACGACGCCCCCGCCAGGACCAGCGGGGGCGTCGGCACGGGGGCCGCAACCGTCGGCGGCCGCCTGAGCAGCCACGATCGGTTCGCGATCAGGCGACCAGGCGATCTCCGGTCTCAGGGTGGAAGAGGTGGATCTCACTGTGGTCGCGCAGGGCGACCTTGACCTGCTGGCCAAGCGCGGGCGGGGTGCGACCGTCGGCGCGGACCACGAAGCGCTCCTGCGAGCCGTTGACGTCGATGGCGCCGTGGATGAGCGCGTCGGCGCCGAGCTCCTCGACCAGCTCGACGGTCATGGCCATGCCGTCGTCCTCGCTGGAGGTCAGCGACAGCGCTTCGGGGCGCACGCCGAAGGTGATCTCCTTGAGGTCGCCCGCGGCGGCCACGGCCTCGCGCGGCAGCGGGATCGTGGTGCCGTCGAGCACCGCGCCGTCGCCGGTCAGCGGCACCGTCTTGAGGTTCATCGCGGGCGATCCGATGAAGCCGGCGACGAAGGCGTTGGCCGGGTTCTCGTACAGCTCGCGCGGGCTGGCGCACTGCTGCAGCAGCCCGTCCTTGAGCACCGCGACGCGGTGTCCCATCGTCATCGCCTCGACCTGGTCGTGGGTGACGTAGATGGTGGTGGTGCCCAGCCGCTTCTGCAGTGCCGCGATGTTCGCGCGGGTCTCCACCCGCAGCTTGGCGTCGAGGTTGGACAGCGGCTCGTCCATCAGGAACACGCTGGGCTCGCGGACGATCGCGCGACCCATCGCGACCCGCTGCCGCTGACCGCCGGAGAGCGCCTTGGGCTTGCGGTCCAGGTACTTCTCGAGGTCCAGCATCCGCGCGGCCTCGGTGACCTTCTCCTTGATGACGCCCTTGGGCGTCTTGCGCAGCTTGAGCGCGAAGCCCATGTTCTCCGCGACCGTCATGTGCGGGTACAGGGCGTAGGACTGGAACACCATCGCGATGTCCCGCGACTTCGGCGGGGTGTTGGTGACATCGTTGCCACCGATGGTGATGCCGCCCTCGTCGACGTCCTCCAGCCCGGCGAGCATCCGCAACGCCGTCGACTTGCCGGACCCCGACGGCCCCACCAGCACCAGGAACTCACCGTCGGCGATGTCCAAGGCGAGCTTGTCCACCGCCCGTACCGGTGGACTCCCCTGGTAAACGCGCGAGGCGTTGACGTACGCAACCTCAGCCATCTGTGACACCTTTCACGGAATCGGTCATGAAAACGTAACCGCAAAATCGCTCTGGGTCAGCCCCTCGAATGAACCAACTCGGAGAGTGATCACCCTGCGTCGCTCCGTGTTCATGATTCGAACGTGAGTGGGATATGCATCATGCTCACTTCACCGAGGGGTACTGAACCGTTACGGTTCCTCCATGGCGCGGTCAACGAATGCCCGGCGGCCTGCGACGCTCGCATCGCTCGCTGCAGAACTCGGGGTCTCCCGGACGACGGTTTCCAACGCGTACAACCGTCCGGACCAGCTCTCCCCGGAGCTGCGCAAGCGAGTCCTGGAGACCGCTCGCCGGCTTGGCTACCCGGGGCCGGATCCGGTCGCGAGGTCGTTGCGGACGAGGAAGGCGGGCGCGGTCGGCCTGCTGCTCACCGAGAACCTCTCCTACGCGTTCCGCGACCCGGGCGCCGTCGGCTTCCTCGAAGGACTTGCGCTGGCCTGCGAAGACGCCGGCCAGGGCCTGCTGCTGATCCCGGCGAGCCCGGAGCGCGAGGACGTCGCCTCGGTACACCGCGCCGGCGTCGACGGCTTCGTCGTGTACTCCGTCCCCGAGGACGACCCGCACCTGGCCGCGGTGCTCGAACGCCCCGTGCCGGTGGTGGTCTGCGACCAGCCGCGCCTGGACAACCTGGACTGGGTCGGCCCGGACGACGGGAAGGCCATCAAGAGCGTCGCCGACCACCTGATCGGCCTGGGACACCGCCGCATCGGCGTGCTGTGCATGCGCCTGGCCCGGGGCCGCAACGACGGTCCCGCGTCCGTGCAGCGGCAGGCCAACGCCAGCTTCCACGTGCAGAAGGCCAGGCTGACCGCGCTGGCCGAGGTGTTCAGCGAGGCGGGCGTGGACTGGACGAAGGTGCCGGTGGTGGAGCGCTTCGACCACACCACGGCGTCCGGGGCGACGGCGGCGGCGCAGCTGCTGGAGATCGACCCGGAGATCACCGCGATCGTGTGCACCTCGGACATCCTCGCGCTCGGCGCGCTGAGCGAGGCCCGCAACCGCGGCCTGCGGGTGCCGGAGGACTTGACCATCACGGGCTTCGACGGCATCCCGGACGCGGAGCGGGCGGGCCTGACGACGGTGCGCCAGCCGTGGCTGGAGAAGGGCCGCGCGGCCGGGCGCCTGCTGCTGGAGGCCAGCGAGCCGGGCCGGCCCCGCCACATCCAGCTGGAAACCCAGCTGATCACCGGAGCCACCTCGGCCCCGCCCCGCTCGGCAGAAGAGCGCTGGTTCGGCCCGTGACCCGGCGGGGCTGATCACGGGCCGGACAGGCCCCCGGTGCACCCGAGCAGGTCAGAGCCAGGAGTTCCGATTTCGCCTAAAATTGGGAAGATCGCTGGCTCAGCGAGGGCTTACCGGGTACCGATTTTGGTTAGAACGGGGAATTTCCCGATTCGGCGGGCGCTGGTCAGGCACTGGGTTTCCCGGCTTCGCCTGGGATCGGGAACCTCTTTCGGCCTGGTGGGGTCAGTAGTTCGCCCACTCCCCCTGGGCGTACTGGAGGATCGTCGGGCGCATCAGGGTCGACGGCTCCAGGCCCGGGATCCTGGCGCGGTCCGGCGAGAACGTCGCCGCCGCTTGCAACGTCGCCGCGTCCAAGGACCGCAGTGGCGGGGCGTCGGCCGGGAGCCGCAGGGACGGAGCGCCGGGCGAGGCGAGCGAGGTTCCGCCGGACGACGCTACCGGGTGTCCTGCCGTCGTGTGGTCGCCCGCAATTTCAATTGAAACTGCGGAACCCGGGGTGGCACCGGCCAGGTGGAAGCCCCATTCGCCGAAGCTGGGCATCGCGATCTGGTACGGGACCGTGTTCAGGCCCGCCGACCGCATCGTCGATTCGATGCACCAGAACGCCTTCGGCGCGAAGAACGGCGAACCCGCCTGCACCACCACTCGCGCGTTGTCCGACATCGCTTGCCGGACCAGCCCGTAGAACTCCGTCGAGTACAGCTTCGCCGTCGCCGTGGAGTCCGCGTCGGGCATGTCCACGAGCACCACGTCGTAGCGTTCGCGGTTGTCCCGCAGCCAGCTGAAGGCGTCCGCCGCGATCGCCCGCACCCGCGGATCCGCGAAGGCGTCCTTGTTCAAAGTGGACACTCGGGGATCGGTGCGCGCCAGCTCCAGCACCGCCGGGTCCAGGTCCACCAGCGTGGCCTCGCGGACGTCCGGGTACCGCAGCACCTCGCGCAGCGCCAGGCCGTCGCCGCCGCCCAGCACGAGCACCCGCTCCCGCGGCCCGGCCATCGCCGGATGCACCAGCGCCTCGTGGTACCGGTACTCGTCCATCGAGCTGAACTGCAGGTCTCCGTTGAGGTACAGCCGGGTGTCGCTGTTCCCGTTCAACGAAACCGACTCGGTCAGCACGACGTCCTGGTACGGCGTGCGCTCCGAATGCACCACCGGGTCCGCGTACAGCGCCTGGCGCGCGGTGACCTCGAAGTCGTCGGCGAACGCGTAAGCACTGACGAGCACGCCGCCGACCAGCACGGTCGCCCCGGTCAGCAGCAACGTCGCGCGCTTGGAGAGCTCCCGGCGGAAGACGGTCAGCACCAGCCCGATGCCGGCGGCGGCGTTGACCATGCCGACCAGCAACGCGCCCTGCACCTGCCCGAACAGCGGCAGCAGCAGGAACGGGAACGCCAGCCCGCCGACGAGGCCGCCGACGTAGTCGGCCGCGAACAGGTCGGCGACCGCGGAACCCGCGTCCTGCCGCCGGATCCGCTGCAGCAGCACCATCAGCAGCGGGATCTCCGCGCCGATCAGCACGCCGAGCACGAGCGCGGTGGCGATCAGCGCGGGCATGTACAGGCTCAGCCACGCGAACGCGGCGTACAGCCCGAGCACGCTGATCCCGCCGAGCAGCGCGAGCAGCAGTTCGATGCCCGCGAACGCCGGAGCCGCCCAGCGCTGCAGGGGTTTCGCCGCGAGCGCGCCGACGCCCATCGCGAACACCATCAGCGACAGCACGATCGACGCCTGGCCGACGGTGTCGCCGATCAGGTAGCTGCCGAGCGCGACCAGCGCCAGCTCGTAGACCAGACCGCAGGCGGCGCAGATGAAGACGGCCACCAGCACCGCGGTCCGGGCGATCCGGCCGCGCGGCTTGACCGGATCGGCGGGCTCGACTGGATCGGCGGTGGGTTCGGCGGTCACCGACACGCGATGTTCACCAGATCGCGGCGGCGATGAGCACCGCGATCACCACGTGCGACGTCGCCGACACCCAGGTCGCCGGGTGCATGTTCGGGGAGGAGAGCTCGTCGCCGAGCCTGCCGGGCGTGACCGCGTCGATCAGCAGGAACGACAGGCTCATCAGGATGAGCCCGAGGAGGCCGAAGGCGAGGGTGCCGATCAGCCCGGCGATCAGGTCGTCGGCGCTGCCGACGATCGCGGTGGTCAGGATGATCCCGACCCCGATCAGGCCGGAGACCAGCAGCAACGCCGCGTTCGGGTTGCGCTGGACCCAGATCAGGTCGCGGAGCTTGCCCGGCGTGGCCAGGTCGACGAGCACGTAGCCGAGCGCCATCATCGCCACGCCGATCACCCCGTAGGCGACCGCGGCGAGCAGGCCGGCGAGCATTTCCTGGAGCAAGGTGGGGCCCTTCTGGTGTCGTGTTCGGTGCGGTCAGCGGCGGGGGCCTGCCGGCGGCGGGCCCTGCGGTGGCGGAGGCCAGGACTGCCGCGGACCCGCGGGCGGCGGAGGCCACCCCTGCTGCCCCGGCGCCGCAGGTCCTCGCGGCGGGTGCGGCCCGGGCGGCTGTCCCTGCGATCCGCCCGGTCGCGGGCCCTGCGGCGCGGGCGGCGACCCCTGCGGCGGGCCAGCCGGAGGTCCCTGCAGTTGCGGGCCTGTCGGCGGATTCCCCTGCGGTCCCGGCGGCGGCGCGGGCGGAGTGTCCGATGTGGACTTCTGCTTCGCGCGGGCCCGGAAGCCCAGCAGCAGGGCGAGAACCACGACGACGCCCAGCCCGCCGAGCCACGCCCAGGGCACCCAGTCCGAGCCGGAGCCGTCGCCCTTCGGCAGCGACGGGACCGAGGCGGTGCCCGACGCGTCCTCGGTCGCCTGCGGCGCCGTCAGCACGCCGTTCTCCACCAGCAGCAAGGGCAATCCGAGCGCGGCCTGCCCGGTCGCGGTCACCGGCTCCTCGGCCAGCGCGTCGGCGGTGACGCCGAGGTTCACGAAGTCGTCCGCCTCCAGCTGCGCGTCGAGGTCGCCGGACGCCGCGACCTTGACGTCGGCCGCGTCGACGTCGTCGTCGGTGTCGGCGGCCGCGACGAACACCCGGGTTTCGGCCCAGCGCGGGCAGCTGTCGGCCGGGACGCCGGGGCCGCGGCTGGAGCCCTGGTCGAACTGCTTCGTCGAGCCGTCGACCAGCTTCCAGCCGAAGCACACCCCGTGCGCCCGCTCCGCCTCCGCGAGCCGCTGCGCGAGCTGTTGCGCATCGGCGGGCGTGAACCGCTCGATCGGCGGCCCCGCGTAGCTCGAACCGTCCAGGTAGTAGGTGCTTTCCTCCGAGGTGAAGGTGTTCTGCGCGGACTCGCCGCCGATCGTCCCGGCGACCGCCAGGCCGACGGCGAGGACGGCGCCCGCGGTCACGACGAGCCCGACCTTCTTGCCGCTCACTTGCCCGCCCCCGGCCCCCGGCCGCGGAAGCTCTCGCCGTGCGGGCTGCTCCAGCCCCAGACGCCGCCGACGTGGCTGTGGTAGCGGCGGTAGGCGCGGTCGGCATCCATCAGGTGGATCACCGATCCGGGCGCCTGCGGCTGGATGATCACCGCGTCATCGGAGTACCGCAGGTAGATGCCCGACGAGTCGGCGTACTGGGACTGCGGGCGCCACTTCGAGGTGATCTCGGCGGCGACGACGCTGGGCGGCTTCGGGCTGGTGTACGCCCGGTTGTCGGAGTCGCCGGGCAGGTCGAGGTGCGCAGCGCGGGTGTAGTTCTTCGCCACGTAGCCGTGCGGCCCGGTGCCGGTGGAGAAGATCGCCACCAGCCCGATGACCAGGGCCAACACCGCGGCTGCACCGGCGATCACGAACCAGAAGCGGGGTTTCACCGGTCAGTCCGCCGTCGGGTAGATGAGCACGTCGTAGCGGCTGAGCGCTTCGCCGCTGCTGGCTTCCCAGTCGGCGCCGCCGTAGGACTCGAAGCCCAGCATCGATCCGTCCGAGGCCTCGTAGTCGTGGTAGCGCACGGTGCCCTGCTCGGCCAGGCCGGTGGTGGCCTCGCTGCGGAACTCGGCGCTGCCGGATTCCTCGGAGTGGTAGGTGCGGCCGCCGAAGTCGATCGTCTTCGGGCCGGGCTCGCCGGCGTCGGCGACGGGCGTCCACAGCGAGAGGATCAGGTCCGGGTCCTCTTCCACGGCCAGCCACACCTGCCCGCCCTTGGCGTCGTCGAGCAGGTGCTCCGCCCAGGTCCAGCCGCCTTCGGAGAGCCGGACGGTGCCGCGGACGGTGTAGGAGCTGCCGCGCACCTCGACGATGTCGCCGGCCTTCAGCGCGCGCGGGTCGCCGCGCAGCGAGTCCTGGTCACCGGTGTGGAACGGATCGGTGGGCGGGGTTTCTGGTTTCGCGGCAGCGCGCTTGGCCCGCATCCCCATGATCACGGCGAACACCACGACGACGATCAGCACGATGATCACGACGATCAGCGTTGCGGTCAGTCCGTTCACCCGTCCGCCTTCCCCTCGTGCGAGCGTCCGGCACAGAGCGTATTAGCCCGCCCCCGACGGGATGACATCAATCGCCCAAATCGTGATGCGGATCAGAACCGGGTGAATACACCGGTGATCGCCAGGCCAGGCCGCGGTTTCGCCTGCTCAGGCCCCGTGAGTACTTTGTGTCGCTATAGCGACACAAAGTACTCACGGCCATTCACCTGGCAAAACGTCCTATGCGGACAGCAGCTGGGCGCAGCGGATCAGGCCCAGGTGGGAGTACGCCTGCGGGTGGTTGCCCAGGGAGCGCTCCGCGATCGGGTCGTACTCCTCGGACAGCAGCCCCGTCGGACCGGCCGTGTCCACGATCTGCTGGAACAGCTCCTCGGCCTCCGTGCGGCGGCCGATCAGCAGGTACGCCTCGATCAGCCAGGCCGCGCACAGGTGGAAGCCGCCCTCGTCGCCCGGCAGACCGTCGTCGCGGCGGTAGCGGTACACGGTGGAGCCGCTGCGCAGCTCCGCCTCGATCGCCGTGACGGTGGCCTGGAACCGCTCGTCGGACGGGTCGATCAGCCCGGACAGCCCGACGTGCAGCGACGCCGCGTCCAGGTCCGAGCCCTCGTAGGCGGTGGTGAACGCCTGCACGTCCGGGTGCCAGCCGTTCTTGACCACGTCCTGGCCGATCTGGTCGCGCAGCGGCGCCCACGACGGGTCGGCCTCGCGGCCGTACGCGGTGGCCAGCTTCACCGCGCGGTCCAGCGTCACCCAGCACATGACCTTGGAGTACACGTGGTGGCGCGGCACGTCGCGCTCTTCCCAGATGCCGTGGTCGGGCTCGAACCAGCGGTGCGAGACGGCCTCGGCCATCGCCTTCACCAGGTCCCAGTCCACGTCCCGGATCCGGCCGGTGGCCTGCGCGAGGTGTGCGATCAGCTCCACCACGGGCCCGAACACGTCCAGCTGCACCTGCTGGTCGGCGAGGTTGCCGACGCGGACCGGCCGCGATCCGGCGTAGCCGGGCAGGCTGTCGATCACGGCCTCCGGGCCGAGCCCGGTGCCCTGCAGCGTGTACAGCGGGTGCAGCCGCTCGGGGCCGGGCAGCGTCTCCAGCACCCGGTGCAGCCAGTTCAGGAACGCCTCGGCCTCGGCCGTGGAGCCGAGCGTGACCAGCGCTTGCGCGGTCATCGCGCCGTCGCGCAGCCAGCAGTACCGGTAGTCCCAGTTGCGGACGCCGCCGATCTCCTCCGGCAGCGAGGTGGTGGCCGCCGCCATGATCCCGCCGGTGTCGGTGTTGCACAGCCCGCGCAGCGTCAGCGCGGAGCGGGCGACCAGGTCGCGCTCCACGTCGGGCAGCGACAGCGTCTTCATCCACTCCGACCAGTACCGGTCGGCCTCGTCGCGGCGCTCGACCTCGGCGGCCGCCGACGACAGGTCGTCGGTGCCGCAGCGCAGCTCCAGCACGATCGGGTTGTTCTCACTCGGGTCGACGACCGCGTGCGCGGATTCGTGCATGCCGTCGGAGCTGATCTCCCACTGCACGCCCGGCGAGTACAGCACCATCGGCTCGGCGGTGCCCTGCACCCGCAGCCCGCCGGCCTCGGCGGTCAGCCGCACCGCCACCTGCCCGAACTCGGGGCGCGGCGCGAACTCCACCGCCGCCGGCACGCTGCCGCTGATCACCCGGACCACGTCGGTGCGGTGGCTGTCGGTGCCGTGCGCGAGGTAGTCCGTGACCAGCAGCCGCGACCAGCGGGTCTCCACGATCATGGTGTTCGGCACGTACCGCTGGCCCAGCGGCAGCGGGCTGCGCTGGGCGCCGTTGCCGCCCTGCGGGCGGATCGTGAAGTGGCCCGCGCCGGGGCCGCCGAGCAGGTCGGCGAACACCGCGGCCGAGTCGGGGCCGGGGTGGCACATCCAGGTCAGCCGCGCGTCGGGGGTGACCAGGGCGACGGTGCGCTCGTTGGACAGCATCGTCAGCCGCTCGATCGGCGGGGCCTGCTCGCCGTAGAGCCAGGTGCGCCGTTCCTCCATCAGGAACGCCAGCACGGTCGCGACCTCGGTGGTGCTGCCGATCCGGTAGGTCGCCAGCGTGTCCCCCTCGCCGACCTTGATGCCCAGGTCGGGGCCGTGCAGCCGGGCGAAGGCCTTCTCGTCGGTGACGTCGTCGCCGAGGAAGATGGCCGCGGTGGCGCCGACCTGGTGGCGCAGCGCGTCGAGCGCGTTGCCCTTGTCGGTCTGCACCACGGCCAGCTCGATGACCGCCTTGCCCTCGGTGACCTGCACACCTTCCCAGGCCGCCGGGCCGGTGCGGACGGTGTCCAGCACCTCCTCGGCCACCTCGGCTTCGGCGCGCCGGACGTGCACCGCGACGCTGGCGGGTTTGTTCTCCAGCGTGACGCCGGGTTTGCCGCGCACGATGTCCTGCAGTGCGATCTGCAGCTCGGTGCGCAGCTGGGTGGCCTCGGGTTCGAGTTCGTGCACGAACCCGACGTCGAACTCCGAGCCGTGGCTGCCGACGAGGTAGACCTCGGCGGGCAGCCGGGACAGGGTGGCCAGGTCGCGCAGCGCGCGACCGGAGATCACCGCCGTGGTGGTCGCCGGCAGCGCGGCCAGCGACCGCAGGGCGTGCACCGATTCGGGCAGCGGTTTGGCCTGGGTGGGGTCCGCCACGATGGGGGCGAGGGTGCCGTCGTAGTCGCAGGCGACCAGAAGTCGAGGCGTCCGCGCGAGCTGCACGATCACCCGGCGCAGCTCGGCAGGAAGGGCTTCGGCGGTCAACGCCATACTCCTCAGGGGGGCGCGGTCAAGTCGTTTGTGGATCGATCCCGTTCGCGCCACGGCGGTGGCCGTCGACGGCGAGCGGTTCGAACAAGTATCGCTGAGGCCGGGCCGTCTGTGTTGTGGACCGGTTACCCGCGGCTACTCCACGAGCGGTGCGCCCAACGCTTCGAGGAACGACCGCGCCCAGCGGTCGACATCGTGCGTGAGCACCTGCCTACGCAGTGCGCGCATCCTACGGCGTCCTTCGGCCTCGTCGATGTCGAGGGCCGCGAGCAACGCGTCCTTGACCCCGTCCAGGTTATGCGGGTTCACCAGGAACGCGCTCGTGAGTTCTGCCGCGGCACCGGCGAACTCGCTCAGCACCAGCGCGCCGCCGAGGTCGTGGCGGCAGGCCACGTACTCCTTGCACACCAGGTTCATGCCGTCCCGCACCGGCGTCACGACCATGACGTCGGCGGCGCAGTAGAAGGTCACCAGGTCCTTGCGGTCCACCGAGGTGTGCAGATAGTGCACGGCGGGGTGACCGACGCGGCCGAACTCGCCGTTGATCCGCCCGACCTCGCGCTCGATGTCCTCGCGCATCTGCTTGTAGTGCTCGACGCGTTCCCGGCTGGGCGTGGCGATCTGGATCATCGTCACGTCCTCGGCCTTGATGTGGCCCTCGGCGAGCAGCTCGTGCATCGCGTGCAGCCGCACGTCGATGCCCTTGGTGTAGTCGAGGCGGTCGACGCCGAGCATGATCTTCTTCGGGTTGCCGAGCTCGGCGCGCAGCATCTTCACGCGCTGCTGGATCTCCTTGGTGCGCGACAGCTTGTCGAGCCCGGCGGCGGCGATGGAGATCGGGAACGCACCGACGCGCACGGTGCGGTCGCCGACCTGCACGACGCCGGGCCGGGAGCGGACGCCGACCTGGCCGCGGCTGGGTTCGAAGCCGGCCAGCCGGCGGGCCAGCCACAGGAAGTTCTGCGCACCGCCGGGCCGGTGGAAGCCGACCAGGTCGGCGCCGAGCAGCCCGCGCACGATCTCGGTGCGCCACGGCAGCTGCATGAACAGCTCGACCGGCGGGAACGGGATGTGCAGGAAGAACCCGATGCGCAGGTCGGGCCGGAGTTCCCGGAGCATCGCCGGGACCAGCTGCAGCTGGTAGTCCTGCACCCACACCGTCGCGCCTTCGGCGCTGACCGCGGCGGCGGCCTCCGCGAACCGCTTGTTGACCCGCCGGTAGGCGTTCCACCAGGAGCGGTTGTACACCGGCGGAACCACCACGTCGTGGTACAGCGGCCACAGCGTGGCGTTCGAGAATCCCTCGTAGTACTCGGCGAACTCGTCCGCCGACAGCGGCACCGGGTGCAGCTGCAGGCCGTCGTCGCTGAACGATTCGACCTCGATGTCGGCGACGCCGGGCCAGCCGACCCACGCGCCGCGCCGGGCGCGCAGGAACGGCTCCAGCGCGGTGACCAGGCCGCCGGGGCTGTGCCGCCAGCGTTCCGTGCCGTCGTCGAGGCGTTCCAGATCCACCGGCAGCCGGTTCGCGACCACGACGAAGTCCGCTCGATCGGGCGTGCTGCCCTTGCTCACCGGTATTCCTCCCGCCGTATCGGCCACCTGTCGCGAGGCTAGCCAATCCAACCTGCTGCTGCGTGCTGCGTGTGGTGCAAATCGGGCCGGCCGGCCCGTGGGTCTTCCGGCCCGTCGGAGCGCCGCCGGAAGACCCGCAGCCGATCAGTCGATCCGGCGCTTGGTGGGGCGCAGCGGGCCGGACATCCGCGGCCCGGCGAACCGGCGTTCCAACCTACCGAGCCGGGTGCGGACCGGCTGCGCGAGATATTCGCCGAGCACCACGCCGGCGCCGAGCGCGAGCCCGGTGGCGACGGCGAGCATCAGCGTGGCGACGCCGGCCGGGCTGCCCAGCACGGACAGCTCGTACAGCCCGCGGTAGGTCGCGAAGCCCGGCAGCAGCGGCGCGACGCCGGAAACGGCGATCACCAGCGCGGGAATCCGAAGCCGTCGCGCGATGATCCCGCCGATGAAGCCGACCACGGTGGTCGCCACGGCCCCGGCCAGCACGGTGTGCACGTCGACCAGCGTCAGCAGCAGCGAGTGCACCGTCGCGGCCACGCCGCCGCCGATCCCGGCCGCGAGCAGCAGCCGCTGCGGCGCGTAGCTGGCGAGCGCGAAGCAGGCGGACGTGGACGCACCGGCGAGCATCTGCACCGGCAGGTGCAGGGGCAGGGCGGGCGCGGGCACCTCGGCACGGCCGAGGGCCTGGGCGTCCAGGCTGCCGACGGACTCGCCGCCGATGCGCACGCCGATGTACAGCGAGAGCACGACGCCGGCGATCAGCCCGGCGGACATCAGGGCCAGCTCGGCGATCCGGCCCGCGGCCGTGACGTTGTAGCCGGTGATGGCGTCCTGCATGGAGCCGACCACGGTCATCCCGGACAGCAACACGATGATGCTGGCCGCGATCGCCAGCGCGGCGTTGTCGAGCAGGCCGGTGGCGTAGCAGCCCAGCGCGATGGCGGTCGCGATCGCACCGCCGACGGCCTGCTGGAAGAAGAACGGCAACGCGCGCTTGTTCAGCAACCGCCCGACGCGGTCCACCAGCGCGGTCGATCCGGCGGCCACCAGCGGCAGCAGCGGGGTGGAGCCGCCGCCGAGCAGCACGGCCAGCGAGGCGGCCATGCCCGCCCAGGACAGCGTGGCGACCCAGCGCGGGAACGGGTGCGGAGCAGTGGTGATCCGGTCCAGCTCGGCGTAGGCCTCGGCGGCGGTCAGCTCGTTGCCGGTGATCCGCCGCAGCAGATCTTCGACGTCGGCCAGGCGTGTGTAGTCCAGGGAGCGGTTTCGGACCACCCGCAGCGAGGTGATCGGCGGCAGGTCGGTGCCCCGGTAGGTGGACACCGTGATCGACGTGTAGATGACGTCGACCTCGGTGTGCGGCAGACCATAGGCGCTGACCACGGCGATGATCGTCGCGGTCACGTCCGAGGCGCCTGCCCCGCTGGCCATCTGCACCTCGCCGATGCGCAGCCCGAGGTCGAGCACGAGGTGGACGGTGGACTCGTCGGGCAGAGCCGGCCCGTAGACGACGTTGCGAGCCCCGGGCGGCATGGTCAGTTCCGGGTCGCGCCGCCGCAGCACACCGCGGGCGCGGTGCGTGATTCCCACTGCTGGTCTTCCTTCCTGCCGGGCCGCCTTGCGGGCGGGCCGCCGTGCCTGATCTTCCCCTCGGGCATCGCCTGTCATGAGCCGACCGTTGCACCCTCGATCTGTGGCGTCCATCACTGATTTCCGGCCAGTCGTCGACTGCACCGGAAGTAGCCGCCCGGCAGCAGTCACGCGGCCGCTTTCCACCCCGGGCGGAACGACGCTTACGATGTCCCCGCACGACGGAAGTGCATGCCGCTGTAGCTCAGTTGGTAGAGCGCCCGCCTTGTAAGCGGACGGTCAGGGGTTCGAGTCCCCTCAGCGGCTCCGACGGTACCAGCGGAAACGCCCCCAACCACCCGGTGACCAGGGGCGATCCGTCTCACTTCCCGTCTCGGTTGGGGTTCCAGAAGTACCCATTCAGCTGATCGGCGATCTCGCGGCGCAACCCCTCGGTGACGTGCATGTACCGCTCTTTCATCCGGATCGACGACCATCCCATGTGGTCCTGTACTGCCCGGTCCGGCACGCGGAGCAGCATGAGCACCGTCGCTGCGGTATGGCGAGCGTCGTGAAGCCGAGCATCTCGAACACCGGCCTCCGCGAGGATCTCCTTCCACTCTCCCCAATCGCGCCGCGGATCGATCGGCCTGCCGTTGGGTTGCGTGAAGATCCAGCCACCCTCCTGCCACTCGGTACCGGCGTGAACCCGTTCTCGCTGCTGGGCCTCCTCATGCCGCATGAGCAGTTCGAAGATCTCGTCAGGAAGAACGAACCGCCGGCGGCCAGCCTTCGACTTCACGTCGACCTCGCGCAGTCCGCCGCCGTGCCGCTTCGGGCAGCTGCTGGCATGCCTGGTGCAATTCGGCGGGCACGGTCGGGCACGCCCTTTCTCGTCGCGAATGCAGTTCTTCCGGTTGCGGTGCCGAGTGCAGTTCTCCGGGCAAGCCTCTCGGTGGAACCGCGCACCGCAGGAGTGCGGATCATCGCAACCGTGTTGCCAGGCTTGCCGCTGAAGCGCCCTCCGAACGCGGTAAAGCCTGTTTTCCCGATCGAGCCGCTCCCACTTGAAGCCCAGCGCTTCACCCTGACGGCAGCCCAGTGCGAGAGCGATCACGAATCGCACGCCGTTTCGACGATCGAGCGCGGCCGTAATGATCTGCTGGGCTTCCTTCGGCGCGAAGGGCTCGACTTCCTCTTCTTCGACCTTCGGAGCTTTCACAAACCGCACCGGGCTTTCGGTGACGTGCCGACGCCGAAAAGCCTCGTTGAAGGCAGCCCGAGCAGTGCGATGCACCTGGTGGGCGGTTCCCGCCTTCGCACCGGATTCCTGCATCTTCGCGTAGAGCTTTTCGAAGTGCTCCGGTTCAATTCGGTCGATCCGGTGCGCGCCAATGCCGGGGATCAAGTGCTTGTACACCGCCGTGCGGTAGCCCTGGAGAGTCTTGTAGCGAACGGACGGCGCGGCGATGTTCTCAACCCAATGCGTGAGCCACTTCTCGACGGTCCAGGCATGGCCGGGCTTTCGAACCTTCCCGCTCTTGCGGTCGTTTTCAAGCTCGCGGACCTTGTCGATGACTTCGGTTTCGGTCTTGCCCTGGACGTGGCGGCGGTCGGGTTTGCCGTCGTCGCGGACGCCCATGGTGACGCGGCCGTGCCAGTAGCCGTCCTTGCCGAGGTAGATGCTGCTGGCTCCGTTGGGTGCCCGGGTGCCTTCCGGGCGGCGTTTGCGTGGCATCGGTTGTCCTCCTGGTTGCGGGCGCGCGGGGTCGCCACGCCCTTGGCGTGCTGGGTTAGATCGGGAGTTAGATCCGCGTTGGCGGGTTAGATTTCTAACTCCAGGGTTAAACCAGTCCGCGTGGGGTCTGACCTGCGGGAAGTTAGAAAGTTAGGTGAGTTAGCCGCCCGTTGGGAGCGTTCGAGATTGGCTCCCAACCCGGGGGTCTGCGGGGACCTCGGTGGCCTAACTCGGTCCCTTGTCGCCTAGCGCGGAGTCTGGGTCGAGGAGCGCCCGGGTTGGCGTCGGGTGGGTGCCGGCGGCCGTCGTGCTGCTAGACGCTAGGCCGCTGGTCGACGGCGGTCCGGGTCGCTAGCGGCCCTGCTAGGTCTAGCAGTCCTGGCCGCTAGGTCTAGCGGTCCCTCGCTCGCGCGAGTGTCCAGTTTTCTAGACACCTGGCCGTCGGCGGTGTGCCGAAGGCGTTGGCGGCATCGGTCGCGGATGAGGTCCGGCGGCCTGTCGCCGAGGGCTGGTTTCCGGCCTTGATGACGGGCTCTCGATGGGTACTCATTTGCCTCATTCGGCTCATTCCGGCAGGTCGCCGGGGATGAGGCGGCGAATGAGCGATCTCATTCGGCGGACGTGACCTCATTGCCTGGCTCATCCGGCAGCACCGGCCACCAACGGCCTAGTCCGCCATGTTCGCCGGGGAGCTCGTCGGCGTAGCCGCGGTGCGGGCACAGCTGCACCGGCTCGGTCCAGCGCGAGCATCGCGGCCCGCAGTCCGGCGAGCACGGCGAACCCGGCCAGCGCGAGAGTGCGCACCATGCCGGACGCCACGGCCAGCGTGCCGATCAGCAGCGCGGGCAGCACGGCCCGCCACATCACCACGGCCACCGCAGCGATGACGAGCACCGCGATGACTCCGAGCACGGCCAGGACGCGGCCGGTGATCTCCAACAGCGGGTTCATGGTCGGTCTCCCTTCGAGGGGTGTTGGAGGGTGAAAAGCGCCGGGACATTGCCTGGGGTCCTGCGCCAGGCCATGTCCCGGCCGCTTCGGGGTGGGTGGATGGCCGGCGCCCGGCCAGCACGCGTCAAACGAGGGGCGGTGCGGCTGTTCCTGCGGCGGCCCACCCCGGCCACCCGCCCACCCCTGGCCGGGTTCGGCCTGGTCGCGGATGGTGGATCCGGCGGGTGGGCGACCGGGTGGGAATCCACCCGGCGGCCTGCGGCCCACCCCCTTGTCCACCACGTGATCCAGCAAGTGAGTGGATGGCGTCCAGTGGCCGCAGGTGCCGCGTGGAGCGGGGTTCGCGAGGCCGATCCACTGGATTCACTGGACTCACTTCCACATCGTTTCCGCAGGTCAAGCCCAGTGAATGCCGGAAGTGGATGGCCAAGTGACTATCCACTTGCCCCGGCCGGACTCACTGGCCCATCCACTTGGGTCTGCGGCCCGCCGAACGGGCCTCAGGCGGCGCGCTGTTCGGCGGCCAGGCGCTCGACGTAGGCGGTGACGGCTTCGGCCGGGATGCGGCGGGCGTGGCCGATGCGCACCGAGGCGACGGCGCCGGACTTCAGCAGCCGGAACATCGTCGTCCGGCTCACCGACAACCGACGCGCAGCGGCCTCGACGGTGAGCAGCACGCGCGGCGCCTCCTCCGACTGCCGGGGCACAGGGAGGGAATGACCGTGGGGAGCCGGAAACCGCGTTTTCCGGGGGTTTCCCGGGGCGTATTCCCTCGCCTCCCTCGTTCCCTCTCGGAGGGTTTCCGCAGGTCGTACCGAGGGAATCGGCGAGGGAACGCGGGAGGGAGAATTCCCTCCCTCCCCGGCGACTCCCTGCCCTGTTCCCTGTCCGATTCCCTGCCGGATCGACGGGTTGGCGTGCTGGCTGCGGTTCATGGGTGCTCCTGATGTCGGGCGAACTTAGCGAACTTTCGAACTTTGGGGTTGACCTGCGGTTTTAGTGGTGACCTAAGTTCGCTGCGTGGCGAACTTAGGGGCTAAGTTCGCGGGCCAGCGAACTTAGGAACTCATTGTTTTCCCTGGTCAGGGGCTAAGTTCGAAAGTTCGCTAACTTCGCGAGGTAGAGACGTAGATCCGAGTGGCGCGACCGCTCTTGCCATCGGCCCGCGCCCGCTCGCCTTCGGTGATCTCTCCCTTCTCGGTGAGCTGCTGGATGTAGCGATCGATGTCGGCGGCCTTGGTCTTGCCCTGGAAGAACTCGGCGTTGACCTCCTTGCGGGTGCGCCCCTCCGGCCCGGCGTCGGCGATCCAGGCGGCCAGGCGTGGCCCGGTGGTGTCGTTGCCGCTGAACACCGCACGGGCGGAGGCGACGGCGTAGCGGACGAACGCGGCGGCGGCGGCCAGGTGCTCGACGGTGATCAGCTCCACGCCGTCGAGCGCGGCGTGGAGCCCGGCCACGCGCAGGCAGTTGGGTGCGGCGCGGGAGAGGAACTGTTCGATCGGGCCGTCGTCGGCGCTGTAGCCGCCGAACTCGACGTAGAGCCGCTGCCACAGCGCGGCGGCGTCGCGGGTAAGGCCGAGTTGCCCGAGGCGGGAACCGGCGGCCAGGCGGGCGCGGAGGTCTACGGCCAGGTGGTCGAGCAGGGTCGGGTCCGCTCCGGTGCTGCTGGGCAGGAACTGGGTCTGCGCGACCAGCACCGGCAGGAACCGGTTGTAGGTGCCCCCGGCCATGTCCGACGCCGAGAGCTTGGCCTGGAACTCCTTCGGCGTGATGTGGGCCAGGATCCCAACGTGGGTGTCCCGCACGATCCGCGCGTTCACGCCGAGCGTGGAGAGGTTCCCGCCCTCCCACGCCGCGCGCAGCGTCGCCGAGAGCGTGTTGCCCTCCCGCTTCATCCGAGCCATGACGGTGGCCCACTCGGTCTCGAACGCCAGCAGCCGCCGATCACCAGGCGGCAGCAGCGACGCCCGCTTCTTCCCCTTGCCCTGGTCCTCGCCGTCGTCGGGGCCGGTCGCGCCCGCCTCGTCCTCGTTGAACGCCTGCGTCAGCCCCTCACCGGAGGTCAAACCGGAGTGGATGTTGCGGTCCACGAAGTCCGGGTCGGTGGCCAGCAGCAGCCGTTTCGCGGCCGACCAGCCCGCACCCTTCCTGCCGACTCCCGTCCGGCCGATGACCATCGGCCACACCAGCAACGGGTGCCGGTCGTCCCCGGCCCGCATGTGCGGCCCGTCGCCGAGATAGACCCCGGTCGCGGCCATCAGCGACGCGAGGATGTTCGCGGGGTCGGCCTCGCTGGTCGGCTCCAGGCGGCGCACCAGCGAACCGAGGTAGGTGCCGAACATCGCCTCGTCACGGTCGGGCAGCTCCGAGCGAGCGCGGGCGATCTCCTCCAGCGCGCGCCGCTCGGTCTCCGGGTCCAACGCCAGCGACGGGACCGCCGGCACCGGCCCCGCGGCCTCCATCGGCGGCTGGGTGGCGTCGGGGACCAGGTGCAGCCGTCGCCGCTGTTCGCCCGGTTCGGCGGGCGGTGTTTCAGGCTTACTCATGGGCTTTCGGCTCCGATGCGACTCGGTGGTGTTCGTGCTGTTCGCTGGCGGTCGAAAGGGCCTCGACTCGACCCGACTCCCGGGGGGTCGACCGCCCTATCCCGATGCAGGTCGGCGGGGTCGACCGCCCCTCGACCCGATCCGGGCCGACTTCGGTCGAGTCGGGGTCGACTCATGCAGGTCGCCGTCTCGGTCGCCCGGTCGGCTCGGTCGGCTCGGTCGGCCGGTCGGCCGGTCGGCTCGGTCGGCCCGGTCGGGAGAGGGGTTCTCGGCGGGTTCTCGGTGCTTCTCGGGTCCGGCTTCTCGGGGTTCTTCCCATGCAGGTGAGAAGCGGTGAAGAACCCGGGAGAACCGACCCCGTTCCGGCCGCCGGGAACCTGGTTCCCGGTCTGCTCCCAACCCCGGAGTTGGGAGCCGGTTTCTGCTGTTCCCGGCGGTTCCGGACCCGGGCCTGTTGATCGGGTGGGAACCCGGCCGGTGGCGGCGTTCAAACCCCGTGTGGCGGCACGGGGTGGCGGAATGGCACCACCGGCCGGGTGTCTGGGGTGGCGTTCCAACAGGCCGCAACGGGCCGTTGCCGGAACCCTCCTGTGGGTCGTGTTCGTCCTGGTTGATCGGGCCAACAGGGTCTAGTTCGGCCAGAGCACGTCCGGCTCGACTTCGACCGGGTGCACCAGGCGCTGCCGGGCGGGCTCCGGCAGCTGCATCAGCACCGAGATCGCCTCTGCCCGAGCTTCGGCCAGGGCGTAGCGCTGGCGGTCGAACGTCGGCCCGCCGCGCTCGATCAGCGTCGCCATCCCGCGTTCCAAGCGCTCCATCGCGGCGTCTGGGACGGTCAGGTGCAGGTGCCCGACGAAGCGCGCCAGGTCGGCGATCTCCGCGCCCAGGAGCTCGGCGTGGGTCAGGGGGCAGGCGTAGAGCGCGGTCACCATGCCGTGCCGGGTCACTGCCTCCCGCGACATCACGCCACCCCTTCCAGCTCGATCCGCTCCGCGCCCGACAGACCGCCGATCAGCGGGTCTTTCGGGTTGGAGATCGCGTGCGGGGTCGGAGTGGCGTTGGCGATGTCGGCGCGGGTGACCACCGGGTGATTCCGGGACCACTCCCCGGCGATGCCCAGCTCCTCGGCCGACGCGTCGTAGACGTCGCTGAACAGCTGCTGGTAGGTCACCGA
>NZ_FNOK01000070.1 GCF_900106995.1 Saccharopolyspora shandongensis
GAACCCGCGGCGGTGCCAGTTGCGAAGGGGCCCGAAAGCGCCTGACGGCGCTTGGCGACGGCACGCACGCAGGCGCAGGTCAGACACCGCAGCTGCGGTACCCGACCAGGATGAAAGAACCTCATTGAAATCGCGGACATCGTCCACGGGCCCCGGGTTCAGTAGGCCTTCGGGTAGACCACGCGCCCGCGCCGGATCGCGCGCGCCAGCATGCCGATCACGCCGAGCACGAGCACTCCGCCCAGCGCGATCGCCGCCCAGCGCGGCATCTCGTACAGCGGCGTCACGTCGTCGAAGACCGAGCCGATCACGATCTGCGACACGATGCACAGCGCGAAGGTCACCACTGCCGCAACGGCGTAGACCTGGTTGCGGGCCTTCGCGGTGAAGGCCGCGAAGAACAGCATGGTTCCCGACACGATCAGGACCAGCAGCGTCACCAAGGCCACCGTGTCCTTGAGCGTGTACGGAATCGTCGCGGCATCCGCGAAGAGCCCGTCCAGCAGGTAGTCCGAACCGAACATGGTCAGCGCCGCCACCGCCGCCCCGCTGGCCACGACCTCCATCGTGGACCTCTTCCCGGTGCCGCGATCGAGCTGCTCCGCGACCTGCGCGGCGTACTCGCGCGGTCGGCCGAAGGCCTCGACCGGGTCTTCACCGGTCTCCGTCACGTGCGCCTCGACCTCGGCGAGCACCTCGCCGACGCGTTCGCCGGAGATCTCGTGCATCCGCAGCGCGACGAGCAGCTCGTCCCGGTACTTCTTGTCCAGCGTCATCATTCCTGCACCCCTCGTTGCACGAGCCGGATCGAGTTGTTCGCGAACTCGATCCACCTCGGTCCCAGTTCGACCAGCGCCGCCCGCCCCTCATCGGTCAGCGCGAAGTACTTGCGGCCTGGCCCGCCTTCGCCGGCCCGCCATTCGGCCCGCAGCAACCCGTCCGCGGCGAGCCGGTTGAGCAGCGGGTAGAGCGTGCCCGCCTTCATGTCGGGCAAACCCGCCTCGGCCAGCCTCTGCAGCAGCGTGTAGCCGTAGCCCTCGCCTTCCTCGGCGAGCAGCGCTAGCACGGCCAGATCCAGCACGCCGCGCAGCCATTGCGTCTGCCTGGCCGAGATCGCCTTGTCAACCACGGGAACAAGGTAACACCAACTAGTGTGTCTCGCCAACTAGTAGGCGACGCGCAGTCTCCCTGGCTCGTCAATCAACCGGAAACCGGCTCCGCGCCGGAAGTCGCACACCTCGCCGCGAAGGCGGGTCGCGTCAGCGGATCTGCCAGTCGAGGCGGCCGTCTTCGGTGACGGTCGGATAGCTGTGCCCCGCCGGAATCCCCTCGGTCAGCGACCGGTGCACGTCCGCGAGCATCGACCCGACGCCCCGCCACTCCGGCCTGAGCACCTGGGCTGCCTCCTGCTCCCACTCCAGCACGCAGCCCGTCAGCGGCCCCGGCCGCAGATCCACCACGAGCTCATCGGCGAAGCCATCACCGGCGATCGGGATCCACGACGGGTGGAAGCTGGAGCCCGGCGAGCCCGCGTAGTAGTCGCAGGCCGGCCGGTCCCACTGCGCCGTCCAGTTCTTGCGGTGATCCCGCCACGACTGGAGTGCCTGCGCCGCGCTGTACGGCGTGTAGAAGGGCGGCAGGACGTCGGCCAGCACATCCACATCGGTGCCGCCGCAGCACGCCCACAGCTCGCGAAGTTCGACGGGCAACTCGACCGCGTACTCCGCTTCCAGCTCGGCGAGGTCCGGCGGCTCCGGGGAGCGTAGGGCGGCTGCGGTGACGGGCGCGTGCTCCGAAAGCCACAGCACGATCTTCGTCCACAGCTCCGTGACAACCATTCCGATCATGGTCGTCCGGAACTCGCCAAACCGGTACCGCCAAAGGTGACCCCGCCGCCAGGTGCGAGCCACGGCTGCGCCGAAGGGCGCAATGTGGATTGGACCACCGCCGCAGTTCCGAATGGGGATCGTTACGAACTGTTCCGTCGACCGTTGCTTTCCGCGGGCTCGATACGGTGAGAGCCGGACCGGGGAACACGCTGTGAACGCGGAGCCCGTAGGCTTCCGCGAGGTCTGGTTCGGTGACCGGAGGTAGAGAGATGGCGCAGGACATCGTCCCCATCGAGCTTGGGCTCCCGCAGGGCGACGTCGTCACCCTGTGGGCACCGCGCTGGCGCGAGGACGGCGAGGAGTGGGAGGCATTCCTCGGACACGAGGACGACCTCTACGCATTCCCCGACGCCGCACACCTGGCGGCGTTCGTGCGCACCGCGGAGGAGCACGACCTCGACGACCACCCCGCGTGGCACGTGGTCCCCGAGCTCCCCGCCGAGGACCTGAGCCCGGACGAGGACCACCAGTACGACCTGGTCGGCGTCCCCGAGCTGGTCGCTGAGCCGATGGACACCTGGACCATCGGCGAGCTCGCCGACATCGTCGAGATCGCCCGCTCGCTGGCCGACGTCTGCGAGCTGGACGCGGTGCACGACGTGCTGGACGCGGCCGACGGGTTCGCCATGCTCGACCAGGGCACCTTCGCGTTCTCCGGCAAGGACGGGCAGCGCCGCTGGACCGACCTGTGCCAGGTCGTCGTCGAGCGCTGGGACGAGGTGCTGGACGCCATCGACGCGGTCGTCACCACCCCGGACGTGCCCGCCGACGCCCTCGCCACCGCCGAGACCGAACTCGCCGAGGCGCTGGAAGCCGACGACGAGGCGGCGGACACCGCCGAAGCGCCCGAGGTGGACGACATCGAAGAGGTCGAGGTCGGCTTCTGGGGCGAGGTCGGCATCGACCCGATCCTGATCATCACCAGCACCGGCGAGCACTACTCGCTGCGCTGCTACCTCGACGACGACCCGATCTTCCTCGGCAGCGGCGGCAAGATCGACGTGTTCCCGTCGGCGCGCGCGCTGGCCCGGTTCCTGGCCGACGAGAGCGCCATCGAGGACACCGACCTGGCCCGGGTCGCGACCTGGTCGCAGGTCGTGGAGAAGGCGACCGCCGGCGAGCTGCAGGTCGAGGTCGACTCCGAGAACACCTACGTGCTGACCGGACTGGACGCCGACCTCGGCACCGGACCGTCCGAAGTGGACCCGACCCAGCTGGACCTCGCCGAGGAACTGCTGATGGACGCGGCGGCGTGGGCCGGCGACGACACCGTCGAGCAGGCGCTGCAGCCGTCGGAGCGGCTCGGCTGGCTGGTTTCCTTCGTGCTCCGCCCGAACCCGAACCGGCTGCCGCCGAGCGCGCCGTTCGACGCCGAGGTCGAGACCTGGCGCAAGCTGGTGGAAAACCTGGAAGCGCGGTTCCGCTCGCACTGAACCCGAAGCGCGGGTGCCGGTTTCCGCGCGAGATCGGCACCCGGGCGTCAGGCCACCTCGGCGAGGAGCTGCCCGGGGGCCGCGAGCCTGCGGCGCGTCGGTTCGCCCGCGCACACCTGCGAATAGGCCTCCCGGAAGCCCTTTCGCGCGCGGTAGACGAGCGCGGCCGCACTGTTGCGGCTGATGCCCAGCCGGTGGCTCATCTCGGCCGTCGTCTCCTCCTCGACCTCCATGCACCACAGGACGTGCCGCCAGCGGCGCGGCAGCCGGGCGAACGCCTTCGCCACCAGCTCGCGCTCCTGCTTGAGCACCGCGGGATCGATGAACGGCACGTAGTTGTCGGGCCGGTAGAAGCCGTCGAGCTCGGCGGCCAGGAGCACCCGGCGGTCCCGGTTGTTCAACGTCATCGCCAGGTTCCGCACCGTGGTGAGCAGGTAGGCGCGGAACGCGGAGTCCGGGCCGCCACCGCGGCGCAGGACGTCCAGGATCTTCACGAACGCTTCCGCGACCAGGTCTTCCGCGTCGCTGTGGGTGCCGACGACCTGCTTGGCCATGGTGTGCGCCGCCATGCGATGCCGCGAGTACAGCTCACCGAACGCCTCGGTCGACCCAGTCCGAACCGCGTCCAGCAGCGTCCGATCGTCACCCGCGATCATCGTTCCTCTCACTGCTTTTGCACCGGTGGGGGACGTGCTGCAGCGCGAAAGCGGCGGCCGTCCCCCACCGGGTACGCCCCCACTGCGAGAGATGCTCGTCGGGACCGGGACGACGAACAAGGCAGAGAATTTCAGATAGTGATTACCCCTCGAAAGGGCGACGGTGCCCCGCCGAAACATCACCCGGCAGCCGGAAAACGGCCCGCCACCGCGAGGGTCCGGGAGATCTCCACGGCCGCGGTCCGCAACGGCCGCACGTAGGACTTGGTGTCGGCGAGCTTGCGCGCCGGGAACGAGATCGCCAGCGTCACCGGACCGCTGGCGCCGATCACCGGCGCGGCCAGGCACGCGGTGCCCAGCGAGTACTCCTCGGAGTCGGAGACCACCGGCCGGACCGGGCGGTTCACCAGGTCGCGGATCCGGGTGATCGTGCGCGGGGTCAGGTCGGCGGGCGGGTGCCGGAGGAAGTGGTCGGCGCGTTCTTCCTGGCTCAGCCCGGAGAGCAGGCACTTGCCGATCGCCGTGGCGTGCGCGGCCTCGCGGAAGTCGGCCCAGGTGTCCACCCGGGGCGTGCGCGGGCTGTCGACGATCTCGGCGACCTCCACCTCGCCCTCGTGGTAGCGGGCCAGGTAGATGGCCGCGTTCAGGTCCTCGCGCAGGCCCACCATGACGGTGCGGACCTGGCTGCGCAGGCCTTGGTTCTGGCCCGCGACGTGCAGCCCGCTCACCTGCTCGCCCAGGATGAAGGCGCCGTCGTCGAGCTTCTCCAGATAGCCCTCGTGCACCAGGGTGCGCAGCAGGTGGTAGGTGGTCGGCAACGCGATTCCGGTGCGTCTGGCGAGGGTTTTCGCGGTCGCACCGCCCGCGTGCTCGCCCACCACCTCCATCAATCGAAGCGCGCGCTGCACCGATGCGATCAACGTGGGTTCGCCGCCCCGTGCCACCTGTCCCTCCTGAGCTCCGCGGCGCCGTGGTGCTCGCGCCGATTGTGAAACAAATTCAGGCTTGGCAGTATCCACCGCCGCCGAGGGGCACGCACCCGTTTCGGCGGCGATCTCCGATCATTCCGACAGCGCCGCGTAGCCGGGCTTGATCACCTCGTTGATGATCTCCAGCCGCTCGTCGAAGCCGATGAACGCCGACTTCATCGCGTTCACCGTGAACCACTGCATGTCCGACCAGCCGTAGCCGAACGCCTCGTGCAGCGCGGCGAACTCACCGGACATCGAGCAGTGGCTCATCAGCCGGTTGTCGGTGTTCACGGTGACCCGGAACCGCAGCTTCGCCAGCAGGCCGATCGGGTGGTCGGCGATCGACTTGGCGGCCCCGGTCTGCAGGTTCGACGACGGGCACATCTCCAGCGGGATCCGCCGATCCCGGACGTAGGACGCGAGCCGGCCCAGGTGCACCGCGCCGTCCTCGGCGACCTTGATGTCGTCGACGATCCGCACCCCGTGCCCGAGGCGTTCCGCGCCGCAGTGCTGGATCGCCTCCCAAATCGACGGCAGCCCGAACGCCTCACCGGCGTGAATGGTGAAATGCGCGTTCTGCTGACGGAGATATTCGAAGACGTCCAGGTTCCGCGTGGGCGGGAATCCGGCTTCCGGTCCCGCGATGTCGAAGCCGACCACCTCCGCGTCGCGGTACCGAACAGCGAGGTTCGCGATTTCCGCCGACCTCGCGTGCTGCCGCATCGCGCAGAGCAAGGTACCGATTCGGATACGTTTTCCGGCGGCCGCGGCACGGCGCTCACCATCCCGGAATCCGTCTTGCACGGCCTGCACGATCTGGTCGAGCGCCAGGCCCCGCTCTTGGAAGAGTTCCGGCGCATAGCGGATCTCCGCGTACACCACTCCGTCGGCGGCCAGATCCTCGACGCACTCGGCCGCGACCCTGGCCAGCGCCTCCTCCGTCTGCATCACGGCGACGGTGTGCGAGAAGGTCTCCAGGTAGCGCTCCAGAGACCCCGAGTCCGCCGCCGCGGCGAACCATTCGCCCAGCTCATCGGCGTTCTCGTGCGGCAGGTCGGAGTACCCGACCGCCTGCGCCAGATCGATCACGGTCTGCGGGCGCAGACCGCCGTCGAGGTGGTCGTGCAGCAACACCTTCGGAGCCAGCCTGATGGAGTCCAGGTTCACCGGAGTCGACATGCGCCCACGTTACAGCGCGCAGGCAATCACCTCACGCACAGCTACGAACAACAAGCTCGAAGAAACCCCAGATACGCCCGGATTCAGGCCTCGTTCAACCGGACGGCCGTCACGCAAAACTCACCCAGATGGAGGCAATCGCGACTCTTAGAGCATTCAGCAGCGAGTTCATTGGTCTTTTCGGCCTAATAATCCACTGCCGAACGGAGTCATAATTGGCACCGCAGTCACGCAATGTATCGGGGGGTGGCTGGGAACGCGAGAACCGACTAGCTAGGCTCCTGGAGTCCTCACCCCCCTCGACGAAGGACGCCCCTAGCCGTGACCGAGAACATGTCGTTCGACCGCATGCGCAACATGCTCACGCGTGCGGCTGAGATCCGCGAGAGCGAGCAGCAGCAGATCTTCGACGCCCTAGACGAGATCCATGCCCGGCTGTCGCCGCTGGAGTCCCTGGGCTCCGTGCGGAAGCGCCTGTCCGAGCTGCCGGATCGCACCGAAGTCAGCGTGCTCGCCGAACGACTCGACGAGGCACTGGCCAAGCTGGAAGCGCACGACGGTGCGCTGGTCGAGCTGAAGAGCTCCGTCGACGGCCTGGTCGACAAGCTCGCCAAGCCGTTCGCCCAGCTGGATGGGCGCCTGGACGGGGTCGCGGGCCGGATGGACGGCGTCTCCGGCCGGATGGACGGCCTGGAGGACAAGCTCGGCCACATCCACAAGCGCCTCGACGAACTCGGCCTGCACCTCGACAAGCAGGACGGCCGGCTGGAGGCGCTGCCGACCGCGGTGCACGGGCCGGTGCGCGAGCGCATCGACTCCTTGGAGACCAGCCTGCGCGGCCGCTTCGCCGAGATCGACGAGGGCGTGCACGAGCACCTCGACGGCACCCGCGAGGCGCTGCAGCGCGCGGTCACCGACTCCACCGCCAACGCCCAGAGCACCCTCTCCGAGGCGGTCTCCGGCACCCGCGAGCAGCTGGACGCCAAGCTCGACCAGCTCGCCGCGCGTCCCGCCGTGGACCCGACCGACAAGCTGGACAAGCTGGCCGATCGGCTGGAGCAGCTCACCAACCGGCTGGACCAGGTCTCCGGGCGCCTCACCCAGGTCGAGGACAACGTCAACACCCGGATCGACTCCGTCGAGCAGGGCTTCACCAACCGCCTGGACACCGTCGAAGAAGGCGTCAAGAGCGGCCTCGGCGAGCTCGGCGGCACGCTGTCGAAGAACCTGTCGCAGCTGTCCGGCACGCTGTCCTCGCGTCCCGACAGCGAGTCGCTGGGCGCCCTGGTCCGCGAGGCCAACGAGGAGAGCGAGCGGCGGCACGCCGGTCAGCTCGACGAGGCGATGGCTACCTTCGCGGAGCTGATCCTCGGCGGCAGCGCGCCTTCCGCCCCGCCGCCGCCCACCACGCTGCCCCGGCAGCAGCGCCGCGGCCGGTCCAAGAGCGCGAAGCGCGACCCCGACAAGGCCCTGACCGCAGACGGCGACGAGGACTTCACCGCCGAAAGCGCCTAGTCCGAGCCGCGCGCCGGCCGTCCCCTGGATCAGGGTGGTCCGGCCGGTGCGCGGTCCGCGACCACTCGATCCAGGATCAGCGGCGTCGACACCTCGTCGGCGCCGCTGATCTCGTATGCACCCACCAACGCCTCCCGGGCGCCGGTGACGGTTTCCGGCCGGTCGGTGTGTAGTTCCAGCAGCGGTTGGCCCGTCGTCACGCGATCGCCCGGCTTCGCCAGGCACAGCACTCCTGCGGCGTGCTGGACGTCGTCCTCCTTGCGGGCCCGGCCGGCCCCGAGTCGCCAGGCCGCGATCCCAACCCCGTACGCGTCGAGCCTCGCCAGCGTCCCGGTTTCAGGTGCGGTGACGACCTCGACGTGCTCGGCTCGCGGCAACGCGGCCTCCGGGTCGCCGTCCTGGGCCCGGATCATCCGGCACCACGAGTCGTACGCCCGCCCGTCTGCCAGCACCTCGGCCGGGTCCACATCGGACAGACCGGCGTGCTCGAGCATCTCGCGGGCCAGCGCCAGCGTCAGCTCCACGACGTCCGGCGGCCCGCCGCCCTGCAGCACCTCCACCGCCTCCGCCACTTCCAGTGCGTTGCCGACCGCGCGGCCCAACGGGACCGACATGTCGGTGATCAACGCGCTGGTGCTCAACCCGTTGGCCATGCCGATCTCCACCAACGCGGTGGCCAGTTCCCGCGCCTGGCCCAGGTCCTTCATGAACGCACCCGAACCGCACTTGACGTCCAGCACCAGCGACTGCACGCCCTCGGCGATCTTCTTGCTCATGATCGAGCTGGCGATCAGCGGGATGGACTCGACCGTGCCCGTCACGTCGCGAAGCGCGTAGAGCTTGCGATCGGCCGGGGCCAGCCCTTCCGTCGCGGCGCACACCACCGCGCCGACGTCGTCGAGCCGGTCGCGGATCTCGTCGGGCGACAACCGGGCCCGCCAGCCCGGGATCGACTCCAGCTTGTCCAGCGTGCCGCCGGTATGACCGAGCCCTCGGCCGGACAGCTGCGGCACCGCCGCGCCGCACGCGGCGACCAGCGGCGTCAGCGGCAGCGTGATCTTGTCGCCGACGCCACCGGTGGAATGTTTGTCCACAGTGGGCCTTCGAACCCCGTCCAGCACCAGCGTCTCGCCGGAGGCGACCATCGCCGCCGTCCAGCGCGCCGTCTCCGCCGGCGTCATGCCGCGCAGCAGCACCGCCATCGCCAGCGCGGCCATCTGCTCATCGGCGACCTGACCCCGGGTGTACGCGTCGATGACCCAGTCGATCTGCGCATCGCCGAGCACCTGCCCATCGCGCTTCGCGCGGATCACGTCAACAGCGGAATGCACCGCCACCACCTCCACGGCTCACAACAACTTCCCGCCTATAAAGAGAACCGAACCCCACCTACAGATACACCCCAATCGGGTGATCTATGCCAAAAGCGTTGTGTACGACCGAGATGTGCAACCTACCCGTGCGCAATGTGGATCTCGACGGCCAGTCGGAGCACGTTCCCACAACGCTAGGCTCGCCGGGTGATCCTCCCCGCCGCAGCAGGCAACCAAGCCTTTGCCGACGAATCGTTCCACGAAGCCGAAGTCGGCGGTTACTACATCCTCGCTGCGGTGATCTTCGAGGTTGCCACGCACGATCCAGCGAGGTTAGCGATGCACGAGCTGCGTGGCAGGCGCAACGCGTACAAGTTGCACTGAGGTTTTTCCAACCTCGTTCTGCGTGGCGGTGCGGGTGGCGGAACCTCAGCGTCCGCCTGGACTGTGGGTGCCCTGACTTATGTATGCCAATACACGGCGTCAGGGCCGTCCTCGCCAGGCGAACGCTGAGAACCCGCGGCGGTGCCAGTTGCGAGGGTGGGCCCGAAAGCGCCTGACGGCGCTTGGCGACGGCGCGCACTCAGGCGCAGGTCAGACACCGCGGCTGCGGTACCCGACCAGGATGAAAAACCCTCAATGGAACGAGATGACTTCGCAGGAGAAGCACAATGCGGCGAAGATCGTGGCCGAACTCGAAGGATTTCACATCGTCGTGGTCGGAACCCCCGTGCCCAGGCGACGACAGGAACGCGCCCGCGCACTGTGCCTCGGCAAACTGGTACCCGAGCTACACAGCTACGGAATCGATCGCCTGCTGATGGAGGGCCGCTCGCGAGCGCTCAACGAACGAGGTGTTACGACCGTCCGCGGAGCCCGATACGAGCTCCCCAAAGGAGCCGTCTTCGAGATCGAACACCTGCCAGGAAGTAGCGAGGCGCTGCTCTGGGCGGCGGACATCGTGGCTGGTGCTGTCCGGTCCAGCAAAGAAGGATCGGACAACTGCCGCGAGCTCCTGGACGCCCGGCTCTACCAGATCGACTTGGCGATCGATTGCTAACAACCTCAGAGATGCGTAAGGCCAGGGTCCCGGTCTGCCCCAGGAAGCACCTGACCTTGCGACTCGCCCGACACCCACGATGCCGAACTCCCGCGCACACCATACACCGCTCGCGCAGCGGCCGCTTACAGTTCGAAGGCGTCGGGGAGGACTTCGGTCATCGGCAGTACTCCTCGCGGCGTGTCCACCAGGCAGTCCCGGCCGCCCAGTTCGAAGAGGAGCTGGCGGCAGCGGCCGCACGGCATCAGCAGGTCGCCCGTTCCGCTCCGGCAGGCCACCGCGACGAACCGGCCTCCGCCGGTCAGCCGCAGTTGGCCCGCCATCGTGCACTCCGCGCACAGCGTGAGCCCGTAGGAACCGTTCTCCACGTTGCAGCCGACGACCACCCGGCCGTCGTCGCACAGCGCCGCCGCTCCCACCTGCAACTTCGAGTACGGGCAGTACGCCAGCGCCGCGGCCTCGACCGCCGCGGCGCGCAGCGCCTCCCAGTCCACAGTGGTCGTCACTAGTCCTCGCCTCTGCGGTATTGCAGGCCGTCTGCGGCGGGTGGTCGTAGTCGTTGCGATGCCGCTGCGAGGATCACCAGGGTGACGAGGTGCGGCGTGTAGGCCGTCAGTTCGTCGGGGAGCTCGTCGGTGAACCAGTACACCGCGTACGTGACCGCCGCGAACACCAGGGCCACCCCGGCGCCGAACCACATCCGCCGCCACAGCTGCACAGCCACCACCACGACCAGCAGCAGCGTCGCCGCGTACAGCAGCGCGTGCACGCTGGTCTCGCCGCTGCGCAGCTGCAGGCCGTCGGCGTAGCCGAACAGCGCCGCGCCGCCCAGCAGGCCGCTGGGCCGCCAGTTGCCGAAGATCATCGCCGCCAGGCCGATGTAGCCCCGGTTGTTGGTCTGGCCTTCCAGGTAGCCGGCCTGCCCCGGGTTGAGGATCAGCGCCGCGCCGCCGATCCCGGCCAGCGCACCCGAGATGATCACCGCGATGTACTTGTAGCGGTAGACGTTCACGCCGAGCGACTCCGCCGCGACCGGGTTCTCGCCGCAGGACCGCAGCCGCAGTCCGAACGGCGAGCGCCACAGCACCAGGTAGCTCACCGGCACCAGCAGGTACGCCAGCATCGTCAGCGGCGAGACCTCGGTGACCAGGCCGCCGAGGATGCCCGCGAGGTCGGAGATCCCGACCCGCTGCAGGTCCTCCAGCTGCTGCAGCCAGGTGCCCAGCGGCTGCGCCGAGTAGGTGTCGAACTTCGGCACCGGCGGCGACTCCCGCGGGTTCCGCGAGATCGGCTCGAACAGCAGCGTCGACAGGTACTTCGCGGTGCCCGCGCCGAGCAGGTTGATGGCCACACCGGACACGATGTGGTTGACCCCGAAGGTCACCGTCGCCACGGCGTGCACCAGGCCGCCGAGCGCGCCGAACACCGCGGCGGCGACGAGCCCGGCCAGCGGTCCCCACTGGTAGCCGGCCCAGGCACCGCCCCAGGTGCCCAGGATCATCATGCCTTCCAGGCCGATGTTGATGACCCCGGCCCGCTCCGCCCACAACCCGCCGAGGGCGGCCAGCAGGATCGGGATGCCCAACCGCACCGCCGCCTGCACGGTGCCGGACGAGGTCAGCTGCGGCACGCCGGTCTGGTACGAGGTGATCGACACCGCCAGGAAGCCGACCGCCACCCACAGCAGGACGCGGGCCCAACTGGGCATCCGGCCGCCGAGGGCGCCCGCTTTCCGGTCCGCCGGTGCCGATGATTTGGTCGCGACCGCGGTCATGCCCGCTCACCTCCGGTTCCGGCGGCGGCCGGCGCGGCCGCGGTGCCCAGCGCACGCCCGACCCGCCGCTGCTCGGCGGCGAGTTCGCGGCGGCGCACCAACTCGTACGCGACGACGACCGACAGCACGATCGCGCCCTGCAGGATCGTCACGATCTCCTTGGGCACCCCGATGTTGTCGAGCGTCAACGAGCTCTTGTCCAAGAAGGACCAGAGCAGCGCGCCGAACGCCACGCCGATCGGGTGGTTGCGGCCGAGCAGCGCGATGGCCAGTCCCGCGAAGCCGTACCCGGTCGGGAAGTTGAGCGTGAAGGTGTGGTCGCGGCCGAGGATCTCCGGCAGGCCGGCCAGGCCCGCGACGGCGCCGGAGATCAGCATCGCGGACATGACCATGCGCTTGGAGTTCACGCCACCGGCGGTGGCCGCGGTCGACGACAGGCCGGAGGCCCGCAGCTCGAAGCCGTAGCGGGTCCGGTCGATCAGCACCGCGTAGCCGACGCCGACGGCGGCCGCGAGCAGCACGAGGCCGAACATGGTGCCCGCGCCGCCGAACGGGATGCCGGGCACCTGGCCGCTGTCCGGGATGATCTTGGTCCCCTGCGTGTTCCCGCGCAGCTCGCCGAAGGTCGGGACGAGGTAGGCGACCACGCCGATCGCCAGCATGTTGAGCATGATCGTGGAGATCACCTCGGACACCCCGCGGTAGACCTTGAGCAGCGCCGCGATGCCGCTCCACGCGGCACCGACGACGGCACCGACCACCACGATCACCACGGCGTGCAGCCCGAACGGCAGGCTGATGGCGCCGCCGACGATCGACGCCACGCAGGCGGCCAGCTTGTACTGGCCCTCGATGCCGATGTTCAGCAGGTTCATCTGGAACCCGATCGCGGCCGCGATCGCCACCAGGTAGTACGCCCCCGCCGTGTTGACGATGTCCACGGCGGTCGTGCCGCGGGCGACCTGCGCGATCATCTCCGCCAGCGTCGCGAGCGGGTTCGCGCCGGAGACCAGCAGCACCACGCTGCACAGCACCGCGGCGAAGACGATCGCCAGCGCCGGTGGCAGCAGCCGTGCGCGCCACGTGTTCATGCCGCCTCCCCTGCACCGGTCATCGCCGCACCGAGGTCCTCCGGGGTGACCGAGCGCGGGTCGGCCGTCGCGACCAGCCGCCCCCGGAACATCACCCGGATGGTGTCGGACAGGCCGATCAGCTCGTCGAGATCGGCCGAGATCAGCAGGACCGCCAGGCCGGCCGAGCGGGCGGCGCGCAGGTGGCCCCAGATGCCGGCCTGGGCGCCGACGTCCACGCCGCGTGTCGGATGCGCGGCGATGAGCAGCGCCGGGTCGCCGGAGAGCTCCCGGCCGACCACGAGCTTCTGCTGGTTGCCGCCGGACAGCGCGGCCGCGTCCACGTCGATGCCGGGCGTGCGGACGTCGAACTCGTCGATGATCCGCTGGGTGTCGGCCTTCGCGCCCGCCCGGTCCAGCCAGACGCCGCGGGCCGTCGGCCTGCGGGTCTGGTAGCCGAGGATCCTGTTGATCCACAGCGATTCCTGCAGCAGGAGACCCTGCCGGTGCCGGTCCTCCGGCACGTAGCCGATGCCCGCTTCCCGCCTCGCCAGAGTGGACAGACCGGTCAGGTCGCGGTCGCCGAGCACCACCCGGCCCGCGGTGACCGACCGCATGCCCATGATCGCCTCGACCAGCTCGGTCTGGCCGTTGCCCTCGACGCCGGCGATGCCGACGACCTCGCCGGCCCGCACCGTCAGGTCGACGTCCGAGAGCACCGCCCGGTCCTGGTCCGATGCGGACAGGCCGGTGACGACCAGCACCTCTCGGTCGGTCACGGTGGATTCGCCGTGCTCGGGCACCGGCAGCTGGCTGCCGACCATCATCTCGGCGAGGCCGCGGCTGCTGACCTCCGCGGCCGGCACCGTGCCGACCGTGGTGCCGCGCCGCAGGACAGTGATGGTGTCGGCGATCGCGCGCACCTCGTCGAGCTTGTGCGAGATGAAGAGGAACGTGAAGCCCTGTTCGCGCATGGTGCGCAGGGTGTCGAACAGCTCGTCGACCTCCTGCGGGACCAGCACGGCGGTCGGCTCGTCGAGGATGATGATCCGCGCGCCCCGGTACAGGACCTTGAGGATCTCCACCCGCTGCCGGTCGGCCACGCCGAGCCCTTCGACCAGCGCGTCCGGGCGCAGCTCGAAGCCGGCCTGCTCGGCGAGCTCCAGCACCCGCCGCCGCGCCTTCGCGCCGATGCCGTGCTCGCGTTCCGCGCCGAGCACGACGTTCTCCAGCACGGTCAGGTTGTCGGCGAGCATGAAGTGCTGGTGCACCATGCCGATGCCGGCCCGGATCGCCTCGGCGGGCGTGCGGAACCGGATTTCCTCGCCGTGCACGCGGATGGTGCCGGAGTCCGGCGCCTGCATGCCGTAGAGGATCTTCATCAGCGTGGACTTGCCGGCGCCGTTCTCGCCGCACAGGGCGTGCACCTCACCGGCGCGCACCAGCAGGTTCACATCGGAGTTGGCGACCACGCCGGGGAAGGTCTTGGTGATGCCGGTCAGTTCGACGGCCGGTGCCCCGGCCGTGCCGGGTGGGCCGCCGGAATCCGGCGCAATCGAGGTGTTCATGGGGCTCCGTGGTACGTCGACACCGGCAGCGAAGCAGAAAGACGCTCAACAATGGACGGTTTCAGCGAGAACGTGACGATCTTGGCGCGAACCCGCCAACCGACCCGTTGACGGATGAGGGGCACCCCCGACGCGTCGACCGCGCCGGAAGTGCCCCTCATCTGGGATGTCACGGCTTGTCGGAAACCTTGATGTCGCCGCGGGCGATGGCCGCCTTGTAAGCGTCCACCGTGGGGACCAGCTCGGTGATCTTGCCGCCGGAGGTGGAGTAGCCCACGCCGTCGATGCCCAGGTCGAACTTCTTCGGCAGCGTGCTCAGGTCGTTGCGCGCGACCGCCGCGATGTAGTCGTACACCGCGAAGTCGACCCGCTTGAGCATCGAGCTGATGATCACGTCCTTGTACTCCGCGACCGTCGGCTGGTTGTACTGGTCGGAGTCCACGCCGATGGCCTGCGCGTTCGAGGACTTCACCGACGAGAACACGCCCTTACCGGAGGCGCCCGCCGCGTGGTAGATCACGTCGGCGCCGGACTCCAGCTGGCTGGTCGCGACCTCGGAACCCCGGTTGGGGTCCTGGAAGCCGCTGAAGTCGCCGGCCGGCGACAGGTACTTGCTCTCGATCTTGATGTCCGGCGCGGCGGCCTTGGCGCCCGCCACGTACCCGGCCTCGAACTTCTCGATCAGCGGCGTCTTCACGCCGCCGACGAAGCCGACGTGGCAGTTCTTCGACCGGTGCGCGGCGATCACGCCGACCAGGAACGAGCCCTGCTCCTCGGCGAACACCAGCGACGTGACGTTCGGGATCCCCTGCACGTCCTCGTCGATGATCGCGAACTTGGTGTCCGGGAACTCCGGAGCGACCATCTTGATCGAGTCCGCGTAGGAGTAGCCGACCGCGATGACCGGGTTGTAGCCCTCGCGCGCCAGCTGCCGCAGCCGGGTCTGCTTGGCGTCCTCCGGCTCACCCGCCCCGGCGTCGAGCTCCTTGATGTCGCTGAAGCCCATCTGCGCCTTGGCGCGGTCCAGGCCCGCGACCGAGGCGTCGTTGAACGAGGCATCCCCGCGTCCACCGATGTCGAAGGCCAGCCCCACCCGCATCCCGGCGGCCTGCGGGGCGGGCTGCTGCTGCTCGTTGCCCGAAGTGGTCGGTGCGGCCCCGGCCGGCGGCGCGCTCAGCTGGCACCCCTGGCCCTGGGCGTTGTTGGTTCCCCCACCCCCGCTGTCCTTGGCACAACCCGCCAGCGCCAAGGCGCCGGTGAGCATCACTGCGACCACTGTGGCGCCGTTCCGGCGCACTCCTCCGGCACCCGAGCGCCTTCCCCATATCGGCGTTCGCCGCATGCCGTTCCCCTTTCCTGTCGGTCCCACCGCGCTCCCACCGCCGCTCCGGCTTGACCGGAGGTCCGCGGCGTCGGGTGAACTCCACACGAAGGTGTTGTCTCCGGTGAATTGTTCTTCCGGGGCGCGGCGCACGCCATTCGGTGACGTGGCTCTCGAAATTAAGTCTTGACGCTGCCGCTTGCGCATTGCTCGCATGTCACGAAATGGTTTCTACATCGATCAACCGAGATGGGGCGCTTGTCTGGTCGATCACAGACGGCGCAGGCGAGTAGGCCGGGGCGATTCGCCGGGTCTAGCATCCGATGAGTCAAGGCCCCAGTTCGTGGCCGGTGACGGGCGTGCACCCAATGCCAATTGGGACCAACTGCAACTCGGGGCCGGTCGCCCCTTGTTCCCGAACGGGGCCGTCAGTCCACCAGCGAGGTTGGAGGCCTTCCACCATGGCCAGCACCACCGCCTCCGCGGCCGAGGCCCCGCAGCGCGCCACCGCACCGCGCGCGAAGGGCCGCCTCTACCGCGGCGATCTGGGCATGTGGTCGTGGGTCGCCCACCGGATCACGGGCGTACTCACCTTCTTCTTCTTGTTCGTACACGTCCTGGACACGGCCCTCGTCCGGGTTTCGCCGAACGCGTACGACACGGTCATCGAAACCTACAAGCACCCCGTGATGATCCTGTTCGAGCTGGGTCTGCTGGCGGCCGTGCTGTTCCACGCGTTCAACGGCATCCGGGTCATGCTGGTCGACTTCTGGGCCAAGGGCACGCAGTACCAGAAGCCGATGCTGTGGACGGTCGTGGCGCTCTGGCTGGTGTTGATCATCCCGGCCGCGATCAGCCTGATCAGCCGCGCACTCACGGAACTCTTCGGGGGTTGAGCAAAATGACCGTCACCGACGCTCCGCTTTCCGTGGAGAAGCCGCGCACCCCGTCGCGCCCCGCCGCACGCCGCAACAACTTCGAGCTCTACAGCTGGTTGTTCATGCGGCTGTCCGGTGTGCTCCTGCTTTTCCTGGTGCTGGGCCACCTGCTGATCATGCTGTTCCTGGACGGCGGCGTTCACAAGATCAACTTCGCGTTCGTCGCCGGCCGCTGGGCGTCCCCGTTCTGGCAGTTCTGGGACCTCACCATGCTGTGGCTGGCGGGCCTGCACGGCGGCAACGGGCTGCGCACCGTCATCAACGACTACTCCCGAAAAGACGGCACACGCTTCTGGCTGAAGATGCTGCTGTACGTCTCGGTCTTGCTGACCGTGGGTCTGGGCACCTTCGTGATCTTCACCTTCGACCCGAACATCGGCTAGCGCCGCAGACGACCACAGCGTGGCGAGATCGACGCCCCACCCGCGGGTCCCGCCACAGCCCGAGGAGGCGACCATGCAATTCCACAAGTACGACGTGGTCATCGTCGGCGCCGGTGGCGCCGGGATGCGCGCCGCGATCGAATCCGGCCAGCGCGCCCGCACCGCCGTGCTGACGAAGCTCTACCCCACCCGTTCGCACACCGGTGCCGCCCAGGGCGGCATGTGCGCGGCGTTGGCCAACGTCGAAGAGGACAACTGGGAGTGGCACACCTTCGACACGATCAAGGGCGGTGACTACCTGGTCGACCAGGACGCCGCCGAGATCATGGCGAAGGAAGCCATCGACGCGGTCCTCGACCTGGAGAAGATGGGGCTGCCGTTCAACCGGACCCCGGAAGGCAAGATCGACCAGCGCCGGTTCGGCGGCCACACCCGCGACCACGGCAAGGCCCCGGTCCGCCGCGCCTGCTACGCCGCGGACCGCACCGGCCACATGATCCTGCAGACGCTGTTCCAGAACTGCGTCAAGCACGGCGTGGAGTTCTACAACGAGTTCTACGTCCTGGACATCATGCTCAGCGACGGCCCGGACGGCCAGCAGGTCTGCTCCGGCGCGATCGCCTACGAGCTGGCCACCGGCGAGATCCACGTCTTCCAGGCCAAGTCCGTCATCTTCGCCACCGGCGGCTTCGGCAAGGTCTTCAAGACCACGTCGAACGCGCACACCCTCACCGGCGACGGCATGGGCATCATCTACCGCAAGGGCCTGCCGCTGGAGGACATGGAGTTCTACCAGTTCCACCCGACCGGCCTGGCCGGCCTGGGCATCCTGATCACCGAGGGCGTCCGCGGCGAGGGCGGCATCCTGCGCAACGCCGACGGCGAGCGGTTCATGGAACGCTACGCCCCGACGATCAAGGACCTGGCGCCGCGCGACATCGTCGCCCGGTCGATGGCCCTGGAGGTGCTGGAAGGCCGCGGCGCGGGTCCGAACAAGGACTACGTGCTGCTGGACGTGACGCACCTCGGCGAGGAGCTGCTCGAGGCGAAGCTGCCGGACATCATGGAGTTCTCCCGCACCTACCTGGGTGTGGAGCCCACCAAGGAGCCGGTGCCGGTCTACCCGACCGCGCACTACGCGATGGGCGGCATCCCGACCAACATCATCGGCGAGGTGCTGCGGGACAACGACACCGTCATCCCGGGCCTGTACGCCGCCGGCGAGTGCGCGTGCGTCTCGGTGCACGGCTCGAACCGGCTGGGCACCAACTCGCTGCTGGACATCAACGTGTTCGGCCGCCGGTCGGGCATCGCCGCGGCCGAGTACGCGCTGGGCCACGAGCACGTGGAGATCCCGGCGGAGCCGACCAAGCTCGTGCAGGGCATGGTCGACCACCTGCGCACGGCGCACGGCGGCGAGCGGGTCGCCACGATCCGCACCGAGCTGCAGCAGACGATGGACGCCAACGCCTCGGTGTACCGCACCGAGGAGACCCTGAAGACGGCGCTGTCGGACGTGCAGGCGCTCAAGGAGCGCTACGGCCGGATCTCCGTGCACGACAAGGGCAAGCGGTACAACTCGGACCTGCTGGAGGCCATCGAGCTGGGCTTCCTGCTCGACCTGGCCGAGGCGCTGGTCAACGCCGCGCTGGCCCGCAAGGAGTCCCGCGGCGGCCACGCCCGCGAGGACTACACCGCCCGGGACGACGTCAACTTCATGCGGCACAGCATGCAGTACAAGGTCCTGCCCGAGGAGGAGGACCCGAACGCGCCGCTCGGGTTGACCGGATTCCAGGCCGACATCCGCCTGGACTACAAGCCCGTCGTCGTCACCCGGTACCAGCCGATGGAGCGTAAGTACTGATGACCGCCGCTACCACGAACAACGACACGACCCAGCTCCCGGCTGACGCACCGCCGATCCCGGACGGCGCGACGATGGTCACCGTCAAGATCCTCCGGTACAACCCGGAGGTCGACGAGGACCTGCACTGGGAATCCTACCGGATCCCGGCGCTGCCGTCGGACCGCGTGCTGAACCTGCTGCACTACATCAAGTGGTACGTCGACGGCACGCTGACCTTCCGCCGGTCCTGCGCGCACGGCGTGTGCGGGTCCGACGCGATGCGGATCAACGGCGTCAACCGGCTGGCCTGCAAGGTGCTGATGAAGGACCTGCTGGCCAAGGGCGGCGAGACCACGCTGACCATCGAGCCGATCAAGGGACTGCCGGTCGAGAAGGACCTGGTGGTCGACATGGAGCCGTTCTTCGAGGCCTACCGGGCGGTCAAGCCGTACCTGATGACCACCGGCAACGAGCCGACCCGGGAACGCATCCAGTCGGTCGCCGAGCGGGCCCGGTTCGACGACACCACCAAGTGCATCCTGTGCGCGGCGTGCACCACGTCGTGCCCGGTGTACTGGTCGGACGGCAACTACTTCGGCCCGGCGGCGATCGTCAACGCGCACCGGTTCATCTTCGACAGCCGCGACGAGGGTGCCGAGGAGCGACTGGACATCCTCAACGACGTCGACGGGGTGTGGCGCTGCCGCACGACCTTCAACTGCACGGACGCCTGCCCGCGAGGCATCCAGGTGACGAAGGCGATCCAGGAGGTCAAGCGGGCCCTGATGTTCCGCCGCCGCTGACCTCGGCAACAACCAACGGCGCTCGCCTCCCCGGAGGCGGGCGCCGTTCTGGTTTCACGATTTCGCCTGGGATCGGGCGCTCTTCGCGCCCCGGGCCGGTCAGCGGCGGGTGGCGCGGAAGGCCCGCCAGCCGAGGACTCCGATGATCGTGCCCAGGACCAGGGAGACGATCGCGATCACGAAGTGGACGATCAGGTAGGACGTCGGCGAGCCGCCTGCCCAGGAGCGGTCGCTGTTCCAGATGTTGCGCATGAAGTTCGGCCACAGCAGGTACGACCAGACGCCGAAGGACAGCAGGAACAGCGCAACGCGGCGGGAAATTGTCACGGCCCCCAGTATCCGCTGTAACCTGCTTCACCCACCTGCCCGGGTGGTGGTCAGCGTCTCGCCGCGCACCGGGATTGGTTAGCCTGCTTCGTGTGCCTCAGAGTGCCTGCGGTCCGCTCCGCATGAAGTCCGTGCTCCGCGTGGCCGTTTGCACCATCGCGGCCGCGCTCGTGCTGGGGACCGGCGGCACCGCCGCGGCCCAGCCGCCGGCCGCGTGCCCCAACATCGCCCCACCGCCGCCGGTGGACACCTCCGAGGTGCCCGCGCCGGGCATGCCGGTGCCCGAACCGGTGCCGGTGCCGGAGAACCCCGTCGGCGGCGACCGCCTGGTGGAGTGCGGCGTGGTCATCGCGCAGGGGCTGCCGGAGCCGCCCGCCGAGGTGACCGCCGCCAGCTGGGTGCTGGCCGATCTGGACAGCGGCGCCGTGCTGGCGGCGAGGGATCCGCACGCCCGGCACCGCCCGGCGTCCACCATCAAGGTGCTCACCGCGCTCACCGCGATCCACGCGCTGCGGCTGGACGACACGATCGTCGTCACCCAGGAGGACGCCAACCAGGAGGGCAGCCGGGTCGGGCTGAGCCCGGGCGTCACCTACACGGTGCAGCAGGTGCTGACCGGGCTGATCATGCGGTCCGGCAACGACGCCGCGCACGCGCTCGCCATGAAGATGGGCGGCGTGGAGGTCACGCTCGACAAGGTCAACGCGCTGGCCCGCGAGCTCGGCGCGCTGGACACCCGGGTCGCGACGCCGTCCGGCCTGGACGGCCCGGGCATGAGCACCTCGGCCTACGACCTGGCCGTCGTCTTCCGCGCGGCGATGAGCGAGCCCGCGTTCGCGTCGATCGCCGCGACCCACAACACGCAGCTGCCGGGCAAGCCAGACGGCCCGCCGCTGGAGGTCTGGTCCGACAACCAGGTGCTGCTGAACTACCCGGGCGGCATCGGCGGCAAGACCGGGTTCACCGACGACGCGCGGCACACGTTCATCGGGGCCGCCGAGCGCGACGGGCGCCGGCTGGTGGCGGTGCTGATGCGCGGCGAGAACCAGCCGGTCCGGCAGTCCCAGCAGACCATGCGCCTGCTGGACTACGGGTTCGGGCTCAGCGACGACGCCCCGGTGGGCCGGCTGGTGACGACGTCACCCGAACCGCCCTACGTGGACGCCGACGCCCCTGCCGCGCAGGCGAAGGCGGACGCGTCGGAGAACGGCCGGCCGCAGGAGTCGTCGATGTTCGGCACGGTCGGCGGGCCGTTGACGCTGATCGTGATCCTGGCCGTCGCGGCGATCGGCGTCTTGACGCTCCGCCGGCGCCGCGCGCGGCTCGCCGCCGCCGCGCGCCGCAGGCACAACGGCAACGACCACCCCTGACGGAAACCTCTTCCGGCGCGTCGCCGGATGTGCTCCAATTAGTTAACGGTACCGGTTCGTTAATTAATTGGAGCGGCCATGGAGACGACAACCGCACTGGTGGTGGGCGCCGGGCCGGCTGGCCTGGCGCTGGCCTGCGGGCTTCGACAGCACGGCGTCGCGGTGCGCGTGATCGACCGAGCGGCCGGACCGGCGAGCACCTCGCGGGCGAACATCCTGCACGCCCGCGGAGTCGAGGTGCTGAACCGGCTGGGAGCTCTCGGCGACCTGCCGGACCGCGCGCTGCACGCCGTCCGGATGACCTTCCACGTCGAGGAGAAGCCGCTGGCCACGGTCAGCTTCGGCCAGATCGAGGGCAACCAGCTCTCGGCCCTGCTGTTGTCGCAGGCCGAGGTGGAGGCCGTCCTGCGGGAGCGGCTCGCCGAGCTCGGCGGCACCGTCGAATGGGGCCGTGAGCTGACCGGCCTCGACCAGCGGCCCGACGGCGTCACCGCTGAGTTGCGGGATGGCAGCTTGAGCGCCGAGTACGTGGCGGGGTGCGACGGCGCGCACAGCGCGGTCCGAAAGCTCAGCGGCATCGGCTTTCCCGGCGTCCCGCTGGTCGACCAGTGGCTGCTGGCCGACGTCCGCGCCGACTGGCCCCTGGACCGCACCGGTTCATCCGGGTGGTTCCACCGGGACGGCTTGTTCTTCGCGATGCCGATGCGCAACGGAGCGGACGACGCGTGGCGGCTGATGGCCGACGTCCGCGCGGGCGACGCCGACGACGTCCTCGACCGGCTGCGGGAATTGCTGCCCGAGCGCACCGGCCGGACCGACGCGAAGATCCGCGACGTGGCTTGGACGTCGACCTTCCGCATCCACCGCCGCCTCGCCGACCGCTACCGCGACGGGCGCGTGCTGCTCGTCGGCGACGCCGCGCACATCCACAGCCCGTTCGGCGGCCAGGGCATGAACACCGGCATCGGCGACGCCGAGAACCTGGCCTGGAAGCTCGCGCTGGTCGTGCAGCGCCGCGCCGACCCGGCGCTGCTGGACACCTACCAGGCCGAACGGCGGCCGCTGGCCGAGGACGTGCTGCGCAGCACCACGGCGAACACCAAGATCATGCTGGCCGATGGCGCGGTCGCCCGGTTCGCCCGCGACCGGCTCGTCACCCCGTTGGCGAACCTCGGCGTGGTGCAACGGCGGGCGACCTGGCTGGCCTCGCAGCTCTGGGTCAGCTACCGCAAAGGCCCGCTCGGCTCGCGGCGAGGCCCCCGGCCGCGGCCCGGTGACCGGGTGCCCGACCTGGCGTGCCGGGGCGACCGCGGGCCGACCCGGTTGCACGCCGAGCTCGGCGGGAAGTGGGTGCTGCTCGCTCCGCCGGGGACGAGTTTGGAAGTCCTTGCGCCGCTGGGAGAACATGTCGTACGCCTCGCACCGGACCGGCCGCAGCGGGACGTCTGGCTGATCCGGCCCGACGCGCATCTCGCGTGGCGCGGGACGGAATTGCACTCCCTGGCGCGATGGCTCGGCAACGCGCTCGGCAACGGAAGGACGACATGACCAACCGTCGCGGACGACCGCGCAATCCCGCCGCGGACAAAGCGATCCTGCAGGCCGCGCTGGACCTGTTCATCGAGGGCGGCGTCGAAGGCACCAGCATCGAGCAGATCGCCAAGCGGGCCGGGGTCGGCAAGCTCACCGTGTACCGGCGCTGGGACTCCAAGGAAGCGGTGATCGCCGCCGCGATCGAGTCCGCCCGCGACGAGATTCCCGAGACGATGCCGGCGGACTTCGCCGACCTACCCGTCGCCGCGCTGGTCGAGAAGGCCCTGCCCGGGCTCGCCGAGGCGATCGCCGACCCCCGGCTGCGCGCGATGATCGCCCGCGTCTTCGGTTCCAGCGTCAGCAACCCGGCGCTGATGGCGACCTACTGGGAGAACTACGTCGTGCCGCGGCGGCGCATCACCCGCGCGTTGCTGGAACGCGCGCAGGCCGACGGGGTGCTCGACGCCGCCGCGGACCCGGACGTGCTGATCGACATGATGGTCGGCGCCGTGCTGTTCCGCCTCATCCAGCCGGAACCGCTGGATGCCGCCGGAGCCCGCGAGTACCTGGAGTCGGTCTACCGCCGGGCCGGACTGCTCGACACTCCGATCGAAACTCCGGTTCGAGAACGGCGATGAGACGCAGTTTCAATTGAAACCGTGCACGACGATCTCCGGTTGACCACAGTTTCAATTGAGCGTTTTTCATCTTGGTTGGTGGCCGCAGCCGCGACGGCTTACGGGCCGTGTCCCGGAAGCAGTCGCATGCGCCGCAGGCGCATAGCCCACCTACGCAGCTCGCACCGCCGCGGGTTCTCAGCGTTCGCCTGGCGAGGACGGCCCAAGCCGCCGTGTATTGGACATACATCAGGTTGGGCACCCACAGTCCAGGCGGGCGCTGAGGTTCCGCTACCCGCACCGCCACGCAAATCGAGGTTGGAAAAACCTCATTGAAACTGTGGTCACCCGTCCACAGCCGAGTCATGACCTGCCTGGGCCATCAGTCGGACCGCGAGCTCGCGCACGGCAGAGCGCAGTTCGTCCGGGCGGCGGATGACGAACGGCCAGCCCAGCCCGGCGAGCATCTGCGCCATGCCGTCCAGGTGCTCCACGCGCATCGACAGCAGCACACCATCGGAGGTTTCCGCGAAAGTGCCCACGGAGGGCGGAATCCGGGTCCGGGCCCGTTCCGGCGTGGTCTTCAGCAGCACCTCGACCTCGTGCGCGTACGGGACGCCGGCCAGCGACGTCGTGACCTGCCGCACCGGGTCGGCGTCGGGCGGCATCTCGAAGGTTTCGGCGCGCAGCTCGGTCGACCGGATCCGGTCGACCCGGAAGGTGCGGACCTCGCCGCGGCCGTGGTCGTACCCGGTCACGTACCAGCGCCCGGAATGGAAGACCAGCCCGTGCGGGTCGAGCTCGCGCTCGCTGGCCGAGCCCTTCCAGGACACGTAGTTCAGCCGCACCCGGCGACGATGCCGCGCCGCCTCCGCCAGGGTCAGCACCGCCGCGGTCGCCGGAGCCGCGCCGTCCCGCGTGCCCATCGTGAAGCCGAGCGTCTCCTGCAGCGCCTGGACGCGGTCGCGCAGCGCGGGCGGGAGGACCCGCTGCACCTTGGCCAGCGCGGCCTCCGCGGCCGGCCCGGGGAGGCCGAGGCGTCGCCCGGTCAGCAGGCCGAGCACGACGGCGGTGGCCTCGTCGTCGGTGAGCATCAGCGGCGGCAGCTTGTACCCGGGCATCAGCCGGTATCCGCCGTACCGGCCGCGCTCGGCGACCACGGGAATGCCCAGCTCCACGAGCCGCTCGGCATACCGGCGGACGGTGCGCTGGTCCACGCCGAGGCGCTCGGCCAGCGCCGCTCCGCCGACCCGCTGGTTCGCCTGCAGCAGCTCCAGCATCGCCAGCAATCGGCTCGTCGGATGTGACACGCGTCTCCCGGGGGATCAATCAGGGCGAGTTCTGACCGGTATCGAGCCTAATGTCCAACGCATCGAATCCCACGGGGAAAGGAACGTCGAAATGGCGACGATCGTGCTGGTTCCCGGCTTCTGGCTCGGAGCGTGGGCTTGGGAGGACGTGACGCGGGAGCTGCGGGAGCTGGGCCACGACGTCCACCCGGTGACGCTGCCCGGGCTCGCCGACCGCGCCGCCGAAGCCGGCCCCGAAGTCGGCGTCGAGAGCCACATCGCGGACCTGGTCGGGCGCATCGAGGGCAACGACCTCCGGGACGTCGTGCTGGTCGGGCACAGCGGCGGCAACGTGCCCGTCACCGGCGCCGCCGACCGCGTTCCGGACCGGGTCGCGCGCGTCGTCTACGTCGACGCCGGGCCGATGCCGAGCGGCATGTCCGTGCTCGATTCCAACCCGCCAGAGGTCCAGGCGGAGTGGCGCAAGGCGGTCGAGGCCGACGGCGACGGCTGGCGCCTCCCGCTGCCCGAGTTCGGCGCGGAGGACCTCGCCGGGCTGTCCGACGAGCAACTGGCCCGCATGCGCGCCATGAGCACGCCGCAGCCGTTCGCCACCGTGACGCAGGCCCTGCAGCGGCCGGACGCCGTCCCGGACGTGCCGATCTCGGTGATCGCGTCCACGTTCACCCCGGAAGAGGTCAAGGCCCTGGTCGACGCCGGGATCCCGATGTTCGCACTGCTGGCCGGGGCCGACCTGCACCACCTGCCGACCGGGCACTGGCCGATGTTCTCGCGCCCCGCCGACCTCGCGGCGATGCTGTCGGACATCGCCGGCTGACGCCCCGCGATTTCCATTGAGGTTTTTTCATCCTCGTTCCGCGTGGCGGTGCGGGTAGCGGAACCTCAGCGCCCGCCTGGACTGCGGGTGCCCAACCTGACGTATGTCCAAGTCGTCCACAACCTCCGGCGTGTCGTGCCCCGACTCGCCGGAGGTTGGTCAGCGCTTGCGGCGCCAGGCCCAGCCGGCGACGGCTCCGAGACCCACCAGGCCCATCGTGGCGCGGACGCCCGCCCGCTCCCGCACCTGGACGACCGGGCGGATGATCGCCGGGCCCGGCGGCTGCGGCGGCGCCACCTCCATGTTCTCCCGGGCCGACGCCGTCCACGCCGTCACGAACAGGATGAACCGCGAGGCCAGGTTCGCGAACACCAGCAGACCGAGGACCGGGCCGAACGCCACGCCCGCCGGCGAGCTGGTGACGCTGTTCAGGTAGACCACGCCGACCTGCTTGAGGACCTCGAACCCGACGGCGGCGAACAGCGCACCCCACACCGCGCTGCGCAGCGTGACCGGCTTTCGCGGCAGCCGCGAAAGCACCCACAGGAACACCAGCCAGCTCGCCAGCAGCGACAGCACTATCGACAGCGCCCGCAGCGCGAACACCGCGGCCGGGCTGTCCTCGATCCCGACCAGCTCGAAAAACCACCGCCCGACCCCGCCACCGAGGGCGCTGATGCCCAGCGAGACGGCCATCGCCGCGCCGAGCCCGATCAGCGATCCCAGATCGGCGGCCATCCGCCGGATCATCGACTGGTTGCTGCCCTCCTGCGTCCACTGCGCGGTCAGCGCCTCGCGCAGGTTCGTCATCCAGCCCAGCCCCGAGTACAGCGCGGCGAGCAGGCCGATCACACCGACCGTCCCGGCCTGGCTGATCGCCTGCTCGACGACGCGGTTGAGCATGTCGCTCATCGCCGAGCTGGGCACCGCCGCGGTGATCGACGTCTGCAGCCGGCCGAGCAGCTCCGGGTTCCCGCCCAGCACGAAACCGGCCGAGGCGAAGGCGATCATCAGCAGCGGCACCAGCGCGAGCACGCTGAAGTAGGTGATCGCGGCGGCGTAGTAGTCGCCGTACTGGCGCTGGTATCGCTCGAACGCGCGGATGAGGCGGTCCAGCCGCTCGTAGCGGCGGCGCAGCAGCGCTAGTCGTCCCGGTTTCGCTTCCTGCTCCTGACCGGCCACGGTGCGCCTCCCGCCGCAACGGCATCCCCCGAACGGTGGCAGGCTACCCGTGGATGATCAGTTCAGCCCATCGGCGGAAGGAAACCCACCCGATCGAAGACCGTCCGCAGCGTCTCCGCGGACACCGCCCGCGCCCGCTCCGCGCCCCGGTGCAGGACCTTGTCCAGCTCGGTCGGGTCGTCGAGGTACTCGCGGACCCTCTCCTGGAACGGGGTGACGAACTCGACCACGACCTCGCCGAGCTCCTTCTTCAGGTCGCCGTAGCCCTTGCCCTCGTAGGCGGTCTCCAGGTCGGCGATGCCGCGGCCGGTGAGCGCCGAGTAGATCACCAGCAGGTTGCTGATGCCCGGCTTGTTCTCTACGTCGTAGCGGATCTCCCGCTCCAGGTCGGTGACCGCGGAGCGGATCTTCTTCGCCGAGCGCTTCGGCGACTCCAGCAGTTCGACGACCCCGGCGGGCACCGACTTGCTCATCTTCGAGGTCGGGTCCTGCAGGTCGTAGATCTTGGCGGTGCCCTTGGGGATGTGCGCGGCCGGCACCGTGAAGGTCTTGCCGTAGCGGGAGTTGAACCGCTGCGCCAGGTTGCGGGTGAGCTCCAGGTGCTGGCGCTGGTCCTCGCCGACCGGGACCGCGTCGGCCTGGTAGAGCAGGATGTCCGCGGCCTGCAGCACCGGGTAGGTGAACAGCCCGACGCTGACGTGGTCGGCTTCCTGGCGGGCGGACTTGTCCTTGAACTGCGTCATCCGGCCGGCCTCGCCGAATCCGGTCAGGCATTCCAGGACCCAGCTGAGCTGGGCGTGCTCGGGGACGTGGCTCTGCACGAACAGCGTCGACCGCTCGGGGTCGATGCCGAGGGCGAGCAGTTGCGCGGCGGACAGCCGGGTGCGCTGGCGCAGCAGCTCCGGGTCCTGCGCGACGGTGATGGCGTGCAGGTCGACGACGCAGTAGAAGGCGTCGTGCTCGTCCTGCATGGTGACCCATTCCCGCAGGGCACCCAGGTAGTTGCCGAGGTGGAACGAGTCGGCGGTGGGCTGGATGCCGGACAGCACGCGCGGCCGCGCCGCGGGCTGGTCGCTGGTCTGGGTTGCGGGGCTGTCGCTGCTCACGTGCTGATTCTCGCAAGCCCCGCGAAAGTTGGTGGGAGCGACCTCTCCGGTTCTCCGGCGGGTCAGGTCTTGCGCTGGTTCTCCGGTTGGATCTTCTTCTTCCGGAACATGCCCGCGACCATGCCGACCACTCCGAGCCCGATCGCGGTGAGGCCGACCGGGGCGCTCAGCGAATCCAGGGCGCCGGCCGCTTGGGCGGTCGGCTCGGCGGCGGCTGCGGCGGCGGTCGCCAGGAGCGCGGCGGCGGCCGCGGCACCAAGCACGGAGACTCGCGTTGCCACGCGAGATATTCGGCTACGCACGGGCGTGCCCTCCCTGCGACAGTTGACCCGATCAGGTCAGCACTCGTCTGAGTTCGGTGGCGGACCGTACCGACCACTCACTACCGGCGTGGTCGCTTTGCGTAAACCGGCCACGACGCAATGATCATATTTTCCGGCCCGGGGCCGCTGTCGTCGGGTCCACGGATCCTGGAATCGCGCAGGCCAGCGGCCGGAATCACCCCGAGGGGCGATCCCGGCCGAGAATTCACCTGTGTTCCACAACACACCAGATCGAGCTATGCCGGGCTGATGCCCAGCTGAACCCGGCCGCTTCGCTCGTAAGTGGTACTGCGCTGCCGCGCCGAGCGGCCCGCCCGCGCGGCCAGTTCGTGCAGCTCCTCGACGCTGCGCTCCGAGCCGTGCTCGGAACCCGCCATCCGGCTGATGGTCTCCTCCATCAGCGTTCCGCCGACGTCGTTGGCGCCGCCGTTGAGCACCTCCGACGTGCCTTCGTCGCCGAGCTTCACCCACGAGCACTGGACGTTGTCGATCCGGCCGTGCAGCAGGATGCGCGCCATCGCGTGCACCGCGCGGTTGTCCCGGCGGGTCGGGCCCGGGCGCGCCAGCCCGGCGAGGTAGATCGGCGCGTTGCGGTGCACGAACGGCAGCGGTACGAACTCGGTGAACCCGGCGTTGCCGTGCTCGGCCGCGGCGTCCTGCACGCCGGCCAGGGTGCGGAGGTGCCCGAGCCAGTGCTCCGGGGTGTCCACGTGGCCGTACATCATCGTCGACGAGGACGGGATGCCCAGCCGGTGCGCGGTGCTGACGACCTCGATCCACTCGGCGGCGGGCAGCTTGCCCTTGGTCAGCACCCAGCGCACCTCGTCGTCGAGGATCTCTGCCGCGGTGCCGGGAATGCTGCCCAGCCCGGCCTCCTTCAGCTCGGCGAGCCAGTCGGCGATGCTCGCCCCGGCCTTCGCCGCGGCGCTGACGATCTCCATCGGGCTGAACGCGTGGACGTGCATCTCGGGAACCCGCTGCTTGATCGCGCGCACCAGGTCGGCGTAGCCGGACACCGGCAGCCGAGGATCGATGCCGCCCTGCATGCAGATCTCGGTCGCGCCGGCCCGCCACGCCTCGTCGGCCCGGTCGGCGACTTCCTCCGGCGAGAGCCGGTAGGCGTCGGCGTCGCGCTCGCGCTGCGCGAAGGCGCAGAAGCGGCAGCCGACGTAGCAGATGTTCGAGAAGTTGATGTTGCGGTTCACGACGTAGGTGATGTCGTCGCCCACGACGTCCCGGCGCAGCCCGTCGGCGATCCCGGCGAGCGTGTCCATCGCGGCTCCGTCGCAGGTCATCAAGGCCATCGCGGCGGCGGTGCGGCTCTCGTCGAGCAGCGCGGCGGGATCGGTCTCGGCCAGCCGCAGGCCCTCCCGCACGTCGGCGTCCAGCCGCTCCGGCGCCGCGTCGGCGGGCAGTTGCCTGCGCAGCTCGTCCCAGTCGCCGTAGACCGTGTCGAAGTCGCCGCGGCGATCGTCGGTGCGACCGGTCGTGTCGATGCTGCGGTGCAGGTCGGTGCGGCCGATGGACTCGAACCCGCCGTCCGGCTCCTGCCACTCCCGGCCGACCGGCGCGGCGTCCGCGGCGGCGAAACCGTCCGAATCGGACAGCGCCGCGACGTGGCCGGCCACCCGCAGGTCCAGCCACTGGGTGCTGTCCCCGGCCAGCCCGGCGCGCACGTAGCGCGGGTAGGCGGTGAGGCGTTCGCGCATCTCGAAGCCGCCCTCGCGGGTCTTCGCGGCGAGCTCGTCGATCTCCGGCCACGGCCGTTCCGGGTTGACGTGGTCCGGTGTCACCGGCGAAACCCCGCCCCAGTCGTCGATCCCGGCGCGCAGCATCAGCAGCTGCTCGTCGCCGATGAGGTTCGGCGGCGCCTGCACGCTCACGCCGGAGGGCATCAGCAGCCGCGCGACCGCGATGGTGGCGGCCAGGTCCTGCAGGTCGGCGTCGGGCATGCCGCGCATCGCGGTGTCCGGCTTGGCCCGGAAGTTCTGCACGATGATTTCCTGGATGTGCCCGTACTGGCGGGCGACGCCGCGCAACGCGAGCAGCGACTCGGCCCGCTCGGCGCGGGTTTCACCGATTCCGATGAGGATTCCGCTGGTGAACGGCACCGCGACGCGGCCGGCGTCGGCCAGCACCCGCAGCCGGACGGCGGGTTCCTTGTCCGGGCTGCCGAAGTGCGGGCCGCCCTTCTCCCGCCACAGCCGCTCGGACGTGGTCTCCAGCATCATGCCCATGCTCGCCGCGACCGGTTTGAGCCTGGTCAGCTCCGACCAGCTGAGCACGCCGGGGTTCAGGTGCGGCAGCAGGCCGGTCTCCTCCAGCACCGCGATGGCGCAGGCCCGCACGTAGTCCACTGTGGATGAGTAACCGCGCGCCTCCAGCCACTCCCGGGCGGCGGGCCAGCGCTCCTCCGGCCGGTCGCCCAGGGTGAACAGGGCCTCCTTGCACCCCGCCGCCGCACCCTGGCGGGCGATCTCCAGCACCTCGTCGCGTTCCAGGTAGGCGGACTCCACGCGGTGCGGAACGGTGGCGAACGTGCAGTAATGGCAACGATCCCGGCAAAGCCGGGTCAACGGGATGAACACGTTGCGGCTGTAGGTGACCACGGCTTCGTGGCCCTCGGCCACCAGGTGCGCGTCCCGCGCGCGACCGGCCGCCGTCAGCAGTCTTTCGAGGTCATCGCCGCGGGCGTGCAGCAGGACCGCGGCTTCGGCGGCGTCCAGCGAAACGCCGTCCGTGGCGCGGCGGAGCGCACGGCGCATCGCCGAGGCGCTCGGAGTGGGTTCCGGCGGGGCAAGTTCCAGGTCTGCAACCGACACCAGCCGACTCTAAGTCTCCGAGCACGCACCGCCCAACCTCGTAGACGTGCCACGCACCTCACTACCGGCTATTGAATTACTCCGTTCTGCCCTACCGATACTCACCGAATCAGGCGCAAAATCCGACGAATACCACTGGGTGGATCACACTCTGTCTCCATAGGAGGGACACGTGTCACGCACTAGAAGGAGCGGCCGGGCGATGCGTATCGCCGGCTCAGCGCTCGCTCTGGCGTTGCTGGTACCCGCGGGCATCGTCGGCGCTGCCGAATCCGCGCCCGCGGCCACCGCCGCGCCGGTGCACTTCGTCGTGCTCGGCCCGACCGGCGACGGCCTGCAGCAGACCGAGGAATCGGTTCGCGCGGTCGGCGGAACCGTCGTGCAGAGCTGGCCCCAGATCGGCGTGATCGTCGCGACCTCGACGGATCCCGGTTTCGCCGCCGCAGTTCGCACCCAGCCGGCCGTGGAGCAGGCCGGTGCCAGCCGCAACCTCGCCGAGCAGCTGCCGCCCGCGCAGTCGCAGCGGCTGGAGGCGCTGGAGGGCAAGGTCGGCGCCGTCCCCTTCGCCGCCGTTCCCGGCGAAGAACCGCTGGAGCCCGAGCAGTGGGACATGCGGCAGATCAAGGCCGAGCAGGCAAGCGCGGTCTCCCAGGGCAGCAAGGACATCACGGTCGGCGTGCTGGACTACGGCATCGACCCGACGCACCCGGACCTGAAGCCGAACCTGGACGTCACCAAGTCGGTGAGCTGCGTGAACGAGGGCGTCCCGGACACCCGGCAGGAGGCCTGGCAGCCGCAGGACCCGACGCAGGACCACGGCACCCACACCGCGGGCACCATCGCCGCCGCGCGCAACGGCGTCGGCATCGCCGGTGTCGCACCGAACGTCTCGCTCGCCTCGGTGCGGGTCATCGACGACGGCGGCTTCATCTACCCCGAATACGCGGTCTGCGGCTTCATCTGGGCCGCCGAGCACGGCTTCGACGTCACCAACAACTCGTACTTCGTCGACCCCTGGTACCTGTGGTGCGACAGCGACCCGGACCAGAAGGCCGCGGCCGAGGCGGTGCGCCGCGCCGTCGCGTACGCGCAGAGCAAGGACGTCGTGAACGTGGTCTCGGCGGGCAACAGCAACTGGGACCTGTCCAAGCCGATCCGCGACACCAACAGCCCGAACAACGGCGGGCCGACCCAGGACCGCAAGACCGGGCACGAGTGCCACGTCCTGCCCGGTGAGCTGCCGGGCGTGGTCTCGGTGTCCGCGGTGGGCTCGGACGCGGTGAAGTCGTACTACTCCAACTACGGGCTGGGTTCGATCACGGTCACCGCGCCGGGCGGCGACAAGAACCAGATCCCGCAGACGCCGTCGCAGAACGGCCGTGTGCTGTCCACTGTGCCCGGCGGCGGCTGGGGCTGGATGCAGGGCACCTCGATGGCCGGGCCGCACGCGGCCGGCGTCGTCGCGCTGCTGCGCAGCACCCACCAGGAGTGGAACGCCCAGCAGGTGGTCGGCGCGCTGACCAACCAGGCGGACGCCCTGGAGTGCCCGACCAGCTACGACCCGGACGGCGACGGCAAGCCGGACGCGGTGTGCTCGGGTGGCAAGGGCGGCGCCGGTTTCTACGGCGCGGGCCTCATCGACGCCCTGGACGCCGTCCAGAAGTAAGCCGCAACGAGTGACACCCGAAGGGCGCCTTCCACCGATCCGGTCGGGGGCGTCCTTCGCGTTGTCGCATTTCGCACGATCTGGGGTTGCCTGGGCGAGTTGGCCGCAGGACGCTGGCGGTCCGGAGGGTTGTCGCTCGGGAATGAGGCGCTGTCGTGGCTGATTCGGAGACCTTCGTGATCGTCGGTGCCGGCATGGCCGGCGCCAAGGGTGCGCAGGCGCTGCGCGATCTGGGGTTCGACGGGCGCATCGCCCTGCTCGGCGACGAACCGCACCGCCCGTACGAGCGCCCGCCGCTGTCCAAGGCGTACTTGATGGGCAACGCCGGGTTCGAGAGCGCGTACGTGCACGACGAGTCCTGGTACGCCGACAACCGGGTGGATCTGCAGCTGGAGGTGTCGGTGCGGCGCATCGACCGGGCGCTGCGGCAGCTGGAGCTCATTGACGGCGGGCGCCTCGACTTCGACAAGCTGCTGATCGCGACCGGGGCCAACCCCCGTTCGCTGCCGGTGCCCGGCATCGACGCCGAGGGCGTCCTGCACCTGCGGCGGGTCGAGGACTCCGACCTGATCAAGCGGACCCTGGCGGGCATCGAGCGGCTCGTGGTGGTCGGCGCGGGCTGGATCGGCCTCGAAGTCACCGCCGCCGCGCGCGAAGCGGGCGTGGCCGTGACCGTTGTCGAGACAACAGAGCTGCCGCTGCTGCGGGTGCTCGGCCCGGAGGTGGCCGAGGTCTTCGCGGCGTTGCACCGGGACCACGGCGTGGATTTCCGGTTCGGCACCGCGGTCAGCGAGATCCTGGTCGACGGCGATCGCGCGGCCGGGGTCCGGCTGACGGACGGCACCGAGGTCCCGGCCGGGGCGGTGCTGGTCGCGGTCGGCGTGGAGCCGGCGGTCGCGCTCGCCCGGGATGCGGGCCTGCGGGTCGACAACGGCATCCTGGTCGACGCCTCGCTGCGCACCGGCGACCCGAACATCGTCGCGGCGGGCGACGTGGCGAACGCGTTCAACCCGTTGCTGGGCAAGCAGATCCGCGTGGAGCACTGGGCGAACGCGCTCAACCAGCCGGCCACCGCGGCGGCGTCGATGCTGGGGCGCGACGGCAAGTACGCGGAGCTGCCGTACTTCTTCACCGACCAGTACGACCTGGGCATGGAGTACCTCGGCCACGTCGCCCCGGACGGCTACGACCAGGTGGTGTTCCGCGGCGACGTGGCGGCCCGCGAGTTCATCGCGTTCTGGCTGACCGACGGCCGGGTCCTGGCGGGCATGAACGTCAACATCTGGGACGTCCAGGACCAGATCAAGACCCTGATCACCTCGGGAACCACGATCGACCCGAACGCGCTCGCCGACCCGGACACGCCGCTCGACGAGCTCATCGCCCGCTGATCCGCGCGCCGCCGGATCACGACTCCGCGAGGGAGCGGTTCACGAACGCGGCGATCAGCTCGTCCACGTCGAACCGCGCCAGGACCTCGGGCACCGTCAGGTGCTCCAGGATCACGCCGGTCATCGCGTAGTAGAGCAGCACCGTCGTCGTGTCGTCGCCGGGAATGCCGGATTCGCGGCGGCCCTCGATGTTCGCGTTCAGGTTCGTGCGCAGCGTTTCGGTCAGCGCCCCCTGGAGCTCGGGACGCCGGATCGCCTCCAGGCGGAGTTCCAGCAGCGCGAGCCAGCCGGTGCGGTCGTCCGAGATGTGGTGGAACAGCGCGCGCATCACGTCGGTGAGCAGTTCCGGAGACGGCGGGCGCTCGAGGTCGTACTGCCCCGGATCGAGGGTCATCCGCTGGTGGATGTGCGCGCCGACCTGGTTGAGCAGGTCCGCGCGGTTGGCGAAGTAGTTCGACGCCGTCCCCTTCGGCACGCCGGCCTCCACGTCGACGGCGCGGAAGGTCAGGCCGCGCGCACCGTCCCGCGCCAGCACCTCGATCGCCGCGTCGACCAGCGCCGTTCGCCGCTCGGTGTTCTGCACCATCCGCTCCTCCTGAGCAACCCGCTTGCAATCACTACAGACATAGTACTAAATTTGAAGCACTACATTCGGAGTGGTTCTAGTTGGAGGCACCGTGCGAAAGCTGACCTACCTGATCGCCGCGACCATCGACGGCTTCATCACCGGCCCCACCGGCAAGCCGGACTTCTTCCTGCACGAAGGCGACCACGGCGATTTCATCCGGGCCGAGTACCCGGAGATCATGCCGACCCACATCCGCCCGCTGATCGGCCTCGCCGACGCGCCGAACAAGCACTTCGACACCGTCCTGCAGGGCCGCGCAACCTGGGAGGTCGGCATGCAGGACGGGATGACGAACGCCTACCAGCACATGCGCCGCAACGTCGTGTTCTCCCGCAGCGTCGCGGAAAGCCCGGATCCCACGGTGGAATTCGTCGCCACCGACCCGATCGAGCGGGTGCGGGAGCTGAAGCGGGAAGAGGGCATGGGGATCTGGCTCTGCGGCGGCGGGAAGCTGGCGGAGGCCCTTCGCCCGGAGATCGACGAACTGATGATCAAGCTCCACCCGATCGTCGCCGGCGCCGGGACCCCGCTGTTCAGCAGGGAATTCTCCCCCGAGCTGTTCGACCTGGCCGACACCGAGGTGTTCGACAGCGGAGTGATCCACCTGACCTACACCAAGCGCTGACCGGGACGGCCGATCCAGGTGGCCGCCCTCCCGATCACGAGCAGCCGGCCGTCGTGAGTGGAACTGGTCGCCCCAACGACGCCCCGACGACGATTTCCACTCACGACACCACAAACGGAGACGGTGACGATCAGCACAAGCGCATGGACCTCTAGTTTTATGGAGGTTTCAAGCTCTTGTCCATGACCGCTAACGCCACGCAGCCTCCCGTCATCGAGGACACCACCACCGACCACGAACGGGACGTCGCTGCGATCGAGCAGATGATCGCCGACGTCGAAACCGCCTTCAACACCAACGATCCCGACCTGCTGACCGCCCACTTCGCCCAGAACGCATCGGTCGTCAACGCGGCCGGAATCCTGATGTCCGGCCGGGACGCCCTGCTCGAAGCCAACCGCAAGGGCCTGGCCGGATTCCTGCGCGACGAGCACGCCCGCTACGAGGTCGGCGACATCGTCTTCCTCCGCCCCGACATCGCCATCGCGCACAAGAACGCGTGGGCCACCAAGGCCGACGGCGAGCTCATCGACGTCGCTCCCGCGATGATCGCCCTCTACGTCCTGGTCAAGGAACAGGGCCGCTGGTGGATCGTGGCCCGCCAGAACACCCTCACCCCGTCCTGACCTGTGCAAGAGTCGGCCCGAGCGGAAACTCCGCTCGGGCCGACAGCCGACTATTCAGAGCGTCTCCCGGTGGGCCACCGACGCGATGGGGCGTCGCCTTCGCATTGCCCACCAGGCGAAGCGAACGGGCACTGCGCCGATGCCGGTGGCGGTAGCCTGATCAACTGTTCGTGCCGAGCGCGAAGGGCGGGAGACGGTCATGACTTCGAGGCTGGCCGGTGACGTGGTCGGTGGACGCTACCGGCTGGCCGCCGAACTGGGGTCCGGTGGTTTCGGGCGGGTCTGGCGGGCCCGCGACGAGACCCTCGACGTCGACGTTGCGATCAAGGAACTGCAGCTGCCGCCGGGGATGCCGGAAGTCGAACGGGCCGAGCGGCTAGCGCGCGCCACTCGCGAGGCCCGCAACGCCGCCCGGTTGCGCAAGCACGACGGCATCGTCGCGATCCACGACGTCGTCATCGAGGACGGCCTTCCGTGGATCGTCATGGAACTGGTCGACGGCTGCTCGCTGAGCGAGCACATCGAGCAGCACGGACCGCTTCCGGCGGACAGGGCAGCCGAAGTGGCCACGGCGCTGCTGATGGCGATGGGCGCAGCACACCGGGAAGGTGTTGTGCACCGCGACATCAAACCGGCCAACGTCATGCTCGCCGAGGACGGGAAGGTCCTGCTCACCGACTTCGGGACCGCGATCCGCCACACCGACACCGCGCTGACCGCAACCGGGATGTTCATCGGCTCGGCGGAGTACACGGCGCCCGAGCGGTTGCGCGGCACCGATGGACTTCCCGCCAGCGATCTGTTCTCCCTCGGCGTGACCCTCTACCAGGCCGTCGAAGGCATATCGCCGTTCCGGCGCGAAACCCAGGAAGCGACGCTGGCCGCAGTACTGCTGGAGGAGGCCCCGGCACCGCGGCGAACCGGACCGCTCACGCAGCTCATCACCCGGCTGCTGGACAAGGACCCGGACCGCAGGCCGACGGTCGCCGAGGCGCTGACCATGGCAGGTGAGCAGCCCGCCACCAAGGTCCACGTGCAGCGCGGCACCAAGATCCTCCCGACGCGGCCGAAGAAGTGGCAGCCCAAAGGCGTTGCCGCGCTGATGGCGATCATCACCGGACTCGGCATCGCCGGACTCCCCGATGCCGGCGGCACGTGGGGGTACTTCGAGAGCTACGGGGACACTGACTTGGTCAGCGGCGCCGTATTGAGCCTCGCCGTTGCCGATGTCGTCATCGTCGGCTTGCTGTGCGCCGGTTTCGCTCGATTCCTGCCGAAGGGCATCGGCAAGACCGTCACCGTCGTCGTCATCGTCGGCGGGCTCGTCTTCGGTTGCGGTGCCGCAGCTTTCGCTTTCAACGGCGTCGGAGAGACCTTCCGGAACACGGCGGAGTTCTCAGGACAGGAGTCCGCGACGGCGTCGCTGGTCCTGATCACCAGCATCGTCCTCGTGGCGGCCGGTTTGACCTGGGAGTCCTGGAAAAAGTAATGCCTGGACCCACGCGAAACGATCAGAAGCCGAACACAACCGTGCCCGACGCGAGGCCCGACCAGCCCCGAATGCCTGGCTGATCGGACCGGCAGCATCGACGGCTACGGCACGAGGCCGACACCGACCTTGCCAGCGCGCGGACTCTGCTTCACGGCCTGGCTCCGGGGCCTCCGGGCTGTTCCGGCCGGTGACTGCTCGCGGCTTTGAAGTACTGGTTCGAGGGCTTGAGGAACACCAGGGCGAGGAACACCGGCATCGCGACCAGCACCATCAACAACTCGACGCTGGCGATGAGCGCGCCCGGCTGGCTGATGAGAGCCCCCAGCTGGAAATCGACCATGATGAGCATCTGGCTGATGCCGAAAAGGCCGTAGAGCAGCCAGATCCCGGCGAGGATCGCGAGTGTGGTCCGAGCCCAGTTCCGGCCGGCGCGCATCCGGAACGCGAAGATCACCCACAGCGCGGTGAGCGCGAAGTTGCCCAACGTGTTGAACACGTTGAAGATGAGCGGGCCTTGCCATGAATCGAGATATCTGATGACCTGCAGCGCGAGGACCACGAAGCTGATGCCGGTCAGCATCGACGAGAGGATCGGCACCACGATGCCGATCAAGGTCGCGAACGTCACCGTCCCGGGCGCTTTCGGTCGGCCGAACTGCTGCTGTGGCGGAAGCTCTTGGTTTCCCGCCGGCTGGGACTGCTGCTGCGACCAAGGATTTTGAGGCACTGTCACGCGGAGAGAGTAGACATCTACAACGATCAAGAATGTGCCTGTTTGCCGTCATCTTCAGATGAGCCGTAACTCGCGTAACTGCCCAGCACGCAGCCACAGACGGACGCAACAAGACGGAGCCGGTGTTGCGGCTCAGACCTCGAACGCCACCGTGACCGGAGCGTGGTCGGACCAGCGCTGGTCATAGGACTCCGCGAGCTCGACCACCGCCGACGCCGCTCGCTTCGCCAGGGCTTCGGAAGCCACCTGGTAATCGATGCATCAGCCGGTTAAAGCCAGATCGGCCGAACGCCCTCAGCGTTCCAAGAGCCGCCGCAGAACACTAGCCAGCCCTGGGAGCCTCTCGGTGAGGACTTGCCAAACCAGGGCATCGTCGACTGTCGCGTACCCATGGATGAGGATGTTGCGGAATGCCACGATACGGCCGAGATCCGGCACCTGCGCGGCAAGCACGGAATCCGCCTTTGACAGCTGGTTCAGAGCTTCGCCGATGATCTCGAACTGGCGCTCGACAGCAGAACGCAACATGGGGTTCGCTTGATAACCGGCGAAATCCTCGCCCTTGCTGAAGTCGCTCAGTAATTCCGCTGCCTGAAGCGCATCCCAGAGGTAGGCACGAGCGTCACGCTGCATAGAGGAGTTCCCTGCTGTCCAGCACGTGCTGTTTGAAATAGGGATTGCGAATGCTTGTGGCGCTCACGAGGTCGACCGGGCGATCGAGGATCCGCTCCAGCCCCTCCTTCAGATCGAAGTAGGTGCTGAAGTAGTCGAACCCCGGACCAACATCAAAGTCGACCAGCACATCAACATCGCTGGACACAGGATCGAACGAGTCCCCCACAGCCGAGCCGAACAGGTCGAGGCGACGCACCGAGAGCAAGCGGCAGAGCTCTTCGATCTCGCTGTGTTTCGCTTCGATCAACTCGTGCACAACCTCACCTCCCGAGGTCGATTGTGCCCGATCAGACCTGGCTGGTCACGGTCGCTCTGATGGGCCTGTCTGACGCTAACGATCGAACACGGCGGTTACCGGGGCGTGGTCACTCCAGCGCTGGTCGTAGCTCTCGGCCCTCTCCACGTACGCATCCGTGCAGCGGCTTGCCAGGTCAGGCGAACTCACGAGGTAGTCGATGCGCCAGCCGGAGTCGTTGTCGAAGGCCTTGCCCCGGTAGGACCACCAGGAGTACGGACCCGGGCCTTCCGGGTGGAGGTTCCGGACCACGTCCTCGTAGCCGCTCTCGAAGATCTCCGTCAGCCAGGCCCGCTCCTCCGGGAGGAAGCCCGCTTCCTTCTGGTTCGACTTCCAGTTCTTCAGGTCGATCTGCTGGTGCGCGATGTTCCAGTCGCCGCAGACCAGCACCTCGCGGCCCGCCGCCGCGGCTCGTCCGCGCAGGTCTTCCAGGTACGCGCGGAACTCCTTCATGAAGCGTTCCTTCTCGTCCTGGCGCGGGGTGCCGACGTCGCCGCTGGGCAGGTACAGGCTCGCGACCACGAGGCCCGGCAGGTCGATCTCCGCGTAGCGGCCGCTCTCGTCGAACTCCGCCGAGCCGAAGCCGATGCGCACCGCCTCCGGCTCCGCGCGGCTGTAGATCGCCACCCCGGCGCGGCCCTTCGCCGAGCTCGGGGCGAGCACGGTGTGCCAGCCGGCCGGTTCCAAGACCTCCGGCGCGAGCTGTTCGGGTTCTGCGCGGGTCTCCTGAAGGCAGATCACGTCGGCTCGGGTGGCGGCGAGCCACTCCACGAAGCCCTTCTTCGCGGCGGCGCGCAGGCCGTTGACGTTCACGGTCGACACAGTCAGCACGCCAGCGAGGGTAACCACCGGCACCGACGGTCAACCCGCCCGGTCGCCCCGCCGCGGCCGAACGATCTTCCGGGCTCAGGCCAGCCAGAACGCTTCGCGGGTGCGACGGCGCCGGTCGCGGCGGCGGGTGGGTTTCGGCGCCGCCGGTCGCTGCCACAGCCACATGCACACCCGGGCGCCGCCGAGGCTGGAGCGGTCGACCGCGAGCCGTCCGCCGGTGGATTCGGCGACCCGGCGGGCGATGTCCAGGCCGAGCCCGGTCGATCCGGCGCTGCTGCGCCCGCGCTGCACGGCGTCGGAGGACTCCGCCACCCCGGGCCCGGCGTCCTCCACGATCACCCCGACCACGCCGTCCCTCTGCTGCACCGACACCACGAACTCGGTCCGCTCCGGGGTGTGCCGGAAGACGTTGCCCACCACGGCGTCCACCGACGCGGCGAGCTCCGCTCTCGGCACCGGGACGTGCACCTCGCCCCCCGCGCCGCGCAGGCTCCACGGCCGCTGCTGGTCCTCGGCCAGCGCCGACCAGAACCCGAGCCGCTCGCGCAGCAGCTCCGCGACGTCGCAGTCGGCCTCCTCCCTCGGCCCGGTCCGGCGGGCGCTGGTGATCACCAGGTCCACCTCGCGTTCCAGCCGGTCGATGGCGACCCTGGTCTGCTCGGCCGCCTGATCGTCGCCCAGCGCCTCCGCGTTGAGCCGCAGCGCCGTCAGCGGGGTGCGCAGGCGGTGCGAGAGGTCCGCGGCCATCTCGCGCTCGGCGGCGAGCAGCTGGCGGACCCGGTCGGCCATGGTGTTGAACGCGCGCCCGGCCTCCACCAGTTCGGGCGGGCCGCTGGGATGCACCCGGACGCTGAGGTCGCCGGCGCCCAGCGCGGACGAGGCCTCGGCGAGCCGGGTCGTCGCGCGCACGACGCGGGCCGCCAGCCGGTCCGCGACCAGCAGCGACCCGATGACCAGGACCAGCCCGACGGCACCGAGCACGAGCCAGGCCCGCAGCACCCCGCGGGTCTGGTCCGCGGCGGGCACGAACACCTCGGCCAGCGCGGTGCGGCCGCCGTCCAGCGCGATGGGCTGCACGAACGCCGTGCCGCCGGCCACTTCCACGCTGGAGGTCCGCACGTCGGACATCGCGAGGTGCACGTCACCGGCACCGACCCGGCCCGAGCCCACCACGCCGCCGTCCGGCAGGTACACCGCGACCCGCCCGGACTGCCCGGCGCGCGTGCTGGCGACGGCCCTGCCGACCAGCGCGTGATCGGTCGTGGTGGCCAGCACCGGCGCCAGCGCGACGGCCTGCCGTTCGGCGTCGGACATCGCCTGGTCGCGGGCCATCTCCTTGATCATCAGGCCGAGCGGGATGAGGAACGCCAGGGCGACCATCGAGGTCACCGCCAGCGCCACCAGGACGATCGTGCGCCTCATTCCGGTTCCACGAGCTTCACGCCGACGCCCCGCACGGTGTGCAGGAACCGCGGTTCCGCGGCGCTCTCGCCGAGCTTGCGCCGCAGCCAGGACAGGTGGACGTCGATGGTCTGGTCGTCGCCGTAGGACTGCCGCCACACCTGGGCCAGCAGTTCCCGGCGCGGCACCACCCGGCCGGGCCGGGCCGCGAGGTAAGCCAGCAGGTCGAACTCTCGCCGCGTCAGCTCCAGCTCGGTGCCGTCCAGCGTCGAGACCCGGCTGCCCAGGTCGATGCGCAGCCCGGCGACCTCCAGCAGTTGCGCCGGCTGCGGGCCGCGGGCGCGGCGCAGCACCGCTTCGATGCGGGCGTTGAGGTGCTCGCTGGAGAACGGTTTGACGATGTAGTCGTCCGCGCCCGCGCGCAGCAGGCGGACGATCTCGCCCTCGTCGTCGCGGGCGGTCGCCACGATGGTCGGCACGTTGGAGACGCCGCGGATCATCTTCAGCGTCTCGCCGCCGTCGAGGTCGGGCAGGCCGAGGTCGAGGATGATGACGTCCGGCGGGTGCTCGGCCACTTCGCGCAACGATGCCAGGGCCGTTCCGACGCTGCGGACCACCCAGTCACGCGCGGTCAGGTCGCGGATCATCGCCGCCCGCACCACCGGATCGTCCTCAACAACCAGAACCACAGCCATGGCGGCGACGATACGGAACCTGTGAGAGTTCTTCGTATTCTGGTCGGCGGGGGGCCGCACCGCGAGCGGCGGCCGGCGTTCGGCGCCGCCGAATCACGCACCCAGGGAGGCATTACGCGCCGCAGTCGGGTAAACCCGTGCGCATGAAACGAGCGGTCGCCTACGTCGGCGTGTGGTTGGCCGCGACCACCGCCGCGGTCACGCTGTCCTGGCTCGGCGTCCGCGACATCATCCGCGGCGCGGTGTTCGAGCCGCCCGACGCGATCCCGGTGGTCCAGCCGGTCACGACGGCACCGCCCCCGCCGCCGACGGAGTCAAGACCCGAGCCGACACCGACCACAGTGGACGCTCCGCCTCCGCCGCCGACGTCCACCCCGAGCCCGTCGCGGACCGCGGACTCCGGCGACGTGCGCACCTACGACGCCAAGGGCGGCAAGGTCGTGCTCTCCGTGCACGCCGACGGCGCGAAGCTGGTCTCCGCGACGCCGCGCCCCGGCTACACGGTGCAGACCTGGGACCAGGCCGTCGGCTGGCTGCGGGTGGAGTTCACCGCCGGCCAGCACGGTTCGTCCGTGATCGCGACCTGGCACGACCACCCGACCTCGGTCCAGACCATCGAGTACTGACGGGCCGAAAGCGGTTGCGGCCGGTCAGGATTTGCGGGCGACGCCGCCGATCAGCAAGCGGTGGAAGGCGTTCACCGGCGCCCCCGGCCCGTCCGGCCACCACGTCGCCACCGGCACCAGGCCCGGTTCCAGCAGTTCGAGCCCGCAGAAGTAGCGCTCGATCTCCTCGTGGGACCGGAACCAGCCGCTGCCCATCGCGCCGAGGTACGCCTCCTCCATCAGGTCGGCCAGCCGGGCCGCCTCGGCGTCCTCCGGACGGCAGAAGTGGCTGATCCCGACGTAGGAACCGGCGGGCAGCGCGTCGATGTAGCGCGCCATCAGCTCCTCCGGGCCGTCCTCGTCGGCGATGTGATGCAGCGTGCTGAACAGGAACAGCGCGATCGGCCGGGACCACTCCAGCGACCTGGCGACGGGCCGCTCGGCGAGCAGGTGCTGCGGATCCGTGATGTCCGCGGCGACGAAGTGCGTGCCGTCGTTCTCCACGAGCAAGGCGCGGCCGTGCACTATGGCGGTCGGATCGTTGTCGACGTAGACGACGGCCGCATCCGGGTTGACCCGCTGCGCCACCTCGTGGGTGTTCTCCAACGTCGGCAGGCCGGATCCGCAGTCCAGGAACTGGTCGACGCCGACGGTTCCGGCCAGGTATCGGGTGACCCGTTGCAGGAAGGCGCGGTTGTCCTTGGCCAGCGCGCCGGGTTCCGGGGCGACTTCGGCGAGCGCGTCGCGCAAACCGCGATCGGCGCTGTAGTTGTCCTTGCCGCCGAGGATCGCGTCGTAGACGCGCGAACTGCTCGGCCTTGTGGGATCGATGCCCGACGGCACGCCCCCCCGCCCTTCGCCGGTTCGTGTCATGCCACTCCCCAACCCCGAATTTCCGCCCCCGACAACCCCAGGTTAGGGGATCAAGCGCCGATAACGTACGTGCGGGTGGATACCGCCAATCCGGGGAAGCCACTCGACCTGCAGCCGGATTCCACTACTATGCCCACGCGTAACGTTCAACCACTGGATCGCGACAGTGGGTCGTACAGCCCATTTCCACAGGAGGTTCCGCGTGGCTCCGGACAGTGCCACGGGAAGCGGCCCCACCGCCCGCCGTCTCGTGCTGGGCAGTCAGCTGCGCCGGTTGCGCGAGGCGAGCGGAATCTCCCGAGAGGACGCCGGATACGCCATCCGCGGGTCCGGGTCGAAGATCAGCCGCCTGGAGCTCGGTCGCGTCGGCTTCAAGGAACGCGACGTCGTCGACCTGCTGACCCTCTACGGCGTGACGGACCAGTCCGAGCACGAGTCCTTCCTGAACCTCGTCCGCCGGTCCAACGAACCCGGCTGGTGGCACCGGTTCAACGACCTGATGCCCTCGTGGTTCCAGGACTACGTCGGACTGGAGGAGTCGGCCGCCCGCATCCAGACCTACGAGATCCAGTTCGTGCCCGGCCTGCTGCAGACCGAGAAGTACGCCCGCGCGGTCGCCACCCAGGGTCGTCCGGAGTTCCCGGAGGACGAGCTGGACCGGCGCGTCCGGCTGCGGATGCAGCGTCAGAAGCTGTTCACCCAGCCGAAGGCGCCGCGGTTGTGGGCGGTGATCGACGAGTCGGTGCTGCACCGGCCGATCGGCGGCCGCGAAGTACTGCGCGAGCAGATCCAGTTCCTGCTCGATGCGACGGCGATGCCCGCGGTGACGCTGCAGATCCTGCCGTTCGAGCTCGGCCGGTCGGGCGCGGAGGGCGCGTTCACGATCCTGCGGTTCGCCGAGCCGGAACTGCCGGACATCGTCTACCTGGAACACCTCTGCGGCGCGCTCTACCTGGACAAGCCGGACGAGGTCGAGGTCTACAGCAAGGTCAGCCACCGGCTCGCGGTCGACGCGCAGACGCCGGAGCAGACCCGCAAGACGCTGCTCAAGGCCCTGAAGCACAGCTGATCGACGTGCCACCGGGATCTCACCCCGGTGGCACTTCTGCGTGCGCCGGTGACTGCGCATAGCACTCATTCACTGACCGCGGGTCACTTAACTGGGAACAAGATTCCTCCTGTTGAGTGATCAAGGTCTCATTGAGATGCACGTGCATTCAATCGTGCATCTGCACCTGCTACCTTGAGTGCACGATCAACTGCACGTGCAGATGATCGTGCAGCGTTAAGTCGGGGAAGGGTGGGGTTCGGATGACGAACATCCAGAACGGTATGCCCGCGCAGCAGCTTCCCAACGCGGTGTGGCGTAAGAGCCGCCACAGCGGAGCGGTGGGCAACTGCGTCGAATTGGCACCGTTGGTCGACGGCGGCATCGCCGTCAGAAACTCGCGCTACCCCGAGGGTCCAGCACTGGTCTACAGCCGGGATGAGATCGCCGCATTCCTGCACGGGGCCAAGGACGGCGAGTTCGACGACCTCGTCTGACGAACCGTCCGACGCTCCGCGCGGAGCCATGGTTGAAGCCCTTGATGACGAAACTCGGTGGCGCCATGAACGAGATTACCAACGGCCTGCAAGCCCTGGTAGCCCGCGATTTCCAGTTCGCGCACCCGCGCGATGCCGACGGCGGCCTGGTCGCCGTGGTGGGAATCCGGGTCCACCGCGGGGTTTTCGACATCGTGCAGCTGTTCAGCGAGCACGAAGCCGATGCCGCGCGGATCCCCGGTGACGAGCCGGACGTGCTCTTCCCGAGCAAG
>NZ_FNOK01000110.1 GCF_900106995.1 Saccharopolyspora shandongensis
CTGCTCCACGCTCAACGAACTTCGCCCAGCCATACAACCGCTCCCCGGAGATCGGAACTGAATTCCTCAGTCCAACCTCCGGGGACCAGTTCACCACGGCCGGTGCCCTTCGCTCAAGGAAAATCGTCTTCAGCGGAGCGGGACGAGGTCGTCGGCGTGGACCACCTCGCGGCGCTGTTCCGCCGGCAGCTCGTGCGTCGACCGGCCGATCAGGTCCGGCAGTTCCGCCGCGTCGTAGGCGACCACGCCGCGGCCCACGACCTTGCCCGCCGGGTTGACCAGCTCGACCACGTCGCCGCCGTCGAACGCGCCCTCCACCGCCGTGATGCCCGCCGCCAGCAGGGAACGGCGGCGCTTGACGACCGCCGCCACCGCACCGTCGTCCAGCCACAGCCGGCCATTGGCCCCGGCCGCGTGCGCCAGCCAGAAGCGGCGCGCCGAGAGCCTGCTGCCGGTCGCCGCGAAGGCGGTGCCGACATCGGCCGGACCTAGCGCGCGCTCGGCCAGCGCGGCGGAGGTCAGCAGCACCGGAATCCCCGAGGAGCAGGCGACCCTCGCCGCCTCCACCTTCGACGCCATGCCACCGGTACCCAGCCCGGACGCGCCGGTGCGGCCCGCGTGCACGCCCGCCATGTCCGCGTCGCCGTTGACCTCCCGGATCACCGAAGCTCCGCCGCAGCGCGGATCGCCGTCGTACAGGGCGTCCACATCGGACAGCAGGATTAGCGCGTCGGCGCCCACCAGGTGCGACACCAGCGCGGCAAGCCGATCGTTGTCGCCGAAGCGGATCTCGTGCGTCGCGACCGTGTCGTTCTCGTTGACCACCGGTACCGCACCGAGGCCGAGCAGCCGGTCCAAAGTGCGCTGTGCATTGCGGTAATGACCGCGGCGCACCACGTCGTCCGCGGTGAGCAGCACCTGCCCGACCGTCAGGTCGTAGCGCGAGAAGGACTCCGCGTAAGCGTGCGCCAAGGCCTGCTGGCCGACGCTCGCCGCGGCCTGCTGGGTGGCGAGGTCCTTCGGCCTGCGGCTCAGTCCCAGCGGCGCGATGCCCGCCGCGATCGCTCCCGACGACACCAGCACCACCTGGCCGCCGGCGGCGACCCGCCGGGCCACGGTGTCGACCAGCGTCGCCAGCCGCTCGGCGGCCAGGCCGCCCTTCGTGGTGGTCAGCGATGACGACCCGACCTTCACCACGACGCGCTGCGCCGCGGCGACCGCCTTCCTGGTCGCCGAGAGCTGATCGCTCACCGGCCGTCCTCCTCCTCGACGTACCGGCCGAACTCGTCCAGCGCGCTGCGGCGCGCCTTCTTCGCCGCCTTGCGGTCGGACGCCGAGACCCGGTCGTCGTGGTCGATGCGCAGGTCGGTGCCCCGTCGGCCGAGCACGCCCGCCACCCCGGCCGGCGTGGACGGCTCCCAGTCGAAGGTCATGTTGCCGATGGTCACCTGGCTGCCGGGCTTCGCGCCCCGCTTGGCCAGGGCCTCCTCGACGCCGAGCTTCGCCAGCCGGTCGGCGAGGAAGCCGATCGCCTCGGTGTTGCCGAAGTCGGTCTGCCGCACCCAACGCTCCGGCTTCTCGCCGCGCACCACGAACGCGTCCTCGAACTGCGGATCGGGGTCGACGGTGAAGTTGCCGGCGTCGACGGCCACGGGCCGGACCACCACTCGCGCCGGCTCCGGCGGCGGCAGCTGCGCGCGGTAGCGCTCGACCTCGGCGGCCATCGCGAAGCTCAGCTCGCGCAGCCCTTCGCGGGACGCGGTGGACACCTCGAACACCGGCCAGCCGCGCTCCTCGAGGTCCGCCTTGACCAGCTCGGCCAGTTCGCGGGCCTCCGGCACGTCCATCTTGTTGAGCACGACCATCCGCGGGCGGGACTCCAGGTCCTGGCCGCCCTGCTCCGCCTTCAGCGCCGGGGTGTACTGCGCCAGCTCGTTCTCCAGTGCGTCCACATCGGACAGCGGATCGCGGCCGGGTTCGAGCGTGGCGCAGTCCACCACGTGCACCAGGACCGCGCAGCGCTCGATGTGGCGCAGGAAGTCCAGGCCCAGGCCGCGGCCCTCGCTGGCGCCCGGGATCAGCCCCGGCACGTCCGCCACGGTGAACACGATCTCGCCCGCGGTGACCACGCCGAGGTTGGGCACCAGCGTGGTGAACGGGTAGTCGGCGATCTTCGGCCGCGCCGCGGAAAGCACCGAGATCAGCGACGACTTGCCCGCCGACGGGAATCCGACGAGGCCGACGTCGGCGACCGACTTCAGCTCCAGCACCAGTTCGAACTGCTCCCCCGCCTCGCCGAGGAGCGCGAAGCCGGGCGCCTTGCGCGCCTTGGACGCCAGCGCGGCGTTGCCCAGCCCGCCGCGGCCGCCCGCGGCGGCGACGAAGGTGGTGCCGATGCCGACGAGGTCCGCCAGCACCTCGCCGTCCTCGGTCAGCACCACGGTGCCATCCGGGACCGACAGGACCAGGTCGCCGCCCTGGGCGCCGTTGCGCATGCTGCCCTGGCCCGGCTTGCCGTTGGCCGCGCGGGCGTTCGGGCGGTAGTGGAAGTCGAGCAGGGTGTGCACGTTGGGATCCACGACGAGCTGGACGTCGCCGCCCTTACCGCCGTTGCCGCCGTCCGGCCCGCCCAGCGGCTTGAACTTCTCCCGGTGCACCGAGGCGCAGCCATGTCCGCCGTCGCCTGCCGCGACGTGGATGGTCACGCGGTCAACGAACCGCGACACGAATGCCTCCAGGAAACTCCGGCCGAGCCCGGCCCGGCGTAAAACTGTCTGGGCGCCTCGCGCGTGAACGCGCACGCCACCCACCTCGATGGTGCCGCGCGAGGCGCGTTGCTGCCGGGAGGCGTGACCACCCGCACAACGAAAACGACGAGGGGCGGGCCGGACTAGCCGGACCCGCCCCTCGTCGGGAAGTACTTCGCAGCCGAGAGCCGGATCAGGCCTCGGCCGCCACCACGCTGACGGCCTTGCGGCCGCGGTAACGTCCGAACTCGACGGTACCGGCGGACAGCGCGAACAGGGTGTCGTCCTTGCCCCGCCCAACGTTCAGGCCGGGGTGGAACTTGGTGCCCCGCTGCCGGATCAGGATCTCGCCGGCCTTGACGACCTGGCCGCCGTAGCGCTTCACCCCGAGATACTGGGGGTTAGAGTCGCGGCCGTTCCGAGAGCTGGATGCGCCCTTCTTGTGTGCCATGACTACTCAGGTCCTCACTTCGTGATGCCGGTGACCTCAACGCGGGTCAGCTTCTGCCGGTGACCCTGACGCTTGTGGTAGCCGGTCTTGTTCTTGAACTTGTGGATGCGGATCTTGGGGCCCTTGGTCTGCTCGACCAGCTTGCCGGTCACCGACACCTTGGCCAGCGCGTCGGCGTCGGTCGTGACATCGGAGCCATCGACGACCAGAAGCGCCGGGAAACTGACCTCGGAGCCCAGCTCGCCCTCGAGCTTCTCGACCTCGACGACGTCCCCGACAGCCACCTTGTACTGCTTGCCGCCGGTCTTGACGATCGCGTACATGAGTCGGAAGTCTCCTGCTGCTCGGTTTCGCTACTTCACCAGGTCTGCGGCGGACGTCCACCTCGACCACGCGGGACGAGGATTCCTACCACGCCGCCGGTGCAGCGCCTCGGTGGGTTCCTGTCTCGGCAGCCGAGCCGCACGGGCGATCGCATTCGAAACAGGCGTTTTATCTCTCCGCCCGTCCGGCGGCGAGAAGTTCTCACCCATCATACAGACCGCTTTCCGGCCCCCGATCGACCGGGGGCGCACCGCGGGAGAACCCGGCCGCGTGGGCCGGTGACGAGCGAGCCGCGACAGCGTACGACCGCCGGAACCGCGTGGTCAAATCCAGCCATGGTCGACGCAAGATCTGCCAGGCTCTGACCTGCGCTTGCTACGGTGAGGCGCTGTTGATTCAGACTGGGGAACAAAAGCGTGACTGACATCGCATCGGAGACCGAGCCGGGCGAGCGCGCCACCCCCGAAGCCCCCATTCCAGGCCCGGTGCGGCGGTTCGGCCCCGTGCTGCTCGGCCTGTCGGCGATCGTGCCGCCGCTGATGATGCTTCGGGAAGTGCTGCGCTACCCGCAGATGCACTTCTACGACTACTGGTGGGTCCTGCTCGACCTCACCAACGACGACGGCACGTTGCGCCCGGAGGCGCTGTTCGGGTTCCGCAACGAACACCCGTTCGTGCTGCCCAGCCTGCTGTTCTGGCTCAGCGCCCGGTTCGGGCACGGCCTCAACCAGCCGCTCGGGCTGGTGATCATCGCGTTCGGGGTCGCCAGCGTCCTGCTGGTGTGGGCGATGCTGCCGAAGTCGCTGAACCCGTGGCAGCGGGCCGGGCTGGTGGCGGCCGCCTCGACGCTGGTGTTCAACCCGCACGGCATCCACAACTACGTGCGCTCGATGAGCGGGGCGTCCTGGATCCTCGCGCTGATGCTGGTGCTCGCCGCGCTGCTGGCGATGCAGCGCGAGCACCGGGTGCTCGCGATCGTGTTCGGGCTGCTGGCGTCGATCAGCTACGGCACGTCGTTCGCGGTGTGGCCGGCGCTGGCGCTGGTGGCGTGGCTGCGCGGGGACCGCCGCCGCTGGGCCGCGACGCCGCTGCTGGTCGGTTTCCTCGTGGTGGCGTCGTGGCTGGTGCTGCGCGGCCCGCAGGGCGGCGGTGGCGCTTCGCCGACCGACGATCCGGCGCAGGCGCTGCTCGCCGGGCTGAGCATGCTCGGCATGGTGTGGACCGGCACCGAGCCGTCGATCGCGCTGATCGCGGGCGTGGCCGGCCTGGCGGTGCTCGTGCTGCACGTCCGGCAGACCCGCGAGGAGTTCCGCAGCGCGGCTCCGTGGTGGGGACTGGCGGTCTACGCGGCCGGTTGCGCGGTGATGATCTCCGGCTCGCGGGCCGCGTTCGGCGAGGCCGCCGGGCTGCAGAGCCGGTACAACAGCATGACCGCCGCGCTGTGGATCGCGGTGCTGGTGATCGTGGTCGCCTGGCCCCGCTGGCCGAAGGTCCGCACCGTCGCCGTGGCGGGCACGGTGCTGGCCACCGTCGCACTCGGCGCGCCCATGGCGCAGAGCGTGCGCTCCGATGCGCCGAACCAGAGCCTGCTCGCCATCGCCGCGCGCATCGGCCACCCCGACGCGTTCGAGGACCGGTTCCCCGAGCCGGAGCGCCTGCTGCCGCGGCTGCAGGCGCTCGGGCACTACCCGTTCTCCGGCGAGTTCACGCTCGGTTGCCCCGACGGACTGGAGATCGGCGACCGGGTCAGCACCGCGGACTGGCGGACGCCCAGCGACGGCGCGCTGCGCGAGCCGCGCCCGGACGGCCGCGACGTGGTGCTCAACGTGGAGACCGACCAGATCCAGGGCGGGGCCCGGATGCTCAAGGGCTGGGCGATCTCCGGGATCGAGCGGGCCGACTGCGTGGCCATGCTCGACCAGACCGGCACGGTCATCGGCGGCGGCGTGGTCGACATCCCGCGCTCGGACGCCGAAGCCCAGACGCCCGGCATCGAGATCGGCCTGGGCTTCGAGGCGGTCGCTCCGGCTCAGCCCGGCCTGGTGCGCGTCGCCTTCCACTTCCCCGACGGCTGGTGGATCCGGCCCCTCACGGAAAGTCCACAGGTCAAGTCATGACGGAAGCCGCACCGGAGGTCGAGGTCTCGCTGCTGGCCCCGGCCAAGAACGAACGGGAGAACCTGCCCCGGCTGTTCGCCGAGATCCGCGACGCGATGCAGCAGCAGCCCCGGAGCTGGGAGCTGCTGATCGTCGACGACGGCAGCACCGACGACAGCTGGCAGGTGATCGCCGAGCAGGCCCGGCAGGATCCCCGGTTCCGCGGCATCCGGTTGCGGCGCAACTTCGGCAAGGCCGCGGCGCTGGCCGCGGGCGTCGCCGAGGTCCGCGGGCGGTTGCTGGTGACGCTGGATGCCGACCTGCAGGACGACCCCGCCGAGATCCCGCGCCTGCTCGCCGAGCTCGACAACGGGGCCGACCTGGTCAGCGGCCACAAGGCGCAGCGGCAGGACCCGCTGGGCAAGCGGCTGCCGTCGAAGGTGTTCAACTGGGTCACCGGGTTGATCACCGGCCTGAAGCTCGCGGACCACAACTGCGGGCTGAAGGCCGCGCGCACCGAGGTCTACCGGCGCGTGCCGCTGTACGGGGAGCTGCACCGCTACATCCCGGCGCTGGCGCACCAGCTGGGCTACCGGGTGCGCGAGCTCGCCGTGCACCACCGGCCGCGGGTGCACGGCAAGTCCAACTACGGGCTCGAGCGGTACATCCGCGGCGCGCTGGACCTGCTCACTGTCGTCGCGCTCACCCGCTACGGGCGGCGCCCGGCGCACCTCTTCGGCGGGCTGGGGCTGCTGGCCGGAACGATCGGCACGCTGATCCTGCTCTACCTGACCGGGGTGTGGGTGTTCACCGAGCAGTCGATCGGCACCCGCCCGCTGCTGACGCTGGGCATCCTGCTGGAGATATTCGCGGTGCAGATGATCTCCGTGGGCCTGCTCGCGGAGCTGGTGCTGCACCGGACCGGGCGGGACCGGGACGTGGACGTGCTGGTGGCCGATCAGACGACGGCCGAAAGCCCGGCGCAGTCCGCCTGATCGTGTTCGGGTCGCTTTGCGGACTCGTTTCCCGAACTGTTTCGCGCGTCAGGGCCGCCAGCAGAGGCGGACTAAGCGGCAGCGTCGCTTCAATAACGAATGCCTCTCACCGCCGCGGCAAAACCGGCGCTATTGCGATCCGGCGCACCCACCCGCCACGAGCAGGCAGAACGCGCGGCGCCGCGGGCAAGCAAATGCGGTCTGGCGGACACGCGAGGGGTGCGCACAAGTGCGGGCGATCAGCGCCCGTATGGTCTCCACGTGCACCCAGGGTCGGCGAAAAAACTTCGGCTGTACGCCTCGCTGCTCGGGCTCGTCGGCACTGTGCTGGCGTTGCTCGTGCCCTTTCTACCTGTCAATCACGATGTGGTGACATTACGGTGGCCAACCGCTGAAGGCACCAGGTCGGTGTCCGCTCCGCTGGTCGCCTACTCGCCGCTGTGGCTCGACGCGAAGGTGCCGTGCGCCGCCGCGCGCAGCCTGGACGCGCGCACCGCGGGGCCGGCGATCCTGCTGAACACCAATCCGCCGTCCTCGGACTACGGCAGGCTGACCGGGCTGACGCTGCAGGTCGACGAGGGCCAGGCCGCGCTGTTCTCCAAGGGACGGCAGATCAGCACGGTGCAGCTGCCCGCCGGTGCCTGCTCGATCGACGTGCACGCGGACGCCGACGGCACCACCGCGAGCGTCGACGGGCAGGCGTGGGCGCGCGTCCTCGGCGACCAGCGCCCGCAGCTGACCGGTATCTACTCGTCGCTGGACAACGCCGTGGACGACGTGCGCGGGCTGTCCTTCGAGGCGCGCGTCGACAACCGGTTCAGCAGCTACGCGACGCCGCTCAAGCTCGTGGTGATCGCACTCGCCGTGGCCGCGTTCATCGGTTCGGTGCTCTGCCTGCGGAAGCTGGACACGCGCGCCGGTCGGCGCGCGCCGCGGCTGGCCCCGCTGCGCTGGTGGAAGCCGACGTTGCGCGACGTCTCGGTGTTCGGCGCGCTGGGCGTCTGGTGGCTGATCGGCGCGATGACGTCCGACGACGGTTACGTGCTGAGCATGGTGCGGTCGGCGCAGAGCGCCGGGTACGTCAGCAACTACTACCGCTGGTTCGCCAACCCCGAGTCGCCGTTCGGCTGGTTCTACGAGTTCTATGCGCTGTGGGTGCAGATCTCGACGGCGACGCCGTGGGTGCGGCTGCCCGCGCTGCTGATGGGCATCGTCAGCTGGTTGCTGATCAGCCGCGAGGTGCTGCCGCGGCTCGGGCAGCAGGTGCGGCGGAGCAACGCCGCCGGCTGGGCCGCCGCCGCGGTGTTCCTGGCGTTCTGGCTGCCGTACAACAACGGGCTCCGGGCCGAGCCGGTCGTGGTGCTGTTCTCGCTGCTGGCGCTGTGCGCCGTCGAGCGGGCCGTGTCGACCGGCCGGCTGATGCCCGCCGCGCTGGGCCTGGTCGGTGCCGCCCTGTCGGTGGGCGTCAACCCGCACGGCCTCGTCGCGGTGCTGCCCTACATCGCCGCGATCAAGCCGCTGTACCGGTTGGTGCGCAAGCGGGCCCAGGAGTTCGGCTGGCTGCCGGTGCTGGCGCCGATCTCCGCTTCCGGGTTCGTGATCCTGACGCTGGTGTTCTACGACCAGACCTGGCAGTCGGTCATGGACGCGATGGAGCTCAAGACCACCTTCGGCCCGAACGGCCGCTGGTACGAGGAGCTCAACCGCTACAGCCTGCTGTTCAGCCAGAGCCCGGACGGCTCGCTGACCCGCCGGTTCCCGGTGCTGCTGGTGATCCTCTGCCTGGCCACCTGCGCCGTGGTGCTGCTGCGGCGCGGCCGCATCCGCGGTGCCGGGCTCGGCCCGAGCCGACGGCTGCTCGCGGTCACGGCGATGTGCTTCGTGGTGCTCGCCCTGACGCCCACCAAGCACACCCACCACTTCGGCATCTTCGCCGCCTTCGGCGGTGCTCTGGCGGCGCTGACCGCGCTGGCCACCAGCACCACCGTGCTGCGCTCCCGCCGCAACCGGGCCGCCTTCGTCGCCGGTCTAATGGTGATCCTGGCGTTCGCCTCCACCGGGCCTAACGCCTGGTGGTACGTCTCGGGCTGGGGGGTTCCGTGGTTCGACAAGCCGCCGTCGATCAACGGGCACAACTTCAGCACGCTGTTCCTGGTGTTCGCCGCGATAGCGGGCGTGATCGCGCTGATCGAGCACCTGCGCATCGACGAGAACAACCCGAAGATCGTCGACGAGCGCTGGGACAGCCCGGAGAAGCGCAGCCGCGCCCTGCGGTTGGGCACCGCCCCGTTGTCCCTGGTGTGCGCGCTGATGGTGTTCGGCGAGCTCGCGGCGTTCGGCAAGGCCATCCAGGAGCGCGGCGACAGCTACAGCCTGTCCACGGACAACGTCAAGCAGCTCACCGGCAACAGCTGCGGGTTGTCGGACTACATCGGGGTGGAGACCGATCCGCAGGCCAGCGTCCTGCCGGTGGCGGCCGACCAGCCATCGGTGGTCGCGCCGACCCGGGATCCGGCGGTGCCGGTGCCGCCGCGCCGCCTGGCCGGGAGGGAAACCGCCGAGCAGTACCTGCAGCCCAAGCAGGTGGGCTTCACCCGGCCCGGCGTGCCCGAGAGCGACGGCGTCGACCCGGATGCGCCGAACTGGAAGCCGCCGCACCAGTTCGGCGGCGACAACGCGCCGGCGTGGGGCAGCTTCGACGAAGCTGGCACCAACACCGGCGAGCTGCGCACGCCCTGGTACGACATCCCGGATTCGGCCCGCAACGGCGAGGTGCCGGTGGCGGTGAGCCTGGCGGGTGCGGAGACCGGCGCGAACTTCGTGGTCCTCGAGTTCGGCAAGGAGACCGATCGGGGCTTCGAGATCACCGGCCGCTACACCGCGGAGCAGGGCCCGCCGCCCGGGTGGCGGGATCACCGCTACATGCTCGGCGCCGAGGCCGAGGGCGCGACGAAGATGCGGCTGATCGCCGTCGACCAGGCGCTGGGCCGGGAGGGCTGGATCGCGGTGACCGCGCCGCGAGTGCCGAAGCTGACGAACATGACCGACGTCATCGGCAACAGCGCGACGTTCGTCGAGTGGCCTGCCGCGCTGGTGCACCCGTGCCTGCGGATTTCGGGTCTGTACAACGGGATCGCGGAGATGCCGCAGTTCCGGGTGTCGGCCGGCGAGGAGGTCCGGGACGTCGGCGAGGGCTGGTCGTCGCCGGATGCCGGCGGGCCGTTCGGCTGGCTGACGATCGCGTCCAGCGTCCGCGAGCTGCCGACCTACCTGCGCAACGATCCGCAGCAGGACTGGGGTTCGCTGTACGTGGTGCACCCGTACGACGCGGATGCGCTGCCCGCGCAGGCGGCGATCGAGGTGCATTCGGAGACCCACTGGGGCACCTGGTCGCCGGGCCCGCTGACGCAGGCCCTGGATCTGCCGGGCGACATGCCCAGCTCCGACGACCGCACGGACATCCCGACGTTCGACGACAAGCAGGACTGATCCGGGCATGAGGGCCCCGCCGACCGAACGGTTGAACTGGTCCCCGGGAGTTGGACTCGTTAAGTAAGAGTCTAGGCAGCGAGGGTCTGGGCCCGGTATTGCACCGGGCTCAGGCCCTCGCAGTGTGTGTGGCCCCGGTCGGTGTTGAACCACGTGATGTAGTCATCCAGCGCGGTCGTGAACGCCTCAACGCTGAGATAGCGGGTGTGGTGGAACATCTCTTCCTTGAGGTGGCCGAAGAAGCTCTCGATGACGGCGTTGTCGTGGCAGTTGCCTGTGCGGGACATCGACTGGGTCGCGCCCACTCCGGCCAGCAGGTGCCGCCAGGAACGATGCTGATACTGAAATCCCTGGTCGGAGTGCACCAACG
>NZ_FNOK01000089.1 GCF_900106995.1 Saccharopolyspora shandongensis
AATTTCGCGAGAAATCAGCGTCCACCCGGGCGGCGGTCAATTTCTCGAGAAATCGCGCCCCCGATGCGACGCGACACCGGACTGCGAACCGAAGCCCTGGAACGAATCGACCCGAAACCAAACCCCCAACAGCCCCAGCCAACCCGAAAACCTCACCCGGCGACGAAAGCCGCGAACGAGCCAGCCCACTCCGGGCCATCCCCGCGATACAAAGCCGAACCGGGGCTGCGTTCCGGATGTCAAGCCGTTCACCCCCGAAGGGGCGGCCGCCAGGCCGGGCTTGACCTCCGGAACGCAGCCCCCACAATCCACCAATCGTGGGGATGGCCCCAAAACACGCCGAACCCCTAAAAGTCCCAACCCCACCCCAACCCCTACCCCGCCAGAACCTCCACCCCGAACCCGGGAATCTCGACCCGGCCCCCCGCAACGGAAACCGCAACGCTCCCAACGTTGTGGTTGAGCAGGAAAACCCGCCCACCCCGCCGAACGGCCTGCACCCCCGCCGGCAACCCGGCCACCACGGGCGAAACCCCGCTGTCCTCCACAACCCGATCCAGCAAGGCTCGCATCCCCTCGGCGCCCAACCGGGTCCCGAGGTACCAGGCCACGCCATCCCCGAAGGAGTTCCGGGTCAAAGCGGCCCCACCGGCCAACCCGCCGTCGGTGAACCGCCCGACCACCTCGGCCCCGTCCGCCACGATGTCCTCGGACCACAGCACCCCGCGCTCGGCGGAATCCAGCACCGAAACCCCGACCGACTCCCCATCCGCCAACGGCCAGAACTCGGCCACGTGCGCGCCGAGGACCTCCCGCAACGGCCCCAGGTACCCGCCCAGGTGGACCTGGTCGGATTCGTCGACGATGCCGGAGAAGAACGACACCAGCAGGTGCCCGCCCCGCCGGACGTGCTCGGTCAGGTTCGCCGCGGTTTCGGCCCTGGTCAGGTACAGGTTCGGCACCACGACCAGCCGGTAGCCGGACAGGTCCGAGTCCGGGTGCACGACGTCGCAGCCGATGTTCGCGTCGAACAGCGGCGAGTAGTGCGCCAGGAACGCGTCGAGCTGGTCCAGCGTGGCCGGGTGCGAGTTCAGCTCCAGGGCCCACCAGCTCTCCCAGTCCAGCACCAGCGCCACGTCGTTGTCGGGACGGGTGTCGACGAGCGAGCCTGTTTCCGCGAGTTCCGCGCCGAGGCCGGCCACTTCGCGGAAGGTCCGGCTGTCCGGCCCGGTGTGCGGCACCATCGCCGAGTGGAACTTCTCGGCGCCGCCCTTGGACTGCCGCCACTGGAAGAACATCACGGCGTCGGCACCCTGGGCCACGGCCTGCCAGCTCCACAGGCGCATCTGGCCCGGCTGCTTGACGCCGTTGCGCTCGCGCCAGTTCACCGCGCACGGCGCCTGTTCCATCAGCAGCCACGGCTGGCCGCCGCGCAGCGACCGGATGACGTCGTAGGACAGCGCGGCGAGCACGTGCGCCTGCGGGTCGTGCGGGTCCGGGTAGGAGTCGTAGCTGACGACGTCCACTTCGGACGCCCAGCGGTGCAGGTCGAGGGTTTTCGCCAGCGGCACGTGGTTGGTGGTCACCGGCACGTCGGGCGTCGCCGCCCGCAGCACGGCCTTCTCCATGCGCAGCAGGTCGAGCATCGTGTCCGAGGAGAACCGGGCGAAGTCGAGCTGCTGCGTGGGGTTGGCGAAGGTGGGCGCGGTGCGCGGCGGCAGCACTTCGTCGAAGTCGTCGTAGCGCTGCGACCAGAACTTCGTCGACCACGCGTCGTTGAGCTCGGCGATGCCGCCGTAGCGCTCGCGCAGCCATTCCCGGAACGCCGCCGCGGAGATGTCGCAGTAGCAGGCGCGGACGTGGCATCCGTACTCGTTGCCGATGTGCCACAGCGCGAGCGCGGGGTGGTCGGCGTAGCGCTCGGCGATGCGGCTCACCAGCCGCGTGGCGTGCTCCCGGTAGACGGGGCTGGACGGGCAGTACGCCTGCCGCGCCCCGGGCCAGAGGACCGTGCCGTCTGCGCGCCGTGGCAGGGTTTCCGGGTGCAGCTTCGCCAGCCACGGCGGCGGTGACGCGGTCATGGTGGCCACCGCGGCGGAGATCCCGGCCTCGGCGAGGTTGTCCAGCACGCGGTCGAACCAGCCGAAGTCGAACTCGCCGGGCCGGGGTTCCACCAGCGCCCAGCCGAAGATCCCGACGCTGACCAGCGACACCCCGGCCTGCTTCATCAGCCGCACGTCCTCGGCCCACACCTCTTCGGGCCACTGCTCCGGGTTGTAGTCCCCGCCGTAGGCGATGCGGCCCAGCCTCTCCGGCAGGCCGCGCAGGTTCTCGGTCACGACTTGACGCTCCCTTCGGCGGGGTCGGTCAGGCCTGGAGCAGGCCGGCCTCGACCAGGTGTCGGCGGACTTCGGCTCGTTCGGCGTCGTCGAGCGACACCATCGGCACGCTGGTCGTGCCGTGCTCGATCACGCCCAGCTGCACCAGCGCCTCCTTGAACGCGCCGATCGCCGAGGAGTACCGGCTCATCGGGCGGGCGCCGACGCCGATCAGCCGGAAGAGCCGCCGCAGTCGCGCCTGCTCGGTCGCGGCCTGCTGCCACTCCCCCGCGGCCGCGGCGTCGTAGAGCCGGACGTAGCCGCTCGGGTCGGCGTTGCCCAGGCCCGGCACCAGGCCGTGCGCGCCGAGCTGGAGGCTCGTGTCGGCCATCGTCTCGGAGCCGCTGAACACCAGGAAGTCCCGGTCCGGCAGGGTTTCCAGCACGGTGCGCAGGCCGTCGAGGTCGCCGCTGGAGTCCTTCAGGCCGCGGAGCGTGCCGTCCGCCGCAAGCTCGACGACCGTTTCCGGGGCGAGCTTGGTGTGCACCGAGACCGGGATGTCGTAGGCCAGCAGCGGTAGGTCGACGGCGGCGCGGATCTGGCGGAAGTGCGTCAGGATCTCGACCGGATGGGTCGGGACGTAGAACGGCGCCGTGGCGACCAGCGCGGAGGCGCCGCACCGCAGCGCGGCCCGCGCGTGCTCGACGACCCGCGGAGTGGCGGTGTCGATGACGCCCGCGAGCACCGGCACCGCGCCGGCCGCCACTCCGGCGACGACTTCCAGAACGCGGCGCCGCGCCGCATCCGGCAGGTAGCCGACCTCGCCGGTCGAGCCCGTGACGAACAGCCCGTGGACCCCGGCGTCGAGCAGGTGGCCGGTGAGCTTCTCCAGCGACGGCACGTCGATCTCGCGGTCCGGGGTCAGCGGTGTGCACAGCGGCGGGATCACTCCGCCGGCCAGCTCGGCCATACCACTCCTCTGTTGCCGATCAGGAAGACGTAGGACGTAGGATGTCCTGACGCTATCGGCTCGGACCGCCCCTGACAAGTAACCGGTGGTTCGACCAGTCGCCCGGCTGCCGGTGGCAAACCGACGCAGTACGCTCGTATCCGCGCAGTGTCGTTTCGCCCAGCCGATCGGCGGGAGTTCGCGGATTCGACGCCCGTCGGTGGCTCGCAGCGCGGTGCCGGGAGCCGACATGAGCAGGTTGACGCAGCCCACCAAGCCCGAGAGCAAGCTGTTCCGGAAGATCCGCCACCAGGCGAACGAGGCGGACCTGCGGTTCCGCCTGGCAGCGGGGATGCGGCGGCAGATCAGCAAGGTGTTCCCGTCGAACTGGTCGTTCCTGCTCGGCGAGCTCGCCCTGTACAGCTTCGTCATCCTGGTGCTCACCGGCACCTACCTCGCGTGGTTCTTCGACCCGTCGATGACCGAGGTGACCTACAACGGCGTCTACCAGAACCTCCGCGGGGTGTCGATGTCCCGCGCGTTCGAGAGCACGCTGGACATCTCCTTCGACGTCCGCGGCGGGCTGTTCGCGCGCCAGCTGCACCACTGGGCTGCGCTGGTGTTCATGGCCGCGATCGTGGTGCACATGTTCCGGATCTTCTTCACCGGCGCGTTCCGGCGACCGCGCGAGGTGAACTGGACCATCGGCATCCTGCTGTTCTTCCTCGGCATGTTCGAGGGCTTCATCGGCTACTCGCTGCCCGACGACCTGCTCTCCGGCACGGGGCTGCGGATCGCCTCCGGCATCGTGCTCTCGGTCCCGGTCATCGGCACCTGGCTGCAGTGGATGCTCTTCGGCGGGGAGTTCCCCGGCACCGAGATCATCCCGCGGTTCTACCTGTTCCACGTCTTCCTGCTGCCCGGCCTCATCCTCGGCCTGGTCGCGGCGCACCTGGCGATCGTCTGGTACCAGAAGCACACCCAGTACCCCGGCCCGAAGCGCACCGAGTCCAATGTGGACGGCGTGCGGATCATGCCGGTGTTCGCGGTGAAGAGCACCGGGCTGTTCCTGATCATCACCGGCGTGCTCGCGATCATGAGCGGCATCTTCCAGATCAACGCGATCTGGAACTTCGGCCCGTACGTGGCGTCGATGATCTCGGCGGCCTCCCAGCCGGACTGGTACATGATCTGGACCGACGGGATGGGCCGGCTGTGGCCGCCGTGGGAGGTCTACCTCGGGCCTTACACCATTCCGGCGGTGTTCTTCCCGCTCGTCATCGGGCTCGGCCTGGTGTTCACCGTGGCGATCATCTACCCGTTCCTGGAGCGCAAGCTCAGCGGCGACACCGCCCACCACAACCTGCTGCAACGGCCGCGCGACGCGCCGGTGCGCACCTCGCTGGGCGTCATGGCCATCACGTTCTTCGTGGTGGTGCTGCTGTCCGGGGTCAACGACGTCATCGCCTTCGTGTTCGGGCTGTCGCTGAACATGACGACCTGGGCGGGCCGGATCGGCGTGCTGCTCGCGCCGCCGATCGCCTACTACGTCACCTACCGGATCTGCCTGGGCCTCCAGCGCACCGACCGCGACGTGCTCGAACACGGCGTGGAGACCGGCATCATCAAGCGCCTGCCGCACGGCGAGTTCATCGAGGTGCACCAGCCGCTGGGTCCGGTCGACGAGCACGGGCACCCGGCGCCGCTGCCCTACCAGGGCAGCCCGGTGCCGAAGAAGATGAACCAGCTCGGCGCCGCCGGCCGGTCGGTGCCCGGCAGCCTGCTGGTGCCCGATCCGCGCGAGGAGACCGAGGCGCTCGACGCCGCCCGCCAGGCCGAGGCGGATCGGGAACGCACCGCTAGGGAGGCGGAGGTCGAGATCCGGTCCGGTCGCCCGCAGGCGCCCGAGCGGTGATCGCCGTGGCGCGGGTGCCGTAGGGTGCCGCGGGTGTCCAATCGGGAACTGATCGTGCTGGGCACGGCGAGCCAGGCGCCGACGCGGTCCCGCAACCACAACGGCTACCTGCTGCGCTGGGACGGCACCGGCCTGCTGTTCGACCCCGGCGAGGGGACGCAGCGGCAGATGATCCACGCGCGGGTCAGCGCGCACGACATCGACCGGATCTGCCTGACCCACTTCCACGGGGATCACTGCCTCGGGGTGCCGGGCGTGGTCCAGCGGCTGTCGCTGGACCGGGTCCGGCGGCCGGTGCACGCGCACTACCCGGCGAGCGGGGCCGGCTTCTTCCGCAGCCTGCGCTACGCCTCGGCCTTCGACGAGGTGGTCGACCTGCAGGAGCGGCCGATCGAACGGGAGGGCGTGATCGCCACCGGCCCGTTCGGCACGCTGGAGGCGGTGCGGCTGGACCACCGGATCGAGACGTTCGGGTACCGGCTGGTGGAGCCGGACGGCCGGCGCATGGTGCCGGAGCGGCTGGCCCGGTACGGGGTGCGCGGGGCCGCCGTCGGGCAGCTCCAGCGCGAGCAGGTGCTCCGCACCGAAGCCGGCCAGGTGACGTTGGAGCAGGTCAGCGAGCTGCGGCCGGGGCAGCGGTTCGGGTTCGTGATGGACACCCGGCTCTGCGACGGCGTGTTCGCCATCGCCGAGGGCGCCGACCTGCTGGCGATCGAGTCGACCTTCCTGGACGAGGACGCGCGGCTGGCCGACGAGTACCGCCACCTCACGGCCGCCCAGGCGGCCCGGGTCGCCGCCGAGTGCGGCGTGCGAACCCTGGTCCTCACCCACTTCTCGCAGCGCTATTCGGATCCGCAACGCTTCCACGACGAGGCCGCGGCCGTGTTCGACGGCCAGGTGGTGGTGGCCGAAGACCTGCAACGCATCCCGGTCCCGAAGCGCGGATGACCCGCATCGCTATGCTGCCGGGCGGTCAGCAGTCGCGTGGAAGGCGGATTCCTTGGTTCGGCAACCGATCCCGGTCATCATCGTCGCGGGATTCCTCGGGGCCGGGAAGACCAGCCTGCTCAACCACCTGCTGCGCAACCCGCAGGGCGCCCGGATCGGCGTCGTGGTCAACGACTTCGGGAAGATCAACATCGATGCGCTGAGCGTCGCCGGGCAGGTCGACTCCACGGTTTCGCTGGGCAACGGCTGCCTGTGCTGCGCCGTCGACGCCAGCGGACTCGACGACCTGCTGGCCCGGCTCGCGCGGCCCGGCAGCGACATCGACGTCATCGTGATCGAGTCCAGCGGCCTGGCCGACCCGCGCGGCATGGTCCGGCTGCTGCTGAACAGCACCAACCCCCGCCTCGGCTACGGCGGGCTGGTCGAGGTGGTCGACGCCGCGGAGTTCGACGCGACCCGGCGCCGCCACCCCGAGATCGACCAGCACCTGCGCTTCGCGGATCTGGTGCTGCTGAACAAGATCGACCGCGTCGCCGAATCCGATCAGCGACGGCTGGCCGAGCTGGTGGGCGGGCTCGCCGGCGGCAAACCGGTGCTACCGACCTCGCACGGCCGCGTCGACCCGGCGCTGCTATTCGACCGCGGGGCGGTCCGCGAACGGCAGGACGTCGCACGCCAGCTGTCCTTCGACGAGCTGCTGGCCGAACCCGACGACTGCCACGAGCACCTGCACACCGGGTACCAGAGCGTGGAGTTCGCCGCCGACGACCCGGTGCACCCGCGGGCGCTGATGCGGTTCCTCGACGACCGCCCCGACGGCGTCTACCGGATGAAGGGCCAGGTGCACTTCGGCGCTCCGGGACAGGGGCAGAAGTTCACGCTGCACACCGTCGGCGACTTCCTGCGGTTCCAGCGGTCGCGGTGGGGCCGAGGCGAACAGCGGCGGACGCAGCTCGTGGTGATCGGCTCCGGCCTGGACCAGGACCGGGTGCGCCGCGACCTGGCCGCCTGCGTCGGCGAACCCGACCCCGCGGACGAGCACAGCATGCTGGATGTGCTCAAGTACACCCGAACCTGATCTTGCGAAGCCGATCGCGCAGGCCGGCCGGTCTCCGACGAGCAGGCGCGGGAGAGCCGCGCGGTGGCCGGGGTCGGCGCACTGCCCAGCTAGCGTCCACTGTGGATCTTCTGCCGGATCCCGGCGGCGGCCGTACGGTGGGCGGATGTCCAGCGCCGAAGTGCTCGTCGATGCGTTCGACCGGATCCGCGCAGTGGTGCACGAGACCGTGTCGGGCCTGGATCCCGACCAGCTCGCGTACCGGGTCGATCCGGAGGCCAACTCGATCGCCTGGCTGGTGTGGCACCTGACCAGGGTGCAGGACGACCACGTCTCGGACGTGGCCGCGGCGGAGCAGGCCTGGACCGCGCAGGACTGGCTGGGGCGCTTCGGGCTGCCGTTCGCGCACGAGGACATCGGCTACGGCCACGATCCCGACGAGGTCGCCGACGTCCGCGTCGACTCCGGCGAGCTGCTGACCGGGTACCACGACGCGGTCCATGCTCGGACCGTCGAGTTCGTCGCGGGGCTGACCGACGACGACCTCGCGGAGGTCGTGGACGCCGGGTGGACTCCCCCGGTGACGCTCGGCGTGCGGCTGGTGAGCGTGATCGCCGACGACCTGCAGCACGCCGGACAGGCCGCCTTCATCCGCGGCATCCTCGAACGCGTCGGCTAGCCGGTGGCATCGCGGCGGCGCCGTGGCCGACAATCGGGGCATGACCGAGCGCAAGCCACCCGGTGTCACGTTCGAATCATGGGTCGACAAGCAGATCCGGACGGCGCAGGAGCGCGGCGACTTCGACGACCTGCCCGGCGCGGGCAAGCCGCTGCCCGGCGCGGGCGCGCCGCTGGACGACCAGTGGTGGGTCAAGGACTACATCCGCCGCGAGGGCCTCTCCGGTGACGCGCTGCTGCCCACCCCGCTGCAGCTCCACAAGGAGGTCGAGCGGCTGCCCGAGGAGGTGCGCGACCTGGCCACCGAGCAGGCCGTTCGCGACGTGGCGGCCGACCTGAACCGCCGCATCGTCGAGCACCTCCGCGCACCGACCGGGCCGCAGGTGGCCATCGGCCCGGTGAACGTCGACGAGGTGGTCGCTTCGTGGCGCGCCGGCCGGCCCGAGCCGGTGCACCAGCCCGCACCAGCGCCGAACGATCCCGCGCCGCGGAAGACCCCTTGGTGGCAACGCTTCCGCCGTTGATCCGGTCAGCGGTTCCCGCCTTTTCCCATCAATTGTTCCACGGAAAGCGCAGCGGCTACCGGGATCGGCACGTTCACGCCGCCCATGCCGACCTCGACATCCTCGCAGTACTGCCGCGCGGCGCCGCCGCTCTCGGCGAAGATCGCGATGATCGACGACGTCACCGTCCAAGCCGTGGTGGCGCTGCTGGGCGTTCCCTGGACAGCCCCGAGTCGCCTGTGCCCCTGCACGTGGCGCTGCCCGCACAGGACCCGCACCGAGCATGGGCCATCCAGCCCAGCAGAATCGTCTGAATAGCGAACAGAAGCACCCACCAGCACCAATTGAACTACCCCAAAAGGTATATATTGGTTACTCTCAAGGGCGGCAAAAGTTGGCCGAACAGTCCAATACCACCGAAAATTCGCCGCTGACAAGGGTTTTCAATCCATACTCGGTTCGTGAGTCAGCTGACCTCAGAACAGATCGCGCAGCACGCCTACAACGCAGGCTTCCGCGGCGACAACCTGACCACTGCGGTGGCCGTGGCCATGGCCGAATCCGGCGGGGACACCCAGTCGCACAACGGCACCCCCCCGGACAACTCCTACGGGTTGTGGCAGATCAACATGCTTGGAGACATGGGTCCTGCCCGCCGCAAGCAGTTCGACCTCGACTCGAACAAGGACCTGTTCGACCCCGCCGAGAACGCCAAGGCCGCCTACGATATCGCCGGCAACGGCAAGAACTTCCAACCGTGGTCGACCTACACCAACGGCGCCTACAAGAAGCACCTCGACGAGGCGGAGAAGGCAGCCGGGAAGGTCGACAAGAACGGCAAGGGCAAGGGGTCCGATGGCGGCAAGGGTTCCGATGGCGGCAAGGGCTCCGGTGGCGGCAAGGGCTCCGGTGGCGGCTTCTCCGTGGAACCCGAGCGCCTGCGGAACTACACAAAGCAGGTCGACGGCATCGCCGACAGCCTCGACGGGGCCGGCAAGAAGACCGTGCACGCAGTGACCGGCATCGCCAAGGACAGTTTCGGCAAAGTCGGCCAGGAAACCGGGTTCTCCGACGCGCTGGGGGATTTCAGCAAGAGCTTGGAGAAGCAGGTCCGGGCCACCGCGTCCAACGCGCGCGAACTCGGTGCGGCCACCACCGACGCGGCCAAGGTGTACCAGGAGATAGACGAGAATTCCGCCAAAGAGCTCAAACGCATCATGAGTTGACCAGGAGAGTCCGAAGTGGATCCCCATGGAGTCGCGACGAAGTTCGCCAGCGAGCTGATCACCCACAAGGGAAAGCTCGAAGGCAAGGCTGGCGAGGTCCAACGCGCCCAAGCCGCCCTGGAATCCGCGGCCAGCGCCATCCAGGAGCAGCGCGAGGCGCACAAGCAGGCCGCCGGCACGATGTTGAGCGGCTGGAAGAGCGACGCTACGCCGGGCTTCGAGAAGCGGTCGGAGAAGTTCGACAAGGACCTCGCGGTTACCGCCGAGGCCAGCGCCAAGGGCGCCCAGATCGTCGCCGAGGTCACCAAAGCGCTTGAGAACAGGCACAGCACCGTCGGCAACCTCGTCGAGGACTTCATCGGCAAGGCCGGTCAGCTGGTACAGGCCGGGCTGGCCGCCGCCGGCATCGCCGCACCGGCCGGGCTGATGAAGGCTGTGGCCCAGATCTCCGACCTGGCCGGTGGATACATCAAGGAGTCCGGCGGCGAGCTCAAGGACGCCCGCGACGAGATGACCGAAGCGGCGAAGAAACTCCGCGCGCTGCTCAAGGAAGTCGACTCCGACGGTGTCGCCGACCCGCACAAGGAACAGACCAAGCCCAGCGAGGGCGGCCAGCGGGAGAAGGACGAGAAGCCCAAGGAAAAGGGCAAGGACTCCGCCAAGGCCGACGACATCCTGGACAACGCCCGCAAGCACCTGGGCTACCACGAAGGCGCCAACAACCAGAACAAGTGGGGTCCGACCGGGCAGCCGTGGTGCTCCTACTTCGCCACCTCGATGTGGCGGGAAGCGGGTGTGGACATCCCGAAGTACGGGTTCACCGGGGACGTCTACAAGTGGGGCCAGGAACAGGGCACCGCCTACAACCGGGGCGACTTGGCCGGCCAGGCGCGCCCCGGCGACGCGCTGCTGTTCGGCAGCGGTCCCAGCCAGGGCGCCAGCACGCACATCGGCATCATCGAGAAGGTCGACGGCAACAAGATCACCACGATCGAGGGCAACTCCGGCGACCAGGTCGAACGGCGCACCTACACGCTGCCCAAGGACGCCGGCAAGTTCTACGGAGGGGTGCACCCGAAGTGACGATCATTGGACGTGTCCAGCGCGACGGGGTGTCGGTCGAGGTGGCGCCCGGCGGTGCGCTCCGGTCGGTGGAGCTGGAACCCGCGGCGCTCCAGCTCGGCGGCGCGAAGCTGGCGAAAACGATCCTGACCCTGGTCCGGGAAGCCGGCAGACACGCCAACCAGGACGCCGAGGAGGCCATCCGGGCGCAGTTGGGCGGATTGTCCGACGAGGACTTCGCCGTGCTGGGACTGGCTGCGTACGACGAGGTTCCGAACGACGACCAGGCCGCGGCTGCGGATGAGGGGAGGCGCTGATGCGCGAGGACGAACGCACCATCGACGAGCTGATCGAGATCGCCGAGACGATCGTGCCGTCCACCGAACTCGCGGCGGGCCTGGACGCCATCCGCGGCAGCGCGCAGGATTCGGGCATCTCGCTGTCGGTGGATCTACAGGGAATGCTGGTGGATCTGGAGATCGACGACCGGGCGCTCGCGCTCGGACCGGAGCGGCTGGCGGCGGAGATCGCCCGGCTCAGCGGTGAAGCGTGCACGGATTCCCTGCAGCAGGGTGTGCTCGCGATCCAGGCGGGCTGCGGGGCGGACGTGGCCACGGCGATGGTGGACTACATCAACAGCATCGAAGAACAGCCCGAGGAACCCGGACCAGCACCCCGCGCGGAACCCACCTGGGACGACGAAGACGTCAGCTGGGGCAGCATGAAACAGGAAACCTGGTAACCGAAGCGATACCCACGATCCGCACCCGAATGGGGCGCAGTTTCTCGCGATGTGAACGGCTTTGACGGAAATCTCCGACGCTGCTTTGATCAACCTCATGACGCCGGGACCGCTGCTCGTGCAGCGCGCGCACATCGACCTGCTGTGGGTCGCTTCCGCGGCCTGTCCGCGCACCTGATCTCCTCGCCCCGGCGCCGCGTTCGCCCGAGCCGCCGGGTTGCTGTTGTTCGCCCGGCGCCGGGATGCGCCCGCGCCGCGATGAGACGGAGACCTGTGCAATGACGCTGGAAGCCGCATTCCTGGAACCGGCGGACGGTGGCGCGGTGATCGAGGTGACCGCCCGGTTCGTCGTCCCGCAACGAGATCTGGCCTCGCTGGAACGCGATTTCGCCCGGAAGATCCGCGCCCTGGCCGAGATACCAGGCCAGTCCACTGTGGAGGTGCAAGCCCGGCCGCAGGCGCCGCGGCTGCGCGCGCTGCCCGCCCCGGTGGAGCCCGCCCTGCGGATCCTGGTCGCCCCGCGCCGAGTCGTGCGGGCCGACGGGACGTTCATCGACTTCACCCGGCTGGAGTTCGACCTGCTGCTGTTCCTGTGCGAGAACCCGGGACGGGTGCACCGGCGCGGCGCGCTGCTCAACGCCGTGTGGCACCTCAACAGCTCGCCGAGCACCCGCACCGTGGACGTGCACGTCCGGCGGATCCGCAGCAAGCTCGGCCCCGGCCTGGACCTGATCACCACGGTGCGCGGGGTCGGCTACCGGGTGGACCACACCTCGGAGGTCGAGATCGAGCCCGACCCCTACGCGTTGTAGGCCGACAGCTTCCGGGCGACGTAGCGGGCGTCGCGGACAGGAACGTCCGCTGGTTCTCCAGGCCGGCGACCCAGTCCCAGCCCGGCGATCAGGTGAGCAACCGAGCCGGAATGGGTAGCCGGGTGGCATGCCGAAGCGCAAGCGCGAGGAGTACGAGCGGGGCCTGCCGGGCTATCACGATCCCCTGGCCGGATTCGCCGGGGCGCCGTACGCCCGCAGCGCCCTCACGCTGCGGATCTGGCTGGCCGGATTCGGCCTGGTGTTCTGCGCGGGCGCGGCGGTCCTGGTGTTCCTGGCGGTGCCGGAGCTGGCCTGGCTGGGCTGGGCGCTGGTCGTGCTCGCGGTGGTCGCCGCGGTCGACCTCGGCTGGGTCGTCCACCGCAAGCGACGCGGCGAACCCGGCTGAGCAAGAGCATTCGTGGCCGAGGAGGCCACCGCTCGCTGACCGACGGCCGCGATCGGCCTTCCGCTGAACGGAAAGGGGCGTTCCTTCTCCCCCGGCCCGCAACCGATGGTGGGGGCCGGCATGCGGTGCCGGTCACATCGAGGTGCACCGGTGCCGCAGCGGCACGAGAAGGGAAGCGGCACATGGAGATCCAGGTCGGGATCGTCGGGGCGGGACCCGCGGGGCTGATGCTCTCGCACCTGCTGCACCAGCGCGGCGTGGGGTCCGTCGTCCTCGACACCCGCACCCGCGAGGAGATCGAGGGCACCATCCGCGCGGGCGTGCTGGAGCAGAGCTCCGTGGACCTGATGACCGAGATCGGCGTCGGCGACCGAGTCCGCGAGCTGGGCATGGTGCACGAGGGCATCGAGCTGCGCTTCGGCGGCCGCGGGCACCGCATCGACTTCGCCGGCCTCACCGGCGGCCGCGGCGTCACCATCTACCCGCAGCACGAGGTCCTCAAGGACCTGATCGCCAAGCGCCTCGCCGACGGCGGCGACATCCGCTTCGGCGTCTCCGACGTGCAGGTGGCGGGCATCACCGGCGACGCGCCGACGATCCGCTTCACCCAGGACGGCGTCGAGCAGGAGCTGACCTGCGGGCTGGTGGCGGGCTGCGACGGATCGCGCACGATGACCAGGTTCCTGATCCCGGCGCCGAATCCGCGGCAGGACCACTTCCGGCAGTATCCATTCGCCTGGTTCGGCATCCTCGCCGAGGCGCCGCCGTCCTCCGACGAGCTGATCTACGCGCACCACCGCAACGGCTTCGCCCTGATCAGCACCCGCTCGGCGACCGTGCAGCGGCACTACCTGCAGGTCGACCCGAACGACACGGTCGAGGACTGGTCCGACGACCGGATCTGGCAGGAGCTGCACACCCGGGTGGAGGGCGCGCAGATCAAGGAGGGCCCGATCTTCTCGAAGTCGGTGCTGCACTTCCGCAGCTTCGTCTGCGAGCCGATGCAGCACGGCCGCCTGTTCCTGGCGGGCGACGCCGCGCACACCGTGCCGCCGACCGGCGCGAAGGGCATGAACCTCGCGATCGCCGACGTGTACGTGCTTTCCCGCGCCATGGCCCGCTTCTTCGCCGAGAGCGACCGCACCGCGCTCGACGCCTACACCGCCACGGCGCTGCGGCGGGTCTGGCGGGCGCAGCACTTCTCGTGGTGGATGACGTCGATGCTGCACCGAATGCCGGAGGCCAGCGGCTTCGACCACAACCGCCAGCTCGCGGAGCTCGACACCGTCACCCGCTCCCGCGCCGGCCGCACCCTGCTCGCAGAGAACTACGTCGGCACGCCCTTCGACTGACCGCCAGTGCGCCGGTCATGCCCATCCAGTGGAACAGCGACGACCGGCTCGACCTCCCCGAGGTCGAGCCGGTCGTCGATGCCGATCAGAACGGGTACTGCTGGATCTTGCCCTGGATGGTGACCCACTGGGTTTCCGTGAACGACTCCAGGTTGGCCTCCGCGCCGCCGACGCGACCGCCGTTGCCGGAGGCGCCCACGCCGCCGAACGGGATGTGCGCGTGGTCCCCGACGGTCTGGTCGTTGACGTGCACCAAGCCGCTGGGGATCTGCTTGGCGACCTCCCACGCCGCCATGGCGTCGCCGCCGAGCACGCTCAGCGACAGGCCGTACTCGGTGTCGCGCGCGATCTCGACGGCTTCCTCGACCGTGCGGTAGCGCAGTACGGGCGCGACCGGGCCGAAGATCTCGTCGCAGAACGCCGGGGTGTCACGGCGAACGTGGCCGAGCACCGTCGGCCGGTAGAACAGCCCGTCGTACTCGCCGCCGGCGGCCAGCGTCGCGCCCGCCGCGACGCTTTCGGTGACCAGCCGGTGGATGTTGTCGCGCTGCCGCTCGTCGATGATCGGCCCCAGCGCCACCTCGGCGGTGTTCGGGTCGCCGACCGGCAGGTTGCGGGCCTTCTCGGCGAGCGCGGCCACGTATTCGTCCGCAATGGACTCGTGCACCAGGTGCCGGCCCGCGGCCATGCAGATCTGCCCCTGGTGCAGGAACGATCCCCATGCACCCGCCGACGCGGCGGCGGCGACGTCGGCGTCCGGCAGCACGATCAGCGCGTTGTTGCCGCCGAGCTCCAGGTGCGCGCGCTTCAAGTGGGTCGCGGCGGCCTCGGCGACCTTGCGGCCGGCGGCGGTCGAGCCGGTGAACGCGATGACGCGGGTGTGCTTGTTGGCCACCAGCGCCGCCCCGGCGTCGGCGCCACCCGGCAGCATCTGGAACACGCCTTCCGGGACGCCGGCGGCCTCGAAGATCGCGGCCAGCACCACGCCGCCGCACACCGCGGTCCGGGTGTCGGGCTTGAGCACCACGGCGTTGCCCAGCGCCAGCGCCGGAGCGACGGCGCGGATCGACAGGATCAGCGGGAAGTTGAACGGCGCGATGACGCCGACGACCCCGGCGGCCACCCGGCGGCTGAGGCTCAACCTGCCGTCCGCGGACGGCAGCAGCGAACCGGCCGGGTGGGACGGCAGCGCGGCCGCTTCGAAGCACTCGTTGGCCGCGCTGTGCGCCTCCAGCTCCGCCTTCGGCGGGATCGAACCGGCCTCGCGGATGATCCAGCGGCGGATCTCCTCGGCGTGCTCCTCGAACAGCCGCCCGGCGCGGCGCATGATCGCGGCGCGCTCCTCGAACGGCGTGTTCTCCCATTCCCGCTGCGCGGCCGCCGCTTTGGCGCACGCCTCGTCGATGTCACCGGGCGTGGCGGCGCCGACGTGGCCCAGCACCTGGCCGGTCGCCGGCTCGACGACCTCCGTCGGGGTGCCGCTCGCCGTGCTCCAGCTGCCGGTGAAAACGCGCTTCGCCCAGCGTTCGACATCCAGAATCGTCATGTACAACGGCCTTTCTCAAGCGAATCGAACTTGCGGTCCTGGTCAGCTCGCGGCTGCCCGCTCCGGTTCGGGGGTGCGGAACTTCTTCCCGGCCACCAGCGCCACGGCGACCGCGCCGATGACACCGGGAACCGCGACGGCGATGAAGTTCTGCTGGAACGGCAGTTCCAGCGCCAACAGCGCGCCGCCGAGAGTGGGGCCGCCAATCGCGCCGATGCGGCCGATCCCGGCGGCCCAGCCGACGCCGGTGGAGCGCACCGCGGCCGGGTAGTACTCCACGGCGAACGCGTGGATGATCGCCAGCACGCCGACCGTCGCCGCCCCGGCGACGAACAGCAGCACGTTGAGCACCACCGAGTTCGGGTTGAACGACAGGCCGATCAGCGACGCGGACGCCAGCACGAAGTACGCCACCAGCGTGTTGCGGTAGTTCCAGCGGTCCGCGATCCAGCCGCCCGCGATGGCTCCCACCATGCCGCCCAGGTTGAGCACCACCAGGTTCCACAGCGCGGAGCCCAGCGGGTAGCCGGCGGTCTGCATCAGTTTCGGCAGCCACGTGTTGAGCCCGTAGCTCAGCAGCATGCACATCGCGAAGAAGACCCAGATCAGCACGTTGTTGATCGCGTTGCCGCCGGCGAACAGCTGCCGGAGCCGGGCCTTGCCCGCCGCGGTGGACCGTTCGACGACCACGTCGTCGAGCTCCGCGGCCGGGTCGATCTTGCGCAGCACGACCAGCAGCCGCTCCCGGTCGCCGCGGGCGGCCAGGAAGTCCGGTGATTCCGGGAGGTGGCGCAGCAGGAACGGCACCATCAGCAGCGGGATCGCCGCCACGTAGAACACGCCGCGCCAGGTCCACAGCGGCTCGATGTAGATGGCGAACACCGCGGCCGCGATCCCGCCCACCGAGTAGAACGACGAAACCAGCGTCACGAACAGCGCTTTCGCGCGCCGCGGCGCGATTTCACCGGCCAGCGCGTTGAAGTTGGGCACCAGCGCGCCCAGCGACACGCCGACGACGAACCGCAGCACGCCCAGCTGCGCCGGGCCGGTGGCCAGCGCGCAGCTGAACGACGCGATGCTGGCGATGGTCACGCAGGTGATCATCAGCGGCCGCCTGCCGTACCGGTCGGCCAGCGGCGCCACGAACAGGCCGCCGACCAGCATGCCGACCAGCGCGACGGAGCCGAGCGTCCCGGCGGTCACCGGGTCCATGCGCCACTCGTCCATCAGGTGCGTGATCACGGTGCCGTAGGACACCATGTCGTATCCGTCCACGATCATCAGCAGCGAGCACATGATCAGGACCTTGATGTGGAAGCCGTTGAGCCGGGCGTCGCCGACCACGGCCCCAACTGTTTGCCGGGCCATCTGTTTTTTCCTCGGGGTTCCGCTGCCGTAGGGGAACGGCTGGTCAGGGTTCGGTGAGTTCGGTCTCGGCCTCGATCACGGCCGGTTTTCCGGAGCGCAGCGCGGCGGCCAGGGCGTCGGCGAACTCCGCGCGGGTGCGCACCGAGGTCGCCGCGACGCCGTAGCCGCCCGCGATCTGCACGAAATCGATGCCGGGCACGTCCATGCCGGGCGTCTCGCCCGCGTCGAGCACCTTCGAGAACCAGCGCAGCGCGCCGTAGGTGCCGTTCTTCAGGATCACGATGATCACCGGGATCTCGTACTGCGCGGCCGTCCACAGCGCGGTGATGCCGTAGTTGGCCGAGCCGTCACCGATGAGCCCGATCACCTGCCGGTCGCCGTGGGCCAGCTGCGCGCCGACGGCGGCGGGCAGCCCGAAGCCGAGTCCGCCGGAGGCCGGGAAGAAGTAGCTGCCCTGCCCCGAAAGGTCCATCTGGGCCCAGAAATCGGCGGCCGTCGCGGTGGATTCCTTGACGTAGACGGCATCCGCCGGCGCGTTCTCCCGCAGCACCTCGAACAGCTCCGCCGGGTGCAGCCGGTCGCCGCCCGAGGGCGCGGGCGGGTGTTCCGGCAGCGGCGGCAGCTCCGGGCGGCGCCCGGCGGTGACGGCTTCGGCCAGCCTGGCCAGCGCGTCCTTGACGTCGCCGACCAGCGCCTGCCCCATCGGCGCCCGCGCGGCCTCGCCCGGGTCGCCGGTCAGCTGGATCAGCCGGGCGCCCGCCGGGAGGTACTCGCCGGGCACGAACTGGTGGTAGCGGAACACCGGTGCGCCGACGACCAAGATCAGGTCGTGGCCCGCCAGCGCGTCGGTGACGCCCTGGACGGCGGCGGGCAGCACGCCGCGGAAGCTGCGGTGCCGGGTCGGGAACGGGCAGCGCGACGCCGAGGGCGCGATCCACACCGGCGCGCCGAGCCGGTCCGCGAGCCGCACGGCGTCGTCGTTGCCGCACTGCGCGTCGACCTCCGGCCCCAGCACCAGCACCGGGCTCTCGGCCGCGTCCAGCGCGCCGGCCAGGTCGGCGAGCTGCGCCGCGCTGAGCGAACCGGCGGTGCCGGTGGTGCGCTCCAACAGGTGCCGGGCTTCCGGCGGCGCCTCCTGGCTCCAGTCGTCGTAGGGCACCGACACGTACACCGGGCCCTTCGCGGGCAGGTTCGCGATGTGGATCGCGTGGCTGATCGAGCGCGGCACGTCCTGCGCGCACGCCGGTTCGCAGCTCCACTTCACCAGCGGCTTCGGCAGCGTCGCGGCGTCGACGTTGGCCAGCATGACCTCCTGGCCGATGGTCGAGCGCACCTGCTGCCCGGCGGTGATGATCAGAGGGCTGTGCGAGTACACCGAGTTCGTCAGCGGGCCCAGCGCGTTCCCGGTACCGGCCGCCGCGTGCAGGTTGACCAGCGCCGATCCGCCGCGGGCCAGCGCGTACCCGTCGGCCATCGCCAGCACGGCGCCCTCGTGCAGCCCGAGCACGTACCGGAAGTCCGCAGGCATGCCGGCCAGAAACGGCAGCTCGTTGGATCCGGGATTGCCGAAGATCGTGGTCAGATCATGCGATCGCAGCAGGTCGTAGGTCGCCTGGCGCACGTCGGGCATCGTTGCTCGCTTCCGGCTCGGTGGGCCTTTCGGTGATGCCCGCCACCCTAGGCAGGCAGTGGTCATAGTCCTAATGAATGCTGTTGATCCCGACATAGACAGGAACTATTCTCGCTGCGTGGTGGACGTGGACCTGAACCTGATGCGCACGTTCGTGCTGCTCTACGAGACCCGCAGCGTGACGAAGACCGCCGAGGCGCTGTTCATCACGCAGCCGTCGGTGAGCCACGCGCTGCGCCGGCTGCGGCGCCAGTTCGCCGACGAGCTGTTCACCCGCTCCCCCGACGGCCTCGCGCCGACCGAGATCGCGGAGCGGATGTACCCGCGCCTGCAGCAGGCGCTGGAGGTGATCGACGAGACGGTGTCCGGGGCGGGCCGGTTCGACCCGGCCACGTCGGCGCGCACTTTCCGGATCTGCGCGACCGACCTGGGCGAGATCAGCCTGCTGCCGCCGATCCTGGCCCGGCTGGAGGAGCAGGCGCCGCGCTGCGCCGTCGAGGTCACGCCGCTGGACATGGCCGCCGCGCCGCAGCAGCTCCGCCAGGGACGCACCGACGCCGTCATCTGCACGCCGCGCATCGACGCGCCGGACCTGCGCCGCGACGGGTTGTTCCAGGAGCGCTACGTCGGGCTGATCGCCCGCGATCACCCGCGCATCGGCGAGCGCCCCACTCTGGACGAGTACCTGCGGGAACGGCACATCGTGGTGGATCCGGCCGCCGGGCACGTCGACGCGGACCAGGAGCTGACCCGGCTCGGGCACCGCCGCGAGGTCGCGGCGCGGGTGCCGCACTTCGCGGTGCTGCCCGAGCTGCTCGCCCGCACCCGCTACCTCTCGGCGGTGCCCAGCGGCGTCGCGGGCCTGTTCACCCGCTCGTCGCGGGTGCGGACCTTCGAGCTGCCGTTCGAGATCCCCACGGTCGAGGTCGCGCTCTACACGTACCGGCGGGCCATTCCCGCGCCGGGCACGGACTGGCTGCGCGACCTCGTCCGCGAGACCCTGCGCCGCGAACCGTCCACATCGGACAGCGAGGGTTCGGCGGCGCGGGGCTGAGGTCAGCCCGCCAGCAGGCCGGGACCGAAGGTCAGCTCGGCGCTGTGCCGGAGGCCGCCGGTCGCGGTGTCGCCGAGGTAGAACCGCGTCGACATGGTGCGCTCGTCGAGGTCGAACACCGTGCGCCAGAGCGTCCGGACCGGGTAGAGCCCGGCGTTGGTGGCGTCGAAACCGATCTCGTCGAGGGTCGCGCGCAGCAGCTCCCCGGACATCACCGAGCCGCCGGTGCGGTCGAGCAACTCCTGGTACCGCCCGTAGGTCCGCAGGGTTTCCTCATTGTCCGGCGGCAGTTCTCCCGCCTGCTGCTTGTGCACCAGGTGGTTGGTGAGGCACAGGGCGTCGCCGTCGATGTCGACGATGTGCTCGGTGCCGGCGTCGCCGCGTTCCCAGATGAACGCGTTGCCCGCCGCATCGGCGATCAGGTAGTGCAGCGGCACGCCCAGGTCGTACTGCTTGGCGCCGAGCAGCGCCTGCTTCGCCTCGGCCGCCGTGGCGCAGGTGTCCAGCACGAACCTGGGCAGCTGCGCCGAGGAGATCCCGACCTGCGGGCCGGCCTCGACCGGCGGCGTGGTGTTCTCCGCGTCGGCGATCAGCAGGGCCACCGCGAGCCCGTGCTCGTTGATGCCCTCCATGCAGCTGTCGAGCTCGTTCATGATGAGCACCGTCGTGCCCGGGCCGGCGTCCGGGATGCTGTTGATCACGTAGGGCGTGGATGCCATCGGCGGCCGCGGTGCGGTCGGTTCGGGCCCGCCGAGCGCCGCGAAGATCTCCTCGGCGCTGGTGGTGAAGAAGTCGTAGTTGCGCCCGAAGAGCCCGTGCCCCTCCTTCGTCGCGGACGGCCGGAGGTAGGTCACCGAGCAGGCCGATCCGCTGGGCACGCCGGTGAGCCCGTCGAGGTGCACCCGGTCGTCGTCGAAGTCGGCGCCGACCGCCTCGGCCGCGCCGCGCATCCGCTCGTGGTGCTGCGGCCAGTTCCGCTCGAACCAGGTTCGTCGCGCCCGGTTCACCACCGGGTCGACCAGGACCGGCGCCCAGCCGAAGGTCGCGACGGCCTCGGCGGCCAACGCGCGGCCGATCTCCCGCTGGCCGCCCGCCGCGGTCACCTTCCGCACCGTCATGAAGTCGCCGTCGCCCCCGGCGATGATCTCGCTCGTCACGCTCATGTCAGTTCTCCTCGTCGTTGGTCTTCGGGTCTCGCCACATCGGCCAGACCGGTGGTCCGCCGGGCAGCACGACCGGCTCCCCCAGGTCGCGGAAGCCGTGGCGTTCGTACAGCGGCCGACTGCGGGGCGAACTCGCCTCCAGGTACGCGGGCACGCCTTCGGCGTCGGCCCGGGCCAGCCGGTCGGCCAGCAGCGCGGATCCCAGGCCCGCGCCACGCCGCCCCGGCAGGACCCCGAGGAACGGCAGGTAGAGGTGCACGCGCCCGCGCGGATGCCGCGCCAGCACGAGCCTGTTGAAAATCTCCAGCCGTTCGAGGTGCGGCAGGAACGAGGCCGGGAGCTCGCGGTCGCCGGCGATCTCCGCGTCGTGGTCCGCCGGCGGCAGCCACACCGCCACCGCCGAGCCGTCACCGGCCACGGCGAGCTCTTCCGCCTCGATCGACGCCGCGACCGCGGGACCGAAGACGTGGGGCAGGGCCGCTCGCCGAGCTTCGGCATCGGGGAACAGCCAGCTCGTCAACGGGTCGTCGTCGAACGCCGCCACGAGCGTGGCGACGACGACTTCGGGATCGTGCATCAAGTCCTCCGCAATACGCCGTACCCAATCATGGGTACACCGTATCCAATCCTGTCAACCGATGCGCAAAACGGAGCAAAACAACTATAAATAGGCACTCTTTCCGGATCAGCTGAACGAAGTGCACTAGTTCATCGACATAGTGCACTAGTACGATTACGATGCCGTTGGAGGTGTTGATGACCAAAGGGACCGAGCCCCCGTACCTGCGGATCGTTTCGGCGATCCGCGATCGCATCGCGCGCGGCGAACTGCGCCCCGGCGACCGCGTGCCGTCCACCCGGTCGATCACCCGCGAATGGGGCGTGGCCATGGCCACCGCCACGAAGGCGCTCGCCGAGCTCCGCCGCGAGGGGCTGGTCGAAGCGCGGCGCGGCGCGGGCACGGTCGTCAGCGCACCGCCGCAGCCGCCACCGGACCGCCCGGCCGAACCGGCCCTGACCCTGCAGCGCATCGTCGCCACCGCGGTGGCGGCGGCCGACGCGGAAGGGACGAAAGCGGTGTCCATGCGCCGGATCGCGGCCGAGCTGGGGGTCGGCCCGATGTCGCTCTACCGGCACGTGGCGAGCAAGGACGAGCTGGTGCGCGAGATGATGCGCGTCGCTTTCCTCGAACGACCGCTACCGGAACCGGGCCCGCCCGGCTGGCGGGCGAAACTCGAACTCGTGTGCCGGACGCAGTGGGAGCTCTACCTGCGGCACCCCTGGCTGGCGAGCGCGGTGTCCATGACGCGTCCACAGCTGGTGCCGGAAGCTATGGCACACACCGAATGGACCCTGCGAGCCCTGGACGGCCTCGGGCTGGACCCGGACGAGATCGCGCGCGAGGCGCTGACGCTGCCGTCGATGGTGCGCGGCCTCGCGCTGTCCCGGGAATCCGAGGCCGAGGCAGAGGAGGCGACCGGGGTCGGCGCCGAGCAGTGGTGGCGGTCGCTGGACGACCAGGTGAGGGCGCTGTACGCGACCGGGCGGTTTCCCATGCTCGCAGGTCTGGACAGCGAGATCGTCGACGACATCGACGGCCTCTTCGAGCACGCGCTGACCCGCAATCTCGACGGCCTGCAGGCCCGGCTGGAGCACGGCACCGCCCCGGCGCGCCGGCCCTAGCGAACCGGGCCGACAGCGGATTCCACAGTGGACGGCGAACCCGCCTTGATCGTGCCGCTACCCTGCCAGCATGGGTTCTTCCAGTGAGCACGCTCCGCTGCCCATCCCGGCCGAGACCACGGACCTGCGCAGCGGGCCGCCGCTGCACGGCGCGTGTGCGCCGCTGCAGGAGCTGGTCGGCGTGTGGCGCGGGGCCGGCGAAGTCGACTACCCGAGCATCGAGGGGCCGTACCGGTTCGGGCAGCAGGTCACGATCGCCCACGACGGGCGGCCGTTCCTGCGCCACGAGGCGCGGGCCTGGCTGCTCGACGCCGACGGCAACGTCCTGCGGCCGGCGGCGTGGGAAACCGGCTGGTGGCGGCCGCAACCCGACGGGAAGCTGGAGCTGCTGATCAGCCACTGCACCGGAATCCTGGAACTGTTCTACGGCACGGCGAGCTCGCAGCGCTGGGAACTCGCCACCGACACCGTCGTCCGCGCAGCGACCGCGAAGAACGTCGAGGCCGCGCAGCGCAGTTACGCTCTCGACGCCGATGGCACGCTCCGCTACGCCGAGAGCCGCGCGATGGTCGGCGTGCCGATGACACCTCACGTCACAGCCCAGCTGCAGCGCCTCTGACCAATTAGAGAAGCACTGCGCCTGGCGCGACGGCTGCGCGCCGAGCGCGAGTCCGGCGAGCTGACCCTGGGGCGCCTGGCGGTGCTGGGCCGCCTGGAGCGCGACGGTCCGGCGACCGCCAGCGCGCTGGCCGCCGCCGAGCGGGTCACCCCGCAGTCCATGGCCCGGATCGTGCAGCACCTGATCGATGCCGGGCTGGCCGAGCGCGACACCGACCCGGCCGACCGGCGGGCCGCCATCGTCCGGATCACCGAGGCCGGCCGCCGCCAGATCCTGCGGGACCGGGGCCGCTCGTCGGCGGCTTCGGCTGGGCCGGGGTGTTCTGGATCAACGTGCCGCTGGCGCTGATCGGCGGCGCGGTGATCGTGCGATGGGGCCCGGCTGATCCGCCCGCGCGGGGCGGCGGGCGGATGAAGGCCCTCGCGCAGGTCGACCCGATCGGCATGCTGCTGTTCGCGGTCTCGATCACGGCGCTGATGTTCTGGTTGCTGTCGCTGGCCGCGACGCCGGAGTGGTGGTGGCTGGGCGTCGCGGCCCCGGCCGCTGCGCTGACCGTCTGGTGGGGCCTGCGCGCCCGCGATCCGTTCCTGGACATGCGCCTGCTGGCGCGGCGCGGGCTGTCGTTCACCTACGGCCGGACGATCGTGACTGACATTGTTGAATTGGTAGATGGGTCATCCGCAGGTGCGTTTTCGCAGGCCAGGGTCCGATCGGCTCGGCTCTGACGTATGCCCTGGCAGGCTCGTTGAAGCCGAAGTAGGCGAGGCCGCCATGGGCCGGACGCAGGTTCGCGTACTCGCACCTGCCGGGTGAGTGGGTGTTCCGAAGTCAGCGTTGCCTGGCAGTAGTGCTCGGGCTGTCGGCACCGGTGGGACGACGCTGGCCAGCCGCCCTTGGAGGAGTTCGTCAAGCTTGAGTACGGCCCGAGACGGAAGACCGGAGGCGTCGAGAACTGCCTGGTGCGGGGATGCCCGCGGTCGTTTTTCTCGTGGCGTCAGCCGCTTTGCCGGGCCCACCGCGACCAGCTCACCCGGCGACGTGTCTCCCTCGAGGTGTTCCTTGCCCTCGAGGACGTGGTCGCCTTGCCTAGTCCGACAGCGGACCCGCCGCACCTCAGCCGGAATCACCTGGTGCTGACAGTCACAGGCTTACCGGAGGACCCAGAAGCGGCATGGCTGGTGGACACCGCACTGGGCGACGGCATCTATTTGCCGCTACCGCTGCGCGAAGGCTCGTACACCCAGGGCCCGTACACCTACCGGGTCCGGTCGTCCGAGGTGGCACCGGGCGGCTGGCGGTTCGACCACGACCCGTCGGGTGCCTTCGTCGGGTTCGACTTCGCGCCCGGCGTGGCGGAGATGGCCGACTTCGCCGAGAAGTACGCGTGGCTGTCGACGTCGCCGGAGTCGAGTTTCGTCCGGCTCTGCATGCTGTTACGCCGCGACGCGACCGGCGTCGACTCCCTCAAAGCCTTAACACTGAACTGCCACGGCGCCAAAGAAGTACTCGAGTCGCCCGGAGCCTGGTGGACTGCAGTAGGTGATGTATTCGGGATCCCGAGAGCGCTGTTCACGGCCGAAGAGCGCGAGCGACTGTGGCGGCGGGTCGTCGCGCAGCACGAGGACCGCGCGGACAAGGCAGTGATCAACGCGTGATTCAGTTCAGCGACAAGGGCAGCGCGCCGGTGATCGCCGCGATGCGCCTGCGGGCCGGCTCGGCGGGCTCGGGCCGGGGCGCGGCCGGCTCACCAGGCCCTGACCACCGCCAAGGCAGTAGGGTGTGGTCCGCAGCCTCGTTCGTCCCGGCCGGGGCCTACCCGTCGTACCACGACTGCGCCAAGGCGGGCGAGGCGGGAAAACCGCAGGGCCGCTGGGTCGGCTGGCGCTGCGAGAACCTGCACAACGGCCAGCACCAGCTGTGGGTGCAGCCGAAGTACTGATCCGGTGCGTGGTGCGGGGGTGCGTCCGTTGTGGACGCACCCCCGTTTCGCTGCGGATTCCAGGGTTCTGAAGGAATCCCGCGGGGAACGCAACGGGATGCCGCACATTCGTTCGCGTCCCGCTGCGCGACACCCATACGAGGTCTTCGACAGCCCAGAGACTT
>NZ_FNOK01000021.1 GCF_900106995.1 Saccharopolyspora shandongensis
GTCTGCCAGTACGTATTCGTCGGCGCCGGCATCGATTGCGGTGCGGCCTTTTTCGTCGGTCGAGGTGACCGCGATGACCTGGCCGGCTCCGAATGCCTTGGCCGTCTGGATGGAGGCCGTTCCGATTCCGCCGGCGGCGCCGTGGACGAGCACGGATTCGCCTTCGGTCAGTCGGCCGCGTGGCAGCAGGGCGAAGTGTGCGGTGAGGTAGTTGAACGGTACGGCCGCGGCTTGCTCGAAGGACATGTTGTCCGGGATCTTGAAGGTGGTTTCGGGATCCGCGACCGTGTATTCCGCGAATCCGCCGAGGAAGGACAGGGCGGCTACCCGGTCACCGGGTTTGAGGCCGGTGTTCGGGGGTGCTTGGACGACGACACCACCGACCTCGGCGCCGGGAATGAACGGGAGGTCCGGCTTCACCTGGTACCGGCCGCGTGTCTGCAGCACCTCGGGGAACGAGACACCGGCGGCATGCACCTCGATGAGCACCTGGCCGGCATTGGGTTCTGGCGCCTCGACGTCAACGATCTCGACCGCGTCTGGACCACCGAGCGTGGAAATGTGTACCGCTCTCATGGAGCCGACAATATGGATGGCCGGGCCGGCAACGCCAGCATCCTTTGGCTATCACTATTCAAGTTCAATGCGATACGGGCGCACCGACGCCATCGCGGCCCGGTCCCGCCGAACCACCACACGCTGCTTGATCACCGACACAGACAGTCGTGATCACGCACAGCCGTCTTCCTGGATCACGAAGGTCGCGGAGGTCTGAGTTGGATCGGGGCGGCGCGGACGCCGAAGATCGGCTGCGGCTTCATCACCTGGCGACGACTTCGCATGCACCATCGACCCCGAGGCGGCGCGCATCGCGCTCGGGACGCACGATCAGCGCGGCAAGCAGTCCACCGAGCAGCAGGAGCACACCCGCGACGGTGAATCCGATGGTGTACCCAGTGGCCGGGGTCGCTGCGGCTTCGATGATGCGGCCGGTGACGTACGGCGCGATCAGTCCGGCCGTCGTGGCGGCCGCGGTGTAGATCGACAGCACCGCTCCGCGCTGGCGGGCGGGGCTGATTTCGCTGTTGACGGTACTGCCGATGGCGAAAACGATCGCGCCGAGGCTGAAGGCGACGGTCATCAGCACGAGTTGAAGTCCGCCTGCGGTGAGCGGGAACAGGACCATGGCAATACCAGCGATCATGACTGCGACGCCGCCGAGCACGCCGCGGGCGAGCCTGCTGGACACGCCACGGCGCATCAGCCACTCGCTGAGCAAGCCCTGCCCGAGTACGAACAGAGCGTTGGCCACCCAGGGGAGCACCAGAAGGGTACCGGTTTCGCTGGCGCTGTAGCCGAGTACGATTTGGAAGTACGGGGGAACCCAGGAAATCAGAAGTGCCAGACCCCAGTAGCTCACGAAGGCGTTGAAGAACGCGCCGAACCCGGTGCCGCTGAGCAGAATTCGACGGTAGGGGACGTGAGGTTCGTCGATACCTCCACCCGAGGTCTGCCGATCGCGGGCGGCACCTGCGATGGTGCCCTCCTCGCCGAGCACCAGCCAGAGCAACACCCACACGATTCCAATCGCGAACAGCGCGAAGAACGCCCAGCGCCATCCGAATGCGATAATCACCGTGGTGAGCACTGGAGCGGCCACCGCCGCGCCAATGCCGCCGCCGACGTTGAGAAGGGCACTGGGCAGACTGCGTTTCTCGTTGGGAAACCACTTGTGCGCCGCGTGCATCGCCATCGGGTTCGCCGGTCCCTCTGCTGCGCCGAGGACGATTCGGCTCACCAGCAGGACCGCGAATCCGACCGGCCAGATCACGGGCAGCATGGTGAATGCCCATACGAGTGCCATCACCAGCAAGATCCATTTTGTGGAGACCCGGTTCGAGAGGAATCCGACAGCGATGGCCGAGATCCCGTACAGGGCATAGAACCCGCTTTGCAGCAGGCCGTATTCACTCGGCGAGAGGCCGAATTCTTGAATGATCGGCTTGGCGGCGAGCCCGAGCACGGCCTTGTCGGCGAAGTTGATCAGCATGAAGACCAGCAGCAGGCCGGTCACGACCCAAGCGCGCCGGCTGCTCCGAGCTGGCGGCGGCCCCGTCTCGTTGTCCGCAGTGGACGCTGGTGTGGCCGAAGTTCTCACGTGTATTTGTCTCCTCGTATCAGAGCGCCCAGAGCGGGCGCGCACACGTGTGCAGGTGCGTGGTTCGGTGTCCCGTCGTTTTCCGTCCACAACCGCAGGACCCCGCGACGGCCCAGGCGTAGGTGCCGCTGATCATCTGAGCATCTCCCAGGCGAACTGTGAACAGCGTCACTGCGACCGGCGACCAAGGCAATAGGCCCTCTGCTATCGGGGCGATAGCTCGTCCCCGGTATGCCGGGCACTAGACGACCGCCATGAGGCTTGAGGTTCCGATTGGGCGTTTCCGGCGGGTGTGGACGCTGTACGTGCCGATTGCGGGAGCCGCCTGGGACGCACAACCCGACGTCGACACCGGCTGGGACGAGTTCACCTACCGATGAGCCACTTTGGACGGATGCCCTACCGAAGGGTCGTGCGTCAACTGACGCCGAAGACGTGGGCGGGTTGCTCCGCATGCTGGTGGTCGCGGGCGAGCCGGGAAGCCATGGCAACCGCGTACGGCGCGCCCTCCAGCAACTGAGCCAGCATCTGGTCGTCGAGAGCAATGCCGACTCGCACAACCGGCGCAACGCTGGGTCGCACTCGTCAGCGGTCCCGGCCAGCAGGGGCGGTTCGTCGACGGGTGGAGCCAGCGCATGGTCGATCAGCGTCGGGTGGCGCCAGTGCCAGTTCGTGGCCGTTTGGTAGGCGTGCCCGATACGCAGCAGCGTCGTCTCGCCGAACGGTCGACCGAAGATCTGCATTCCCAGGGGAAGCCCGTCCGAGCTGAACCCGTTGCACACGGCGAGAACTGGCTGTCCTGTCACGTTGGCGGCGGTGAAGTGGTTGGCGTTCTTCCAGAAGGCCACGGGGTCGTGGGCGTCGAAGGGCGGGGCCTCCCCGGAGCCGATCGTGACGAAGGCGTCGAACTCTCGGTAAAGCGGCTGCATCTCGGCGATCGCCCTGCGCTGCTCACGACTGGCCCGGACATAGTCGTCGCCGGTGAACAGCAGGGCAGGCAACATCCGGCTGAGCATGTCCGCCCCGAACTGCGCTGGCCGAGCGACCAGGTCCGCGTGGTGCACGCTGAGGATCTCGGTCTCCCCAATGACCGTCTTGATGTCGTAGTAGCTCTGCATGGGGCGGATCCGGCAGTCCTCCAGGGTGGCCCCCAGGCCGCGCAGAATCGCAAGCGCCTCCTCCATCGCGTGCCGTACGTCGTCGGAGACCGCCACCTCGCCCTCCCAGTTCTGGCGCAGCACACCGATGCGGAGACCGCGGAGGTCCTCACCGAGGGCGGCGCGGTAATCCGGGACGTCGGCGTGGACGCTGCCCGCATCAGCAGGGTCGGGTCCCGCGATGGCCTGCAGCAGGATGGCGCAGTCCTCTGTGGTCATCGCCATCGGGCCGCAGCGGTCGAAGCTGAAGGCGTGCGGGATGACGCCGGTGCGCCCCACCAGCCCGAAGGTCGGCATCAGGCCGGTGATCCCGCACCGTGATGCCGGCACCCGGATGGATCCGCCCGTGTCCGTGCCGATGCTGGCAGGCGCCAGGCCGGCAGCGACCGCTGCGGCCGAGCCACTGGACGAGCCTCCGGTGACCCGGGTCAGGTTCCACGGGTTGCGGGCAGGCGGCCAGGGAAGGTCGAAGGAGGGACCGCCGTGGCCGAACTCGTGGAGCGCGAGCTTGCCGAGCGGCACGGCACCAGCGCCGTACAGGCGCGCGGTCACGGTCGCGTCCCGGACCGGAACGTTGTCGGCACACACTCGCGAATGGCCGGTGGTACGGATGCCAGCGGTGTCGAAGACGTCCTTGAGCGCGAACGGGATGCCGTGGAGGGGACCCGCGTGGCCGCCGGCGGCGATCTCCGCGTCGGCTCGGCGGGCACGCCGGAGTGCGAGGTCGAAGGTGCGGGTCAGGAAGGCGTGCAGTTGACCGTCGACGGCCTCGATGCGGTGGATCAACGCTTCGACGTACTCCACGGACGACAAGGAACGCTTCCCGATGAGCTCAGCAGCCTGGGCGATGGTCAGCAGGTGCGGCTCGGCACCGCCATCGGAAGAGATCATGTCGGAGGCCTTCTCTCGTAGCCCGGGTGAACACGTGTCTCTGGCGTTTCGTGACGCCGCCATGCTGGCGCAATGTGGCCCCTCGCGGCCTCGCGCGGACAGCTATCACAGTGAAATCCGGATGTGCCTTGCTCGCCCACCACGATTGCGGCCACGCTGCCGGCAGGCGGGTTCACAGATGAAGGAGACGGTGATGGCGGAGGCTGCGGACCACTACCTCTGGCTCGTCCAGCTGGACATCCCGGAAGAGCTCGAGGCCGAGTTCAACCACATCTACGACACCGAGCACGCCCCTGCCATCGCGAAGGTCCCGGGCGTCATCGAGGTCCAGCGCTACGTCCTGGAGACGCCGGTGGCCGGGATGCAGAAGTACGCGACGACCTACCGGGTGACCTCGCCTGATCTGCCTCAGACCCCGGCGTGGATCGCCGCCTCGGCCAAGGGCCAGTGGAAGACGAAGATCTCGCCACACGTGGTCAACGCCAGGCTGTCGATGTTCCGGGCGATGCCGTGAGCCACACCGGGCCGGCCCACGCGGACTTGGCAGACCAGAGCAGTACGACGTACACCGCGGACTACCACGTCCCCGTCAACGGGAGGACCGAAGCGTGACACTGAACCTCGCACAGGCCAATGCGGTCGTGCAGTGCACCCTGAGCAGGGCCAGCGAGCTGGACATCCGGATCAGCGTCGCCGTCTGCGACGCCGGTGGGCGATTGCTGGCCTTCCAGAGGATGGACGGCGGCCACTGGGCAGCCGGGTGCGGCGCCCAGGGCAAGGCTGTCGCCGCAGCGGCATTCGCCCGGCCCAGCGGCCTGCTGGCGGAACGGTCCGGCCTTCCGATCATGCAGGGCATTGCCGCGGCGGAGGGCGGGCACATGTTCTACTCCAAGGGAGCCGTGCCGATCTTCGTGGACGGTGTGCTGGTGGGGGCCTGCGGCGTCGGTGGCGGCACCGGGGAGCAGGACGAGGAGTGTGCCAGCGCGGGTGCAGCCGCGCTCGGGTGAGCCCGAGAGCCCCACTGACCACCTACCCGGCCACATTGTTCGCAGCCAGGGCTGCGTCGAAGAGAGCGTGTCGATGATCTACGAGATTCGCACCTATCGAGTCGATCCCGGAGCCGTGCCCGAGTTCGAGGAGCTTTTCGGGCAGGGCTACCGGCACCGTGCCGAGTACTCCCCGCTGTCCGGCTTCTGGCACACCCTCGACGAGGCGCTCAGCGAAGTGATCCACGTGTGGCCCTACCAGGACTTGCCCGACCGAGCCGAAAAGCGGGCTGCTGCAGCCCAGCATCCGCAGTGGCCACCGGCCACGGGGCCGCTGGTGAATCGGATGCAGTCCGAAGTGCTGCTGCCCTTCGACTTCGTCGAGGATCCGGCCCCGGGCACCGTCGGAGCGGTCTTCGAGATCACCTATGACTACTTCAAGGTCGCCGATCTTGGCTCCGCCGCCACAGCCTGGTCCCGTGCCATCGAAGAGCGGAGCAAGCGGCACTCCCTGGTCCTGGCCGGTCGGCTCGAGTTCGGGCAGACCAACGGCATCGTGCAGGTGTGGGCGTACGACGACCTGGACCAGCGCGCCCATGCCCTGGACGAGGCTGCCGCGCGGGGGTTATGTCCGCCTGCTGACGGCCCGGCGCCGCTCGAGCAGGTGTCCAAGCTGATGACGCCCTCGGCGTTCTCGCCACTGCATTGACATCCTCACCGGGGTGAACCCCGGTGATTCCTACCGTGCCTGGCGGCGCGGGCTGTCGCGCTCGTCAGGTCGCCTCGGTGGGTTCCTGCTTCACCGCGATCAGCCCCCACCGGGGTGGGCGGTCTTACGTTCGCTCCACAGGCTGTCACGACCAGTCCGGCCGCCTTCGCGACGTTGACCGCCGCGTTGATGTCCCGGTCCAGCCACACCCCGCACACCTGGCATTGCCAGACACGCACGTGCAACGGCTTGGGACCGTCCTTCACACCACAGTTCGAGCACACCTGCGAAGTGGGTTCGAACCGGCCGATCCGAACCACCCTGCGCCCGTACAGTGCGGCCTTGTACTCCAACATCGCCACGAAACCGGACCATCCGGCGTCGTGGACGGACTTGGCCAGGCGAGTACGCGTGAGCCCGGACACCGCCAAGTTCTCTACCGCGATTGCTTGGTTCTCGCGAATCAGGCAGGTGGAGAGTTGGTGGTGGAACTCGCGTCGCGCATCGGCCACCCCCGCGTGAGCACGGGCGAGAGTGAGCCTGGCTTTGTCCCGGTTCTTGCTGCCCTTCCGACGCCGTGCGTGCACGGAACGCCGCGTTCGAAGCATATACAGGCGGTTTCACGGCGTGACGACGTATCGACACAGCGTGTTCAACTCGCGTCATCTGGAACGCGTGGAATCGTCATGCGACAGGTGTGCGCGGACTTCGAAACTGAACTGGCCGAGTTCAACGGCGAAGCCAACCACGTCCACCTACTGGTGAACGTCCCACCCAAGGTGGCGATCTCACGGCTGGTGAACAGCCTCAAGGCATCTCGCCCCGACTGATACGCAGGCCGTTTCCCGAGCTGGAACAGCGCTACTGGCGAGCCAAAAGGTTGTGGTCCGGTTCGTACTTCGCCGGTTCCGTCGGCGGAGCACCGATCAGCGTGCTGCACCAGTACATCGAGCAGCAGGACCGCCCGTTATAGGACCACTCAGACCTTGGCGGTCTTCGCGATGCGGTGCTTCACCACCACCCTGAAGGGCGGCGCACTGCACCGCGTTCCCGGTAGCGCAGGGTCGTATTCCCCGACCGGCCCGGTCGGGGCCCGGTCGGGGGATACCCGGCGACGCACTAGCGTCGGATCGAGCCGCCGTCGACGACGAGTGTCTGCCCGGTCACGAACGATGAGCCCGGGGACAGGAAGAACCGCACCGGGCCGATGAAGTCCTCGATGGTGGCCCGTCGCTTGATGGCGCGCGAGCTGACGTTGTTCTCCTCGCCCGCTGCCAGCGACGTCGACAACGGCGTCATCACCAGTCCGGGAGCGACCACGTTGACCGTGATCTCCCGGGCCCCGAGCTCAGCGGCGAGACTGCGAGCGAAGCCGATCACGCCGGCTTTCGACGCGGCGTAGGCGGCCGCGTTCGCCGGGGCCTTGAAGACCGTCCCGGAGGAGAACAGCACGATCCTTCCTCCGTCGGCCACCAGGTCGGCCATGCCCTGGATGAAGTTCAGGGTTCCGTGGAGGTTCACCATCAGGAGCCGTTCCCACTCGGCCCGGGGCATCTCCATGAAAGGCCCGAAGGCGCCGATGCCGGCGCAGTGGACGATGCCTTCGACCTGAGTCCTGCCTCTCTCGGCCAGGGACTCCCGGACCGTGGTGGCTGCGTCGTCGCGAGTGATGTCGCCGCGGAGGTAGCTGACACCGGGAACCGCTTCGCGCGGCAGGTCCCGGTCCACGACGGTGACGGCCCACTCTCCGGCCAGGTCACCGGCCAGCCCGGCCCCGATTCCGGATGACCCGCCGGTCAGGACCAGGGCGGGGGTGGCCGGCGAAGCCTCTGCGGATGCGTTCCCTGCAGATGCCGGCATCAGTGGGCCTCGCCCGTCTGGCCGGCCAGGAAGGCGTCGATCATGGCCCAGGTCTCCTCCGGGTGGGTGATGTTGGGGCAGTGCCGGTACGGCAGGGTCTCGGTTCTGGAGTTCTTCAGCTCAGCCTCGAGGTGCTTGCCCCAGCCACGTTCGAGCAGCACGTCCTCGGTGCCTTCGATGAGGAAAACCGGCACGTCGACCTGGGCCAAGGGCGCCGGATAGGGGTCCGTCGGCCTGTCCCGGCGCATCGCTTCGGGAGCCTGGAGGTGAGGCGCGCTCATGCAGCCGAAGTGACCCGGCGCGGTCGCCCACCGGTAGCGAGCCTGCACCTGCTCGTCCCGCTCGGAGGACGCGTCGCACAACAGGTCCACGAGCGCCTCGATCCCGGCGACCGTGCCGTCGAAATCGCGCAGCTTGGCCATCGCCGGCGCACGCCAGGGGCCCCCAGTCCCGTTGATGGTCGTGGCGGACGCGATCCGGGAGCTGAAATCGTTCTCGGTCAGGGCCCGGAGCGCCACCGAACCGCCGAACGAGTTCCCGACCAGGTGCACGGGTCGGTCGACGCCGAGCTCGTCGAGCAGGCCGAAGACGTGCCGAATGCGGAAGGAGAAGGGGGAGACGTCGAGCCGGATGGATTTCGCGCTACCGCCGTACCCGAGAAAGTCCGGTGCGATGACCCGGAACTTCTCAGCAGCCAGGGGAAGCACGTGTCCCCAGGTGACGTCGGCGCTGCCACCCCAGGCGCCGTCGTGCAGGAAGATGACCGGGGGAGCGTCCTGCGGACCACCCGCTAGGTAGCGGGTCTCGAGGTTGGCGACGGTCGTCATGTGCTCAGTGATCAAGGGAACCTCCGATGTGTGGGGGAAGACGGCCGGGCGGGTGGGCGTGCCGGTCAGCTCAGCTGGTAGTCGTCGGTGCGCACCTCGCGCGTGCGCTCGTAGTAGGTGCGTGCCGGAAGGGGCCACATGATGGTGGATCGGCCGGCGGCGTTCTGATACCAGCTGTGCGTCTTCGACCAGCCCCAAGCGCGCTTCGCGCTCTCCTCGGTGACCTCGTCGTCGTAGTCGGCGAACACGTCCGGCCGCAGATCCATGGAAGTGTGGCTACCACTGGCCAGGAGACGTACGGCGCTGAGCATGTACGCGGCCTGACACTCCAGGAAGAACACCAGGTTCCCGTGGATGACCGTGTTGGTGTTCGGGCCGTACATGCAGAAGAAGTTCGGGAAACCCGGGAGCGTGATGCCCAGGTAGGCGCTGGCGTCGATGCCCCAGGTCTCGTGCAGGTCCTGACCGTCGACTCCGGTCACCTTCATCGGCATCAGGAACTCCGAGGCCCGGAACCCCGTGCCGAGCAGGATGATGTCGGCCGGAACGTGTTCGTCCCCGCTCCACACACCGTCCTTGTCGATGCGCTGCACGGCTTGACCGATCAGACGTACGTTGTCCCGCTTCAGCGTGCTGACCCAGGTGCCGTCGTCACGGATGATCCGCTTCGCGGCAGGGGGGTAGTCCGGAATGATCTTCTCGAGCAGGTCGCGGCGGTCGCCGGCCTGCTCGATCAAGTAGTCGGTCAGCTGCATGCGCAGCTGGTCGTTGGCTGCTGAGACCGAGACCTCGGTGGGCGGATAGTCAGGATCCACCGTTGCCGCCGGCAGGTTGCCGATCAGCCGGGGTAGGAATATCGAGAAGCGGTAGTAGGCCCGGTAGTGGTTGAGGTGGGCGAAGAGCCAGCGCTCGGCCGGGTCGATCGGTTTCCTGAGCTCGGGCGTGGGACGCAGCCAGGGCGCGCTGCGTTGGAAGATGGTGACCTGCGCTGCGTCGCGGGCCACGGCAGGTGCGAACTGCAGGGCGCTGGCGCCGGTGCCGATGACGGCGACGCGCTTGCCGGTGAAGTCGAGGTCGTGGTCCCACTCGGCGGAGTGCACCACGGGGCCTTCGAAAGCGTCGAGGCCCTCGATCCGGGGGATCAGCGGTCGACTCAGCTGGCCGACGGCGCTGACGACCACCTCGGCCTCGGTGGAACTGACGTCGCCGTCGGCGGTGCGGGTCTCGACGGTCCAGCTAGCCGATGCCGCGTCCCAGCGCGTCGCAGTGACCTCGGTGTCGAAGCGGACGTGCTCCAGCAGTCCGTTCTTCAAGGCGAACTCGTTCAGGTAATCGAAGATCGCCTGCTGGGTGCCGAAGTAGGTCTCCCAGTCGTGCGGCACGAACGTGTAGGTGTAGACATGGCTGGGAACGTCGGTCCTGCAGTTGGGGTAGGTGTTCTGCGCCCAGGTCCCGGCCACGTTCGAGCTCTTCTCCAGGATCGTGAACGGGACTCCTGCCTGCTTCAGGCGCAAGGCCGCGAGGAGTCCGGAGAAGCCGGCACCGATGACGACCGCGCGCAGCGTGCGCTCGGGGGCGACCTGTGCGAGATCCCAGTCCGCTGCTCGCGGATCAGCCTGGTCGGGGGTGAAGGCCACCTCAGCCAGCGCCTGTGCGTCCTCGGAGTCCTCGCCCATCAGCCATGAACAGATTGCGCGGCGCACCGAGTCCTCGGGCAGTTCGGGCCACTCCGCCTGTGAGTCGAGCAACGGGAGGAGCCGCTCTCGGCAGTGGTCACGGATACTCGTGGCGGTCTCTGGTGCGTAGCCACCCCCGGGCAACTTGGCCAGGTCGGGCCGCCACTCGGGACGCAGCACACTGACCTCGCCCGTGACGTGCGCGGTCAGCATCAACAGCGCGGGAGCCTGCGCCGAGTCGAGGTTGGCGAGCAGGGCGTCGTCGGACAGCGGACGGTCCGGTAGGTAAACCATGCCTTCATCTCCATCGGAGGGCGTGCGGAACCAGCGAGCGGTGGGGGCGGGCTACCCCCGCCCAGCACTCGAGGCGGTCGAGGAATGGACGGATGGTGGCGGCGGCACCATGCCCGCGGAAGTCCGGTGCGAGCAGGCGATAGTCCTCGCCGAGGGTTCGGGCCAACGGCTCGTACCAGGATCCGTCGAGTGCGAGCGAGCGCAGGCAGGTGATCAGGCGCGGCCCGTTGCCGAACTGGCGGTACGCCATGGCGTTGCCGTCCGGTCCGGTCACCACCTGAGGAGCGTCAGGCATCCTGGGACTCGTCCATCATGCTCTGCTCGGCGAGGTCGACCTCGGCCCTGAGCCGTTCCGACATCTCCTGGTAGTAGGACTTGAAGAGGTCCGACGACCGGCGCATCTCCTGTTGGCGCGGCCGCTCGAGCTCGATCTTCATGTCGCAGACCATGCGCCCGGGGCGGCTGGCCATCAGGATCACCCTGTCGGCGAGCAGGATCGCCTCCTCGAGGTCGTGGGTAACGAAGATGACCGTCGGCCGCTCGCTCTCCCACAGGCGGATGAACTCCTCCTGCTGGATCGCGCGCGTCTGCGCATCCAGGGCGGCGAACGGCTCGTCCATCAGCAGCACTCGCGGGCTCTGGACCAGGGTTCGGGCGATGGCGACGCGCTGCCGCATCCCCTGGGAGAGGTGCAGCACGTCGGAGTCGGCGAACTCGTGCAGCCGCACGCGACGAAGCCACGCATCGGCCCGCTCGCGCCGCTCCACTTTGGACACACCGCGGACCTCCATCCCCAGCTCGACGTTGTTGCGCACCGACCGCCACGGCAGGAGCGCGTCGCGAGCGAAGAGGAAGGCAGCGTCATTGCTGCCCGGCGTCACCTCGGTGCCATCGATGCGGACCGAGCCGCTTCGCGGCCGCAGGAGGTTGCCGACCATCCCGAGGGCGGTGGTCTTGCCGCAGCCGGACGGCCCGACGATGGCGACGAACTCGGAGGGTTCGATGTGCAGGTTGAAATCGTCGAGCACCCGCACCGGTCGATCGCCGTGGAGGAAGCTTTGGTGCACATGCTCGAACTCGACGGACACCCCCCTGGCAGCGGTGGTGGCCGGCGTAGGTGCTTCGGCTAGTCGATTCACCTTGATCTCCCTCTCACTGTTCGGCGGCACGGCGGCGTGCGCATCGCCGCTCCGATCGCGCTCTGCGTCGGCCCGAGGCGTTTGTGCGGCCCCTGGAGCCGGACGAGGCGCAGCGGCTGGTCAAGATAAAGCGCTCCAAGAAAGATCGTGTCCGGCTGCGCCGGGCCGGGGTCGTGCTGGACTCGCTACAGGGCCGCAGCGCAGGGGAGATTGCGGTGATGTTCGCCGCGACCGTGGGGCGTGTGCGGGAGGCGATCCCGCGGCACTGGACCCGAAATGGAGCGGCGGCCGACCGGCTAAGTTCGGGCCGGCCGCCCGGGAGAGGAAGGCCGGCAAGGACCGGGACTTCGCCGCCGAGATGGCCCGGATCCCGGCCCGCTACGACAACCCGCCCACGGATGGGCGCGTGATCTGCGTCGATGAGTTCGGCCCGCTGAACCTGCAGCCTCGCCTTGGTCATGGCTGGTTGTTCGCCGCGCTGGACCTGGCCACAGGTCTGATGTTCTGCAGGTTCCGAGGCCACCGCACTGCGCTACTTCACCCTCGACGGCAGCGACTATCCCTCCCACACCGCCCAAGAAGCCGCCATCGCCGGCTACATCCGCTGGGCCAACCGCCACGCCACCTCCAAAATCCGCAGACCCGATTACCTGCCCAACATTGCTTGACACAGCGCCTAGATCCGCACCGGAATCGTTGAGCACGTTATGAGGAGTGTCAAGAAAAGCGGCGCCACTCGGCGGCTATCGCATCGATAGAGAACAGCTCATTGTCCGCGGCCGCGATTGGCATGACGCTGTCCCACACGCATCTGGTTTCGAGATGGGTTGTGTCGACCAAGGTCAAGACCAACGGCGAGCTGGCCGATCGGGCGGTGCCACAGGCCGCCCGAGGCAGGAGCCGGATGCACATCGGGCGCGTTCACTAGGAGGATCCAGGTGGCGACAGACAGCACCATGGCGAGGAAAGTGGGTCGGACGACGTTCGACTTCACCGGGCAGGTCGTCATCGTGACGGGCGCCTCTGGCGGAATCGGATCGGCCCTCGCTGCGAAGTACGCCGAGGCCGGAGCCGACGTGGTCGTGCACGGCCGCAACGTGGAGGCGCTGCAGGCCAACGTGGAGCGCGTCGAGGAGCTCGGCCAGAAGGCTGTCCTAGTCACCGGAAACATCCGGGAGCCGGAGACTGCCGAGGCCCTCGTGGGCACCGCGCTCGACCGGTTCGGTCGGATCGACGTGCTGATCAACAACGCTGGCGGCAACTTCGCGTCGCGGCTGGAGGATCTCTCCGTCAATGCCTGGAACGCCACCATCGGCACGAACCTGAGCGGGGCGTTCCACTGTTCGCGAGCGTGTCTCCCCGTCTTCGAGCGCCAGGGTGGTGGAAACATCATCAACGTGGGATCGGGTTCGGCCAACCACGCGCATCCGATGCGCGGGGCGTACGCAGCCGCCAAGGCGGGGCTTGCTTCCCTGACCAAGACGATGGCTTGGGAGTGGGCAGACCGGGGCATCCGCGTCAACTGTGTCGAGCCGGGTGCCACCCTGACTCCGGCATCCCGGTTCGCATCCCCCGAGACCGAGAAGAAGTTCGGCTACTACCTCGCCCTGGGCCGGGTCGGAAGGCCGGAGGAGGTGGCGGACGCCTGCCTGTACTTGACCTCGGAGGCCGCTAGCTTCATCACCGGGACGGTGCTCCAGGTGACGGGAGGACCGCACACCTCATCAGCCGCCGACGTGGGCCTGATCCGGGAACCCCGCGAGTGACGCGCACCGCCATGCAGCAGACCACGAGAAAGGACCCGGGCATGGGGCCGCTCCCGGAAGCCGGCACGACCTTCGAGCCTGCCGAAGACGCCACGTTCGCCAGTCTTCCGGCCGAGTTCGACCACCAGATGCTCGCCGAGCGCCGACGCGCCCGGATCAAGGAGAAGGTCACCGTCTGGGCGGTCCGGTTGGGCGCTCTCGGGGCCTTCCTCTGGGGCTGGTGGTACGTCTCCAGCAATCAGGTCCTCGACCCGGCACTCATCTCCGCACCCGGCGACGTCGCGCGGACGTTCATCAACCAGCTATCGGACAGCACCTTTTGGACCGATGTCGGCTCCACCTTCAGCGGCGCCATGGTGGGCCTGGTGATTGGATCCGCCGCTGGCATCCTGGCGGGGGTGATCTTCGCCAGGGTCCCGGTCCTGCACACCGCTGCCTCACCCTTCCTGACCCTGATGAACAGCCTGCCCCGTCCGGCGCTCGCACCGATCTTCATCCTCTGGTTCGGTCTGGGATTCGGGCCCAAGGCCCTGGTCGCCATCAGCGTCGTGTTCTTCGTCCTGATGACCAACACGATGAGCGCCATCAAGGGTCTCGACCACGACATCAGTCAGCTGGCCAAGTCGCTGGGCATGACCCGGCGCCAGCGATTCTTCAAGATCGAGTTCCCCGCGGCACTGCCCTCCATCGTCGGTGGTCTGCGCTTGGGTGCGGTGTACTCCGTGCTCGGTGCGGTGGTCTCGGAGATGGTGGGCGCCTACACCGGCCTGGGGCAGCGGCTCGTGGTGATGACCAACAACTTCCTGGTTGCCGACACGTTCGCGATCCTCCTGGCGATGGGCATCTTGTCGATGTTCCTGGACCTCGTGATCTCTGGGCTGCAGAGGTTGGTCATCAGGTCGCACAGGTAGCGCGCGGCTACCCGTCGTCCGTACGACGAGCGGTCGCAGCCCGGGTGCTCCGACCCCGAGACCACGTGGACGGGGGACACTCGCGGCACGCCGGTCGGGCCGGAGCAGGTCGACCACCGTGGCCTCTTCCGGCTTGACGGCAAGTCCTACGTCGTTCTCGGCGCGGGCGGGGGCACGTCGCCCTCGGCGGGCGGGTGTTGTGCGCCGAAATCAGTCCGGGTAGCGCCGAGGCAGTAGCCCGGTCAGGGCGAGGGCGATGTCCGACCTCGGTCGGCTCGACGGCTACGTCGACGCCATCGGCCGCATGCACCGCAGGCCGATGGAGGACTACGGGCTCACCGACTGGGAGCACGACTTCACGGTCGACCTGGCCCATGCGTTCCTGGCCGCACACGCCCTGTGCCCCTGGTCAGTGACGGATCGATCGTCCACGTGTCCAGCGTGATGGGGTCACACGGCGGCCGTGCGGCACCCGAGCACGGGCCCGGCGGGAGGAACACTCTTCATCCGCGGATGAGGTAGATGCATGAGATTCGCGCAGTTGCGGTACTTGGAAGCAGCGCTGCGGACCGGCTCGTTCCGTCAAGCCGCCAAGGAGCTGGACATCGCCCAGCCGACGATCACCAACCAGATCCAGCGCCTCGAGGAGGAGCTCGGCGTCGGTCTGGTGATCCGGGGAGCGAGAGGTGTGCGGCCGACCTACGCCGCCGAGCGGATCCTGCCGCACCTGGTGGCAGCTGTTCAGGCCGAGCGTCTGCTCCGCGAGGAAGCCAGCGCCATCGGCGGCCTCAAGCTCGGCAGCGTGCGGCTGGGCACCGTGCCGGCGGCGTCCCAGACGATCCTTCCCGGCGTGGTGAAGCGGCTGCTCAGCGACTACCCCAACCTGCGCTTCGAGGTTGAGGAAGGACCGTCCAGGATGGTGGGCCGCAGCGTCCTCGGCGGCCACTTCGACGCCGGCCTGGTGACACGGCTGGACGGCATCGAACTGGTGCCGGCCGAACACGACCTGCTGCACCACATCGATCTGCTCGCCGGAAGGATCGTGCTGGCGGTTCCAGAAGACCATCGGCTGGCGACCAAGAACACGTTCGAGGCGCATGACCTCGAAGGGGAGGCGCTCATCTTCCCAGCGAAGTCGAGCGTCCTGCACACCGCCTTCGAACAGCTGCTGGAGGGCATCGAGGCCAGGATCGTGTACACCACGAACAACGCCCAGGCATCGCAGCACATGGTGCGGGCAGGCGTCGGGATCTGCATGGCGAACACCCTGCTGAGCTCGACGGTCAGCGGCGACGGGGTCGCGCTCATCCCGCTGCCCTTCCCGTGGGCACACGCCAGCATCTCGGCGATCGTGCGCAAGGCCGAGGCTCGTACCTCCGCCGTACAGGCGTTCCTCGGCCTGCTGCGCGACTCGGTGAAGAACCTTCGTAGCCCATGGGCCGATTCCCCTCAGGAGCAATGCGTCCGGGGTCCGCGCCGATAGCACACAGGTATCACCCCGCAAGTGACGTCGCACTTCCCAGGCCATATAGCCCTGACCACACTGAACGCACGCCGAACGCGATCATCGGCGGGCGGAACCGAGTTCAGTGAGGTACTCAAGTTGTCAGTCGACACGTCTCGGCCGAGCATCCAGGACGGCATCGCCGCTCTTGTCTCGGAGGCCAGGTCCCGCGAGTCAGCGATGTTCACCGAGGCGCAGGCCAAGTCCCTGCTCGCGATCTTCGGGATCGACGTCCCCCGGGGCGTGCAGGTCTCGGACGGCGAGCTGATCCCGGAGCACCTCGGTGAGTCACTGGTCGTCAAGGCCATCTCCTCCACCCTTGTGCACAAGTCCGACGCCGGCGGCGTACGGGTGGGCGTGAGCCGCGAACAGGTCGCCGAGGTCACGGACCAGATGCGCAAGCGGCTCGCCGCGAGTGGGCACCGCCTCAGCGGCCTGCTCGTCGAGGAGATGGTGCCGGCCGGTCACGAGGTGATCGTGGGCGCGACCAAGACCCCGGACCTGGGCTGGAGCGTCATGGTCGGACTGGGCGGGGTGCTGGTCGAGGTCCTGGAAGACGTCGCCTTCGGGCTTGCGCCGCTCTCGGAGGATCAGACCCTTCGCATGCTGCGGGAACTGCGAGGGATCAAGGTCCTCGAAGGTGCGCGTGGCGGTGTGCGGGCGGACCTCTCGCCCCTGGTGCGGTTGATCTCCAGGCTCGCTGGTCCGGGCGGGCTGCTGGAGTCGCTGCCGGAGGATGTGGTGGAGCTCGACCTGAATCCGGTCATCGTGTCGGCTGATCGAGCCGTGGCCGTGGACGCGCGCTTCGTCGTCAGCGCCGAGGAGGCAGCCGACGCGGAGGCGGAAGCACGCCCGGAGCGCCCGGCACCCGACTTCTCGGCGCTCTTCCGCCCCGCCCGGGTCGCGGTCCTCGGAGCGAGCGGCAAGCGCCCCAACCTCGCCAACCGCTACATCCGCAACCTGCGTGCCGGGGGGTTCGAAGGGACCATCGTGCCCATCCACCCCGAGGCGGACGACATCGAGGGTCTGCCCGCGGTCACGTCCCTGGCGGACACGGACGAACCGATCGACTACGCCTTCGTCGCCCTGCCGGCGGCCAGGGTCAGCGAGGCGCTGCTCGCGGCCGCGGGCCGGGTGCGTTTCGCCCAGGTGATCGCCAGCGGCTTCGGTGAGACCGAGGAGGGAAAGCCCCTCGAGAAGACCCTGGTCGAGACGGTACGCCGTGCCGGTATCCGGTTGATCGGACCGAACTGCCTGGGCACGCACGCGTCGGCCGGACGGCTCTCCTTCATCCCTGATGCGCCGCTGACGCCGGGCGTCACCGCCGTCGTCTCGCAGAGCGGTGGGCTGAGCGTCGACATCCTGCGCGTGGGCGCGATGCGCGGCATCGACTTCCACAGCGTGGTCAGCATCGGCAACGGTGCCGATGTCAACGCCGCCGAGCTGGTCGCCTCGCACCTCGCGGACGACGACGTACGAGTCATCGGCTTGTACCTCGAATCGCTGGCAGCCGCCCGAGAAGTGCTGGATGTGCTCACAACCGGCGAGGTCCGGAAGCCGGTGGTGCTGCTCGCCGGTGGTCGCACCAGTGAGGGTTCCAGGGCAGCCACCAGCCACACGGGCGCCTTGGCCGGCAACCACCGACTCTGGCAGGCGATCGCGCGCCAGGCCGGTATGACGCTGGTCGACTCCCTGGAGGACTTCGCCTCGGCGCTGCACGCGCTGTCCACGATCGACCTCGACATTCGATCGACCGGCCGTCAGGCGATCCTGTTCGGCAACGGCGGTGGCGCCAGTGTCTTGGGTGCCGACGCGCTCGACCGCCAGGGACTCTCGACGTCACCACTGGCCGACTCCGTCATCCGGCAGCTCGACGGCCTCGGTCTGCCCCCGGGTAACGGACTGCGGAACCCGATCGACGTGCCTGCCGGGACCTTGGCGGTGCGCAACGGCCAGGTCGCCGAGGACATGTTGAAGCTGGTGCTCGCCGGCAGCGAGCCCGACATCCTGATCTCGCACCTCAATGTCGGCATCATCCAGAGAAACCTCGGTGAGTCCCACGGTGACGTGACCGGGACCATCATCGACTCCATCGTGCATGTGCGGGACGAGGCGAACTCCAACACGCACCACTTGCTCGTGCTCAAGACCGACGGCAGCCAGAAGACAGAGGAACTGATCACGGGCTACGCACACCGCGCCCGGTCCAGCGGAATCCCTGTCTTCGCGGCCTTCGAGGACGCGGCGCTGGCCGCACGGGCGGTGCTCGAGCAGACCCATCAGGGCTGCGAAGACGACGGAAGGCGGTAGAGATGAGCCAGGACCAGGACACCGGAATGGTCGAACCCGAGCTGAGTCTCGAGCAGGAGTTCCAGGCGCGTCGGACAGCTGCGTTGGCGATGGGCGGCCCGAAGAAGCTCGAGCAGCGACGTGCTGAGGGGCGGCTCAATGCGCGAGAGCGGATCGAGCTGCTGCTGGACAAGGGCACGTTCCGCGAGAGCGGCCTCTTCGCGACCTCGGCCGTCGAGGCGGACCAGGCGAAGACACCGGCTGACGGCAAGATCATCGGAAGCGGTCAGATCGACGGTCGCCGCGCGAGCGTGATCGCCTACGACTTCACCGTCAAGGGCTCCTCCAGCAGCCCGGTGAGCAACAAGAAGATGTCGCACTTCAAGGAGCTCACCGCCAAGGTCGGGATGCCGCTGGTCTACCTCTCGGAGTCCACCGGCGTGCGGATGCCGGACGCCATGGGTGGCACCGGCATGGGCGCTGCCAACAGCAAGCGCCGGTTCCTGCGGCAGCGGCAGAGCCCCTGGGCGTCGGCTGCCTTCGGGTACTGCTTTGGATCCGCTGCCTGGCACACCGTCTCGGCCGACTTCGCGGTCTTCCGCAAGGGCAGCGTGCTGGCGGTGTCGAGCCCAGGCCTGGTCAGCCGCGCCACGGGGCAGCAGGTCGACGCACAAGAGCTCGGCGGCTGGAAGCTCCACGCGGAGGTCACCGGATACGCCGACGCCGTTGCGGACACCGACGAAGAGGCGATCGAGCTCATCCGACGCTTCCTGTCCTACCTGCCGTCGCACAACGGGGAGCGGCCACCGCTGGCCGAGGTCCCGGCTGGCTCAGGAGAACGCTCGGCCGAGCTCAAGGACATCGTGCCCGCCGTACGCACCAAGACGTACGACGTGCGCAAGGTGATCGAGATCATCGCCGATGCGGGGTCCGTGTTCCCGATCAAGGCTCGCTACGGCAAGAGCCTGGTCACCTCACTGGTCCGCATCGGCGGACAGTCGGTGGGGATCATCGCCAACAACCCCATGTTCAAGGGCGGCGCGCTCGACGGGCCGGCGTGTGACAAGGCGACCAGCTTCCTGGTGCTCTGCGACTCCTACAACATCCCCGTCGTCTTCCTCGTTGACCAGCCCGGGTTCCTGATCGGGCTGGAGGCCGAACGGAACAAGATCGCCGGCAAGGTCATCAACTGGATGAACGCCTTGTCCCTGGTGACAGTGCCGAAGATCGCCATCACGCTGCGCAAGAACTACGGGCAGGCCTACGTGAACATGGGTGGCGGCCTGACCGCCGACACCACGGCCGGCTGGTGGTCGACAGAGGTCAGCTTCATGGACCCCTCCTCGGCGGTGTCGGTGGTGCACGGCATCGACCGGGAGTCCGATCCCGAGCTGTTCGAGCAGCGCTTCGCGGAGATGGCGAAGGGAACCACGGTGTACGACGTGGCCCGTGTCTTCGGTTTCGAGCACGTGCTCGACCCCTCCGAGACTCGTGACTTCATCCTCGGCGCACTGGAGGAGCACTACTGCGCCAGGACGGGTGGCATCGGCGAGCACCTGCTGAGCTCCTGGCCGACGAGCTTCTGAGGAGATTGCGATGACTACCTTTCCAGAGAGCCTCCTGGTCGCGAACCGGGGCGAGATCGCCCGCCGGGTGATCCGGACCGCCAACAAGCTGGGGGTTCGCACAATCGCCGTGTACCACAAGGTGGATGCCGACCTGCCCTACGTCTCCGAGGCCGGCCAGGCGGTCCAGCTCGACGGAGATCCGCCGGTCAACGCCTACCTCGACGGCGAGCAGATCGTGCGCATCGCCAAGGAGGTCGGAGCGACGGCCGTGCATCCGGGTTACGGGTTCCTGGCGGAGAACGCCGAATTCGCCAGGGCAGTGACCCAGGCGGGCCTGACCTGGGTCGGACCGGCTGCAGAGGTCATCGACGTGATGGGCGACAAGGTGGAGTCGCGCCGCGTGGTCGCGGCAGCGGGTGTGCCGATCAGCGGCGACGTCGGGGCTGCGCTCGCCACGGGTGAGGAGGCGATCCAGGAGTCTCGTCGCCTGGGCTATCCGGTGATGATGAAGGCCTCCGCCGGTGGGGGTGGCATCGGCATGGCCGTGGCCCATGACGACGAGAGCCTGCGCAAGGCGTTCGAGAAGACCCGGTCGATGGCGCTGCGCAGCTTCGGATCGGATCGAGTCTTCGTCGAGCGGTACGTCTCATCTGCGCGTCATGTCGAGGTCCAGATCCTCGGGTTGGACGACGGCACCATCGTGACCCTGGGCGAGCGGGACTGCTCCACGCAACGACGCCACCAGAAGCTCATTGAGGAGAGCCCGGCGCCGCACCTCGACCCAAAGCTGCGCCAGCGACTGCACGACAGTGCCGTGGCAGCAGCCCAGGCGGTGGGGTACCGCAATGCCGGCACCGTGGAGTTTTTGCTCGACACCGCTACGGGGGACTTCGTATTCCTCGAGATGAACACCCGCATCCAGGTCGAGCACCCCATCACGGAGCTCACCCACGATGTCGACCTGGTCGAGCAGCAGCTGAGCATCGCCGAGTCGGGCCGCACCACCCACGACCTGACGCCCGAGTCCCGGGGCCATGCGATCGAGCTGCGCATCTGCGCGGAGGACCCGGTCAGGTTCTTCCCCCGCCCGGGCCAGATCACCGAGTGGCAGGAGCCAACCGGAGACGGGATCCGGGTCGACTCCGGTTACGCGGTCGGCGGTGAGGTCACTCCCCACTTCGACTCGCTGGTGGCCAAGGTCTGCGCCCACGGCGCGACGCGCGAGGAAGCGCGCACGCGTGCGTTGGCTGCGTGCCAGGACTTCGTGATCGGCGGGCTCGTCACCAACCGGGAGTTCCTCATCGAGGTGTTGGAATCCGATGACTTCATCAGCGGAAACTACGACACCGGCGTGGTCGGAAGAATTCAACAGCGACGCAAGAGCACGGCGAGAAGGAGCGCGTGAGATGGCGGAGACGATTCAGGCAGACATGGGCGCCAACGTCTGGAAGATCCTCGTGAAGCAGGGCGACCGGGTCGAGAATGAGGAGCCTCTGATGATCCTCGAGGCGATGAAGATGGAGATCCCCATCCTGGCCGAGGAGTCCGGCACCGTGGTGGCGCTGCGCGTCGCCGAGGGCGACAGCGTCGCGCCCGGCCAGGCCCTCGTCGACTTCGAAACCGAGTGAGCTCCGCCCTTAAGCGCCTCGATCCCTGACGCCATGACGGCGTGGTCGGTGTCGCAGCTCGGCGAGCCGATCGACGTCGTCCACCTCGTCGAACGCGCCGTCTTCGAGCCAGGTGACGGACAGCTCGTGGTGAGTTCTTGCCAGTGCCGCCAACTTCTCCGATGTGCTCATGTGCCGTGGTGAGTACCAGGTGCGGCCGCGAAGCCTGCGGTGAGGTCGTCGCGGTCGCACCCGGGCCGTGGTGGGGACCGGGTGCTGGGCCCGATCGCACTCCCCTGGGGAGGTTTTCGCCGAGTACGCGCTGATGGACCAGGACAAGACCCATCAGGCGCCGGCCTCTCTCGACGCCGCCCAGGCGTCCTGCCTGTTCATCGGCTACCAGACCGGATGGTTCGGCCTGCACCAGTTGGCCAGGATCCAGCCGGGGGAGACGTTGGTGGTCCACGCGGCGGCCGGTGGCGTGGGCAGTACTGGATCCAGCTCGGCAAGTCGATCACTGCCTCGATGGACGGGCAGCCGCCGCCCTCTAGCAGCTGGGCGACGACAAGACGGTGGGGCGCGTGGTGGCGGAACCTTCCGGACTCGGCCGGTAGCCACGTGGGCAGTACCGCAGCACAAGGTCAGGCCCGTCAGGAACTTTCAACCTCCTAGGAGCAGAGCATGATCACGCCTCGAGCGAGCACCACCCCGATGACAGGTCTGGAGCTTTCCAGAAGGTCCCTGCTGAAGTACTTCGGTGTCGGGACGGCGGCGTTGGGTGCGGCCCCTTTGCTGGGCGCCTGTGGTGACGGGGGCGGCGCGGGTGGTGCTAGCAAGTTCACCGTCGCCTCCTTCCCCGGTGACAACTACCTCCTCGACGCAGTGAACGTGGAGAACAAGGACTTCGCCAAGCACGACCTGGACGTCCCCAAGCTGGTCGCCCCGCAGAGCGGTGTCCAGGCCATGCAGCTGGTGGTCGCTGGCGCGGTGAGCGGCTACGCCAGTGACACGCTCCTCCAGATGGCGACTTTCGCCAACGGCACCAAGGGCAAGCGCCCCGTCATCGTGGGCATCAGGACTCCCTCGACCACGTACGGGATCGTGGCCGGCAAGGGGGACTGGCCCAGCCCCGATGCCAGCTTCGAGGAGAAGATGCAGTCGCTGAAGGGCAAGCGGGTCGGCGTGACCGCGGTTGGGGCCGGCGGAGACCTGAAACTGAGGCTGGCCCTGGAACTGGCCGGCATGGCGTACGACGACGTCACCCACCTCGCTACCGGACCGTCGGCCTCAGCCGCCCCGAACCTGACCGGCGGACGCATCGACGCCTACGTGACCGTGCAGTGGACGTCGACGCGTTTTGTCGCCGAGTCGGCGAACAGGCCGGTCCTGCTCGACTTCAGCGACCCGACAGTCCCGGAGACGTTGCGGAACCAGGCCGTGTGCATCGTCGCCGTCCGCGAGGACATGGTCGAGAAGCAGCCGGAGGTCGTCCAGAACTGGCTCGCGGCACAGTGGGACGCGCACGAGTGGATGCTCGCCAACAAGGAGGCGGCAGCCGATCTCCTGAACAGGACCGGACTCGGTGGCAAGGCGCCCCACATCGCGACGAACTACATCGATCACTACGTCGCCGACGTGGCCCCATCGATCAAGCCGATGTTCAAGGTTCCCGAGCAGACCATCGAGCAGATGGCAGAGCTCGCCCTCCGCTTCGGGAACATCAAGGAGGGCGACATCAGCTTCGAGAAGATCGTCCCGGACTTTGCACGTGCGTGAGGAGCTCGCGGTGCACACACGCGAAAGCGAGAATCCGTCGTCCTCTGCATCACCGCCGGGCCTGGATCTTGACCGTCTGGCCGACTGGCTGACCCGCGAGCGGCCCGGCCTGCTCGCAGGGCCGCTGTCGGCCGGCCTGATCGAGGGCGGCAAGTCGAACCTGACCTACGACCTGTCCGACGGTGCGCAACGGTGGATCGTGCGCCGGGCTCCGTTGGGCCATGTCCTGGCGACCGCTCACGACATGTCGCGCGAGTACAAGGTGGCAGACGCGCTTCGCGGCACCGACGTCCCCGTCCCAGCGATGATCGCCTACTGCGACGACGCGGCGGTCCTCGGCACCGACTTCTACGTGATGGAACGGATCGAGGGAGTTCCCTATCGCTATGCCGACCAGCTCCGTGCGCTCGGCGAGGCACGCACCCGGGCGATCTCGACCGAGCTGGTCAAGACACTGGCCCGGCTGCACCAGGTGGAGCCGGAGTCGGTCGGGCTCGGTGACTTCGGTCGGCCCGAGGGCTTTCTCGCGCGGCAGGTCAACCGCTGGAAGAAGCAGCTGGACTCCTCGCGCACGCGAGACCTGCCGCTCGCGCACGAGCTCCACGAAGCCTTGGTGTCGTCGGTGCCTGTTCGGTCTCCGTCCGGCATCGTCCACGGAGACTTCCGTCTCGACAACGTGCTCGTCGACGCCGACGACAGGCCGGCCGCCGTCATCGACTGGGAGATGGCCACGCTGGGCGATCCACGGCTCGACCTGGCGCTGATGCTCGTCTACCAACGTCGGGCCCGGATCCTCGCCGAGCGGGACTCGACCGATCCGGCGACCCACGACGCCACGGTTGCGCCGGGCTACCTGAGTGAGCGCGAGATCCTCGAGCTCTACGCAGCCGAGAGTGGCGGCGACCTCCAGGGAATCGGCTTCCACCTGGGACTGGCGTGCTTCAAGCTCGCCGGAATCTCCGAGGGCATCCGATACCGGCACCAGCGCGGACAAACGGTGGGCGCGGGCTTCGAGGAGAGCGGCAGCACGGTGCCGCTCCTGCTCGAGCTCGGGCTCGCATCGCTGAAGGAGTACAGCTAGATGGATTTCTCGTTGGATGCTCGGAGCGAGGACCTTCGTGAGGAGCTCCTCGACTTCATGGACACCCATGTCTACCCAGCAGAGGCGGTGTTCCACGACGAGCTCCAGCAGCTCGAGGACCCGTTCGCCTGGACGGAGACCCCCATCCTCCAGAAGCTCAGGGACGAGGCTCGCAGTCGCGGACTGTGGAACCTCTTCCTCCCGGGCGAGGACGGCGCCGGCCTGACCAACCAGCAGTACGCCCCACTGGCCGAGATCACCGGTCGCAGCCGGCACCTGGCGCCGGCCGCGCTGAACTGTGCGGCGCCCGACACCGGCAACATGGAGCTGCTGTCGATGTTCGGCACCGAGCAGCAGAAGCGGGAGTGGCTCCAGCCCCTGCTGGACGGGCGCATCCGCTCATCCTTCGCGATGACCGAGCCGGACGTCGCGTCCTCGGACGCCACCAACATCGCCACCAACATCGAGCGGGACGGCGACGAGTACGTCATCAACGGCCGCAAGTGGTTCATCACCGGAGCGATGAACCCGGCCGCCAAGATCTTCGTCGTAATGGGCAAGACCGACCCCACAGCAGACCGGCACCGCCAGCAGAGCATGATCCTGGTGCCCCGCGACACGCCTGGCGTGACGGTGAAGCGCGGCATGATGGTGCTCGGTTACGACGACCGGCACAACGGTGGCCATGCAGAGATCGAGTTCACCAACGTCCGGGTCCCGGCTGCCAACCTCATCGGCAACGAGGGCGACGGCTTCGCGATCGCCCAGGCGCGCCTGGGGCCGGGCCGAATCCACCACTGCATGCGCTCCATCGGGGTCGCCGAGCGGGCCATCGACATGATGTGCGCGCGGGCCGACGAGCGGGTCGCCTTCGGCAAGCCGATCAGCGAGCAGGGCGTGGTCCGCGACTGGATCGCCGAGTCCCGTGTCCGAGTCGAGCAGCTACGGCTGCTGGTGCTCAAGACGGCCTGGCTGATGGACACCGTCGGCAACAAGGGAGCGCACACCGAGATCCAGGCGATCAAGATCGCCACCCCGACGACCGTGGAGTGGATCCTGGACAAGGCCATCCAGGTGCACGGTGCGGGTGGACTCTCGCAGGACTTCTACCTGTCCTCCGCATACGTGCACGCACGCACGCTGCGCTTTGCCGACGGGCCCGACGAGGTGCACAAGAACGCCTTGGCCGGCAAGGAACTCCGACGCCAGGCCGTGCGTCGCAGTGCCTGAGCATGCGGCCTGAGTGCCGGCCACCACCGGCGTGTCCGGATCCGGCGCCGCACCGGATGATCGGCGTGCGACGGCTATCACATGTATAGGCGGTCAGTCATTGCTAGCGCCGTCGAGCGACAGCATGATCGCCATGTGTCCATCCGAACTGCCCCCCGCGAGACCGAGTCAGAACGTGCCGGGCCGGTCTCGCGACACCAAGGAGTCCAGATGCTCAGGGTTGCCCGCAAGGACATCCTGGCCGACGGAGTGGTGCGCCTGCGTCTGGAGCGACCCGCGGGCGGTCGCCTCCCCGACTGGGCGCCAGGTGCCCACATCGACGTGGTGCTGCCGGCCTCGGAAGGCGAGGCGCTGGTCCGGCACTACTCGCTCTGCGGAGACCGGTGGGACCCGGACGCCTACGAGATCGCCGTCCTGCGCGAGCCGAGCTCGCGAGGCGGATCGCGGTTCATCCACGACCACCTCAAGGTCGGCGACTCGCTGAAGGTCGGCACGCCGCGCAACAACTTCGGCCTCTGGTCCGCGACGCGCTACCAGTTCATCGCCGGCGGTATCGGGATCACCCCGATCATGACGATGATCGCCGCCGCCGAGAAGCTGGAGATCGACTGGCACCTCCTCTACGGAGGCCGGTCGCGAGAGTCCATGGCCTTCCTCGATGAGCTCAGCCGGTACGGCGACCGGGTCACGATCTGCCCCCAGGACGAGCTCGGCCTGCTGAACCTGGATTTCCTCCAGGAGCCGGTCGCAGGAGGCAAGGTCTACTGCTGCGGACCCGAGCCGCTCCTGGATGCCGTCGCGGCCGCCACCACGAACTGGCCCGATTCCGCGGTGCGGTTCGAACGGTTCGTGCCGGCGGTGCAACCTCAGCCGGTGCGCTCCGAACCCTTCACCGTCGAGCTGGCCCAGTCGCGCACGTGCATCACCGTGGGCAACGAGGAGACCGTCCTCGAGGCGTTGAGCGCAGCGGGGGTCTCCGTGCTCTCCTCGTGCAACGAAGGCGTGTGCGGCACCTGCGAGGTCTCCGTCCTGGGCGGTGTGCCCGACCACCGCGACTCGCTCCTCAACGATGCGGAGCGAGCCAAGGGTGATCGGATGTTCGTCTGTGTTTCCCGTTCGGTCACTGCCCGAATCGTGCTGGACCTTTAGGAGGTACACGGTGTCGACAGCCACCCACGGTGCCACCGTCCCGGTGCTCGAGGACGACCCGTTCACGTCGGAGAACCTGGAGAATCCGCTGCCGCTGCAGGAACGGCTGCGCGAGGCCGGGCCGGTGGTGTTCCTGCGCAAGTACGGCGTCTACGCCGTCGCGCGCTACGACGAGGTCTACAACACCCTGGCCAACTGGCAGCAGATGACGTCGGGTTCTGGAGTGGGGCTCAACGAGCCTTGGCGGGCGAGGGGCCTCCTGCAGATGGACCCGCCGGAGCACGACGCGCCCCGCGAGGTGCTGGCGTCGATCATGTCGGCGCGGGTGCTGCGCTCGATGCAGGACTCGTGCAGGGAGCTCGCGGAGTCCATCCTCGACGACTTGCTCGGGCAGGCCGCCCGGGGAGCCGAGGTGGAGCTGGACGGGTACAAGGACATCGGGTCGGTGTTCCCGGTGAACTTCTTCCCCGGTGCGGCGGGCATCGACGAAGACCAGCGCGAGAACCTGGTCCCCTACGCGGACCACATCTTCAACCGCCTGGGTCCGATGAACGAGATCGCCATGGAGGGCGAGCCGCGGGCGGAAGCACTCGCGGAGTGGGCCACAGCCAAGTGTCAGCGGCACGCGCTGAAGCCGGAGGGGTTCGGGGCCGACATCTGGGCCGCTGCCGATCGAGGCGAGATCCTGCACGAGGCAGCACCGCTGCTGACGCGCTCCCTGCTCTCCGCCGGTGTCGACACCACGGTCTACGGGATCTCGGCGATGCTCTACGCCTTCGCCACCCATCCCGAGCAGTGGGCTGTGCTGCGCCAGAACCCCGGCTTGGCGCGCCTGGCCTTCGACGAGGCGCTGCGCTGGGAGTCCCCGGTCCAGATGATCTTCCGCAAGACTGCCGGCGAGGTGAGCCTGTCCGAGAGCGTCATCCCGGCCGACACGCGGGTCCTGGTGTGCTTCGCGGCGGCCAATCGCGATCCCCGTCGCTGGGAGAACCCCTCGGTCTTCGACCTCTCCCGCGACCCCTCGGGTCACCTGGCCTTCGGCATGGGTATCCACCAGTGCGTCGGCCAGCACGCGGCGCGGTTGCAGGCCGCGACGCTGCTGGAGTCGCTGGCCCCGAGGGTGGAGAGCATCGAGCTCGCAGCCCCAGTGGCCCGGCACCACAACAACGTGCTGCGTGGCTGGGGAGCCATGCCACTCCGGCTGCGCCTGGCCTAGGTGTACTGGTGATCACCTTGTGGGGGAATGCCATTCGCGCAGCTCGCTTGGTTCGAACGACTCGTTCCAGTGAGCCTAATCAGTTCTGGGAGTGAGCCATCCGGCAAACTCCTGGTTGGTAGCCGACCGGCAGGTGAGCACTCTTTTTCATCCTGGTCAACCCGCAGTCGCGGGTCGCAAAGCTGCACGTCGATGCGGTGCCGCATGCGCCGCAGGCGCATAACCCACCCACGACACCTGCACCGCCGCGGGTTCACGGCGCCCACCCCTTCAGGGTTCCCTCGGCGAGGACGGCCCCTCCGCCGTGTATCGGACATACATCAGGAGGGGCACCCACAGACCAGGGAGCCTCTGAGGTTCCGCCACCCGCACCGCCACGCAAATCGAGGTTGGAAAAACCTCAGTCCTTGCTGCCGCTGCGGAACTCGTAGATGTTGGTGCCTGCGCTGACCATCTCGGCGGCTTCGGCCGGCTTCTGGTCACGCAGCCATTTGCGCTGCTCACCCTGACTCTTGATCCAAACCCCGAGCAAAGCGCCCGAGAATCCCAGCAGTGCGCCGATGATCCCAGCCACCGCACGAATAGCCTAACGGCGCGTTCGATCGAACCGCAGCTTGCTACCGCGGATGAAGAACCGTGGGCCAAGGTTCGTGTCCGGAACTCGTCTTGTCCTTTTAGGACTTCGGGAGTTTCTCGGCAGGGCTCGACATCGACTGTCACGGTGATGTCCGGCGAGGCCGGGTTCTGGTAGGTGGCGCGGGTACTTCTCCACCCGTCGAGGAGCACCACGCCGATGCCGCCTTGCGGGTGATCGCCGAATCACGACAGGTCCGGCTGCCGTCATGCGACGAGCCCATGCTGATGCTGCCCCGCCAACAGCGCCGTGTGCGAACTGGCCAGCAGAGCGGCTGCGAAGACGGGCACGCCAGCGCGGAGCGGGCCGTCGATGAGCCCGACGAGTCCGAGCCCGGCTGAACGTAGCCGCGGCACGAAGTTTTTCCGGTCCGCACGGCCGTTCACCTCTCATATGGGAACGTGTAACGGATTCGTGATAGCCCCGATAGCTCTGACGTCCGATCGGCTCCGCCGCGCGGACGTTTCTGCCAATTGGAGAGGGGTCCGATGCAGGAGCCGATGCGCGCACCGATGTCATTGCCGGACAGGGTGGGGTCGGCCGGATTTGTCCAAGCCCCGCGGTTGAACGCGACGGCGCCCTCAACCCACCCGCTCCCCGCACCGCCCGCGACGGTGTGGGAACGGCGGTACCGATTCGCGGTGATCGCAAGCGACGCCATCGCAACGGCGATGACCTCGGCAGCGGGGGCGGTCTGGGTGGCAGTGCTGGACATCGCGGTGCTGCCTCCGGCGGTGTTGGCGCTGCTCACCGCGGTGGCCGTGTTGTGGGCCCTGGCCGGCTCCTGGAACGTCAGGATCCTGGGGCAAGGACACGAGGAGTACCGGCGCCTGGGGCGGGGGATCTTCTCCGCTGGCGTCGTCCTGGCGGTCGCGGGGCTCGCGGTACCGCCGTTAGAAGTGCGGCCATGGGTTTTCGGTGTCTTACCCGCGCTTGCGCTTCTGGTGCTTGCGCAGCGGTACCTGCTGCGCCGCTACCTGCACAGCGCCCGCAGCGACGGCAGGTGCCTGCTACCGGTGATCGCCGCGGGCAGCACGCGCACGCTGCGCGACCTCATCGCCCGCACCCGCCAGCAGCCGCACGTCGGATGGCAGATCCAAGCGCTGTGCCTTCGTCCCGAGGCGAGCGAGGGACTGGTATGCGAGGTGGACGGCGTTCCGGTGATCGGTGACGTCGATGACCTAGCGGAGCACGTCCGACGCGGTGGGTACCGGGTGGTCGCCATCACCGCCGATTCCTACTGGACTCCACGCCGCCTGCAGGAACTGGCGTGGAAGATCGAGGACACCTCCGCCGAGATGGTCGTTGCCCCGGTGCTGATGGAGGTGGCCGGTCCCCGGCTGCACGTGTCGTCGGTGCTGGGGATGCCGATGCTGAAGGTCAGCGAACCCGCCTTCACCGGTGGTCGCCGCGTCGTGAAGGCGCTCGCCGACTGGGTCAGCGCGCTTCTCCTGCTGTGCATGATCTGGCCTGTGCTGCTGGTGATCGCCCTCGCCATCAAGGTGTCCGATGGTGGACCGGTGATCTACCGGCAGCGCCGAACCGGACGCGGCGGCACCACGTTCACGATGCTGAAGTTCCGCACCATGGTGGTGAGCGCGGACGCGATGCGAATCGCGTTGCGCCCGGCCAACGATGCGGAAGGGCCGTTGTTCAAACTGCGCCGCGACCCGAGGGTGACCAAGGTCGGTGGACTGCTGCGCCGGTACTCGCTCGACGAGCTGCCGCAGCTGTTCAACGTGCTCACCGGGCACATGTCGTTGGTCGGCCCGAGGCCGCCACTGCCGGAGGAGACCGAGACCTACGACTACGAGGTGGGGCGCCGCTTGCTGGTCAAGCCGGGGCTCACCGGGCTCTGGCAGGTCAGTGGTCGCAGCGACCTGTCGTGGGCCGAAAGCGTCCGGCTCGACCTGCGGTACGTGGAGAACTGGTCGCTGGCGATGGACGCCGTGATCCTCTGGAAGACCGTGCGCGCGGTGCTGACCAAGCAGGGCGCGTACTGACGGCCGTTGGCTCCGTCAGCGGCAGCGGGCGACGTCGGTTGCGATCGCGACGATGTCGTCGCGGTAGCGCTGCGGTGAGAACACCTCCTGGGCGTGCTCGCGAGCCTGCGCTGCGGTGTCGAGAGTTCTTCGCCAATCAGCAAGCGCATCGCTGATCGCTTCGGCGAGCGCGCCGGGGTCGTCGGCGGGCACGACGCGACCGTAGCGCCCCTGCGCGACGGTCTCGGGCAAGCCCTGCACATCGGTCACGATCACCGGGGTGCCGGCCAGCTGCGCCTCCACAGCGGTGTTGCCGAAAGGCTCGAACCGCGACGGGACCAGCGCGATGTCGGCGTCCCGGTAGGCATCCCACACGTCCGCGCGGAAACCGCGGATGGCGACCACCCCGGCCAGGCCGTGACGCCGTACGAAGTCCTCCAGCTGCCGCTCGTACCACTCGTAGCCGGTGAACGCGGACCCCAGCAATTCGAGGACGACGTCGTGGCCATCGGCGCGCAAGCGGGCGATCGAGCGCACCGCGACGTCGGTGCCCTTGCGCGGGGAAAGTCGACCGACCAGCACGATCCGGACCGGATCGGGTCGCTCACCGCGACGGACGGCGGCATGCACCGGACCGGCAACACCGTTGTAGACCAAGCGGATCCGGCGACGCAGCCAGGGCAGCGGTCGCGTGATCACGCGAGCGGTGGCCTCGCTGTTCACGACGACCGAGGCAGCGCACAGCAGGGGAGCGGCGAGCGCGGTCCTGATCAGGCGTGGTGCGCTGTCTTCAGCCTCGTGCACGTGGGCGATCACCGATCGCCGGGTCGAGCGGGCGAGCAGGAGCCACAACGGCACGGTCACGGTGTTGACGTACACGACGTCGGGGCGGGTCCTCCGCAGCAAGCGCAAAGTCGGTGCCACCGCTCGCAGGCCTTCCAGCAGCAGCCGCAGGAACCCGGCGGGGCGCAACGCCGCCTTCCGCAGCACCGGGGTCGGGCACAGGACCACGTCCGCGCCCTGGTCGCGCAGGCGGTCGGCGAGCGGCCCGCGCTCCGGCAGCGCGACCACCACCCGCCAGCCCGCCTCGGTCAACGCGATGACCGATTCCAGGAATATGCGGTCGGATCCGTACAGCTCGGCACCGGGATGGACCATCAGCGCGGTTCGTCGGACCAACGTCGCTCCACCTCTTCGATCGGGATGTGGGATGGCAGCATCGGGGGCGAGTTCCGCGTACTCGCCATGCTCGTCCACGCGGCCAGCAGGAATAGCCAGACGCATGCGACGTTGGCCGGAGCACCGAGCCCTTCGGTGAACATCGAGTTGGCGAGCAAGCCCGACAACACCGCGAGGACCAGGATGCGATCCAGCCGTGGTTCGGGCCGGAGGTTCCGCAGCGCGACCGCGGCGGTGACGATGCAGCCGAGCAGCACGAGCCACACCACCGCGCCGAGCAGTCCGGCGTCGACGAGCACGTTCACCAACCCGTTGTGCCCGCCGCCCAACCCGATCTCGTCGAGGAACAAGCCCTGCGAGGCGGTGAGACCGTGGCCGTAGAGCGGGCGTTGGAGGAACGCTTCCAACGCGTAAGCCCACAGATCCGTCCGCGAATTCAAAGACGCGAGCCGTTCGGCGGACTCGCCGCGGACGAAGAAAGCTTCGATCAGCGGCCCCGCGGCGAGCCACGCGGTGATCAGGACCAGCGCCAGCGCCACCGCGATCTCCAGCCGCCGGCGGCCGCGCCACCGCAATCCCGCGATCGCCAGGCAACCCACGATCGCCCCGAACGCGGCCCCCCGCGTGTTGCTCCCGATCAACCCGGCGGCGCAGATCGCCAGCAGCACGAGGTAGGCGGGCAGCGGCCAGTGCGGGCCAGGCCGGGCCAACCGGTGGCCGAAGGCGTACGCCACCAGGATCACCACCGCGAGCGCGAGGAACTGGCCCGCGTCCACCGGATGCAGGTACAGCCAAGTGAACCTGTCGGGCTGCGTCGGAAGCCGGGGGAACGGCACTACCACGCCGAAGACGACCGAGGCGCTGACCAGGACTGCGAAGGCGTGGGCGATGCGGTGCAACGCGTCTCGGGCGCAATGGCGGGCGATCGAACGGCTCAGCGCCAGCACGACCACGACCTGGCAGGCCCGCACGATGGCCAGTTCGCGGTACGGCGAGTACAACGCGGAAAGCACCAGGACCGCCGCGTAGGCATAGGCCGAACAGGTGATCCAGTCGGCGCGCCGCAGCTGGGACGTGGGGCGGAAGCGCAGGAACAGGAAACCCGCCACGGCCGCGTAAGCGGCGATTTCGGCCAGCACGAACAGGTCCGGCGAGCCGGACACCGACTGGTCGTCGGCGCGAACGCGGAACTTGTATTCGCTGGCCACGATCAGTGCGAGCACGCACCCGACGGGCCAGCGCTCGGCGTCGTAGGTCCGGCGACGCGCGACGCCATAGCGGCGTCGAAGGGCATTCCAGCTCACGGCCGGTCCTCGGATCAGGTGGGTTCGGGCGTGAATGCGCCGAAGGCGGGTTGCGGAATCGGTGTAACGACTTCCCGCCATCGACATATTACAAGCTGGACACCCAATAGAGTGAGCCGCGCGAGAACAGCTGTGCGGCTCCTGGGCTGCCCGTCGTGACCCGGTGGCTGCCCCCCCGACGAAACGGTAGAGCGAAAGATGCGGATTTCGATGATCGGAACCCGCGGCGTGCCCGCGCGTTACGGCGGCTTCGAGACGTGCGTCGAGGAGGTGGGGAGACGACTCGCCCGGCGCGGACACGAGGTCACGGTGTACTGCCGCAATCTCGGCGGGCGCGGCCACCGCCCCGAGCACCACCTCGGCATGCGCCTCGTGCATCTTCCCGCGCTGCGCCGCAAGACACTGGAAACGCTGAGCCACACGGCCCTTTCGGCGTTGCACGCAGTGGTGCGGCCGCCGGAGGTCGCGGTGGTGTTCAACGCCGCCAACGCGCCACTGCTGCCCCTGCTGAGGTTCCGCGGGATTCCCACGATCACCCACGTCGACGGCCTGGAGTGGAAGCGGGCCAAGTGGGGACCAGCGGGTTCGGCCTACTACCGTCGCGCCGAAGCGCTCGCCGTCCGGTGGTCCGACGCGCTGATCGCCGACGCCCGGGGAATCCAGGACTACTACCGCGACCGCTTCAACACCGAGACCGACTACATCCCTTACGGGGCACCGGTTCTCACCGAGGTCGGGACCGACGGCATCACCGAACTCGGGCTGAGCCCCCGCCGCTACCACCTGGTCGTGGCCAGGTTCGAGCCGGAGAACCACGTGCACGTGGCGGTCGAGGGCTACCTCCGCAGCAACGCCCGCCACCCGCTGGTCGTGGTGGGATCGGCGCCCTACGCCGACGAGTACACCGCGAGAATCGCGCGAGCGGTGAAGGGCGATCCCCGCGTGCGGCTGCTCGGCGCGGTGTGGGACCAGCGACTGCTGGACCAGCTCTACGGCAACGCCTTGACCTACATCCACGGTCATTCCGTCGGCGGCACCAACCCCTCGCTGCTGCGCGCGATGGGCGCAGCAGCCCCGACTTCCGCCTTCGACGTGCGTTTCAACCGCGAAGTCCTCGGCTCGTTCGGCCGCTACTTCCGCGATCCTGGCGATCTCGCGGCGTTGTGCGACGCGGCGGAAGCCGACCCAGCGGGCACCTTGCTGCGCGGACAAGAGCAGGTGGCCTCGCTCGACCGCTACACGTGGGACGGGGTAGCGCAGAAGTACGAAGAACTGGCCGCCCGAGTCCTGCTCGTGGACAGGCGCACACCCACGCCGCGCGGGCTGCCCGGCGCGCGGGCTGCCGTCGCAGCGGCCGTGTCCATGCCGGAAACCAAGGAGGTCCGATGAATCGCGCGCGGAAGCTGTCGTGCGTCGCCGCAGTGGCCGTCGCCGCGTTGTCGGCGGCAGTGGTGCCGGGGCCGGCAGCGATCGCCGCGGAGTTGCCGCAGCCGGTCACCGCCGGGGCGCTGCCGACACCGCAGACCGACGGTGTGGTCTTCGCGGTAGCCATCGCGGGCAACACCGCCATCGCCGGTGGGAGGTTCAGCAAGGCGCGCCCGGCCGGCGTGGCGCCGGGGGGACCAGGCGAGGTCACCCGCAACAACCTGCTGGCCTTCGACGTGACCACCGGCGAACTCCTGCCGTGGGCACCGGTGGTCAGCGGCACCGCGTTCGCCGGCGCGGACCCGGGGCCGTTCTGCAAGCCCGCCGACGCAGGGCGTTGGATCTGCGACACCGTGTTCCGGATCGAGGTCTCCCCGGACGGCAAGAAGGTCTACGTCGGCGGCGACTTCGACAAGGTCGACGGCCAGTGGCGCTCGCGCGTGGCGGCCTTCGACGCCGCGACCGGCGCGCTGGACCCGAACTTCAAGCCCCGCGTGGCCGGCCGGGTCCGCGGCCTGTCGATCACCGCCGACACCGTCTACCTCGGCGGCGGCTTCAACGCCGTCGACGGCGTGCCGCGCACCCGGCTCGCCGCGGTGTCCACCGGCAGTGGCGCGCTGCTGCCCTGGGCTCCTACCGCGGACCGGGAGGTCTTCGCGGTCCTGGCCGCCCCGGCCCAGGGGCGCACGGTGATCGGGGGAGCCTTCGACAACGTCAACGGCACCTACCGGCACGGACTCACCGCGGTCGACGCGGCCAGCGGCGCCCTCGCGCCGTGGGAATGGGTCACGCCCTCGCTCGATGACACGATCACGGACCTGGCCACCGACGGCACGGGGACGGTCTACCTCGGCTCCTACAACTGGCGCGGTGGCAATCCCCGGCTCGAGGGCAGAGGCGCCATCGACATCGCCACCGGCAAGCCGCGCTGGTTGGACGGCTGCTACGGCGACACCCAAAGCGTCGCGGTAGCAGGGGGCGTGCTCTACAGCGCCTCGCACACCCACAACTGCGCGGCCATCAACGCCGTCCCCGAGAACGGGCCGATCGACTACCACCGGCTGCTCGCCGAAACGACGACCGCCACCGCAACGGCCCAGCGCAACGTCAACCACGTGCGCTTCGGCGATCCGATTCCGGAGTTGCTGCCGTGGCTGCCGAACACCAACGGCGGCCCCGCCAGCAGCCCGTGGTTGAACGGACCGTGGGCGGTGGACGCCGACGGTCGCTACGTGGTGGTCGGCGGTGAGTTCACGATGGTCAACGGCAGCGCACAGCAGTCGCTGACCCGGTTCGCCGCCCGGGGCGTGCCCGGCGCCGTCAACAACGGGCCGCAGGTGCCCTTCCCGGCCCCGGAGCTCAACCGGCACCTGTTCGCCGGAATCTCCATCAGGTGGACGGGAACTTGGGACGCGCAGAACCGGGAGATCCGCTACGAGGTGATGCGCGCCGGCACCGCGAACCCGATCTACACCACCACCAGCAGCGCTTGGCCGTGGTCGGTGACGACGATGAGCTTCACCGACGACCAAGCGCCCCAGGGCAGGGTCGAATACTGGATCAGGGCGGTCGACGCCGACGGCGCGGTGCTGAGCACCCCGCACAGCAGCATCGGCTGATCCGAGAAGACGCGGGGACGTCGGAGCAGGCGTCCCCGCGCTCACCCGCGGGGGCCGGTGAGCACGCCGATGTCGGGGTGGTCCAGCGGTGGGATGCCGAGGATCTGGGCGACATCCGGCGGCAGGGCCTGACCGGCGCGGACACCTGGCGTGGAGGGGCGAAGCGAGTAATCGCCCCGGTCCGGATCGCGGAACGGGGCTGGCGGCGGTGCTACCGCCAGGCTGTGCAGGTCGAGTCCCGTCCGTTCCCGCAACCGCGGCAGCGAGTGGATCGTGACTACCTCACCCGAACCGAGCGACCAAGTGCCCAGTGGGGCCGCGCCCGCTGCCCGCAGGAAGGCGTTGCCGTCGCTGGTGGAGATGAACGGTGACGCTGGTTTCGGGTGCGGTTTGTAGTCGGCGGACTCGATGAACGGCTCGGTGTCGTGCTGCCTGATCAGGAGGTTGTTCACCAGCTCGGTGTTGGACGTGATCCAGGCCAGGCCCAGTTCCGCGCTGTAGGGGTCCGAACTCGCAGACCGCTTGTCGTTGTACAGCCCGATCTCGATCCGGTTGTCGACGAGCGTGTTGTGCACGAGCCGGACGTGGTCGGAACTGGAGACCTTGATGCCGCGCCCGCCGTTGGAAACCACGACGTTCGACGCGATCAGCGCTCTCGCTGAAACCTCGTAGTACAGGCCGTTCACGGCATTGCCCCGCGCGATGTTGCGGACCACTACGGCATCGGTGCACCCCAGGTCGCACCACCACCCGGTGCCGATGTTGTCCGCGAACGTGTTATCGGACACCCACGCCCGCTTCGTGCGCGTCACCTTCGCACCCGCCGCTCCGATGGCCTCGCCGGTCAAGGCGAAGCGCTCGTTGTTGTTGCGGGCGAAGGTGTTCGAGACCAGTCGGAGCCCGTCGGCCCGGTTGGCCATCAAGCCGACCAGACCGTTGTCGTGGAACTGGTTGCCGATCACGTTCGCACCGGGTTGGAAGACCGCGGCGCCGCTGGAGGCGGAGGCGGCGAAGGTGTTGTTCTCCAGCACCACCGACGGCGCGTTCACCACGACCATCGCGCCGCGCTGACCGTACTTCTGGTTCGAGCCGTAGTGCGCGATCCCGATTCCGCGAATCGAACTGCCCGCGGCCGCCGCGCCGTCGAACTGCAGCAGCCAGTCGAACTCGGTCGCCTCGACGAACCGACCGGCCGGGTCCTCGCCGATCACCAGCTCCTCGCGCGCGACGTCGACGTAGAACGTGCCGTCGGTGACCGAGCTCCGCTCGCCCACCTGCCGCAGTGGCCTGCCGTCGACGAAAACCATGTCCGGAAGCCCGGCCAGCGGATGCGCCGGGTCGATGATCTCGGGCAGGAAGCAGCTCCGGCACAGCGGCGCGTTCCAGCCCGCGTGCCGCCACACATCGCCGTCGCGGGACCACTGCGCGACCACCTGGCTGCCCTTGAGCCAGACGCGCTCGCGTGGATACGGCTGGATGGACAACTTCTTGCCGATGATGCCGACCGTCTCCCGGTAAGTCCCTTCTCGCAGGACGATCGTGGCGCCGGGCTGTGCGCGGCGCACTGCCTCGCCGAGACTGCGCAGCGGTCGCGCCTGGTCGCCCTGCGCGGAGTCCTTCCCGTTGGTGGCGACGAAGAGCGCGCCGGCGGGCACCGGGTAGTCCGTCGTGGTGATCGTCGCATCGACGGGATGCGCTGCGGTTGTGTCGTTGCCGGTCGCGGTGCAGGACGCCAGCAGCGCGGTCACGACGGCGATTGCGGGCACGAGCCGGTCGCGGCGACGCGGGCGGTTCATGTCGGTCCGGGCTCCAGTTCGCCGAGCACGCTGGGGGAGGGCAGCGAGATTCGTCGCCGCAGCAAGGTGCTGGACGTGTGGGTGGTGTAGCTGAAGTAGCGGATCCGCGCCCCGACGGCGGACAGCTTGCGCTCCAACGCGTCGGCGCGTGCCGTTCCGCGCCAATCGCTGCCCTTGAACAGCACGTCGAACCGGAGGCGTTCCCACATGCGGAACTTGTCCTCGTACTGGTCGGTGATGGCCTCGGCGACGCACCGGATGTTGCGCACGATCTCCAACCGCTCTTCGAAGGGGATGACCGGCTTGCGGCCCTTCACCTTCAGCAGGACGTCATCGGTCACCACACCCGCCACCAGGTGGTCGCATTCCTCGCTGGCCCGCTGCAGGATGTTGAGGTGTCCGATGTGGAACATGTCGAAGGCGCCGGGCGCGTACCCGATGGTGGGCATCGTCACTACACCTGTTCCGCAGCCGTGCGGTCGAGGCGCGCCATGTCGCCGAACCACTTCGGCAGCGCCGCGGCGAGGAAGGCGGTGTTGAGCAGGAAGAGCGCGCCGTAGACCGCGGAGAACGCCATCGGGGATCCCAGCAGCAGAAAAGCCAGGCACAACACCCCGTAGTCGGTCGGCAGGACCAGCAACGACCGCAGGACCGGAGGTCGTCCGCCGGCGGGGGCCGGTGCGCCGGAACCGGAGTGCCGGCCGCGGCGCAGCTGGTCGTTGAGGATCATCGCGAAGAACATGACGGTCTCGACGGCGGCATAACCGAGCGGGACCAGCAGGAAACCGCTTGGGAGGTCGAAGAACCGGAACGCGCAGACGAGCACGGCCAGGTGCAGGGTGGCGATCTTCGCACTGTCGATCACGTGGTCCAGCCACTCGCCCGCGATGCTGCTGGTGCCCCGCAACCGGGCGAGCTGCCCATCGGCCGAGTCCAGCGCGTACCCGACGACCAGCGCCAGGCCCACCGCGATGCCCAGCGGCCACGACGGTGCGGCGGTGGCAACGGCGGTGATGCCGGCGAAGGTGAACAGCGCGCTGACGGCGGTTACCTGGTTCGGGGTCGCCTTGAGCAGGAAGGCGGCCGCTGCGAGATAACCACCCGCCTTGCGGTTGACGAACCGCGAGTAGGCCGGTGCTCCCTTGGCCGACTTCTGCGCGGACGGCAATCGGCGCAACGCCGCCGCGAAGCCGGATTTCGGCATGTCGGTGGTGGTCATCGAAGCCTTTCGCTCCTGCACAACACGTGCGGAAATCACTGGTTGGGCCAACGGCGGTGCCGCCGAGCGGTGGAACTTGACAGGCGATCACCATCGTCTGAATACTGAAAAATATCGGTAGTTCTCCTCTGTGGTGGCCCGACCGGTCGATTTGCCTCATCGGGCGGTCGATTTGCCTCATCGGGCGAATTTCCCAGCGGTTTCCGCGCACTTCGCCCACGCGGTATTCGCCGCAGGGGCCCGGTGCGTTACCGGTGGGCCGGCCTGCCCAGAGGAATCCCCCATTTGGCACACAGAGCGGAATGACGGTCGATGGACGACGCCCACCCGGCACCGACGATCTTCGGTGCGCTGTGGCGGTATCGCTGGATCTCGTTGGGAATTGTGGCAGCAGCGGTGCTGATGAGCCTGTTGGTCCCGCTGGTGGCGGGCGACGGCCGCAGCGCCCACGCGCGCATCGTGCTCAAGGCACCCGATCAGTCCGGCGTGCTCGGGATCGAGATGGCCAGCGAGTCGAGCTTCCTCCGATACGTGAAGCAGCGGGCCTTGTTCGTCACCTCCGACGAAGTGCTCGACGACGCGCGTGCCCGGCTCGGCGGCGACGAGACCGTGCTGCAGCTGCGCGCCGCCATCACCGCGGACGCCTCCTCGAGCGGTGAGTCCATCGAGATCAACGTCGACGGGACGGGCTTCGAGCGTTCCGTGCTGATCGCCAACGCCGTCATCGCCGCCTACCAGGACCGGTCCAGGGCAGAGGTGGTCGCCACCACGGACAAGGCGTTGGAGACACTGAACGCGCAACGCGCGGCGATCGTGGCCGATGCGGGCGCGGTCTCGCCAGGCAGCCCCATCGGCTCGGCCGCCGGCTCGACGCTCAGCGATCTGGACAAGCAGATCACCCGGATCCGGGTGGTGGCGGCCCAGTTCGCCGACGGGGTGTCGTTCGTGGATGTCGCGTCGCCGGACGGCACGAGCCCTTGGCGCGGGGTCCTGCGCGATTTCGCCATCGGCACGGCCGTCGGCCTGATGCTCGCGGCCGCGCTGGCCTGGTTCCGCGCCGATCGAGATCACCGGGTGCGCGATGCCGACGACCTCACCCGCGTCGTCGACGAACCGGTGCTCGGCGAGATCGAGACGCTGCCCGCACAAGCCGTCCTGGCGCTGCGCAGGCCGGGCGTCCCGCCGTTGCGTTCCTACCAGCTGGTGGCCTCCGGTCTGCGGTCGACGGTGGGCAGGGGAGTCGTACTCGTCACGGGCCCGTCCGGCGGCGAGGGAGCGACGACGACCACGCTGCAGATCGCCGGCGCCGCCGCCCGGGACGGCCTGCAGGTGCTGGTGGTCGACGCCGCGTTCCGCTCCCGCGACTTGTCGCAGATCCTGGGGCTGGCCGACTGGCCGGGGCTGACCTCGATCGCCACCGGGACCGCGTCGCTGGCCCAGTCGGCGCACCCGGTGCACCTGGGCAACGGGGTCGGGTTCAGCGTGGTGCCCGCGGGGCACGGACAGCCCTACTCCCGGGAGCAGCTGCGTTCCGGACTGCTGCAGCAGGTGATCGCGGAGATGCGGTCGCGCTACGACCTGGTGCTGGTGGACCTGCCCCCGCTGATCTCCCAGCCGGAGACCACGTCGCTGATCAGCGCGTCGGACGGGGTGGTGGTGACGGTGCGGCGAGACGGCGATCTCGGTTCGCTGCGCAGGTTGCGCGAGCAGCTGCAGCTGTTCGGCGGAACGATCACCGGGTACGTGCTGACGTTCGCCGGGACGGCCCCGGCCGGGCGCGCTGCGGAATCTGCGGCCCCGCAACCATCCCGATGACCGCGACCGGCGCGCGTGCGCCGAAACGGGGCCTCGTCGCGAAGGCGGCCGCCCCGGTTTTGTCGCAGGGCATCACCGCGGGCACGAGCCTGGTGCTGCAGGTGCTGGCCGCCCGCACGCTGGGGCTCGCCGAGTTCGGATCCTTCGTGCTGCTGCAGGCGTTGCTGGTGACGGCGATCGCGTTGTACACGGGCTGGGTGGGTGACTCGCTAGCGGTCCTCGACCGCCACGAACCCCGCACCCGGGCCAGCATCGTCACCAGCGCCCTCGCGGGCTGGATGCTGTGCTTCGCCGCGGCAATCGGCACGGCGCTGCTGCTGCGCGACGGCGAACCAGCTACCGCGCTGGCCTTCGGGATGATGGTAGTGCTGCGACTGGCCGCGGAAACGGTGCGGCGGTTGCTCATGGCCAGATTGCAGTTCTGGCGCCTCGTGGGCAACGACATCGTGCACGTCACCGGGACGGTGCTCGCGATCGCACCAGCAGCGGTGGCCGGGGTCTCGCTGCCGGCGCTGTTCCTGTCGATGGCCGTCGGAGCGGCCGCAGCGGTGTGCGTGGGCGTTGTGCAGCTGCCCGCAGCGGAATTGCGGCGGCTGCGGGCCGGAACCGCCGGTCTGCCCGCGGTGATGTCGTTCGCCGCCTGGAGGTCCTTGCAGGCCGCGTTGCGTCCGGCCGCACTCCTCGGTTCACGCGCCCTGGTCGCGCTGCTGGTGTCCACGGCCGCGGTGGGAATGCTCGAAGCCGGTCGCCTCGTCGTCGCACCGCTGCAGGTCGTGATCAACGGCGCGGGCAGTTTCCTGCTGTCGAACTTCGTCGCCAAGACGAGGCAGGACGCCGTCGCCGCGCAGCGGCTCGTCCACCGCGCGACGTGGCTGCTGATCACCGGCACCGGAGTCGGCGGCGTCGCGCTGACGTTGCTCGCCAACCCCCTGGGCACCTTGCTGACCGGTCAAGCCGTGGACCCCCTGCTGGTGCTCGGGTGGGTCGCGTACTTGATGGTCTGGGCAGCGGGACTGCCCCACGTCACCGAGGTGGTCGCCCGGCGCATGTCGCGCCACATCTTCTTTGTCCGGCTTGCGGATTCGGCGCTGGGCATCGTGCTGGTCGCGGTCGTAACAGTCCTGTCGGGCTCGGTGATCGCCGTCCCGTGGCTCATGGCATGCGGAGGAATCTACTCGGCATGGCACGTGCGACGCCTGGCGATCCGCTCACGACGCGAAGCACGAACCGCCTGACCGAACTTCGGCGGTGGTGCTGGACCGCACGCCGACCGGTCCACCGCCGACGAGTCGGGCGTAGCCGTTGGCAAGTTGTTCCGCGGCGCGTTCGAGGCGTCGTAGTAAGAGGTGGAGGCCACGAACGCCTGCGTCTGTCCACCCGTACAAGTTCCGGTGGCAGCTGCCGCCGGAACCTGGTTGCGCTAAAAGGGCCCGTGTGCCGGTGGCGCGAGCCGCGCCAACCGCTGATCGTTCCAGCACGTGGACGAGTGTCGATCGATCAATCCAGGCACAGCGGGCTTGGCTCAGGGCTTGCGGGCGATGGCGCCGTACATGGCGATGTCGGCCTCCGGGACGGCGAGGTCGACGTCGGAGTCCGGGCGCCACTTGTGCATCTGGACGATCCCGGGCTCGACCAGTTCGAGGCCGTCGAAGAATCGGGCGGCCTGGGCCTGGGAGCGCCAGCGCAGGGTCTCGCCGTGCTCGTGGTAGGTCCGGCGGACCTCCGCCAGCATCTCCGGGGCGAAGTCGTCGGTGGCGATCGTGGCGGCCACGTAGCTGCCGGAGGGCAGCACGTCGATGATCCGCCGCACGACGTCCAGTGCCTCGTCGTCGTCTTCGATGAAGTGCACGACCGCGATGAGCATCAGCCCGATCGGCCGGCTGGGGTCCAAGGTCTCGCGGAACTCCGGGGAGGCCAGGATCGTGTCCGGGTCGCGTAGGTCGGCGTCCACGTAAGCAGTGCAGCCCTGCTTGGTGCTGGACATCAGCGCGCGGGCGTGCACGAGCACGATGGGGTCGTTGTCGGTGTAGACGACGCGGGCCTCCGGCCGCACCTCCTGCACGACCTCATGCAAGTTCGGTGAGGTGGGAATGCCGGTACCGATGTCCAGGAACTGGTCGATGCCGCACTCGGCGGCCAGGTAGCGGCCGGCGCGGTGCATGAATTCGCGGTTGGCGCGCATGTGCACTGGAAGCGCGGGCCAGACCTGCTTGGTGGCCTCCGCGGCAGCCCGGTCGACGGCGTAGTTGTCCTTGCCACCTAGGATGTAGTCGTAGATCCGCGCGCCGTGCGCCCGGTCGGTCCGCAGGTCGACGCTGGCGTGCCGAATCCCATCGCTCATTGTGTTCCTCCCGATCGCAGCACCTCTATGCTTTCAGCGATCAACATTTTCGTCCACGGATCCGATAGAGCGGTGTGCTTGCCCGAGTAGCAACTGTACCGGCGCGACTTGCACTCGTCGCAGCCTGCGATCAGGCAATGCGAAGGACGCTCCTCCTCTTCCGCGGAGTGCCTACGAATCAACGGCTCAGAACACTAGCTGGACACGGGACTCTCGGCGTTCGACTGCGCCGCGGTCCGGTACAACCTCGGAACTTCCCCGACACCGCAGGAGGTCCACGGTGAACGAGGCCGACCTCGGCCGGGCAGCTCGGCGAAGTCGCTTCTCCCGGAGCAACATCGTGGACTCCTCTACTTCGGTTCATGTGGTGTTGAGGGCGACCGTGGGATGCAGTCGTGAGGCGCGGATGGCGGGGTAGAGACCGGCGATGACGCCGATGGCCAGTGTTGCCCCGATGCCGCCGCCCAGTGCCCATGCCGGGACGACCGCGGTCCATCCCTGTGCGGCGGCGAAGATGGCGGTTGCGATCGCTCCCAATGCCGCACCGGTCGCGCCGCCGAGCACGGACAGCAGCAGGGATTCGGTGAGGAACTGCATCCGGATGTGGCCTTTGGTCGCGCCGAGGGCGCGGCGCAGGCCGATCTCCTGGCGGCGTTCCAGGACGGAGATGATCATCGTGTTGGCGATGCCGACACCGCCGACGAGCAGTGCCACGGCGCCCAGTCCCAGCATGAGCGTGGTCAGTCCCTTGTCGGTGGCTGCGCGAGCGGCGAGTGCGTCGGAGGGCCGGCTGACGTTGACCGATTCCGGGGCGCCGGGGTTGACGGTGCGGGCGAGGACACCGCGGACGGCTTCCACTGATTCGTCCGAGGATCGTTCGAAGACGGTGGTGGGGTGCCCGTCGAAGCCGAGGTATCGCTCGGCGGCGGGGAACCCGGTCATGGCTACCCGGTCCAGCTGCGGCACGAGTTCAACCGGGGCGAGTACGCCGATGACGACGAACCAGGTGTCGTTGAGGAGGATTCTCTCGCCGGGAACGGTCACCCCCAGGCGTTCGGCGGCGATGTGCCCGAGTACTGCTGCGGGCAGGTTCTCACTGGCCGGCGTGAACCAGGTTCCACTGTCGACCTGAGCGTTCAAGGCATCCAGCAGGTCCAAGCGAGCCGCTTGCACGGTCACGCCCGCGGGCATCTCCTTGGGGACCACGTCGCTGCGGCGTACCCGCGCATCGACTTCGGCGGTCGCGGTGGCCTTCTCGACAGGCCCGACCCGATTCACCATGGCGACCACGTTCTTGGGCAGTTTGACCGGATTGCCGTCCAAGTCCTTGCCTGCCTCGGCGGTGAGCAGGTTGGTGCCCAGCCGATCCAGTTGCGACATGAGATCCGCCCGGCTGGACGTGGACAGGCCGATGACGGCCACCATCGTCGCGATACCGATCGCGATGCCCAGGGCGGAAAGCACAACCCGGGTGCGCCGGGCTCGCAATCCGGTCGCGCCGGTCCGCAGGATGTCGGCAGGCGACATGCGTGCGGCGGTAAGCCTCCCGCTCATCGGCTTACCTCCTGGCGCGCGACAACCCCGGTGCCCGTGCACGCATCGGAGACGATCTCACCGTCTCGGAACCGGATCTGTCGTGGCATCGCATCGGCGATGTCGTTGTCGTGGGTGATCACGGCGACGGTCGTGCCTGCCCGGTGAAGCTCGCGCAGCAGCTCCATGACCACCTCACCGGATGCGGTGTCCAGTGCGCCGGTGGGCTCGTCGGCCAACAGCAGGTCCGGGGAGCCGACCAGGGCGCGGGCGATCGCCACCCGTTGCTTCTCCCCGCCGGAGAGCTGGTTCGGCTCGTGGCCGAGCCGGTGTCCCAGCCCTACCCGTTCCAGAGCGGTGCGGGCGCGGTCGCGACGCTGCCTGCGTGGGACGCCCGCGTAGAGCAGTCCGTCGGCCACGTTGGTCACCGCATCGCGTCCCGGGGCGAGGTGGAAATGCTGGAAGACGAACCCGATGTGCCGGGCGCGCAGCGCTGAGAGCTCGGTGTCGGACAACGCGCCCACGTCGTACCCCGCGACCTCGACCTGGCCACTCGACGCCCTGTCCAGAGTGCCGATCAGGTTGAGCAGCGTCGACTTACCGGATCCGGATGGACCGACTATCGCCACCAGTTCGCCTTGGCACACCCGCATGTTCACGCTGCGAAGCGCATGCACGCCGCCGGGGTAGGTCTTGGTGGCTTCCCGCAGCTCGATGACGGCCGGTGCCGGTTTGTTCACGTCGTGGCCACCCCGACCTTCATACCTTCGGCCAAGCCTGGACCGGTCACCTCGATACGCCCGTCGGCGGTCATGCCGGGCTCGACCCGGACGACCCGAACCTGGTCGCCGGTCACGACCTGAAGTCCGTACCCGCCTTCCCACAGCGCCACGATCGCCTCCACCGGGACCGTCAGCACGCCTTGGCGGCTTTCCTGGATGAACCGCACGCTCGCCGTGCCCTGGGCGCCTGCGTTCTGCACCGACTCGGCCAGGGTGATCTCCACCTTGAGGCCCGACTGCGTGGAACTGCCGCTTGTCCCGCCGCTGCCGGGATCAGAGGTGGCGTCGGGCTGGATGGTTTTGGAGACCTCGCCGTGGACGGTCGTGCCTTCCGGCAGGGTGACCTCGACCTTGGTCCCCGTTCTGGCCAGGTCCTGATCGGACTGATCGAGGCCGGCCAGGATGATCGGTTGCGGCGATGCCACCGTGAGCACCGGCTTGTCCGGGCCGACCCGCTCGGCGAGCGGTGCGTCCGCGGACACCACCCGGACCGCCTCCGGCTGGAAGACGACATCGCCCTGGCCGACCACGCCGTTGGGATCGATGATGCCGAGGTCCTTCTGCCAGGACTTCACCGCGGCCTCGGTGGCGCCGTCGAACTCCTGGGTGGCCTTGAGCCCGCGGCCGTAGCCCAGAGCCCGCAGGTTCTGGTGGAGCTGCCGGACATCCGGCCCTTTGTCGCCGAGCTTCATGTCGCGGAAGACCGGCGTCGTGCCGTAGAGCAGCACGACCGGCCTGGCGTTCAAGCTGTAGAGCGCCTGACCGCGCTCCACCGTCTTGCCCGCGGTGGCGGCCGTGGTCACGGTGCCGTCCACCGCCGCCTTCACCGCGCGGCGCGAGGCGAAGTCCCAGTGACCGTCCACGGTCTTGCTCTCGACCAGGTCGGTCCGGGTGATCTCGGTGGTGGAAGGGGGCAGCGCAGATGCTCTGTCCACATTGGCCCCCTGGTTCCCGCAACCGGCCAGCACCAGCGTGCTGCCCCCCACCGCCGCTGCTGCCATCGCAACGGCGGCGCTCCTGATTGCCGTGCGTCGATTCACTGCATGCCGTCCAGACCGTCGAGCAGCTTGTCCTTGCACGCCTCGCGAGCCTGCTTGTAGGCGGGCGAGTCCTGATCGATCGACATGCCGGTGGGATTCGCGTCGCCACCGGGTATGACCTGGCCGCCCTGCATCGTGGGATTGGTGAAGGCGGACACGCCGTTGTTGCGCATGCACTTGGCGTGCTCCAACATCGACTCGTACTCCTGCTGGGCGTCCCGCTGGGGTTCAAGCGCATCCGCCGCCTGCATCTCCGGCATGCAGGTCCTCATGGCTTCAGTGAGCTTCTCCTGGCCCTGCCGGGCGTTCGGCCCGGACTGCAGCCTTGCCTGGATGATCTGGATCTTCGACCAGTCGGAATAGCCGCTCAGCTTGGGATCCGGCCAGTCCTCGATACCGCTCCTTCGCATGCACTGCACGTACTTGAGCTGCGCGTCGAAGAAGGCGCTCTTGCCGCCCTGCTGGCCAGCCGGGGCCGGCTGCCCCGCTGCCGGGGAAGCGGGCGGCGGGTCGCCGGCCGAGGCGATTCCGTCGCCGGGCTGGTCCTGCCCGCCGCATGCGGTCAGAAGCACGGCAAGGGCAGCGGTGATCAGGGTCGCGGCACGCAGGCCGGGGGGCTTGCGGCTCGCGCGGTCGAGTCGGGTCATGGGATTCACCCTCGCGCCCCGATGTGATGGCACCCCCATGGCAGTGTGATGAGCACGTAACAAAGATCGGAGGACGCAGGTCGTCGTGCCCATAATGGGCGTCATGCCGCACGTCCTGCTCATCGAAGACGACCACTCCGTGCGAAACGGCATCGAGCTAGTCCTGCGCCGGCACAACCACCACGTGCACGCGGTCGGCACCGGTGAGGAAGGACTGGCCCTGCTGAGCTCACGGCCCGTCGGAAACCAGATCGAGATCGTGGTGCTCGACCTGATGCTGCCGGGTATGGACGGCTTCGAGGTGTGCCGCCGCACCCGGGCCCTGGGTGCGACACCGATCATCATGCTCACCGCCCGCGGCGACGACCTCGACATCGTCAGCGGCCTCGAGGCGGGCGCCGACGACTACGTCGTGAAACCGATCACCGCCCGCGTGCTGGAGGCTCGCATCCGCGCCGTGCTCCGTCGCGTCGAACCGGCCCGCACCGACACCACCGAGCTCGACGGCCTGGTGATCGACCGGGCCGCGCTGACCGTCACCAAGCACGGCACGCCGATCGTGCTGCCGCCCACCGAACTGCGGCTGTTGCTGGAGCTCTCCGGTGCATCCGGCCGGGTCCTCAGTCGCGAACAGCTCCTCGAGTTGGTGTGGCAGCACGGCTTCCTGGGCGACTCCCGGCTGGTCGACGCCTGCGTCAGACGGCTGCGCACCAAGATCGAGGACATCCCCGCACAACCCCGCTACATCCAGACCCTGCGCGGGTTCGGCTACCGCTTCGGACGGCCATGAGCCGGTTCGATTCCGGTCGAGGACTCCGCCCACGTGCACGCATCCGCTCCAGGCAGGCAGTCCAGGTGGCAAACCGGGCAATGCCGCTGCTCGGAAGCCTGCGCACCCGGCTGATAGCCGCTTTCGTACTGGTCGCAGCGCTGAGCGCGGTCACGGCCACCGCCCTGGCCTACCACGAGTCGCGGAACTTCATCGTGACCCGCACCCAAACCGCGCTCGAACAGGAATTCCGGCAGCGCGTCAGCGGCCTCGCGCGGGAATTCGACGTTCCCCCCAGCCGGCAGACGCTCAAGCGCTTCGCCGATGACGTGTCCCAGGCCGGTCTCCGCGATGCCGACGTCATCGTCGGCTACCAGGGCCTCACCGCATCGTCGCGTCCCGGGGCGGACGAATCGCGCATCACGCCCACCATGCGAGCCGCTGTCCGGACGGGGGACCGACTCAACGTCCAACGCATCACGAAGGACGGGCGACCCTGGCTGGTGCTCGGCACTCCGGTCACCTTCGAGGAATCCCACCGCCCGTCCGGACTCGAGGCCTACGCCATCGTGTCCCTCGAGGACGAGGAACGCGACGTCAGCGACCTGCTGCGCACGGTCCGCAACGGCACGATCCCCATCATCATCCTCGCCGCCGTCCTGGCTCTGCTTGCCGCACGCACCGTCCTGCGCCCGGTGCGGAACCTGGGCGACGCCACCCGCAGGCTCGCCGCCGGAGAACTCGGTGCCCGAGCCCAGCCGACCGGCCGCGACGAACTGGCCGACCTGGCGCACACCTTCAACGCCACCGCCCAAGCCCTGCAGACCAGCGTCACCGACCTACGCGAGCAGGAGGCCATGGCACGCAGGTTCGCCGCGGACGTCTCCCACGAGCTGCGCACGCCACTCACCGCGATGACCATCGTGTCCACCGTGCTCGACGAAGAAGCCGACCAGCTCCCGCCGGACAGCGCGACGGCGATGCGCACCGTCAGCGCGGAAACCGCCAAGCTGGCACGACTCGTCGACGACCTCATCGAAATCTCCCGGTTCGACGCCAAAGCCATCCACCCCAACCGCAATGAGATCGACGTCGGCGACACCATCCGTGCCACCCTCACCGTCCGCGGCTGGCATGACGACGTCCACACCGACCTACCCGACGAGAGCGTCCGCGCCCTGCTCGACCGCCGTCGCCTGGACGTGATCGTGGCCAACCTGGTCGGCAACGCCCTGCGCCACGGTGCGCCCCCCGTCACCGTCACGCTGCGCGCATCCGACGCGGAGATCACCATCGAGGTCACCGACCACGGACCGGGGCTCGACCCGGAGGTCATCCGGCACGTGTTCGACCGCTTCTACAAAGCCGACACCGCACGCACCCGATCCGAAGGCAGCGGCCTGGGCATGGCCATCGCCCAGGAGAACGCCCGCCTCCACGGCGGAACGATCCACGCTGACAACCGTCTCGAAGGCGGCGCCGTGTTCACCCTGCGCCTGCCCCGCCACGTGGAAGGAACACCGTGATCCGCAGTCGCGCAGTCCTGGTTGCCGTCGCCTCCCTCGTCGCAGCACTCGCCGGCTGTGGCGTCCAGCCCACCGACGTACTCGGTGCCGGCGAACCGGCCACCGGCCTTCCCCAGGGCATGCGCGTGTACTTCGCCTCCGACTCCGGGCTGCGCGGCGTAGCGCGCCCAGGTGTGGAGATCAACGATCTCCAGGTGGCCATCAAACTGCTCCTTGGCGGCCCCAACGAGACCGAGCTGCACAGTGGGCTGTCGACCCTCTTGCGGGACGACCAGAAACTCCACGCGACCTCCGACCGAGGCCAGGTCACCGTCGAACTGCCCGACACGCCAGTCGAAACCTCCCCGGGAATTTTCACCGGGCAAGTGGTCTGCACCCTGGCCCGTGCCGAATCCCTCCTGCACGGGACCCGTCCCGACGAAGTCCAGGTCACCCTCGTCGGCCCCAACCGCACGGTGGGGCCGTACCGATGCCCCCAGTTCCTCACCGGTTGAACCCACATGCCTCCCGACGGGACACCCTTCGGCAGGATGCGCAGTCCGGCCAAGCGCAGCACCAGGGCGCGGACGGAGTCATGCCGGAGGAGTTCGGCGGCTGATCTGCCGATCAGCGGCCATTTTGGACGAGCTCTCCGGTGGTCGTGTTGGAATGCGTCGTTGCACTGCCGGTTTCAGGCCGGGCTGCTCAGCGCCCGGGAGATCGCGCGAGCACTCGTACGCACTAGCGGGACCAGGGCGTGCGGTGACGTGCCGCCGTTGCGGACGACCAGGGACACCGCGGCGACCACCTGCTCGTGTCCGCCGTAGATGGGGGCACCGACCGACAATGTGTCGAGTGAAATTTGCCCGTCACTGATGGAGAATCCATTCGTCCGAACGTCGGCGAGCATCCGGCGCAACTCGGCGGGGTCGGTGACCGTGTGGCTGGTGTAGCGCTCGATCGACCCGTTGATGACCTCGTCCTGCACGTCTGCGGGGGCGTGCGCGAGCAGGACCAAGCCGACACCGGTCGCGGTGAGTGCGAACCGTCCGCCCACCCGGGTCAGCACGGGCACCGCGCCGGAGCCCGCGATCCGCTCGATGAAGATGACCTCGCTGCCCTCCCTGATGGCCAGCTGTACGTTCTCCCGCGAGATTTGTGAAAGATCTTCAAGAAAGGGCAGTGCGAGTTCGCGCAGGCCCTGACCACGCGGGGCGAGCGAGCCGAGCTCCCACAGCCGCAGCCCGATGCGGTACAGCCCGTCCTCGCCGCGTTCGACGGCACCCCACCCGCAGAGCTCGTGCATGAGCCGGTGCGCGGTGGCCACCGGCACCTCCGCCCGCCGAGCGATCTCGCTGAGGGACAGCTCAGGACGCTGCGCGCTGAACGCATCCAGCAGCCGCAGGGCACGGCCCACGACCGGGCCGGTGGAGCCGGTGGGGCGACCTCGACGTGCCATGTCACTCGTCCTCCATCAGATGACACGAACACCTTCGGCCGCGACCGGGTTGAGCTGCAAGGACAAGCCAGCGAGGTAGCCCGGTGAAAATCCGCTAGCGCAGGTTCCAGTGGACGGTACCAGGGGTAGAGCGCCGCCGGGCACCCCGTGACCAGGCAGTGCATACCCGATCACCAGGTTTGATCGGTCCTGGAGCAGCCGCGTAGGAGTCGACCACGCTCGGGCAAGCAAGCCTTCTGCCGTTGTCGCAGGGACGCGGTCCAGCTCACATTCGGTTTTTCATCTTATGGAAAGAGCGTTGGTTCGGGCGCTGCTCCCGAAGATGCTTTCCGGTACCGGATCGCAAGTCCATGAGCGACTACCAGGTCTCCGCGCCCGACCGGTGCGGCGGGAGTCGACGACCACGACGCAGTCAACAACGGAGTGCTGCCATGCGACTTTTGCCTCTGCACGGCTTCCGGAGTCCGATCCGATGACCGGCTCCCTGCGGAAAAGCCTCGACGAAGGCCCGATGAACCGCTTCCAGTGGGCGGCCGTTTCGGTCTGCGTGCTGCTCAACATGCTCGACGGGTTCGATGTGCTCGTCATGTCCTTCACGGGCAAGTCCGTCATGGCCGAGTGGGATCTCAGCGGCGCCCAGTTGGGTTTGCTGCTGTCGGCAGGACTGGTCGGCATGGCCGCCGGATCGATGTTGCTCGCGCCCTGGGCCGACCGCATTGGCCGACGCCCGATGATCCTGCTGTGCCTGGCGATTGCGAGCGCCGGCTTGCTGCTGTCCTCGGTGAGCCAGTCGGCGACCCAGCTCGGTGCGCTGCGGATCGCAACCGGCGTCGGGATCGGTGGAATCCTGGCCAGCAGCAACGTCATCGCCAGCGAATACGCGTCCCGTCGCTGGCGCGGACTGGTGGTCAGCCTGAACTCGACGGGCTATGCGCTCGGCGCGACGTTGGGAGGTCTCGTTTCGGTCGTGCTGCTGGCCGAATTCGGCTGGCGAGCGGTGTTCCTGTTCGGGGGAGTGGCCACGGCTGCCGGGATTCCGGTGGTGTTCGCCTTGTTGCCGGAGTCGCTGGACTTCCTGCTCGCCCGCCGTCCCGCACGTGCACTTGACAAGGTCAACCGGTTGACCCGCAAGCTCGGCCTGCCGACGCTCGACCACCTGCCGGCGGCGCCCGTTGTTCAGGCCGGTGTCGGTGCCGGGTTCCGGAAGCTGCTGTCGCCCGATCTGCGACGCGCCAGCTTTCTGTTGTGGGCGGCGTTCTTCCTGGTCATGGCAGGGTTCTACTTCGTCACCAGCTGGACGCCGACGTTGCTGACCAAGGCCGGGCTGTCCACCGCGCAGGGCGTCACGGGAGGCACCCTGCTCAACCTCGGCGGAATCTTCGGTGCCACGTTGCTCGGGTTGCTGGCCGCGCGCTTCGCATTGCGCTCGGTGTTGATCGCCTACGTGCTGTCGACAGCGGTCATGCTGGATGTGTTCATCGCGGCCACGTCGTCTCTTGCCGCCGCGTTGGTCCTCGGTGCCGCTATCGGTGTGGCGGTCAACGGCTGCGTCGCCGGTCTTTACGCCCTCACGCCCATCATCTACGACTCCGGCATCCGTGCTACCGGAGTGGGCACCGCGATCGGGATCGGTCGTATCGGTGCCATCGCCGCGCCTGCGGTCGCCGGAGCGTTGCTCGACGTCGGTTGGACGCCGCAGAGCCTGTACCTGACCGTCGGTGTGGTTTTCGCCGCCACCGCCGTTCTCCTCCTGCTGCTCCGCCCGGCTGTTGCGGCCGAACCCAAGCCCGCGCCCGCGACCAGTGCGCAGAGCACGAACTGAGATTCCCCTTCGAAGAGGAGCTGATCATGTCGAGCATTCCGCGGAATCAGTGGTACGTAGCCGCCTACAGCTCTGAGATCGGTCAGGATTTGTTCTCCCGCACCATTTGCGGCGAACCGATCCTGTTCTGGCGCACCAGGAGTGGACAGGTGACCGCTGTGCCCGATCGGTGCGTGCATCGTCGATTCCCCTTGTCGCAGGCACCGTCCCGGCTCGTGGACGACCAGGTGGTCTGCGGCTATCACGGATTCACCTACGGAGCCGACGGCAAATGCGTCTTCGTGCCCGGGCAGAGCCGGATTCCGCGGACCGCTCGGCTGCTGCCGTACCCGCTCGTCGAACAGGACTCGTTCGTGTGGGTGTTCATCGGGGATGCGGCGAAGGCCGATGTGTCGAGCATTCCGCGGGCGCCGTATTTGGCCTCGCCGGCATACACCACCGTGGCCGGGATGGAACCGCTGCAGGCTCGGTTCTCCCTCTTGGTGGACAACCTGCTCGACCTCTCCCACGAGACCTACCTGCACGGCGGATACATCGGCACGCCGGAGGTCGCCGAGACGCCGATCACCACTGAGGTCGACGACGACGCCGGCATCGTCTACGTCTCCCGGCACATGGACGACGCCGAATGCCCGCCCTTCTACGCCAAGTCCACTGGTTTGCAGGGCCGCATCTCGCGCTGGCAGGACATCGAGTACACCCCACCGTGCCTGTACAAGCTGCACAGCCGGATCGCGCCGGTGGGGTCCGTTCCGAATCCCGACGGGAGCGACCCCGATGCTTTCCACGTCGAGGTGGTCTACGCGATCACGCCGGAGACCGAGCACTCCACGCACGATTTCTGGTCGGTGGCCCGGGACTTCGCACTCGGCGATGAGGAGGTCTCGAAGTTCCTCGCCGAGAACAACCGCACCGTCGTGCTGCAGGATGTGGAGGCCCTCAACGTGCTGGAGGGGGTCGTCTCGGCGGAACCCGCGGGCTACCAGGAGTTGTCGATCAACATCGACACCGGTGGGCTTGCGGCGCGTCGTTTGCTCCAGCGCCAGCTCGCGCAGCAGCCCACGTCTGCCGCGATCTCATGAGCCAGATCCCCGCCAACCGAACCATGCTCTCCGGCGACCGCGTATACCGCATCCACTGGGTGCTGGGCACTGATCGGTTGCGTGCCGTCTGCCACTGCGCCGCCGAGCGCGAGTTCGAGGACCCGGTGCAGCTCTGGGAATGGCTGCTGGCACACCCCGCCGGGCACCACCCTGCCGAACCCGGACCAGAACTTCCCGCAGGTGAACCGGTCCTGGTTCCAGCGGGAGATCAGGAAGAGAACATCCGATGAAGACCACCCCACATGACGAGCACGAACTGGACCTCGTGCTCGAACGAAGGGAAACCATCGCCGACGGCGTCGTCCGGCTCACCCTGTGCCATCCCGACGGGAAGTCGTTGCCCTCCTGGGAACCGGGCGCGCATGTGGACCTCGTGCTCACCGAGGACCTGATCCGCCAGTACTCGCTGTGCGGGGACCCGCGGGATCTGTCCACCCTGCAGGTCGCCGTCCTCCGGGAGGAAGCCGGACGGGGAGGCTCGCAGCACGTCCACGACGAGCTGTCCGAGGGGCGACTGGTCCACGTCCGCGGGCCCCGCAACAACTTCCCTCTCGTGGACGCCAAGCGCTACTTGTTCATCGCCGGCGGCATCGGCATCACACCGATCCTGCCGATGATCGCCGAGGTCGCGGCGGCGGGGCGGGACTGGCGCCTGGTCTACGGTGGACGGACGCGGAATTCGATGGCATTCCGAAACGACCTCGAAACCCGGTATCCCGGCCACGTCGAGGTCCACCCGCAAGATGAACGCGGACTGCTCGACCTACCGAGTCTGCTCGCCGATCCGGGACAGGACGCCGCCGGCACCGCGATCTACTGCTGTGGGCCGGAGGCCTTGTTGGCGGCCGTCGAGCAGCATTGCACCAGCTGGCCCGCCGGTGCCTTGCGCGTCGAGCGATTCACCCCGAAAGCCGGCGCGACCGACGGTCCGCGGGAAGCCTTCGAAGTCGAGCTCACCCAGACCGGCGCAGTCCTGAACGTTCCTGCCGACCGATCCATTCTTGAGGTCGTCGAGGAGTCCGGCGTCACCGTGCTCTCGTCCTGTCAGGAGGGCACCTGCGGCACCTGCGAGACCACCGTGCTCGACGGGATACCGGACCACCGCGATTCCGTGCTCACCGACGAGGAGAAGGCGGCAGCGGACACCATGATGATCTGCGTGTCCCGGTCGTGCTCCCCGCGTCTAGTCCTCGACCTCTGACCGACGGAGACACCGATGTCCACCACCGTCCCGAACAGCGCCGTCGCCGTCCTCGACGTCGATCCTTTCTCAGCGCGCAATCTCGGCGATCCGTACCCGATGCACGAGCGCCTGCGTGACGCCGGCCCCGTGGTTTATCTCGACCGCTACCGGGTGTGGGCGATGGCCCGCCATCACGAGGTCTATTCCGCACTGACCGACCACGAGACCTTCTGCTCCAGCCGCGGTGCCGGGCTCAGCGATTTCCACGCGGAGAAGCCCTGGCGGGTGCCCAGCCTGCTGCTCGAAGCCGACCCGCCCGATCACACCGTCGCACGCCAGACCATGGGCAAAGTGATTTCTGCGAGCACCGTGCGCGGTTTCCGCGACACGTTCCGAGCCGAAGCCGAGGCGCTCGCCGACGAATTGGTCGCCCGGGGGCACTTCGACGCTGTCACGGATCTCGCTGAGCGCTATCCGCTCAAGGTCTTCCCGGACGCGGTCGGGCTGCCGGCCGAGGGCCGGGAGCACCTGTTGCCCTACGGCGGGCTGGCGTTCAACGCCTTCGGCCCCCGCAACGATCTCCTCGAACAGGCTCTGGCCAAGGCTGCACCCGTTCAGGAATGGATCTGGGCCAGCTGCCAGCGAGATGCGCTTGCTCCAGGTGGCCTTGGAGCGCGTCTGTGGGATGCCGCCGACCGCGGCGAGATTTCCGCCGAGCAGGCACCCATGCTCGTGCGATCCCTGTTGTCCGCCGGTGTCGACACCACCGTCTACGGCATCGGCAACACCGTGCAGGCGCTTGCGGCCAACCCCGGTCAATGGGCTCGGTTGCGCGAGAAGCCGGCGCTGGCGCGCTTCGCCTTCGACGAGGCACTGCGTTACGAGTCCCCGGTTCAAACCTTCTTCCGCACCACGACCCGCGAGGTCGAGGTGTCGGGCATCCGCATACCCGAAGGGGAAAAGGTCCTGTTGTTCCTGGGTGCGGCGAACCGCGACCCGCGCAAGTGGGGGCCGAGCGCCGACCGGATGGACGTCACCCGCAAAGCGGCCGGACATGTCGCCTTCGGCATGGGCATCCACCAATGCGTCGGCCAGCCCATCGCCCGGCTGGAAGTCGAACTCGTGCTCACCGCGCTCGCCCAGCGCATCGAAGGACTCGAACCGGCCGGCGCCCCGATTCCCAAGCTGAACAACACGCTCAAGGGCTGGAGCAGTGTGCCCGTCCGGGTCCGCGCCGCCTGATCAACATCGCCCTGCCTATCGCAGTCGAAAGAGGAAAGAGTGGCGCGGGAAGTCCGCGCAGTGGTGGCCCAGTTGTGGAAGCACGCGGACTCCACGAGGAACGGAGAGATCTCGGCTGACGTTCCAGCGCACGGCACGGTGCTGGTCCGGGCGGCGCCGCAGCAGTGAAACCCGGACCCGCCACGGACTCCTGCCAAATCCCCGAAGGTTGGCAGGAGCCCGCACCAGCGTCGGCTGTGGCGCCCTACTGGACGGGAATCCGCATCAGGTCCCGGGCGACGATGATCTCGCCGTCGAAGTGGCGGCTCGCCTGCCTGATCCATTCGTCCTCGTCGAGGTCGTACGGGATGAGGTGCCAGAGGACGAGGGTGCGCACGCCCGCCTGCTTCGCGATCTTCCCGGCGCTTTCGGCGTCGGTGTGCGCGCGGGCGAAGTGCCGCTGCAACTCGGCGACCCCGGCGTTCGTGCCCGCGAGCAGCCGGTCGAGGTGGTTCGGCGAGTACACCTCGTGCACGAGGACGTCGGCGCCCCTGGCGAGTTCGGCGACCTGCTCGGAGGCAGCGGTGTCGCCGGACACGACCACCGAGGAGTCGTCGGCGTCGACCCGGTAGGCGAAGGCGGGCATCGGCGGATGCAGCGCCGTGCCGGCGGTGATGGTCATCGCCGGCGTGGTGATGACGACCCCGGGTTCCGCCACTTCGCGGAGGCGCAACAGCCCGGCGAGCTTCGGCCTGCCGAGTAGCTCGCGATGCTCGATGTCGGGCCTGCCGGCCTCCAGGATCAGTTCGATCATTCGCGCCAGCGGCGGCGGTCCGCACACGTCCACGGGGCTGACCAGGCCCGCGGTCCACGCCAGGTGGAGCAGGGCCCCGAGATCGGCGTTGTGATCGACGTGGTGGTGCGTCACGAGCACGGATCGAAGGTTCCGCAGGCGGAGGCCCGCCGCCACCAGCTGCCGCGCGACGCCGTTTCCGCAGTCGATCACGTGGATGTCGTCGCCGCGCACGATCGCCGTCGCGGGAGCGGATCGTTCGCGGTTCGGCTGCGGTCCGCCGGAGCTGCCCAGGATGACGAGTTCCATCTTCTCTCTTTCCAAAACGGTTGTTCGACGACGTGGTTCAGTGCACCTCGGTCGGAGCGCTCGCTTCGTGGACGGGTGCGGCATCCCGGCGCGGAATCGCGCTCGACGCCGCGAGGCTCACCACGGAGATCGCCAGGAGGTAGGCCGTCACCGACCACGACGATTGCGTCGTCGCGAACAGCGCGGAGGCCACCAACGGCGTGATGCCGCCGCCGAGCAGCGCACCGATCTGATAGCTGATCGAGGCACCGGAATATCTGACTTCCACGGGGAAGAACCCCGCGGTCAACGTGCCGATGGGTGCGTTGGTCACGGACAGGACGAGCCCCATCGACACCATGAACAGCAGGATGACCGGCTCGTTCCCGGTGTTGATGATGGGGAAGAAGGCCAGGCACCAGACGAGGCGGATGACCGATCCGTGCACGAACACGGCCCGCAGGCCGAACCTGTCACCGAGGCGCGCCCAGATCGGCACGGACACCAGCCACGCGGCCGAGCCGAGGATCACGCACCCAAGCACGAACGGCCGGCTCAGGTTCTGCACAGTCGTGCCGTACGACAGCACGTAGACCATGAAGATGTACGCAGCGGTGCTGTTGCCGACGATGACGAGGGTCGCGTGGATGAGCGGCTTCCAGTGCCGGGAGAAGACGACCGCTGCCGGTGCCCGGTCGACCTGCTTGCGCTGCGCGGTCCGCACGTACTCCGGACTCTCCTGGACGTGCACGCGGAGGTAGAGACCGACGGCCACGAGCGCGATGCTGATCAGGAAGACGATGCGCCATCCCCATTGGACGAATTCCTCCTTCCCGACGACTGCGAGGCAGCCGAGGAACGCGCCGTTGGCGAGGATGAGCCCGGCCGGGGTGCCCAGTTGCGGGAACGAGCCGTAGAAACCCTTCTTGTCCTCGGGGGCGTGTTCGAGCGTGAGCACGATGGCTCCGCCCCATTCGCCGCCGAGGCCGATCCCCTGGAGCAGTCGCAGGAGCACCAGGAGGACCGGAGCCCAGATGCCGACGTCGGCGTAGGTGGGCAACGCTCCGACCAGCGTGGTGGCCAGGCCCATGAGCAGCAGGGACACGATCAGCGTGTTGCGCCTGCCTGCGCGGTCTCCGAAGTGGCCGAAGATCACGCCACCCAACGGGCGAGCCAGGAATCCCGCGGCGAGCGTGCCGAACGCGGCGATGGTGCCCACTGCGGGATCCAGCCCGGGGAAGAACTGGCTGTCGAACACGAGCGCGGCCGCGGTGCCGTAGAGGAAGAAGTCGTACCACTCGATGGTGCTGCCGATCGCCGATGCCCAGGCGACCTTCCGCACTGAGCCGCTCCGCGATGTCGAGCGGCCGGGATCTGGTGTTGCCGAACACATCTCCAGGAACCTCCGTGGTGACGAGCCGGGATCAGGGGGCGTCGCCGGGTTGCGTCGAGGATGTGCTGAGGATCTGGCGGAAGCGAATGCCGATCTCGTCCGGGGCCATGTGGTGGATGCATAGCTGCAGGTCGCGACGATGTTGTCGGAGCTCCCGGGGGCTGCCGTGGCGGCTTGACTTCCGGCTATGCGGACTGGGTATGGCTCGCGCTGAAAAGCGCATTTGATCGCTATCGGCGCGGCGGTCAGATTGGAACGCATGACGGCACAGCACGGGCTCTGGACGCGCAACTTCGTCGACGGGCAGTTCGTCGAACCCGACACCGATCGGGGCTTCGAGCAGGTCGATCCGGCGACGGGGCGGCTGATCGCCCGCGTGCACGAGGCGGATGCCGCGCTCGTCGATCGCGCGGTCCAGGCCGCTCGCAGGGCCCTGGCCAACGGTTGGGCGGACACCGCGGTGCGCGAGCGGGCCGCGCTGCTGCGCCGCGCCGCCGACCGGATCGAGGAACGGTTCGAGGAGTTCGTCGCCGCGGAAGTCGCCGACACCGGCAAGCCCGTCACGCAGGCGCGAGAACTGGACGTCGCACGCGCGTTGACCAACTTCCGGACCTTCGCCGACGTGGTGGCCGCGGCGGGACTGGAATCCTTCCTCACCGATCTGGCGGGCGGCAGGCAGGCGCTCAACTACGCGGTGCGCAAGCCGCTGGGCGTGGTTGCGGTGATCGTGCCGTGGAACTTGCCGCTGCTGCTGCTGACCTGGAAGGTCGCGCCGGCGCTGGCGTGCGGCAACGCGGTCGTGGTCAAGCCGAGCGAGGAGACCCCTGCCACGGCGACGCTGCTGGCCGAGGTCCTCGCCGAGGTCGGACTGCCGCCGGGCGTCTACAACGTGGTGCACGGCTTCGGCCAGGACTCCGCCGGCGAGCACCTCGTCACGCACCCCGGCATCGACGGCGTGACCTTCACCGGATCATCGGCTACCGGTTCGCACGTGATGAAGACGGTTGCGCCACGGGTGCGTCCGGTGTCCTTCGAACTCGGCGGGAAGAACGCCGCGATCGTGTTCGACGACGTCGATCTCGACGAGGCGTTGACCGGGTTGACCAAGTCGGTGTTCACCAACACCGGTCAGGTTTGCCTGTGCACCGAACGGGTCTACGTCCAGCGAGGCGTTTTCGACGACATCGCGGCCGGACTGGTCGAGCGCGCCCGAGGGCTGCGGCTGGGGCCGCCGGAGGACCCGCAGACCACCACCGGCCCGTTGATCTCGCAGGCGCACCGCAAGAAGGTGCTCGACTACTTCGCACTGGCCGAACAGGACGGCGCCACCGTGCTCACCGGCGGAGGGGTGCCCGCGCTCGGCACCGAACTCGGTGGGGGATCGTGGATCGAGCCGACCATCTGGACCGGGCTGACCAATGCCCATCGTCCCGTGCGGGAGGAGATCTTCGGGCCGGTGGCCGCGCTGATTCCCTTCAGCACCGAGGAGGAAGCGATCGCGCTGGCCAACGACACCGATTACGGTCTCGCGGCTTCGGTGTGGACGAACGACCTGCGCCGTGGACATCGGGTCGCGCAACGGATGAACGTCGGCATGTCCTGGGTCAACACCTGGTTCCTGCGCGATCTCCGGTCGCCCTTCGGCGGTGTCGGCCTTTCCGGCATCGGCCGCGAAGGTGGCGAATCCTCCCTCCACTTCTACACCGAACCGACGAATGTGTGCGTGCAGCTATGACAGTTCTCCATGCCGCGACCGACAAACGGATCGACGCGGCCGCAACGCGGTTGATCGCCGCGGCCGAAACCCGGACCCCGTGTTCGCCGGTCCGCGACCTGGTCGGCGACACCGATGTCGACGCCGCTTACCAGGTGCAGCGCCGGGTGGTCGATGCCAAGGTCGACGCCGGTGCCCGGGTGGTAGGGGCCAAGATCGGTCTCACGGCCGCGGCCGTGCAGCAGCAGTTCGGCGTGTTCCAGCCGGACTTCGGCGTGCTGCTCGACGACATGGTGTTCGCCCACGCGCAGCCGCTGCCGAGAAGTCGTTTCCTCCAACCACGAGCGGAGGGGGAGATCGCCTTCGTCCTCGGCCGGGGAATCGATTTTCCCGGCGCGACCGTCGCGGACGTGTTGCGGGCAACCGAATTCGTGCTTCCCGCGATCGAGATCGTGGACTCGCGGATCGCGAACTGGGATCTGACCATCACCGACACCGTGGCCGACAACGCGTCGAGCGGAGCCGTCGTGCTCGGAACCACGCCCTTTCCGTTGCTGGGCAAGGACCTGTCGCAGGTGGGCATGACGCTTGAGCGCGAAGGGGAGCCGGTCTCGTTCGGTGCTGGACACGCCTGCCTCGGTTCGCCGGTTGTGGCCGTGGCATGGCTGGCCCGCGAGCTGGTCCGGCGAGAACAGCCGTTGCGCGCGGGTGATGTGGTCATGTCCGGTGCGATCGGCCCCATGGTGCCGATCGACGAGCCGGGGCGGTTCCGGCTGAAGCTGGACGGGCTGGGCGAGGTCGAGGCCGTGATCGAAGAGGAAGGCGAATGAGCATCGACGCTGGCAGCATCCCGGTGGCCGTCATCGGATCCGGCAACATCGGAACGGATCTGATGTTCAAGGTCATGCGGGTTTCCGAGAAATTGCGCATGGGCGCGATGGCCGGGATCGATCCGAAGTCGGACGGACTGGCCCGCGCCGGGCGCCTCAAGATCGCGACCACGCATCGTGGCATCGACGGACTGGTCGAACTGCCAGAGTTCGCCGACATCAAGGTGATCTTCGACGCCACCTCGGCCAAGGCGCATGTGCGCAACGCGGAGATCGCCCGCGAGCACGGGAAGCTGATGGTCGACCTGACCCCGGCCGCCCACGGCCCGTTCGTGGTGCCCCCGGTGAACCTCGACGAGCACCTGGACGCCCCGGACGTCAACATGGTCACCTGCGGTGGCCAGGCCACCATCCCGATCGTCGCGGCGATCGCCAGGGTCGCGCCGGTCGCCTACGGCGAGATCGTCGCGTCGATCTCCTCGAAGTCGGCAGGACCGGGCACCCGCGCCAACATCGATGAGTTCACTGAAACGACCAGCGAAGCCATCAGACTGGTCGGCGGTGCGGAGGTCGGCAAGGCCATCATCGTGCTGAACCCGGCCGACCCGCCGATCGTCATGCGCGACACGGTGTTCTGCCTCGTCGAGGGAGTCGATGCAGGCATCGACGAGGACGAGATCGCCGCCTCGGTGCAACGAATGGCCGAGTCCGTGCGGGAGTACGTGCCCGGGTACCGGCTCAAGCAGGAAGTGCAATTCGACGCGATCGACGCCTTCGTCCCCGCCCTCGGGCGAACGGTCACCGGGGTCAAGGTCTCGGTCTTCCTCGAAGTGCTCGGGGCCGGCCACTACCTGCCCGATTACGCCGGGAACCTCGACATCATGACCTCCGCTGCGCTTCGCACCGCGGAGCGGATCGCCGAACTCCGAGGATGGGTGCGCGCGTGAAGATCTACGTGCAAGACGTGACCCTGCGCGACGGGATGCACGCCATGGGCCACATGTACACCGTCGACCAGGTCCGGGAGGTCGTCCGCGCGTTGGACGCCGCCGGGGTCGCGGCCATCGAGGTGGCGCACGGCGACGGCCTCGGCGGATCGAGTGCGAACTACGGATTCGGTGCGCACACCGACGAGCGGTGGATCGAGGCGGCGGCAGAGGCCGTCGAGAACGCGACGCTGACCACCTTGCTGCTGCCCGGAATCGGAACCATCGAGCACCTGCGCCGGGCGCACGCGCTGGGTGTCCGCAGCGTTCGGGTGGCAACGCACTGCACCGAGGCCGACGTCAGCGCGCAACACATCGCGTGGGCGCGGGAACACGGCATGGACGTGTCCGGCTTCCTGATGATGAGCCACCTCAATTCGCCCGCCAAGCTCGCCGAGCAAGCGGCGCTGATGGAGTCCTACGGCGCGCATTGCGTGTACGTCACCGACTCCGGCGGGCGGCTGACCATGTCCGACGTCGCCGAGCGGATCGACGCATACCGCCAGATTCTCGATGACCGCACGGAAATCGGCATTCACGCGCACGAGAACCTCTCCCTCTCGGTCGCCAACAGCGTGACCGCGGTCGAACACGGCGCCTACCGGGTGGACGTCGCCCTGGCCGGGCAGGGGGCCGGTGCCGGGAACTGCCCGGCGGAGGCGTTCGTGGCGGTCGCCGACCTGCTGGGCTGGGAACACGGCTGCGATCTGTTCGCGCTGCAGGACGCAGCCGACGACATCATCCGGCCGTTGCGGAACCGACCCGTGCAGGTGGACCGCGAAACGCTCACCTTGGGATATGCCGGTGTTTATTCGAGTTTCCTGCTGCACGCAGAGCGGGCGGCCAGGCGCTACGGGCTCGATGCCAGGGAGATCCTGCTCGAGGTCGGCAGACGACACATGGTCGGTGGCCAGGAGGACATGATCGTCGACATCGCGCTCGATCTCGCCGCGCGGCGCGACGCAGCAGCAGTGGGGAGCAACGAATGATCTCTACCGAGCAGGTCGAGGCACTGGCCGATCGACTGCACGCCGCGGAGGCGAACCGCCAGGACACGCCGAGTCTCGCGGACGACCACGAGTTCGGCATCGAGGAGGCCTACGCGATCCAGGCCGCGCTGATCGCCCGCCGGGAGGTGCGAGGTGAACGAGCGGTCGGAGTGAAGCTCGGCTTCACCAGCAAGGCCAAGATGGCTCAGATGGGCGTCTCCGACGTGATCGTGGGCAGGCTCACCGATGCCATGCGCATCGCGGACGGTGCCGATGTCGACCTCTCCCGCTTCATTCACCCGAAGATCGAGCCCGAGATCGCCTACCGGCTGAGCCGTGACGTCGACGTGGACGACCCGACGACGGACATCGAGTCCTGTGTGGACGCGCTCGCCCCCGCACTGGAGATCATCGATTCCCGCTACCGGGATTTCCGGTTCACCTACACCGACGTGGTCGCCGACAACACCTCGGCCTCGGCTTATGCGGTGGGGCCCTGGCGTCCGCTCGAAGACGTGTCGAACCGCGCCGTGAAACTGCGGGTGGGGAACACCGAGGTGGTCGGATCGACCGCCGCCGTTCTCGGGAACCCTGTCCGCGCGTTGCATGCCTTGCTGGACATGTGCCGCCGTCGCCGGATCCCGCTGAGGGCAGGGCAGGTCGTGCTCGCCGGGGCGGCGACCGCGGCAGCAACGCTCACGGCGGGATTCGCGGAATGCCGGGTTGCGGGAATCGGATCGGTATCGGTGAAGGGACGAGCATGAACACCGCACGCGTTGTCGAAGGACGTGCCACACCGCGGGGACGTTTTCCGCACGTGAAGGTCGTCGGAGACCTGATCTTCGTCTCCGGCACGAGCTCCAGGCGACCGGACAACACGTTCGCCGGCGTCGAGGTGGACGAATTCGGCACGACCAACCTGGACATCCGCGAGCAGACGAGAGCCGTGATCGAGAACGTCCGCGAGATCCTGCGCGACGTCGGGGCGGATCTGTCCGATATCGCACAGATCACCACGTTCCTGGTCTCCATGAACGACTTCGGCGGATACAACGAGGTTTACGGCGAGTACTTCGACGAGCAGGGCCCCACCCGCACGACGGTGGCCGTGCACCAATTGCCGCACCCGCACCTGCTGATCGAGATCCAGGCCATCGCACGCCGGAAGCAATGAGGTTTTTCCAACCTCGATTTGCGTGGCGGTGCGGGTAGCGGAACAGGTGGGGTATGCGCCTGCGGCGCATGCGGTACCCCATCGACGTGCAGCTTTGCGGCTCGCGGCTGCGGGCTGACCAGGTTGAAAAAGGCTCGATGAGGAGAGATCGCTATGACGAGACTGCCGCGGACCATCAACTTCCAAGAGTGGATCACTGAGCACGAACACCTGCTCAAGCCGCCGGTGAACAACCGCACGATGGCGCTCGGGAACGACTTCATCGTTCAGATCGTCGGCGGCCCGAACCAGCGGACGGATTACCACTTCGACCCGTACGAGGAATGGTTCTTCCAGGTCAGGGGCGACATGCACGTCGATGTCATGACCGAGGACGGGAAGGAGACGGTGCACATCCGGGAGGGCGAGACCTGGCTGCTTCCTGGAAACGTCCCGCACTCGCCGCAGCGGCCCGACCCGGACTCGATCGGACTGGTCATCGAACGGGTTCGGGAGGAAGGAACGCTCGAACGCTTCCAGTGGTACTGCCTCGAATGCGACTCGTTGCTCCACGAGATCGAGTTGCAGGTCCGGGACATCGTCGAGGACCTGCCTCCGGTGTTCGCCGAGTTCTACGCTGACGAGACGGCGCGGACCTGCCAGAAGTGCGGCGCGCTGCACCCGGGTAAGGGCTGATCGTGGACGGCATCATCGATGTGCACAGCCACTACGTCCCGAACGGGTGGCCGGATCTGACGACCGAAGCCGGCCCGGTTGCGCCCTGGCTGAAGGTCGAATCGGAGTCCGAGGCGGTGATCATGATGGGGACCAAGGAGTTCCGCCGGATCCAGTCCGACTGCTGGGATGCCGGGAGGAGGCTGGCCGACATGGACGCCGACGGCGTGCAGGCGCAAGTGGTCTCTCCGACCCCGGCGTTCTTCAACTACGGCCGCACCGGTGCGCAAGCCGCGAAGATCTCCCGCATCTTCAACGACCTGGCCCTGGACATCGTCGCGCCCGCGCCTGACCGGCTCATCCCGTTCTGCCAAGTTCCCCTGCAGGACACCGACGCGGCCTGCAGGGAACTGGAACGCTCCGTGGCGAACGGGCACCGCGGCGTCGAGATCGGCAACCACGTCGGCGATCTCGACCTGGACAGCGAAGGCGTCGTCACGTTCCTGCAGCACTGCGCCTCGTTGAACGTTCCAGTGTTCGTGCACCCGTGGGATATGGCCAGCTCGCCGCGGCTGGACCGCTGGATGGCGCAATGGCTCACGGCGATGCCCGCCGAGACGCACCTGTCCATCCTCGCGTTGATCCTCGGCGGCGTCTTCGACAGGATCGACGACAGCCTGAAGATCTGCTTCGCGCACGGCGGCGGGTCCTTCGCGTTCTGGCTCGGCCGGATGGAGAACGCCTGGCACGGCCGCAACGACATCATCGGCACGTCGGAATTCCCGCCGACGCACTACCTGGACCGGTTCTCCGTCGATTCGGTGGTGTTCGACGAGCGCGCGCTGCGGTTGCTGGTCGACACGCTGGGCGCGGACGGGGTCATGGTGGGCAGCGACTACCCGTACCCACTGGGCGAGCGCCCGGTGGGGGACGTCGTGCGCAAGAGCGCGTTCCTCGACGACGCGGCGCGGGAACGGATCGTCAGGCAGAACGCCGAGCGATTCCTCGGGATTTCCTAGCCGACGCAATCGCAGGGGTGGGGCCTACTTGTCGGCCATGGTCGCCGACACGCTGCGCAGTTCCGTCACCAACGCGAGGCCGGACGGACTCAGCCGCCGTCCGGCCGAGAGGGTGATCCCCACGCTGTGGCCGACGTGCTCCAGCGTGACCGGCAGGGTGGTCAGCCGCATGTCCTCGCGCGGGATCAGCGTCGGCAGGGCGGCGATGACATCGGTTTCGAGCAGCAGGTGGCGCACGGTGAGGAACGAGGTGCACTCGACGCGGTTCTCTGGCAGGGGCACGCCGTGCCTGGTGAAGAACTCCTCCAGTTCGCGGCGCAGGGCCGTCTCGACTCCCGGCAGGATCCACGGGTAGTCCAACAGCTCACCCAGGCCCAGTTCGCGCTTGGCGGCGAGCGGGTGCTCCGCGCGGACGACGAGTTGGACCGACTCGTGGTAGAGCGGCGTGCGGGTCACCGATTCGCTGCTCGGCGCGGTCAGGCGCCCGATTATCAGGTCGATCCGCCCGGCTTCGAGCTCGATCAGCAGGCTCTCCGGGGTGCCCTCTCGCACCACGACGGTGAGCAGCGGCCGTTCTGCTTTCAGCCTGGCGATCGCCGCTGGCAGCAGCACGTTCGATCCGGCCAGATGGGTGCCGACGACCACCGTGCCCCGGGCTGCGTCGGCAAGCTCGCCGACGTGGCGGCTGGCCTGGTTGAGTTGGGCGAGCACAGCGCGGGCGTGCTCGGTGAACGCCTCGCCGTACACGGTCGGCGTCACGCCCCGCGGGCCCCGCTCGTAGAGCTGCACCCCGAGGATCTCCTCGAGTTCGTGCAGACTCCTGGTCGCCACCGGTTGCGTAACGTGCAGCGAGGCCGCCGCACCCACCACGCTCCGCTGCTTGCTCAGAGCGTCCATGAGGACGAGGTGTCGAAGCTTGAGTCGGCCGTCGAGGAGTCGGGGCAAGTCCATCAGAAGTCCTACCGGAGGCATTCGGGATCGGTGGCGGCGCCGCCTGCCGCGCAATGCCCGGAGTCGACGAATGCGTCGACTATGTATGCCTGAAAGGCTATGCGTCAAGGGTTCCGTCGCGGCTCGGGCCGGAAACCGCCTTGCCCGGTCAACGCCAACCCGATTCGTCCTCTTTGGACGTCATATCGTGAAGTAGACCGGGCTTGGGAAGTCGGGTAAATACCGCTGTTGCAGGAAGACAGCGCCGCAGTGGTCAACACGAGTTCACCACGCCGGCCGCGGCTGGGATGCCGATCAAGCTGAAGGCGTGAACCAGTGCGACCGACGCTGGTACGAACGCTATTGTCCTTGCAGAAACGGGAAAACTCAGCCGATGTGTACTGGGCAGATTCAACTGATCGCCGCAACACCTCGATCACGGGGTTGGGCAGCGGCTGCGACGGGCAGGGCTCCGATGCGTTCGCCCGGTCGTCCTTCGGTGGCACGGCGTGAGGATCGGCAGCGATTCTGGTCGGCGATCGCTGTGGGTGGTTGTGGCGTGTTCCCGCTCCACCCGGGGCGGGAACACGCCGAGTCAGAGGTTTCGCTGGGGTGGGGGTGGGGATGCCGCTGCGGGTGCGCGCCGTCGTTCGAATGGCTTTTCGATATATCGTCGGCTTAGTGCCGCGACGATGATCGTCGGTGCGATGGCGAGCAGGCCGCCGATGCCGGGGAGATAGGCGCGCAGCCACAGAGTTATCGGGTAGTCCCAGAGGTAGGCGCCGTAGGAGATGGTCCCGAGCCACACGAGTGCGCGCGACGGCCAAGCCCGGATGTGGGTCCAGGAGGTCAGGTGAGTGCCATCCGTGCCGGCTGGCGTGTCTGGATCCCCGAGGGGGCGGCAGCGCTGGTCGTGCTGATCGCAGGGGCCGTCGAGGCACTGATCAGCGCCCACTACGACATATTCCCTAATCGCGGCACGATCGTCCCCATCGTCGCCGGCACCGCGGTGGCGGTTGGTCTCGGTCGGCGGTGGCCCGGTGTTGCCCTGGCCCTGGCCTGGTTGATCGGCGGATACCAGGTCGTCATGAGCGCCCCGGTGCTGTTGGTGCAGCTGGCATTGGCGGCGGCGGTGGTGTACGGGACTTCCCGCTGGGGCAGCACCGTGACCATGGTGGCGGGCATCGGGTCGGTTCCCGCGGTCGCGGTGCCGGTGGCGGTGTCGGTGGGCAGGTACGGCGGGGTCTTCGTTGCGGCCCTCTTCGGTGTCTCCTGGATGGCCGGGCTGGCGCTGCGTCGCCTCTCCGACCGTGCGGCCCAGTCTGTGGTGTCCCAGCGTGCAGCCGAGGAAGACGCCGCGCGAGCGCACCGCGACAGCGAGCAGGCCAAGGAAATCGCGCGGCTGCGCGAGGAGCAGGCTCAGCTCGCCCGAGACGTGCACGACGTGGTCGGGCACTCGCTAGCCGTCATCCTGGCGCAGGCCGAATCCGCCCAATTCGTCGACAACGCGGATACCTCCGCACTGCGGCTCTCGATGACCAATATCGCAAACCTGGCCCGCTCCTCTCTGCAGGACGTCCGCCAGGTCCTCACCTCGACCAAACCATCCGACCCCGTCCCGGGCGAGCTGCGCAACTTGGTCGAGAGGGCTCGCGCGAGCGGCCACGAGATCACCTTCGACGAGACCGGGACCGCCCGGCCACTGCCCCCCGAACTGGCCACGGTCGCCTATCGGGTGTTGCAGGAGATGCTCACCAACGCGATGCGGCACGGAAGCCGCGATACGCCGATCGCCGTCGGACTGCGGTGGGCGGAGGAACTACGGATCGAGACCGTCAACACCATCACCGGCGAGAACGACACCGAGACCCGCCACGGTGGCCACGGACTCGCCGGGATGCGGCGACGGCTGGAGTCGGTCGGCGGCCGACTCGACATACGCCGCCAGATCCCCGAGAACGTCCACGACGAGGTCCCTGCGGCCACCTTCACCGCAACCGCCTGGGTCCCCGTACGTACGCTGTCCCCGTGAGCGACACCGACGAGATCCGAGTGCTCCTGTCCGACGACCAGGAGCTCTTCCGCGCCGGCCTCGCGGTGATCATCGACGCTGCGCCGGGACTGCGGGTCGCCGGGCAGGCGGGCGACGGGTTCGAGGCACTCAACCGTGTCGAGGAACTCGAGCCGGACGTCGTGCTGATGGACATCCGGATGCCGGAGATGGACGGGGTCGAGGCGACCCGGCAGCTGTTTTCCCCTGAACGCGCCAGCCGGCGTACCAGACCGCTGCGAGTGCTGGTACTGACCACCTTCAACCTCGACGACCGGGCCGCGACCGCGATTCGCTACGGCGCCAGCGGATTCCTGCTCAAAGACACCACCCCGGCGATGCTGTGTGACGCGATTCGGACCGTCTACACCGGCAACGCCGTGCTCGCGCCGCACGACCTCTCCACACTGCTCGACGGCCAATTCCGCACCCGCGCACCTGCGCCAGCGGCCTACAGCAGCCTGACCGAAAAAGAACAGCAAGCATTCCTCGCCGTCGCAAAGGGCCACTTCAACGCCGATATCGCCGGCCTCATCTTCGCCAGCGAGTCCACCGTGAAGACCCACGTCGGCGCCATCCTGCGAAAACTGGGTCTACGCGACCGAGTGCAGATCGTCGTCTTCGCCCACGAACACGGGCTGGTCTAAGGGGAACGCCACATCACCTGACCGTGCCCTTGCCGAAAACCGCATCCGTGCAGTTCATGCTGCGCGTTGGTACTCGTGGAGGATGCCACTCAGTCGATCGTGTCGTCGTATGTTGAGCGGCTCGAGCTGTTCGGTGACTTGATCAAGCAATCGGGGCGGAGCCGACAGGAAGCCGAGTTGCAGCGGGTCGGTGACCGCCACGATCTGAATCAGGCCGGAGTCCAGCAGGCGTTGGACCCGCTGGCGCACGGCCGCTTCCGACAGTCCCACCGCCTTGCCGATCGCGGCGTACGAGCGACGTCCGTCCTGCTGCAGTTGCTCGATGATCTGCTTCGACAGATCGTCCACCACGACGGGCGTTTTCGCCGTGCTGCCGGAGAACTCTTGCTCCCCGTCAATGGTTTTGGCGTCACAGCAACGTATCGTCATCGTTGATCGTTCAGGTTGCAAGCTCGACACTCACGACTTGCCGGTGCCGGCCACGCCGACACTGGAGCTCCACGAGATGTTCCAGTTCGCCTTGGCCGGCGCCGGGCGTGCAAGTCCTTCCACCGCGGGAACGTGCAACCACTGCACTTCGGCTTGAGTGAGCGGTCGCCGATTGCAGGCTCCTCGCGTTTAGAGCTTGGTCCAGGCGTCGGTGAGCACCGAGCGCAGGATCTGCTCCATTTCATCGAAGTCCTGCTGCGTGGAGATCAGTGGCGGGCACAGCTGAATGACGGGTTCGGCTCGGTCGTCGGACCGGCAGTACAACCCGTTGTCGAACAGTGCGGGCGAGACGAAGCCGCGCAGGACGCGCTCAGCCTCGTCGGCGCTGAAGGTCTCCTTGGTGGCCTTGTCCTTGACCAGCTCGATCCCGTAGAAGTAGCCCTGCCCGCGCACGTCACCGACGATCGGCAGGTCGAGCAGTTTATCCAGCGTGGCGCGGAAAGCCTGCTCGTTCGCCCGCACGTGACCGTAAAGATCCTCCGACTCCACGATGTCCAGGTTGGCCATCGCGACCGCGCAGGACACCGGGTGGCCGCCGTAGGTGGAGCCGTGGGCGAAGCTGCTGCCGTCGGCCAGGAAAGGCTGCATCAGGCGCTCGTCTGCGATCATCGCGCCCAGCGGTGCGTAGCCGGACGTCAGCCCCTTGGCGACCGTGATGATGTCGGGCTGGTAGCCGTAGCGCTGGGCCCCGAAGTCGTAGCCGAGCCGCCCGAACGCGCAGATCACCTCGTCGGAGACCAGCAGGACGTCGTAGGCGTCGCAGATCTCGCGGACCCGCTGCCAGTACCCCGGGGGCGGTGGGAAGCAGCCGCCGGTGTTCTGCAGCGGCTCCAGGAAAACCGCCGCGACGGTGTCCGGGCCTTCCATCTCGATGGCCGCGGCGATCTGGTCGGCGGCCCACCGCCCGAACGCCTGGTAGTCATCGGCGTGCTCCGGTGCGCGGTAGAAGTTGGTGTTGGGCACCTTGATCGCACTGGGCACCAGCGGCTCGAAGTCCTGCTTGGCGCCTGGGATCCCGGTGATCGACAGTGCTCCCTGCGAGGTGCCGTGGTAGGCCAGCGATCGGCTGATCACCTTGTGCTTGTTGGGTTTCCCGGTCTTCTTGAAGTACTGCTTGGCGAGTTTCCACGCGGTTTCCACCGCTTCGCCCCCGCCGCTGGTGAAGAACACCCGGTTCAAGTCGCCGGGAGCCTGCACGGCGATGCGTTCTGCGAGCTCGACCGCGCTGGGATGGGCGTGCGACCACAGGGGAAAGTAGGCCAGCCGCCTGGTCTGCTCGGCGGCGGCCTGGGCCAGCTCCTCCCGGCCGTGGCCCACCTGAACGGCGAACAGGCCCGCCAGCCCGTCGAAGTACCGCTTCCCGCGGTCGTCGTACACATGAGTGCCCTCGCCGCGGACGATCACGGGGATGTCGCTGTCGGCGAAGCTGGCGTGCTGCGCGAAGTGCAGCCACAGGTGGTCGCGTGCCCGGTCGCCGAGGGGGCGGGTGGGCGTGCTCTGCGGTGCGGCGGGCCTCTCCGTCGCGGTCATGGTCAACCTCACGTTCTGGTGGATGCGGGCTGGCTCAGGTGAATCCTGCGCAGCGACGACCGTTCGCACGGGCGTCCCGCTGGAGGGACGACTCCGTAGGCCACGGACGAGTGTACAACGAAAAAACTCGTATGATCACGACTTGACGATGGAAACCATAGCAAGAGAGCATGTTGGTCAACTGATTCAGTTGTCTTGCTAGGTAGAAGAGGTGTCTCGTGTCCAGTGGGCGAACGCTCGACAACTTCATCGGCGGCCGCAGGGTTCCAGCAGCGGACGGCCGGACCCTCGACGTGATCAACCCTTGCACCGGCGATCCCTACGTCGCACAAGCGCTGTCCGGCGCGATCGATGTGGACAACGCGATGGCAGCCGCGGCCAAGGCATTCCGGGACTGGCGGCGGACCACTCCCGCGCAGCGTCAAATCGCGTTGAACCGCATCGCCGATGACATCGAGGCGCGGGCGGACGAGATCGTCCGCGTGGAGTGCGAGAACACCGGCAAGCCCGTGGCGGTCATGCACTCCGAAGAAATGACCATGGTCCTGGACCACCTCCGCTTCTTCGCCGGAGCCGCACGAGTGCTCGAAGGGCGTGCCGCGGGCGAATACATGGCCGGCCACACCTCGTACGTACGCCGCGAACCCGTCGGGGTGTGCGCACAGGTCACCCCGTGGAACTACCCGCTGCTGATGGCGATCTGGAAGATCGCCCCCGCGCTGGCCGCTGGAAACACCGTCGTCCTCAAACCGTCCGAGACGACACCCGCCAGCACGCTCCTGCTGGCCGAGATCGCCGCCGAACACCTGCCCGCCGGGGTGTTCAACGTGGTCACCGGCGACCGGGACACCGGACGCCGGCTCGTCGAGCACGCGGTTCCGGCGATGGCCTCGATCACCGGATCGGTGCGGGCTGGCATGGAGGTGGCCGGGTCCGCGGCCCGAGACCTCAAACGCCTCCACCTGGAACTGGGCGGGAAAGCGCCGGTGCTGGTCTTCGATGACGCCGACGTGGCTGCCGCGGCCGGAGGAATCGCGGCCGCCGGGTTCTTCAACGCCGGTCAGGACTGCACCGCGGCGACCCGGGTGCTGGTTCAGGACGGTCTGCACGACGAGTTCGTCGCGGCACTGGCCGAACAGGCACGCAACACGCGGACCGGGCCGCCGGAGGACACCGATGTGCTGTACGGCCCGCTCAACAACGCCGCGCACTTGGAGAAGGTGTCGGGGTTCGTGGACCGGCTGCCCGGCTATGCAACTGTCCATTGCGGAGGTTCACGGGTCGGGGATCGCGGGTTCTTCTACGCGCCCACGGTGGTCTCCGGCGTTCGGCAGGAGGACGAGATCGTGCAGGAGGAGCTGTTCGGGCCGGTGATCACCGTCCAGTCGTTCTCGGGTGAGCAGGACGCGTTCGACAAGGCCAACGACGTCCGGTACGGCCTGGCCTCCTCGGTCTGGACAGCCGACCACGGCCGCGCGATGCGTGCTGCCCTGGAACTCGACTTCGGCACGGTCTGGCAGAACACGCACATCCCGGTGGTCGCGGAGATGCCGCACGGCGGGTTCAAGCAGTCCGGCTACGGCAAGGACCTGTCGATGTACGGCCTGGAGGACTACACGCGCATCAAGCACGTCATGTCGAGCCTGAGCTGACCCCGCTGGCGGCCCAGCGGCCGATGAGTGCGACGGCTTGTCCGGTGATCGGCCGGTATCCGGCGAGACGGTTCCGCCGGCGTTGGCCCCACACACGCGGGAAGTCGGCGAGCGAACCGCGGGTCGTAGGAGCAGCGAGACGGTAATCTCGAAGACGGCCCCGGACGGCGTGACCACGACCTTCGGCTACGACGACGTCTCTCGTCTGACCGAAGTCGTCGAGCCCGTTGTGGCCGATGCGGTGCGGACAGCAGCACCAACGGCGGACCACGCACGTCTGCAACGCCGACCGCACGGTCAAAGAGACCACAGTGGACGGCGCCGTCGGCACTGATGCGCCGAGGACGACGGCCTAACCGACGCGATGGGACGCACCCGCGCCTTCACCTACTACGAGGACAACCTGCTCGCCTCCGAGCGTCTCGTCGGCACCCTCGCCTCGCACAATGCAGGCGGTGTGTCGACGGATGTCGTGTTCAACGCCTTCGGCGAACTGGTCTCCGTGCCGCCGCAGCTCGCCCACAGCTGGGCGGAGGCGTCCTCCTTCCTCGCGATCTTCGCGAATCCCTGGCTGTTGGGCGCTCCGCCTCCGTCGTGACCACAGTGGATCAGTTGGTGCTCCGGTGCACTCGGTCTGGTGTCCGAGCCCGACCTGGCCGCCGCGCTGGCAAAGATCACCGCCGTCACGGGTGCCGGGCGACCTCCCCGCGCGTCGAGCGCGCTGTGGCCACCCGACGAGCGGGGCTTGCATTTTCGGTCGATGCGGCCGATATGTGACGGTCGAGAAGCCTCCGATGCATCCGAAGGTCTCATCGATTCCGCGGCAGTCCTGCGGATGCAGTTCTGGCCCCAGCCAACGGCTTCCGGATCGGTCTGCGCCGCGCCGCTCCTCTTTGTCATCAGGTGCTTCTGGCGGTCGCGGAAGATTCGCGTCTTATGTCAACACCGTTGACGCGGATGTCAGGGTCAGGTGTGATGTCGGGCACCGCGCAACACGCCTGTTGCCATCCCCACACCTGCCAGGAGTCACGTGATGTCCACGTCCTCGCCCAGGCACCCTGGCGGCCCAACCGCTCCGGAATCGGCCGCCCCGAAATCGATTGCCCTGCCCAAGATCCTCGGCGTCGCCGATGGCATCGCCATCACCCTGTCGAACGTCAGCCCGGTCGTGTCGATCGGCGTCGGCCTCGGCACCATCGGCGCGGCCATCGGCGTCGCCGGGCTGCCGGCTGCGTTCCTGCTCGCGTTCCTGCCGATCGCCGGTATCGCGTTCGCCTTCGCCAAACTCAACGAGTACGACCGCAACTGCGGTACCGCGTACGTGTGGGTCGGCAAGGTGCTCGGTCCCTGGTGGGGATACCTCATCGGCTGGCTGCTGATGGCCTCCAACATCATCTTCCTCGCCTATGCGGCTCCGCTCGCCGGGGACTACGGCCTGCAGACCCTGGTCGCCTTCGGAGTCGACGGCGTCGGGGCCCTGCGCCCCGGCTCGTACCAGCTCGTGGCGACCGTCGCGGGTGTGGCGTTGCTGGCCGGTCTGGCGTGGCTCGCGGTGTGCGGTGTCGACATCTGCGCGAAATACCAGAAGGTGCTCGTCGTCGTCGAGGCCGGCACCGTGGCCTTCTTCTGCGGTTGGGCGCTACTGGACGGGGCGGAGGCGGAGTTCAGCTGGTCCTGGTTCTCCCCGGCCGTCTTCCCTTCGCCATCGGTGCTGGCGACGGGCTTGGTGCTGTCGGTCTACATGTACTGGGGTTGGGAGGCCGCCTTCGCGGTCACGGAGGAGACCGTGGGCCGGCGCACCTCGTCCAGAGCCGGCTTCACCACGCTGCTGATCGTGCTCGCGCTGTTCCTGTTCGCCTCCGTCTCGTTCCAGAAGGCGACCACGCCGGAAGAACTCGTGGAGCACGGGGCCTCCGCGCTGCCCTACCTCGGCGGCAAGCTCGCGGGGCCGGTGGGCGCGGCCGTGGCGACCGGGGTGCTGTTCCTGTGCATCGTGTCCTGCATCCAGTCCGTCCTCATCGGGGCGGCGCGTGGGGCGCTGGCGATGGGACGGGATGGGGTGCTGGGACCTGTCTGGGCGAAGCTGCACCCCAGGCGGGCGACGCCGGCTCACGGAACCGCCGTCATCACGCTGATCTCGGGCGTACTCGCCTTCGTCTCGCTGGGACTCGGGACGGTCAACACGATCATCGTCGGATCGGTGACCGCGGTGGGCATCCTCGTCTCGTTCTACTACGCGCTCACCGGAATCGCGTCTGCCGTGCTCTTCTTCCGCCGCGCCCTCGGCAACCTGCGCATGCTCGTCACCGCGGTCATCGTTCCGCTGTTGTCGGGCCTCGTGCTCGCCGGGCTCGGCGGCTACCTCGCGTACTTGAACTGGACCAGCACCGACAGCTTCGCCTTCGACGCCGCCAACGGGCGGTTCCTGACCCTGCTGCCCGTCGTGATTCTCGTGCTGGGAATCCCGATGGGCATGTGGAAGAAGTACGTGCGCAAGTCGCCGTACTTCATCCCCGGCGCGGAACGCGTCGATCCACCGCAGCACTGAAAACTCCAACACGGAAGGAAATTCCCACGATGACAACGGCGACCGACCGCCACGCAGACCTCGTCCTGACCGGAGCCCGGATCAGGCTCGGCTCCGGCCGTTGGGCCGGTGCCGTGGCGGTCCGGGACGGGATCATCGCCGCGATCGGCGACGAATCCGACGTGCTCGACCTGGCCGGCCGCCGCACCCGGGTCGTCTCAGCCAGGGGCGGGTTGGTCGTCCCTGGCTTCCAGGACAGCCATGTCCACGCTCCGTTCGCGGGACGCGAGCGTCGGCGGCTGTGGTTGTACGACCTGACCGGGCGCCACGCCTACCTCGACGCGATCGCCGAGTACGCCCGGGCGCATCCCGCGGAACCGTGGATCCTCGGCGGCGGCTGGTCGATGGAGCACTTTCCCGGCGGCACACCGCGGAAGGAGGACCTGGACGCGATCGTGCCGGACCGGCCGGTCTTCCTGTTCAACCGGGACGTCCACGGGGCGTGGGTGAACTCCCGGGCCCTGCAGGTCGCCGGGATCGACCGGGACACCGCCGACCCCGCCGACGGCCGGATCGAGCGGGACCCCGCCACCGGCGAGCCCACCGGCACCCTGCACGAGGGAGCCGCCTACCGCGTGAACGACGAACTCATACCGGCGCCCACCCGGGCCGAGTGGGAGGCGGCCATCCTGGACGCCCAGGCGTACCTGCACTCGCTGGGGATCACCGGCTGGCAGGACGCCTGGGTCAGTCCCGAGACCCAGGAGGCGTACCAGGTGCTGGCCGCTGACGGGCGGTTGACCGCCCGTGTGGTCGGGGCGCTGTGGTGGGAGCGGCACCAGGGTCTGGAGCAGATCCCGGAGCTGCTGGCACGCCGTGAGCTCGGGTCGAAGGCCGGCGTTTCCCCGAGCGGCGGACCGGGTTCGGGTTTCCACCCGCGGACCGTCAAGATCATGACCGACGGGGTGCTGGAGAACCGCACCGGCGCCCTGCTGGAGCCCTACTGCGACGGCTGCGGCGGTCACACCGACAACCGCGGGATCAACTTCATCGACCCAGAGTTGCTCGCCGCAGCTCTCACCGAACTGGACGCGGCGGGCTTCCAGGTCCACATGCATGCCATCGGGGACCACGCCGTGCGCAACGCGCTGGATGCCGTCGAAGCGGCTCGCACGGCCAACGGCCCGTCCGACCGCAGGCACCACATCGCCCACATCCAAGTGGTGCAGCCGCAGGACGTCAGGCGTTTCGCGGAGCTGGACGTCGTCGCCAACTGCCAGACGTACTGGGCCCAGAGCGAACCGCAGATGGACGAGCTGACCGTCCCGGTGCTGGGGCCGGAGCGTGCGGCGATGCAGTACCCGTTCGCGGACCTGCTGGCCTCGGGGGCGCGGCTGGCGATGGGCAGCGACTGGGCGGTGACGACGGCGAACCCCTTGGATCAGATGGAGGTCGCGGTCACCCGGATCGACCCGGAGAACCGCGGCAACGCCCCGTTCCTGCCCAGCCAGCGGCTCACCCTCGACGATGCCCTCGACGCCTTCACGGCCGGGTCCGCCTTCGTCAACCACGATGCCCACGGCGGCGCGGTCGAGGTCGGTCGCCGCGCTGACCTCGCCCTGCTCGACACGGACATCTGTGCCCCGGGCTTCGTCACCGCGGACAAGGCACCCCTGGCGGATGCCCGGGTGCTGCTGACCGTGGCGGGAGGCGCGGTGGTCCACGACATCCTGAGCTGACGGCGGGTCCACCACGCGGCTCGGCTACCCGTAGCCGGGCCGCGTTCCTCGTCTGCTGGTTTCGAAGAGTCACGCTGAGCGTGGGAACGCGTTTGCTTGCGTCGCTGGGGTAGCCGACGTGGGGGCGACTCGTGACCCCCTGGTGTTGCGTCGCTGATCCACGTCGGCGAACCCCAAGCCCCACCGGGACCGGAATTCCTCGTCGAGCATGGTCAGGATTTGTCCACGGTTCCGGTCGGTCCAATGCCTGCTGTTCTGGGAACGTCCCAGTACCGTGCGGGCACCACCGATGTCGGCGTGAACGGTCTTACCGCAGAACCCGCACCGGAACTTGGTTTGGGTTGTGCGGTTGGTCTTGCTGGTGTAGCCGCAGCCGGTGCATTCCCGGCTGGTGTGCGCGGGGTTGACCTCAACAGTGGCGACCCCTTGGTCTTCCGCAAGGGAAGCAAGCTTGGTGTTGACGGCGCCGCGTCCGGTGTTGGACAGCAGGCGTCGCATGCGCTTGGACAGGCGGCCTTCGCGGGCCATGCCCTGGAAATTCAGCTTTTCGATTACGAGCGTGTCGATCGAGTCGTCTGCGATGATGCGGTTAAGGCAGCGGTTGACTTCGTTGGTGATGAACCCGCGAACGTCCTGCACCAGCGCCCGATAGCGCCGCGAGTCACGGAGTTTGATTCCGTTGCGCTGCAACGCGGCCATGAGTGGTTGCAGACGCGCGTCGTAGGCGCGGAGCCGGTCGAGGAATCCGCGTCCGTGCAGATGCCCGTCGCTGGTGGCGAACAGGGTGGACATGCCCCAGTCGATACCTACCTCACGTCCACCGGTACGGGCTGGATTTTTGGGTGTGTGGATGACGAGCCGGTAGTCCACCGTGCCGTCAGTGTTGACATGCACCTGGCAGTGGTTGGCCAGCTTCGCGCCCGGCTGCGCGAGCCGGTCAAGGAACGCGCGGTGCGCGTGCAACGGGATCACAACGGGCTTACCGGCGATGAGGGTGGCGATGCGGACCCAGTAGTCGCCGTGATGACCGTTGGGTGTTTCGACCTTGGCGACCTTGCCATCCATCACCATCGTCCGCAGCCGACGCATGTCCGGCCGACCAACCCGGGTGCGGACGTGCTTCATGATGCGGCGAGCGAGCCGCATGGTCTCAGCGGGGATGCTGCGTTTGCTGGTGATCGCCACGCCGTCGCCCTCAACCGGGAGATACCAGGCGCGGGACTTGTTGACATAGAACAAGTCCTTACGCACCTGACCGGTGATTGCGGACGCAGCGACGGTCCGACGGAAGACGCGTTCGCAGTTGCCCAACCACGATTTGTGCTGGGCAATGGACTGAGCTCGAACCGAGTCCCACTGGCGTTGCGACAGCCCACCATCCCAGCCCTTGGCGTCCACCCACTTAGGGAGCTCGCCGGTGGTGAAGATGAGGCGAGCAACCTCAGCCTGCATGCGGCCAAGACCGGCCTGCCACACCGGCAGGATCTCGGCTACCCGCTCATCCTTGATCCGGTGCGAGCTGCTGCGCAGACGGAACGCACGCGATGCCGTCCCGCTCATGACGACTCGGTCCCGACGTCATCTATTTCCTCAACATCCATCGGTTCACGGGCCAAGCGGGACAGCTCCTGCGCACGCTGCGAACGCCGCTGACCGTACAGGCGCGCGGAAAACGAATAGATGATCGCTACCAGGTCGTGAATGAGGTCGTCGGTTCCTTCGGCGGCCTCATTCACGACGATGATCCGGCGGCCCTGGGCGGTGACGAACAGTTCAAACCAGCGGAACCCGAACCGAGTCAACCGGTCCTTGTGTTCCACGATCAACGTTCCCCACGTGTCCCGCTTGAGCAGCGCGGTGAGGGCTTTGCGCTTGTCGTTCACCCCAGAGCCGACCTCGCGCACCGATTCAACGACCTGGTAGCCGTTAGCCACGGCCCAGTCCTGCACGCGCTGTTCCTGCGTGAGCAGCTGGTCTTTTCGTATACGCGGGTCTGACACCCGTGCATAGATGGCTGCTCTGCTCAGGTCAACGTCGATGTCTTCGGGGACGTGGATGAAGCCGTGCTCGTCGGTGTAGGCGCCCTCGATCTTCCCGGCCCTGTACCGGTTCCAAGCGGTCCGGTAGGTCACCGAGTTCCTACGCGCGTACTCCGACAACTTCACATGGAAAGATTGCCATACATTTCCAGAAGATGCCGCACATGTAGCGAGACCGATTCAGCGAGTCGTCCACCGGAAAGGCCCGCGGCTCGCTCCACGACCTCGCGATGACCACTGTGGACTTTCGTGCGCAGCTCGCCGACGACGCCGAGGCCGCACAGCGGGTGACGCTGTGCGGCCTCGGGTCGCGGATCCTCAGCTGCCGAAGCCGAGGCCGAGCCGGTCGAGGGTCTGGAGCCAGAGGTTGCGGCGACCGGCGTTGCGGTCGGCGCGCGCCATGGACCACTTGGTCAGCGAGACCCCGGCCGAGCGGATCGGTTCCGGCGGCCAGGGCATCGGCTTGCGGCGGACCATCTCCAACGCGGTGCGCTCGGTCTGCTCGCCGGCGAGGAGGTCCAGCATCACCTGCGCGCCGAAGCGGCTCGCGCCGACACCGAGCCCGGTGTAGCCGGCCGCGTAGGCGACCTTGCCGTGGTAGGCGGTGTCGAAGAAGACCGAGAAGCGGGCGCAGGTGTCGATCGCACCTCCCCATGCGTGGGTGAAGCGAACTCCTTCCAGCTGCGGGAAGGTCTGGAAGAAGTGCTCGGCCAGGATGCGGAACACCTCGGGGCGCTGGTCGTGCTCGGCGCGTACCCGGCCGCGGTAGTGGTAGACGGCTTCGTAGCCGCCCCACAGGATCCGGTTGTCCGCCGAGAGCCGCACGTAGTGGAACTGGTTGCCGCTGTCGGAAAAGCCCTGCCGGTTGCGCCAGCCGAGCGAGGCGAGCCGGTCGTCGGCCAGGGGCTCGGTCATCAGGGCGTAGTCGTACACCGGGATGGTGTAGGGGCGGTGGCGGCGGAGCGGGGAGGGGAAGGCGTTGGTGGCAAGCGCGACCCGGCGCGCCCGTACGCTGCCGTAGGGAGTGCGGACGACGACCTGGGCGCCGTCCTCGGCGATGTCGGTGGCAGAGGTGTGCTCGAAGAGGCGCACGCCGGTGTCCAGGCACGCCTGTTTGAGTCCCCAGGCGAGGCGGGCCGGGTTGGCCATCGCGACGCCGTCCCGGTCCCAGACCGCGCCGAGGAAGGTCGGCGAGTTGATCTCGGCGCGCACCGCCTCGGCGTCCAGGGCGATCAGTTCGCTGCCGTAACGCGCGGCGATCCCGGGGAGCTCGTGCAGTTCGTCGACCTGGTGCGGCTCGGTCGCGACGACGAGTTCGCCGGGGCGTTCCCAGTCGCAGTCGATGTCGTAGCGCCGGACGGTGTCCTCGATGGACTGCAGGTTCTCCCGCCCGAGTCGTTCCAGCCGGGCGAGCTCGCCCGGCCAGCGCCGCAGGCCGTTGCCCAGGCCGTGGGTGAGGCTGGCCGCGCAGAAGCCGCCGTTGCGCCCGGAGGCGGCCCAGCCGGACTCCCGGCCCTCGATCAGCACGACGTCCAGCGAGGGGTCGCGTTCCTTGGCGAGCAACGCGGTCCACAGGCCGCTGTACCCGCCACCCACCACCAGCAGGTCGCAGCAGGTGTCGGAGACCAGCGCGGAGGCGGCCTGCGGTCGTCCGGGGTCGTCCAGCCAGAAGGGGGCGGGCTTGGCGTCTTGGAGGGATCGCACGGGATCCATGCGGGTAGCACTCCTTCTGTGCTCGGTGGATCTCCATGACACAGCTGGGCACAGATAACGTCAATGGTGTTGTCATAAGGCGGTGGTGGGCCGATGCGGATTTGCTGCCGGCAGGCGCGGCCGGAGGCGCCGCCGCGGAACGCGATGACAGCCGGGAGTGCTGGTGGGTCCACCGAGTCAACGGTGTTGACGTAATTTTGCGGGGACGCCAATACTGGAGTACCGCACGAGCCAGCACCGGAGGTCCTGATGGCGAGCACGCAGCGAGTTGCACATGAACGGCAACGACGGCGCCGCACGCGCAGCGGCGTGCTGCTCTCCACCGACACGATCATCGACTGCGCTCTGCGGCTCAGCCACGAGCACGGGCCCGACGCCCTCAGCGTCCGCCGCCTGGGTGCCGCGCTCGGCTGCGACCCCAGCGCGATCTACCGCTACTTCCACAACACAGACGACCTTCTGCTCGCCATCGCGGACCGCCTGGTCGGCCGAGCTGTGGAAGGCCTCCAGGTCGGCGACGACTGGATGGCCGGGCTGCGTGAGATGGCGCACCGGATTCGCGACAATTACCAGGCCCAACCCCGGGTGGCCGTGCTCGTCGCATCCCGCGTCACCCGCCGCGAGAACGAGTTCCGCGCGGTCGAAACCGGTGTCTCCCTGCTCCTGCGGGCGGGATTCGATGCCCGCACCGCGGTCCAGCACTACCACGCCTTCATCGACACGGTCCTCGGCCACGCGGCTCTGGACGTGGCCGCCCTGACCCTGCCGAAGGACAAGTACGAAGCGGACGCGCAAGCCTGGACGAATGCCTACCAAGCCCTGCCCGCGGAGACCTATCCCGCGATCGCCGCGGTACGGCACGAACTGCCCAGGATGGCGGGCAGTTCGTTCGACAACGCAGTCGACCTGATGATCTCGGCCATAGCCGCGCAAGTCCCGGCCACCAAGGTCCGGCCGAGGGGGAACATGCGCGCGGCAGACCGTGCCAGCAGGAAGTCCAAATAGGATTTCCAGGCTGTCGGGTGATATTGCCGGACAGTACGTGAGGTCCCGGCACAACGGTCAGAGCTTTGGGTTCCCTGGCGCGAGGACTTCGCGCGGCTTCCCGCCGCAACTCAGCCCGCAGCTCCAGGCTTCGAGCCTGCCCCCAAGCCAAACATCAAGATATGTCGCCGAACGCATGGCTATCAGTGAGCGCTTACTGGGCCCGGCGCGGGTTCATGGAGAACCGGCGCCGGGCCTTCGGGCAGGGGTTGGTGGTCGAGCGCTGGCGATCGTCGGCGAGGCGAGCCTGCGCCGCGCCGGGAACCGGTTGAAGTGGCAGCAGAGAGCAAGGCCGTTCCGACGCCTTGGAAAGGCGTCGGAACGGCCTTGCGCGTCATCGGATAGCACCTCAGGAATGGGTCGGCATCGCGAATTCCGCGCGCACCTGGCTGTCGTTGGGCCAGCGGGTGGTGGCGGTCTTGTAGCGGGTGTAGAACCGCACGCCTTCGGGGCCGTGGACGTGGTGGTCGCCGAAGAGCGACCGCTTCCAGCCGCCGAAGGAGTGGAAGGCCATGGGCACCGGGATCGGTACGTTGACGCCGACCATGCCCGCCTTGACCTTGGCCAGGAAGGTGCGGGCGGTGTTGCCGTCGGCGGTGAAGATCGCCGTGCCGTTGCCGAACTCGTGGTCGTTGACCAGCTTCAGAGCCTCGGTGAACGATTGGGCGCGCACCATCGCGAGTACCGGGCCGAAGATCTCCTCGCGGTAGATCCGCATGTCCGGAGTGACGTGGTCGAAGAGCGACCCGCCGATGAAGAAGCCGCCCTCGTGCCCGGGGAACGGGGTCTGGCGGCCGTCGACGACCAGCTCGGCTCCTTCTTCGGTGCCCACGTCGAGGTACCCGGCCACCTTGTCCCGGTGAGCCTTGGTGACCAGGGGGCCCATCTCGACTCCGTCCTCGGTGCCGGGGCCGACCTTGAGGTCGGCGAGGGCCGCGATGAGGCGCTCGCGCAGGGCGTTCGCGGTCTCCTCACCGACGGGGACGGCGACCGAGATCGCCATGCACCGCTCGCCGGCCGAGCCGTAGGCGGCTCCCATCAGCGCGGCGACGGTCTGGTCGAGGTCGGCGTCGGGCATGACGAGCATGTGGTTCTTGGCGCCGCCGAGCGCCTGGACCCGCTTGCCGTTGGCGGAAGCCGTCTTGTGGACGTACTCGGCGATGGGAGTCGAGCCGACGAAGCTGACCGCCTCGACGTCGTCGTGCGCGAGGAGCGCGTCCACGGCGGTCTTGTCGCCGTGGACGACGTTGAACACGCCCTTGGGCAGTCCGGCCTCGGCGAGCAGCTTGGCGAGTTCAACGCTCAGGGTGGGGTCCTTCTCCGACGGCTTCATCACGAAGGTGTTCCCGCAGGCGAGCGCGACGGGGAACATCCACATGGGCACCATGGCGGGGAAGTTGAACGGCGAGATGCCCGCGACCACACCGAGTGGCTGGCGCAGGGACACCGCGTCCACCGCGCGGGCGACGTTCTCGGAGAACTCCCCCTTCAGCTGCTGGGGGATGCCGCAGGCGAACTCGACGACTTCGAGCCCGCGGACGATCTCGCCCTTGGCGTCGTCGAGCACCTTGCCGTGCTCGGCCGTGATGATCGCGGCCAGGCGGTCCGTCTCGCGTTCCACCAGGTCTCGGAACCGGAACAGGATGCGGGCGCGGATGTGCGGCGGGGTGACGGACCAGGTTTCGAACGCCTCGGCGGCGGCCCGGACCGTGGCGTCCACGTCCGCGGCCGTTCCCAGGGCGACGAGGCCTGTCACCTGGCCGGTGGCCGGGTTGTACACCTCGCTGCGGTGCTGGGCGTCGCGGTCGTCGAGGCGGCAGTCGATGTAGTGGTCAATGTGTGCGGGGGCGGTTGCTGTCGTGGTCATCGCGGCTCCTCGAGTGGCTGGGAATCAGACCCATTTCTAGGCGTAGATCCGGGAGTAGAGGTCCTGGATCTGGTCGGTGGTGGGCACGACGGGGTTGTTGGCAGGCGAGCCGGAAGCAAGCGCCTGCTCGGCCATGAGGGGCGTCAGGCGGTTCCAGGCGTCCTGGTCGATGCCGTAGTTACGGGGCGTGGGTACTTCCAGGTCACGGCACAGGCTGCGGAGGGCGTCGACGAGCTTGTCGGCGGCCACGGCATCGCTGTCCGTGGTGGCCGCGGCTCCCAGGGAGCGGGCGCAGTCGGCGTACCGGCTGGGCGCCGCCTGCACGGAGAAGGCGGTCACCGCGGGGAACAGCATGGCGTTCGACAGGCCGTGGGCGACGTGGAAGTGGGCGCCGATCGGGCGGCTCATGCCGTGCACGAGGGCCACGCTGGAGTTCGAGAACGCGATGCCGGCCTGGGTGGCGGCGAGCATCATGGCCTCGCGGGCCTGGGCGTCCCCGCCGTCGGCGTAGGCGTGGCGGAGATGGCGGCCGATGGTGCCGATCGCGGTGAGGGCGAGGCTGTCGGAGAAGGGGTTGGCCTTGCGGCTCACGTACGCCTCGACGGCGTGGGTGAGCGCGTCGATGCCGGTGTCGGCGGTCAGCCGGGGTGGCATCGACATGGTCAGTTCGACGTCGACCACGGCGGCGAGCGGCAGGAACGCCGGGCCCAGGCAGAGCATCTTTTCGTCCGTGGTGCTGTCGGTGATGACGGTGAACTGGGTTGCTTCCGATCCGCTGCCGGCGGTGGTGGGGACCGCGATCACCGGGAGCGCCGGCCCGAGGTTGACGCGCGGCGCCTTGTACTCGCGCATGTGACCGCCCTGCACGCCGAGCAGGGCGAGGGCCTTGGCGGTGTCCATCGGGCTGCCGCCCCCGAACCCGATCACCGAGTCCGCGTCGTGGTCGTGCAACGCCTTCAAGCCCGAGGCCACGGAGTCGGTCGTCGGGTCGGGCACGGTGTCGGAAAACAGCCGCGGGCGTAGCCCGGCCTTCAGCAGCGTCGCCTTCAGGTGTTCCGCCGCGCCCGTCCCGACCAGGAACGCATCCGTCACGAGGAGAGGGCGGTTCAGCCCCAGTCCCATGATGACGTCGCCCAACTCGTCGGCGGCGCCGCGGCCGACGCGCATGATCCGTGGCAGAGACAGGTTGGCAACCATGGAGAACCTCTCAACGGTGGGAGGAAGGGGAGGGTGGCTTGGTGCTCCGGCCGGGGCTGTTCGACTGTGACACCCGCGGCGATGTGCGTTCAATCGCCAATGACGCAGACGCGATGTGCAGAAATGCAGATAGGGTGTTCCCGTGCACCCCCGTTCCCGCCCAGCCGCCGGGGATCCGGCCCCGCCTCCGCCGGCGGACCGCAGCAGGCTTGATCCGCGCTTGATCCGCGCGGACGATCTTCGCTACCTGCTCGCGGTCGCCCGCACGGGGCGTCTGGTGGCCGCGGCCGACGCACTCGGCGTGGACCACACCACCGTGTCCCGCCGTGTCGCGGCATTGGAGAAGAGCCTGGGCTTGCGGCTGATCGAGCGCGGTTCGGAGGGCTGGGCCCTGACGGACGCCGGTAGGGCCGTCTCGGAGAACGCACGCGCGATCGAGGAGGCCCTCGCGCGCGTCGTCGACGCAGTGTCCGGTCAGGACGCGCCGTCACTTCACGGCACCGTGCGGGTGAGCGCCCCGGACGGCTTCGGCACCGTCGTCGCCACGCCCGCCCTGACCCGGATACGCCGACGCCACCCCGGTCTCCAGGCTGAACTGATCACGGCGACCCGGCAGCTGGCCCTACATGCGTCCGGTTTCGATCTCGCCCTGGCCATCGGCAGACCGTCGGGGAGCCGCCTGGAGACCGAACACCTCACCGACTACACGTTGGGGCTGTACGCCAGCGACGAGTACCTCGCCCGGTGCGGGTCCCCTGGGACACTTTCCGACCTGCGAGAACACGTGCTGATCTTCTACATCGAGTCGATGCTCCAGGTCGGCGACCTCGACATCGAACGCCATCTGCCGGGATTCACTCCCGCCTTCTCCTCCACGAACGTCTTCGCCCAGCTCGAAGCCACCCGCCTGGGGGCGGGCATCGGCGTGCTGCCGGCGTTCCTGGCCCACCGGGCCCAGCTGCGGCGGCTGCTGGCCAACGAGGTCGACATCCGACTGCCGATCACGCTGGCCGTGCGGCGGGAAGCGGCCACCCACCCCGCCGTCCGGGCCGTGCGCGACGCCCTACGGCAGGAGGTCGCTGACCGCACCGCAGAGCTTCTCCCGGAATGACCTCGGCCGGCTTCCCGGCCGCATGGGCCCGCCGCTCACGAGCCTATTTCCGACGCGTTATTCCCCGCACGCCCGTTGATGTTGCCTCTGAGGGCAAGGCTTGGCGTCCAGCCATCCCGCTGAGGCATAAGCCGGAAGGTCCCCTTTGCACATGGACAACGTCACGCCCTCCCTCGAAATCCCGAAGACAGTTCCCGTTCCTGTTCTCGATGACAAAGACCGCGTCGAAGGTCGCGGTCGGAGCACTCGTCGGCAACGCCTCTGAGCGGTACGACTTTTCCTCTGCACCGCTGCCGCCGCCATCGTCTTCGACAAGCAGTACCTCCTGCTGTTGCTACTGGCGCAGGAGCACTTCGACGCGTGGGCCGGCGCATCCCCTTCCCGTGTCCGGGCTGATCGGGAGCCGAAGTCGGCGAAGCGTCGTGCGGGCCAGCGGTACGAGGAGCGCGGCTAGGAACGTTCTGCCCTCAGGCCCGGACGGTGAGCGGTCATGTGCCGAAAGTTGTTGACCTGCATGGACGTATTTCTCGGCACGTACAGGATGAGGTTATCGGCAGAGGCAAGGACATCAAGGGTGATCCCGCCGGGCCCGCCTGCCGCTGTGCGCGAGCCCGGCCACCGGCGGCCGACCTTGAGGCACGAAAACGACGGTTGCGCTGTCCAGTGGAAACGACAGCACAACCGCCCATATCTGTTTGCTTCCAGTCGGCAGCAGGGTGTGACTGCTTCTGGGTGGGAGCAACGGGTAGAGCTCGCTAGCTAGGAATTGGCTGATCTAGATGCGGTCTCTGGGAGTACTAGGGCCTGGTTACCAGCCGCCCCAGCCACCCCAGCCCCAGCCACCCCAGCCCCAGCCACCCCAGCCCCAGCCCCAGCCCCAGCCGCCCCAACCTCCCCAGTTGGTGCGCTGACGACCGAAGACATTGCTGATCTTCATGGCTGTTCCTCATCGTCGCTGTTGGGTGTCATGGTTTCAGTGGATCTCTGGTTCAAAATCGTGCTGTGCGCAGTGACAACACCAGGCGCGCTCCTGATGGCGAATGGGCGGGAGTGCGCGATTATCCCCCAGCCATCGGCGGAAAGGCATCACCGATGGCTCTCATGTACTGCGTTTCCAATAGTAGTGCTGGACTCCGGTGAGAAAAAGGGGACCTTTGCCCCGCGCACGTTCCGTGGCCACTGAGTAGTCGGCGGACCCGCTGATTCACCGACGCGAAGGAAAGAGCGTTGCGCTACGAACAGTCGGCCACCAGAGGCAACATCGACAACGAGATCTGCTGAACCACAGCCCAGGCAACCTGAAACCGTGGGGCTCAAATCACTCGTGCTGGGCAGATGACAGGTCGGCGGCGTCGGCCGAGGCGTTCACCGCCCCGCCGCAGGGCGCCGACGTTCTGATCGCATGGTTCGTCGACCGCGTGACGATCAACGGCCCGCGCGGCGCATGCTCGTCAGATGTCATGGAACATCCGTGTTCGGCGGTCGGGCCGGCCTCACCTCTTGCGGGCCAAGGTGAGGCCGTCGGCCATCGACAGCATCGCCAGGTCGACGCGATCGTCCTCGAGCAGGGCGGCGTTCAGTTCTCGCACGGCGACAGTGTCCGCATCGGACGCGTGCTCGTCGACGACACGTCCGAAGAACACCGTGTTGTCGATCGCGATCAGCCCGCCTGGCCGTGCCAGCTGTAGCGCTTTCTCGTAGTAGGCCGGGTAGCCGGCTTTGTCCGCGTCCACGAAGATCAGGTCAGCTCCGGCTGGGGCGAGTTCGGTCGCCAGTGTGGTCAGGACGTCCGTCGCCGCCCCGATCCGGACATCGATCCGGTCCGCCACTCCGGCCCGCTGCCAGTACGGTTTCGCGATCATCGGCCATTTCTCGGAAATGTCCACAGTGATCAGTCGTCCGCCGGTGGGCAAGGCGCGGGCCATGCACAGCGTGCTGTAACCGGTGAACGTGCCGACTTCCACGACTGTCCTGGCGCCGATCAACGCGACCAGCAAGGCGAGGAATTGGGCTTCCTCGGCCATCACCTGCATGGCCCGGCCCATCGGCAGCTCGACGGTCTCTTTCCTCAGGTCGCTGAGGATTTCGTCGTCCCGCAGAGACACCGTTCGCACGTAGTCCAGCAACGCGGGCGAGAACTCAGTTTGCTGTGCCATCTTCTTCCAATCAGTGGGACAGGCCGAACTTGCTGTCGATCAGGTCGAGAACTTCCTGCGCCGAAGCGTCGGCGAGGTCGAGGGCCTCCGTCGCCGGACGTTCCCGCAGGTTCGACAGCAGCCCTTGCAATCGGCCGCTGACCTCCGCTCTGGTCGCGTCATCCGGCTTCAGCGCGGGCAGCAAGGACTCCAGGCGGTCCAGGGCTTCGATCAACGGTGCCGCGGTACTCGGGGGCCCGAGCAGGGTGCACAGGTGTGCCGCCAGGTCGGTGGGCGTGGGCTGGTCGAAGATCAACGTCGGTGGCAGCCGCAATCCGGTCGCGACGCCCAGCCGGTTGCGCAGCTCGGTCGCCATCAGCGAGTCGAAACCCAGGTCGCTGAACGCCTGCTGCGGGCGCACGGACTCCATCCCGGTGTGCCCCAGCACCGCTGCCGCGTGGCTGCGCACCGCATCCAGCACCACGCCCTGCTGTTCCACTTCGGACAGTCCGGCCAACCGATGCGTCAGACGTTCCGGCCCACGACGTACGTGCCGCTTGACCAGTCCGCGCATCAACAGCGGTACGTCCTGGCCGGGGGACAAGGCGAACCGCGCCGGAACCAGCAGCGCACTGTCCAGCCGGACTGCGGCATCCAGCAGCGCCAGCCCTTCGGCCGCCGACAGGCCCACCGCGCCCGCCCTGGCCAGCCTGGCCCGATCGATGGCGCTCAACCCCGCGATCATCCCCTCGGCGTGCTCCCACAGTCCCCATGCCAGCGACTGCCCCGGCAATCCCTGCGCTCGCCGCTGTGCAGCCAAACCGTCGAGCACCGCGTTCGCCGCGGCATACGCCCCTTGACCAGGGCTGCCCAGGATCCCGGCCGCCGAGGAGAACATCACGAAGAACGACAGGGGCTGATCCTCGGTCAGCTCGTGCAATGCGAGCGCCGCCGTCGCCTTGGACCGCATCACCCGCTCGATCCGATCCGGCGTCAACGACTCGAGGACTCCGTCGTCGAGGACACCCGCTGCATGGATCACGCCGCCGACGCGGACATCCGTCAGCACCTCGGCCAAGGCATCCCGGTCGGACACGTCGACGGCGGCCACTCGCGCGCCCAAGGCGGCGAGGTCGGCGGCTCCCGGAGCAGCCATTCCCCGGCGACTGAGCAACAGCAGGTTCCGAACACCGTGCTCGGCCACCAGATGCCGAGCCACCAGACCACCCAGGACGCCGGTGCCGCCGGTGATCACCACCGTCGCCTCGGGATCCACCAGGGGAGTGGCCGTGCTGATCGGCGTTGCCGCGGCTCGCACCAGACGTGGCACCAGCATGCGGCCGGCGCGGATCGCGACCTGGGTCTCCCCGGCGGCCACCGCGGCCAGGAGCGCCGGCTCATCGTGCGTGCCGTCGGTATCGACGAGCACGAACCGGTCGGGGTGTTCGGCCTGTGCCGAGCGCACCAGCCCCCATACCCCCGCGGCGGCCAGGTCGAGTACGTCCTCGTCGGTGGTCACCGCGACCGCCCCGCTGGTCGTGATCACCAGCCGCTGGTGTTCGGACCGCTCGCCTGCCAGCCATTCCTGCAGCAGCCGCAGAACCCGGCCCGCCTCGGCCGGTTCCGGGCCTCCGCCACAGCGGTGCGTCACGAAAGCGAGCCCGGACGTGCCGTCGGCCGTTGCCGCGGGCTGCCAGTCGAGCGTGAACATCGCCTGGTCCACTGCCGGTGCGGCGGTCACCGGCCGCACGGTCAACGACTCCACCGAGAACACCGGGTTGCCGGTCTGATCGCTCGCCACGAGCGTCAGCACGTCCTGCCCCCTGCGGGTCAGCCGTACGCGCAGGACCGAGGCGCTTGGTGCGTGCACCGAGACCCCGGTCCACGCGAATGGCAGCCCGCCCTTCTCATCGGCCGTCCGCAGGAACGCGGCCGCGTGCAAGGTCGCGTCGAGCAGGACCGGGTGCAGGCTATAGGCACCGTCGTCGTCAACGCCCACCTCGGCGAACACCGCGTCTTCGGTCCGCCATGCCGAGCGCAGCCCCTGGAACGCCGGGCCGTACTCGAAGCCCAGTTCGCGCATCCTTTCGTAGGTGCCTGCCAGCGGGATCTCGGTGGCGCCCGCAGGCGGCCAGCGGGTCACGCCCGCGCTTGGTTCGGCCTCGCCGGCCGACACGCTGCCCGACGCGTGGCAGGTCCAGCCGGTCTGGTCACGTGAGTACACCTTGACCGTTCGGTCACCCGCCTCAGCCGGCTCGAGGACGACCTGCAGGTGCACCTCGTCGTGCTCCGGCACCACCAACGGCGCCTGGATGGTCAGGTCCGCCAGCACCGGGCAACCAGCCAGTTGTCCCGCGGTGACCGCCAAGTCCACGAATCCGGTGCCGGGGAACAGGACGACGCCACCGACGGCGTGGTCGCCCAGCCACGGCTGGGCCTGCCGGCTCAGCAGCCCGGTCACCACCAGCCGGTCGGAGTCCGGGGACTCGACCACTTCGCGGAGGATGCCGTGTTCGAGAGCGCCCGTGCTCCGGTGCGCGTCCCCGGTGCGCGCGCTGACCCAGTACCGCTCCGACTGGAAGGCGTAGGTCGGCAGCTCGATCCGGTGCCCGGCGCCGCCGAGCCACGCCGGCCAGTCCACCGCCGCTCCCGTCACGTGCAGCCGGGCGAGAGCGGTGAGCAAGGCAGCCGGCTCGGTGAGTTGCTTGCGCAGCACGGGTATCCACGGCACGGTGTCCTGCGCCATGCCGGAAAGCACCGCGTCGGGCCCGATTTCCACGCAGCGTGCCACGCCCTGGGCGACCAGGCTGTTCACGCAGTCGCCGAACCTGACCGTGTCCCGGATGTTCGCGACCCAGTAGTCCGGCGAGCACAGCTCCGCCGCCGACACCAGCGTGCCGGTGACACCGGACAGGAACGGGATCGCCGGCGGTCGGAAGTCCACTGTCCGCGCGACAGCCCGGAATTCCGCGAGCATTCCGGTGATCAGCGGCGAGTGGAATGCGTGGCTGACCGGCAGCCGGGTCGTGCGGACGCCGCCGGCCGCCAGTCCCGCGGCGGCTGCCAGGACGGGTTCCGCGGCGCCGGAGAGCACCACGGCGTCAGGTCCGTTCACCGCGGCGATCGCGACCTGGTCGTTCAGATACGGCAGAACCGTCGATTCCCCGGCCCGGATCGACACCATCGCCCCGCCGGTGGGCAATGCCTGCATCAGCCTTGCCCTGGCGGCGACCAGCCGGGCCGCGTCGGGCAGGGACAGCACCTCGGCGGCATGCGCCGCGGCCAGCTCGCCGACGGAGTGTCCGAGGACGACGTCCGGACGCACTCCCAGGGACCGGACCAGCGCGGTCAACGCCACCTCGACGGCGAACAGCCCGGTCTGGGTGAACTCGGTCTGGTCGAGCAGATGGGGCGTCTCGCCCCAGATCACCTCGCGCAGCGGGCGGGACAGGTATCGGTCCAGCTCGGCGGTGACCTCGTCGAACGCCGTGGCGAACACCGGAAAGGCCTCGTACAGCGTGCGGCCCATGCCCAGTCGCTGCGATCCCTGCCCGGGGTACCCGAACGCGGTCGGGCCGTCGGATCCGGTCGCTCCGACGATCGTCCGTGGCGTGGGGGCGTCGTCCGCGAGCGCGGTGAGGCCGGCCAGCAACTCCGCGCGATCGTCGCCGATCACCACCGCGCGGTGTTCGAACGCCGACCGCGTGCTGATCAGGGAAAAGGCGACGTCCGCCAGATCGGCTCGATCCGGTGTGCAGCTTGCGCGCGAGCGCCTGCGGGGTCGCGTGCTCGAAGACCACGGTGACCGGCAGCCGCAGGCCGGTGGCGGCGTTGAGGCGGTTGCGCAGCTCAACGGCCATCAGCGAGTCGAACCCCAGCTCGCGGAAGGTGCGGTCGACCTCGACCGCGTCCGTTCCCGGCTGCCTCAGCACGCCCGCGGCGAGCTCACGCACCAGGCCGGCCAGGATGTTCTCCTGGTCGGCGAGTGCGCGCCCGGACAGCCGCTCCCGCAACGGCGCCGATCGGTCCTCTTCCTCGGTCCGGTCGCTGCCGGAGAGGTTCGCGAGCAACGGGCTCGGCCGCAGGGCGGTGAACGCGGGGATGAACAGCGACCAGTCCACGTCCGCCACCACCGAGGCCGCCTCGCCGTCGTCGACGGCCCGGCGAAGTGCGGTGATCGCCGGTCCGGGGGCCATGGCGCGGACTCCGAGCCTGCTGAACAGTTCCCGCAGTTCGTGCGGCGTGTCCGACAGCCCGGTCTCGGTCCAGCCACCCCAGGCGATCGACGTGGCCACGAGGCCGTCCGCCCGGCGCCCGGCCGCCAGGGCGTCGAGGTAGGCGTTCGCCGCGCTGTAGGCGGAATGGCCCGCTCCGCCAAGCACCCCGGACAGCGATGCCATGAATACGAACGCGTCCAGCGGGACGTCCGCCAGCAGGGTGTTCAGGTTCGACGCGCCCGCGACCTTGCCCGAAACCACCTCGGCGAATTCCGCCAGCGTGGTTTCGGAGGCCGGGGCGTACTTTCCGCTCACGGCGGCGGCGTGCACCACCGCACGGAGCGGGAATTCCGGGGGGACGCGGGCGAGTACCCCGGTGAGGCCCGCGAGATCTGCCGTGTCGCAGGCTTCGTACGCGACGGTGACGCCGGCTTCGGTGAGTTCCTCGGCCAGTTCGGTGGCGCCCGGCGCCTCGGCGCCCCTTCGACTCAGCAGTACGACGTGCCGCGCGCCGTTGCGGGCGGCCCACCGGGCGATCTGTGCGCCCAGCGCGCCCGTGCCACCGGTTACCAGGATGGTGTCCCTCGGGCGCCAGGGTGCGCCACCGCGGCGTGGGGCCGCAGCCCTGACCAGCCTACGGGCCAGCGCGCCCGAGGCGGTCAGCGCGATCTGGTCCTCACCGGTCCCGCTCGACAGCACGCCGGCCAGCAGCGCCTCGGCGGCGCCGGGCATCGGAGGCAGGTCGAGCAGGCCCGCCCACAACCTCGGATGTTCCTGCGCCACCGCCAGTCCGAGGCCCCAGACCTGGGCCTGGGCGGGGGAGGGCGTCCGGCAGGTCGCCGTTGTCGCGCCCCAGGTCAGGCACCACAGTTTCGCCGTCCCCGCCGCCTCCGCGGTCATGGCCTGCACCAGGGCCAGCGTCAACGCCACACCGACGGGAACCGACCGGTGGTCAGGGTGCGGCTCCTCGGCCAAGGCCAGCAAGGACACCGCCCCGGCGACCGTCCGCGTGTCGCTCACCGTGCCGTGCAGCAGTTCGGCGACTCGGTCGCGGTCCGCGTCGCTCGCCGACAACGTCACCGTCCGGATGTCCGCGCCGCTGGCCGCCAGGTGCGTGCGAACCGCGTGGACGCGCTCGTCCTGCTCGTGCGTCTCGGGCACGATGACCGCCCAGATGCCTGGCAGCGCCTGCGTTCCGGGCAGCGCCAACGGTGTCCAGGCGACTCGGTACCGCCACGAGTCGACGGTGGCCGTCTCCTCGGCCTGTCGGCGCCAGGCGGCGATGGCGGGCAGAGCCGCTTGCAGCGGGGTGTCGCCGGGGACACCGAGCAGCTGGGTCAGTGCATCCACGTCGCCGCGGTCCACCGGGCCCCAGAACGGTTGGGCCGCCGCGTCCGCAACCGTTGCCGCGGTCCCCTCCTGCTCGATCTCGTCGGCCAGCCAGTAACGCTTGTGCTGGAAGGCATAGGTGGGCAGGTCGACGACTCGGGCGTCGGTGAAGGCGGCTCGCCAGTCGACGGCACCCCCGCGCACGTGGACCTCGGCGACAGCGGACAGGAACTGCTCGCGACCGCCGTGATCGCGCCGCAACGTGCCGGTGACGGCGGCGTCCTGGCCGGACTCGTCGATCAGCTCCTGCAGGCCCATCGTCAACACCGGCTGCGGGCTGACCTCCACGAACAGACCGTGCCCCGCGTCGAGCAAGGCACGCACGGCGGCGTCCATCCGGACCGGCTCGCGCAGATTTCGGTACCAGTAGGCGGCATCGAGAGTCGTCGTGTCCTGCCGGCGACCGGTGACCGTGGAGTAGAAGGGAACGGCTGCCGAGCCGGGTGTGACGGTCGTGAGAGAGGCTTCGATCTCTTCTCGGAGTTCTTCGACGCGTTCGGAGTGCGCGGCGAAGTCCGCTCCGGGGACGCGCCAGCGCAGCATGCCCTGGCGGGAAAGTTCGCGTTCGAACCCGTCGAGGGCGTCGAGGTCACCGGAGACCGTCACCGCCGCCGGGCCGTTGACCGCCGCGACCCACAGACGGCCACGCCACGGCTCCAGCAGATCCGTGACCTCGGCAACCGACGCCACTACGGACAGCATCCCGCCGAGGCCGCACAACCGGCGCAGCGACTTGCTGCGCGACGCGACCACGTGCGCGGCGTCCTGCAGCGACAACGCACCCGACACGCATGCGGCCGCGATCTCCCCCTGCGAGTGCCCGACAACGGCCGATGGCGTCACGCCGTACGAGCGCCACAGCTCGGCGAGGGACACCATGACCGCGAACAGCACCGGCTGAACCACGTCCACCCGATCCAGTCCCGGCGCGCAGGCAACACCCCGCAGCACGTCCGGCAACGACCAGTCGACCTGCCTGCCGAGTGCGTCCGCGCACTCGGCCATCCGGTCGGCGAACACCGGTTCGGTGTCCAGTAGTTCGCGGGCCATGCCCGTCCATTGCGTGCCATGGCCGGGAAAGACCATGACCAGCCGCCGCGCCGCATCCGTCCGGCGACCCGAGACCACGTTGCGGGCAGGCCCGGACTGCCCGGCCAACGTGCCCAGACCATCCGAAATGGACGATCGGCCGGACCCGACGACCACAGCGCGGTGGTCGTGGACCGCGCGGGTGACCACGAGCGAATGGCCGACATCGGCCGGGCGCGGGTCGTGCTCGAGCACATGCGCACGCAGACGCTCCGCCTGGGCGCGCAATCCCGCTGGGGATCGAGCCGAAAGCACCACCGGCACAGCGACATCCGGCGCGTGCCGTTCCTCGGCACGGTCCGTCGGCGCCTGTTCGAGCACGACGTGCGCATTGGTGCCGCTGACCCCGAACGACGACACCCCGGCCCGCCGCGGCCGGTTCACCTCCGGCCATGGCCGCGATTCGGTGAGCAGGCGGACCGCGTCGCCGGACCAGTCCACCTGATCGCTGGGTTCGTCCACGTGCAGCGTGCGAGGCAGCACGCCATGCCGCATCGCGAGCACCATCTTGATCACGCCGGCCACCCCCGCCGCCGCCTGCGCGTGCCCCAGGTTCGACTTGATCGAACCCAGCCACAGCGGCCGGTCGGCGGGCCGGTTGCGGCCGTAGCTGGCCTGAAGCGCCTGGATCTCAATGGGGTCGCCGAGCCTGGTGCCGGTGCCGTGCCCCTCCACCGCGTCGACCTCGTGCACCGACAGGCCCGCCGCGGCTACCGCCGTGTCGATGACGTGCTGCTGCGCCGTCCGGCTCGGAGCCGTCAGGCCGTTGGACGCGCCGTCGGAGTTGACCGACGAGCCGCGAATTACGGCCAGCACCCGGTGTCCGTTGCGTCGCGCGTCGGACAGCCGTTCCACCAGCAGCGCTCCGACGCCCTCACTCCAGCCGGTCCCGTCTGCCGCGGCCGCGAAGGATTTGCAACGCCCGTCCGCCGCGAGGCCGTCGTGCTGGGCGAACACGGTGAAAGTGGCCGGAGTGGACATCACGGACACACCGCCGGCCAGCGCCAGGTCGCACTCACCCGCACGCAGCGACTGCGCCGCCAGGTGCAACGCCACCAAGGACGAGGAACACGCGGTGTCCACCGTCATCGAGGGACCGCGTAGTCCGAAGGTGCAGGAGATCCTCCCGGAAGCGACACTGCCCGAGATGCCGGTGACGAGGTGCCCCTGCAGTGCGGTCGGCACCGGGAGCCCGGACAGGACGTAGTCCGAGCCGCCCATCCCGGCGAACACCCCGGTGCGGCTGCCGCGCAGCGAGTCGGGGTCGATGCCCGCTCGTTCGAAGGCCTCCCAGGCAATTTCCAGCAGCAACCGCTGCTGGGGATCCGTCGCGAGCGCCTCGCGCGGTGCGATGCCGAAGAAGTCCGCGTCGAACTCGTCGGCACCGGTCAGGAACCCGCCACGGCGGATGTACGCAGTCGCGGGTTCGCCTTGGGCGGCGGCACCGGAAGCGGCGAACCGCCAGCCGCGATCGCTCGGGAAGTCCGTCACGACATCCCGGCCCTCGGCCACCAGCCGCCACAGGTCTTCCGGTGAGTTCACTCCGCCGGGGAAACGGCAACTCATACCGATGATCGCGATCGGTTCGCGCTGGCGGTCCTCGGTCGCCCGGAGCTGTTCGGTGGTCAGATCGAGTTCCGCGGTGACCCGTTTGAGATAGTCAAGCAGTTTGTCGTTGCCTACCATCCGGGCCCTCCTCGGAAAATGCGAACAAAACACCCACGCCACGGATGCGAGACATTGGCAGCGTTGTCGCTGTGCCGTTGCCGCACAGTTTTCACGCGCAAAAGAATTCGACGCCGCGATGTGACCGGCGTGGCCTGCGGTCGACTGGTGAAAGTCCCAGTGCCTTGACCTCCGTCTCGCACGCGCGCCGCAGCGAAGAATCCAATGTGGTCGATGACCGCGGCGATCCCATGCCCATGCACAGGGGGGATGTCGGCGCAGGTGAACTCGCTGAGTGAACAATCCCGGTGTCCTCGGGCCCGGTCTGCCAGCAAATAGCGATCACGTCAAACAGTCGTACCGCGCATCCTCGGCAAGAATCACCACGCTTTGCGTACAGTGCGCGAAAGTGCAGCGTCAAAGCATAAAGGTGCAGGCGAGCCGGCGACCGGTCCATCCGCCTCTGCTGCTGCTAGCGTTGCGCTAACCCACTCCTGTAATGGTGGTAAACCAAAACGTAGGGAGTTGCGTGTGGCGGCTGATCGTCAGGAATGTCCGGTCGCGGTGGTGGGTGCCGGTGTGATGGGGATGGGCATTGCGGCAACTGTGCTGGGCAGCGGTCTGCCGGTCGTGCTGCTGGACATCGACCGCGCCGCGCTGGACCGGGCCGAGCGCACGATCGAACTGCAGTTGCGGCACGCGCGGATGATGGACGCGCTGCCACCGGACCGCACGCCGGGCCGGCTCGTCACCACCACCTCGGTGCGTGCGCTGGCCGGGGCTCGCGCTGTCATCGAGGCCGTCGTCGAACACCAGGCGACCAAGGCCGAGGTCCTCACCGAGGTGGCCGCCGTCGTCGACCCGAGCACCCCCTTGATCTCCAACACGTCGGGCATCCCGATCGACGAACTCGCCGACGCCCTGCCCCGGCCGCGCCAGCTGATCGGCACGCACTTCATGAACCCGGCGTACCTGATCGACCTGGTCGAGGTGATCAGGGGACCGCGCACGGACGAGGCGACGGTGACCGGGTTGACCTCGTTGCTGACGGACCTGAACCGCCGCGCAGTCGTGGTACGCGACTCCCACGGATTCGTCACCAGCAGGCTGCTGCACCCGATGCTCAACGACGCCGCGCGACTGGTCGGCGAGGCAGTGGCCACGGCGGAGGACGTCGATGCCTTGATGGTGGGGTGCCTCGGGCACCGGACCGGGCCGCTGCGCACCGCCGACCTGATCGGTCTGGACAACCTCGTCGATTCGCTGGCAGCGCTGTACGAGCGGACCGGTGAGCAGCGCTACCGACCATGCGAACAACTCCTGGCGAAAGTGCGCGATGGCGACCTCGGCCGCAAGTCGGGCCGCGGCTTCTACGACTACGGGGAGGCACTGTGACCGCAGAGCAGCAGACGGACTCGGCCGCGGAGGAGGTGTTGAGGTCGTACCTGACGGACAGGCTCAAGGCCGACGTGCTCGTCGACCAGGACCTGTTCGCGTCCGGCCTGGTGAACTCGATGTTCGCGATGGAGCTGGTCGTCTACCTGGAGAAGACGTTCGAGGTGGCGATCATCGGCGAACACCTGCGGCTGGACAACTTCCGGACGATCCAGTCGATGGCTGCGCTCGTGCGGACGCTGCGAGACGGCAGCGATGGCTGAACACCTTGCCGACGCCCGTGCACTGGTCGATGAACTCGTCGGCGACCGGGCGGACGCCTGGGACCGGGCAGGCCACCTGCCGCTCCCGGTACTACGCGAGTTGGGTGCCCGAGGAGCGCTGTGCGCGCAGGTGTCTCCCGACTGCGGCGGGCTCGGCCTGACCAGCGCGGACAACGGCGAACTCACCGCACACACCGGCAGCCTGTGCAGTTCCGTGCGAAGTGTGCAGACCTCGCAGGGGATGGCGGCTTGGACGATCGGCCGGTTGGGCACCGCCGAGCAACGACGCGCCTACCTGACCGAGCTGACGAGCGGTGGGCTCGCGGCCATGGCCTTCAGCGAGCCGGACGCGGGCAGCGACCTGTCCGCCGTCGGGACCCGCATCGAACCCGACGGCGACGAGGTCGTCGTGACCGGGCGGAAGGTGTGGATCACCGCCGCGGCCTACGCCGATCTGATCGTGGTCGTCGGCCGATTCGGGACGGATGCGGCGGTGGTCGTGGTGCCCAGCACAGCGGCGGGCGTGCACGTTGAGCGCGTCCCGAACCCGGTCGGCTGCCGGGCCGCTGGCCACGCCGACGTCCGCTTCGACTCGGTCCGCCTGCCCGCGAGCGCGGTGCTCGGGGGCGGTAGGCAGTCACTGGCGATGGTGATCACGACGGCACTGACGTACGGGCGGATGTCGGTGGCCTGGGGATGCGTCGGCATCCTGCGTGCCTGCCTGCGTGAAGCCACCGTCCACACGGGAACCCGCGTGCAGTTCGGAAAACCACTCGCCGAACACCAACTCGTGGCCAGGCGCCTCGCTGAACTCCTGGTCGCCGAACGGGTGGCCACTCGGACCTGTGAACACGCCAGCGCGTGCTGGGACTCGGGCGACCCCGACCTGGCGGTGGAAGCGATCCTCGCCAAACACGTCAGCTCGGGCAACGCGACCCAGGGCGCCGCGTCGGCGATGCAACTACTGGCTTCCCGCGCCGCGCACGACGGCACCGTGATCGCGCGCGCGTACCGGGACGCCAAGCTCATGGAGATCATCGAAGGCACCACCGAGATCTGCCAGATCGTGCTGGCTCAGCACGCGATGGCCGGCAGCGGGAGAAGTCGTGACTGACCGGACGCCACCGGTACCGGTGAAGTGCCTCGTCTGGGACCTGGACAACACCCTGTGGCAGGGAACCCTGCTGGAAGGCGATGAGGTCCGGTTGCCGGACGAGGTGCGCGACGTGCTCGCCATGCTCGACTCGCGCGGCATCCTCCAGTCGGTGGCCAGCAAGAACGACCACGACATGGCCTGGCAGAAGCTGGAGCAACTCGGTGTCGCCGAGTACTTCGTGCTGCCGGAGATCGGCTGGGGGCCGAAGTCCGATTCGGTGCGACGGATCGCCGACCAGCTGCGGTTCGCGCACACCACGATCGCCTTCATCGACGACTTGCCCGCTGAGCACGCGGAAGTCACGTTCCACCTGCCCGACGTGCGCTGCTATTCGCCCGAGCAGCTGCTCGACCTGTCTGTCCTGCCCGAGTTCGCACCAGCCACGGTGACCGAGGACTCCCGGCAGCGGCGCCGGATGTACCAGGCGAACTTCCGGCGGGAAGCCGCGCAGGCCGCCTTCACCGGCCCGGACGAGGACTTCCTGCGTTCGCTGGACCTGGTCATGCGGATCGCCCGTGCCGAGCAGGAGGACCTGGCCAGGGTCGAGGAACTGACCCTGCGCACCAGCCAGATGAACGCGACCGGCGTGCACTACTCCGACGCGGTGCTGCGCGACCTGTGTGAGGACTCCGCGCACGACGTCCTGGTGATCAGCATGGCCGACCGGTTCGGTCCGCACGGTGCCGTGGGAGTGTTGCTGCTGGCGAGAAACGCCGGGTTCTGGCATCTGAAGCTGCTGGCCACCTCCTGCCGGGTGGTGTCGTTCGGCGCCGGTGCCGTGATCCTGAACTGGCTGATCACCCAGGCCCACACGGCAGGAGTCCACCTCGTCGCGGACTTCCGGCCGACCGATCGCAACCGGATGATGGAAATCGCCTACCGGTTCGCGGGATTCACCACCGACCCGTGCGCCTGCCTGGCGGCCTCCGGTCTGCCGCCGAACGCGGACATCCAGCGAATGCACCTGGTACCGGACCGGCGAAACGAGCCGGGCACCATGCGGCTGATCACGGAGGACCTGTCGACCACGTGACCGCCCGCCGACCGGCCTACGGAGCCTTCGGGTAGTCCCCACAAAAGGGGGCGAGTATTGAGTGCCGGGGCGGAGGAATCCGCCCCGGCACTACGCGGGTCGCGGTCGCGGTGTCACAGTGCGGCGAGCAGGGTGCTGCCCGTGGCACGGTTGTCCTGAAGCGGCCTGAGAGCCAGGCGTATCAAGGCGAGCGCGTTGTCGTCACCGGCGATGCGGTTGGCGCTGAGCTCGGCGCAGGACAGGCACTGGTGGATGATCATCCATTCGCCGTCCGCGCGGACGGTCAGGCTCAGGGCCTCCATGCGCCCGTGGCAGCCGGCCGCGCGATCGCCCGGGATGCGGTGGTCGACGTGCCGGCTGACCAGGCAGTGCGGGCAATGGTTGCGGTGCGCGGTACCAGGCGCGACGAGGGATACGTCGAGCCGGCAGCCCACGCACCGGAAGTCATGCGCCCGGTGACCGCCATTGCCGTGCAGCACGTCCTTGTGCCGTTGCGGACGGTGCCGCTGCCTGCGGCTGCTCGGTTGTGTGCGGCGTGGCATGGCTGAAGCCTCCTTTCCGTAGCGGGCGTTCAGAGCGTGCCGAACGCTTCGAGCGGGAACGGAGGCTGCGCCAGGGGGCGCACGGCCATGCGCATCAGGATGAGTTGGTTGTCGTCCGCGCACACCGGGTTCGAGGTGAGCTCGTCGCAGCGCGCGCAGCGGTGGATGAGCATCCAGTCGCCGGTGCGCAGCACCGCGATGGCGATCGGGCTCATCCGCGAGCCGCAGTCGGACGGGCCGCCCTCGACCTGGTCGATGACGTGCCGTGAGTGCAGGCAGGCCGGGCAGTGGTTGCGCCGGCCGCCGTCAGGAACCAGGGTCGATACGGTCAGTCCGCACCGTACGCAGGTGAAGGTGTTGATGGTGCTCTGGTGGTGATTGATGTCGTCGCTGGACACCCGGATGCTCCTTGCTGAGAGGTACGAGATGACAGCAAGAGCAGGCCGAGCGGCCTCGGAGCACCCGCAATCCATTGTGGATACGGGTTGGAGCAAGGCACCGGGATTCCGTCCCGGTAGGACGCCGTGGCGTCACGGCATCGGGGACGGCTACGCGGTGCGGCGAGGCGCGCTCGGCGCGGTCCGGGGCACAAAAACACCTCTTCCAGGGCAAGGCGGAACAAAAGTAGTCAGCTGGACTTCCGCAACGTAACACGCGGCCACCGGGCGAGGTCCAGTTCTTTTAGGGGTCGGGCCAGGTCTGGCGCAGCTGGCCGTCGGTCATCGCATCCGTGCGCCGCCGGGTCCCGGTTCAGCCGGGTGGCCGGATGTTGCGCTCGTGTCCTGGGACGGACTCGATCCAGGTGATGAGGGAGCGCACCGCAGTCGGCAAGTCCCGTTCGGTCAGCACGACCGTCCTGCTGGTTTCCCCGCTCTCGACGGTGATTTCGTAGGACTGGGCGTCCGGCATCGCCGTTGTCGTGCTCGGAGGAACGTTTTCCAGGTCGGCGGCGCGGACCATGTTCCGCAGCGTCGCGGCGTCCTCCTCGGTGAGCGCCGACGTGTCGACGACGGTGGTGATGACCAGACCGGCCAGCCCACCGCCGCGTACGATCGAGACTCTCAGCGGACCCCGACCTCCTTCCATGCCGAGCGCACCGCCTTCTCCGCGTCGTGCCCGGCACCGTAGAGCTCCACCGCCGAGTTCGTGGTCGCCTCCGCGGCCTCCTTGAAGTTGGTGTTCGGCCGCATCTGCGTGGTCAGCGCGTGATACCAGATGTGTCCGGCCTGCTCCCAGGAGTACCCGTCGAGCCTGGTGGCCACCAGGAAGAATGCCTTGTTCGGGATGCCCGAATTGATGTGCACCCCGCCGTGGTCGTGCCGTGGGTCGTTGTCGTCGGGCAGGTCGACGTACTGGTCCATGTGTGCGGGTTGGCCATCGTTGTCGAAGGCCGTGCCTGGCGCCTTCAACGACCGCAGCGCCTTGCCTCGCAGTTCGCTGCCCAGGATGCCCTCGCCGACCAGCCAGTCGGCCTCGTCCGGGGTCTCCTTGGCGATGTACTGCTTGACCATCGACCCGAACACGTCGGCGGTGGACTCGTTGAGCGCACCTGACTGCTTGCTGTAGCGCAGACCAGCGGTGAACTGCACGACGCCATGGGTGATCTCGTGCGCCACCACCGCGATGTCCCGGGTCAGGCTGCCCTTGGCCATGATGAGGCCGCTGCCGTCACCGTAGACCATCTGCAGCCCGTTCCAGAACGCATTGTCGAAGTCGGTTCCGAAGTGGACGCTCGAGATGAGCTCCATGCCCTCGCCGTCGACGCTGTTGCGCTGGTACACGTCGCGATAGAAGTCGTGGGTGTGGTCGGCGTTGTCGAACGCTTGGTTCACGGCATCGTCGTCCACGAGTTGACCGCCTTCGCTGCGCCGGAGGACGCCGGGGAGGTCTTCGTGCCCGCCGTGCTGCACGTCGTAGACGGTTTTGCGTTCCTTCGTCGTGGGGTTCAGCGAGGCGAGGTCCGTCGAGGTGATGCCGAGTTGCTGGAACATCTGCGTGATGACGGTGCGTTTCGTGCGCATCGCGATCGATGTCCCGATGGTGCGCAGCGCGGTCTCCCGCAGTTCCTCGTCGCCACGCATCGCGAGGTCGGCGAGCACGTACTGTGGCAGGATGCTGCATGGCGCGCCGGTGTGGTGGCTGGTTCGTCTCATTGCTGTGCTCCTTCGGTTGCGAAGCCCGAAACTCTCGGCTGTACCGGTCACGGACCGTGCCCGAAGTCGTTGTCCACGGTATTGAGCAGCAGTCCGCCGAAGTACGCGCTGGGGGTGCGTCGTCGGGGCTGCCAGGCTCGTTCCTGAACGCTCAAGTGCGAGGAACCCCATGCAATTACCGTGCCATCACGCGAAGAACCTCCAGCGCCAATATCCTCTTCCTTGCGGTGAGTGCGGGAAGCTGCTCGGTTGTCCACCGCCGGGGCTGCGTCTCGCTCTGGCGCTGATTTCAGGGTGGTCGGCGGCGCAGGTGCCCAACCAGGGGCGAACGTCCCCGGGCCGGGATTCCGCCGCTGCGCAACACAGCCCTCTTTGCTGGCTTTGTGCAGCGCCGACCTCCGAGGCGATCGCGTTCCCGCATGCGGAACGCCTCGAAGTCGATCACGTTGGCGGGCCGTGGTTTCAGAGGCGCGGCCTGTCCAAGTGTGCGGTGGGAGCGGTGCGGGTTATGAAAATCTTCGTACTCGCGGAGCAGTCGCATCAGGTGGGGCAGATTCCAGATCAGCGTGCGGTCGGTAAGTTCGGCACGCAGGCCCCGCGCTGGATCAGAGGCGTCCACAGTGTACGAGGAACGAATGTCTCGGACCGGCCTGCCGCCAGGGGTATCCACGCGCGGCCCTCGTCGTGCCGCGATCCGGTCGCGGCCGCGCGGCTGATCAGTTCAGGCCGGCCATGAACTCGCCGAGCAGGCGGTTCGCCGTACTCGAAGTGAACAGGCGCTCGAAGTCGGCGCGCGCCACCTGATGCCGGAACTCCCCTCGGTGGGTCGGGTCACCGGCGTCGTGGACGGTGTCGGTCCACCACGCCGCGAAGGCCTGGTAGTTCCACACGTCGCGCAGGCGCGTGGCGGAGTAGCCGTCGAGCAGGCTCGGATCGCCGTTCTTGTAGTAGTGGACCACAGCGTCGGCGAAGACGTCGGCGTCGTGCAGGGCGAGGTTCATGCCCTTCGCGCTCATCGGCGGGACGATGTGCGCGGCGTCGCCGAGCAGGTGGAGCCGGCCGTGGCTCAGCGGGCTGTACACCTCGCTCCGAAGCGGCACCACCTGCTTCTCGATGATCGTGCCCTTCGTGGCCAGCGGTTCGCCGAACCGCGCCTCGAGCTCGCTCCAGATGCGCTCGTCCGGCCAATCCGCGGTCGTGTCGTCGAGCGGGCACTGGAGGTAGAACCGGCTCGCCCGCGGTCCGCGCGCGAACTGGCCCGCGAACCCGCGCGAGTGGATCGCCATCATCGCCTGGTGGTTGCCCGGTGCGTCCGCCAAGACGACCAGCCACCCGTATCCGTATTCGTGCGAGTGGCGGGTGATCCGGTCCCCGGGGATGGCAGCCCGGGTCGCACCACGGTCACCATCGCACCCGGCGACGAAGTCGCATTCGATGATCGACCCGTCGCTGAGCCGGACGCGCGGGCGTTCGCCATCGATGTCCTCCACGGACACCTCGGAATCGAACCGCAGGTCGCCTCCGTCCTGTTCGAACACGGTGATGAGGTTCCGGACCAGCACCTGCTGTGGGCAGAACCGCCCGTCCCGGTGGTCGTCCGCGGCGAACTCCAGCTGCCGAATCTCCCCGTCGACGCGGAAGCCGAGCCTGGGCTCGACGGGGGCGCCGCCGATGACCCGGTCTTCGAGGCCTCGTTTCCGGAACACGCGGGCCGCCCGGGTATCGATGACCCCGGCGCGCTGCCGTTGCTCGACGTACTCGCGGCTGCGCCGTTCGGCAACGACACAGTCGATTCCCTCGCTCAGCAGGAAGTTGCCGAGCGCGAGTCCGGACACGCCGGCTCCCACGATCACGATGGACTTGTGCTCGTTTGCAGTAGACATGGCATTTCTCCTCGGCGAAGCAATGATCATCTTCAGTCTCACCGAGCTCGCGACTTCGTACTACCGGTATCCTGACGCTCTATGCTGGAATCCCGCCAACATCCGCCGTCCGGCGTCGCCGATCTTCTCGCGGTTCGGGGATCCATGGCCCACGGGCAGGTGGTGGGGACGCATTCCCACGCCCAGGGACAGCTGCTTTACCCCGCTGCGGGCGCGCTCGCGACCACGACGGAGCGGGGCACCTGGCTCGCCCCGGCGAACCGGATCACCTGGACGCCCCCGGGGTTCGAGCATTCCCACAGGGCCTTCGGCGAGACCGAGATCAGGCGCATCGACCTGCCTACCCGGTTCTGCCGCTTCCTCCCTGCTCGACCGTCCGTCTTCGCCGTGACACCGCTGCTGCGCGAGGCACTCCTGGCGCTCAGCGATGGGCACCCTCGCGGTCCGGGGCCCCGTCACCGGCTCCGCGGGCTGATCATCGACGAGCTCACCGGCGCCCCGCCGCAGGAGCTGTACCTGCCCGAGCCGGCCGACGACCGGCTGCGTGTGGTGACCTCACTGCTCCACGCCGACCCGGGGAGTTCCGCGACGTTGCGCGAACTCGGGCGGACCGCCGGCGCCAGCGAGAGGGTGCTCAGCCGGCTTTTCCAGGACGAGCTCGGCGTGAGCTTCCGGCAGTGGCGGAGCATGCTCCGCGTCCAGCACGCCCTCGTCCTTCTCGGAGACGGCCACTCGGTGACCACCATTTCGTCCCGGCTGGGCTGGGCGAATCCCACTAGCTTCATCGAAGCGTTCGTCGCCGTCGTCGGTGAAACACCCGGCCGTTACCAAGCCGAACTACGGCGCACGGGTGCGCCGTAAACCCTGTCGGCGCGAGGCGGATGACCAGCGACAGGACGGTGGTTCGAATCGCTTCCGTGGTCTGCGCTCGCCGCTCGCTGGATATTGGCTCACTACTCTGTGATACTTTGTAGTGGTACTCGGTACTACGAAGTACCGGGAGATCGAAGAGGGCCCACGATGGACGATCTGACGGAGATGCTGAAGGGCACGCTTGAGGGCTGCGTGCTTGAAATCATCGGCAGCGAGGAGACCTACGGGTACGCCATCACGCGTCGGCTGAACGAACTCGGTTTCGCCGACGTCGTCGAGGGGACGGTGTACACCATCTTGCTGCGGCTGGAGAAGAACGGGCTCGTCCAGGTGACGAAACGGCCATCCGGGATGGGGCCGCCGCGCAAGTTCTATGCGCTCAACGACGCGGGGCGCGAAGAACTCGCGGCGTTCTGGGCGAAATGGGAATACATCACATCACGGATCGACCAGCTCAAGGAGGGCGGGAAATGAACTTCTGGGAGACCCTGACAGGCAGCGATCTCACCAGGGAATGGAAGGCGTTCGAAGCCCGGGCCGAGGTATTGCCGGCCGACTACCGGGCGGCGTGGGAACAGATCAAGGTTCACCTCTCTCCCTACGCGGGCTTCACGGGTCGCAACCTGATGCCGATCCTCGACGGTGCCCTGGGGCTGCTCGAAGAAACAGCGTCGGATGGGCAGAGCATTCACGAGGTGCTGGGCGAGGAAATCAAGGGCTTCTGCGCGGCGCTGGCCGGCGGAGAAGGGGCTCGAAACTATCGCGACCGGTGGCGCAAGCAGTTGAACAGGAACGTCGCAAGGAAATTGGGCCGGCTAGGAGGCTGACGTGGGCATCCAGGACATCATCGAGGGCAAGAAGCAGTGGCGGGCGCACATGGCGCGGGTCAAGGCGCTCCCGCCGGACTACCAGATCGTCTACAAGGAGATTCAGCGGTACCTCTTCAAGGTCGGACCGATCGACTTGCCTGACGGGCCCCTGCTCTCGGGGGTTGTCGATTTCTTCGAGGAGGGCGTCGCGACCAACAGGGGAGTCCTGGAACTCATCGGCAACGACGTCGCTGCCTTCTGCGACGACCTGGTCAAGGACTCGCGCACCTACGCGGACATCTATCAGGAGTCCGTCAGCGGGAAACTCGGCACGGCAGAGAAGTAACACCCGTCGACCGGTGCTGGCGGGGTTCTTCGATGGGGGAGCCGAAGGAGAACATCGGGCCCCTGACCGTCGACAGCCTGCTTGCCGCCGCGCGCGCCGAGCCATCGATGGCGGTACCCGGGCGACAAACCGTTACGAGAGAATGGATATCCGAATGACAACCGATCAGGGCCGCGACAACGCCTCCGTGAGCGGTGGCGGTGACGACCTCGAGCACGGTGTAGAGGAAGGCTGGGGAAAGCTCGCTGACGCGTTCCGCGCGAACTTCGAGGCCCCCGGCGAGGTCGGCGCGGCGTGCAGCGTCTACGTGGGCGGCCGCCCCGTCGCCAACCTGTGGGGCGGGCTCGCCGATCGCGAGGCGAACCGACCGTGGCGCAAGAACACCATCGTCAAGGTCGCATCCACGACGAAGGGCGCTACCGCGATCTGCGCCCATCTGCTGGCACAGCGCGGTGAGCTGGATCTGGACGCCCCGGTGGCCCGGTACTGGCCGGAGTTCGGCGCTAACGGCAAGGAACAGATCAAAGTGCGCTGGCTGCTGTCGCACCAGGCCGGTCTCCCGCTCGTCGACGGACCGCTGACGTTCGAGCAGGCGTGCGCGTGGCACCCGGTCATCCGTGCACTCGAGGCGCAGAAGCCGCTGTGGCAGCCGGGCACCGAGCACGTCTACCACGCCGTCACCTACGGGTTTCTGGTCGGGGAGGTCGTGCGCCGGATCACCGGCAAGTCACTCGGCACGTTCTTCGCTGAGGAGGTGGCCGCCCCGCTCGGGCTGAGCGCCTGGATCGGACTGCCCGAGGAACACGAGGAACGGGTGTCCCAGCTCCACTTCACCGATGCGTTCAGCGTGGAGGAGCTGCTCGCCGGGCTGATCAAGGTCACTGGGCTCGATGCGGACACGGTCACCGCCTGGGTCGAATCCATGTGGAGCCCGGGCTCGATCCAGATGCGCGCCGCCGAGCTCGGCGGTGCCTTGGACAACGCGTCCGGGGAGTACATGTCGACGCGTGCCTGGCGCGCGGCGGAGTTCCCGGCCGCGAACATGCTCGCGGACGCGCGTTCGTTGGCGCGGATGTACGCCGCCACGGTCAGCGACGTCGACGGGGTTCGGCTGCTCGATCCGTCAACGGTCGAGAGGATGGCAGTCGTCCAGACCGACAAGACGCGGATGTACGGGCTGCCGCCGGGTCTGGACATCCCGGCCGACCGCTCCTTCTACATGTCGCTGGGGTTCTGGCGAGCATGCCCTCCGGTGCCGATGATCGGGCCGGGGTCGTTCGGCCACCCGGGCTCCGGCGGATCGATCGCCCTCGCCGACCCCGATGCCGGTGTCGGCTTCGGCTACGTCACGAACCTCTGGAACTTCCGGTCCGACGACCCGCGGGCGTCGAACCTGGCCAAGGCCGTCCGGTCCTGCCTTGGTTGAGACAGCCCTCGTGGGGCGGGACACCGAGTACGCCAGACCTCCGATCTTGCTAACCGTCCAGCAGCAACTGGAAAAGCGTCTGTCCGAAGGGCTGGGCGAACAGACCTGGCGCGAATCCGGGCTCGGCGCCCCCACCGACATCGACACGCTCCACCAGCGCATCAACCAGCTCGAGCAGCACAACCTCGACCTGCAGCAGCAACTCGACGAACGCGCCGACGATCTTGCCGCCGCCCGCGCCACCAACCGCGAACTCATGACCCGGTTCAACACATCAACCCAGCCCCGGTAGCAGGGTCCGAGCCGGCGCCTGTCGACTCGTGGCAACCGCCCCGAAGGAGGGCCAGCTGTAGTCAGTGTTACGGATCGTGTGCGCGTGCTCCTTTGTGGAGTGGGCGTGAGTGAGTTCATAGAGCCCGCGCCGCGGTCGCGAGTAGGTTCTTGAGCATGGAGAACGGCGGACCCAGCCGGACAGCGCTCGTCACCGCGTACGCCCGCGCCTATCACCAGATCGCTGACCGACCACAGATCTTCACCGACCCCCTGGCGGCACGTCTGCTCGGCGTCACCGCAGAGGAACTGACAGAATTGGGCACGTCCACAACCGATCTCCTCGGTGCCGGGGCAAGCGATCGGCCCCGCCGCCTGTTCTTCGCCGCCCGTGCCCGCTTCGCCGAGGACGCCGTGGCCGCGGCCATCGCCGCTGGTGTGCGGCAGGTCGTGATCCTCGGCGCGGGCCTGGACACCTTCGCCTATCGCAATCCGCGCCCGGACTTGCGCGTCTTCGAGGTCGACCACCCCGCCACCCAAGCGTGGAAACGCGAACGCCTTGCTACGACCGGGATCGACCGCCCTGAGACGTTGACCTTCGTGCCGGTCGATTTCGAAACCCGGACGCTGGCAGCTGGATTGGAATCCGCCGGATTCAAACGGACGGACCCGGCCGTATTCGTGTGGCTCGGTGTCGTCTTCTACCTGACCCCGAACGCCGCCCACGCCACCCTCGAATACATCGCTGGTCAAGCCCAGCCGGTCGAGGTGGTCTTCGACTACCTGCAGCCTGCGGCCACCGACGAGGATCGTGCGTACCAGCGGGCACGTGCCGATCGGCTGGCCGGCGCCGGCGAACCCTTGTTCAGCTACTCCACACCGGACGACATCGCCGCACAGCTGCACGCCCTCGGGTTCACCGGTATCGAAGACCACTCCGCCCCGGACCTCGTCGCCGGCTACCTCCACGGATCCGCAGGATTCGAGGGCGAACCACCCCGCGCACTGCGCGCGATCCGCATACTGCGCGCGAGCCGCTGAGGATTGCCTGCCGCGCCTACTTGCACCACATCTGTCGCGACGGCTAGCACGAATATGCCAGAAAGGGGCCGTGGCCGCGCGTAATCGCTGCGACCGCTCCGCCGCGGACATCTCTCCGGTCTGTGGTGGCCTGCGTGGCCTGCCTCCGCTTGTGACGGTCGTCGGCAGCTTGGACGTCCTGCTGGAGGACAACGGGTAGGTGAGGAAGAGCCGCTGCACGCCCGCGACGGCGCGGCGCACGTCGTCCGCGCTGGCGGCGTCGCCGCGGAACACCTCGCCACGGACCTCGCCCAGCGCGTCGGCACGGGTCTGGGAGCGAGAAATTCGGGCAGCATGTCGACCCGGCGGGACCTATATGCGGGCGCCGCTTGCCCGCGCGGCGGCGCACTCGCGACGCTCGGCGTGTTGATTCTCCACACTTCCGAGAGGAACAAACGTTCATGCCGAGGAAGCTCATTGTGGGCGCCGTTGCCGCCGGTGTTGTCCTGGCCGGAGCCACTGCCACCGCATCTGCCGCGCCTGCGACTGGCAATGTGGAAATTTGTGTCGATGGCGGCACGGACTACTCGGCGGTCCTTCAGCGGCCGAGCCGCGGCAACCTGGAGACCGCGGTCACCTTCCCCGGCAAGTGCAGCTCGTGGGGGCCCGAAGACGTATCCGCCGGGCTGACGCGATGAGGGACTGGAGGCTCGCCCCGGAACACGACTCGGCGCTGCCGGTTGAGGAGGACGGCTGTCATCGGTGGCGGCCGTTCACCGGCAATTGCGCCCGCCTCATCGAGCGTGGCCGGCACCTGGCGTTCGCGGTGTCGCCCGGCAACGGGTACTTCTCGGAAGACCGCATCGTGAGCATGGTCGAGTGGGGCTGCGCGCGGTTCCGCGCGGTGGATCTGGTCACCGCCGATGTGCCGATGGTGGCCTGTACCTACCTCGGCCGGGGCTATGCGGAGAGGCACGCGCGGCAACGGGCCAAGCGGGACGTGCGGCAGATGGAGAACCGGATCGGCCGTGCCCTCGCCCGCGTCGACCACCACGGCGCGGCCGTGCGGGTCCGCTACTTCGACCACGCGATCGGCCAACCCGGCTATGCGCGGGTCCGCGCTGAGATCGCCCGGGCGCGGCGGGACGACCCCGCGTTCGCGGCCACCTGCCGCCGGATGGTGCTCGACGTGCTCACCGCCCGCATGCCCGACGGCTGGCAACCTGACCCGGCGCAGCTGGCGGCCGGCGCGGAGTACCTGGACATGGAGCTGCCCTGGTTCGCCGACACCCCGGGCGTGCTGGGCGTGGCCGAGTCGGTCATGGTCTACCGGGTGGTGCCCGCCTTCGCCCCGTATCTCTACCCGAGCGGCGGCGTCAGCCCCGACCACCAAGGGTTCATGCTCCTGGAGGCCCTGGACGCGCTGGAGGGCGCCGACGGCGGCCCGGGCGGGGCCGCGATGGCCCAACCCCGCGCGGCCGGGGCGGTCAGCGGTGCGTAGACGCGGTGCGCCCGCCGGTCGGGGCGCTGGATCGAGGAGGCCTGATGGGCGCGAGGCACGACCACGCCGTCGTGATCGGGGCGGGCATCGCCGGCCTGCTGGCGGCCCCCCAGGCGCCCGCTGCGACGCGCAAACCACCGGTCCGATCCGACCTGGCGAGCAGGTCGGCAGTGGCCTCGAACCCGGTACCGCTCGAAAAGTCATCGCTGCACGTCAAGCCGCGTACCGGTACTCGTTGATGAGTCCATTGAGGACCCGGGCCTGACCAGGCGCCACGACTTTTCGAGCGGTACAGGGGTATCTGCCGGCTGACGGTCAGCGTGGTGCTCTGCGTCGGGCGAGGGAGCTGACCGTGGCCGAGTTGTGGACGGTGAAGGAGACGGTTCCGGGGAGGAAACGGTCCTCCGACCACAGCAGGGGTGTGCCGGTGGGGTCGGTGGCCCGGCGGACTTCGCGGAGAAGGCCGGCGCCCTCGGCGCAGCCCAGCAGGCGGGCGTCGGTCTCATCGGCAGCGACGATGTCGATGGTGTGCTCACTGTCGGCGAAGACGACGCCGGACGCATCGAGGGCGCCGGTGTGCGAGAGCGAATCCGGCGCCAGGGTTTCGATGACCTCACCGACCCGTACCGGGTAGACGGTGCGTTCAAGCATGACCGGAACGCGTCCGAGGAACCTGAGACGGAGCACTTCGGTGATGTCGTTCCCCGGATCGAGCTGCAGGCGCTCTCCCTCAACCGCAGTCGCCGCGCGAACGCGAGCATGGATGGTCCGGGCGCTGGGTTCCTCGCCCAGGGAGCGTGCCCAGTTGGTGAAACTCAGCAGTTCATGGAAGCTCTGGGTACGCGCGGTCCCCAGGATCACCCGCCGGGTTCCCCTGCGGGAGGTGACCAGCCCATTCGCTCGAAGCAGCGCCAGGGCATTGCGAACGGTGCCGCGGGAGACCCCGTACTGCTCCGCGAGACTCTCCTCGCTGGGCAGGCGCCCGTCGTTGCCGAACTTTCCTGCCTCAATCGCGCGACGCATGTCGGCTGCCAACTTTTGATACCGAACGGCACCTGCCTCGCTCCGCTTGCCGTTCCCTTCGGCTGTTTCGCTGACCATCCGCCCAAGGTACCCCGTTGTGTCTCTTTGCCTTGCGGATGCACGTTTTTCCATCGACTGCCCGCCGACAGTTCCTCCTCTCGCACCCATCCGTTCACCGGCATGACACCCGGCCCGGCGACAGTGGGAGCTGCAACTTGTATAGCCAACTTTGGGAGACTTGGATGAAGGCGACCCTCCGCCGCGTCAGCGCCATCGGTGCCGCGGCCCTGCTGCTGTCCGGGCTGGCTGCGTGTTCGTCCGGGAATGGCGCCTCGGATTCAATGGATGGCGCCACTAACTGGCGCACCGTGACTTCGGTCGAAGAAGGCGGCGGCATGGATGCCCTGATCGCCGCTGCGAAGAAGGAAGGGAAGCTGAACGCCATCGCGCTTCCGAAGGACTGGGCCAACTACGGCGAGGTCATCTCCACCTTCGAGAAGAAGTACGGCGTCAAGGTCGAGGTCGAGAACCCGGATGCCTCCAGTCAGGACGAGATCACCGCGGTGTCTTCCCGCAAGGGCCAGGAACGCTCGCCGGACGTCATCGACGTCGGGCACGATTTCGACGTCGCTGCTGCGAAACAAGGCCTGCTCGCCCCGTACAAGGTGACGTCCTTCGGCAAGATCCCGGACTCGCAGAAGGAGGCCACGGGTCTCTGGTACAACGACATGGGCGGCTATGTCTCCATCGGCTGCGATGCCGGTCGCGTGGCGAAGTGCCCCACCAAGTTCTCGGAGCTCCTGGACCCGCAGTACAAGGGCAAGATCGCGCTCACGGGCAACCCGGTGGAGTCCGCTTCCGCTTTCGGTGCCGTGTTCGCCGCCGCTCTCGCGAACGGCGGGTCCTTCGACAACATCAAGCCCGGCATCGACTTCTTCGCGAAGCTGAAGCAGGTCGGCAACTTCAACCCTGTCGAGGCGACACCCGCGACGATGGAAAAGGGCGAGACGCCCATCGCCGTCGTCTGGGACTACCGCAACGCGGCTTACTCCGATGAGCTGAAGGCCAAGGGGATCGAGTGGAAGGTCGCCATCCCCGAAGACGGAGTTTTCGCGCAGTACTACTCCCAGGCGATCGTCAAGTGGGCGCCGCACCCGGCCGCCGCTCGCCTGTGGCAGGAATTCCTGTACAGCACCGAGGGGCAGAATCTCTGGCTGAAGGGCTACGCCCGCCCCGTGCTGCTGCCCGTCATGGTCGCCGACGGCACGGTGGACAAGAGCTCGCTCGACCGCCTGCCTCAGGTCAATGAGGACAAGGTTTCCTTCCCGACGGAGGCTCAGGGCCAGGCGGCCAAGACCGCAGTGTCCAATGACTGGGCGAAGGCCGTCTCCTGATGACGACTGCCACACCCACCGTCATCGCCGATGCGCCCAGCGTGTCGGGGCGCCAGGAGCCCCAGGCGCCCCGGCGCCGAGGCCGCAGGCCTGCCACCGGCTGGCTCGGCGTCGCCCCTCTGATGGCCTTCGCCGTGATCGTGCTCGGCCTGCCTGTGGCGGCCATGGCCGTCGGCTCAGTCACCATCACGACCGACACCGGCGCCACCGAGTTCACCGGAGCCAACTTCGCCGCCTCCTTCGACGGTCCGTATCTGGAGAGCCTGCTGGGAAGCGTCAAGCTCTCCGCGCTCTCCGCCTTCATCGCGACCGTCGTCAGCCTGCCGATCGCCTATGCCATCGTCACCTCGCGTTTCCGTGGGTTGCGTGAAGCGGTGCTCTCGGCTTCCGGCGTGATCGCGAACTTCGGCGGCGTACCCCTCGCCTTCGCCTTCGTCGCCACCCTGGGCAATGCCGGCGTCCTCACCGGATACTTCGGTCTCGCGGACAAAGGCTGGAGCCTGTACTCCTTCTGGGGACTGGCGATCGTCTACCTGTACTTCCTCATCCCGCTCATGGTGCTCACCTTGACGCCGGCACTGGACGGCCTCAAACCCCAATGGCGGGAGGCCGCGCAGAACAACCGCGCCACCGGCTTCCAGTACTGGCGGCATGTGGCCTTCCCCATCCTGTTCCCGACGCTGCTCAGCGGCTTCGTTCTGCTGTTCGGCAGCGCCTTCAGCGCCTACGCGACGGCTGCCGCCATGGTGGGGAGCTCCATCCCCCTGGTGACCGTGAAGATCGCCTCGGCATTGACTGGTGACGTCCTCGTGGGCCAGGGCAATGTCGCCCTCGCGCTCGGCATGAACATGATCATCGTGGCCGGGATCGTCATGGGCATCCAGCTCCTGCTGCAGCGGAGGAGTTCGAAATGGCTGTCCTGACCGGCTCACGCCCGGCACCGACCAAGAAATCCCGACTCGGCCCCAACGTCGTCCTCACCGCCGCCGGGGTCTACTTCCTGGTCCCCATCCTCTGCGCACTGGCCTTCACCTTCGGGTTCGGCGACCCTCGCCAGACGCCCAGCCTGGACGCCTACACCGCGATCTTCACCACCGAAGGGCTCGCTGGAAGCCTCGGCCTGACACTGCTCCTGGCAGCCGCCACGATCCTGCTCGTCTTCGGCCTGCTGCTCCCGGCCCTGCTCGCCGTACGCCTTGCCGTCCCCCGCGCGAAAGCCGTGGTCGCAGTCGTCTGCATGCTCCCGCTCGTCGTCCCGGCGGTGGCTCTCGGTGCCGGAATCACCACGGTCCTGCGCTGGGGAACCGACTGGCTCTATGACACCCCGGGGTTTCCCGTGCTTGCGGCCCTCCAGCAGCCCGATTTCCCGCTGATCCTGGTGCTTGCCCATACGCTCATGGCCCTGCCGCTGGCCTACGTCACCCTGGAATCCGGACTGAATGCGATCGACTTGAAGGTTCTGGTCGAGGCCGCGCGGTCCTGCCGGGCGTCCTGGCCCCGGGCCCTGTTCCTCGTGATCCTCCCGAACCTCCGGGAAGCCTTGCTGAACACCGCTTTCCTGACCATCGCCCTGGTCCTCGGGGAATACGCCGTCTCCGCACTGCTCGGTTTCCAGCCCTTCGCCGTCTGGACTGTTGCGATCAGCGGTGCCCACGCCCAGCTGTCCGTCGCCGTCTCCATGGTCGGCCTGATCGGCACCTGGCTCATCCTCCTCGCGGTAGCGAAGCTCGGCCGCTCCAAAGCGTCCAAGGAGTCTCATTGACGCCCACCATCGGCTCCCGGCCCCCAGCTGCCACCTGCAGCGCGGGCCTGGAGTTCCGCGAACTGCGCCGGTCCTTCGGCGCCACCACGGCCCTCGACGGACTCAGCCTCACGATCAACCCCGGCGAGATGCTCGCCCTCCTCGGCCCTTCCGGCTGCGGGAAAACCACGGCGCTGCGCATGGTCGCCGGTTTCGAGCGGCCTGACTCCGGCGAGGTCCTGGTGGACGGCCGCGACATCACGGGTCTCCCCGCACACCGCCGTGACGTCGGCATGGTGTTCCAGTCCTACAGCCTCTTCCCCCACCTCACCGCCGCCGACAACGTCGCTTTCGGAATGCGCATGCAAGGCGTCCCCAGCGCAAAGCGCCGGGCCCGGGCCCACGAACTCCTCGAACTCGTCGGACTGCCCACCCAGGCCCGCCGCTACCCACGGCAACTCTCCGGCGGCCAGCAGCAACGGGTGGCCCTCGCCCGTGCCCTCGCCCTGGAGCCCCGGATGCTGCTGCTGGATGAGCCACTCTCCGCCCTCGACGCGAAGGTTCGGCAGTCCCTGCGCGACGAGATTCGCCGTCTCCAGCTGGACCTGGGCATCACCACTCTGTTCGTCACCCACGACCAGGAAGAGGCACTGTCCATATCGGACCGCGTGGCCGTCATGCGGGCAGGCAGCCTGGAACATTGCGCCACACCGGACGAGCTGTACAACGCACCTGCCACCCCCTTCGTCGCCGAGTTCGTCGGCACCATGAGCCGCCTGCCCGGCCGTCTCAACAGCGACGGCACCCAGGTGGACGTCCTGGACCTCACCCGCCCTGTCCAGGCACACCTCCCCGCCCGGAGCGGCAGCGCGGCCACCGCGCACGACACCCGCGACATCGACGTCCTCGTCCGGCCCGAAGCCCTCGCTGTCAGCGCTGCCCCGGGAAGCCGGTCACAAGTCGTGGCCGCGTCCTTCCGGGGAGCGACGACGCGTCTCACGGTGCGCCTGGACAGTGGCCAGGAAGCCCTCGCCGATGTCCCCACCGCCGTGGCGTCCACCGTTCCGGTCGGTTCGCGTGTCCGGCTCAGCCTCCCGGAACGCCCCGTCCTGATCGACCAGGCCAGGGAGAAGGAGGCCGCCGCATGATGCCGCACCAGGACACCACCGCCCTGCCCGACGGCGCGCAGGCTCGCACGGCACCGGAAAGCGCCGGAATGGCTCTGCCCGCAGCTGTGCTCTTCGACATGGACGGAACCCTCGTGGACACCGAACGGCTGTGGTGGGACGCCGTCGAGACGGTGGCCCGCAACCTAGGCAGGACGCTCGGGCCGGAGGACCGGCCTGATGTCGTGGGGCGCCCGTCCCAGCACACGGCCGCGTACCTTGCGTCCACGACGGCCACCCCGCCGTCCGCCGGCGCACTCGCCACACGGCTCGACGAGACCTTCACAGCCCTCGTGGCCCAGGAGGTCGTGCCCAGGCCAGGAGCCCTGCAGCTCCTCCACCTCCTGGCTGGGCAGGGGATCCCAGCAGCCATCGTGTCGGCCTCGCCCCACCGCGTGGTGGAGCTGGTCCGGGAACGGCTCGGCCGTGAGCTGTTCACGCTCATCGTGGCCTTCGAGGACACCACCGTCTCGAAGCCTGCCCCTGATCCCTACCTGGAGGCCGCGCGCAGGCTGGGAGCCCAGCCTGCCGAGTGCGTGGTGGTGGAGGACTCGCCCGTTGGCCTCGCCGCAGCGGAGGCAGCCGGCTGCCCCGTCGTAGTCGTACCCTCCACCGTCCCGATCGACGCCGCCCCCGGCCGCACGATCATCACTTCCCTCGAAGAGGTCACGCTCCCGCTCCTGGCACAGGCAAGGGGCTCCGAGCGATGACCACCCCGACCACGAAACCGGCGACGACAGTGCACACTCCCACCCGCCCTACGCCTCCTGCCGCCGGCCGGCCCCGGATCATCCTGCTGGGCATCGACGGGCTCCGCTGGGACCTCGCAGCGGATTCCCCGGCCGCCCCGGCTTTGCGCGCCATGGCCGCCGAGGGCGAACTTCAGCCCATGGTGATGGAAGCGCCCACCATGTCCGGCCCGGGATGGTCCTCCATCCTCACGGGGACGACTCACGCCGAGCACGGGGTGACGGACAATTCCTTCGTGGGGCACCGGCTCTTCAGCCATCCGGACCTGCTCTCCCGAGCCTTCTACCAGGACCTTTCGACCAGGACTTTCGCTGCCGCGGGCTGGCCGCCGCTCGTCTCCCCGGAAGGGCTGGGACCGGTCATCCACCAGCGGCTCGAGCAGCAGAAGGCCGGGCTGCACACCGTTATCTCCCGCGACGGTGAAACCCACGGATTCGTCAGCATCGACGCCGAGATCACCGATTTCACCCTCGCGGCGCTCACGTCCCACCGCGTTCCCGATGTGGCCTTCGTGTACTTCTGCGATGTGGACGATGCCGGGCACGTCTACGGCGCCCGCAGCGAGCAGTACCAGGCGGCACTGGCCCGGGTTGACCGGCACATCAGCCGCATCCGCCAGGCCGTGCAGGCCCGGGTGGATGAACACGCCGAGAACTGGCTCCTGGTGGTGGTGGCGGATCACGGACATCTGGACGAGGGAGGGCACGGCGGGAGCACGCCCGAGGAACGGAACTCCTTCATCCTGCGCTGGCAGGCAGGCGGATCGCTCACCCCCTGGCCCGGGTCGGTCTCGCCGCACGAACTGCTGGAACTACTGCTGGACGAGAGCTCCCGGGAGCGGTAGCGCCCAGCATTGCACTCACGCACACGCGAAGACTCCGTTCAAGCCCATCCATGCTGGTTTCCTCGGGTGGCGCAGGGTGATACGGCAACATCGTCACGCGTATGACGAACCACGCCCACAGCGCCCGGACCCATTGGTCCGTCCTGATAGGACGGACCACGTGCCCGCGAGCGGCAGTGTTCGAATGTCGTCGGCTCGGTATGGGTTCACGGGATACATCTGCAGACCGTCGGGTACATCTCGGGTGCAGCCGTGCAGCCATCCTTACCTGGTCAGCAAGAGCGAACCTCGTTTGGAAATCTCCGGTACCTGGGGAAACTCGGGGGTAAATGGCCGTCTCAGGCCATAGGTGGTCGGCTGCCTAGGCCCGGTCTAGGGAGTGTGTGGTGTCTGCGAACAAGTTCACCGAGCGGCTGACCCGCGATAACGCGGCCGTGGTGCTGGTCGACCACCAGGTCGGTCTGTACAGCGGTGTGCGTGACATCCCGGTCGGGGAGTTGAAGCACAACGTGGTGGCCCTGGCCAAGGCGGCGCAGGTGCTGGGGCTGCCGCTGGTGGTGACCACCACCGCGGCAGACAGCATGTGGGGGCCGGTCATTCCCGAGCTCGCCGCGGTGCTCCCGGACGGCTTGGAGGTCATCGACCGCTCGACCGTCAACGCGTGGGACGACCCGCGGGTCGTCGGGGCAATTCGGGCGACCGGCAGGAAGAAGCTGATCGTCACGGGTATTTCGACCGAGGTGTGCCTCGCCTTCCCGGCCATCAGTGCCACGGCGGAGGGGTTCGATGCGTATGCGGCGATCGACGCGTCCGGCACGTTCTGGCGGGCTAAGCGTGAGGTGGGCCTTTTGCGCATGCAGCAGGCTGGGGTGATCCTGGTCGACTACTCGAGTGCCATCGTTGAGATCCTCGCTGACAACGCGGATCCGCTGGCCGCTGATGTCTACGCTGCGCTCGACATGCCTTTCGCGGTGCTCGTCGGCCAGATCACCTCGGCGTTGCCCAAGAGCTGACCGCATTGGTCGATGCCAGGACGATCCCCTCGATGCACTCAGCGAGTCGGGGCGCACTGCTGTTCCCCGCGCATTTCCCCGGGCCGGGCGCAGCCGAAGTGCGGCGCGTAGGCGACCGCTTCGAGGTGAAGGAGTGGGCGGCATGGCGGTGAGGTTCTGCGGCATCCCGTGCGCGATCGATCCGGCCGGCACCGCGCGGTTCGCCGTGCCGACGCTTGTGGGCGGTCAACCCGGTGCGGGCGTCCAGCGCGGGCCCGACTGCACAACGGTCGGTGTGCTGATCGGTCGAATGTCAGTCGAGGTCCTCGGTACTGCGGACAATCAGGTCCATTGTGGACTCCTGTTGTCCGGCGACCTCACATCCCGACCGTCGGGGACCTCACAGATCCTTGTTGCCGAACACATCCTCGTACAGTCCCGCCAACTCGGTCGTATCCACGATTTCGGCGAGTCGCTCCAGTGCGTCCGGACGAGTCAGCGCCGTGCGCTTGTCTTCGAATTCGGCGACGGACATGTCCAGCTCGAGGATCGTGATCACCTGCCGGTCGTCGGCGGCGTTGCGTGAGACGCTGACCTTCGCGGGGTAGTCGTCCACATCCTCCGGAACCCAAGCTTCCATGAACTGCTCATACGTCACGCCCGCCTTCAGGGTTCGTACGAACACAGCACGCAACATCGCTACCCCTTGAAAGAGAATCCTGGCTGCCAACCATGCTAACCATGGCCACCGACAGGCCACCAAAATCTACTGGCCGGCGCCGCGGGCGCGTTGGCTGGGCCCATCACGTCAACTCTGCTGCGGCTTGACATTCAAGCTCCTGGGATGTCTTTCAGCTCGTCCGCCCGGTCACATCGGCGGCGCGATGAACAGGCCGCGGTCGACGTCGTTGTGCGAGCGGGCGGCGATGAACTCGTCCATCTCGTTCGCGGTGCCCCACTGGTCGGCGTTGGCGGGATCGGTCAGGTCGTAGATGTGCGGGTGCCAGGTGTCCTCGTCGATGATCTCGAGCTCGGTCGTGTATTCGACGGTGTTCCCGGCGTGGTCGAGGAAGTAGCTGAACGAGTTGTCCCCGGCCCGGTGCCGTCCCGGTCCCCAGAGGCGCTCGAAGCCAAGGCGGTGCAGGCGCCCGGTGCCGCGCATGAACTCGTCGACGCCGCGCATCTCGAACGAGGCATGGTGGAAGGCGGCATGCGGGCCGCGTACGAAGCCGAAGCTGTGGTGGAAGGTGTTGCACCGCAAGAACCACATGATCTCGCGGTCGCCGATGCGCATCGTGTCGGACAGCCGGAATCCGAGGTTTTCGATATACCAGCGGACGGTCACTTCCGGGGTGGGCGTGTTCATCAGCACGTGCGAAAGCCGTACCGGGATGGACTCGCGCTCCTCGATCTTGCGGTGCGCCCGGACCGCGACGTCCGCGGAGACCTCGACGACTCGCCCCTCGTTGTCGAAGAACCGGACGCCGTAGCCGCCGCCTGGTGTGTCCAGTACGCGGGGTTCGTGGACGAGCGTCACTCCTCGACCGATCAGCTGCTCGGTCAAGGTGTCCACGTCGGCGGGGCTGGCGGAGCCGAACGCGATGAGGTCCGTGCGCTTCTGGTCGTCCTCGCGTAGCCGGACGACATACAGCTCCGGTGAGCCCTCGGCGGCGAGAAAGGAAACCCCCGAGTCATTGGCCGTTTCCGTCAGCCCCCACGTCTCCCGGTAGAACGTGCGCTGGTCGGCGAAGTTCGGCATCGCGATGTCGACGTGCCGCAGGTGTGTGATCAGACCGGTGGCGTGCATATCAGTTCCCTTCTGTTGCTGGTTGGCCGAGCCGGTCGGTCAGCCAGTCGACGATGGTCGGCAGGACGGGTCCGGATCCCATGTGTCCGCCGGGAAAGAGCCGTGCGGTCTTCGGGTCACCGTGCTCGAGGGCGAGGTGGATGTCGGCGGAGGCGTTCTGCTGATCGTCCTTTCCGTTGACCAGCAGCAATGGGCACGACTTCAGGTCCAGAATTCCCTGGTCCAGCAAGGAAAGTTCGGGGCAGCGCGCGACGTAGTCCGCGAAGGTGGTGCCACCGAAGATGCGAGCGCGGGCGGGCATGAGATCCATCAGGTAGGACGAGGCGTTCCGGGACTTCTCCTGCCATTCGGGCTGGAACGTCAGGTGCACCCCGCCGCCCCAGTTGACCGCGGCGGTGAGATGTTCGCGGTGCGTGTGCGCCAGTTTCATCGCCCAGTACCCGCCGAAGGACAGCCCGAGGGCCGCGATCCGATCCGCGTCGAGGTCGTTCCTGCTCCGCAGCCAGTCGAACACCGGATCCCACTGGCGTTCCGCGTCCGGACCGGCCAGCACCGGAGACTGCCCGACACCCGGCTTGTCGATGTGCACCGTGGCGAAACCACGTTCGCGCAGTAGCCGACCGCGGGCGTAGCTCTCCTCTTTCCACACGTCGATTCCGCCCCACATCAGCACAATCGGTGACCTGGCCGCGCCGGAGCCGGGTGGCCGGGCCACCAGGAACGAGACGGAGTCACCTTCGCCCGTGCGGCCGTCGAACGGGACGCTGACCTGCTCGACGGGCGTGTTCTCCAGTTCGCAGACCCGGGCGAAGTAGGTCCGAGCCAGCTCGTATGCGGCCAGCTTGGCGGGATGGATGGGCGATGGGTATCGCCCGAGGAACGCGAACTGGTAGGCCTGCCACCAGTTCTCCAGCGCGGTGCCGCGGTCGCCGTCGACCTCGGCCCGCTCGGCCGCCGCCGCGAACTCCGCAGCGCCGCCGAGCCAGTGCTCCGCCCAACGGACCGGGTCGATGCCGGGAAGCGTCTCGATGTACCGGGAAGCCGCGGCCTCGCCGATGGCGTTGAACGGGTTGCGCCGCTGCGCGAGATGCGTACGCAACCACGACTTCGCCTCGGGCAGGGACGGGGCGGTTTCGTCGGACAACCGAACCTCCTCATTCACGTCGGTCATGCCGGGAGCGCCATCCGTTGGTGGCACGCCTCGATGAGCGGATACGAATCGCGATGTCGTTGCTCCTGCTCGAGGCCTGCGATCGCGACCGATGTCTTCACCAAGACCGCGCACCGTTCCCGACGGCGGTCCATGAATGCCTCGAGAGCCTTCCGGGTGTCCTGGCAGCGGTCCAACTCCTGCGCCAGGACCAGGCCGTCCTCGATGGCGAGTGCGGCCCCGCTGGCCATCTGCGGCGAGGGCGCGTGCGCGGCGTCGCCGATGACGATGCTGGTCCCGTCGGACCACGACGTGTCGACGAACGCGGTCTGCACGGGCCGTCGAATCACCGAATCGGACCGTGCGACCTGGGGGCGAATCTCGGCGACACGGCCGGAGAACGGGGCCAGCAGATCTCCCATCCGCGGGGCGAGGTCGGCATCCGGAAGCACGTCCGGTCGAACCTCGTTCTCGGTGAGGAAGACGTATGCCTGGCTCGGGGAGATCGGCACGACTCCGGTCTGGTGGCCGGTACCGACGAAGGTGTGGATGCTGGTGGCCCAGTCGGGACGCGGCACGAGGGCCCGCCACACCATCTGGCCGTGATAGCGAATCGGGGTAGGACGGCCGATGAGGTCACGTACGACGGAACGAATGCCATCGGCACCCACGAGCAGGTCGACGGTTCGCACCGTTGCGTCGGTCAGTTCGGCGCGTGCCTGACCATCCCCATGGTCCAGGTGGGAAACACTGAGTCCATAGTGGATCCGAGCACCGAGCCGCAGCGCCTCGGTGCGCAGGATTCGGTGCAGTTCTGGGCGCGCGATTCCCGCCATGGCCGGGCGATCCTGGCCGATCAGCCGCGGGAGCTCGATCGGGTTCGCCACCCCGTTCGCGTCGACGTTGGTGATAACACTCATGCCGTATCCGGTGGCAAGGCACTGATCGGCCAGCCCCAGGCCGTCGAGCGCACGAAGCGAAGGGCCGGTCAGGCTCAGCCCCCAGCCGGCGGCGGCACCCTCGGCGCCCGTTTCGATGACCTCGACCAGCCATCCCCGTCGAGCCAGGGCGCACGCTGTGGTCAATCCCGCGATGCCGGCACCGACGATCAGCGCTGAACGCGCGCCGTCACTGTTGTCCATAGGTCCTCCATGCCGCTGTACTCGGCCAAGCTAGGTCGGCAGCCCCGGGTTCCCAGTCCGGTTCAGGCGGACGTTGTCCGGTTCCGGCAACGGTTCCGGAATCGGATACCGACGTCTGGAACCGGACAACGACCTCGTGGCCGCAGACCTAGCGTGTCCGGCACGGCGACCGGAGGTCCGAACAGGAGGACGACACGTGCGCATCGGCAACCTCGCGGGACGGCTCACCCTGTTCACCGCGACCAACCCGGTCGGCGCGGTCGACGTTGAGAAGGCGTCGGCCGGCCGGTTCGGCTCGGACCCGCAGGCGGTGTTCGCGGTGTGGGAGGAGTTCCTCGGCTGGACGCGTGCCGCCGACCCGACCATTCCCACGAGAAGCACGTGCTCGTCGCGGACTGGTTCGCCGACCGGCTGTTCGCCTCGATGGCCCGTGTTCCGCCACCTCGATCGGTGACATGATCGTCTCGCCTATCAAGGAGGTGAGCGGTGTTGTCGAGTCCCCTCCGTGATTTCGTCATCACGAAGTCCGGCAATCCGGTGAACCTGCTCCACTCGGCGGCCCGGCTCTTCGGCGGGGCGGTCACCACCAGCCCCCTCGGCCCCCTCGCCGAGGGTGAACACGAGGTACGCGGTGTCGCGGCCGCGGACTTCGCCGTCGGCTACTTCGCCTCCTCGTTGGCGGTGCGGGTCGGCACGGCGCCCGGCAGGGACTCGTACTTCGTCAACCTGGGCCTGGCCGGTGAGATCTCCGCGAGTCGTGGCGGCCGGCAAGCCGTCCTCAGCCGGGCAAGGGCCGGGGTGTTCAATCCGGGCGACGCCCAGGAACTTCGCCCGAACCGGCCGGGGACGAGATTCCTGGGCCTGCGGATCGACGCCGGACTCGTCCGGCGAGAACTCGCGGCGCTCACCGGGCGCCCGACCGGTTCCACCGTGCGTTTCGACCTTCCGCTCGACCTATCCGAACCACGGGGCAGGGCGGTGAAGCTGCTGATCGGGTCATTGATCGAGCAACTCGACTCCGACGATCCGCTGTTCCAGCGGGAGGAACTGCAACGGAGCCAGTTGCGCTGCATCGTGACCGCGCTGCTGCTGGCCCAGTCGCACACCCATACCGCCGCGCTGCGCGGCGTCCCCCGGATGCCGCATCCCAGAGCGCTGCGTGCGGCCGTCGCCTTCGTCGAAGCCAACCTGCCGGAACCGATCTCCCTCGGCCAGATCGCGGAGGCAGCCGGGTGCAGCGCGCGGACGATCAGCAGCGCGTTCCGGGAGAAACTCGGGACATCTCCGATGGGTTACGTCCGCAACCTCCGGCTGGACCGGATACGCCACGACATACTGTCGACCGGTGATCGGGTCGGAGAAATAGCGTATCGCTGGGGCATAACCCATCTTGGCCGATTCGCGGGCGAGTACCGTTCGCGGTTCGGCGAGCTTCCGTCGACCACCGCCGCCCGGAGGTAGTTCCCACAGTCCTGGGGCAGTCCGTGGGCGACCCGCGATCCGTCCGGACCGCTTGACGCATCCCGGTGTGCTCCGGCTGATGTCGAGCGCCATCCACCGGCAACGGCGCCTCCAGGGCGAAGTCCTGTCCGATCGTGGTTGTGCGGTGGTCGATATGGCGCGAGTTCCCGGAAACACTTCGTGTCCACCGCGCCAGGAGCGGCGCGCGCCGGTGGGCATGCCCGGCTCCGGGCTGCTGATCGGAGGACATGAATCGGTCTGATCGACTACCTATGTGCGGAGGGGCGAACAGGCCCGCCCCTCCGCGCAGATCGCTTACTCGGTGTGCTCGGCTGCGGACTTGGGGAGCGCGAACATCACGAGTGCCGTGATGATGTAGAGGCCGGCGGAGGTGAGCAGAACGATGCTGAGCGCATCGCTGAAGTCGGTCAGGGCTGGGGGGCCATTCGTTGATCCGGCGGCGGTGGTGAAGAAGATCGTTCCGAGGACGGCGATGCCGATGGCGCCGCCGATCTGGTTGACGGTGGAGAGCACGCCGCCTGCGGCTCCGGCGTTGCGGCCGGGGACTCCGGCGAGGACGACACTGACGAGAATGGGCGCGGCCAGTCCGAGGCCGAGACCGCCGATGAACAGGGCGAGTGCGAGCAGCCAATATCCGGGATCGCTGCCGCCCTTGACGATGGCCCAGAGCACGAGCTGGGGCACCGCGATGGTGACCGAGCCCAGGATCAGCAGGAATCTGCCGGCCTTCGCCGCAAAGGCGCCATAGACGCCGATTGTCACCATTCTCAGCACTGGATGTTCCCCATCTGCATGCTGCTCGTGCCGGTCGAACCGGCACGAGCAGCAGAGGCGGCGTGGTCGCGTTACGCGACGGCGGTTCCGTCGAGTTCGACCAGCTGGCCGGGGATCGCCAGCCGTGTCACGCCGAGCATCGTTGTGGTCGGTGCCACCCCGGCAGCACCCAGCCGCGACGCCAGCACGCCGTAGTGCGGGAACAGCGCGTCGACGTCGGTGGTGTAGACGTTGAGGCGGACGAGGTTGGCCAGCGACATGCCGGCCTCGGTGAGCACGGCTTCCAGGTTGTCGACGCTCAGCGCCAACTGTGCCGCGATGTCACCGTCATGCTGGGGCCTGCCGTCGCTACCCATCGCGGTCTGCCCCGAGATGTACAGGGTCCGGGTCTCCCCGGAGACGACCTCCCCCTGGTTGAACCCCATCTCCAGCGACCACGTCACCGGGTTGACTGCTGTTCGTTCCATTGCCATTCCATTCGAGTCGTTGTGCGTACCTCTGCCGGCTCGGTAGTGCCGTCTTCGAGGCCGTAAAACCAGCCTTTCAACGAATCACGACACCTTGTGTCATATTTTTGATAAGAGTGGATCTGTGCGTGCCGATCGGTTGGTCTCGCTGGTGCTGCTGCTGCGCCAGCGCGGTCGGATGACCGCGGATGCGCTGGCCGACGAGCTGGAGGTCTCCACCCGCACGGTGCTGCGCGACATCGAAGCGCTGTCCTCGGCGGGCGTCCCGGTCTACGCCGAACGCGGCCGACATGGCGGGTTCGCACTGCTGCCCGGCTTCCGGACAGAGCTCACCGGGCTGAACCACGACGAGGCTCTGGCCCTGCTGACCGCCGGGTCAGGGCCAGGTGAGCAGGTCTTCGGCCTCAGCTCAGCGCTCGCCTCAGCCATGCGCAAAGTGGTGGACGCCCTACCCGAAGGCCACCGAGCCAGCGTGGGCGACGCTGCCCAACGATTCCTCATCGAGCCGGAAACCGACCTGCTCTCGCGCCGACTGGTCACCGAGGACGTGCCGGGCATGGTGATGAGTGAAGTCCGCCGCGCAGTGCTGGCCGGACACAAACTGCGCTTCCACTACGCGGCACCTGACAAGACGCCTCACTGGCACACGGTGGACCCGATCGGCCTGGTCACCGTGCGTGATCGCGCCTACTTGCTGGCCGCCAAGTCCGGCGAGGATCGCACCTACCGGCTGTCGCGGATGCTGGCCGCCGAGGAACTTCTCGAGCCGGCACAGCGACCGGATCAGGTTGATCTGGACCGAATCTGGCGAGAACGCAGCGCACGGTTCCTGTCCGAGAACCACATCCCCGTGCTGGTGCGGGTCAAGCCCGCGCGGCGGGAGGAGCTGCTGAACACCGCGCGGGCCGTCCGTGCCGAGGAACCCGAGGCAGACGGCTGGCTCCGGCTGGAGGTGACTTTCGAGGACCTCCGGCATGCGGTGTGGGCACTGTGGCAACTCGGCACCGACGCGGAAGCTCTCGCGCCCGAATCGTTGCGTGCCGCTCTACACGATCGCGCCGCCGCGATCGCCACCTGCTACGAAGAGTCATCCCCGGAGTGAATCGCGCCCCGAGCACTTCGCGCCAACACGGTTGCCTGTGATCGGCTCCACTCGGAGGGCTGAGGCCGCTTGGAGCGAGAGATTGCCCCTGAACCGCTGTGAATGCTTTGCCGACGACCGGCGTCGCGTCGACCTCCGTCGATGTCGGCGCCGGTCGTGGTCTGCGTGGCTCTATCCGTGGTTTGTGACGTCGGTTGTTCGCCAACGTTGACACCGTCGCGTCAGCCTCCGACGTGGTGTTAACGAAACGCGACACCACCTGCCAGCCGATCGATCAACAGGCGCGCCAAGACACTACACCGCAGGCTGCTGGGCCGGGGTACTGCGCGCCGCGGAGTGGCACGCCCCGGCGCCGCCTGTGGGTGGGGTACGAGCCGAATGCGCCGGGAAGGGGCTGCCTGGTCCTGCTTCCACTGGTCATGAGACACCGTCTGCCCATTGTGGACAGTATGGGCGACGAGGCGTCACCAGTGCGCACGCTTGCATGCGACCAGCAAGCACCTGGAATGGCACCGACCAGGTCGATTGGTGTGACAGGCGAGTGCCAGCGTGCCCCCGTCTTCGGGCGCCACCTCCGACACCGGGATAAAGCCCATGTCCGTGGCCTAGGGCTCAGAGGACCTGGGACACGACTCCGGTGCCGACGGTCCTGCCTCCTTCGCGGATGGTGAACCGCAGTCCCTCTTCCATGGCGACCGGCTGGATCAGGTTGACCGTCATTTCAGCGTTGTCGCCTGGCATGACCATCTCGGTGCTGTTGTGCAGTGCGATGGTCCCAGTGACGTCGTCGGTAGGGAAGGAGAACTCGGGGTGGTAGCGGTTGAAGATTGGGTTCTGCCGTCCTCCCTGCTCCCTGCTGAGGAGGTGGACGTCAGCGACAAAGGTGGTGTGAGGCGGGGGCGTGTCGCTCTTGATCGTCTCATCGGACACCGAGCTGTCCGGGTGCCGATCCTGGCCGGTGGTGAAGTGGCGCAGGCTGATTAGGCCGGTGGGGTTGGACGTAGTGTCGATGCCGAAGTGGATGCCCTGGCCAGGTTCGCGGAGGTCGATCTCGTCGGGCACGTCGTCGAATAGGCACAGCAGTACGTCCGGGGCCGGGTGGGCGCGGCGCAGTTCGGGGACCGGGGAGCCATCGCGGGTTGCGGTGAGCTCGAAGTCCGGCCACGCCGGCACGAGTGCGGATTTGATCAGAACTCCCGCGCGTGGAGGCTCGGCGGTGGTGGCGCGGGCGATGGCTTGGTCGAGGTAGGGGGCCAGTCTGGCGTCCAGTTCGGTGTGGGTGCCGGTGGATTGGGCCCCGGCGACCAGGGCCTCGATCCACGCCTGGTCGATGCGGAAGAGGCGCAGCGACTCCGGGGGCAGGAGGGCCGGATCGGGGACGAGTGCGGGCAGCGGGACACCGGCGAGGAGTGTGAGGTCGTCCAGCCGTGCGGCAAGTGAGGCACCGCGCTGGTTCGCGGTAGCGGCGAGGCGCTCCTGGGCGCGGGCCGTCTCGGAGTCGGCGGCCGGTGGCGCCTCGCCCGCGGACGGGGCGGCTGGCACGTCGGTCAGGTTGGGGGCGCAATCTGCGAGCTGCCGCCGGGCGCGCACCATCTCCGCGGTGTAGTCGGGGTCCGTGAGGGCGATCGAGCGGCCCAGGGTCCACGCGGCGGCGTAGCTGACGTCGAACAGGCCGTGCTCGGCCTCGTAGATCTCGGCACCGGCGACCGGAATGCTCGGACTCTGGACCGGAGTGAACGGTCCCCGGTACCAGGCGTAAGTGGACTCGCCGCTGGCCGCACGCAGCGACACCGGAACATAGCCACGGTCCAGTAGTTCCCTCGCGTCCTGGCCGACGCCGTCCTCGGTGCCCGGCCTCCGTGTGGCCAAGTCCTTCAAGAGTCCTGCCACGTCCAGCCGCCCGCCCGGATCGTGGCTGAACGACCAGGACCACAGGCTGGCCAGCCGAACCCGCGTGCCGTCAGCGGGTAGGTGACCCTGGTAGCCCTCCAGGGAGACCAGGTGCACCGCGTAGGAGCCAGCGGGGCGCGGGAAGCGGTTGGCGGTGATCACCGCGTACTCGCCCTCAGCGAGGATCTCACCGCCGCTGAGCGCCTGGGGGTCGCTCACCTCACGCGTGCGCGCCAGGCAGGACAACTCCGCCTCCGACGGGACGGCGGCGGAAAGTAGCGAGGCGGGCACGTCGATGGTCCGGCACATGGCGGCCTCGGTCTCCGCTGGCACGTCCAGGGCCGGCCCCAGCGTGTCTGGCTCGGCCGGCGACAGCAGCTCGCCGACAGAGCGCGTCACTGCCAAGCCCGCCGCGTACGGGTCGTCGGGCAGCTCATTCTCGGCGAACACCAGCAGCGCCAACCACGGGGCCCGGGGGCCGCTGGCCCCCGACCGGGACATGGCCCGCTCCCACGGCAGGGGAGCACGGTTCAGTACCACGTGCGGGAGGATCAACGCGTAGTCGCACTGGCCCGCTGACGGGTAGGAAGAGATCACCTCCGAGTCGTACCCAGAGAACCGAACCGGCTGGGCAACGTGATCACTCATGGCTGGCGTTCCTTCGGGATCGGCGCCGCGACGGGCCATCCGCCAGTCACACGGCAGGTCACTGTCCGCACCGGGACCGCCTCAGCGTCACGGCTTGATCAGGACCGGGATATCTCTCCTCGCTCGCCGGACCACGGATGGTCCAGCCACTTCACGCCCGCCCAGTGTCCGGGTCGGCACGCTTCGGGCGCATCGGCAAAACCGTCACACCATCCGAATGGGCACCCGTCAAAGGCACAAGAAACGTCGTCGACGACACCCGATCGTCAGCGCTAACTGATCCAGCGATTGAACCGGCTACGCCGAGACGATCTCGACGCTCACTTCCCCGGCCTGCTCGGCCTCGCCATACGTGATCGCCACAAGAGATGTCTCATGACCAGCGGAAACAGGACCAGGCGCCCCTTTCAGGCGTATTCGGTTCGTACCCCTGGGTGGTGTCGAGATTCGGAGACATCCAGCTACATCAAGATCGCGTAGCGACGTCGAAATTGGGCGACCAGAGATGTCACTTTCCACGGCCAAAATCATCTGCGCTGCCACCCGAGTTCAGAGCTCAAGCTCAGAGCTGGTCGAGGTCGATGCTGTTCGTGATCGCGTGGTATCCGGTGTCGGTCGGATGCAGGCTGTCGTCGTAGACGTAGCCGGGCCGGGGCAGCCCTTGGTGTGCGGGGTCGGCCATCACCCGGTCGAAGTCGATGACCGAATCGAACTCGCCGCCGGTCCGAATCCATTGGTTGACCTCGGTGCGGACCTCGTCGGCCGCGTCCTGGTCGTAAGGCATCGGGAAGCCCCGCAACGGAATGATGGTTGCGCCGACCGCCTTGATGCCGCGGGCGTGCGCGGCCCGGATGAGCTCCCGGTAGCCCTCGATCATCCGTTGCGCGGAAATCCGGCCGTCCGGGGGGAAACAGGGCTCTGGGCTGGTGAGGTAACCGCCCAACAGATCGTTGCCGCCCAACTCGATGACGACGGTTCGAACGCCCGGCCGGGACAGCACGTCCCGCTGGAACCGGGTGAGAGCGGCCTCCCCGTAACAAGGTGAGTCGGACAGCAGCCGGTTACCGGCGATCCCGGCGTTGGCCACTGCGGTCGGGCGATGAGCTTCGGCGAGCCGCTCGGCCAGGATGTCCGGATACCTGCTGTTGGCGCCGGAGGTCGAGCCGACCCCGTCGGTGGCGGAGTCGCCAAAGGCGACCACCGTGTTCCGCTGCGGCAGGGCGGGGTCGGAGGTTTCGACCGCGGTGAGGTAGTAGGTGGACTCGGTGGACTCGGTGTAGGCATCACCGCCGCTGTCCTGGAGGTGGTCTCCGGCGGCGCGGTAAGACGTGGCCAGCCCCATCCGGTGGAAGGTCGCCGGGCCGGTGGGATCGGTGAACCGCAGGGTCACCGCCAGCTTCTCCAGCGGCGTGGTCGGCAGCGGAACCGGATCGCTTACCAGTTCCTGACCTGCCGGGATCACCGTGGCCGGAGCACCGGCGAAGGTGAGCGTTCGCATCGTGTCGGGCCATACCTGGGCGTTTGCGCCGTTGGCCAGGCCGGGCCGGGACGGATTGGCCGTGCCCGGCAAGCCGACCGTCGCACCCGCCACCCGCAACGGCGAACTGCCGTAGACGTTGGACAACCTGATCCTGATCTGGGAACCGCCGGTGCTGACCCGGACCACCTGGCGAAGCGTCTGGTCGGCGAAGCCCTGCTGCGACCAGTTCGGCCCGAGGTCGTCGTTGCCGGCCACCGGTCGTTGAGCCGACGTCGCCCACGCCACCGCCCACTTCGAGCCGGTGCCGGCTGCCCCGGCGGCCGGTTCGGTGGCCGACGGCGACGCGCAACCGACGGCACCTAGCAGCGAGGTTCCGACGAGCACCGCCCCGGCGAGTGCTGTGACGATCCCCGGCCTTCGCCGGGACGTTTTCGAGGTGGGCATGGGGGCAGTTCCTCCGTGTCGTTGGCGCCCTGTCGGCAGGGCGGTGAGCAGTACGACTGATCCCACCGCTTCACCGACCGGGAGTCATTACGGCTGCTACCCGAATCTCGGGTATGCCTGGCCCTACCCGCCACGAGCCGTGGTGATCGGTGCCGAGCGTCTCGGTTCGTCCGGCGAGGGCGAACTGCGTTGAACTGTCCACAAAGGAATCGCTCTGGCCTGTGTCAACGGACGCGACACGATCACGTCGACATGGTCCCAGTGATTGCCGAGTTGGCGTCTTCGCCTGCAGCGATGCTTGAACAAGCCCCACCGGGTAGGGCGGGTGGGTGCACGTGGTGAGCTGGCCTGCCTTGACCAGCTTGACGCCGTTGGCGGTGGTGATACCGGCATTACCGGATGCGCATGCGGGCACTAGCAGGGTGAGCGCGGTGACGAGCGTGGCCCGGGCCATGCGCAGGATCCCGATCGAAGTCCAGACTTGACTTGTTTACACATCTCAAAGAAATGCTTATTGTTCGGAGATGCTCGACTCGAGGCATGTCCGGGTGTTCGACGAGGTCGTGCGCACCGGCTCCTTCGCCGCGGCGGCAAGGAATCTCGGTTACACGCAGCCGGCGATCAGTCAGCAGATGAAGGGACTTGAGCGCTCGGTGGGCACACCGCTGTTCGTGCGGGCGGGCCGGGGGCTTCGGCTCACCGAGGCCGGCGAGGTTCTCGCGCGCCACGCCGAAGGCATCCTCGGATCGATCTCCTCCGCGCAGAACCAGATGACCGCCATCACCCGCTTGAAGGCCGGCCGCATCCGGATCTGTGCGTTCCCCAGCGCGAGTGCGACGCTGATTCCGCCGACCGTGGCGTCGATCAAGGCTCGGCATCCTGGAATCCGAATCGAGTTGCTGGAGGGCGAGCCACCGGCGTCGGTCGACGCCTTGCGGCGCGGCGACTGCGACATCGCCCTGGCGTTCACCTACGAGGCCGCGAGCGAGCAACCCGACCCGGACGAGCTGTTCAGGCTCGAACTGCTCGACGACCCGCTGATCGTCCTGCTGCCGCGGAGCCATCCGCTGGCCCGGCGGCGATCGGTCGAGCTGGCCCAGCTCGCCGAGGAACGCTGGATCGCCGGTTGCGTGCGCTGCCGGAGCCACTTCGTCCAGTCCTGCGCGGCGGCCGGTTTCGAACCGGATATCGACTTCACCACCGACGACAACCTCGCCGTGCAGAGTCTGGTGGCCGCCGGGTTGGGCATCGCCGTGATGCCGAGGATGGTGCAGTCGTTCATCCGTCACCCGAAGATCGTCAGTCGGCCGGTGACCCCTGCGGACTCCCGGACCGTTGCGGCGTACACGCTGGCCGGTCACCAGAATGTCCCGGTAACCCGGCTGATGCTGGAGGCGTTGCAGCAAGCCGCCGATTAGATGCACGGGGATGGGTGAACGCTGGGACACAGCTCGTGCGTTTCCCCGGACATAAGCGATAGCCGCTACGACGGCAAGAATCTCGAAGTAGACCGCATGGGTCGTTGCCCGGCAGGCTCATGCCCATGACACGGCTGCACGGGTTCGAAACCCTCGCGATCCACGCCGGACAGGAACCGGACTCGGGCACCGGCGCGGTGGTTCCGCCGATCTACCAGACCTCGACCTACAAGCAGGACGGCGTGGGGGCGCTGCGCGGCGGTTACGAATACAGCCGGGCCGCCAACCCGACGCGCTCCGCGCTCGAGGAATGCCTTGCGGCGCTGGAAAACGGTACGCATGCCAGCGCATTCGCCAGTGGGCTGGCGGCCGAGGACGCCGTGGTCCGCGCGGTGTGCGCGCCGGGAGAGCATGTGATCATCCCGGACGACGCCTACGGCGGATCGCTCCGCCTGTTCACCCGGGTGCTCGCCCGCTGGGGCCTGACCACGACCCCGGCCCCGCTGGCCGATCTCGCCGCCGTCCGCGCGGCTATCCGCCCGGAAACCCGGCTGATCTGGTGCGAGACACCAACAAACCCACTGCTGGGCATCACCGACATCGCCGGCCTGGCGAGCATCGCCGCGGACGCGAACGCGCTCCTCGCCGTGGACAACACCTTCGCCTCGCCGTACCTGCAGCAGCCGCTCACCCTCGGCGCGGACATCGTCGTGCACTCCACCACCAAGTACGTCGGAGGCCACTCCGACGTGGTGGGCGGCGCCGTGATCGTCCAGGACGCCGAGCTCGCCGAGCGTATTCACTTCCACCAGTTCGCCGCCGGGGCCATCGCCGGGCCCTTCGACTCGTGGCTGACCCTCCGAGGCGTGAAGACCCTGGGCGTGCGGATGGACCGCCACTGCGACAACGCCGAACGGATCGCAGCGACGCTCGACACGCACCCCGCCGTGCACGAGGTCCTCTATCCGGGCCTGCCCAACCACAGCGGCCACGACCTCGCCCGCAAACAGATGCGGCGGTTCGGCGGCATGATCTCCTTCCGGCTGGCCGGTGGCGAGCAGGCCGCGCTCGCTGTCTGCAACAAGACGCGGATTTTCACGCTCGCCGAATCCCTGGGCGGTGTCGAGTCGCTGATCGAGCACCCGGCGCGGATGACGCATGCCTCCGCTGCAGGCACCCCGCTCGAGGTGCCCGGCGATCTCGTCCGGATTTCGGTGGGGATCGAGAACGTCGACGACCTGATCACCGACCTGCTCGACGGCCTCGACTGACGCTCCTCGTTGGCCTCGGCGCAGCCCCGCGTTACGTCCATCGCACCTGTTGATCGGAGTCCACATGACCCCCGCCCCTGCCATGCACCACACGCCGCTTCTCGCCGAACTCGTCTCCGCGGTGCGCGACGTCGTGTGTCTCGAACGGTCACCCGCCGAGTCGGCGCGACTCGTGGCCGGGCAGCTCGAACCCTTCCTGTCACGACCGAATCTGCTACCGGCCGAGTACCGCGCGGGCGACCCGGAGCGGTACCGACAGCACATCGTGCACGCCGAGCCGGACGGCAGCTTCTCCGTCGTGGCACTGGTCTGGCAACCCGGACAGCAGACCCCCATCCACGATCACGTCGCCTGGTGCGTCACCGGCGTCTACGAGGGCGCGGAGACCGAGCGGCGATACGAACTGCGCGGGGAGGGCGCCACCGCCCGTCTCGTCCCGGCCGCCGACGTCGTCAACGGACCCGGCACCGCATGCGGCTTCGCCCCGCCCGGCGATATCCACCTGGTGCGCAACGCCGAGGAGTCGACGGTGATCTCGATCCACGTTTACGGCGCCGACATCAGCAAGCTGGGCACGAGCGTGCGCCGGTTGTACGACCTTCCCGTGGCGGAGAGCTGATCCGACGCCCCGGCGAATCGGGCACAGCCGCCGCTTGCCCGAGAGCCGTCGCTGTCACCGTCGTGCTTGCCGGATCAGCCGCCGCCAAGAGCGCGTGCGCCCGGTCCAGGCGTTGCAGCGGACCGGCGCTCATACCTCGGCCGCTGCCTCCCGCGGCATCCGGGCACCCAGCAGGGCCAGGCAGTTCGCCCAAAGGATGCTCAGCTGGGACGTGTTGTTGTAGAGCTTCGCCAGCAGCACCTGTCCTTCGAGCTGCGCCACGACGGATCGCGCCGCATCACGGGGGTCGACGACAGCGACCTCGTCGCGCTCACGTGCCTCGGCGACGACCGACTCGACCATGTCGACCTGGGCGTCGAATATCTCCTGCAGGCGCAGGCGGATCGCTTCGGTCTGATTGCTCAGCTCCAGCGTGAGGTTCCCGAACAAGCAGCCGGAGACGGTGCCACAGCTCTGCTGCCCCGCGCGCTGACTCGCCTCAGTCTCTTCGAAGAGCTGCCGCAGCCGCTGCAGGGGTTCGGCGTCGCTGCGCAGGACGCGGGTCCATTCGCGGCGCTGGCCGGCCCAGTGCTCGTCGAGCACTGTCAAGGCCAGAGCTTCCTTGGACTCGAAGAAGTAGTAGAAGCTCCCCTTGGGAACCCCGGCCGTCTTGCAGATCTCGGCCACGCCCAACGCCGAGTAACCACGCAGCTCGATGAGCGACTGCGCGACGCTGAGGATCACCTCTCTGGCATCACTGGTCCGTCCCATGGTTGCAAGTATACGACCGCTCGACTAATTTGTACTAGACCGGTCGGCTATCTTTCCGGAAGTCGCCCGGCCGCAGTCCGCGACCGCTCACGGCGGAAGCCGCTGCCCGCCGACACGCACAGACGAGAGCCGAAGCAATGAGCCATCCGATGCATGAGGTCCTGCGGCGCTGGAAGGCCGCTTTCGACAGCCATCAGCCCGACGCCATGGCCGATCTGTTCACCCCCGACGCCTACTTCCAGGGCTTCGGACCCGCCGTCCTCACGGGGCGGGACGCCGTGCGGGGCTACTACGAAGCCGTACCGGCCGGCCGAAGGGCCGAGGTGACGGTCCTGCATGCCTACACGATCGGCGAGCAGGTCGCCGGAGGCTTCGCGGACGTCACGTTCAGCGACGCGCACGGCTGGGAGGCGCATGTGCATCTGTCGCTGGTCCTCTGCCGCGACGACGGCGGCTGGCGGATCCGGCAGTACCACGTGTCCCGCGTCGACGCCGAGCAGTAGCAGGTCGACGCAGAGAGGCAGCGAACATGGCTAGCCCGGCCGAACACTGGGCGTGGGCCGGCCAAAACGCGAGCAGCAACCCGTGGACCAGGGTCATGCCCAACGCCACTGCGGCACCGGCGCAGACCAGGAACGGCCGCCGGCACTGACGCGCGGCGGAACTTGATTCCTGGACTGCCGTCGCCAAGGCTGTCGACGCCTGATTCCTTCCACCGCCGTCAGGAGATCACCATGACCGCTACCGGCCCGACCAGGTCAGCTCCGCATCGCGTTGCACTCGGCACCTGGCCCAGCCCGCTAGAGCCCGCCCCGCGCCTAGCCGTGGCTCTTGGCCTGGGCAAGGAAGATCTGTGGTTCAAGCGCGATGATCTGGTCGGGCTCGGTGGCGGTGGAAATAAGACGCGGAAGCTCGAGTTCATAGTCGCTGCCGCACTTGCGGCGGGAGCAGACACACTCGTGACTGTAGGTGCACCGCAGTCGAATCACGCCAGGCTTACTGCGGCCGCCGGGGCACGCTTCGGATTGGACGTCGTGCTTGTGTTCCCGGGACATCCCGGGGGAACCCGATCCGGCAACATCACACTGGATGCTCTGTTCGGCGCGCGCGTGCACTGGGCTGGCAAGGTTGCCCGTGAGCAGCTCGACGAAATCGCGAGAGACATCGCCAACCAGCTTCGCAAGGACGGTGCCCACCCCGCCGTCATTCCTTTGGGCGGATCCAGCCCAGTCGGAGCGCAAGGGTACGTCCGTGCCGGCGAAGAGTTGTCAAGCCAGCTGCCCGGCGCTCACACCTCCGTGGTTGCCCTCGGCTCCGGTGGCACGATGGCCGGCCTCGTCGCAGCGCTCGGATCCGAACATGTTCTCGGCATCGACACCGGCGCAATCGCAGAACCAGCCAATGTCGTTTCTTCCTTGGCGACCGATACATCCGGCCGGACAATAACGGCGGAAGGGCTGTACATCCGCACCGACCAAGTCGGGGAGGGCTATGCCCATCTCACCGAGGCCACTGCGGACGCGATCGAGCTGACCGCTCGTACCGAGGGCGTCGTACTCGACCCCACGTACACCGGCCGCGCCATGGCAGGGCTGATCGCCGCCGTACGTGATGGCATGATCTTGCGTGGCCAGACAACGGTTTTCTGGCACACCGGCGGCCTGCCGGGGCTGTTCGGCCATCCCCAGGCGCTACAGCGCTTCGAAAGCACCCTCCGGCAGTACCCTTGACCGCACGTCGCCGCCCCTGCTGTGAGCACGATGAGATCTCCGGCCTGAGACATCCGTCGGGCGTGGTCGGGCAGGTAGGCAAATAGGTGTCGCAGGTTCTTGCGGGCGTAACGGATCCAGTGCCGCTCGCTGGGAAATCCCAGCAGCACCTGCGCGATGGCCAAGCACAGCAGTTCAGCGTCGGTCAAAGGTAGGCGCCCGACGCGCCGCGGGCCGATGACGTGAACGTCCAGGAAGCAGTGCGGTGACGTCAGAAGGGTGTCCAGATCGTTCCTCCAGAGGTAGCCGCAGCGCCGCCGGACCCACACCTGTAGTGGACCTCCACGGGCCGTGGTCCTGGTGGCCGGTGGCCCGGACCGCTGGTGCTTGGCGTGTGTCGGTGTCCGAAGGCGTTCAGGCGTGGGAGGCCAGCCTCCGCAGGATCTGGGCGGCGGGCTCCGCCGTGGCGTGGTGGTACCCGGTTCCAGCCCACAGATTGATCCGTTCGGGGTCGCCGGCCGCTGCGGCGGCCTGGCGCATCGGCCTGGTCAGATGGTGCAGGGCGGGGTAGCCGGAAGGGGCGAGGTCGCTGTAGTCATCGGTGAACCGGTTGGCCAGTGCCCGTGCGGGCCGGCCCGTGAACGCCCGGGTCACCACAGTCCGGCGGCGCGCCGGGTCGGCCAGTGCAGCCCGGTAGGGGAGTGACGTACCGGCTTCGTCCGCCCGCAGCAGGACCGTGCCGACCATCACCGCCTCGGCGCCGGTGCGCAGTGCCTCGGCCACCTCGGCCGGGGTAGCCAGCCCACCCGCGGCGACCAGCGGCAGCGACACCGCCGCCCGTATCCGCGCCAGCAGATCGGTCAGCGGGACGGAGGCCGGGACATGCTCCGGGGTAAGCGTGCCGGAGTGCCCTCCGGCGGCCGACGCCTGGACAACTAGCACATCGACGCCCGCGTCCGTGGCGAGGCGGGCCTCCGCGGGGGACGTGACGGTCTGGACGACCAGGGTTCCGGCGGCGCGCAACGAGGCGATGACGGCTGCGTCCGGTACGGCGAAGGTGAAGCTGACGACCGGTACCGGCTCGGACAACAACAAATCGATCTTGTCCTGCCAGTGGTCGTCGTCCTCGACGATTTCCGTTGCCCGGACGTCGATTTCGTAGGCCCAGGCCTCGGGGGCGATCGCTGCGGCATAGCGTCGGAATGCTTCCGGATCGACCGGCAGGGGGTTCGGCGCGAAGAGGTTGACCCCGAAGGTGATGCCGTGGCCACGGACCTCGGTGATCTGTTCGGCCAGCGCGTCAGCGGTCTTGTATCCGCCTGCGAGGAAACCCAGTCCGTTGGCGCGGGCCGCCGCTACGACCAGTGCGGGGGTGCTGGGACCGCCGGCCATCGGCGCGGCCAGAACCGGGTTGTCCACGCCGAGAACGTCCAGTGGCGAAGCCATAAAGCATCTTCTTCCTCGTGAGATGCGGACTTGCTTGATTCGGGACGGGAGAACGGCCCGTCCATCCGGTCACCGCAAGAGCTGATGCCGGTCGGTTCGCCGTCAGAACCAGACGCCCCGCCGGCAGCCGATTCCAGGGCAGCCGGCAGGGGCGCGGACGACGCGCCCCTGCCTCGGGCCCGCACAGGCAAGCCCGACCACATCTGCGCTCAGTACCCGGCGCTCTGGCCACCATCGACATGGAGGATCTCGCCGGTCACGAACGGGGCGTCCTCGAGGTAGATCACCGCGTCGACAATGTCGCTCACCTCGCCCATGCGGCCGACCGGATGCAGTGCCGCGAGCGCCGCGTGGTTCTCCTCGGGATGCATCGGCGTCTTGATGGTGCCCAGCGACACGGCATTGCTGCGGATGCCGCGGCCGGCGTATTCGATGGCAAGCGCCCTGGTGGCGGACTGCAGACCGCCCTTGGTCAGGGAAGCGAGTACGGAGGTCACGTTGGAGTTGGCCTGGTCGGCGAGCGTGCTCGTGATCTGCACGACGTGCCCGCCGCCCTGCTCGAGCATGCGCTCGACCGCGAGCTGGGTGATACGGAAGAAGCCGTGCAGATTCACACCGAGCACCGCGTCATAATCGTCCTCGGTGTAGTCGGTGAAGGGCTTCGCGATGAAGATCCCCGCGTTGTTGACCAGCGTGTCGATACGGCCGAACCGCTCAACTCCCGCGGTGATGACGCGCTCGGCGGTCGCGCGGTCGGCGATGTCGCCCTGGATGGTGACGACGTCCGGGTCGCCCGACGCGGCGATGCGGCGTGAGGTGGCCACGACGCCGTAGCCCAGCTTTCGGTAGGCCGCGACAAGGCCCGCTCCGATGCCTTGCGACGCGCCGGTGACGACCGCGACCTTCTGAACCTGCGTGCTCATGATGACCTTCTTCGAGAGAGATGGGCCGACCGCGTACTAGCCGACCGGTCTACTATAGTAGTAGACGACCGGTCGAATTATTTCAACGGGCGTGTGGTGCGCGCCTCCGGGCGGCAGGACGCGCGCCCGCGGAATGCATCGGCGGCGACCCCGCCTCTACATGTCGTCGCCGGTGGCCGGGCGAGGTCGTGCGGAGAGAAGGAGAAACGTCATGAAGGAGTTCCTGGTCGAGCTCACCACCACCGTCCCCGAGGGCACCGCCCCGGCCGAGGTCGACCGTCGTCGCGCCGCGGAAGTCGTACGGGCCGGGGAGCTGACTGCGACCGGTCACCTCGTCAGGCTGTGGCGCCCGGTCGGCGAGCTGCGCAGTATCGGCGTGTGGCGAGCCGACGACGAGGGTGAGCTGTACGCGAAGGTGCTCGGCACGCTGCCGCTCTGGCCGTGGATGACCGCGGTGGTGACGGCCCTCGAGCCTCACCCCAATGACCCGGGCGGGTCTGCCATCACCGCCTGATCGCGCAGGCCCCAAGGGCCACTGCATCCGGTCTTTGACTTCATCTGGACCGGTCGTCTATAGATTAGTAGACCGGTCGTCTAGTGGCCGGATTCCCGACAACCCCACCAGAAACCTCACAAGGAACGGAGCCGCCGGCGTGGCCACTCCCGTCAAGCTGTCGATCGTCTACTACTCCTCCACCGGCACCATCGCCGAGATCGCCAAGGAACTGCGCGATGCCGGGGTGAAGGCCGGCGCCGAGGTCCGCCTGGTGAAGGCCGCCGAGTTGGCCCCGCAGGCGGCAATCGAGGCCAACCCGGCGTGGGCGGCCAACCACGCCGCCACCGTGGACATCCCCGAGGCGACACCCGAGGACATCGAGTGGGCCGACGCCGTCCTGTTCGGATCCGCCACCCGGTTCGGCAACATCTCCTCGCAGCTCAAGCAGTTCATCGACACCCTCGGCGGGCTGTGGGCGCAAGGGAAGCTGGCCGACAAGGTCTACAGCGGCTTCACCTCGTCCGCGACCCTCCACGCCGGCCAGGAGACGACGCTCCAGGCGCTCTACACCAGCGTCCACCACTTCGGCGGCATCGTGGTCGCGCCCGGCTTCACGGACCCGGTCAAGTTCGCCGACGGCAACCCCTACGGCACCTCGCACGTGGACGGGCAGGGCACGAACCCGGTGGACGACACCACCCGTGCCGCCGCCCGGCATCAGGCCGAGCGCATGGTGAGGATCGCCGCACAGCTCAAGGCAGCCTGACCGGCTGCCCGGAGCGTCAGGACAGGCCGGCGCCGCCCCTGCCGGCGGCGCCGGCCGAGACGTTCACCGCCCCGCCGCAGGGCGCCGGCCCGGCCCGGCGACTCGGCCCCCCCGCGCTCATCGCAGCGTTAGGTCACGCGGTGCTCGCGCTCGCCGGAGTGATCGGATGAAGGCATGGCATGCCACGCTGTGGTCAGCGGCAATGCACTCGCATCACGCTGACGACGACGTCGAGCTCGGCCACTTGGTGCATGACCTTAAGAACGAGATGTAGCACCCAGTCATGGAGGACGTCTGCGAGGTCAGCTTCACCGTTCGGTGCGAGCCACACACTCTGCGCAGCGGAAAGAGATGCGGCTTGCGGCCATGGATTGTGGTCAAGGACAACGCTGGCGACGAGCTCCAGGAACGGGTCAGGGCAGCGCTTTCGGTGGGAGTTCGCGGCGACAGGATTCCCCGCACCCGTATCCGTTCCACTCATGCGGACAACGCTCGCAGCCCTGATCTGTGTGGAGCCGGCAGCATGTCCTGATCACGATGAGCAACGGTCGAGCACTCGTTCCGAGCCGGTACCGGGGCGCGCAACTTGCCGAGATGTTCACGGTTTCGCCGCATGGAGCTAGCCACGCCGCACTTTGCGGTCGCGATTCGCCGATAACGTCCGTTTCCCCCATATCGATTTGCAAGGGACGACGATGAGCGAGCAGTCCGACCTTTCCGCTACCCCCGAATCGACCGAGGCCGGTGTCGGTCGGCGCCAGTTCATGGCGCTGGGCGGTCTGGGTGCCGCCACCGTGGCGCTCGGCGCCACAACTCCTGCGGCGTCGGCGGCGCCCGCGCCGGCTGCGCAGACCGCGAACCTGCGGTTCCGGGCGGACGGCACCTACAAGATCGTGCAGTTCAATGACACCCAGGATGACGAGCGCATCGACCGCCGCACCCTGGAGCTGATGAACGCCGTGCTGGACGACCAGCGGCCCGACCTGGTCATCCTCAACGGCGACAACATCACCGGCGGCTGCGACACCGAGCTGGAGATGCGGCAGGCGATGAACAACATCGTGCAGCCGATGGAAGAGCGAAAGATCCCGTGGGCCGTCACCTACGGCAACCACGACGAGGACTCCACCGCGAAGGGCGGCCTCGACGAGTCCGAGATGCTGGAGTTCTACCGGTCCTACGCCTACAACGTGAACGAGCTGGGCCCGCGCGGCGTCACCGGTACCGGCAACATGAACCTGTTCGTCCACGGCTCACGGGGCAACGACCCGGAGTTCAACCTGTGGCTGCTGGACAGCGGTCGCTACGCGCCGGGCAACATCGCCGGGCAGGACTTCGCGGGCTACCCGACCTGGGACTGGCTGCGGATGGACCAGGTCGCCTGGTACTTCCAGCGGTCGGTGGAGATCGAGCGGCAGGTCGGCCGGAAGGTGCCGGGTCTGATGTTCATCCACATCCCGTTGTGGGAGTACCGCTTCATGTGGTTCGGCAGCGTCGACGGGCGCACCGACGCCGACCACGCGCGTGGCGTGGCTCGGCACGGCATCGTCGGCGAGCGCAACGAGGCCGAATGCCCCGGGCCGTTCAACAGCGGCATGTTCAACGCGATCCTCACCCGAGGTGACGTCAAGGGCGTGTTCTGCGGGCACGACCACGTCAACACCTACCACGGCGACTACTACGGCGTGCTGCTCGGTTACGCCGGCAACACCGGCTTCGGCACCTACGGGCTGTCCGGTGCCGAGCGCAACCGGCTGCGCGGGGCGCGTGTTTACACCCTGAACGAGAACACCGAGAACGTGCTGGACAGCACTTACATGGTCTTCGCCAAGGACTACGGCATCGACCTGACCGCGAACGACCAGAGCATCGCCCCGATGCCGCTGCCGTCCTGATCGGACACCCCGGGCTGCTGGACGTCGTTCCGGCGGCCCGGGGTCGCGGCGAGTGCCGGTGATCAGGGGCGCAGGCGCGCGCTGAAAGGTGAGTTCGGCTTGTTGTTGCGAGGACATCGCGTCCTCGGGGAGCGTTATCGCCTGCGCTTTTCCGCATCGGCGACCCACCCACACCTGCACCTGGCCCGCTGGCCGGCCTACTCCACGAGCTGCTCGCCCAACGCTCCGCTTCCTCCGGGCCGAACAGCGAATCCCTGTCAGGGTTCGGGCGGGTGGCGACGGCGCGAGCAGGTATGCCTGCTGGAGGCCGCGAGGATCAAGCCGCCTGCGAGGAGGAGGGCGTTCCCGAGAGCTATGCCTGCTCCGACAGCCCAGAGTGCGATGGCCAGTACGAGCCAATCCACCTGGCTGGTCCTGGTGTGTGGTCTTTCCGGCCTGGGGCGGGTGCAACCGGGCTCCGGTGGTCGCATGCCACTCCTTTTCCTCGCGCCGAGCGGCCTGGCTGGTTTCCGCGGCGGTGAGCGGCGAACCAGGCCAGGAAAGGCCAGGATGTACCAGCCACTCGGCAGGAGTGTTGTCCGTTTCCTACAGCCGGCGAAGCTGTTTTTAGCGGTTCCGACAGTGCCGGATCAGCGTTCTACGGCGGTCAAGTCGACCGTCAGTCGAGGTTGAGCAGCTGATCGAACTCGCCTGCCGGACGCGCCCGGGTGGGCAATGCGTGGACGAACGGCAGTAGTTCGCGTTTGGCGACGTCGTAGAGCCGGCGGAGTTCGGTGACCGGGTCAGCATGGTCATCGACCCGCAGATCCAGGTACGGGTACGGATGGCCGTGGTGCACGAACAAGCAGGCGCTCTGCTTGCCCCGCCGGTCGCCTCCCGCGCCCTGGCCGGCTTCCAGCGCCGCCAGCAAGCGCTCGGCCAGCGGGGCCTCCGCGGTGGCCTCGAACCGCTCGGCCATCGCGTCGACGGTACCGCCGTCCACGAGGATGTTTCCGGCCACCGCATACCCGTTGCCCACGCGGTGCCCGCTCCACGGATGGGTCTCGGAACCGGTGTGCGCAGCCGCTCGGCCGAACCTGTCGACCATCGCTACCTGACGGGCATCGGCACCGGGATCCCGGGCGAGAACGCGGTGCAGCGCCTGCTCCGCGGGATGGGACCGCAACAGCTCCAAGCCATCCACCCCGAGCAGCGGATTGATCAAAGCCTGTGTCGCTATCGCCCCGGATTCCGCGTGCGCGAACACCGACAGCGCCCCGATCGCCGGCATCCGGCTGCTCACGGCAACACCGCACAGCCCGGCAGCCTGGTCATAGGCCACGATCGAGAACGTGCCTGCGAGCACAGCTCATCCCGCCTTTCAGTCGCGTCGATTCATTCGCGGCACAAAGCCTTCCAGATCTGGTCCGGACGGCTCGATGCGCGGGGCTGACTTCGGGGTCTGACCGGGCTTTCGGTCAGCCCTTGCCGGGCGGTTCGGCGCCGAGCCGTGCCGAGACGCCACCCGTCGCTTGCGGGCGTGGGCGGGTGCTGGTCTTGGAACGCGGCTGGCCTGCGAGTGCGGTGTGGCCGCGGTGGTGGTTGTAGGTGTGCAGCCATCGCGGTAGTGCTTCACGCGTTCGGTTTCCGACTCGAGAGAGAGGTCGTCAGGTAGGTATGTAGGCTGCGGGGTCGGCTACCATGCTGGCGGAGTAGTCCGCTGTGGAGGAGGTCTCGCGTGGCCGAGGACAGCGCCACGGAAGGCGGCCCCACTGCCCGGCGTCTTGTGCTCGGGGGCCAGCTGCGCAGGTTGCGTGAGGCAAAGGGGATTTCCCGTGAGGATGCCGGATACGCCATTCGCGGGTCCGGGTCGAAGATCAGCCGGCTGGAGCTGGGCCGGGTCGGTTTCAAGGAACGCGACGTCGTCGATCTGCTGACCCTCTACGGCGTGACCGACGAGGCGGAGCAGGAGTCCTTTTTGGGCCTGGTGCGCCGGTCGAACGAACCTGGTTGGTGGCACCGGTTCAACGACCTGATGCCCTCGTGGTTCCAGGACTACGTCGGCCTGGAGGAATCGGCCTCCCGCATCCAGACCTATGAGATCCAGTTCGTGCCTGGCCTGCTGCAGACGGAGAAGTACGCCCGCGCGGTCGCCACCCAGGGCCGTCCCGAGTTCCCGGACGACGAGGTGGCCCGGCGAGTACGGCTGCGCATGCAGCGCCAGAAGCTGTTCACGCGACCGAAGCCGCCGCGGCTGTGGGCGGTCATCGACGAATCGGTGCTGTACCGGCCGATCGGCGGCCAGGAAGTGCTCCGGGAACAGATCGAGCATCTGCTCGAGGCGACCACCATGTCCGCGGTCTCGCTGCAGGTCCTGCCGTTCGACGTCGGTCGTTCCGGGGCGGAGGGCCCCTTCACGCTGTTGCGTTTCGCCCAGCCGGAAATCCCCGACATCGTCTACCTGGAACATCTCTGCGGCGCCCTCTACCTCGACAAACCCGAGGACATCGAGGTCCACAGCGCCGCTCTGCACCGTCTCACCACCGACGCCCTCACGCCGGAAGACACCCGCAAGACGCTGAAAGCCGCGTTGAACCGCTCCTCTTAACGGCGCGTGTCGCGCAGCGGGCCCGCAGGAGATGATGTGCGGCCGGGCGACTTGCGCATCCAGACGCCGCGCACGCGTCGTATGCCGCTCGCCGGCATTCCAAACCCGACACGGGATGTCATCAGGCTCAGTCCGGCTTCTGCGCACCCTTCATACACCGAGCGCCACCCTCCGTACACCACAACGGGCGACATCACTACCTGCGGATGGGTCTTGCCCCGGGGGGATATTGCCCGCATCATCACAATCAACGCATGCACGTGCATTTGCTCGTGCGCCTGCTAGGGTGTGTGCACGATCAACTACACGTGCAGATGATCGTGCAGCGTTAAATTGGGGGAGGGTGGGGTCCGGTGACGAACATCCAGAACGGTATGCCCGCGCAGCAGCTTCGCAACGCGGTGTGGCGTAAGAGCCGCCACAGCGGAGCGGTGGGCAACTGCGTCGAATTGGCACCGTTGGTCGACGGCGGCATCGCCGTCAGAAACT
>NZ_FNOK01000048.1 GCF_900106995.1 Saccharopolyspora shandongensis
CGCCCCGAGCGATCGCAGCTCGTCGCGGAGCTGTGCCGCGCCCGGTGCGGCTGGACCTTGGCGGCTGGCCAGGAGGAGGTGTGCGGGGTGTTGTGCGGCGAGGTGGCGGGCGAGAACGGTGCCGAGTGAGCCGGTGCCGCCGGTGATGAGGATGGTGCCGTGTGGATCGGGCGTGGTCGGGATGGTGAGTGCGAGTTTGCCGGTGTGGCGGGCGTTGCTGAGGTGGCGGAAGGCTTCCGGGGCCTGGCGGATGTCCCAGGCGGTCACCGGCAACGGGGTCAGGTCGCCGCTGGCGAACAGCGTGGTTAGGTCGCCGAGCATGGCCTGGAGGTGTGTCGGGTCGGCCTCGGTGAGGTCGAAGGCGTGGTAGCGCAGTCCGGGGTGTTCGGCGGGGTCGCGGGGGTCGGTCTTGCCGAGTTCGATGAAGTGCCCGCCGGGTGTGAGGAGGTCGAGCGAGGCGTCGAGGAGGTCTCCGGTGAGCGAGTTCAGGACGACGTCGACCGGCGGGAACTGCGTGGCGAAGTCCGGGGTTCGGGACGAGGCGATGTGGTCGTCGGGGATTCCGAGTTCTCGCAGGGTTTCCCATTTGCTGGGGTGGGCGGTGGCGTAGATGTCGGCGCCGTAGTGCTGGAGCAGCTGGATGGCGGCCATGCCGACACCGCCGGCGGCGGCGTGCACGAGCACGCGCTGCCCGGGTTGGACCTGCGCGAGGTGGTGGAGTGCGTGGTAGGCGGTCAGGAAAACCGCGGGTGTGGCGGCGGCCTGGGCGAACGTCCAGTCCTCCGGTAGGAGGGCGAGCAGCCGGTGGTCGGTGATCGCGAGCGGGCCCATCGCGCCGGGCAGCATGCCCGCCACCCGATCGCCGACCGACAGGCGATCGACATCGGAAGCGGCCTCGGTCACGACACCGGCGACCTCGATGCCCAGCGGCGGCGTGCCGGGGTACATGCCGAGGGTGTTGAGGACGTCGCGGAAGTTCAGCCCCACGGCCCGCACCGCGACCCGGACCTGACCGGCCGAAAGCGGTCCTTCGGCCGCCTCGAACGCCGCGAGGTGGAGGTTGTCGATGCTGCCGCGCTCGGTCACGTCCAGCCGCCACGCACGCCCCTCGGGCGGGGCGAGGACCTCCTGGCTGCGCGTCAGACGTGGCACGAGCAGCGCATCGCCGCGCACCGCGATCTGCGGTTCACCCTGGCGCAGGGCCACGCCGACGGCTTGCCGCAGCCCGACGGGATCGGTGTGGGCGTCGGCATCGACGAGCAGGATGCGGTCGGGGTGCTCGTTCTGCGCCACCCGCAGCAGGCCCCACAGCGGGCCGGTGACCAGGTCCGGGACCTCTCCCGGCTGCACCGCCACCGCGCCCCGCGTCACCAGCGCCAGACGCGTCTCCGCCCCGTCCGGCAACCAGCTCTGCACCTGATCCAGCGCTTCCCGGGCGACCCGCGCAACGCACGCCGGGACGTCCTCCGACGGATCGATCGCGCGGAAGTCGGCCAGCACCACATCGGGGCGCGGATCACCGCTCTCGGCAGGCAGGTCCGCGGTCAGCTGCGTCCACTTCAGCCGGAGCAGCTCGGCGTCCCGGCCGCCGGCGGTCGCGGCCGGTCGCAGCGTCAGGGCCTCGACCTCGGCCACCGGATTGCCGGTCTCGTCCGCGGCGGCGATGCGGATCGTGCCGGAACCGACCGGCCGGATGCCGACCCGGAGACGTTGCGCGCCCCGCTGGTGCAGCCGGATTCCGTTCCAGGAGAAGGGAAGGAGCGCGTCTTGGGAATCGCCGAGCCTCGGCAGCAGGGCCGCCTGGACCGCCGGATCGAGCAGTGCGGGGTGGATCGCCCAGCCGCCTGCACCGGCTACTTCTGGCAAGGCGACCTCGGCGTACAGGTCGTCGCCGTCCTCCCACAGGGCTTGGAGCCCTTGGAACGCGGGCCCGTAGTCGAGGCCTCGGTCGCTGAAGACGTCATACGCATCGGCCAGATCCACCGGCGTGGCGTGCTCCGGCGGTGCGGTGGCCGGAAAGTCGCCCCGAGGCTGTTGCACGTCGATGCGCAAGACGCCCGCGGCGTGTTGGACCCACTCCTGGGCTTCCTCGCGCGAGTGGATGGTGACTTCGCGATTCCCGGACTCGCTCTCCGGCGCGATCGTCAGGCGCAGCGCGAGGTGCCCGTGGGCGGGCAGCACGAGCGGTGTGTGGAGGGTGAGTTCTTCGACGGCGCAGTCGAGTTGCGCGGCCGCGTGCAACGTCATGTCGAGGAGCGCGGTGCCCGGGAGCAGCACGGTGTCCTGGACGACGTGGTCGGCCAGCCACGGCCGCGTTTCGAGCGAGATCCGCCCGGTGAAGACCGTCTCGCCGGTCTGCGGCATGTCGACCCGCGCGGCGAGCAGCGGGTGCCCGGTGCTCGCCAGCCCCAGCGTCTCGGGGCGTCCGGCCGACCGCTCCGCGTTCAGCCAGTACCGCTGGTGCTGGAAGGCGTAGGTGGGGAGGTCGATGGTCCGGCTCGGCGGGAGGAGCGCGGGCCAGCGGACCGGGAGGCCCGTGGTGTGGGCACCGGCGAGGGCGGTGACGTAGGCCGTCGTGTCGTCGGTACCGGCGCGCAAGGTGGGATGGCCGGGCGTGTCGTGCGTGGTGCGCGCGAGGGTGGTGAGGGTCGCGTCGGGGCCCAGCTCCAGATGATGCGTGACGCTGTGGTGCTCGTGGAGCCAGGCGAGGGCGGGCGCGAAGCGGACCGGTCGACGCACCTGGCTGGCCCAGTAGGCCGGCGTGGTGAGCTCGTCGGTGATGGTCCCGGTGACGGTGGAGATGATCGGGATCTTCGGCGGGTGGAAGGTCAGCTCGCGGGCGATGCGTTCGAGCTCGTCGAGCAGCGGCTCGCAGTGCGGCGAGTGGAAAGCGCGGCTGGTGTGCAGGTCCCGGACGGTGCGGCCCTGCCCGCGCCAGTGTTCGCGGATGGCGTGGACGGCGTCGGGATCACCGGAGACGACGGTCGACTGCGGGGCGTTGACCGCGGCGATCGAGACGCCGCTGCGCGGATCGTGGAGCTGGGGGTGCGCGTCGAGGAGTTCCTGCTCGCCTGCCTGGATCCCGGCCATGACCCCGTGCGCGGGGAGGGCCTGCATCAACCGGGCCCGCCCGGCGAGCAGCGCGGCGGCGTCGGGCAGGGACAACACCCCGGCCAGATGCGCGGCGGTGAGCTCGCCGACGGAATGGCCAATGAGGTGGTCCGGCACGATGCCGTGGTGTTCGAGCAACCGGAACAACGCGACCTGCAGTGCGAACAGCGCAGGCTGAGCGACCAGCGTTCGTTCCACCTCGGCGTCGTCGCCGTGGAACACGATGTCGGTGAGCGGTCGGTCCAGCCCCAGCAGCGGGTCCAGGTGCGCGCACGCTTCGTCCCAGGCCCGGGCGAACACCGGGAACGCCTCGTGCAGCCCACGGCCCATGCCGGGTCGCTGGCTGCCCTGACCGGACAGCAGCATGGCGACGCTCGGCTGGTCTGCGGCGATGCCGCGCACGACACCCGCGTCCTCGGAACCGGCGAGGGATGCCAATCCCGCCAGCAGTTCCCGGCGGTCGGTGCCGACGATCGCAGTCCGGTGCGCGAAGGCGGTGCGGGTGGTGGCCAGCGACCGGGCGATCTCGGCAGGCGTCCAGTCGTCCCGGTCGCCGAGGTGGGAGAGCAAGCGTTCTGCCTGCGATGCAAGGGCTTCCGGCGTTCTCGCGGAGATCACCCACGGCACGACGCCGGAATCCGCGGTCGCGGTCGCGGACTCGATGGCCGGCGGCTGTTCGAGGACGAGGTGTGCGTTGGTGCCGGAGATGCCGAAGGACGAGACGGCGGCGCGACGCGGCCGCTCGCCCTTCGGCCACGGCCGGGGTTGATCGAGCAGTGCGAGGGCGCCGCTGCTCCAGTCGGCGTGGGGAGACGGTTCGCCGGCGTGCAGCGTGGCGGGCAGCTCTTCGTGGTGGAGCGCCTGCACCATCTTGATGACGCCGGCGACACCGGCAGCCGCTTGGGTGTGGCCGATGTTGGACTTCAGCGATCCCAGCCACGCCGGCCGCTCGGGACTGTGGTGCTTGCCGTAGGTGGCGAGCAGGGCTTGCGCTTCGATCGGATCGCCCAACGCCGTACCCGTGCCGTGGGCTTCCACTGCGTCGACATCGGCGGGGGTGAGTCCGGCGTTGGCGAGCGCCTGCAGGATCACCCGCTCCTGGGCAACCCCGCTCGGCGCGGTCAGGCCGTTGCTGGCGCCGTCCTGGTTGATCGCGCTGCCGCGGATCACCGCCAAAACCCGGCGGCCGTTGCGCACGGCCTCCGACAGCCGCTCCAGCACCACCACCCCGACGCCCTCGGCCCAGCTGGTTCCGTCGGCGTCGGCCGAGAACGCCTTGCAGCGCCCGTCTTTCGCCAGCCCGCGCTGGCGGCTGAACTCGATGAACATGCCGGGCGTGGCCATCACGGTCACCCCGCCGGCCAACGCCAGGCCTGACTCGCCCGACCGCAGCGACTCGCATGCCAGGTGCATCGCCACCAACGACGACGAGCACGCGGTGTCCACGGTGAACGCCGGTCCGTGCAAGCCCAGGGAGTAGGCGATCCGCCCGGACAGGATGCTCGGCGTGGTGCCGGTCAGCGCATGTCCCTCGCCGCACTGGTCCAGGCGAGGCCCGTATTCCTGCGCGGTCGCGCCGACGAACGTCCCGGTGCAGGTGCCGCGCAGCGCCGCCGGATCGATTCCGGCGCGCTCCAGCGCTTCCCACGACGTTTCCAGCAGCAGCCGCTGCTGGGGGTCCATCGCCAGCGCTTCCCGCGGGCTGATGCCGAAGAAGGCGGGATCGAAGGACGCCGCGTCGTGCAGGAATCCGCCCTGCCGGGCATAGGACTTGCCGGGCGCGTCCGGATCCGGGTCGAAGAGCGCGTCCAGGTCCCAGCCGCGATCGGTGGGGAACCCGGAGATCGCGTCCGCGCCGGAGGCGACGAGCCGCCACAGGTCCTCCGGCGACCGCGCGCCGCCGGGCAGGCGGCACGCCATGCCGACGATCGCGATCGGCTCATCGCCGGCCGACGGTTTGAGCCCGGTGGGAGCCCCGCCGCCGGCCAGCTCCGCGCGCAGGTGATCGGCCAGTTCGGCTGGTGTCGGGTAGCTGTAGAGCGCTGCGGTCGTCAGCCGGAGCCCGGTGGCGGCGCAGAGGCGGTCGCGCAGCTCCACCGTGCCGAGCGAGTCGAAGCCGAGCTCGCGGAGCGTGCGTCGCGGTTCGACGTCCTCGGGCGAGGAATGCCCCAGGATGGCGGCGGCCTGGGAACGCACGAGCTCCAGCGGGTCCTGCTCGGTCTTGGCCGCTGGCTCCGCGACCGGCTCGTCGTCGGTCGTCTCCTCGTCCAGCCAGTACCGCTTCCGCTGGAAGGCGTAGGTCGGCAGGTCGATCCGGCGGCCCGCGGGCAGCAGAGCCGTCCAGTCGACGGGGACGCCGGTCGCGTGCGCGCGGGCGAGGCAGGTCAGCACGCTCTCGGGTTCCGGCAGATCCGGGTGCAGCGCCGGGATGGCCGGGATGTCGCCGTGCACCTCGCGCGCGAGCGTCGTGAGGGTCGTACCCGGGCCGAGTTCCAGGTGGTGGGTCGCCTCGTGGTCGCGGTGGAGCCGGGCCAGCGCCGGGTGGAACCGGACGGGATCGCGCAGCTGGCGCACCCAGTAGCCCGGCGTCGTGATCGCATCGCTGCGATCGCCGGTCAGGGTGGAGACGATCGGGATGCCCGGCCGGTGGTAGGTGAGCCGCGCCGCGGTCGACTCGAACTCGTCGAGGATGGCGTCGCAGTGCGGCGAATGGAAGGCACGGCTGGTGCGCAGCCGCCGGACGTGGCGGCCCGCCCGGCGCCAATGCCGCAGGATCGCATCCACCGGCTCGGGATCGCCGGAGATCACCGTGCTGTCCGGCGCGTTGAGCGCCGCGATGGCCACGCCGCTCGCCGGGTCGGCGAGTTCGGGGTGCGACCGGGTGAGTTCGGCTTCGGTCGCGTGCACGGCGGCCATGACGCCGGAGGCCGGCAGCGACTGCATGAGGCGCGCGCGGGCGGCGAGCAGCGTCGCCGCGTCGGGCAAGGTGAGGATGCCGGAGACGTGCGCCGCGCTCAGCTCGCCCACCGAGTGGCCGATGAGGAAGTCGGCGCCGATGCCGTGCCCCTCGAACAGCCGGAACAGCGCGACCTGGAGCGCGAACAGGGCGGGCTGCGCGACGAGAGTCTCGTTCAGGGCGTCCTGGCTGCCGGTGAAGACGATCTCGGTGAGCGGGCGGTCCAGCCCGAGCAGCGGATCGAGGTGCTCGCACACCTCGTCCCAAGCCTCGGCGAACTCGGGAAAGGCGCGGTGGAGTTCGCGTCCCATCCCGGCCCGCTGGCTGCCCTGGCCGGAGAACAGCATCGCGACGCCGCTGCCGCCCGTCGCCACGCCGCGCACGAGCCCCGAACCCTCGCCGCCCTGTGCCAGTTCTTCCAGCCTGGCAAGGAGTTCCTCCTCGTCGCGGCCGAGGATCGCGGCACGGTGCGCGTGCTGGCTCCGCGTCGTCGCCAGCGACCACGCCACGTCGGACGGCGACCACTCCCGGTGCTCCCGGAGGTGGGCGTGCAGCCGGGCCGCCTGCGCGCACAGCGCTTCCTGGGTCTTCGCCGAAACCAGCCACGGCACGGTGCCCGCGATGTCGCCGGGCACATCGGTCTCCGCGGCGGGCGGCTCCGTCACGACGAGGTGGCAGTTCGTGCCGCCCATGCCGAAGGAACTCGCGCCCGCCGTCAGCGGCCGGTCCGGCCGCGGCCACGGCCCGAGCTCCCGCTGGACCGCCAGGTTCAGGGAATCCAGCGGAATGGCGGGATTCGGCGTCTCGAAGTTGAGGCTCGGCGGCAGCCTGCGGTGCCGGATGGCCAGCGCCACCTTGAGCAGGCCGACGATGCCCGCCGCGCCCTCCAGGTGCCCGACGTTCGTCTTGGCGGAGCCGACCGGCAGGGGAGAGCCGGGCGGCCGGGCGGCGCCCAGCGCCGCACCGAGCGCCGAGGCCTCCACCGGATCGCCCACCTTCGTGCCCGTGCCGTGCAGCTCGACGTACTGCACCTCCGCCGGATCCACACCGGACGCCGCGTACGCCGCGCGGATGACTTCCCGCTGTGCCAACGAATCGGGCACCGTCAGGCCGTCGCCCGCGCCGTCGTTGTTGACCGCGCCACCGCGGATCACGCAGTAGATCGGGTCGCCGTCGGCCACCGCCCGCGATAGCGGCTTGAGGACGACCACGCCGCCGCCTTCGCCGCGCACGTATCCGTTGGCTCGGGCGTCGAAGGTGTAGCAGCGGCCGTCGGGTGACAGGCTGCCGAATTCCTCCACGCACACCGAGCTCTCCGGCGCGAGGATGAGGTTCACGCCGCCCGCCAGCGCGAGGTCGGCCTCCCCGGACCGCAGGTTCTCGCAGGCGAGGTGCACGGCCACCAGCGACGACGACTGCGCGCTGTCGACGACCATGCTCGGGCCGCGCAGCCCCAGGGCGTACGACACGCGATTCGCGATGATCCCGCGCTGCAGGCCGGTCGAGGTGTGCCTGCCGATCGCCCGCGGTGCGCGGCGGTGCAGCAGGGTCGCGTAGTCGTCGGCCGCGCATCCGAGGAACACGCCGGTCCGGCTGCCCCGGACCCGGTCCGCGATGATCCCGGCGTCTTCGAGCGCATCCCAGGCCAGTTCCAGGACCAGCCGCTGCTGGGGATCCATCGCGCGGGCCTCGCGGGGCGAGACGCCGAAGAAGTCGGCGTCGAAGCCGTCGACGCGATCGAGGAATCCGCCCCGGCGGGTGGCCCCGGACGCATCGGGGCCGCAGCGGTCGGCGGGGGCGTCGGCGATCGCGCTGCCGCCGTCCCGCAGCAGCCGCCACAACGCGCGCATGTCCGCTGCTTTCGGGAGCCGACATGCGGCGCCGATGACGGCGATCCCGTCATCGGCGGCCGAACGATCTCCTATTCCTGCGCGGTCAGATCCGGTTGCCAAGTGAACTCCCTGTCGGCTCGTTCAACACGCGGTTTCCGGGGGCCGGGCGCAGGTGCTCAGCCGAGGCTGGTGTTGTACAGGCCCGTCAGGGTGATCTCGGTGAGGCCTTCCGGGGAGTCGCACTTCGCCGGGTCGATCCGGCCGATGGTGTTGTTCTCGATGATGTGGCCCTTGAGCTCGCCTTCGGTGACCCGGCCGACCGACCGCTCGATGATGACGTCCCCGGCGATCTGGAAGGTGCTCACGAACTCCATCAGGCTGGTGCGCTCGGACTGGTCATCGGTGGTCCAGCGCACGCGGTCCTTGACCCACACGATCGCGGACTCGCAGTCGCCCTTGCCCTTGACCTCGACCTCGTGGGCCTTCGTGCCGGTGATCGGCAGGGTGGAGACGCACCGCCCGCTGTGCCCGCCCTCGACGTAGCTGAAGGTGATCTCCTGCTCGGTCCGCTTGAGGCCCGGCGTGATCTTCAGCGTCGCGGTTCCGCTGCACGATTCGCCGTGCACGGCTTCGTCGACGTTCGCTGCGGACAGCGCGGCCGGCCCGCTCGAGACCACCACCGTTCCGGCGGCCAGCAGGACGGCGGAGAGGCCCGCCAACACCCACTTGCCCCGGCGGCCGATCAGCGGCGCGGCCTTCTCGGCCGGCCGGGGCGCGTTGTGGGGGGTCTGGGCCTTCATGGGAGGGCTCCTTCCGGGGTGAATGCGGGAGATCCGCCCCATTTCTAAGCCACCCGAGGCGCTTTCTCGACCGATCATGCCCGATCGAGAAAGCAGCTCACTCGTCTTCGTTGTCCTGCCCGGAAGGGCGACTACGGTTCGCAGTGATGATGCCGAGATCGCTTCATATATTGTTGCGGCGCAATAGCTTTCAACCTTTCGATGGGGTGATCCTTTCTGGTGCGCCCAGCGGAGGGCCGTGTGGTAGTCCTGGGTGGTCCGTGATCGCTGCACAGCGCTTGGAGATGCGGTGCGCGCCATCCAGATTTCCCGGTACGGCGGGCCGGAAGTGCTCGTCCACGAAGAGGTGCCGGATCCGGCATCCAACAACGGTGAGGTGGCCATCCGGGTCAGCGCCGCCGGTGTCAACTACATGGACACCATGTGCACGTCGAATTCCTACCTCAAGCCGGTCGAGCTGCCCTACGTCCCGGGCGGCGAGGTGGTCGGCCGCACCGCCGACGGGCGGCGCGTCCTCGCCATGATGGACGGCGGCGGGTACGCCGAGCTGGTCGTCACGTCCTCCCCGTTCGTCGCCGAGGTCCCGGACGGCGTCGACGACCACCAGGCCGTCGCGCTCGGCGTCCAGGGCCTGTCGGCCTGGCACCTGCTGCGTACCTGCGCGCGAATCGTCCCCGGCGAGTCGGTGGTGGTGAACGCGGCCGCGGGCGGGGTGGGATCGCTGCTGGTCCAGCTGGCGAAGCTGTTCGGGGCGGGCCGCGTGGTGGCCGCGGCGTCGAGCCCCGACAAGCGGGCCTTCGCGATGGCAGTCGGAGCCGACGCGGCCGTGGACGGCGCGGCGGAGGGATATCGCGACCGGGTCGTCGAGGCCAACGACGGGCGGCCGGTGGACATCGTCTTCGACGCCACCGGCGGGGCCGTCTTCGACGCGGCGCTGGACGCGCTCGCCCCGCTCGGGCGGATCGTCACCTACGGCGTGGCATCCAACGTGCTGCCCGGCCCGATCACGGCGGCGCAGGTCATCGAACGCACCGTTGCGGTCGGCGGGTTCTGGCTGCCGCAGGTGATCTCGTTGCCGGGCAGGTACCGGGAGCCGCTGGCGGAGCTGTTCGCCCTCACCGCCGCCGGCCGGCTGCGCCCGGCGATCGGCGGCGTGTACCCGCTCGGCGAGGCGCGGCGGGCGCACGAGGACATGCTCGGCCGGCGGACGCGCGGCAAGCTCGTGCTGGAACCGTGACGGCGCCGGCCACGATCGTGCGGGTGCCGACCCCGTCGGTGGTGGTGGACCGATTTCCCGGTGGCACGAACGAGTTCCGGCGCCGCGCGGTAGTCGCGGTTCAGGCGCCAGGTCAGCGGAGGCGATCTCGCGATGGGTTTTCCTGTTGCGGTGAAGAGGTTTTTGCCTTTCACCGCCGTTGCCGAGGATCGGCCCGCACTCGCGCGGCGAGGTGGTGCCTGATGCCCGAAGATGAGGCGGGCGCCGATCACCGCGCGAAGTCCGGTGCGGTCTCGATCGAAACCGCCCGTTCTGCTCGTCCCTCGCCGGAAACCCGGCGGCTGGACTGATCGGGTCAACGATTCGCCGAAGCCGGGAGGTTGAAGTTGACTGCCACCGCCGCACCGCGGCTGATCGCCGAACGAGCCCCGGATCCCCGCCTGCCGGTCGCGCGGCTGCTCGACCGCGATTCCGCCACCGCGCTGCACCCGCCGGACGACTGCGGGGTCATCGCGGTGGCGGGGCGGATCGATGGCCGCCGGGTGATCGCGTACTGCACGGATGCCACCAAGATGGGCGGCGCGCTGGGTGCGGCCGGGGTGCGGCGCGTCTTGCCGGCGGAGTCGGCCGCGCGCTCGACATCGGCGTGGTGGACGAGGTGATCGACCCCGCGGACACCCGGCGCCGGGTCGCCGCCGCGCTCGCCGAGGCCGCCGCCGGCCGCGGCCACCACGGTAATATTCCGCTGTGACCGGAGGGAGAACGGTGACCGTTCCAGCACGCGGCGGCCAGTTGTGGATCCGCCGCTTCCACCCGGCGCCCGACGCCGGCGTCCGCCTGGTAGCGCTCCCGCACGCGGGCGGCTCGGCCAGCTTCTACTTCCCGCTGTCCCGCGCGCTCGCGCCGCGCGTCGAGGTGCTGTCGGTGCAGTACCCCGGCCGTCAGGACCGGCGGGCGGAGCCGTGCATTGACGACATCGGTGAGCTCGCGGACCGGATCGCGGCAGAGCTGCGGCAGTGGGCGGATCGCCCGCTGGCGCTCTTCGGCCACAGCATGGGCGCGGCGGTGGGTTTCGAGGTGGCGCGGCGGATGGACGTCGCGCCGATCCGGCTGATCGCATCCGGCCGCCGCGCGCCGTCGACGCATCGGGACGAGCGGGTGCACCTGCGCGACGACGACGGGCTCGTCGCGGACCTGCGGAAGCTGAGCGGGACAGCTGCCGGCGTGCTCGGCGACGAGGAACTGCTGCGCATGATCCTGCCCGCGGTTCGCAGCGATTACCGAGCGGCCGAGACCTACCAGGGCGAGTCCGGGGCGAAGGTGGCCTGCCCGATCACGGTGCTGCTCGGCGACGACGACCCGAAGGTCACCCTGGCGGAAGCCGAAGCCTGGCGGGAGCACACCGACTCCGAAGTGGACGTTCGGGTCTTCGCCGGCGGGCACTTCTACCTGGTGGAGCACCAGGAAAAGGTGCTCGCGGTGCTCGACGAGCGGCTGAAGGTGCCGGATTCCGTGTGAACATCCCTGCGTGGCGGCACCGGTTCCATCGCGCCCAAAGGTGTGCAAATATCGCCCAATTGTTGGGAAACAGTGTCAGTGTCGACAGACTTTGTTTAGGGGCAACATCTTTGAGTTCGTTTTATCCGTGATCTGCTCGGTTCGGCAGGAGGAGACCGACGTGTCTGGTGATGGGGAAGTCTGTGGAAAGGTTCCGCAGTTTCAATTGAAACTGTGAACTGGACGCTCGAAGAGTGGCGATTGCGCCCACCGCTGGTAGCCGGGTCCGACGCGTGCGGCTGCGCGGCATTCTGCAACGGCCCCTGAGTCCGGCATCGGATTCCACTGTGGAGTCCGGTGCCGGGCTTCCTGGTCTCAGGCCCCCGGTGTGACCGACGTCGTCCCGGGCTGGACCGAGGGGTGCTGGACTCGACCCAGTCGGATTAGTTAGGTTAGGCGTACTTAACCACTCTGATTGGGGCTTGATGCGGTTCTCTGGGCGTCGGGGTCGCGGCGCGCTCGCGGCGATGCTGTTGGTGCTGGTAGCGGCGCTCGCCGGGTGCGGCGGGCCGGAGCCGGGGAAGGCGCCCGTGGTGGGGGACGGGCAGTTCCCGGTGACCGTTCCGACCGCGTTCGGTGACGTCACGATCCCGGAGCGTCCGCAGCGGGTCGTCGCTCTGGGCTGGGGCGATGCGGAGGTCGCCCTGATGCTCGGCGTGCAGCCGGTCGGCGCGGCGGACTGGCTTCCCATCGGCGGGGACGGCGTTCCGCCGTGGCTGCCCGCGGACAAGAGGTACGCGACGCCGCCCACGATGCTCGGCACGATGGAAGTCGACATGGAAGCCGTGGCCGCGCTGGAACCGGATCTGATCCTGGACACCCGCGCCAGCGGCGAGCGGGACCGCCACGACCTGCTGGCCGGGCTGGGCGTGCCGGTGGTGAGCATCCCGGTCGGCGGGCAGGCGTACCGGACGAACTGGGACCAGCAGCTCGACATGATCGGCAAGGCCCTCGGCAGGACGGCGGAGGCGCAGCAGGTCCACGCGGACGTCGAGGCGAAGTTCCGCGAAGCCACGGCCGCGCACCCGGAGTTCGCGGGCAAGACGGTGGTCGTCGGCTCCAAGATGGTCGGCTCCTACGGCGCCTACGTCAACGGCGGTTCCCGCGTCGACCTCATGGAGCGCCTCGGCTTCGTCCAGTCGCCGCGGGTGCAGGCGCAGGCCGGGGAGGGCTTCTCGGTCTCCATCTCGCCGGAGCGGATGGACCTGCTCGACGCGGATCTCGTGCTGATGTCCCCGATCGGTGTGAGCGCGGCCGACATCTCCAACGATCCGCTGTTCCGGTCGGTGCCCGCGGTCCAGGCGGGGCACGCGGTCGTGCTCTCCGATTCGGAGATCTCGCAGGCCTTCTCCAGCGGCACTCCGCTCGGCCTGGTCCGCGCGGTGGACGAGGTCGTGCCGCTGGTCGCGCAGGCGCTGGCTCGCTGAGCGCCGTGGGTTCGGCGCGGCGCGGGACGCGTCCCGGTCTCGTTCTCGGGATGATCGCGGCGCTTCTGGTGCTGGCGGCCTTCGCGAGCGTCATGGTGGGCGCCAAGGGGCTCGCGCCCGCCGCAGTGCTGGACGCGCTGCTGCACCCGCGCCCGGGCGATCCCGACCACCTGATCGTCTGGCAGGTGCGCATCCCGCGGACGATCGTGGGGCTGCTCGCGGGCGCGGCGCTCGGGCTGGCCGGTGCGATCATCCAGGGCGTGACCCGAAACCCGTTGGCGGACCCGGGAATCATGGGCGTCAACGCCGGGGCTTCGCTGTGCATCGTGTTGGCGATCAGCGTGCTCGGTGTGCAGTCGGTGGCCGGGTACGTGTGGTTCGGCTTCCTCGGCGCGATCCTCGCGTCCGTCCTGGTCTACGGGGTGAGCATGCTGGGCGGGGAGGGCGGCACGCCGCTGCGGATCGCGCTGTCCGGGGCGGCGTGCACCGCCGCGTTCGGCTCGCTGACCACCGGCGTCCTCGTCACCGACAACGTGACCTTCGAGCAGTTCCGGTTCTGGCAGGTGGGTTCGCTGTGGGGCCGGGCGTCGGACGCCGCTTGGCAGGCGTTTCCCTTCCTCGTGGCCGGTTTCGTGCTCGCGTTCGCGTGCGCCCGAGTCCTCAATGGACTTTCGTTGGGAGACGACGTGGCCCGATCGCTGGGGCACAACGTGGTGGTCGGCCGCGCGACCTGCGCGGCAGCGGTCGTGGTGCTGTGCGGCTCCGCGACCGCGATCGCCGGTCCGATCGCGTTCGTCGGCCTGGTCGTCCCGCACGCCGCGCGGCTGCTGACCGGCCCCGACCACCGCTGGCTGCTGCCGTTCTCGATGCTGCTGGCCCCGTTGCTGCTGCTGGTGGCCGACATCGTCGGGCGCGTGATCGCGCCGCCGGGCGAGGTGCAGGTCGGCGTCGTCACGGCGATCATCGGGGCGCCGGTGTTCATCCATCTCGTCCGCCGCCGCAAGCAGGTGGCCGTATGACGACGCTGGTCGCGACGCGCCGCCGCAACGGCCTCCGCTACGCGGTCGTCCTGGCTGGGCTCACCGCCGCCGTGATCGCGGTCCTGATCTTCGCCCTGTGCTTCGGCCGGTATCCGATCGGCGTGCCCGACGTGGTCGCGACGTTGTTCGGCCGGGGCACGCCGAGAACGGACTACGTGGTGCTGCGGCTGCGGATGCCGCGCGCCCTGACGGGCCTGCTGGTCGGGGCGGCGCTCGGGCTGGCCGGCTTGATCTTCCAGAACATCCTGCGGAATCCGCTGGCCAGCCCGGACGTGATCGGCGTGACGGCCGGTTCGAGCCTGGCCGCCCTGCTGTGCATCACCGTGTTCGGGGCGTCCGGCTTCGTGGTGTCGACGGCGGCACTGGCCGGCGGGCTGGCCACAGCCGGGCTGATCTACCTGTTGGCGTGGCGGCGCGGCATCACTGGGCACCGGCTGGCGCTGGTCGGCATCGGCGTCGCGGCGGTCCTGTCGAGCATCGTCTCGTACCTGATCACGCGCAGCGACACCGAAATCGCGACGATCGCCCTGTTCTGGCTGACCGGCAGCCTCAACGGCGTCGGCTGGGCCGAGGCCGCCACCGCGGCGGCGTTCCTGGCCGTGCTGGTGCCGGTTGCGCTGGTGCTCGGTCGCGTGCTGGCCGCCCTGCAGCTCGGCGACGAGGTCGCCCGGGGGCTGGGACTGCGCGTCGAGTGGTGCCGCCTCGGCCTGCTGGCGGTGGCCGTGGCGCTGGCCGGCGTCGCGACCGCGGTGGCCGGTCCGGTGGCCTTCGTGGCGTTCGTGTCCGGGCCGATCTCGGTGCGACTGCTGCGAACCGGCCGACCGAGCCTGCTCCCGGCGGCGATGACCGGCGCGCTGGTGACCCTCGTCGCGGATCTCGCGGCGCAGCACCTCTTCTCCGGCGCCGTGCTGCAGCTCCCGATGGGCGTGGTCACCGGGGCCGTCGGTGCCCCCTACCTGCTCTACCTGCTGGCTGTCGCGAACCGAAGGACACGCGCATGACGACGTGGCATCCGAGCAAGGCCGAGCTGGTGACGCTGGAGGCGGCGCTCCACGAGGCGCGCCGGCACCGGCGATCGCGGCCAAAGGCATCGCCGGGATCGACGAGCTCAGCAGGGATTTCACCGCAGCGGCCAGGCTGTTCTTCCTCGCCACCACCGCCGCGGACGGCAGCGTCGACCTGTCGCCCCGCGGCGATGCGGCGGGCAGCGTGCTGCTGTTCGACGACGACCATGGCGAAGTAGCTGAAGCACTCCTGCGGGTGCTGGGTCACGGCGAATCCCGGGTGTCGCGCAGCGCCTCGGCATCCTGGGGCACGATGGCGTTGACCGTGGAGAGATCGCCGCCGACCAGTGCCGCCACCCGGGCCGCGCTGTCCGGGATGGGCGCGAGCACCACGGTGTTCAGCCGCCACCCCGCGTCGCCCGGCCGCGCGCCCTATCAGGATTCGTGGCGGCGCAAGGTGAGCTTGCTCCCGCACAGCCAGGATTCCAGCGCGAACGGGCCGGTGCCGACCGGCCGCTGCCAGAAGTTCTCCACGTCCCGCTGGATCGCGGTGGGCGAGGCGATGCCGAACTGCACGGGCGAGGTCATCCCGCTTCTCGGCCCGGCGACGGACACTCCGGCCTGAGCGCGAGGTCGGGCGGCCGGAAGCCGCCCGCCCCGCTTTCACACCGCGCGGATCGAACGGCCAGCGCTACCGGTCACGACTGCGCTATCCCGGCGGTGACCGAGCCTCGTGCCGCGCGACGGGCCGGGATGACGGCGGCGAGCGGCGCCGCCAGAACGGCGGCTCCCAGCAGCACTCCGAGCCGACCCCACGGCAGCGCGAACAGCACCGGCTCGGCGTCGGTCGACGCGACCTGCGCGATCAGCCACGCCGAGCCGATGCCGACGAACAGCCCGCACGCCGCACCGAGCAGCGCGACGAAGACCGATTCGGCGGCGAGGGCGGCGCTGAGCCCGCCCCGGGTCAGGCCGAGCGCGCGAAGCAAGGCCGACTCGCGAGTCCGCTCCAGGACGGACAGCGAGAGCGTGTTGGCGATGCCCGCGAACGCGATCAGCACGGCCAGGGCGGTCAGCGCCCACAGCAGGTCCAGCGTGCTGCGCAGCGGCGCCGATAGCTCGTCCTTGAGTTCGTCGATGCTGCGCAGCTGGGCAAGTGGCGCGCCGGAGAGCGCGTTCTCCAGCGCCCGCCGGACCTGGTCGTGGTCGGCGTCCGCCGCCAGCTTGACCAGGACGCTGTCGTCGTAGCCGCCCTCGCCCATGGCGATCGCGGACTGCTGCCCGAGATCGATCATGGCGAGCCCGGTATCGGCGCCTGCGGCGCGGACGCCGTCGTAGACCGCGACGACCCGCAGCGGGACCGGGCGGTTCCGGGGCCCGGCCTGGACGGTGTCGCCGACCGCCAGCCCCGTTTCCTCGGCGAGCTGCTTGCTCACGGCCAGCTCGCCCGGCCCCAGCCAGTCGAGGCGGCCGGACAGCACCACCGGCCGCAACAGGCTGCCCACGGCGTCGCCGCGCACGGCGGTCATCCCGTAGCCGCCGAACGTCCCGAGGTCACCCGAGAACGACTGGCGGAGGGCCGCGTCCGCGACGCCGGGAACCGCCGCGAGGGTGTCCGCGAGCGCGGCGGGCAGTGGCTTGGTGGCGACCACCGACGTGACGGTGAAGTCGGCCCCCAGCTGCTGGTCGATGCCGCGATCCCGGCCCGCTTCGACGCCCGCCGTCACCGTGGTCACGAGCGAGACGACGGCGAGACCGATCGTGAGCGCGGCGGCGCTGGCCGCGGTGCGCTTCGGGTTGCGGTCGGCGTTGAGCGCGGCCAGCCTCGCAGGCTGCCCGAGGATCGGCGCGCAGAACGCGCCCGCCACCCGCGCCACCGGGCCGACCACCAGGGGCCCCGCGGCCAGCGCCGCGCCCAGCAATGCGGTCATGGCCACGATGGACAGCACCACGCCGGTCTCCACCTCGGAGCCCAGCGCGAGTGCGGCCGTGCCGAAACCCGTCGCCAGCAGGGCGATCGTGACGGCCGCTCGTGGCCGCCCGGCGCGGGCGGACTTGCCCTCCACCGGCGTCCGCAGCGCCTCGACGGGGGCGGCGCGGGTCGCGGACCAGGCCGGGATCGCCGCGGCGAGCATCGTCACCAGCACCCCGATCGCCAAGGACGCGACGACCGTCCGCGCGGTCAGCGGGACGTGGACATCCCCGATCGCGATCGCCTGCAGCGCGGCGGCGACGCCGAGCCCGCCCAGCAGACCCACTGCGGACGCGACCGCGCCCACCGCCACGGCTTCGGCGAGCAACCCCGAGAACACCTGCGGCCTCCCGGCCCCGATGCACCGCAGCAACGCCAGTTCCCTCGTGCGCTGCGCGACGAGGATCGTGAACGAGTTGGCGATCACCATCGCGGCCACGATCATCGCGAGCACCGCGAAGGCGGTGAAGAACTTCGTCAGGCCGGCCGAGTCCGACGGGGTCTCGCGCAGCATCTGCGCGGCGGCTTCCTGCCCGGTCACCACGGAGATTCCGCGCCCGCCCACCGCTCGCGCGAGATCGGTGACGAGCTGCTGCTGACCGATGCCCGGAGCCGCGCGCACGACGATCTCGCCGAACGCCGTCTCCTGCGACAGCTTGCCCAGGGCCTCGGGCAGCAGCACCAGATCGCCGGCCCCGATACCGGCGTCCGAGGGCCGGGTGAACGTGCCGACCAGCGTGAAGGTGTGCTGGTTGCCGTCCTGGTCGAGGACGGTCACGGGATTGCCCAGCGCGTAGTCCGCGGCGGTGTCCTGCTCCATCGCGATTTCGTTCGCGCTGCTGGGAAAACGCCCGTCGGCGAGGTCGAAGGGACGCAGCTGCTCGTCGGCGGCCAGCCCGGTGGCGGCGGCGTCCTTCGGGCGGCCTGCAGCGTCCAGTAGGGGAGCGCTCACCGTGGTGCGGCCCTCCGCTGCGGCGACGCCGGGCACCTGCCGCGCCTTCGACAGCACCTCGTCGTCGAGCTCGGCCCCGCGCGTCCCGTCGATCGATGCGTCGACCCCGCGGGTCTCGAAGGCGATGGCTTGGCGAAGGCCGACGCCGACGGCGTCGGAGAGCACCAGCGACCCGGCGACGAAAGCCACGCCGACGGCGATGGCGACGGCCGAGAGCAGCAGCCGCAGCGGCCGGGCCGCGAGCCCGGCGATCACGGTTCGCAGCATCACGCCTCCAGCCTGGTGAGAGCCGCGAGCACGGTCTCGGCGGTCGGGCGTTCGAGGTGCGCGGCGATGCGGCCGTCGGCCAGGAGCACCCCGCGGTCGGCGTAGGACGCCGCGACCGGGTCGTGCGTCACCATCACGACCGTCTGCCCGAGCTCGCGGACCGACGTGCGAAGGAAGCCGAGCACCTCCGCGCCCGAGCGCGAGTCGAGGCTGCCCGTCGGCTCGTCGGCGAACACCACGTCCGGTCGGCCCACCAGCGCGCGGGCGCACGCCACCCGCTGCTGCTGGCCGCCCGAGAGCTCGCCCGGCTTGTGCCGCAGCCGCGACCGCAGGCCCAGCGCGTCGACGACCGAGGTGAACCACGCCCGGTCCGGCGCGCGGCGGGCGAGCCGCAGGCCGAGCAGGATGTTCTCCTCCGCGGTCATGGTCGGCAGCAGGTTGAAGGACTGGAACACGAACCCGATCCGGTCCCGCCGCAGCCGGGTCAGCGCCGCGTCGGACAGCCCGGTGAGCTCGGTCTGCCCGATGCGGATCCGCCCGGAGTCCACGGTGTCCAGCCCGGCGAGGCAGTGCATGAGCGTGGACTTGCCGGAGCCGGACGGGCCCATGATCGCGGTGAAGCGGTGCGCCAGGAGGTCGAGGGACACGCGGTCCAGCGCGCGCACCGCCGTGTCGCCGCGACCGTGGACCTTCACGACGTCCGCCACTCCCGCCGCGTTGTGACCGTCCATTGTGTTCCCGCGCATTTGCTCCCCTGAAACGAAGCCTCGAAGGCGGCCGCCGGTCGCGGCCGCCTCGGCGATGGTGGCGGGCGAGGCCTGAACGGTTCCTGAAACGACCTGAAGAACGCTTCAGGTGCGGCACCGCGGGTCTGGGAGGATCGGCCCATGCGGGTGCTCGTGGTGGAGGACGAGAGGCGGCTGGCCGAGACGCTCCAGTGGGGTCTGGAGGCCGACGGCTACGCCGTGGACCTCGCCCACGACGGAGTGGAGGGGCTGGAGCTCGCGCAGCTGCACCCCTACCAGGTGATCGTGCTGGACATCATGCTGCCGAAGCTCAACGGCTACCGCGTCTGCGCCGCGCTGCGGGAACGCGGCGTGAGCACGCCGATCCTCATGCTCACGGCCAAGAACGGCGAGTACGACGAGGCCGAGGCGCTCGACACGGGAGCCGACGACTTCCTGAGCAAGCCGTTCTCGTACGTGGTGCTCACCGCGCGCCTGCGCGCCCTCACCCGCCGGGGCGCGGCCGGTGCGGCCGCGGCGCTGGCATTCGGCGACCTGGTCCTCGACCCCGCGAAGCGGACGTGCCGGCGCGCGGGGCAGCCGGTGGCGCTGACCGCGAAGGAGTTCGCGGTGCTCGAATGCCTGCTCCGGCACAAGGGCCAGGTGGTCGCCAAGCACGAGATCCTGGAGCAGGTGTGGGACCTGGCGTACCGGGGCGACCCGAACATCGTCGAGGTCTACGTGAGCGCCCTGCGGCGGAAGCTGGACGCGCCGTTCGGGCGGCGCACCATCGCCACGGTGCGCGGCGTCGGTTACCGGCTGGTGGCGGATGAGTAGGTGGTGGCCGGTGTCGGTCCGGCGGAGCACGGCCCTGTCGGCGGCGCTGCTGTGCGCGTTCGTGTTCACGCTGGGATGGCTGGGGACGCGCGAGTTCCTGAGCAAGCAGCTGACCGGCGACGCGGTGAACGCGACGCGAACCGAGCTGGACCGGATGGTCGCCGCCTACCACGTCGCGTCTCTGGGCGGCGGACGACCGGCGCTCGCCGCGGCGATCCACTCCGGCGACGCGACGTTCGAGGTCGTCGCGGAGTCCGGGGAGGCGGTGGTGCGCAGCGAGAACCTGCGCAGCCTGGATCCGGCGTGGACACCGCTGCCGCCCGCGCCGATCGGAGCACCGGCGGACTGGACGACCACGACGAGCGTGACGCTGCGGCCCGGCGACCATCCGCATTGGCGCGAGTACCGCACGTACACCGTGCTGGGCCGGCTGGTCGACGACGTGCCCGCCGACCTGGTGGAGCCCACCGGCCGCGAAGGATCCACATTGGACGCAGAGCTGGGAGGCGCGGACCCGGCGAAGCGCCAGCGGCTCACGCTGTACCTGTTCGTGCCGCCGTGGAACGCGCTCGGCACGCTGCGCAACTTCGACGACACCCTGGCGGTCTTCGTTCCGCTCGCGGTGCTGCTCACGGCCCTGGCCGCGTGGTTCTCGGCCGGGCGCGCGCTGCGGCCCGTGGAGGCGATCCGCCGGGAGCTCGCCGAGGTCAGCGAGAGCCGGCTCGACCGGCGCGTGCCGGTGCCCCGCTCCCGCGACGAGGTGGCCCGGCTGGCGCGCACGACGAACGAGACCCTCGATCGCCTGCAGCGCGCCCACAACCAGCAGGAACGCTTCGTCGCCGACGCCAGCCACGAGCTGCGCAGCCCGCTAGCGAACCTGCGGGCGGGCCTGGAGGTCGCGCTCGCGCATCCGGACCGGGCGGACTGGCCCGACATCGCCCACCGGTCGCTGCTCGACGTCCAGCGCCTGCAGCGCATCACCGCGGACCTCCTGCAACTAGCCGTCGGCCCGGACGGGCAGCCGTCGGCGGTCGTCGACCTCGCGGATGTGGTGGCGGAACAGGTCGCCGAGCGCTCGTTCGACCCAGGAGCTCCCGTCGTGAGCTCCATTGTGGAGGGACCGGCGCCGGTGCTGGGAGAACCGGTGCAGCTCGAACGCCTGCTGCGGAACCTCCTGGACAACGCGGTGCGCCACGCGCGCTCGGCCGTCACCGTGCGAGTCGGCGAGCAGGCGGACGACGTCGTCCTCGAAGTCCTCGACGACGGACCCGGAATCCCCGTCGAGGACCGCGAAAGGGTCTTCGACCGCTTCGCCCGCCTCGACGACGCGCGTACGCGAGACGCGGGCGGCTCCGGCCTCGGCCTGACGCTCGCCCGGGACATCGCCACCAGGCACGGCGGCACCCTCCGGGCGGAGGACGCCGAAGCGGGAGCCAGGCTGGTCGCGAGGCTGCCATCCGCCAGGCGGGCAGAACCCGAACCACCGGCCTGAGCCGCAGTCCGTCCTGATCGCCCGTTGCCGCTTGGGGCAGTGCTCCCACCAGCAGGCGCGCGGTGGGCATTGGTGTCCATTGTGGGTGCTCGTGCCCGGCGCCTACCCCAGTTTCGTGACGCCTTCGTAGTCGCCGACCACCGCGTCGCCGGTGACCTCGTACTCGAGGAGCAGCAGGCCCCGCGTCGTGGCCTCGTGCCGGACGAGTTGCAGGCCGGTCGCCGCAGTCGGGTGGGTGAGCAGGCGTCGGCCCGTGCCGAGCACGGTGGGCGCCACGACCAGGCGGAGCGTGTCGACGAGCCCCATCGACAGCAGCGCGCTGCCGAGCCGGGCGCTGCCGTGGACCTGCAGTTCCCGCCCCGGCCGCGCCTTCAGCTCGCGGACCGCCTCGCCGGCATCGCCGCGGAGGACCGTGGTCGGCGGCCAGTTCCCCGCCTCGAGGGTGTTCGACACGACGTACTTCGGCAGCGAGTTCATCCGCTCGGTGAACGGGTCGTCGGGGTCGGTGATCGCCGGCCAGTCGCGGGCGAACGCCGTGTACGTCCGCCGGCCGAGCAGCAGGCCATCGGCGTGGTCGAGCCATTCCGACGCGCGCCGGACGAACGCCTCGTCCATGTGCGGCACGAGCCAGCCGCCCCTCGTGAAACCGCCGCTGGTGTCCTCAGTGGACGAACCTGGTCCCTGGCTCACGCCGTCGAGGGTGACGAATTCCGTGACGGCGACCTTCATCGCCCGGTCTCGCCCTCGACCAGCCGGGCGAGTTGGGCGGTGGTGGTGCCCCAGCCCTCGGCGAAACCCAGCTCGGCGTGCCGGGCGCGAGCGGCGGGGTCGCCGTGGCGCACGACGACCCGGTAGTCGGTGCCGTCCGGGTGGTCCAGCAGGACGATCTCGGCGGTCATCGGGACCGGCGCGGGGCTCGCGGGGCGCCATCCGCTGTCGAGCGCGTTGGTGAAGACGATCCGCTCGTACTCGTCCACCACGAGGAAGCACGCGTCCAGGTGCGGGACGAACGCGTCGCCGTCGTCGCTCATCAGCGTGACGAACGCGCCGCCGGGCCGGACGTCGAGGCGCTCGACGCGGCAGCGGGTCGGGGCGGGCACCCACCACTGCGCGAGGTTGGCCGGGTCGGTCCACGCATCCCACACCTGCTTGCGGGGCGCCCGGATGACCCGGTCGATGCCGAGGTCGAGTTCGGTGTTCACTGCTCCTCCTTCGGGTTGGTGACGAACCGCTCCAGGCGATCGGTGCGGTCCGTCCAGATGCGCCGCTGCTCCGTGAGCCAGTCCTCGACGAGCGCGAACCGCTCCTGGTTGAGCTCGCAGATGCGCACCCGGCCGGACTTGGCCGTGCGGATCAGGCCGTTCGACTCGAGCACCCGCACGTGCTTCATGAACGACGGCAACGTCATGGGGGCATCCCGGGCGAGGTCGCCGACGCTCGTCGGTCCGCGACCGAGCCGCCGGAGAACCGCGCGCCTCGTCGGATCGGCGAGTGCGATGAACACGCCGTCGAGCACAGCCGAATACTGAGCCATGAGGCTAAGTATTAACCCTTCGCAACACTTAGCGCAAGAGCAAAGTGTCGACCCGATGACCTCGCAGGGCGGTGGGCCGGTCGCGGGTGTGCACCTCTACCATTCAGCGGGTGGCCGCCTACGACGATCTCGACCTGTTCGAGCACCTGGACCCCTCGACCCTGCCGCTGCGCCAGCAGCGAATCCTGGTCGCCATCCGGGATTGGGTGATACGGCACGGGTACTCGCCGAGCACTCGGCAGATCGGCGAGGCCGTCGGGCTCCGGTCGTCCTCTTCGGTCTCGAAGCACCTGGCGAGCCTGGAGGAGAAGGGTTTCCTCCGCCGCAGCAACACGATGTCCCGCCCGATCGACGTGCGCGCGTTCCTCCGGGAACCGTCCACACGGGAGTCCGCCGAGCACTCGGTGCCCGTGCCCGTGGTCGGCGACATCGCCGCCGGAACGCCCATCTCGGCGGTGGAGCACGTCGACGACGTGCTGACCCTGCCCCGCGAGCTCACCGGGCGCGGCAACGTCTTCGGCCTCCGGGTGCGCGGTGACTCGATGATCGACGCCGCGATCTGCGACGGCGACATCGTCGTGGTGCGCCAGCAGTCGGAGGCCCACTCGGGCCAGATCGTCGCCGCGATGATCGACGACGAGGCCACCGTCAAGGTGTACCGCCGCCGCAACGGCCACGTGTACCTCGAACCGCGCAACCCGGCTTACGAAGTCATCGACGGCGACAAGGCCGCCGTGCTGGGCACGGTCGTCTCGGTGCTGCGCAGCGTCTGAGAGCTTGTTTCCAGGCTCGTTCGGTGCGGGGTGGCGGAACCTCAGGGGCCTTCTCGCTGTGGGATCCCCGACATCATGAATGCCACGACATGAAAAACAGCCTCCATGACTCCAGCGCGTTCATCGCCGGCGGGGATCCCGGGCGAGGGCGAAGCCGCACGCCGCTGCGGCGAGCAGCAGCGCGGAGCCGAGGAGGTAGACGGCGGTGATGCCGAGCGCGTCGGCCAGGAGGCCGCCGAGGAGGAGGCTCACCAGCCTGCCCGCCTGGAACAGCGAGTCCAAGGCGGCGAAGACGCGCCCCCGCACCGTCTCGTCGGTGTGGGTCTGCACCAGGCTGGTGAAGGCGATGGTTCCCGTCGAGGTGCCCAGGCCGTAGAGCAGCAGTGACGCGGCGGCCAACAGAGGCCATGTCGTCACGGCCAGCAGCACGTTGACCAGGCCGCGCAGCCCGAAGGCGGCGAACACGACGTTCGGGCCGGCGCGGCCGCGCAAGGCCCGGGTCAGCAGGACGGGGCCGGCGACGGCGCCGACGGCGATCGCCGCCAGCAGCCATCCGAAACCCTGCGGGCCGAGTCCGAGCCGCTCCCGGGCGAGGACGACGAGCAGGGCGCTGATGGCCCCGGCCGACAGCGCCGCGAGCAGCTGGGCGGCGGCCAGTGCCCGCAGCAGCCGGTCGGCGACGAGCAAGCGCGCGCCGTCGAGGGAGTCGCGCAGCCAGCCCCGGCTGATCGCGGCGGCGCGGTGACCGGGCACCGCCAACCCGGCGAGCAGCACGGCGCTGGCGGCGAATGAAGCCGCGTTGACCCAGAACGCGACGGCGAAGCCGGCTGCGGCGGCGAGCACTCCGGCCAGTGGCGCGAGCGCGATCTGGGCGATGATGGCCATGGTCCAGACACCGGAGTTGGCGGCGACGAGCTCGCGTTCGCCGACCAGCGCGGGCAGCAGGCTGTTGGCGGCGGGGTTGAAGAACACCGCGGCGGCGGAGAGCGCGAACGCGATCGCGTAGATCGCGAACACGTGGGCATCGACCAGGGGCAGCGTCGCGGCGAGGACCGCGCGGACCAGATCTGCCGCGATCATGATCCGTCGCCGGGGCCACCGGTCGACGACGATGCCCGCCAGGGGAGCCAACAGCAGCACGGGCAGGACGTCGGCGATCACCACGCCGGCCACACCCGTTCCGGAGCCGGTTCGGTCCAGCACCAGCAGGAGCAGCGTCACCCCGGCCAGGACGTCCCCGGCGCGCGAGATCGCCGCGGCGGCCCACCACCGCCGGTAGCCCGGGCGCGCGAGCAACGCCCGCACCGTGATCCGGTCGTGTTCCGCCGCTGGCATCGCGCGCCGGGCTGTCCGGTTCCTACCGGGTGTCGCGGGGGTGCGGGCGCGGTGCGAGAACTTCCGCGACCGGCCTGGTCTCCGCGTTCGCGACGCGCACCGCCTCGGCCACGATCTCGTGGTCCGGCGAGAGGATGCAGACCGGGTCCGTGCGCGCCGCGTCGCCGGTGAGCAGGAACGCCTGGCAGCGGCAGCCGCCGAAGTCGATCTCGCGGCGCGGGCAGCCGCGGCACGGCTCGGGCATCCAGCCGGTGCCGCGGAAGCGTTGGAACAGCGGCGATTCCGCCCAGATCCATGCCAGCGACTTCTCGCGCACGTTCACGCGCGGCAGCGGCAGCGTGTGGGCGGCCGGGCAGGGCAGCGCGTCGCCGTTGGGCACCACGGTGAGCTGCAGCTTCCCCCAGCCGCCCATGCAGGGCTTGGGGAAGTCGAGGTAGTAGTCGGGGAGGATGTAGGTGAGCTCCGCCCGCCCCTCCAGGCGCTTCCGCGCCGCGCGCACCACCTGCTCCGCCCGTTCCACCTGCGTCCTGCTGGGCAGCAGCGCGGCGCGGTTGTGCAGGGCCCAGCCGTAGTACTGGGTGTTGGCGAGCTCGATGCGGTCGGCGCCCAGCCGCTCGACCAGCGCGATGATGTCGGCGATCCGGTCGATGTTCTGCCGGTGCAGGACGACGTTCACCGTCAGCGGCCAGCCCAGGTCCTTCACCGTCCGGGCCGCCGCGGCCTTGCGTTCGAAGGAAGGAGTGCCCGCGATGCGGTCGGACAACGCCGCCTCGTGGGCCTGGACGCTGATCTGCACGTGGTCGAGACCGGCGGCCCGGAGCTGCTCCGCCCGGCGCGGCGAGAGGCCGATCGCGCTGGTGATGAGGTTCGTGTACAGGCCCAGTTCGGCGGCGGTGCGCGCGATCTCCACCAGGTCCCGGCGCTGCAGCGGCTCACCACCGGAGAGGTGCGCCTGCACCACGCCGAGCTCGCGAGCCTCGGTCAGCACGCGGCGCCACTCCGCCGTGGTCAGCTCGTCGCCGTAGTCGGCGAGCCGGAGCGGGTTGGAGCAGTACGGGCAGTGCAGCGGGCAGGCGTAGGTGAGCTCGGCCAGCAAACCGAACGGTCTAGTCATCGTCGGCCTCCACGCACCGCTTGGCGGCGAGGCGGGTCAGGAACTGCGCCACTTCGTCGTCGGCGACGTGGTCGTAGCGGGAGCTCAGCTTCGCGACGATCTCGGCGACCGTCCGCTGCCCGTCGCACAGATCGAGGATGGCCGCGCCGGTCGTGTTCAGGACCGTCACCGACTCCGGGCCCAGCAGCATGTACCGCCTGCGGGCCCGGTCGAACCCCAGGCGAACGTGCGGCGCCAGCCGAGGCCGGCTCGACGGGCGCACCGCCGTGCTCATCGCGGTCCCGCGGTGGCCGGGCGCCGGGCCGCCGGCGCCCGGGGATCGACTGCCGGTCGTCCCACCGCGCCTAGTCCTCCAGCCGCGCGACGTACATCGTGACTTCCGAGGCGCATACGACTTCTTCGAACTCGGGCGTCTCCCATTCGACTTCGTCGAACTCCGGGGGCTCCCATTCGAGAAGACCGGGCCGAGCAGCATCTGATCTCATGACTGGCACCTCCTCTCCGGCGACGAGCGTCCCCGGGTGGAGATCGTCGACGGTTCGGCTGCCGAGGCGAACGCGATGTCCGGTACCGGTGCTCACTGCGAACCGGCCCCCCGACCTGATCCGGACCCCCGACGCGTCCCCACGCGCGGGACCACCGCAGGTGCAGGATAGCTCCGCGGAAACGCGGCCGTAAGGGCATGGGAAACCCGAAATCTGCTGGTCGGTAGTGGTGTCGCCGGTGAGCGCCTGGCAGGTGGGGCGGAGGTGGTGCCTGGGCCGGGCGTGGCGGTCAGGGGATGTCGGAGAGGTCGGGCTCGGCGGTGGAGATCGCGCTGTGCAGGCCCTCTGGCCGACGCCGCCGTGGAGCTGTTCCTCCAGCGCGGATTCGACCAGGTCAGCGTCCGCGAGATCGCCGACGCCGCCGACGTGTCGACGACGACGCTGTTCAAACACTTCCCGAGCAAGGAAGCGCTCGTCTTCGACGAGGCCGCCGACCACGAGGCGGAACTCGTCGCGGCCGTTCGGGATCGCGCGCCCGGCGAGTCCATCCCGACCGCGTTGCGCCGGTACGTGCTGCAGGCGGTCGAGCGGGTCAGCAGCGATCCGCGGTGGGAGTCGTTCGTGGCGCTCAGCGAGTCCAGCAACGCGTTGCGCTCCTACGCCGACCGGATGTGGATGCGCCATCGGGCCGCGCTCGCCGCCGCGATCGCGGAACAGGCGGGATGCGCCGACGACGACCCTAAGTGCGCCGCCCTGGCGCACTTCGCGCTGCAGACTCGCGCGCTGGCCCGCGGCCCTCGTTCCGAAGAGGCCGTCGCGGCAGCGTTCGACCTGCTCGAAAACGGCTGGCGAACCGGCTGATGTCGCCGAGTTGCGTGTCCATTGTGGATGATCTGCGGTGGGCGCGGTCCGCTGATCGGCGTGGCGGCGTTCGTCTCAACCGGTGAACACGTTTTGCGGGCCGCGATCAACCCGCTACTCTTCGGCTCATGATCCGCTTGGTTATCCGTCGGCACGTCGACTACGTGCGCGTGACCACTTCGGCGTGTTGATCCTCTGATTCCTCGGGCTGTCGCCCGGGAATGTCGCAGTTCTGCGCTTCCGCTCGGATCTCGTGGGCGCCTTGGATTGCCATAGCGCTCCCGCCTTGTGCCTGCGGAACCGCCTTCATCGCAATGCTTTTCGGCGGACTCCCGTCGACCACTCCCAGGCCGCGTCGCCGCGCTGCGGTCGGCGCATGCCGTTTTGCTCAGGAGACACGCATGAGTGCTGACGCTTCTTCCGCCGCTCTCGACCAGTCCGCCTGGTCGTTCGACACGCTTCAGGTGCACGCCGGCGCCCAGCCCGACCCGGCGACCGGTGCGCGCGCGGTGCCGATCTACCAGACGACGTCGTACGTCTTCCGGGACACCGAACACGCCGCGAACCTGTTCAACCTCAGCGAACCCGGCAACATCTACACGCGGATCAACAACCCCACCCAGGAGGTCCTCGAGAACCGCGTGTCCGCGCTGGAAGGCGGCGTGGCGGCGGTGGCGCTGGCGTCCGGCCAGGCCGCCGAGACGCTGACCATCCTCACCCTGGCGCAGGCCGGGGACCACGTGGTGTCCAGCTCTTCGCTGTACGGCGGCACCCACAACCTCCTCCGGCACACCCTGCCGAAACTGGGCATCGAGGTCAGCTTCGTCGAGGACCCCGACGACCTCGACGCCTGGCGGGCCGCCGCACGCCCGAACACGAAGCTGTTCTTCGCCGAAACGCTCGGCAATCCGCGGGCGAACGTGCTGGACGTGCGGGCCGTCGCCGACGTGGCGCACGAGGCCGGGGTCCCGCTCGTCGTCGACAACACCATCGCGACGCCGTACCTGCTGCGGCCGATCGAGCACGGGGCGGACATCGTCGTGCACTCGGCGACGAAGTACCTCGGCGGCCACGGCACCGCCATCGGCGGCGTGGTCGTCGACGGCGGCACCTTCGACTTCGGCGCCCACTCCGAGCGGTTCCCGGGATTCGTCGAGCCCGACCCGTCCTACCACGGCCTGCAGTACTGGCCCGCCCTCGGCCACGGCGCCTTCGCGGCGAAGCTGCGGGTGCAGGGACTGCGCGACCTCGGCCCCGCCATCTCGCCGTTCAACGCCTTCCTCCTGTTGCAGGGGCTGGAAACGCTGTCGCTGCGGATCGAGCGGCACACGCGCAACGCGCAGATCCTCGCCGAATGGCTCAGCGAGCGCGACGAGGTCGAGTCGGTGCACTACGCCGGTCTCACCTCCAGCCGGTGGTACGAAGCCGGGCAGAAGTACCTGCCCCGCGGCGCGGGCGCCGTCGTGTCGTTCGAGCTGCGCGGAGGCACGTCCGCCGGGCGAGCATTCGTCGACGGCGTGCAGCTTTTCAGCCACCTGGTGAACATCGGCGACGTGCGCAGCCTCATCGCGCACCCGGCGAGCACCACGCACGGCCAGCTCAGCGAGCAGGACCAGCTGCTCGCCGGTGTCACGCCGGGCCTCGTCCGGTTGTCGGTGGGCATCGAAGCCGTCGAGGACCTCAAGGCCGACCTCGAAGCCGGTTTCCGCGCGGCCAAGGCCGAGCTGGAGCGATGAGCCGACCGCAGGCGACCGGCTCCCTTCCCGCCACCGGGGCGTGGCGGGAGGGGAGCCCGGCCGGTCGGCGCCGGTGGCTGCGCCTGCGCGAGCCGCTGCGGCTGGACGCGGGCGGCGAGCTCCCGGCGGCCAGCCTGGCTTACGAGACCTGGGGAAGCCTCAACCGCGACGCTTCGAACGCGGTGCTCGTGCTGCACGCCCTGACCGGCGACAGCCACGTCGCCGGGCCGGCCGGTGAAGGCCACCCGAGCCCAGGCTGGTGGGACGCGCTCGTGGGGCCGGGCCGGGCGCTGGACACCGATCGGTGGTTCGTCGTCGCCCCGAACGCGATCGGCGGCTGCCAGGGCAGCACCGGCCCGGCCGGTGCCGCGCCCGACGGAAGTCCTTGGGGCGGCAGGTTTCCCGTGATCACCGTGCGGGATTCGGTGCGCGCGGAGGCGCGGCTCGCTGACGAGCTCGGGGTGCGGTCGTGGGCGGCGGTGATCGGCGGCTCGTTCGGCGGGATGCGCGCGCTGGAATGGGCCGCCACCTACCCGGACCGGGTGTCGGCGGCACTGCTGCTGAGCTGCTGCGCCGTGGCCTCTGCGGAGCAGATCGCCTGGTCCTCGGCGCAGATCCAGGCGATCCGGGCGGATCCGGACTGGCTGGGCGGCCACTACCACGACCTGCCCGCCGGTCGCGGCCCGCACGCCGGGCTGGGCGTGGCCCGGCGGATCGCGCACATCACCTACCGCAGCCCGCAGGAGCTCCAGGACCGCTTCGGCATCGACCACCAGGACGGCGAGAACCCCTGGAACGGTGGCCGGTACTCCGTCGAGTCCTATTTGGACCACCACGCCGACAAGCTGGTGCGACGCTTCGACGCGGCCAGCTACGTGACGCTGGCGCAGGCGATGTCCGGGCACGACGTGGGCCGGGGGAGAGGCGGGGAAGAGGCGGCGCTGAGCCGGATCCGGGCGCGGACCTGCGTGGCCGGTGTGGACAGCGACCGCCTCTTCCCGCTGCACCAGCAGCGCCGCCTCGCCGAGGCGATCCCCGGCGCCGGGCCGCTGCGTACCATCACCTCGCTGCACGGCCACGACGGATTCCTGATCGAGACGGCGCAGGTCGCCGAGCTGGTCCGCGAACTGCTGCCGGATCGCGGACCGGCACGGCTGCAACCGTCGGTCTGATGCAGGGAGGCGGGTTCCGTCGGTTGCAGCGAGCTCTCAGCGGACTAGGAGTTCATGATCGCGGCCGGGTTGCGTGATTGCGGTTGTCCTGCCGGTGCCGGCTTGGCCGGTGACGATCAATCCGCGGCGACCGGCGATCTGGTGTCGCTTGAGCAGCACCAAGCGGCGGCCCGTGGTGAACACCGAGAGTGGTGGTCCAGTCGTACCTCGTATGCCGTGTGGCGGCTTCTGCATCCCGGGAACCTGGCACCGAAGTCTCACGGGTTTGGCTTTCGATGTGGGGCCTGATCGATCTGTTCGCGAAGGATGTCGCCGTGTCCTGCGTGCCGTGCGAATTCTTCGATCATGGCGAGCAGGGTCCATCGCATGCTGACTGTTCCTTCACGCGGGTTGTCCTTGGTGTCGTCGAGGCTGAAGCGGGCGGCGATCTCACGTGATCGTTGGCTTGCGCGTTCGAACTCGGCGATCACGTCGGCTAGCGGCTCGTCATCTGTGACGGTGAAGGTGCCCTCGTCCCGGTTCGAGTATCCGTCGCATTCGGATTCGTCGAGGCCCGCCCAGAATCGTTGGAACCAGATCCGTTCGGCGGCCGCGGCATGCTTGATCAAGGAGATCGGTGTCGTCAGTGAAGCGACGAGTCGGCGGCGGGCGTCGGCTTCGGAGAGGCCGCGTGCGGTCTCGATCAGGGCTTCGCGGTTGCGATCGAGCATGTCCTCGATGATCGCTCGTTCGATTCCGTTGGTAATTCTGTTGGTACTCATGGGCTTTCACTCCGTTCTTTTGCGCGGCCGAAGAACCTGTGCGGTCTCACGTCCGATCGGTCTGGTCGGCGTCAAGGCTGCGGTTCGACGCGGGGTTGACGACAGGGACGATGCATCCAGAGGCTGGAACGAGTCGAGGCGTTCGATGTGCTCACCGCTTTGATGCGCAGGGAGCGTGTCGGTGCGGGCAGAACTGAAACACCGCAGCCGAGATCAGTCGCCGGGCAGATCCGGTGAAGGCGCCGACGTCACTATCCTATCGTGTCCTGGAGGGTGGCGTCGGCGAAGTAGGTGAGTACCAGGTCAACTGGGACAGGACGGTGACGCGCTGGGCCAGGTCGCATCCGGTCGTTGAATCTCGCCGGCTTGGTGGGACTGTGCCACCTTCGAGGAGGCAGGACACCGCGTGGCTTACCCGATATGGGAGACACGCCCTAGTTCTTCAGCTGCTCGCGGGAGGTGACGCCGAGCTTTCTCAGCACTCTCGCCGCGTGGTGCTCGACCGTGCGCGGTGAGAGGAACAGGATTCCGGCGATCTCGCGGTTCGTGTGCCCGCAGGCGAGCAGCCGCGCCACCTCTTCTTCGCGCGGTGACAGCTCGTCGCCGTAACCCCGGCGGCCCCGGCGGGAAGGCTTGCCGCCGCCCGCGCCGCGCAGCAGGTGGCGGCACCTCGCCGCGTCGCGGGTGGCTCCGAGGCGGTCGAACACGTCGACCAGCGCGGACAGCTCCTCCTGCGCAGGTCCCGGATCGGTGGGCAGCAGGCACGTGGCCGCTCGTTCGGCGACCATCGCCGCGTAGTAGGGCACCGGCAGTTCCTCGTAGTGCGCGACCGAATCGCGGTAGTGCGTCATCGCCGCGGTCCGGTCTCCCCGGTGTTCGGCCAGCCGGCCGCGGCACTGGGCCAGCGCCGCCACCGCGAGCGGCACGCCCGAACCCGCGATTCCGGCGGCGATCTCGTCCACCACTCGCGCCGCGTCCGCTTCGCGGTCCGCCGCCAGGTACACCGCGACCGCCACCGGGCCCAGCTCGCCGCTCCACGCCCAGACCCCCTTGCGCCGCAAGATGTCCAGCCCCCGGTCGACGTCCGCGCAGGCCTTCGCCGGCTCGTCCTGGGACAGCAGGGTCCAGGCCAGCCCCGCGCAGCCGGCGATCGCGACCGGGCTGATCGCCTCGTCCGGGGCGAAGGCGCCCGTTTCGGTGAGGTGGCTGGTCGCCCTCGCCCATTCGCCGCGGGCCATCGCGAGCGAACCCAGCACCAGGCTCAGCTCGCTGACCACCGGGAACAGGTCCCGGTACTCGTCGAGCATCCGGTGCGCCCGCTCGTCGAGCCCGGCCCACTCGCCAGTCAGCCAGTCCAGCCGGGTCCGGGTGGCCCTGGCCGTGCTGATCACGAACGGGGCGCCGCAGCGGGCGGCGATCCGCAGGCCGCCGCGCAGCAGCTCGTCGGCGATCCGCAGGTGCCCGGTCCACTCGCACGCGTCGGCCAGGTTGCAGCGCAGCCGCGCGAGGTGGCGCTGCTCGCCGACCGTCGCCACCTCCTCCGGCAGCTCGTCGAGCGAGGCGAGCACGGTGGCGTCGCCGAGGTGCATGCGCGAGCCGAACTCGTTGGCCTGCAACGACAACCGCAGTTCGCCAGTGGCCTTCGACCGGTATTCGGTGAGCCGCGCGAGCCACGGCCGGATCTCGTCGAGCGGTGTCTGCCCGACGTAGGGCATCGCCAGCACCGCGGTGCCGCGCGCGGCCAGGTCCGGGCATTCCGACAGCTCGTTGATCGCCCGCTCGACCTCCGAACGTGCCTCCACCAGCCCGCCCGCCTGCCGCAGCAACAGCAGCCCCCGGTACAGCCGCACCTCGCCGCGCGCCGACGTGGACAGCCGCCGGTCGCTGAGCAGCCGTTCCAGCGTTTTGGTCGGATCGTGCTGGTCCAGGCCGGTGTGCGCGATCTGGCCGAGCTTGATCGCGAGCCGGTCGACGTGCTCGGCGGGCAGCCCCGGCTCTTTCAGCAACCGCTGCAGCAGCTCGGTGGCGGTCGCCGCGTCGCCGATCTCGGCGGCCCGGTCGGCGGCAGCCTCCCCGTAGGAAAGCCACTCCGAAACCCGGCCGGCGCGCTCGCTGTGCTCGGCGAGCTGCTTCAGCGGCTTGGGCTCGACCCCGGCCAGCACGTCGATCGCGCGCGCGTGCAGGTGCGCGCGATCCGGGCCGGTGATGGTGTCGTAGACGGCTTTCCTGGCCAGCGAATGCCGAAAGCCGTAGCCGCCGTCCAGCTCGTGCAGCACGTGACCGCTCAACGCGTGCGTCAGCGCGGTGCGCAGTCGCGGCTCCGGGACGCCGGCGACCGCGCCGAGCAGTCCCTCCGTCGCGGGCGCGCCGAGCACCGCGGCCGTCTCGACGAGCCTGGTCGCCGCGGTCGGCAGCACGGCGAGCCGCTCGGCCATCGCGTCCCGCAGCAGCACCGGCACCTCGACCGCGTCGAGCAGCCGGCGGGCGGCGGCGCCGTCGGTGCGCACCGTGCCGACGGTGTTGCGCAGCGCCCGCAACGTTTCTTCGACGACGAACGGGACTCCGGCCGTGCATTCGTGCAGCCGGGCGGCGAATTCCGCGGACACCTGCTTCTCGCCGAGGATCGCCTCGGTCAGCGCGCGGACGTCGTCCACGCCGAGCGGGCTCAGCGCCAGGACCACGCTGACCACGCCGTTGGGTGGCCGGTAGGCGCCGCCCAGCGGCAGTCCGCCGGGCACGTCCTCGCGCCGGTAGGTCACCACGATCGTCATGTTCGGCGGCGGGTCGCTCATCAGGAACCGCACCAGCTGCCGGGTGCCGTCGTCGGCCCACTGCAGGTCCTCGATGGCGAGCAGCACCGGGCCCAGCGCGCCGACCAGCTCGCGCACCGCGCGGAACAGCCGGTGCCGCTCCGCGCGCGGGTCGCCGAGCGGGTCCGGCGCGGGCGGCAGGTGCTCGGCGATCTCCGGGAGCAGCGGGCCGAGGACGCCGGTGACCGGGCTCAGCTCCGGCCGCCGCGCGGGCCTCGCGCCGCGCAGCGCCTCCAGAACCGCCCCGTACGGGAACGGTTCACCTACCTGACGGCAGTACCCGATGAGCGAGGTGGCCGGTCCGAGCTCGCCGGCGAGCACCTCGGTCAGCAGCCGGCTCTTGCCGACTCCGGCCTCGCCCTCGACCAGCACCACGGCCGGGTGCAAAACGGCCACCGCCTGCAGCGATGCGAGCTGCTCGGCGCGCCCGACCAGCACCGGTGAGCTGGTGCGGATCTGCGGGCGAACGGGGCGCCGGGTGCGCGCCATGTGCTCTCCCCTCGCCGAAAGACACGTACCCCTACGTAATGAAACACGGATTGATCATCATCAGGGCATCAGTCGATCGTGTCGGAAATGGCTGTGCGGCACCACCTCCGTATGGCAGCCATAACTGAAGAGGGAGCACCCGACATGCGACAAGGACGCAAGATCCGGCTGATCACCGCGCTCGGCGCGGGTGTTTTCGCCGCTGCGCTGGCCACCGCTCCAGCCACCGCGGCCCCGACCGGCAAGATCCTCCCCGCCGCGGAGCCGGTCACCGGCAGCTACATCGTGGTGCTGAAGGACCTGAACGCGACCGCGGCCTCGACCACGAGCACCACCGCGCGCCTCGTCGCGCAGTACGGCGGCACCACGACCGCCACCTACACCTCGACCATCCGCGGCTTCGCGGCGAAGCTCGACGAGGCCGCGGCCAAGCGGCTGGCCGGCGACCCGGCGGTCGCGTACGTGCAGCAGGACGGCGTCGCCCGGATCGCAGGCACCCAGCAGAACCCCACCTGGGGCCTGGATCGCATCGACCAGAACAACCTGCCGCTCGACCGCAGCTACACCTACCCGAACACCGGGTCGGGGGCGACGGCGTACATCCTCGACACCGGCGTGGACAAGCGGCACCCCGACCTGGAGGGCCGCGTCAGCGACGGCCGCGACTTCATCGACAACGACGGCGACGCCTCCGACTGCCAGGGCCACGGCACGCACGTGGCCGGCACCGTCGGCTCGAAGACGTACGGCGTGGCGAAGCAGGTGAAGCTGGTCAGCGTCCGCGTGCTCAACTGCCAGGGTTCGGGCCAGTACTCCCAGATCATCTCCGGCATCGACTGGGTGGCCCGCAACGCCACCAAGCCCGCGGTGGCGAACATGAGCCTCGGCGGCGGTGCCGACACCGCGACCGACAACGCGGTGCGGAGGGCGATCCAGAGCGGCGTCACCTTCGCCGTGGCGTCCGGGAATTCGAACACCGACGCCTGCAGCTCGACGCCTGCCCGCGTGCCGGAGGCGATCACGGTCAACGCCACCGACCGGCAGGACAGCCGGTCGTCGTTCTCCAACTACGGACGCTGCACCGACATCTTCGCGCCGGGCACCGACATCACGTCCACCCTCAACGGCGGCGGCTCCGGCGGCAAGAGCGGCACGTCGATGGCGACCCCGCACGTGGCGGGCGCGGTCGCGCTGTACCTGACGGCGAACCCGTCGGCGACGCCGGCGCAGGTGCGCGACGCGCTGGTGAACAACGGAATCCAGAACGCGGTGCGCAACCCGGGCTCCGGCTCGACGAACCGCCTGCTGAACGTCGGCTTCATCAAGGGCGGCGGCGCTTACTGATACCGACCGGTGAAATCGGAAGGCCCCGCACTGCAGGCGGGGCCTTCCCCCGTTTTCGCATAGCGGAGCCCTGATGTGGCCCGCTAGTGGTTGAGGTGATCCAGCGTCATCCGAATTGCGAAAGGCGCGCGTTTCTGCTGGTCAAGTGCCGTGAGTGCTTTGGGGTGCCAGAGCGCCCCAAAACGCTCACGGGTACGCAGGACCGAGCAGCGGATGAACCAGCAGGTCATGGCCGCTGCGGATCAGCTGAGGTTCTTCAAAAAAGTCCGCCACGCGGCGTGACTGACCGTGATGTGCCCAGCATCAGGTGCCTTCGAATCCCGCACCGCCACACCAAGACCGGTTAATCGAACCTCGACGCAAGCGTCGTTGGCAGCACCGCTGCGGCTGCTCTTGAACCAGCCGGTGTCGTAGTCCATCACTCCATGCCCTTCAGCTTGTCGATCAAGAGGGTGCGGGACGAATCCAGGTCCAGCGCCAACTCCCGCACCCGTTCGTAGGCGCGAAACATGGGGCCAGTGTCTGCCTCTTGATCGTGATATGTCGATGGCCCGTAGGGCACAGGAGCGAACGCGATCCGCGGTGCGGAAGGCGCGAAGTCAAGCGTGATGAGCCCGCCGTGGAGCAACGGGTTGTTCGGGACTGTCCGCGGAAGCACCTGGACGGCGATGTTAGGACGCTCGCCGAGCTGGAGAAGATGCAGAACTTGCCCGCGCGCCACGGAAGTGCTGCCGACAACCTGGTCCAGCGCGATCTCGGTGACGACGAAGGAGATCGCCTTCGGTTCGCTGGCGTCGAGCACGCGACGTTGCTGCTCCAAGCGGAACGCGACGCGGTTCTCCAACTCTTGGTCCGAGGAATCCCACCAAACTCCGTCGCCTGTCGCGATGACTGCACGCACGTAGTCTGCGGGCCTTTGGGTGGCTATGCCCCTACTGGAGTTTCGCGCTCGATGTTCCTGCTGGTCACTCCAGCCGTGCGTACTTTGTGTCGCTATGGCAGCACAAAGTACGCACGGCTCCGGACCTGCCGGAACGTCCTTCCGGGCCGTCATGTCGCGGGCAAAACCGCGAAACTCCAGCCTTTGAGGTGCCCCTCAGCCCGAGTATTCGCCTGTCGGGCGTTCCAGCATGGCCTGCGCCATGGCGACGTGGCTCGGCGCGAGTGAGGTCGCGCCGTCTTCGACGTCCCACAGGCTGTTCTGCAGCACCCGTCCGAGCGTCCAGCCCGCCGCGCGCTCCCGGTCCAGGCCGAGGGCTTCGGTGAGCAGGTCGAACCGCCGGTGCACGACGCGGATCGGGTCGCCGGTGGCCACCACCGCGTCCCACTCGCTGTCCAGGGCGGGCCACAGGTCGAACCCGGGGTCGCCCGCCAGCGGCTCCGGGTCGATCGCCAGCCACGGTTCCCGCTCGCCGGCGAGGACGTTGCCGTAGTGCAGATCCCAGTGCAGCAGCCGATCACCGGGCTCGTCGACCAGGTCGGCGATCGCGTCGGCGCACGAGCGCAGCAGCCGTTGATCGGCCGGGTCGGTCAGTGCCGAAACCGCTTGGGGCGCCTGGTCGAGCATCTCGGCGGCGATCTCGCCGAGCCCCCGCAACCCCTCCGGCGCGGGCACGGCCGTCAACCGGCGCAGCAAGTCGGCGAGGATGCCCATCGCCTCGTCGTCATCCGCGACGGAGGTCAGGGTGCGCGAGCCGTCGAGGCGTTCCAGCAGCATCGTGCAGTTCGCCGGGTCGTGGTCGAGGAGCCGCACGATCCCGCTGCCGTTCCAGGCCCACAATCCGATGAGCGCGGCCCTGGTTTCCTCCTTGGGTAGCTGGAATCGCAGCACCGCGCGCTCCCCGCCGGCGCGGACCACGGGCACCACGAGCGAGGCCTCCCCGGCGGCGACGTTCCCGTCGGGAGTGAGGTCCCACGTCTCCAGGTACTCGGCGACCTGGCCGGGCAGCGCGGCGATCCAGGATCTCCCCGCTTCGCTCCCGCCGTAGGAGGCCATCAGGGTGTCCGGGACGCCGAACGCGAGCACGTGGTGATTTCCTTTCGGGGCATGGCTTTCCTGCCGGCCAGTGTACGGATCCGAGGGGGCGCGCCGCCGCAAGTGGTGATCGCTGCTCGCGGCGGCGCGGGGTCCGGTCAGGCGTGGGTGACGACGAGGGTGACCCCGGCTTCTCCGCCGCAGTCGACGAAGACCGGGCCCACGCCGTTGCCCACGGCGTCGCTCAGCCGGCCCTTCGCGAGGAATCCGGCCGGATTGGGGTCGACGATGCGCACGTCCTCCAGTACCGGCCTCGTTTCCGAGAAGCCGCTGAGCACGGCCTTGAGGCCGGTCCCGCCGCCGCAGTCGCCGGTGATGGTCACTTGCTGGCCCCGCCAAACGGGATTCGGGCCGACCTGGACCGTCGCCCGGGCCCCCTTGGGCGGGACGGGGGCCGCGCCGGACATGGGCGCGGCGAACGCCCCGCTGCTGGTGGCGGTGATGATCGCGCCCGCCGCAACGGTAAGTCCGATGACGGCGGCTTTCTTCTTCAGCACAACGACATCCTCCGGTGTTGGTCCTATTAGGACGAGATTGGTTTCCGTCCCGCCGGAGTACCGTCCGGCGGCATCCGGCCGTAAGTCGTGCCGGTCGCCGCCCCGGGTTCTCCTGCCGTCAAAATGTGATCTGAGCCACTTGGAGAACCGCTGGGTGTCCGCCCGTCGTCTTCCGGGGCGTGAGGGGAAACCGGGTGCCGATGGCTTCGCTGGACGAAGCGCAGCTGGTCCGCCGCATCGCGCGAGGCGACCGCGCAGCGTTCGAGGAGCTGTACCGGCGCACCTCGCCGTGGCTGGCGCTGCGGCTGCGCCGCAGGTGCGCCGACGAGCAGCTCGTCGCCGAGGTCATACAGGAGACCTACCTCGCCGTGTGGCGCGCCGGCGAGGCGTTCGCGGGAGACGCGGTGGGTGGCTCCGCCGTGGGATGGCTGTGGACCATCGCCGCGCGCCGCCTGGTGGACGGCTTCCGGCGGCAGGCCCGGTATGCGCGGGTGCCCGCGGTCGCGGCGGAGCCGGTGAGCGCTCCCGCTGCCGAGGACGACGCGTTGGCCGGCGAGGTCGGCGGAACGGTCGGCGACGCGCTCCGGCGACCAACACACCCGCGGCTACGTGCACAAACGCACCCAACAAGGACTATCCAAAAAGGACATCATGCGGTGCCTGAAACGCTACCTCGTCCGCAAGATCTACCGCACCATCACCACAGACCTCGCCCTCACCACCACTTGACAAACAATAGGAGCATCGAAATCGCCATCCCTCCCTCACACGGAGCGGCGATTTCGCGCGAAATCGCCCGCGCGCCGGAAACGACGCCTTAGGTGGTGGTCGGGCCGCCGTGTAGCGCGGCGTGCATGAGCCGCTCCAGCGCTTCGCGGGTTACCGGGCGTGGATTGGTGTAGGGGCTTGCGAGAACCTCCTCGATGACGGCGGGCAGGTCCGCCTCGGAGACGCCGAGTTCGGCCAAGCCGCGCGGTGCGCCGAGGCGCGTGGCCAGCTCCGCGAGGCCTTCGGCCGGGTCGGCGGTGTCGAGGGCGCGCTGCAGGGCGGATCGCGCATCGGGCGCCGCGTCGAGGTTGAACGCGGCGACGTGGGGCAGCACGACCGCGTGGGTCTGCGCGTGCGGCAGGTCGAGCTTCCCGCCGAGGACGTGGCACAGCTTGTGGTGCAGGCCCATCGTGGTGGCGCCCAGGCAGGCCCCGCACAGCCAGGTGCCCTGCAGCGCCGCGCTCCTGGCGTCGATGTCGGCCGGGTCGCCGGTGATGGCCGGCAGCGATCCGGCGAGCTCGCGGACCCCTCGTTCGGCCATCGCCGAGATGACGGGCGAGGTATCGGGGGCGTAGAGCGCCTCCACGGCGTGCGCGATGGCGTTGAGGCCGCTGGTGGCGGACATGCCGGCGGGCAGGGCGAGGGTGAGCTCGGGGTCGTAGATGACGGACTTGGGCAGCACGGCGGGGTTTCGGCCGGTCTGCTTGCGGGCGTTCTCCGTGAGGCCCCAGATGGGCGTCATCTCGGATCCGGCGTACGTCGTGGGCACGGCCAGCACGGGCAGTCCCAGGCGGAGGGCGAGCGCCTTGCCCAGCCCGATCGTCGATCCGCCGCCGATCGCGACGCACCCGTCGGCGTCGAGACCCGCGGCCATCGCCTCGGCCGCGGCGACGGTTTCCACCGGCACGTGCATGCGGGCCCGGTCGAAGATCCCCACCGCGCGCTCGCCCAGCAGGTCGCGCGCCGTTCCGGCCAGCGCGGTCTGCCCGGGGGTGGCCAGCACCAAGGCGCGTTCGATGCCGAGGCGCTCGGCCTCCTCGGAGATGCGGCGCACCGCGCCGGCGCCGAAGGCGACGCGCATCGGCAACGCCTCGTAGGTGAATTCCCGGATCACGGTGCTTGATCTCCTTCTGGCGCGAGGTGGATGTCGAAGCGAGCGTGCCCCGGAAATCCGCGGTAGCGCCCGTCCACCGCCTTCCGGGACTTGCGGGCTCACCGCGTCATTCCACCACCTGGATGGCGCGCGTGGGGCACAGCAGGGCGGCCTGGCGCACCGCCTCGTGGGCTTCCGCCGGGGGTTCCGGTTGCAGAAGCACGACGGTGCCGTCCTCGTCGCGTTGGTCGAAGACATCGGCGGCGGTGAGCGCGCACTGCCCCGAGCCCGTGCACCACTCGGTGTCGACGATGATCCGCACGGGTTCTCCTATCTGATCGAGCGGGTGGCCAGTTCGTCGAATTCGGACGTCGATCCGCTGCTGCTCGCCGAGGATCCTCGCGACCACCCGGTCGAAGTCCGCACTGCCTACACCTCCCAGGTGACGGGCAGGCGGTGGACGCCGTAGATGAGCATGTCGCTCCGCATCGCCACGTCCGCGGGCGGAATCGCCAGGCGCAGCGCGGGGAATCGCGTCACGAGCGCGGGAAGCGCGACCTGCAGTTCCACGCGGGCCAGCTGCTGGCCGAGGCACTGGTGGATGCCGTGGCCGAACGCCACGTGCCCGCTGCTCGCGCGGAGCAGGTCGAGGACGTCGGGGTCGGCGAAGTGCTCGGGATCGCGGTTGGCCGCGGGGATCGAGATGGTGACCGATTCGCCCGCCTTGATCTGCTCGCCGTGCAGCTCGACGTCCTCCAGCGCGGTGCGGATCGTGAACGGGATGATGCTCAGGTAACGCAGCAGCTCCTCGACCGCGCGACCGGCGGTGCCGGGGTCGTCGCGCAGGACGGCGAGCTGGTCGGGATGGCTCAGCAGCGCGAAGGTGCCCAGCGCGAGCATGTTGGCCGTGGTGTCCAGCCCGGCGCCCAGCAGCACGAACCCGATGTTGACCAGTTCCTCGTCGGTGAGGTCGGTGTCGGTGAGGCCGCTGAGCAGGTCGTCGGTGGGCGCGGCGCGTTTGGCGAGCACCAGCTCGCGGACGAACTCGTGCACCGCCCCGTAGGCGGCCGCCAGCTGCTCCGGCGGCGAGTCCAGCCGGAACATGTCCAGCGCGTGCGCCTGGAAGCGTGCCCGGTCCGCGTACGGCACGCCGAGCAGCTCGCAGATCACCTGCGCGGGGACAGGCTGAGCCAGGGCCTCCACCAGGTCCACCGGACCGCCGTGCCGTTCCATCTCGTCGAGGCGCTGGGCCGTGATGTCCTCGATCTGCTCGGTCAGCCGACGCATGCGGCGAACGGTGAACTGGCCGGTGAGCAGGCGGCGGTACCGGGTGTGCTCGGGCGCATCCATGGCGTTGAAGATCCCGGGCGGTGCGGGCTGGTCGCTGCCGGGGATGCCGGGAATCGGCGCGTGCCGCAGCTCGGCCCGTGCGCTGAACCGCGGATCGGCCAGCACCTCGCGCACCAGTGCGTGGCTGGTCACCAGCCACCCCTCGTGCCCGTCCGGATAGCTCAGCCTGCTCAGCGGCGCCTGCCCGCGCAGCTCGGCGAGCCCCTCGGGCGGGTCGAAGGGGCGGTCGGCCGGCCGAGCGGTCGGCAGTGACGGGGTCATGCCGGTCTCCTTCCACGTGATTCGTTCGCGGTGTGCGAAACGCTAGGACCGCATTTCGCGCGTTCGCAACTGGCCTACCCGGTTGTTCCAGGTAGGAGAAGTACGATCGGTGCAATGACATTGATGCTGAACGCACCACGTTCAGCGACGAGCGGAGGCCGGGATGCCGGGAGGTCGTCTGACCCACGAGGAGCGCCAGCGGGTCGCCGCCGGGCTGGCGGCCGGGCTCGGGTACGCGGAGATCGCCCGCGGGCTGGGGCGGCCGAGGTCGACCATCAGCCGCGAGGTCGCGCGCAACGGCGGGGTCCGCGGCTACCGGGCCAACCAGGCGCAGCAGGCGACCGCGTGGCGGGCCCGGCGCCGCAAACCGGGCGGGCACCCGGAAATCCCGGCCGCCGACACCGACGGGCGCGACCCGCGGACGGTCCGCGAGTTCGAGGAGCGGTTCGCGGACATGATGATCGAGACGGGGGTTCCGCCGATGATGGCCAGGGTCCTCGCCTGCCTGTTCACCAGCGACACCGGCAGCACCACCGCCGCCGAACTCGTCGCCAGGCTCCAGGTCAGCCCCGCGTCGGTCTCCAAGGCCGTCGGCTGGCTCGAACAGCGAGGCCTGGTCGGGCGCGAGCGCGACGGCCGGCGGGAGCGGTACGCGATCGACGAGCACGTCTGGTACCAGGCGTGGCTGGCCAGCGTCCGGTCGATGGCCAGGTGGGAGGACCTGACCCGGCAGGGCGCCGACCTCCTCGGCGGCGCCACCCCGGCCGGGGCCCGGCTGGGCGCCACGAGCCGGTTCTTCCAGCACCTCGGCCGGGACATGGTCCAGGCCGCCGAGCACTGGCGCCAGACCCTCGCCGACCAGCCCTGACGGCGGGTCACTTCCGGTTGCGCCACTGGCCGGGGCTGCACCCGAACCGGCGCCGGAACCAGCGCGAGAAGTTGCCCGGCGTCGAGAAGGACAGCAGTTCGGCGATCTCCGTCATGCTGTACCGCCGGTTCTCCACCAGGTTCTCGGCCAGTTCGGCCCGCGTCGCGTCGAGGATCGACGAGAACGTCTCGCCCGCGTCGGCGAGGTGGCGGTGGACCGTCCTGCGGTCCACCCCGAGGCTGCGCGCGACCTGTTCGACCGAGCAGCGACCGGTGGGCAGCAGGATCTCGATCAGCTCGCGGACCCGGCTCGACGTCGTCGTTTCCCCTTGTGAATCAAGGGAATCGAGGATCTGGTAGGCGTAGTTGCGCATCTGCGGGTCCGACCGCTTGTTGGGCACGTCGAGGTCGTGGGCGTAGAACGTGATCCCGTTGAACTCCTGCTCGAACTTGGCCGTGGAGCCGAAAACCCTCCGGTGGGTGCTCGCGTCGGCCGGTGCGCAGTGCGTGAAGCAGACCGCGATCGGCTGCCAGAGCGAACCGAGGAAATCGCGCAGGAGCCGGTGCAGCGTGCCGAGGGCGAGCTCGGCGGCCTGCCTGGTCTCGGTCTGCTCGCCGAGTTCGAAGCCGATGCGGATGGTCGCGAGCCCGTTGCGCACGACCATGTTCATCCGCAGGGCCTCGTTGTACATGTGCTCGTGGCGGACCAGGATCGTCAAGGCGCTGCGCACGTCGGGTTCCTCGCGGATGACCAGGCCCAGCGGGCCGAGGTTGGCGAAGCGGCGGCGTTCGGCCAGTTGCAGCGCGAAGTCCTGGTGCCCGGACTCCGCCGCCGACCGTTCGAGGAGCCGGGCGACGGACACGGCCGGGATCCACCGGTCCTGGAGCGCCATTCCGGCCGGGTCGAGTCCGACGCCGCGCATCAGCCGGATCGGCTCGATGCCGACCGAGCGGCTGACGTCGATGTAGCTGTTCAACGATGCGTAGCGGGCGAGGGGCTTCATCGTCACTCTCCGCGATGTCACCAAATGATAATCATCGTGTCCCGCGAGGATAAGACCTGACGCCCGTCGACGCATAATGTCGCCTCCATCACAGCCGACCCCGTGCCGAGATTCCGATGGAGAACGTCATGGCCGAAACAGCGACGCAGTGCGGCTCCCCGGCGATCGGGACCTCGTCCGCCGATGTGCTGCGGGAGCCGTGCCGGACGGCTGCGGCGTGGCGGGCGGCCGACCTCGACGACCCGGCCGAGTGGAGGTTCGAGCTCTCGCCGTCCCACCTCGACGAGCTGGACGCCGCGCTGAAAGCGGCGCGGAGGAACGGGATCGTGCTCCTCCGGATCACCAGGGAGCGGTTTCCCCTGCCCTCGCTGGGAACGGAGCTGCGGCGCATCGCGCATGCGTTGGAGAACGGGCGTGGTTTCGCCGTGATCAAAGGCATTCCGGTGCAGCGGTACGACGATGCCGAGATCAACACGCTCTTCTGGGGAATGGCCCAGTACTTGGGTTTTCCGGTCTCGCAGGACTCCTTCGGCCGCAAACTGGGTCGCGTCCGGGGTGCGGCGGCGGGGCCGGAGCTGCGAACGGGCGGCTCGGATGTCGTGGCGCTGCTGAGCCCGCGGCTCGGCGGGAGCAACACCGTCGTGAGTTCGGCGGCGCTGTACAACGAGGTGCTGGCGCGTGATCCGCTGCTGGCGGAGCGGATGTACCGGCACTTCTGGTTCGACCGGCGGGGTGAGCAGCTCCCTGGGGAGAGTCCCTACCGGTCGGTTCCGCTGGCGTGCTGGTGCGACGGCAAGCTGAGCGTCCGCTACGCCCGGCGCGACATCGAGTCGGCTCAGCGGTTCCCGGAGGTTCCCCGGCTGGAACCCGCCGACGTGGCGCTGTTCGAGCTGATCGACGGGCTCGCGGCCGAGTTCCGGTTCGGCGTCGACGTCGAGCCCGGCGACATCCAGCTGTTCAACAACTACGCGGTCCTGCACGCGCAGGGCGGCGACATCGCGGACCCGGCGGCCGGCGACAGCCTGCGCCGGCTCTGGCTGACGCTCCACGATGGACGAAAGCTGCCACCGGACTTCAGCTGGGAGACGGCCGGGTACGGCGGTCCGCGGGGCCGCGGGGGAGTGGCGCCCCGAGACGTCATCACCCGGGCGAGCTGACCGCACGGACGAGGGAAATCAACCGAGCAACGGCACAGGCGGATTCGCTCGTGCCGCGAAGGAGAACGCCATGGCACAAGCCGTTCGCTTCCACGAGACCGGTGCACCGGAGGTCATGCGGTGGGAAACCGTCGACGTCGGTGAGCCCGGTCCGGGCGAGGTCCGCATCCGCCACGAGGCGGTCGGGCTGAACTTCGCCGACACCTACTTCCGCACCGGCCTCTACCCGGCCCCGCTGCCCGCGGGTATGGGCGTCGAAGCGGCCGGTGTCGTGGAAGCCGTCGGCGCCGGGGTGCCGCACCTCAGGGAAGGCGACCGGGTCACGTACACGGGCAGCCCGCTCGGGGCCTACAGCACCGAGCGCGTGATGCCCGCCGGGTCGCTGATCGCGCTGCCGGACGAGATCGGCTTCGACACCGCAGCCGCGATGACCATGCGCGGGCTCACCGCTTCCTACCTGCTGCGCCGCATCCATCCGCTGCGGCAGGGGGACACCGTCCTGCTGCACGCCGCGGCCGGGGGAGTGGGCCTGATCTTCCTGCAGTGGGCGAAGTTGCTGGGGATCAACGTGATCGGCACGGTGTCGACGGAGGCGAAGGCCGAGGTCGCGCGTGCTCACGGGTGCGACCACGTCGTGCTCTACAAGCAGGAGGACGTGGCCGCGCGGGTCCGGGAGATCACCGGCGGAGCGGGCGTTCCGGTCGTGTTCGACAGCATCGGTGCGGCCACCTTCCAGGCCTCCCTCGATTCGCTCGCCCGCCGCGGCCTGCTGGTGTGCTTCGGCACCGCGTCCGGCCCCGTCCCGCCCATCGACGCGATGCAACTCGCCATCAAGGGATCGGTGTTCGTCACCCGCCCCGCGCTCGCCGACTACATCGCCGACCCTGCCGAGCGCGCGGAGCTGGCGGGGGAGCTGTTCGGCCACGTCGCCGGCGGTCGGATCAAGATCGGCATCAACCAGCGCTACGCCCTCGAAGACGCGGTGCAAGCCCATCGCGACCTGGAGTCGGGTCGCAGCATCGGATCTTCGGTCTTCTCCCTCTGACACTGAATCTTCGCCGCAGCACCGGAATTTCGGGCGGCGGCACGATCAACCAACCCGCGGAGGAACTGTCATGTCCAGTGCGGTCCAGACGTCCCGGACGACGAAGATCAAGCACCAGAAGCTCACGTGCACCATCGGTGCCGAGCTGTTCGACGTCGACCTCGGCGATGTCGCGCGCGATGATGCGCTGTTCGCCGAACTGCATTCGCTGCTGCTCCAGCACAAAGTCCTGTTCCTGCGCGATCAGGACATCAGCCGGGCCGAACACGTGGCGCTCGCCCGGCGCTTCGGGTCGCTCGAAGACCACCCGGTGGCCGGCAGCGATCCCGACAACCCGGGCCTGGTGCGGATCTACAAGGACCTCGACAGCCCGGCCGAGCACTACGAGAACGCCTTCCACTGCGACGCCACCTGGCGGGAGAACCCGCCCATGGGGTGCGTGCTCCGGTCCGTGGAAGGTCCGGAGGTCGGCGGCGACACGATCTGGGTCAACATGGCCGAGGCGTACGCGAAGCTCCCCGGGCACATCAAGAGCCAGATCGAGGGACTGCGCGCCAGGCACAGCATCGAGGCCAGCTTCGGCGCCGCGCTGCCGATGGAGCAGCGCCACGAGCTGAAGGAGCGATTCCCCGACGCGGAACACCCGGTGGTGCGCACCCACCCCGAAACCGGGGAGAAGATCCTCTTCGTCAACGCGTTCGCCACGCATTTCGTCAACTACCACACGCCGGAGAACGTCCGCTTCGGAAGCGACTACGCCCCCGGGGCGAGCAACCTTCTCAACTACCTGATCAGCCAGGCCGCGGTCCCGGAGTACCAGGTGCGCTGGCGCTGGACCAAGAACAGCGTCGCGATCTGGGACAACCGGTCCACGCAGCACTACGCGGTCCAGGACTACTGGCCCGCGGTACGCAAGATGGAGCGCGCCGGGATCATCGGCGACCGGCCGTTCTGACCTCCCTCCGGGATTTTCGTTCCGCCGCTTCGGAAAAGGAGAAGAACGATGCACTTCCACGACGACTCGCTGTTCCCCGAGAACCAGGAGAAGCTCGTCATCACGGCGGCCCCCTACGGGCCGGAGTGGGAGCCGGAGGACTTCCGGGAGGACCTCCCGCTGACCATGGACGAGCACGTCCAGCAGGCGGTCGACTGCTACAACGCCGGGGCCACGGTGCTGCACATCCACGTGCGCGAGCTCGACGGCAAGGGTTCCAAGCGGCTGTCGAAGTTCAACGAGCTGCTGGGCCGGCTGCGCGAAGCCGTACCCGACATGATCCTGCAGGTGGGCGGCTCGATCTCGTTCGCGCCCGAAGGCGAAGGCGCCGACGCCAAGTGGCTCAGCGACGACACCCGCCACATGCTGGCCGAGCTCGACCCGGCCCCGGACCAGGTCACCATCGCCATCAACACCAACCAGATGAACATCATGGAGTTGATGACGGAGGACGACGTCGCCGGGACCTCGCTCGCGCGGCCGGCGGTGGCCGAGGCGTACCGCGAGATGTACGTGCCGGCCGGCCCGGCCTGGGTCGAGGAGCACCTGAAGCGCCTCCAGGCGGCGGGCATCCAGCCGCACTTCCAGCTGGCCAACATCCCGCAGCTGGAAACCGTCGAGCGGCTGATCCGGCGCGGTGTCTACACAGGACCGCTGATGGTCACCTGGGTCGGCATCGGCGGCGGGTTCGACGGCCCCAACCCGTACAACATCATGGAGTTCATCCGCCGCGTCCCCGACGGCGCGGTGCTGACGCTGGAAACCCTCATGCGCAGCGTCCTGCCGGTCAACGCGATGGCCATCGCCATGGGGCTGCACACCCGGTGCGGCAACGAGGACACCATCTGGGGGCGCAAGGGCGCGAAGCTGACCTCGGTCCAGCAGATCGAGCAGCTGGTGCGCATCGCGGGCGAGCTCGGCCGGGAAGTCGCCACCGGTAAGGAGGCCCGCGAGATCTACAAGATCGGCGAACGCTACGCCGACGCCGACGAGACCCTCGCCAAGGTCGGGTTCGCCCCGAACCGCAAGCCGGGGCAGGTCGGCTTCACCCACCACGCCTGACGGTCGGAGACACCGAACGCCGTTGGGGAGGCCGGGGCGCGGCGCCTCACGAGGGCCCGCGCCCCGGCCCCGGATTTCGCCAGGGGGACGAGCTTTCCACCGGATGCACCAGCAGCAAGCCGAGGAGTGACAATGAAGTCGCACGCCCTGCCCACCTTGGACCTACCCGGCGGGACCGCGCCCGCCAAGCCGCGGATCTACCCCTTGGTCGTCTTCGGCCTGACGTTCGGGCTGTTGCTGTCGGACTACATGTCCCGGCAGGTTCTCAACGCGGTGTTCCCGTTCCTGAAGGCCGAGTGGGCGCTGTCCGACTCCCAGCTCGCCGCGCTGACCAGCGTGGTGGCGGCGATGGTCGGACTGCTCACCTTCCCGCTGTCAGTACTCGCCGACCGGTGGGGCCGCGTCCGCAGCCTGGTGCTGATGGCGATCATCTGGAGCCTGGCGACGCTGCTGTGCGCGATCGCGGCCGACTACGGCCAGCTGCTCGGCGCACGATTCCTCGTGGGAGTGGGAGAAGCCGCTTACGGCAGCGTCGGCATCGCGGTGGTGCTCAGCGTGTTCGCGCCCCACGTCCGCGCCACGTTCGGCGGCGCGTTCATGGCCGGCGGCTCGTTCGGCTCGACGATCGGCGTCGCGCTCGGCGGCTTCATCGCCGTCCACTTCGGTTGGCGCTGGGCCTTGGCGTTCATGGCCGTCGTCGGGCTGGTGCTGGTCGTCCTGTTCCGGTTGGTCGTCACCCAGCGCAGGCTGGACCGGCACCGGTTCGAGGACGACGCCGCCGTTGAGCCGGGCGGATACCGGGCTCCGCTGTCCAGCCTGTTCTCGAACGCTTCCGTGCTCTGCGCCTACGTCGGGAGCGGCCTGCAGATGTTCGTCGCCGCCGTTCTGCTGGCCTGGACACCCAGTTACCTCAACCGGTACCACGCCATGAGCCCGGACACCGCCGGATTCGTCTCGGCGATCCTGGTCCTGCTCATCGGCGCCGGGATGATCGTCTGCGGCGCCATCACAGACCGGGCCAGCCGACGGCACCCGGAGCGCAAGTGGACCACTTCGATCGGCTACGGCGCGGCCGCCGCAATCCTGCTGATCACCGGTTTCCAGTTGCCGGCAGGCGTTCCGCAGCTCGTCGTGATCGGCTGCGGCGCATTCTTCTCGGCGGGCGCCTCCGGGCCCGCCACCGCCATGGTCGCCAACCTCACGCACGCGTCCGTGCGGGCCACCGGGTTCGGGTCGCTGACCCTGGCGAACAGCCTCCTGGGCCTGGCCGCGGGCCCGTTCGTCGTCGGTCTCCTGGCCGACCGCCTCGGCCTGCTGGGGGCGCTGCAACTCGCCCCGCTGGTCTACCTCGGAGCCATCGCGGCACTGCTGATCGGAAAGCGCCGCTACCCGGCAGCGCTGCGAGGACTCACGGCACTCGACAGACGTCCTTCGGCATGACCGAATCGCAAGATCGGAGCAGCAGTTGAACAACCCCGAAAACCCGACCGTCGTGATCGTCCCGGGCCTGCGGGACCACGTGGCCGACCACTGGCAGACCCATCTCGCCGAGAAGCTGCCGAACACCCGCACCGTGCCGCCGCTCGAACACGACAAGCTCAGCCGGGACGCCCGGGTCGCGGCGCTCGACCGCGTCGTGGCGGACATCGCGGGGCCCATCGTCATCGTCGCGCACAGCGCCGGAGTGATGATCACCGTCCACTGGGCGCAGCGGCACACCCGCGCGATCCGGGGTGCCCTGCTGGCAACGCCGCCTGACTTCGAATCGCGGCTGCCGGATGGCTACCCCGCACCGGACGACCTGTCCCGCAACGGTTGGCTGCCGACGCCGCGCGAACTGCTCCCGTTCCCCAGCATCGTGGCGGCGAGCACGAACGACCCCCTCGCCCGCCTGGCGCAGGTGGCCGAGATGGCCCGGGACTGGGGCAGCAGGCTGGTCCACCTAGGCGCCGTCGGCCACCTGAACCCCGCCTCGGGGTACGGGCTCTGGCCGCGGGCCGAGGAATTCGTCCGCGAGCTCGCGCGAACGTACGAAGACGCCGCGCACTGACACCGCCGAACCACGACGTAGGAGACCAAGCGTGCTGAACCTGGCCATGTTCCTCGACGACTCCGCCCGCAGGTATCCGCGGCGCGACGCCCTGGTGTGCGGCGGCAGGAGGATGAGCTACGCGCAGGTCGGCGCGCTCGCCAACCGGATCGCCAACCTCCTGGTCTCCCGGGGGATCCGGCCAGGCGACAAGGTGGCGGTTACCTGCCCGAACGTGCCGGAGTTTCCCGCCGTGTACTACGGGATCCTGAAGGCCGGTGCCGTCGTCGTGCCGCTCAACGTGCTGCTCAAGGAGCGGGAGATCGCCTACCACCTGGCCGATTCCGGCGCCCGGGCGTACTTCTGCTTCGAAGGGGATCCGAGCCTGCCGACGGCTGAACGCGGGCGTGCCGCGTTCCGGCAGACCCCGGGCTGCCAGGACATGTTCGTCATCGCCGCCGGAACCGAGAGCCCCGAACCGGTCGGGGAGACCGAGACGCTGGCGCAAGCGCTGTCGGCCCAGCCCGCGGAATTCGAGACCGTGGCGCGGGAGGCGACCGACACCGCCGTGATCCTCTACACCAGCGGCACCACCGGGCGGCCGAAGGGCGCCGAACTCACCCACGCCAACATGGTGATGAACGCCCTGACCGCCAACCAGATGTTCGGCAGCACCCCGGCGCAGCACGACACGCACCTGGTCGCGCTGCCGCTGTTCCACTCCTTCGGCCAGAGCATCGACATGAACGCGGGATTCTCCGTCGGCGCGACCCTGGTCCTGCTGCCGAGGTTCGAAGCACGGGCGGCGCTGGAGCTGATGGCCGGCGAGGACGTCACGGTGTTCGCGGGCGTCCCGACGATGTACTGGGGCTTGCTCGGCGCGCTCGGCGAAGGCGTCGACGTCGGGCGGATCGCGCGGAACCTGAGGCTGGCCATCTCCGGCGGCGCGGCGCTACCGGTGGAGATCCACTCGCGGTTCGAGCAGCGCTTCGGAATCCGGATCCTCGAAGGCTACGGCCTGTCCGAAACATCGCCGCTGGCCCTCTTCAGCCTTCTGGGGCAGCCGCCCCGGCCGGGGTCGATCGGCCTGCCGGTCTGGGGCGTCGAGGTCGAGCTGGTCGATGCCGGCTGGAACGTGGTGACCGGCGCAGACGAGGTCGGCGAGATCGCCATCCGCGGCCACAACGTCATGAAGGGCTACTTCGACCGACCGGACGAGACCGCGGAGGTCATGCACAACGGCTGGTTCCGCACGGGTGATCTCGCCCGCCGCGATGGCGACGGCTTCTACTACATCGTCGACCGGGCGAAGGACATGATCGTCCGGGGCGGCTTCAACGTCTACCCGAGGGAGGTCGAAGAGGTCCTGATGAGCCACGAGGCGGTCTCCCTCGCCGCGGTCGTCGGCATTGCGAATGACAGCCACGGAGAAGAGATCAAAGCGTTCGTGATCACCGCCGAATCCGCGCAGATCACGGAGGATGAACTCATCGCCTGGTCAAAGGAGCAGATGGCGAGCTACAAGTACCCGAGGCTGATCGAGTTCGTGGAAGCCCTCCCGATGACGGCAACGGGCAAGATCCTCAAACGGGAACTGGGCCGGACCCGGTAGCGGCGGTCGTCGTCCTTGGCCTGCCCGCACAAGCTCCCCGTGTCGCGACCCCGAACGGGCTTGGTGTGGAGCGCGTTCGTCGGTCCCGCGGTTTGGCTACTGCTCTGCGGAAATCGGCGAGGCCACGACGTCACGGAGCCGGTGCGCGACCCAGCGGCGCGCGACGTCGACCAGCGGCGCCCGTTGCGGGCTGGGGTCTACGCCGGCCATGTGGTGCCACACCCCGAGCACGGCGACGGCGAAGTCGGTGCGTTCTTGTTCGCTCACCGAAGACCATGCGGGTACAACGCCGTCGGCCCATCGTTCGGCAGCTGCCGGGGAGTGGCCGGCGTCGATCAGGCGCAGCACTAGTAGCCCGGCGTCGACCCACGGCGCGGCGCGGCGCGACCACGCCCAGTCGACCACCCGTGCCCGATCGGACACCAACACGTTGAGGGGGTGGAGGTCGGTGTGGGCGAGTGCGTCGCCGTCGATCGCGGTGAACGCGCGGTGCTCGCGGTCGACGAACTCGTCGAGCCTGCCCCACACCCACTCCGCCGGCTCGGGTTTCCGGTCGTGCGCCAGGCGGCGCCAGGCGGCCAGCCGGGCCCACTGATCGGCCAGCCGCGGCGCTCTGGCGGGCGATGGCGTCAATGCCTCGCCGATCGTGTGCACGGTGTCGGCGACCAGCGGCAGGTCCGGTGACCCTGGAGAGAGGTCGGCGTGGTGCCCCGGCACGTGTTCGAACCCGAGCAGCAACCACCCGTCGACCTCGGTCCGCCACAGCAGCCGCGGTGCCACGCCCGGCGGAAGGTACGGGTTCACCTGCGCCTCGTGCCGGTGCATCCGGGCTTTCGGCGTGTCGAGCCGGACGCCCTTGCAGAACAGGACGTGTCCGCCACCGGTGTGCAGGGTGGCGGACACGTCCGAGTTCCGCCCGGCGTTCGGGAGCACCGCCCGAGTCACGGTGCCGCACTGGTTCTCTATTGCGGCACGCACAGCGGTCGGTAGTTCGCTCCAATCACGTCGGGTCATCGGTGCTCACTTCTTCGGTGGCGGGTCCGGTGGTGGGTCGTTGTAGCAGCCGTTGTGGCACTGGCTGCACAGGCTCGCATCCTCGGCGAACCATAGCTCGCGGTCGACGAGGAACCCGGTTTGCTCGATCGCTGCGACGGTGCGGTGTCGCACCTCGATCGGGTCTGCCTCGGACGGCTGATCCACAGATCCGCCGACGCTTTCCGAGCTGGTCATGCCCTGACCTTCGTCGGCAAGCGCGGGGAATCCGACACGTTTTCGGGGCATCGCGGGCCAGATTGCGATCTGACCCACTGTTTCCGTCCGGATACATTCGGTGATCGATTGCGAAAGGGGAGATCGTGCCGACGCCGAACACGTCGCTTCGCGCAGCACGGGAGGCCACCGCGTCCCGCCGCATCCCTGACGAGTGCATGTCGCGGCCCGAGCTGGCCGACGAGGTGAATCGCTACCTGTTCGGCTCGACCGGCAAGCTGTATGAACTCGATCGACACCAGATCGCGCGGTATGAGCGTGGTGAAGTCAGGTGGCCGGGAGCGGCTTATCGCGCAGGATTTCGTGCGGTGCTCGGCGCGAAGTCCGACAGCGAGCTCGGGTTCATTCCGCGTAGGCAGGCACCTTCTCGATCTGCGGAGGCAGACGACCAGCCGACGGGCTGGCATCCTTCGGACGTCGTAGCCAATGCCGAGGAGATGACGAGTCAGGACGTGACCCTTTCGCGACGCAAAGCACTGGTCTCCGCAGCGGCCGTCGCCGGTGCAGGCCTCACCGAGCCTCTGCAGGGTTGGCTGGTACCGCAGCGCATCCGGCTTGCTGGCAGCGCATCGATCAGCGGAGCTGAAATAGACGGCTGGCGGGAAATCACGGGACAACTCCAGGGCTGGAACAGCACACCGACCGGACTGCTCGCCCGCAAAGCAGTCATCGCGCTGCTCAACGACGTCAGCGACCGGCTCAAGGATGCAGCCGACAGCGCTACGACGCGCGAGGCATTCCTCGTGGGCGCTGAGCTGGCCGAGATCGCCGCGTCGATGTCGTGGGATTCAGGTCTGCACCGCGCCGCCCAGCGCTACTACACGCTGTCCGTGCAGTTCGCCAAGGTCGGTGGCGATGACAACTTCGCCGCGGTCACCCTCGCCGCGTTCGCGCGCCAGTGCTTCGACCTCGGGCAGGCCGACGACGGCCTCGAACTCGTACAACTCGCCCAGTACGGCACCAGGAAATCTGCGCGCCCGATCCTGCGCGCGCTGCTGGCCACACGAGAAGCGTGGTCCTACGCCCAAACCGGGGCAGCGCAGCAGTTTCGCCGAGCTGCTGGGCTCGCCGAAGATCACTTCGCCGAGTCCGTCGGCGACGAAGCTGATCACCGAGTGCGGGGCCTCGACCAGGTCGAACTCTACGGGGTGCTTGGCGCGCGGTGGCGCGATCTCGCTGCTGCGCGCCAGGAACCGAAGGAAGCGCGGCATGCTCAGGAGTACATCGGTCGTGCCCTGGAGCTGCGTGATCCGTCATGCGCCAGGAACCGGGCATTCGACATGATCGGGCTCGCCCGCACCTACCTCGTCACCGCAGAACCCGACCGCGCGTGCGAGCTGGTCGCCGAAGCCCTGCCCATCGCGAAGCAGTGGGCGGCCGGTCGTGTTGGGGAGAAGCTGCGAGACTTTCATCGTGAAGTGCGGCCGTTCGCGGACTCCGTCGTCGTGCGCGATACGCGCGACGCTGTCCGCGACCTTGTTGACGCCTGACCAGCAGTGACGAAAGGGCCGGAATTGGCGCGTATCGGAATCACCGGGCATTCGAACCTCACCGCCGCGAGCGCTCCCCTCGTCCGGGAGGCCCTGGTGACTCAGTTGTCCCTCCACCATGACAGGCTCATCGGGGTCACCTGTCTCGCCCGCGGCGCCGATCAGATCTTCGCCCGCGCGGTGCTCGACGTGGGCGGCTCGTTCGAAGTCGTGCTCCCCGCCGCCGATTACCGCGACCGCAAGGTGAAGCCGGACAACGCCGCCGCGTTCGACGAGCTGATCGGCAAGGCGTCGCAGGTTCGCACCATGCCTTTCGAGGAATCCAACCGCGACGCCTACATGGCTGCCAGCGAACACGTCCTCAGTAGTGTCGACGCGATGCTCGCCGTCTGGGACGGGCGCCCGTCAGGCGGTCGCGGCGGCACGGGTGATGTCGTGCAAGCCGCGCGCGAACGCGGAATCCCGGTCACCGTTGTGTGGCCAGAGGGCGCGGAGCGCGAATGAACGTGACGTCGCCCCTGACGGCTTATGCCGCGGTCGTTGGTGCAGCCGGCGCACACCTCCCCGCTGTCGTCAGGGGATGGTGGTCAGGCCTGGTCAAAGGAGCAGATGGCGAGCTACAAGTACCCGAGGCTGATCGAGTTCGTGGAAGCCCTCCCGATGACGGCAACGGGCAAGATCCTCAAACGGGAACTGGGCCGGACCCGCTGAGCGCCACCACGCATGGTGGCCAGGTCGTTGCTCAGAGGTCGTTTCAGAATGGCTCAGCCCGGCTCGTCCGAAGGCGCCCGGTGCCCGACGCGGAGCGGCGATTTCGCGCGAAATCGCCGCTCCGCCTGCTGCGAGACTCCCCTCCGGGAGGTGGAACGGCGGTTCATAATCCACTGTGGATGGTGCTGTTGCTCAGCCCTTTCCCGTCGTGGGTAGCAGGAAACCTCGGGCGAGGTCGTCGTTCGGGTCCACCACGAGGGTGTTGTACCCGGTCAGGTAGGCCGTGCCCGCCACTTCGGGGATGATCGCCGGTCGGCCCTGCACCGAGGTGGTGCCCGCGATCCTGCCGGTGAAGGTCGTGTCGATGATGCTGCGGTTCACGAGTTCTCCGTTGGCGTCGAGCTCGTCGCGCGCAGCCAGGACGGCGAGGCGGGCGCAGGTGCCGCTACCGCAGGGCGAACGGTCGACCTGGCCGTCCGCGAAGACGGTCACGTTGCGCTCTTCGATGCGGCCCTGCGCGCTGGAGAGGCGGTCGTAGAAGATCACGCCGTACAGGCCGTTGATCCGCTCGTCACCGGCGTTGGTCAGGTCGTGGCGAGCGAGGACTTCCGCCTTGATCTCGGCGCTCAGCTCGATGAGCCGGGGCAGGTCCGAGGGGGACACGGCCATTCCGAGCCGGTCTGCCTCGACCACGGCGTAGAAGGCGCCCCCGTAGGCGATGTCGGCTCGGACGGTTCCGCTGGACGTGGGCACTTCCACGTCCAGCGCGTGGGTGTAGGAGGCGATGTTGACGAAGCGCACGGACGGGTGGCCGCCCTCGTCTCGGAGATGGCAGGTCACGCGCCCGGAAGGTACGTCGAGGACGATTTTGTCGCCGTCGCGAGGGGTGACGTACCCCGTGGTGCAGGCCCAGACGGCGGCCGCGATGGAACCGTGTCCGCAGGCGGTGCTGAAGCCGTCGCGGTGGAAGAAGATCAGGCCGAGGTCGGCGCCGTCGTCGTCGGGTTCGGTGACGAAGCAGCCGTACATGTCGGCGTGGCCGCGCGGTTCGAGGGTGAGCATCGCGCGCGTGTCGTCGAGGCGAACCATCGCGTCGTCCCGCTTGTCGAGGATGGTCGAGCCGCGAGGGGGCTGGACGCCGCCCAGCACGATCCGGAACGGCTCACCGGCGGTGTGGTAGTCCACGGTGCTGATCATCTTCGGCAACCCGGTCACAGGTATCTCCTTCCGAAGTGGACGTCGCTGCTGGTTACCGGCCAGGTCAGGGGAGTGCCGCCGGCCGCAGCGGCCGCGTCATCTCGTGCAGCCACGAGGAGACCTCCGGTGGCAGCAGGTTCCGGAGTTCGTTCTCGACCACCTCGTGGTACTCGTCGATCCAGCGGATCTCCTCGTCGGAGAGGGCGTCGAGATCGATCAGCCGCCGGTCGACGGGGGCGAGCGAGATGACCTCGAACCCGCACATCGGGAGCTCGCCCCCCGGCGGTACGGCCGGTTCCCCGATGAGGAAGGTGTTCTCCACCCGCACGCCGAACTCGTCGGGGCGGTAGTAACCGGGTTCGTGCTCGATGATCATTCCGGGCAGCAGCGGAACCTCGTTCCCCCGTTTCCAGTGCATGTACATCGGGCCCTCGTGCACCTTCAGGAAGGATCCGATGAGGTGTGCCGTGCCGGGGCCGTAGTCGAGGCCGTGCCGCCAGAAGTACTGGCGGGCCACCGCGTCGATGTGCATGGCGCCGATTCCGGGCGGGAAGCGCAGCACGGCGTGCGCGATGTGGGCCTTGAGGGCGAGGGTGTGCGCCCGGACGTGCTCCGGGCGAGGCGCGCCGATCGGCACCGTGCGGGTGATATCGGTAGTTCCGTCGTGGAACTGGGCGCCCGCGTCGATCAGGAACACCTCGCCCGGTTCCAGCGGGACGTTGCTCTCGCTGGTCGGTGCGTAGTGCGGGTACGACGAGTGCGCCCCGACGCAGGCCGCCACCGGAAAGCCCAGCCCCCAGTAGCGTTCGTCGGCCTCGTGCAGCTCGCGATACCGCCGGGCGACGGCGAGTTCGTCCACGCTCCCGGTCGGGCCGTGGGTGTCGATCCAGTGCAGCAGCTGGACCAGGATCGCACCGTCGCGCCGGTGCACGTCGCGCGCGCCGGCGATCTCCTGCTCGTTCTTCACCGCCTTGGCCAGGTGGCACGGATCGCTGCCGTGCACGACCTGCACACCGGCGTCGTGCAGCTGGGTTTCGATCGCGACCGGGGTGGTCGCCGGATCCACCAGCACCCGGGAGCCCGCCAAGGCCTTGAGGCGATCGGCGAACATCGCCGGTGGGTGGATCCGGATGTCGTCGCCGAGTTGCTCGCGCGTTCGGTCGTCCACCGACTCCGGTGCCACGAACAGGTCCACGCTTGCGTCGGCGTGCAGCAAGGCCCGGCCGGGCGGGGCCGGGAGGTAGGGCAGGCCACCACCGCGGATGTTCACCAGCCACGCCGTGTTGTCGCAGGTCGCGATCACCGCCGCCGAGCATCCGCCGCCGAGTTCCCCGGCGAGCCGAGTCCGCTTCGAGGCGGAGCTTTCGCCGGCCAGGCGAACCGGATGCACGTGGGCGGGCAGCACCTCGATGGCCGGCCGGTCCTGCCAGATCCCGTCGACCAGGTTCTCCGGCACCGCAACGATTTCGAAGGACGCTGATCGGCTCAACGCGTGCAGCACGGCGAGCGAGGCGATGGAGTGCAAGGCGGGATCGAACCCGATCGCGCCGCCGGCGGCATGCCGAGCGACGTAGTCCTGCCACGGGAGATCGACCAGGTCGTGGACCTCGAAGAGGTCCTGGGCGCACTGCTGGGCCACTTGCCTGGTGTAGCGGGCGTCGGTGAGCACCGCCGCTCGATCTCGCAGCACGACCGCGATGCCGGCCGAGCCGCTGAATCCGGTCAGCCATTCCAACCGGCAGTCGGCGGCCGGCGTCCACTCGTTGAGGTAGCCGTCTTCGTGCGGGATCAGGTAGCCCGTCAGATCGCGTCGAGACATCTCCGAACGCAGGCGGGCAACCCGGTCGCGGTGGTCGGCTTCACGCAAGATGATCTCCTCCTGTCGTGCGGTGCAGCCCGGGTCGGCCGTTCGGCTCGCGGGAGGAGTCGTTCCCGCGTCCGAGCGCCGACCGCGACGGCTCTGCCGTGCCGGTGCCCAAGTGGAAGTCCTTCGTCTCCGGCATGCCGAAGAAGAGGACCGGCAGTGCTACCACTGCGATCGAGGTCGCGTAGACCGCCGGCATGATGCTGTTCCCGGTAGCGGTCACCAACAGCTCGCCCACCAGGGGAGCGGTGCCGGCGAAGAGCGCGTAGGCGAGGTTGTACGGCAACGCGACGCCGGTGAAGCGTGCGTCGGTCGGCAGCATCTCCATCGCTATGAGCATGGCGCCGGACGTGGTGAGGATGATCGGCACCGACAGCAACGACATCCCGAGGAATCCGGTCCACACCGTCCCAGTGGTGATCAGCAGGAAAGCCGGTACGGCGAGCACCACGCCGGAGGCGCTGCCGATGATCACCAGCCGCCGTCGAGGTGCCCGACCGCTGTCGATCAGGCGCGCGAGCACCAAGAACAGGCAGATCTGGAAGACCACGACGGCGGCCTGCAGGACCAGCGCCGTCGTCGATTCGAATCCGACCACCTTGGTCAGGTAGGTCGGCATGTAACCTGTGATCAGGTAGGTGAGCACGCCGACGTACGCGTAGTAGGCGAACAGCACCACCATCTGGCGGGCGTGCTGGCGCACGACGTCCTTCAACGGTCGGATCCTGGCTGCCCCGTCCGCCTTGAGCTCCCGGTACACCGGTGTCTCGTCCAGCCGCAACCGCAGGTACAGGCCGAAGCCTGCCAGCAGACCGACGGCCACGAAGGTCCAGCGCCACCCGCCGCTGCTGTAGGCCTCCGGAGAGGCGAACCTGAACAGCAGGATGACCAGGATTCCGGCCAGCGTGCCGGCCAGGGAGAAGCTGTGCACGAATGTCGTCCACAGCGCTCGTCGGCCCGGTGGCGCGTGCTCGAGGGTGAACGTCGCCGCCCCGGTGTACTCGCCGCCGGCGGAGAATCCTTGCGCGAGTCGGCAAACCAGGAGCAAGATCGGAGCACCGATCCCGGCCGTCTCGTAGCCAGGCAGCAGCCCGATCGCAACGGTCGCCAGTCCCATCATGACGATCGATGCCGACAGCGCGGCACGTCGGCCGAGCCGGTCTCCGATGCGGCTGAAGACGATACCGCCGGCGGGCCGGGCGACGAACGCGACGCCGTAGATCGCGAACGTGCCGAGCAGCGCCACGGCGCCGCTGTCCGCGGGGAAGAAGGTCTGCGCGATCACCGTTGCGGAGAAGCCGTAGAGCGAGAAGTCCAGCCATTCCACGAAGTTCCCGCTGGCGCATGCGGCCAGAATCCGCTTCCCGGAGCGGCGCGGCGGTCTTGCGGCTGTTGAAGGGTCCATGGCTTGCTCCAAGCGGTCGTTGAAGCGGTTGCTGCGGGCACACCTGGTCGCGGGCGAGTGCTACCGCGACCGACGAGGCACGAGCGCAAGCAGGTGTTCGCGCTCGGGCGGTGGGATCGGGCCGCGCATCCAGCAGGCCCGGCTGGAGAGACGGGTGCCCTCGCCGGGAGGTCATGCGCTGCCCAGCGGTGCGCCTCCCTTCACGACCAGCCGCGGCCGCTGCTGGTCCCAGAGTGCGGCGGGGTCGGCGAACGGATCCCCGTCCAACAGCAGGAGATCTGCCCGGGCACCGACCGCGATCCGGCCCAGATCGGCGCGCCGGATGAGCGCGGCGTTGACCGAAGTAGCGGATCGGAGGCAGGCGAGCACTCCGGCGACCTCGATCTGCAGGCGCAGACCCAGCAATTGCTCGTCCTCCAGGGCACCCATCAGGTCGGAACCGAAGCCGACCGGAACTCCGGCGGCGAGCGCACGCTCGATCGCCAGGCCGCCGGCTTCGAGCACCATCCGGTTCTTCGCCACGGCGACCTCGGCGATGCCGACCTCTGCACCGCGACGAGCCATCGCGTCGTAGGCGATCAGCGTCGGCACCAGGAAGGCCCCGTGCTCGGCCATCAGCGATGCGGTCGGCTCGTCGAGCAGGTTGCCGTGCTCGACCGAGCGCACACCGTTGACCACGGAATGCCGGACGGCCTCGGACGAGTAGGCGTGTGCCGCGACGTAACTGCCCCGCCGGGCCGCCTCATCGGCCACTGCCGCGATCTCCTCGGCGGAGTACTGCGCGGGCAGCAGCGGATCAGCGGGGGAGACCACGCCACCTGAGGTCATCATCTTGATGGCGTGGGCGCCTTGCCGGAACCGTTGTCGAACGGCAGCGCGCAGCGGCGTCACACCGTCGACGACCTCGCTCATGTGTCCACCGTGGATGCAGATGTCGAGTTCGGCCGGTCGGCAGTCGCCATGACCGCCGGTTTGGCTCAGCGCGGGCCCGGTGTAGAGGTAGCGCGGCGCGGCGACGAACCCGGCGTCGATCGCCATGGCCAGCCCGATGTCGCCACCGGCGACGTCGCGAACCGTGGTGAATCCGCGCCGCAGCGCCGCCTCCAGCCTGCGCGCTCCGGCCAGCGCGAGGAAGCTCAGCGGACCGCTTTCGAACTCCAGGTTGTTCAGGGATACGCCGTAGGCGTGGAAGTGCGCATCGATCAGGCCCGGTACCACCGTCGAGCCCTTGGCGTCGATGACCCGGTCGGCCCGGCTCACCCGCGGCCCGATCTCCGCGATGGCACCGTCGGCGACCCGGATCGAACCTTCGACCAGGTCGGCGGACCAGCCATCGAAGATGACGGCGTTCTCGAGCGTCAGGTCCCGTGCTGAGCTGGGCATCGAGTCTCCCCTGCTGATCTACCCCGTAATCCATCGACTGAGGCCGCGCCGGTGCGGCGAGGCGGTCGTGCGGCGAATCGCCGAGCGATCTGGCGCGGCCGGGACGACGGGAATCGCGCCGAGCGCGAAGGATCCGGTTCGGCGCCGAACCTCGATCGTTCGGTAAAGTGAACGATCTCACGTTAGGGTGCGGCCTTCCGGATGTCAATCGACGGGGCGGGACGGTCTCGATGGGGTTTGCGTCTTGTCTTTTCGTTCTTGGAGATTCAACAGGTCCTGGTCGCCGTGTCAAGGTGGTCGCGGGTGCGCCCGGACCGGGGTCGGTCGTTCGTTCTAATGGACGGAACACGGGGTGGGATGCGCGTCGACGCCGGGCGCCGTCCGTGCTGGCGGTGCTCGCACCGCTCCCGGCTCTTACCGGGCATCGAGCACAAGGGCGGTTGCTCGACTAGACCGCGGTCAGGTCGTTGTTCTTGGTTTCTCGGGTCGTCAGGAGGACCACGGCGCTGAGGGCGCCTAGCGCGATGATGAACCCTCCCACCGGGACTATCGAGTTGCCGGTGGACGCCGCCAGGGTCGCCAGGATGACCGGCGTGAATCCGCCGCCGAGCAGGGTTGCCAGCTGGTAGCCGAGGGAGGCGCCCGTGTAGCGGGTGCGGGTGCCGAACTGCTCGGAGATGTACGCCGCCATCGGTCCGTACATGGCGCCGTGGCAGAACGTGTACAGCGTGAAGGCGGCGGCCACGGCCGGGAAGTTCCCCGTCGCGAGCAGGCCGAGGATCGGGAACACCAGGACGATCATCGCCACGAGTCCGAAGAGCATCACCGGGCGCCGGCCGAACCGGTCGGACAGCCGGGCGTAGCCGAGGATGAAGAAGATGGCGAAGAACTGGCCGATCGCGAAGCCGAACAGGGCATCCGGCCGCGGCGTGCCGGTTTCGACGGCGTAGGTGATGCCGAAGGTGGTGAACGCGGTCTGCAGGGCGAATCCGGCCAAGCACGCGAACGCTGCCACCAGCACGACCTTGGGCCGCCGCAGCACCTCGACGATCGGCGGGGCGCCCGGTTCGTTCCCGGTCTGCTCGGCCGCGGCCCGGAAGATCGGGCTCTCCGAGACCTTGGCGCGCACGAAGAGGCCGATCGCGAGCATGACGGCCGAGAGCAGGAACGGGATTCGCCAGCCCCACCGCATGAACTCGTCTTCGGGCAGCAGCGCGAACAGCGTCATCACGAGCGTGCCGAGCACGGCGCCGGTGGGGGCGCCGGCGTTGGTGAACGCGGCCAGGTAACCCCGGCGCCTCGGATCGGCGTGTTCGAGCGCCATCAGCGCGGCCCCGCCCCATTCACCCCCGATCGCGACGCCCTGGAGCACCCGCAGGGCGACGAGGATGATCGCGCCCCACGGGCCGATGACCGACGCGGGCGGCACGAGGCCGATGAGGACCGATGCCACGCCCATGACGGTCATGGCCAGGACGAGCATCGCCTTGCGGCCCGCCCGGTCGCCGAAGTGTCCGAAGAGGACACCGCCGATGGGCCGGGCCAGGTAGCCGGCCGCGAACGTGCCGAGCGAGGCGATCGTGCCGGCGGCGGGCGGGAGGCCGGCGAAGAACACCGGCCCGAACACGAGCGAGGCCGCGGTGCCGTAGAGCAGGAAGTCGTAGTACTCGAGGGTGCTGCCGAGGTAGCTCGACAGCACGACCCGGCGCGCCTCCGTCGCGCGTTCGGGCGCCGAGAGCTGCTCGGCCGCAGCAGGGGAAGGCATGGGGCTCCTTCGGTCAGGTGCCGTCGGTGACGGATCTCGGGTCGAGCGGGGGAGTTCAGGCGAACCGGCGCCGGAGGAGGTCCTTGCGGATCTTCCCGGTGGAGTTGCGGGGGATCTCGTCGATCACGAGGAGCGACCGCGGGATCTTGTACTTGGCCAGCCGGGGCGCGAGGAACTCGACGAGCCGGGCGTGGTCGAGCTCGTGGCCGTCCTCCAGCGCGACCGCGGCGCAGCCCACCTCGCCCCACTTCTCGTGCGGCACGCCGAAGACCGCACAACCGGCGACTCCCGGCATTTCGAGGATCGCCGCCTCGACCTCGGCCGGGTAGATGTTCTCGCCGCCGGAGATGATCAGGTCCTTGAGGCGGTCCACGACGGCGACGAACCCGTCGGCGTCGGCGACGCCGATGTCGCCGGAGCGCAGCCACCGCCCGTCGGTGAAGGTGTCGGCGGTGGCGTCCGGCCGGTTCCAGTACCCGAGCATGACGTTCGGGCCGCAGATCTGGATCTCGCCGCGCTCGCCGGGCGCCACCTCGCGGCCGTCTGCATCGACGATCCGGACATCGGTGAAGAAGTGCGGAACACCCGCCGTGCCGAGCTTCCGCTCGACTTCGTCCGGGGTGAGGATCAGCGCGCCCGGGCCGGTCTCGGTCAGGCCGTAGCCTTGGCAGATCTTGATCCCGCGCTCGGTGTAGGTGCGCAGGGTGCGCGGCGGGACGGGGGCCGCGGCGACGATCACCCGCCGGATCGCGCTCAGATCGGTCGTCTCCCAATCGGGATGGGTGCTGAGCGCGTCGAACATCGTCGGCACGCCGAAGGTGTAGGTGATGCGTTCGCGTTCGAGTACCCGGAGGATCCGGCCCGGCTCGAAGCCCTCCTCGATCACCACGTTGCCGCCCTTGAGCAGGGTCGGCAAGGCGACGACGTCCAGGGCTGCGGTGTGGAACAGCGGCGCGCACACCAGCGCCGTTTCGTGGCTGTCCAGGTCGAGGTCGATGACGGCGTTCATCACGGAGAACACGATGTTGCCGTGGGTGAGGACCACGCCCTTGGGGCGGCCGGTGGTGCCGGAGGTGTACATGATGAAGCACGGGTCGTCGTGGGAGACCGGCTCGTCGATGCGGGACGGGTCGGCGGCCGTGATCAGCTCCTCGTAGCCGGGGGCGTCCGGGCCGGGGCCGTCGAGCACGACCCGGGCCGCGTCGCCGGCGGCCGACCGCGCGATCTCGCCGAGTTCCCGGGAATGGACGAGCACGGCGGCGCCCGAATCACGCATCACGTAGTCCACTTCGGGCGCGGTCAGCCGGGCGTTGAGCGGCACGAAGATCGCGCCGATCAGGCCGGAGGCGAACAGCGTCTCGAGGTAGGCGGGGTGGTTCGTGCTCAACAGCGCGACCCGGTCACCGCGGCCGACCCCGAGCGAGCGCAGTGCGTGCGCCAGGCGGGTGACCCGGTCGTCGAGTTCGCGGTAGGTCGTGGCGCGCCCGCGGAAGGTGATCGCGGTCTTGCCGGAGGAGAGGCGGGCGCGGCGCTGCGGCCAGGTGCCGGTGCCTTCATTGCGCATGCGGTGGGTCTCCTTCGGGTTGCTGTCGTGGACCAGGCGCGGCGGATCAGTTCTGGGGGCAGTTGCTCGGTGCCGCTTCGCCGGCGAACCGGTCCGCGGCCCAGCCCGGGAACCTCGCGGCCGCCTCCGGGACGACGGATTCGTGGTCGAGCCCGTCGAACTCGTGGTAGTCCACTGAGGACCCCGCCTGGCACAGGGCCGTGCGCTCGCGGGCGGTCAGCTCGACGGGCGTCGTCGTGTCGGCCGATCCCTGGTAGACGGCGAACGGCATCGTGCCCGCGGGCCGGAAGTCGTCCACCGCGGTGAGCGCCTTCCACCAGGGGCCGTCGGGGGACATCGCGCCCGGCTGGTACGGGTCGCGCAAGGTGCTCGCGCTGTCCCAGATGTCGAAGCAGCCGTCGGCGAGCACCGGTAGCTGCTCCATGGCCTCGGCGGTGAGAAAGTCGCCGTAGCGCAGGTGCGGGTAGGCGGCCTTGATCCCGGGCAGCGTCGAGATGACGTAGCCGGCCAGTTCCGGGTGCTGCATGGAGTTGCCGGTCAGCTCGCGGATCCGGACGGCGGGCGCGATGAGCGCGGCGCCCAGGCCCTCGAACTCCGGGGCGTAGGTCCGCGCGATCGATTCGACGTGCATGGTCGTCTGGCCGCCCTGCGACCAGCCGTACTCGACGAACCGGTTGGAGGCGTTGAGCTCGGGGAGGTTCCGCACGGCGCGCAGCACGTCCAGGGACGCCCGCGCGTTGACCTGGCCCGCCATGTAGTGCGAGGGGCCGGGCAGCGCCTGCCCGGGGTAGTCGCTCATCGTGACGACGCGGCCCTGGCCGAGCAGGTCCCGGATCGCCGGGACCCGGTCCTCGCCCAGGCTCCGGCGGGACGGTGCGCAGCTGTCGGCCAACCCGGTCGTCTCGTGGTTCCAGAGCACCATGTCGCGCGGGGCGTCGCTCCTGGTCGTCGGCACGTAGATCTCGCCGGACACGTACTTCTTGACGCCGGGCTGGATCTCCGAGACGTAGACGACGTTCCAGCCCCGGGCGCCGCGCGGCGCGTCGGACCGCGGCTGGATCCAGTAGATGTCGCCGGGCTTCGCCGTTTCCGGAGGCTGCTCGTAGACGTCCCAGAAGGTGGTTCCGTCCGGCCCGGGCCTGGCCGACAGCGAGTCCTCCTTCGGCGCCGCGCTGCTGGCGGTGACGCACGCGGCGAAGGCCAGCGCCGCCACCGAGGTCGCGACAGCCGCCTTGGCGATGCGCCGTTGTGTGAATGGCACGGTTCTCTCCCTGTTCCTCGGGGACGGGGCCGCTATTCGAAGAAGCGGTAGACCGGCTCGGCCACCACGGCGGGCCGTTCGGCGCCTTCGAGCTCGATCCGGCCGTCGACGGTCAGCTGCACGCCGCCCTTCGGCAGGTCCTCGACCGCCTTCAGCGCGGCGTTCAGCCGCACCCGGCCGCCGGCGGGCACGGGGCTGGTGAACCGGACCTTGTTCAGCCCGTAGTTCACGGCCATGGTCACGCTGTCGACCGTGAGCACCTCGGCCCACATCGGGATGATCAGCGCCAACGTCAGGTAGCCGTGCGCGATCGGCCCGCCGAACGGGCTTTCCGCCCGGGCGCGCTCGGGGTCGACGTGGATCCACTGGTGGTCGTCGGTGGCGTCGGCGAAGGTGCTGATCCGCTCCTGCGGCACCTCGATCCACGAGCTGGTTCCCAGCGGCTCGCCCACCAGGGGTTTGAGGTCGGCGAGGGTTGCGACGCGAGTGGTGGACATGGGTCTCCTGTCGGTGTGGTGCGGTCGGTCAGCGCTTGATGCCCAGGACGCGCAGCGCGTTCTCCTTGAAGATCAGCGGCGCCACTTCGGGCTTGATGTCGAGGGCGGCGAAGTCCCTGCGCCAGCGGTCGACCTGGATCACCGGGAAGTCGGAGCCGAAGAGCACCTTCTCGCGCAGCACGGAGTTCGCCGCCCTGACGAGCTGGGGCGGGAAGTACTTCGGGGACCAGCCGGACAGGTCGAGGTAGACGTTGGCCTTGTGGGTGGCGATGGAGATCTGCGCGTCGACCCACGGCACCGCCGGATGGGCCATGACGATCGTCAGGTCCGGGAAGTCGGCGGCGACGTCGTCGAGGAGCATCGGGTCGGAGTAGCGGAGCTTGATGCCGTGCCCTCCCGGCAGCCCGGCGCCGATGCCCGTCTGTCCGGTGTGGAACAGCGCGGGCACACCGGCCGCCGCGATGGCCTCGTACAGCGGGTAGAACCGCCGGTCGTCGGGTTCGAAGCTCTGCAGGCTCGGATGGAACTTGAAGCCCCGCACGCCGTAGTCCTCGACCAGCGCGCGAGCCCGGTCGACGGCCGCCTTGCCGCGCCACGGATCGACCGAGCCGAAAGGGATCAGCACGTCGTTGTGGGCGGCGGCCAGCTCCGCGATCTCTTCGACGGAGTTCGGTCCGTGCCCGGTGGCAGAGGTGGCGTCGACGGTGAACACGACGGCGGCCATGTTGCGCTCGCGGTAGTGCTCGGCGATGGATTCGATGCGGGGCGTGCGTTCCTCGCCGGATTTGAAGTACTTCTCGGACGCGGCCATCAGCTCGTCGTCCAGCGATCGATGCCCGCAGGCGTCGATCTCGACGTGGGTGTGGATGTCGATGGCCTCGACCGCGTCGAAGTCGACGCCGCACTCGTAGCGGACCGGGCTCATTTCGCCACCAGCTCCGCCGGGAACTCCTCGCCGACCGACTCGACCGAGCCCGCGAACGCCTCGCCCCACGACCCGGCGATGTCGTCGGCGGACCACCCGCCGTCGTGGAAGGCGGTGGCGGTCAGCTGAGGGTGCGACCACAGCGCCAGCCGGTCGCCGCCGACCGATAGCGCCTGGCCGGTGATCCCGGCGGCGGCTTCGGAGGCGAGGAAGGAGACGATCCCGGCGGCGTCCTCGGGCGTGCCCATGCCGACCTCGCGGCGGATCACGGCGGGCAGCGGCTCGCCGCGCTTCATCGACTCGATGTGCGGCGCGAGGAACGGGATCGTCTCGGTCATCGCGGTCGCCGCGACCGGGCAGACGGCGTTGACGGTGATGCCGGCGCGCTGCAGTTCCAGGGCCCAGGTGCGGACCATGCCGACGATGGCGGCCTTGGCCGCCGAGTAGTTGGTCTGGCCGAAGTTGCCCCGCTGCCCGGCGGGGGAGCCGATGCAGATGATCCGGCCGCCCCCGCCCTGCTCGCGGAAGCGCAGCACGGCCTCGCGCACGCAGGTGAAGGTGCCGCGCAGGTGCACGTCGATCACCGCGTCGAAGTCCTCGTCGGTCATCTTCCACAGCACCTTGTCGCGCAGGATGCCGGCGTTGGTGACCAGGACGTCCAGCCGGCCGAACGCCTCGACCGCGCCGGCCACGAGCTTGCGCGCGGTTTCGGCCGTGCCGACCGGGGCGACGACGGCCGTGGCCCGGCCACCCGCCGCGACGATCCCGGCGGCGGCCGCGTGCGCGGCGGCCTCGTCGACGTCGTTGATCACCACCGCGGCGCCGTTGCGGGCGAGCTCTTCGGCGTATGCGAGTCCGAGTCCCCGCCCGCTGCCGGTGACGATCGCGACCTTGCCGCTCAGATCCATCGGTGCTCCTCCTGTCGGGTGGATCACAGGCAAGCATCCATCATTGAAAAAGTCAATGATTGAGATCTGCTACTCTTGCGGCGCGACACGGAGGAGGGCGCATGGCAGAGACCCAGGCGCGGTTGCTGGCGGACGACATCGGGTTCCTGCTCTCCCGGGCAGGCGGAATGGTGCTCGGCGCGGTGAACAAGGCGCTGGTCCCGCTCGGCCTGAAGGTGCGCTCCTACTCGGTGCTCGTGCTGGCCTGCGAACACTCGGCGGGCGTCAACCAGCGCAGCGTCGCGGCGACGATGGGCCTCGACCCCAGCCAGATCGTCGGACTGATCGACGAGCTGGAGGAGCGCGGCCTCGTCGCGCGCACGCCGGACCCGGCGGACCGCCGCAACAGGCTGATCGCCGCCACGGAGGAAGGGCACCGGGTGCGCGATGAGGCGCAGGAACTGGTGGACCAGGCGCACAGCGCGTACTTCGGAGACCTGCCCACCGAGGTCGTCGCCCAGCTGCGGGAGATGCTGGGCCGGATCGTCTTCCCTTAGCGGGCGCTGCGCGGGCACGCATGTGATGTGGCCCCCTGGGGCGCAGGGCGGCGATTTCGCGCGAAATCGCCGCTGGTACCCGGACACCTTCGGATGGGCCTGGCGGAGCCATTGCGAAACGACCGTCAGGCGCTAGCCGGATGTGGGCGCCCTCCGCGGAGGACGCCCACATCCGTTGGGGTTGCGGTGCTTTCACATCGCGTTCGTCTTCGGTTCGGTGGGCCGAAGCGGCCCGCCCGGGTGGATCCGATGATCATCGCGATCCGCGGCCCGTCCGTCATCGGGTTTCCTCGACGGGCGCGTCGAGGAAGGCCGGGATCATCGGCAGCAGCAGCTCGGGGCGGTGCGGCGCGGTGACGTGCGAGGTGCCGGGCAGGATCGCCAGCTGCGCGTTCGGCAGGCCCTCGGGGGTGTCGCCCATGACGCCGCCGCCGAAGAGCCGGAACATCTCGACGGCGTGCTCCGGCCGGACGATGTCGGAGTCGCCGATCACCGTCAGCGTCGGGGCCGTGACCGCACGTGCGGCGTCCGGCGAGACCGACGGGGCCGGGTTCATGTCGTACTCGATGACCCGGGACACCAGCCGCGGGAAGTCCTCCGGGCGCGGCGCGTTCTTCAGGTAGTCGCTGTGGAACGGCGATCCGTAGAGGTGTTCCGGACGCAGTTCCGCGATCCCGTCCATCACCCCCGGGTGCATCCCTTCGACGCCCAGGCCGCCGGAGAGCAGCACCTGCTTGCGCACCAGGTCCGGGTTCTTCAGCGTGATCTCCAGCGCGATCCCGGCGCCCATGCTGTAGCCGAGGACGTCGGCGCGCTGGACACCGATCTGCCGCAGCAGCGCGACGGTGTCGTCGGCCATCTGCGACGTGCGGAGCGGGCGGTCGACGTCGGCGGTCCGACCGTGGGCCTGCTGTTCCACGGCGATGACCTCGCGGGTCTTGGCCAGCTCCGGGATCAGCTCCCCGAAGTCGGTGCTGATGCCGGACAGGGCGCCGTGCAGCAGCACCAGCGGCGGCTGGTCGGTCGGGGTGCCGTACCGCTCGTAGTACATGCGCAGGCCGTTGACGTCGGCGTACGCACCCGGAGTCGAGGTGGCGGCGGCCGGCTCGGCCGGGGCGTTCGCGGCGCCGCACCCGGTGAGCAGTGCGGTGGCTGCGATTCCGGCGGTGAGTGCGAGGGCGATGCGCTTCATGGTGATCTCCTGTTCGCGGTGTTCGCTCTGTTGTCACCACAGTGCGCGCGGCGCCTTCCGGATTGTTTACGGTCGCCTTCCGGCCCAGTTCGGACGCGGTGGAAGGCGGTTGGGTGGCGCCGTTTTCGCGCGAAAACGGCGCCACCACGCCTGCCGGATGACGGTTTCGCGCGAAACCGCCGCCCCGCCACCGAGCGGCGCCGCCCCGAAGCCAGGAGCGCGACCTGCCGATTTGCGGGATCAGGGCGGAAAAGCCTCTATGGAGGCTGTTTTGGATGTCGTGGTGTGGAGTTCGGTAGGGCGGGGTTTTGTCTTTGAAGCGGCGAAGCCGCTTGGCCCACCCTCGCAGCTTGCACCGCTGCGGGTTCTCAGGGGTCTTCTCGCGAGGACAGCCCCGATGTGGTGAATTGGCATTCATGAGTCGGGGATCCCACAGCGAGAAGGCGCCTGAGGTTCCGCTACCCGCACCGCCACGCAGAACGAGCCTGGAAACAGGGCTTTATAAGCTGCGCTCATGCGTTTCGGTGTGTTGGGCCCGTTGACGGTGTGGACCGACAGCGGCTCCGTCGTGCCCGTGCCGGGCGCGAAGGTGCGTGCCCTGCTGGCTGATCTGCTGGTCGACGCCGGTCAGCCGGTGTCCGCGGACCGGCTGGTGGACGACATCTGGGCCGAGGATCCGCCGGGCAATCCCGCGGGCACGCTGGCGGCCAAGGCCTCGCAGCTGCGGCGCGCGCTGGAGGATGCCGAGACCGGCGGCCGGGACCTGGTGGTGTCGCCGCCGCCCGGCTACCGCCTGGCCACCGCCGACGTCGACGCCCTGCGCTTTCGCGCGCTGCTGGCCGACGCCCGCGAAACCTCCGACACCGCGACCCGGGTCCGGGTGCTCGCCGAGGCGGTCGACCTGTGGCGGGGGCCCGCCTTCGCCGACTTCCGCGACGCGGCCTTCGCGCAGGCGGCCATCGCGCAGCTGGAGGAACTGCGCCTGGTGGCCGTCGAAGAACTCGCCGAGGCACGGCTGGTGTTGGGCGAATACCGCGAGGTGGCGGGAGATCTCACGACGTTCGTCGCCGCGCATCCCCTGCGCGAACGGCTGCGCGCGGCCCAGCTGAGGGCGCTCTACGGGGCTGGACGCCAGGCCGAGGCCCTCGACGGCTACGAGGATCTGCGCAGGCGGCTGGCTGACGAACTGGGCGTGGATCCGAGCCCGGAGCTCGTCGAACTGCAACGGTCGCTGCTCGCGCAGGATCCCGCCCTCGCCGCGCCGCGACCGCAGCCGTTGGTTCGGCGGCGCACCAGCAACATCCCGGCGCAGCGCACCGAGCTGATCGGCCGGGACGCCGACCTCGGCGAGCTGGGCCGCGCGGTCGCCGAATCGCGGCTGGTCAGCCTCACCGGGCCGGGCGGCGTCGGCAAGACCCGGCTCGCGCTGGCCGCGGCGGCGAGCGTGGCCGAGAGGTTCCCGGACGGCACGTGGCTGGTCGAGCTGGCGCCGCTGCAGCCGACCGCGACGGACGAGGCCGGCTGGCTCGCGGAAGAGGTCGCGCAGGTCATCGGCGTCCGTGCCGCGGAGGACGGGCCCGTCGACCCCGTCGAAGCATTGGGCGAAGCGCTGGCCGACAAGCACCTGCTGCTGGTGCTGGACAACTGCGAGCACGTCGTCGACCATGCCGCGGACCTGGCCGAGCACCTGCTGCGCGCGGTGCCGAACCTGCACGTCCTGGCGACCAGCCGCGAACCGCTGCGCCTGCCCGGCGAGGACATCGTGCCGCTGCAACCGCTGTCCGTGCCCACCGCGGACACCTCGTTCAACGATCTCGCGCAGTCGCACGCGGTCCGGCTCTTCGTGAATCGCGCCCGCGCGAGTGCTCGCGACTTCGCGCTGGACGCCGACAACGCCGACGCCGTCGCGACCCTCTGCCGGCGGCTCGACGGGATTCCGCTGGCGCTGGAACTGGCCGCGACCCGGGTTCGCGCGCTCGACGTGCACGAGATGGTGTCCCGGCTGGACGACCGGTTCCGGCTGCTCGCCACCGGCCACCGCGGCGCCCCGCCACGGCAGCAAACGCTCACCGCGATGATCGACTGGAGCTGGGGGCTGCTCGACGACACCGAACGCGCGGTGCTCCGCCGCCTCGCGATCCACCCGGGCGGATGCGTTCTCGAAGCCGCCGAAGCCGTCTGCGCCGCAACGGCTTCCGCCGATGAGGACGGCCACCTCGACACCGCGACGGTCGCCGATGTCGTCGCGCGGCTGGTGGACCGGTCGCTGGTGCAGCAGAGCGGGCGGCGCTACCGGCTGCTGGAGTCGGTGACGGCGTTCAGCCTCGACCGCTTGGCCGAGGCGGGCGAGGACGTGGCGGCGCGGCGCGCGCATCACGCGTACTACCTGGCGCTGGCCGAGCGCGCCGCGCCCGAGCTGCACGGCGCCGATCAGCAGCGCTGGCTGGGCCGCCTCGACGCCGAGGACGCGAATCTGCGTGCGGCGCTGGACGGCTTCGTGCGGGACGCCGACGCCGACTCGGCGCTCCGGCTGGTGCACGCGCTCGCCTGGTACTGGCTGCTGCGCGGCCGGTCCGGCATGGCGTTCCGCTGGGTCGATGCGGCGCTCGAACTGGGCGGCAGCGCGCGGCACCGGGCACCGGTGTTGGCGTGGCGCCTCACATTCGCCTTCCAGCAGGGCGATTTCAACGATGCCGCGTCGCGCCGGAACGAGGTTTCGGCGGCGCTGGCCGCGCTCGACGACCCGGCCGTTCGCGCCCGCGCCGAGGTGATCCTCACGCTGTCCGCATTGGACTCGGGCGACGATCAGGACCTGGAAACCGCCGTGCAGCAGAGCCTTTCGACGTGCCGTGAGCTGGGCGACCGCTGGGGCGCGGCGACCATCCAGCTGGCGCTGGCGAAATCGGCGCACAGCCGCGCCGATGTGGACGCGTTGGCGCGGCACTCGCAGGAAGCGGCTCGCTCGTTCGCCGAGCTGGGCGATCGCTGGGGCCGGCTGCAGGCCGCCGAATGGCTCGGTGGCCTGGCCGAGCTGACCGGTGATCTCACCGGCGCCGCCGAGATCCACCGCGAGGCGCTGGTGCTGGCGCAGGAACTGGAGATGTGGGGCCAGGTGGCCGCCCACCTCGGCTGGCTCGGCTGGATCGCGATGCAGCACTCCGAGTTCGACCGGGCCCGCGACTTCGCCGAGCAGGTGCTGGTGCTGTCCGCCGACCACGGCTACGACCCCGGCCGGTTGTTCGCAACGATCGTGCTCGCGTTCACCGCGCGCCGCGACGGCAGGCCCGACGACGCCGAACGACACCTCCGCGAACTGCTCGCGCTCAACGCAGACGGCCCGGAAACGCCGCTTTTCCTGCCGATGCTCCAGGTCGAACTCGGCTACGTCCTAGAACAACGCGGTGAAGCGGCCGCCGCCATGGCCGAACACCTGCGGGCCTTCGACGGAGCCCAGCGCATCGAGGCCCCGCGTGACGCCGCGTTCGCACTCGGCGGCTCCGCCGCGGCGGCCGCGGAGCTCGGCGAGCACGACACCGCCGCCCGGCTGCTCGGCGCCGCCGAGGCCCTCCGCGCCGCCACCGGGATGCCGCTGCTGCCCGCCGAACGACCCGACATCGACCGCGTCGCCGATGTCGCGCGCACCGCGATGGGCGGCGCCGCGTTCGACGCCGCCCACGCGGAAGGCCAAGGCCTGACCACGGATCAGGCCCGCGCGCTCATGGTCGCCGCCGGCGATGCGGACCTGCTGGACCGGGTCTGAGCCCGGCATCCGGGCCATCGCTCAGGACTTCTTCGGCGCGTACTGCAGAGCGACGATCCCGCACTCGAACGGCGTGGCGGCGACGAAGTCGAACTGCTGGTTCGCGCCGGTGGCACCGAAGACCGGCATGCCGGCGCCGATCGCGGTCGGGTTGACGATCAGGTGCAGCTCGTCGAGCAGGCCCTCGGCGATCAGGCTCGCGACGAGCGTGCCGCCGCCGTAGGCGATGATGTCGCCGCCCGGCTGCGCCTTGAGCTCGCGGATCGTCTCGACGAGATCGCTCGCGACGACGGTGTTCTCCCACGGCGATTCGGTCAGCGTGGTGGAGATGACGACCTTCGGCGTGTTGTTGATCCGGTCGATGCCCTCCTGCGTCTCGTCCGCCGGCTGCGAGGCCCAGTGCGGGATGAAGCCCTCGGCGAGCTTGCGGCCCAGCACGATCGTGCCGATCGGCTTGTTGAGCGCGTCGATGTAGGAGGCGAGGTCCTCGCTCCACGGCAGCGTCATCCAGTCCATCTCACCGTTCGGCCCGGACATGTAGCCGTCGACGGTGGTCTGGACCTGGAGCTTGAACTTGCGCATCGGTTGCGTTCCCTTCGGGTGGGCCGGTCGGCGGGATCCGTCCGGCGTCGTCGTGTGCTGCAAGCTTCGCGGGGACGGCTTACGGGATGTTTACGGTTTTGCTCCGGTACCCCGGAACCGGACGAATCCCCGGCGCGGAATCGGTGCGCAAGGCCGTGACGCACTCGGCCGCCGTCGCGCTCCACAGCCGCGCGGTTCGATCTGCGGCACAGATGGCCGCAATGCAGTCCCGTCTGCCCCGATCGCGACATCGGCGATCAGGCTGTTGTGCACGCTGCACTCGGCGTCGTCTGCGCCCACACCTGCAGGACCCCATCGTTTCGAGGTCGCCAGCCGCTGCCCGTCCGGGCTGATCCAGACGTTGGCGATGGCATTCCGGTGTCCGGTTAGGACGGCTCTTTCCCCACCATCGGGATGCCACCGGCCCACGTCCGGGTCTCCGTTGGCTTGGGTTGCGAGGAAGGAACCATCCGGGCTGACCAGAACCTTGGTGATGGGTCCCGGGTGTCCGGTCAGGACGGATGAGCGGCGAGCATGCCGCACTCGCCAGTTCGCTGGTAGGCGGAACGGCGACGTCGCCCCCGGCCGCGTTTCGGTTCGTCCGCAAGGTGTTTCGGCTGGAGATCGAAAGCCGATCGACGTGCGGTTGTCGGACCCCGTCGCTACCGTCGCCCCACACGGCCACGACAGGGAGAAGTGATGAGCGAGCTGACCACCGCCCAGCCGACGGGCACGCCGACCTGGATCGACCTCGGCATCCCGGACCTCGATCGGGCGATGGCGTTCTACGGGGCGCTGTTCGGCTGGGAGTTCGAGGTGGGTCCGGAGGAGACCGGCCGGTACACCATGTGCCTGCTGCGCGGCAAACCCGTCGCGGCGATCATGCCGAACCTGGATCCCGACGCCACGGACTTCTGGTGGAACCTGTACTTCGCGACCGATGACTGCGACGCCACGGTCACCAAGGCGGTCGACGCGGGCGGCTCGGTCCTGGCGGGACCGATGGACGTGATGGACCAGGGCCGGATGGCGATCATCCGGGACAACACCGGCGCGCAGTTCGGGCTGTGGCAGGCCGGCGCGCACCTCGGTTCCGAGATCGTCAACGAGCCGAACTCCTTGCTGCGCAACGACCTGGTCACCGCGCAGCCGGGGCCCGCGCGCGACTTCTACGCCGCCACCTTCGACTACGTGCTGGACGACAACCCGGACATGCCGCGCGCCGACTTCACGTTCCTGCGCAGGCCGGACGGCCACGAGATCGGCGGCATCTTCGGCGACCCGAACGCCGGGAAGTCCCGCTGGACGACCCTGTTCCAGGTGGCGGACGCCGACGCGGCGGCGCGGCGGGCCGTCGAGGCCGGCGGCACCGCGGGCGAGCCCTTCGACATGATCTACGGCCGACTGGCCGTGATCACGGATCCGTTCGGCGCGGAGTTCGAGGTGGGCTCGCCGAAGGCGAGCTGAACCCGGGGTGGAAAGCCGTTCCTACGACTGAGGATTGACGCGGACTACGACCTGTGGAGTACCGGAAGACCAGTGCCGGGGATGACGCGGTAGTACGCGCCCGCCGAATACCGTCGTTCGTGTTGACCGGTCGCGAGCAGGCGACCGGAGAAGAAACGCGCTACGGGCGCGGACAGGAGAAGTCACGCCATGCTCTCAGTCGTTCAGCAGGCCGCCCTCGCCGCCGACAGCGGCCTGTACTCGGTCGGGTTGATCGTCGCCGCGCTCGCGGTGCTCGGGTACGTCGTCTTGGTCGTCGGGGCGCTGATCAGCGTCCTCGCTTCGCACCAAGGCCTTGGGATGAAGCTGGTCTGGATCGTGCTCGTGTTCATGGCGCCGTTCCTGGGCAGCCTCCTCTGGTTCTTCATCGGCCGCCGGTCCACGCGCTACCCGTACCGGACCGCCTGATCCTGCGGCGCGCCGCGAGAAGGCTTGAGCAGCATGGAGTTCTCGTCGTCGGCCGGTTCAGCCGGGCGTGCCGCCGGTGCGGGTACCGGCGGCGCTCGTCGGTTGCCGTAAGTTCTGGGCATGGCAATCGGTGGAGATTCCGCAGGTGGGGCGCAGCGTCCGCTGCTCGTGCTCGGCAAGATCGCGGAGATCCTGAACGCGTTCACGCTGCGGCAGCCGTCGATGACGTTGCGGGAGATCCAGCAGGCGACCGGGCTTCCGCAGTCCACCGTGCAGCGGCTGGTGACGAACCTGGTCGCGCACGGGTTCCTGGACCGCGCCGAGGACCGGTTCCGGCTCGGCGTGCAGATGGCCTACTGGGGTGCTGCCGCGGGCAAGGACCTCGACGTGCTGGGCGTGGTCAACCCGGTGCTGAAGGACCTGCGCGACGCGACCGGCGAGACGGCGTGCTTCTTCCGTGTCGAAGGCGAGCACCGGGTGTGCGTGGCCGTCGCCGAGACACACCACGCGCTGCGCAGGGCCATGTCGGTCGGCGACATCGCGCCGATCACGGTCGGGTCGTCCGGCCGTGTGCTGCTCGCCTGGAACCCGGGGCTGGCCGAGCGCGTGCTCGGCGCAGAGCTGCCCAGGCTGACCGAGAGCACGGTGACGGATCGGGACGAGCTGCACCGGCTGATCAGGCAGACGGCGGCGGAGGGGTACGCGATCACGGTGGGCGAACGCGTCGACGGGGCATCGGGCCTGGCGGCGCCGGTGTTCGACTCGGCCGCCGACCTCCTCGGCGCGGTGATGGTGCACGGGCCGACGCTGCGGATGCCCTACGAGAAGTGCGTGGAGTGGGTCGACGTCCTGGTGGAGCACGCGGAGCGGATCACCCGAGCGCTCGGCGGCCGCTACCCGAGCTGACCGGGAGCGCTGCTCGTCCATGCCTCGATGGCTTCCTGTGGCCCGCGTGTCATCGCGTCGAAGCGGTTCGACGCGAGCTCGTCGCCGCCGGGCCGGGTGATGAATACTGTCCACTTAGGACCAGCATTGATCAGGGCTGCACGATCATCGGCCCGAGCCGTGGGCGCGACCGATCAGTCCTGCTTGCGATTTCCGGGCTCTTGTCGGCAGGTGTGCGCCGTGAGCGGAATGGCCGAAGTGCTGCTGACGAGTGCGGAGAGTGAGGCACGCCGAGATCGCAACCGGGACCGGGGGCCGTCCGCGAGAGCGGGTTCGGGCCGATCAGGTTGCGATCTCGTCGTCCAGCGGGCTCCGACGCCCGGCGATCAGGTGTTTCCGTTGCGCCGCTTGGAGAAGCGGGTCACTGGTACCGGACGTCGGAGCTCAGGTAGGACACGGCGTCCTGCAGCCGGTCCAGGGCCTCCTTGCGGGTGCTCTCCATCCATTCGGGGTCGTCGTCGTCGCTGCGCCACACGCCCCACAGGCTGATCAGGTACAGCATCGCGACCGCGGCGTGGTTGGTGGCGTTGAGGATCTGCGCGCCGGCGTCGTCGGGATCGGTGTGCTCGGCGATGGTGACGAGCTGGTGCTGGAGGAGCAGGACGCGCCGGTGCAGCAGTTCCAGGGACTCGCCGGGATCCCCGTCGGTCGCCAGGATCCAGCCCTGGACGACGTCCTCGGTCTGGTCGCCGAGCTGCTCGGCGACGAGGCGTTCGACGTGGGTCAGCAGCGCGCCGAGCAGGAACGGCATGTCGCCGGGGTCGGCGCCTTCGTCGGGGGACTGGATCTCGGCGCCGAGGTTGCCCATGGCCCGGACGACGGATTGCGGGGTGGGTGGTTCGATCTGCGTCATGATCGTGATCATGTAAAGCGCGTTCACCCGTTTGGCCTTTTATGCATTATTTCGCATGAATTGTCGTCCGGGGCCCGGCCGTGCTCGGCGCTATGCCTGGGTGGGGCGCATCGAGACGTACGCGTTGATCCCGGTCCGCGCACCTTCTTGCGCCTGAACTTGCGGAAGCCGAGCTTCTCGTAGAGGCCGAGCGCGGGCGCGTTGGTGTCGGCGATGTCTTCGAGCACGTACGTCTTGAACTGCGGGAAGGTGAGCACGTGCCGCAGCAGCGCGGTCGCCACTCCGTGCCCCCGGAAGGCCGCGGCCGTCGCATCTGTCGGCTCGGCCGCTGTTCGAAATTTTCCAGTTGATGGAAAATTCCAGTGGGTGTACGTTTTCCTTCGTGGAGGAGTCGCGACGCGAGTGGAAGAAGCAGCTGACCAGACGCCGGATCGTCATGGCGGCCGTCAGGTTGTTCGAGGAACAGGGGTATGAGCAGACCACGGTCGCGGAGATCGCCGCCGTGGCGGATGTCGATCCCAAGACGTTCTTCAACTACTTCCGCAGCAAGGACGAGGTGCTGTTCAACGACGCCGCACGGGACTTCGACGTGCTGTTCGAGGCGATCGCGGAACGCCGGCCGGAGGAAGGCCCGGGCGAGGTGCTGGCGCGGGCGGTCCAGACGTACGCCGCTCACCGCCGGCCCAAGGTTCCCCGCCGGGAGCCCGCAGAGCTGTCGGCGGCGGCCCGGCTGGCGCTGACCACGCCGGCGCTCCAGGCCAAGGGGCTGTACCTGCTGCTGGACCTGCAGCAGCGGATCGCCGGTGAGCTGCTGAAGGTGTTCCCCGGCCAGCTCGACCCGGTCACCGCGGCGGCGATGACCGGCGCCGTGATCGGCGCCATCCAGCAGGCAGGCCTGGCGAGCGTCCAGCTGGACCGGTCACAGGAAGAGCTGTGGGAAGCCGCTCAGCACGGCCTCGACATCGCCCAGCACGGCCTGCTTTCGGTGCGGCCGTCCGCCGGAAGCCCCAATCTCACCGGAGAAAGGACCAGCTCATCATGACCGAAAGCGTCCGGCGCCTCGCACGCGACGCACGACGAGACATGCGGCAGGGCGCCGAGGCGATCGCGCGACGGCAGCGCGCCCGCCTGGCCGAGATGGTGGCTTACGCCCGCGCGAACTCGCCGTACTACCGCGAGCTGTATCGCGACCTGCCAGACAAGGTCGACGATCCGGCACTGCTCCCGGTCACCGACAAGAAGACGCTGATGGGACACTTCGACGACTGGGTCACCGACCGCCAGGTGACCCGCGAGCGGGTCGAGGCGTTCGTCGCCGATCCCGACCTCGTCGGGGCGCGGTTCCAGGACCGGTACCTGGTGGCCACCACCTCCGG
>NZ_FNOK01000049.1 GCF_900106995.1 Saccharopolyspora shandongensis
CCGCCTCTCCGCAATTCACAGTTCCGCCTCTCCGCGATCCACAGTTGTGGTTACGTCCCAGGTCAAACCCGCGTTTCGCGGCTTCCCGTGGCTGGGCTGCGTCACGGTCCCCTGAGGTGCGGCTGAGGAGAACTGAGGTCGACACAGGGCTGCTCACGACTTCTCCTCCCGCTCTGCGTAGCGGTCGGCGTCGCTGCGCATGAGGTCTGCGAAGTGGTCGTCGAAACCGAGGTCCTCGCGCGGCTGCTCGGCGCGGATCTCGGCCAGCTCGGGCGGCATCTGCTCCGCCATGATCTCCTGCACCCGCTCGGTGACCTGGGCGACCGCGTCCCGGCTGGCCTGCAGGATCATCGCGGTCAGCGCGGCGGCGTTGGGCTGCCGGAAGACCCGCGGATCGATCACCAGGTCGACGAGTTGACCGCGCGGGCCGACCACGACCTTCACCATGCGGTCCGGCGACCACGCCACGCCGAGCTGGTTCATCATCCTCCGCTGGGTTTCCGGGATCCGGCGGGCCGTCTGCTGCAGCTGTTCCAGCAGGTCCCGGTAGACCGGATTCACCGACATGGGCTCAAATTCCACGGCAGCACCCCGAATTCATCGCACCGAAAACGTGGACAACTCGCGCGGTCCACCGGCTAACATCCCCGGCGTGTACGCGAAACGCAGCTTGCGAACGCTGCTCGCCGCTGCCGTCGGCAGTCTCGGCATCCTGCTGATCGACCCGTCCGCCGCCCACGCGCAGCAGTGCGTCGGCGCCGGTCAGCCGAACAGCCCGGTGCCATGGGCCCAGCAGGTCCTCACCCCGGAACGGCTTTGGCCGCTGACGTCCGGCTCCAAGCAGCGGGTGGCCGTCGTCGGCACCGGCGTGTCGAGTCCGTTGCTGGACAGCACGATCGCGGCGAGCGTCGACCTCAGCCCGCCGTCGCGGACCGGGAACAGCGGCAAGCCGGACTGCCTCGGCCTGGGCACCGCCGTCGCCGGTGTCATCGGCGCCAAGGAGACCAACGAGCACGGATTCCACGGCGTGGCACCGAAAACGCAGCTGCTGTCCGCGAAGGTGGTGGGCGATTCGTTCCCGCAGGGCGGGCAACCGCACGACTCCGTGGCACCGGACACGCTGGCGGCCGGGATCAACTGGTCCCTGGACCAGGGCGCGACCATCATCACCGTGGCTGCGGTGTCCTATCAGGACAGTCCGGCGCTGCGGCAGGCGACGAAGCGGGCCCTGGACGCCGACGCCGTGGTGATCGCGGCGGCCGGTCGCGCCGAGCAGAACGATCCGCCCGGCATCGCCCCGTATCCCGCTTCCTACGACGGAGTTCTCTCGGTCGGGATGATCGGCGAGGACGGCATGGTGGCGGCCGGCACGCATGCGCCGCGCGTCGACCTGGTCGCGCCGGGCGCTGAGGTCACGGCCTCCTACCCGGGCGGCGGGGTCGGCCCGGCCACCGGCACCGAGCTCGCCGCGGGCTACGTCGCCGGAACCGTCGCGCTGCTGCGGGACTACCGGCCGCAACTGTCCAATGAGGAGGTCGTCCAGCGGCTGCTGGCGACCGCTTCGCCTGCGCCGGAGGGCGTCGGCAGCCGGAACTACGGCCACGGGCTGATCAACCCGTACCAGGCGGCGGTGGCGAACCTGGTCGACGGGCACCCGACCACGCTGGCACCGGCCGATCCCGGCGTCCCGACCGCCGAGGAGCTGGCCCGGGAAGCGGCTTGGCAGCAAAGCGATTCTCTCGCCTACGGCCTCGCCGCGGTGGGCGTGTCGGCGGCGGTGGTGATGACCGCCGTGGTGGTGTTCGGGCCGCGCGGCCGGCGCCGCCGCTGGCGGTCCGGCATCGCCGAAGCCCCGGTCGACCGCCCCGAGGACGAGCTCCCGGAGCCCCCGGCCGACCTCTTCGACGACCGGCCGAAAACCGGCGTCTGACCCCAAGTCCGGTCCCTCCAATTCCTGCTGCACGGCAAGCGGATCGCGACTCTCGAGTCTCCCGATTTTGCCTAAAATTGGGCGCACCTTCGCCGGGCTCCGAGGCATCCAATTTTAGGCAAAATCGGAAACCAAGATCACCTTGAGTCTGGTGGTGGGCGGGCTCGTGTGGCTCGTGGGCGGCTCCAGCCGGAACCGCCCACCGCACCACCGCATGCGCCCGCGAAGCAGCCGGGTCAGGCGTTGAAGAGGTTGGAGGCGCGGATGTCCGTCGCCAGCATGTCGTCGCTGGCCTGCGTGGTCAGCTGACCGGTTCGCACCTGGGCGTCGCCGAGCGCGTTGGCCTGGACGTCCCACTTGGCCTCCGCCTGGTCGAACGCGTCCGCCGCCGCACCGTTCCAGTCCTCGGCGAGGATCGCCTTCGCCTTGGTCTTCAGGTCGTCGAACAGGCTCTTCATCTGGCCCGCGGCGGTCACCGTGTTGCCACCGGTGTCGCTGATCGAGCCGAAGCCGTACTTGATCGTCATCGTTTAGCCCTTCCCTCAGGCAGAAGTTCTGAACCGCACTGGCCTTGCGCTGCCGAACGCTTTGAGGTCTTTGAGAATGCGGCGTCAGCCGCACGCGGTGTGGGATTCAGCTCGCACCGCCGCGGGTTCTCAGATGTCGTCTGGCGAGGACAGCCCCAGCGCCGTGTATTGGTCATACACAAGTCGGGGATCCCGGAGTCCAGGCGGCATCTGTAACTCCCGCAGGGGGACGCCACCCGCACCGCAACGCAAAACGAGCCTGGAACCCTCTTTCTTCAGAGACGGGAAAAGTTGCCCATTCCGGTGTCTCCGGTGCCGTCCACGGCGTTCAGCAGCTGCTGGTAGTCCTCGTCCTGCTGGCCGATCATCTGGGTGGTACCGGCCACGCCCTGGGCGAGGTCGACGAGGATCTGCGAGAGGTTCTTCCAGATCTGCTCGAATTCCTGCTGCTTGGAGACGGCGGCCGTCGATGCGCCACCCATCCACGCGGCGCCGGCGATGGACATGTAGTCCCCGCTGATCTGCCTGATCAGGCTGCTCGCGTTGTCGTACGTGTCGCCGATCGCGGTCTGCAGCTGCGTCGTCTGTTCCGGTGTTAGCTTGAGATCGGGCAACTCCGGTCACCTCTCCAAGATGGGCAGTGGTATGCCCACAGGCTATTCCGGTGCGCTGCCAGATCCCGGGTAGCCGGAAATCGCGTCCGCCAAGGCGATTTCGCAGGTCACACCCGCGAATGCGGGGCTGCCTGCGGGAGAACTACGGGAGCGCCGACGCGGTCTGCAGCGCCGCCGCCGGGTCCAGCGTCGGGCCGGCCGGGATCCGCTGCACGAGCTCGGCGGGCATCGACACGGCGTCGGCCGGGCTGAAGCCGAGCGTCTCCAGCACCGCCTCGGACGGCACCGGGAAGCGCAGTCCCAGGTCGGTGACGATGTGGTACGACCCGGCCGGATCCGTCGCCGACGCCTTGGCCCGGACGACCACCACGCCACCGGCGGGGACGAGCACCCGGTCGGCCAGCTTGGTGCCCTCCGCCGTCTCCGCGCTGGTCGCGATGCCCGCGTCGAGCACGCCCGCGTCGCCGCCCAGCGTGATCTCCGGCGCGGTGGCGGCATCCAGCGTCCGCGCGCACAGCGTGGCCCGGCGCTCGGCCGGCACCGGGGCGAGTTCCGGCACCTCAGCGGGCTTCGCCGACTCGCCGCTGGGCGCGGACAGCGCGGTGGTGACCGGCGCCGAGTTCGCCACCGAAGGCGCGATCGCCGCCGGCTCCACCGGGTACTGGCCGCGCACGATGCGCACCTGCAGCTCGGTCAGCGGCGCCAGCCCGTCCGAGCGCACCAGGTAGTACTGCTCGCGGTCGCCGATCGGGTGGTGCACCAGGTCGCCGACGCGGTGCCCGCTGAGCACTGTGGACGGTGCGCCGAAGTCGTCGATGGTGATCGGGGCGATGTCCTGCCCGGCGGGAAGCCCGTTCAGCCAGGCCGTTCCGGCGTCCAGCACCACGGCCTGCGGCCCGAAGATGGCGCGGATGACCTGCTCCGGCTTGACCGTGTCATCGGGGTTCCCGACGATCCGGTACCGGTGGTTGCGCCAGATCAGGTAGTTCATGTGGTCCTTGGCGTCCCTGGCCAGCACCGCCCGCTGCTCCAGCGGCAGCCCACCCGCGAGGGAGCCGCCGACGAACAGGGTGCTGGTGGTGATCGGCCCGCCGGCGGCGTTGCGCCCGGGGACCGAGCACATCGTCCACCCGTCCTTGAGCGCGAACTGGGCCTCTGGCAGGGAATCCGGCGCGCCCGGGATGCCGACCACCGCGCGCCGCGGCACGCCGGCCAGGCTCTTGCCCGACACCCGGTGCACCTTGACGTCGTTCTTCCCGGCCAGCAGCTTGGCCGAGGTGAAGTTCAGGGTGGGCTGCAGGGCGCCCTGCCGGTAGACGTAGCTCGCGCCGGTCTCGCGCTCGACGACCACCGAGCCCTCGGCCTGCCAGGCGTTGCCGCCGACGCCGGTGAACACGCCGTAGACGCCGAATCCGGCCGCGACCAGCACCGCGATCATCACGCCCGCGAACGCGGCGCCGACGCCGCGGCGCAGCGGCGTCAGCTCGGGATCGGTCTCGCGCACCACCAGCGCGGACACGACCCGCTGCATCATGAACTGGTACGCCTGCAGCTGGTCTCGACGATTAGCCACGGTTCAGCCCTGTCTCCCGAGTTCGAACACGCCTGAGGCGACGTTCCGGCAGGTCAGGTGCCGTGCGCACTTTGTGCTGCTATGGCGACACAAAGTGCACACGGCCCGTGACCGGCGGAAACACCGCGAAACTCCAGAAACCACCACGACTTCCCCGCCTCAACCGATAGAAGCCATGAGGCTTTGGACGTAGGTGAAGAAGCCGGTGATGTACGCGGCGTACGGGATCAGCGCCAGGATCGCCAGGACGTCCGTCCAGTCCGCGATCCGGCCGAGGTGCGGCGACGGGGTCCGCCGCGCGTACACCACGCCCGCCGCCGCGACCAGCAGCGCGACGATTACCAGCCCCAGCAGGGAAAGTGCGAGGCCGAGGGTGCTTCCGAAGCCCGTGATCAGGCTCCCGGCGAATCCGGCCGCCACCGCCAATCCGGCCACCAGCAGCAGGATTCGCTGGCGCGGGATCGGGAACAGCCGCGACCGCAGCAGCAACGCGGCGGCGGCCAGCGCGAGCATGGTCAAGCGCGCAGCGCCGCCGTGCGCGAGCAGCGGTGGAACGCAGAACGCCGCCGCGACGGCCAGGCCCAGCAGGAGGCCGGTGAGGATCTCGTCGGTGCGGCGCGCGGCGGCGAAGACCGTCGACGTCGGTGCCGCCGGTTTGTCGGCGAGCATGTCGGCCGCACGCTGCGGAAGTTCCGGCACCGGCAGCCGCCCGAGCCGGATCGCCAGCAGCGGATATCCCGGCAACAAAGCGATTCCCGCGGTCAGCACCACTGCCGCCGCCGCGTCCGCGCCGAGCCAGCCGCCGAGCGCCGCGCCCAGCGTGCCGAGCAGGCCGACCGCGATCGCGGCCACGAACACGCGGGCAACGGCTGCGACGCCGACGTAGCCGGAGATGCCGAACACCAGCAGCGACACCGTGCCGACCAGCAACTGCGGGCTGCCGAACTGCAGCAGCCCGACGTGCGCGGGCGCGGTGATCAGCAAACCGCCCAAAAAGGCATACGGCAAGCCACATCCGGCGAACAACGCGCCCGCGCGGGCGTCCGGCACCGCGCGCGCGACGACGATGCCGAGCGCCGTCAGCACCACCGCCGCGGCCAGCATGATCAGGCCCGGAGCCAGCCAAGGTCCCTGGAACAGCAACGTGATCAGGTTGCCGCCGAGCAGCAGCGCACCGGCGACGACCAAACCGCAGCGCCGCGTCGCGGCCCGGCCCCAGCTTCGCCCATTCCGCCTAGCGCCGCTGGCAATTGTTTCCACCAGATCGTCGTATTCGATTTCCGGCCATTCGGACTGACCCGGAACCAAATGGAGCACTTCACCGTCGCGAATTTCCTGCGCACCCAGGGTTTGCCGCGGGTCGAGCCGTTCCCCGCATGCGCGGCGCAACGCCCAACCGCCGTGCCGCTCACCGGCATCCGCCGCGTCGTCCCCGGCGTGGCGCAGGATGTAGGGCAGCAGCTCCGCGACTGCGACATCCTCGGGCAGCGCGACATCGATTCCGCGCTTCGGCGTGGATATCGTGACTTTCGCCAGCGTAATGCCCAATGTGGACGACATGGCGCTCCTCCGGGAGAGGCGTGAACTCGAATTCGCTAGGAGTGTCTCACTGATGATCTGCTCGGCGGTGTCGATAACGTAACCTCGGACGCCGCGGCGGTCCGGATCTCCGTCTAATGTAGGTCCAAACGCACCGCGCTCGGGCCGCCGTCGGCGAGGCGACCCAGCGGAACTTGGCCAGCAGCGTAGCAATTCGGATCGCGGCAGCGGGATGGCGATTTCGCGCCCGCGCCGCAGGCGATCTGGAGGTCTCGGTTTTGGGAACGATCATCGTCCGGCGGCCGTTGCGGCGTCCCGCCCCGGACCTGCCCTCCGGCGAGCTGGTGCTCGACCCGCCGCCGGAGAACCCGCCGCCGCCCGGCCGGAACTGGACCCGGGCGCTGATGGTGCTGCCGATGATGGCGGGTATGGCGGGCATGGCGCTGCTGATCGGGGCCGGGCGCTCCGGGCCGCTGATGTACGTCGCGGGCGGGCTCTACGGCGCCGCGATGCTCGGCATGATCGGCTTCCAGGTGATGAGCCAGGTCGGCCAGGGCGCCAGCAAGCAGGAGATGATCGCGGAGCGCCGCCGGTACATGCGGCGGCTGAGCCAACTGCGGGCGCAGGTGCGCGACACCGTGGAACGCCAGCGGCACGCGATGTTCTACCGACACCCGAATCCCGACCAGCTGTGGTCCACCGCGCACAGCGCCCGATTATGGGAGCGCCGCCCGAACGACTGGGACTACACCGTCGTCCGGATGGGGCTCGGCCCGCAGGAGCTGGCGACCCGCCTGGTGCCGCCGGACACCCGCCCGGTCGACGAGCTCGAACCGCTGTGCGCGATGGCGCTGCGGAAGTTCGTCACCACCTACTCGACGGTGCCCGACCTGCCGGTCGCGGTGGCGCTGCGCGGTTTCTCCCAGATCTACGTGACCGGTGACCGCGAAGCCAAGCGGGCGTTCGCCCGCGCGGTGGTCGCGCAGTTGGGCACCTTCCACGCGCCCAGCAACGTGCTCACCGCGTTCTGCATCCATCCCGCCGAGCGCGACGCATGGGACTGGGTGAAGTGGCTGCCGCACGCGCTGCACCCGACCAAGACCGACGCGGTCGGCCAGATCCGGCTGGTGGCGCCGAGCGTCACCGCGCTCGAGGCGATGCTCGACGACGTGCTCGCCGACCGGCCCCGCTTCAACCCGGGCTCGATGCCGATCGAAGGCGCCGCGCACCTGGTGGTCTTCCTCGACGGCGGCGACACCTCCGGCTCCGAGCACCTGATGATCGAGGGCGGCGTCGAAGGCGTCACGCTGATCAACCTGGCCACCGACCCGCCGCGGGTGCTGGACGCCACCACGCTGGTCCTCGACATCGCCGCGGACGGCAGCCTCACCAGCCGCACCATGGACGGCACCGGGTCCGTCGGCCGCGCCGACGCGTTCGACCTCGACGGCATGCAAGGCCTGGTGCGATCCCTCGCGCCGATGCGGCTTTCCGCGCTGTCCGCCGGCGACCAGCCGCTGTCCGGCTCGCTGGAGCTCACCGATCTGCTGGGCCTCGGCGACCCGTACGAGTTCGAGCCGGCGAAGAACTGGACGGCCCGCTCCAACCGGGACAAGCTGCGGGTGCCGATCGGCATCACCGCCGACGGCCGCCCGATGGAGCTGGACCTCAAGGAATCGGCCCAAGACGGCATGGGCCCGCACGGCCTGCTGGTGGGCGCCACCGGTTCCGGCAAGTCGGAGCTGCTGCGCACCCTGGTGCTGGCGCTCGCGGTCACCCACGACTCGGAAGTCCTCAACTTCGTGCTCGTCGACTTCAAGGGCGGCGCGACGTTCACCAAGCTCGACCGGCTGCCGCACACCAGCGCGGTGATCACCAACCTCGCCGACGAGCTGCACCTCGTGGACCGGATGCTGGACGCGATCCAGGGCGAGCTGATGCGGCGGCAGGAGCTGCTGCGCAAGGCAGGCGACTACGCCTCCCAGCGCGACTACGAGCGCGCCCGCACCGCCGGGGCGCCGCTGGAACCGCTGCCGTCGCTGCTGGTCATCGTCGACGAGTTCTCCGAACTGCTCACCGCCCGGCCGGACTTCATCGACATGTTCGTCCAGATCGGACGCGTCGGCCGCTCGCTGGGCGTGCACCTGCTGCTGGCCTCGCAGCGCCTGGAGGAGGGCAAGCTGCGCGGCCTGGACTCGCACCTGTCCTACCGGGTCGGCCTGCGCACGTTCTCGGCGATGGAGAGCCGCGTCGTGCTCGGCGCGCCCGACGCCTACGAGCTGCCGCGCTCGCCCGGCAACGGTTTCCTGCGCTCCGGCACCGAAGAGCTGCTGCGGTTCAAGGCCGCCTACGTCTCCGGCCTGCACCAGCGCGGCGTGGTCAAGCGCACCGACGACGAGGGCCGGCAGATCGACCCGGTGCAGGACTACTCCACGCGCTACCTGCGCCCCCGGGTCACCGAGGAGCTGCCCGCGGAGGCCACCGAGGCCGACCAGGTCGGCGACACCCTGCTCGACGTGCTGGTGGACCGCCTGGAGGGGCAGGGCAAGGCGGCGCACCAGGTGTGGCTGCCGCCGCTGGACGAGCCGCCCACCCTGGACCAGCTGCTCGAACCGCTGGTCGTTGACCCCGAACGCGGGCTGACCACCGGCAAGGAGGAGCTGCGGGGCAAGCTGCGCGCCGCGGCCGGCGTCATCGACCGGCCCTTCGACCAGCGTCGCGACCTGTGCTGGCTGGACCTCGCGGGCGCGGGCGGCAACGTGGTGGTCGTCGGCGGCCCGCACAGCGGCAAGAGCACCGTGATCCGCGGCATCATCGGCAGCCTCGCGCTCACCCACACGCCGGACGAGGTGCAGTTCGTCTGCCTGGACTTCGGCGGCGGCGGGCTCACCGGCATGCGCGACCTGGCGCACATCGGCAGCGTCGCGACGCGGCGCGAGACCAACCAGGTGCGCCGCAGCATCGCCGAGGCGCTCGCGCTGCTGGCCGAGCGCGAGGCGCGGTTCGCCGAGCACGGCATCGACGGCATGAGCACCTACCGGCGGCTGCTGCGCGAGGGCCGGTTCCCGGAGGACCGCTTCGGCGACCTTTTCCTCGTCGTGGACGGCTGGATGACGCTGCGCAGCGACTTCGAGAACCTGGAGCCCGCCGTCACGCAGCTGGTGAACCGGGGCCTGGCGTACGGCATCCACGTCATCGGCAGCTGCAACCGGTGGATGGATCTGCGGATGAACATGCGCGACGTGTTCGGCAGCCGCATCGAGCTGAAGCTGGGCGACGCGGTGGACTCCATGCTCGGCAGGCGGGAGGCGGCGAGCGTGCCCGAGCACTCGCCGGGTCGTGGGCTCGCGCCCGACGCCGGGCAGTTCCTGGCGGCGGTGCCGCGGGTCGACGGCAGGTCCACCGCCGAAGAGCTCTCCGACGGGGTGCGGCACTTCGTCGAGTCGGTCAACGAGGCGTGGCCCGGCGACCGCGCGTCCGGCGTCCGGCTGCTGCCCGCCGAGCTGCCCTACGCGGCGCTGCCCGAGGCCGAGATCGCCTCGCCGCGCGGCATCGCGGTCGGCATCTCCGAGGCCGATCTGCAGCCGGTGCACCTGAACTTCGAGGTGGAGCCGCACCTGATGCTCTTCGGCGACGTGGAGTCCGGCAAGAGCACGTTCCTGCGGTCGCTGGCCCGCAGCATCATGACCCGCTACCGCCCGGAGCAGGCGCAGATCGCGGTGGTCGACTTCCGCCGCAGCCTGCTCGGCGTGGTGCCCGACGAGTACCAGGTCGGCTACGCGAGCGCGGCGAACGCCACCAAGGAGATGGTGCAGCTGACCATCCAGGCGATGCAGAAGCGGTTGCCGGGCCCTGACATCACGCCCGAGCAGCTGCGCACCCGCAGCTGGTGGCAGGGCCCGGAGCTGTTCATGCTGATCGACGACTACGACCTGGTGGCGCCGAACCCGCACGACAACCCGTTCACGAAGCTGCTGGACTTCATGACGCAGGGTCGCGACATCGGCCTGCACCTGGTGCTGACGCGCCGGGTCGGCGGCGTCGCGCGGGCGGTCTTCGACCCGGTGATCTCCCGGGTCCGCGACCTGGCCTCGCCAGGCGTCCTGCTGTCCGGCAACCCGGAGGAAGGCCCGGTGTTCGGCAAGCTCAAGCCGGAACCGCTGCCGCCGGGCCGGGGCTGGCTGGTCACCCGAGCCCGCGGCCAGGAACTCGTCCAGTTCGCCAACCTCCCACCGGAGCACTGATTTCTTTAGCCGAACTCGTTCGCGTAGCGGTGCGGGTAGCGGAACCTCAGACGCCGCCTGGCTGTGGGATCCCCGACTTACGGATGAACCAATACGCGGCATCGGGGCTGTCCTCGCCAGACGACGTCTGAGAACCCGCGGCGGTGCAAGTTGCGAAGGTGGGCTAAGCGGCTGCGCCGCTTCAAAGGCAAAGAACGAAACCGGCATCCGGCGGGGGTTGACACCGGGTGGTTTGTTGAGGGGAGCGGGGTTCTCCGCCCCACGCGCGACGTAAGGGGACGAGATGGCGGTTCCGGATCCGGACGGCCGCGGTGCGCCGAGCTGGCCCACCAACGGCGAAAACCTCAAGGCCGATCCCAGTTCGCTGCGCGGTTACGGCACGAACGTCGCGACCATCGGCAAGAACCTGCAGTCCGACACCATGGGCGGCGCCATGAACATCAACGGCGTCGGCGACGACATCTCCATCAGCACCGGCGGTTTCCCGGAGGGCGAGCAGGCGGATCAGCTGATGGCCCGCAACGCCCAGGAGATGATGCGGTTCCTGCAGGACATCCGGCAGAACCACCTGGCGATCTCGTCGGTGGCGCACATCTGCGCCGACCTGTACGAGGACACCGACGCCGCCAACGGCGTGCGGCTCTCCGGCGTCGAGTGGGCGTTCCACGAGCCCGGCGCGGAGCGCCCGCCCGGCGCTCCCCCGTACCTCAAGGAGACGATCGCCGACAACATGGCCGACGCCCCCAAGGGCCTCGGCAAGCTCGGCGACGAGAAGCTGACCGGCACGCACCACTTCTCCGGCGGCGTGGTCTACATGTACGAGTCCAAGGACGGCCGGACCCGCAGCGTGGTGCAGACCGAGGGCGGCATCACCGAGACCGGCTACGACAAGAACGGCAACGAGACCTACAGCACGACGTCCAAGCCGAGCGGCGTGATGATCACCAAGACCTACGGCGAGAACGGCAAGGTCGTCAGCACCACCAACCGCAGCGTCGAATCCAGGAAGATCGCCGGCGGCCGGGACGAGGTCACCACCGTCCGCACCGAGCAGGCGGGCAAGAAGGAAACCGTCGTCGAAGAGCACAAGGTCACCAGGAAGTACGAGGACGGCACCGAATCCCACCACTACTACAAGGAAGAAGAGGGCAAGCGCAGCGACGAGCGCTACATCGGCCGGCAGCCCAAGCGGGTCACGCCGGAGGACTGGGCCGACGAGGCGCGTCGCACCATGAAGGAGAACCGCCGGATGGCCGGGGGGATGTGATTCGGATGGCCGGACCCGCTGACGACTACTACGGCTACAACCACGACGCGCTGGAGAACTACTCCAACGGCGGCGGCGCCGGGCCGATCGGCCCGGACGAGCTCTACTACAGCGGCGAGACCGACACCGGCAAGAACTACACGCCGGGCCCGGACTCGAAGGGCGCCGGGGACACCACCATCGCGGAGATCCGCCGGCAGATCATGGGCGAGCAGCCCGGCACGGCCGACGAGCGCGGCGACCAGTTCGCCAACGTCGCGACGATGCTGTCGCACGTGCAGAGCCAGCTGCGCGGCCAGACGGAATCGCTGAAGGCGGAGTGGGATTCCCCGGCTGCCAAGGACGCGTTCCTGAGCAAGGTCGGGGAAACCCTGGCGTACCTGGCGGTCTGGGAGAGCGCGGCGAGCCGCACGGCGAGCGGCCTGCACGGGCTCGCCGCGGCGATGCGCGAAGCGCAGGAGGACATGCGCGCGCTGTGGGCGGAGTACAAGCAGGACCTCCGCGACATCGACACCAGCTTCCAGCAGCAGGTGTCGGTGGAGGGCTACAGCAGCGGCGCGTGGGACAAGGCGAAAGAGGAGTCCCACGAGAAGTACAACCGGAAGGCCCGGGAACTGGCCAGCCGGACGGCCGACAGCTACGCCCCGTACATCACCAAGCTGGCGCTCGGGCGGGCGATGAAGGTCGACCCGCTGAACGCGATCCAGCACCCGGGCGCACTCGGCCTCAAGCCGCCGAAGCTGCCCGGGGCCCCGGGCGGTCCCGGGGGGCCCGGCGGCATGGCGCCGCCCGACGGAGCTCCCGGCGGACCGAACGGATTCGCGCCTCCCGGCCCGGCGCCCGGCGGACCGAACGGCGCGCCTCCGCCCGGCGGCGACGGCCCTAACGCGCCTGTCGGCGCACCGCCGCCCGCCGCAGCTCCGCCCGGCGCGCCGAAGGGATCGGCGCCACCCGGCCGAGGCCCCGGAATGCCCCCGGGAACACCGCCGCCGAACGGCGGGCCAGGCCAAGCGCCGCCCGGCCGAGCACCCGGAATGCCGCCGGGCACGGCACCTCCCGGCCAGCCACCGGTCGGAGCACCACCGCCGGGCCGAGCGCCCGGAATGCCGGACGGCGTCACGCCTCCCGGCAGAGCACCGGGCGGCCCGGCACCAGGAGACCCGCCGTCGCTGCCCGGCAGCGGTGGCACACCCGACGGCAGCGCACCGCCTGCGCTCGCCCCACCGACCGCGCCGGGCACCGGGCCCGTCATCGGCAATCCCTCCCCCGGTTCGCCGATCGGAACCCCGGCGCCCGGCGCACCCGGCGCTCCTGGCCTGACGGCGCCGGGCGATGCCGCACCCGGAAGGCCGCCCGGCACGATCAACGGCAACACGGGCGTGCCGGGGATCAGCGCGCCGAACGCACCGGGCACGGGCACGCCGCCGGGAACGATGACTCCGCCGCCACCGGGTGGCGCGGGGGCGCAACCGCCGAAGCAGCAGCAGGGCAAGATCCTCGGCCCGCGCATCGGAAACCCAGGCCTGTCAACGCCTTCCGATCCCGAGGCAGGCACCATCCGGCCGCCAGCGGGGCAGACCGCGCCGCCGCCGGGCGCACCGGGCTCGCCCGGTGGCCGATCGGCGACGGGTTCGCCCAACTCCCGGCCCGGAGGCCGAGCGACGGGTTCGCAGGCGGAGGTGCCCGAAGCGTTCCTCCCGCCGCCGAACGCGGCGCCTTCGGTGCTGGGCGGCGAGCAGCGGCGAACGCGCCCGGGCAGCAGCGCGGAGGCACCGGACCGCCACTCCGGCAGAAGCGACGTTCCGCCGCCGGTGCTGAGCAACCCGCACCGCACCGGACCGCTGAAGACCTTCACCGAACGCCGGGCCCAGCGGAAGCGCGAACGCGAGAAGAAGCTGAAGCCGCAACCGACTTCGGAATTCGCGGTCGACCTGCCGCTGAGCACCGCGCCGGTCCTGGAAGCCAGGACCGCACCGGAGGTCGACGTGCAGGCGGAGCTGGGCGCCCAGGTGCCGGCCGCGCTGCGCGACCGGCCGTCGGTGCTCGCGGCGCACGAGCCGGAGGACGTCGCCGCCGACCGCGCGGCCCGGCGCACCCGGCCCGCGGAAACGCCTGCGGACCAGGACGCGTGGGAGGTGGAAACCCCGGGCGGCCCGGTGGTGAACGGCGAAGCGGAGTACCGCTACCGCCCGGAACCGGAGCCAACCCTCAACAGCAAGGCCTGACACCGGTGTGCTGAGGTCCCGTGAGTACTTTGTGCTGCCATAGCAACACAAAGTACTCACGGGCCAGGTTCCCAATTTTAGGCAAAATCGGAATCCCACCCGCGAGGTCCGGAAGCTTCCAATTTTAGGCAAAATCGGAGTCCGATTTTCTCCGGTTCGTCCGGTTCATGAGTTTCCAATTTTAGGCAAAATTGGGACGGGCTCAGACCTGCCGACCTCCAGGAAGCGGGGTGGCCGGCCGGCGCGAGGGGGAGGAGTCGCACCGACCGGCCCGCAGGACCCGTCCGCCCGCAGGTCGGGGGCATCGGCGGCCGGGCCCGGGTCTGTGCCGTCAGAGGCGCTGGAGGGCTTCCAGTATTCGGCGCTGAACCTCCAGTGACGGCGCCTCGTCATCCGATGTGGACGGTGGCGGCTGCGGTTCGCGAAGCCGGTGCCTGCCGCCCTGATCCCGTTGTCGCCGTTCAGCCTCGACGTGCGCGATGAGCCGCCAAACCGTCAGGGCGCCTTCGCCGCCACCGGCGTGCTGCGGCCGGTAGGACTTCCAGTACGTGATGATCAGGTAGAGAGCGACAACACCGGTGATCCCGGCGATCCCGGGGAGCACGGCCAACATGTCAGCAGCTCCTTCCGGCAGCAGGGTCGGGAAGCTGTCGAACTATTCGGCGCGCCTCGGCATCGCAGACGCCGCACGTCGACCACAACCAAGCGATCTCGGAGTTGTCCGCGAACAACGCCTGCCGACACAAGGTCGAAACGAGAGTCCCGGCCGAATAGGCCAAAGCCCCATCGGGCCGCCGATCGGTACTCGCATGCCGCAGCCCAACAGCCGGAACCCAGTGGAAGGGATACATCGGAGCCACCTCCAACGTCGCCAAATTGTGCATGCACAGAATGTCTGTGCATGCACAATTGGCGCAATTACTCGATCGCGTGATCGTGATCGTGAGTATCTGCGCGACTAGGATCTGGGCATGGCCAGCACCGCCGACACACCACGAGCACGACAGCTCGGAGCCGAACTGCGAGCGGCTCGCAAGGCGGTCGGGATGTCCACCCAAGTGCTTGGAGCGAAGCTAGGTCGCTCACACACGCACATCTCGCGTTGGGAAAACGGCAAGCTCACACCGAGCGAGGCCGACGCCGGCGCAGTGCTGGGCATCCTTGGAATCACCGGGGACGAGCGCGAGAGACTGCTGCAACTCGCCAAAGACGCAGGTGATCCGAACTGGGTGGCTCCCGGCATCGATCGCCAGCTGGCCGCGTTGACCGAGTACGAGCGAACGGCGCGAACGATCACCGACGTGCAGCCGCTTCTCATTCCGGGACTACTGCAGACGGCCGACTACGCACGCTCGATCATGATCGGCGCCGGAACGACGCGAGGAGAGGCTGATCGGCGGGTGACCTTCAGGCTCGGTCGCCGGGACGTTCTCACCCGCCGGAATCCGGTCGAGTTGGTTGCAGTTATCGGTGAACAGGCACTGCGGTACCCGCCATGCGGTCGCGAAGTGATGCTTGAGCAGCTCCACCACCTCGCCAAGTGGGCCGAGCTGGACAACATCAGCATCCACGTGATCCCACTCGATCACGGCTACTCGCCTGCCCTGGAAGGACCGTTCGTTCTGCTTGAGTTCGACCGGGCAAAGCCGGTTGTGCATCTTGAGCACTTCCGCTCCAGCACGACCATCACCGACGCCAGCGACATCAAGGACTACCAGGCGGCAGCGGATACCGTCCGTGGAGATGCGTTGAGCGCGGACCTGACTACCGCGCTCATCAAGCAAATCGCAGACGACATGGAGCGTGTGAGATGAGCAGGGTCGAGAACTGGCGCAAGTCCAGCTACAGCGGCAACCAGACCAACTGCATCGAGGTCGGCGAGTTATCCAGCGGCGCCGCTGTCCGGGACAGCAAGGATCGTGACGGCGGGTACTTCGTCACCGACCGCTCGCAGTGGTCGGCGTTCGTCGCCGCCGTCAAGGGTGGCCGGTTCGAGCGGTGAGGCTCGGTTTCTGGTCGTGGCCTGGTCGGTGAACGTTGTGCCTGGTCAGGGGCCGTGCGTACTTTGTGTTGCTATGGCGACACAAAGTACGCACGGGCCAAGACCAGCGGACACCGTTCAGTAACGGCCTGGGGCTCCGAGTTCTTCTTGCTCTCGGTCCGCCGGGTTTACCCACACGTAGTGGTTCTCCGACTTCGTCAGCACCGCCAGCATGTCGTCGTGCACAGCCTGCAATTGCTCCGCCGTTCGCGACGTGAAGCGGCGGGCCGCGGCGATCGCCGCCGCTTCGTCAGGCGCCAACCGCTGCAATAGCAGGACATCTGCTTGCAAGGCCACGTGGGCCCGCTGCGGCGTGAACCGGTGCAGCACCATGACTCGCGTCTGCCACGGCGCGGGCTGCGCCGGGGACGGCGGTGATTCCGCGTCGTACAGGGACAGGACCGGTGCGTCCGCCGAGGCCACGACTCCCGCCGGGGCGCCCGGTTCCAGCACCGCGACCCGGTCGGCACGACCCGTCGCCGCCTGCCCGAGGTCCGACCAGCCCGCCGGTTGGTCGGTGAACACCAGGACCTTCGCGCCGAAGCGCAACGCCCGGTAGGCCAGCAGGCGCGCCGCCCAGGACGCGCCGACCAGCGCGATCGACACCGGTTCCGGCTGGAACAGCGTCATCGTCACCGGGAAGCCCGCCTGGTTGCGGCCCAGCGGGAAGCCGAAGGACGTGCCGGTGAGCTGCAGCAGGTCCAGTTCCTGTTCGGTGGCCTGGTGCCGGCCGATGTCCAGCCTCGGCACCGAACGCTGCTTGCGCGGCCGCCAGCCTTGAGGCTTGCGCACCTCCACCGTCGGCGTGTCGTCCTGACGCGGGCCGGGTCCGCCGGGTGGCAGCGGCGCGGCGACGGCCTGCGCGGACGCCACCGACGCGGACGCGGCGGCGGTGTTCGTCAGGACCGCGCCGCCGGCCTGCTGGTTCCACTCCGACGTGCCGAGCGCGGGCGCGAACGCCGCGTCGTCGGCGTCCTGGCCCTTCGGAACCTCGACCGGCCCCATCGTCTCCGGCGGCTTCGCCACCGAGATCACCGGAACTTGCTTTGCCACAACGGGTTTCGGCGCCTCCGGCCGCGCGACGGCGGGCGGCGCGACCGCCGACTGCACCGGGTGCTGGCCCTCGTTCACCGCGCCCCTCCTCCGGTCGGCGCCGAGGCGTACACCGCGGGCATCTGCTGTCCGTCCAATCTGGACAACCGGCCGCCCGCGTGCTCGACGAGGCGCGCCACCAGCTCGCAGGTCTGCTCGTACCGCTGCGCGTCGGCGGCCACCCGGACCAGCGCGGACAGATCGGTGTCGCGTTGCCCCGGCTCCAGCGCGATCGAAATGCTGACCTGCGCGTCCGGCACCTCCGCCAGCGCCGACATCAGCAGCGAACCGCGCTCCGGGTTCGGCCACGACCGCATCCAGAAGCAGCCGTGCCACAACCTGGTGGAACGCCAGGAATCCCACTCCTCGTGCGGCTGCACGGGCCGCCGATCCGCCGGTTCGGCCAGGTCGCAGGAGCGCACCAGCGCATCGAGCAGGCCGTTGGTGTCGAGCGGGCGCGCGCGCAGTCCCCTGCGCCGCAACAACCTCTCGACCCGCCTGGCCAGTTCGGCGAGCAGCACCGGGACATCCGGATCGCTGCTGCTGTCCACTGCCGACTCCGCGACCACCTGCGCGTCCAGCCGCACCGCGATCCACACCACTTCGTCGCGCCGGTTCGTGCCCGGCAGCGGCGCGCTGTGCAGGGCGACCTGCACCACCACGCCCGGCTGCTCGGTCGCGATCCGCGCCAGCGCCGCCATCGGAACCGGCGGCCGCGGCCCCTCGTCGTCGGCGACCTCCAGCACGGCGAACCAGCCCGCGCCGTCGCTGCCCATGCCCAGGCGGGAATCCCCTTCGCCCGCAACGTTTTCCACGGTCAGGTCGGGAGCCAGCTCGCACAGCGCGGACAGCCTCGGGTCGTCGCGGCGGGCCGCGACGATGCCTCGCCTGCGGCGGAATCGAAGGCGGAGCCAGAGCATCTCGGTCCACCACTGGTCGCCACGCCAGCCGAAGGTGGCCACCGCCGCGGCCACTCCGATCAGGCCGCCCACGATCAACGCCCACAGCGCCTGGAACACGAAGAAGCACAGAGCGAGCTGCACGACCTCGAAGGCGAGCAGCCGCGTTAGGCTGATCGGACCGATGCGGCCCGGCCTGCGCTGCGGGCGGAACCACTCGTCATCCCGCGAACGGCCGAACGGGCTCGACTTCGGCGGTGCGCTGGTCTGGCTTGTCATCGAAGGCGGATCCCTCCCACGCGGCAAGGCTATCCCGACCACGGCGCCGCGGACAGTACCCGATTCGACACCAGCCGTACCCGAACCGCACCACACCGCCGCCGAAATCCCGGCTCCGGCCGCACAGCCAGCGGATACGCCGCAGGATGACCGGCGATCCGCGCGTCAGCACGCTGCCAGCAGCGTTCGGCACGCTGGGCAGGGCGTGCACCCGTGTCCGGAAGGCTTGGCAGGTGGCGGCCCCGCTGCTCGAAATCGACGACGTTCCTGGAACCGAACGGCCTTCGGCGGCCGGCGATTCGGTGCGCCTCTACCTGGCCGGGATCGGCCGGACCGAACTCCTCGACCGGGCCGCGGAAACCGACCTGGCCGAACGCGCGGCGACCGGGCTCCGTGCCGAAGAGGCCCTGGAAATCCCGGATCTGCCCGCGGCCCGCCGCATCGAGCTGCGAGCCGTCGCCGACGACGGGCGCGTGGCCAGAGCCGCGCTGGTGGAGGCGAACCTGCGGCTGGTGGTGAGCATCGCCAAGCGCTACACCGGGCGCGGCATGCCGCTGCTCGACCTGATCCAGGAGGGCAACGTCGGGCTGCTGCGCGCCGTCGAGAAGTACGACCACAGCCCGGGTTTCCGGTTCGCGACCTACGCGACCTGGTGGATCCGCAAGGCGATCAGCCGGGCGCTGGCGGACCAGTCGCGCACCATCCGGCTGCCGCTGCACCTCACCGAGCAGCTGACCCGACTGGCGCGCCTGCGCCGGGAACTGACGACGAAGCTGGACCGGGCGCCGGGACACGACGAACTCGCGCGAGCACTGGACATCCCGGTCCGCCAACTGCTCGAACTGCTCTCGCTCGCGCAGGAACCACTGAGCCTGGACCAACCGACCGGGCCGAACGGCGGCACCCTGGCCGACCTGCTGGCCCTGCCCGACGACGGCGAAGCGACGGGAATCCAGTTGCTGCGCAACGAGATCGAGGACGTGCTCGGCACCCTCAGCCCACGAGAGCAGCAGGTCATCCGGCTGCGCTGCGGCCTCGACGACGGACGCCAGCGAACGCTGGCGGAGATCGGCCACGAGCTCGGCGTGACGCGCGAGCGGATCCGCCAGTTGGAGCACCGAGTCCTGCGCAAGCTCCGCGAACCGGCCCGAGCGGACCGCCTCCTCGCCTACGTCGGCTGACCCGGCCCAGCGGCCCCCACCGGCGGATCGAGGTGAACGGCCTGTTCGCTCCGATAGAAGAGGTGAACGGCCCGTTCACGCCACCCGCCCGGCGTTACCGGTTTCGAGCGAACGGACCGTTCACCTCAATAGACGAGACGAACAGGCCGTTCACTCCACCCACCCCATCCCCAGGCCCGCACCGCGTGGATTTGGCGCGAACGGTCCGTTCACCTCGACAGCCGTGGCTCCCCCGGTGCTACTCGCGGCCGGCCGACGTGAAGCTCATGTCGGCGTAGCGGGTGCCCGCGACCTTCGCCGAGATCGGCTCCAGGAGCTCCAGGTCCGCCGCCGTGAGCGCCAGGTCGGCGCCACCGAGGTTCTCGTCGAGCCTGGTGCGGCGCCGGGTTCCCGGGATCGGGACCACTGCCAGGCCGTCCTGCTGCGCGTACAGCCAGGCCAGCGCCACCTGCGCGAGCGTCGCGTCGTGCCGCTGCGCGACCTCCCGCAGCGGCGCCAGGAGCTCGGCGTTGCTGGCCGCGTTCTCCCCGGAGTACTGCGGGAAGTTCCGCCGGAAGTCGCCGTCCGACAGCTCCGCCGTGTTGGCGAACGCCCCGGTGAGGAAGCCGCGGCCGAGCGGCGAGTAGGGCACGAGCGCCACGCCGAGCTCCTTGGCCGCCGGCACCGCGGTGTTCTCGACGTCGCGGTTGAACACCGACCACTCGCTCTGCAGCGCCGCGATCGGGTGCACCGCGTGCGCGGCGCGCAGCTCGGCGCCGGTCACCTCGGATAGCCCGAGGTGGCGCACCTTGCCCTCGGCGACCAGTTCCGCCATCGCCCCGACGGTCTCCTCGATCGGCACCGTCACGTCGCGCCGGTGCATGTAGTAGAGGTCGATCACGTCGATGTCGAGGCGCCGCAGGCTCGCCTCGGCCGCCGCGCGGACGTAGGCCGCGTCGCCGCGGAAGCCCCGGTAGTTCGGGTCTTCGGCCTTGCGGACCAGGCCGAACTTGGTGGCCAGCACCACCTGCTCGCGGTTCGCGTTCACGAACGGCGCGAGGAACTCCTCGTTGGCGCCGGAGCCGTAGATGTCGGCCGTGTCGAACAGCGTCACGCCGCGCGCCAAGGCGTGCTCCAACGTGCGCCGGGCCTCGTCCTGGTCGGTCGGGCCGTAGAACTCGCTCATCCCCATGCAGCCCAGGCCCTGCGCGCCCACCACCGGGCCGGATCCCAGCTGAACCTGCCGCAACGTCATCTCGTTTCCCCTTCGGATCGGCTGCCATCGATGCTGGCCGCCGTCGCGGGCGCGCGGCAGGGCGCGTTTCTCCTGGGTGTGGCACACCCAGGCTGGCGGCGTGGCAGCATCGATGGGGTGAGCAACGAGCTGGGCAGCTTCCTGAAGGCGTGCCGGGCGCGCCGGAAGCCGGGCGACGTCGGCATCACGGCCGGACCCGGCGTGCGGCGGACGCCGGGCCTGCGGCGCGAAGAGGTCGCGGCGGTGGCCGGGATCAGCATGGACTACTACACGCGGCTGGAGCAGGGCCGCGAGCGGCACCCGAGCGAGGCGGTGCTGGACGCGCTGGCGCGGACGCTGCAGCTCGACGCCACCGAGCGCCAGTACCTGAGCAACCTGGTCAGGCACGCCTCGGGAGGCCCGAATCCGGCGCTGCGGGAGGCCGAGCCGGTGCGGCCGACGGTGCTGCGGCTGCTCGACATGGTCGGCGAGGCCCCGGCGTACGTGCTGGGCGGCGGGAACGACATGGTGGCGGCGAATCCGGCGGGCCTCGCGCTGCTCACGGGCATCGACCAGTGGCCCGCGCAGCGGCGCAACACGACCCGCTACCTGTTCCTGCACCCGGCGGCCCGGACGCTGTTCGTGGGCTGGCGCGAGGTGGCGCAGCACTCGGTGGCCGACCTGCGCGCGACCTACGGCGACAACCCGGCCGACCGGCGGCTCACCGCGCTCATCGACGAGCTCACCACCAAGAGCGAGGAGTTCCCGGCGATGTGGGCGAGCCACCAGGTGCAGCCGAAGGCTGCGGGCGTGAAGCGCTTCGACCACCCGGCGGTGGGCCGGATGGACCTGGACTACGAGGTCCTGGCGGTGCGCGGCGGCGACCAGCGGCTCGTCATCTACCAGGCCGAGCCGGGCACCCCGGACCACGACGCGATGACGCTGCTGGGCATCGTCAGCCGCCGCGAGGAGCCGCACCGAACGCACCACGGGTGATCCGGGGGCTGACGTACTGTCGGCGGGTGCTTCGAGCTGACTACCCGATCAAGACCGACCGCCTGTTGCTGCGCCCGTTCACCACCGACGACACTGCGGACGTCTGGGCCTACCAACGTCAACAGGACGTCGCCCGCTACCTCCTGTGGGAGCCGCGCGACCGCGATCAGGTGCGGGACGCCGTCGCGCAAATGGCCGAGGAGACCGGGCTCGGCGCCGAAGGCGACTGCCTCAGCCTCGCGGTGGTGTCGCCGGAGCTGGACGCGGTCGTGGGGCAGGTCGAGCTCGTCTGGCACAGCGAGGCGAACCGGCAGGCCGAGGTCGGCTACATCTTCAACCCCGACTACCAGGGCAAGGGCCTGGCCACCGAGGCGGCCCGCGAAGTCCTCCGCCTGGGCTTCGAGGACCTCGGCCTGCACCGGATCATCGGCCGCTGCAACGCCCTGAACGCCGCCTCGGCGCGGCTCATGGAGCGCCTCGGCATGCGCCGCGAGGCGCATTTCCTCCAGAACACCCAAGTCAAGGGCGTCTGGCGCGACGAACTCGTCTACGCGATCCTCCGATCCGAATGGCAGGACCGGCCTTAGCCATCGCTCCTGAATGGCGCGTGGGAACGGGGGGTTTTCGCGAAATCGCCATCCCACGTGAGGGCCGTGCGGCGATTTCGCGCGAAATCGCCGCCACTGGGCTCCGTCGGGACGAGCCAACGCCTCAATCACCGCTAGCACTTTTGGGCAGCCGGACGGCCCGAAAGCGAAGAATTCCCGCTCTGCACGTATCGACCCGGTTTCAGATCGGATTTCGACGGTGCCGAATCGCTCGAACGGTGGAATGGTGGAGCCCTGCAGTTGATCAACCGAGGATACGGCGACAGTCCGACGCGTCCCACAGCGGCCAACCGGCTGCGCCCGGGATTCGTGAGCACTTCGGATCGCTACGGCAATCCACAACGCTCACGAGCGCTCGCGGACCACTGGCAGGGTCGGTGATCAACCGCGAACCCCACAGGTCCACTTAGGACACCAGTTCTGGTTTTGCGAGGTAGCAAACTTTGACTGCCAGGAAGCTCCACTGGTGGCGAGCCGCCGTGATCACGGCGAGCGTCACCGGGCTGCTGACCGGCGCAGCCCACACTGCCCTCGGTGCCGACCCGGACGCCGCCCCGATGACCCCGGCGGCGCCCGACACCGTCGAGCAGCGCGCCTTCGAATCGGCCGCCGTCGAATTCGGCATCCCGATGCCGCTGCTGATGGCGACCTCGTTCCAGCTCACCAGGTGGGAAGACCACAACGGCGAGCAGAGCGTGGCCGGCGGCTACGGCCCGATGCACCTGACCGACATCGATCCCGACCAGCTCCGCAGCGAGAACCCGAAGCTGCAGAAGCTCGGGGACCACCCGACGCTGCACACCCTGACCGAGGCCGCGAAACTCGTGGACCTGCCGCCGGAGCAGGTGAAGCGCGACCCGGAGCAGAACATCCGGGCCGGTGCCGCACTGCTCGCCCAGCGCGCCAAGAACCTCGGCGAGGGGAAGCTGCCGAACAACATCGGCGGCTGGTACCCGGCGATCGCCGAGCTCAGCGGCAGCCCGCAGGCCAGCGGCGCGCAGTCCTTCGCCGACGACGTCTACGACGTGCTCGGCCAGGGCCGCGCCCGCACCACCTCGACCGGCCAGCGACTGGCGTTCGCCAAGATCCCCGAGGTGCTGCCGGACCGGGATCTCAGCGGCACCAACCTGAAGAACGTCGAGGACGCCCCGCTCGGCCCGAAGCCGGAATGCCCGGCCGAGCTGGACTGCCGCTACATCCCGGCGGCCTACGCCCCGACCGATCCGCAGGATCCCACCGGCGGCTACGGCAACTACGACACGGCGAACCGGCCGAAGGACGTCAAGATCGACTCCATCGTCATCCACGACACGGAGACCTCGTACCAGACGGCGATCTCGGCGTTCCAGAACCCGGCGCACGGCGCGGCGTCGCACTACATCGTCCGCTCCTCCGACGGCCAGATCACGCAGATGGTCCCCACCAAGGACATGGCGTGGCACGCCGGCAACTGGGACCAGAACATGCGCTCGATCGGCATCGAGCACGAGGGCTTCGCCGCCGAGGGCGGCAAGTGGTACACCGAGCAGATGTACCGCTCGTCGGCTGAGCTGGTGAAGTTCCTGGCGGACAAGTACGACATCCCGCTGGACCGCGAGCACATCGTCGGCCACGACGACGTCAGCGCCGACAACCCGGCGAAGGCCGGCGGCGAGCACTACGACCCGGGCCCGTTCTGGGACTGGGCGCACTACATGAAGCTGCTGGACGAGCCGCTGGACGGCGACACCGGCGGCGACGACGTGGTGACCATCTTCCCGCGGTTCGACGCGAACCGCCCGGAGGTCGTCGAGTGCCAGAAGGACAAGCCCTGCCAGACGCTGCCGGCGCAGGGGGCGAACTTCCTGTACCTGCGCACCGAGCCGCGCGATGACGCGCCGCTGATCGGCTCGCCGACGGTGCACCCGGACGGCTCGCCGGGCACGACCCGGATCGAGGACTGGTCGGCCAAGGCCAACACGGGCCGGCAGTACGCGGTGGCGGAACGCTCGGGCGACTGGCTGGCCATCTGGTTCGACGGCAAGAAGGCCTGGCTGAAAGACCCGGGCGGCACGAACACGGCACCCGCCGACGGCGCCGACCTGGTCACGCCGGTCCGGGACCAGATCCCGACCTACGGCCTGTCGCTGCCGCAGCCGGGCGAATACCCGTCCGGCATCGACCCGCGCAAGATCAAGCCGCTGCCGTACAAGGTGCCGGCCGGTCAGGTGTACGTCGCGGGCGAGGAGACCAAGGCGCTCGACTACAACGTGGTCTACGACGGGCTGAACGACCCGAACAACCACAAGGTGATCGCCGGCGACGAGGTCTACGTCCCGATCTCGTACAACTACCGCTGGGTCTACGTGAAGGAATCGGACCTCAAGTCGGTCTGACGATCATCGGCGGAGCGCCCCGTCCGCGGGGCGCTCCGCCGTTGACCATCTACCGCTTAGTTCCGGTGGTGTTGGCGCACGTGTTCCACCTGGTGCTCTTCGCAAACCTTGTCACCCTTGAGGCAGCGGTGGTGGTGTTGTTCCTGCGGGGCGAGCTGCGATGCCACCGCAGGCGCCGGGCTGACGGCGAACAACGCGGCCGGGGATAGCGCGGAAACTCCGAATAGCAGCGGCAGCGCCAGCGCGAGGCCGAGCACGCCGCGCAGAGCAGTACGCATCACCGATGCTCCTTCATCGACGTTCGGTGAGGTCCCGAAGCACGCCGAGCCCGGTGGACATTCGAAGACCCCGGTGTTCGCCGACCCGAATCGATGGAATCCGGGTCCGCCACAAAAGCCTACGCGCGCGCACCTGCCGAATCCCGAGACCAAAGTCCCTCGGTACCGATCATGTCCCCTGTGGACATCCGCCGCGGTTCCCGGATGATCCCTCCCGCGACATACTGGCGGGATGAGCGAGCGGACCCTGGGACTCATCGGATCGGCGGCAGGCGGCGTGGAGCAGATCCGCCCGGCCCTGATCGAACCGGCCATCGCGCGGGGCTGGCGGGTCGCGGTGACGCTGACGCCCGCGGCCGGCGCGTGGCTGCGGGCGCTGGGCGAGGTCGAGCGGATCGAGCAGGTGACCGGCCTGCCGTGCCGGGTCGAGCCCCGACTCCCCGGTGCCGGCCGCCCGCACCCGCCCATCGACCGCTACCTGGCCTGCCCGGCGACGGCGAACACGGTCGCCAAGCTCGCCCTCGGCCTAGCCGACAACCAGGCCCTGACCACGCTGGGCGAGGCGATGGGAACCCCCGATATCCCGGTGGTGGTGTTCCCGAAGATCAACGTCACGCAGGTCCGCCTCCCGGCGTGGAAATCGCACGTGGAAACCCTGCGCCAAGCCGACGTGCAACTGCTGACGGGCGACGACTACTGGCCCCTGCAAGGCCCCAGGAGCGACCAGGCCCTGGAGATCCCCTGGCTCAAGATCCTCGAAGCGGCGCTCGACGACCGGACCTGAGCCCGGTCCTCAGCGCCCGTGCTCCTACTACCGCTGCTGGTGCTGCTGCTGATCTTGCTGCTGCTGGTGTTGTTGCTGGTGCTCCTGGCAGACCTGGTCGTCCGGGTTGCACTCATCGGTCTGCTGCTGCGGGGCGAACTGCACCACCGCAGGCGCCGGAAGGGCGGCGAACGCGGCCGGGGCGAGCGCAGCGACTCCGGACAGGAGTGGCAGCGCCAGCGCGAGGCCGAGCGAACGGCGCAGAACAGTACGCATCACAGATGCTCCTTCGGTTGATGTTCGCCGAAGCCCGCGAAATCCCGATGGGCGAACCCGTGCCCCGGTAAGTTCCGATCCGGATCGCGATAACCCGGCTCCGCCAAAGAACGCTACGCGCGCACAAGCACCGACTCCTGAGGCCAAAGGCCCGGGAAGCCGGCCCGTGAACGGTTGAGGCACGCACAAGTTGGGGTGACGCCAGTGGACGATGACTTGACGCTCGCGGACGTGGTGGACGGCGCCATCGGCAGGTGGCAGCTGATGCGGAGCGAGTCCGCCGCGGAGGTGGCCGACCGGAACTTCCGGACCTGGCTGTTCGAGACCCTCCCGGAGCAGGCGGCGAGCAGCGGCCCGTACGACCCGCGCGACCACGCCTACATCGTGTACGAGACCGCGACGGCGCTCTACCGCGCGGGCAACATCACCGACTCGTTCCTGCTGCTGCGCTGGTACGGCGAGCACTACGCGCACCACCCGGACCCCGAACTGGGCGCGCGGGTGATCGACATGCTGACCGACCTGTGCGCCTACACCGGGCAAGCCGACGCGGCCGCGAACGCCGCCGCAGCAGGTGTCCTGCGCGACGTGGTGGACGCCGTCCGGGGCCCGGTGGACGTCCGGGTGGAGCGCGCGCTGTGCCGGGCGCTGGCGATCCACGCGCACCTGCGCGGCGATCACCTCGCGGCGGGCGACCTGTCGAGCAAGCGCAAGGAACAAGCGGCGTTGTGGGCGGAGATCTTCCGGCGGTACCGGCACAACGCGGATCCCGAACTGCGCGGGAGAGCGGCGCAGGGCTTGTACAACACGGCGCTGGTGTCTCTCCAGTCGGGCGATGAAAGGGCCGCGCGGGAGAAGTTCGGCGAGCTCGTGACGTCGTTCGGCCAGGCTCGGGGCGGGAATCCCGACGTGGACGAATGGCTCAGCCGGGCGGAGCACGCGGGCGCGGTGCTGGACGGGTTCGCGGTCGGCGAGCCCGAGCTGAACCTCGACTACCTGGAAAAGCAGCGCGACTGGGACCGCAAGAGGCGGCGCAAGGGCTTCGGCCTGCCGTGGCTGCTGGCGGGCGCCCCGCGGAACCACATGGCCGAGCTCGTCCGCGTCGCCCGGCAGAAGCACCAGAGCTCGGTCGGCCAGGTCCGCAGCTGGCTGTGCTCGGGCGAACCGTTCGTGCTCCTGCTGCGCAACTTCGGCCTGGCCGAGGAGTCGGCCACGTCTTCGGCGCTCGCGTCGGTCCTCGAAGACCCCGACGACCCGCAGGGCGACTACGTGCAGACCATCGTGCACCGCGACTGCAGTGCCGCGCTGGCGGAACTCGAACTCGCGGCGCCGATGATCACGGTGGCCAGCACGAAGGCGGGCGAGCTGGAGCTGTCGTCCGCGTTCGGCCAGTTCGTCCCCAGGGCCGCCCTGTACCTCCCGGACGCGACGTGGTTCGAGACCGTCGCGAAGCTGATCCCGCTGGCCGCCCAGGTCATCGTCTGGGCGGCGGAGCTGACGCCCGCCCTGGCCCAGGAGATCGCCTGCCTGCGGGAGCACGGGCGCATGGCCGACACGCTGATCATCGTGGACGAACCGCCCTCGGTGATCCAGCAGGCGTTCCTGCCGCGCGGCAAGAACGAGGTGCTGACGACGAACCACCCGGCGCTCGCGGAGTTCCCGAACGTGGTCGACGCACGGGAGTTCAAGAACCGTGGCGTCGCCGATTCCCCGCCCCTCCAACAACTTCTCATCGCGCTGGCGGCGGCCCGCGAGGTCCCGATCGAGCAGCGCATCGACCGGATCAGGACCCACCTGGCCTAGGCAGGAGGCAGAAAGTCCTTGGTCCGGCCCCGCTCGGCGGGCGCAGTCTGGCGCTGTGCCCGAGGAGGACTTCGAGACGGCGCTTGCGGAGCTCGCGGATTTCCCGCTGGTGGAGGCGATTTTCGGCCGCCGCTCGCGGCGTTTCGCCCTGGGCGACGAGATCCCGGACGGCCCGCTCGCCTACCGCTCCAGGCACGAGCCGGTGCCCCTGACGGACCTGGAGCGGATGCTCGTGCTGAGCGCGATGGGCGGCACGACCGGCTGGCACTACTCGATCACCCGGGACGCCCGCTACGCCCCGCACGTCTCGAACTACGCCGGTGCCGCCGCCGGACGCACCTTCCCGTCCGCGGCCGGGATCCACACCGCCGAGTTGTTCTGCACCGACGACTCCGGGCTCTACTTCTTCCCGACCCGCGACGCGGGAGCGCTGGTCGACCCGGCCGTCGAGGAGGTCACCCCGGAGCTGCTGGTCGAGCGGCACCGCGAGCGGCTGCACCTGCTCTCGCCCGGGCGGCTGCACCTGCCGGCCGAGGAGCCCTACCTGGAGGGGCACAACACCTGGTGCGTCAACGTTCCCGGTTCGCTTCTGGTCATCCCGGTGGCGGACATCGCCCAGCACCTCATCGCCATCCTGTGCTTCTTCGCCCAGAACGGCTACGCGATCTACGACGACGTCAACGGCCGCGAGCTGCCCGGGCTGGCGGAATTCGGCGGGCTGGTCGACGTCGAGGAGCCGTTCCCGCTCACCTTCACCGAGCAGTACGCGCTGACCGAGGCGACGGCGGAGCTGGCATCCGCCTGCTACGCGGGCGTGCTGGTGCTGCAGGCGATGGGGCTCGGCGGCTGGATGTTCGACGGGATCGACCGCTTCGCGATGCTCGGCGCCTCGGGCGACCCCGACGTCCCCGGCCTCGGGTTCCGCTACGACGAGGACGAGCGCTGGCCGACCCCGAACCCCACCGGCCGGGAAGGCGTCTTCGAGGCCTTGTGCCCACCGCGGTACCGCGACATGGCGGCGGCGGTCGAGGCGTTCGCCGAACGCAAATTCGGCCCCGGCGGGCCGTTCCACCGCGACACCCCGGGAGCCTGGACCGACAGCCCGGGCTTCCGCGGCAGCGCCCTGGTGCACGACGCCGAGTTCAAGGCGTGCGTCGCGCTCCAAGCGCAGTACGTCCTGGACACCTTCGGCAAGTTCCCCGGAACGGTGCCGACGGTGTTCATCATGAACTACGTCCAGGCCCACCACCTGGACCTGGACTTCTACGACCGCTTCTTCAAACCCGGCGCCTACCTGCACACCCACACCACGCACATGCAGAAGTGGCACGCCGCAGAAGCCCAGACCTAGACGTGGACGATCTCGGAACCACTCGGATCGCGAACGTCATGCCGGGGGGAAGTTCCACAGCTGGGTCAACGCTCCCGACCGCTGGTCCATGACCGCCCAGTAGTTGCCACCGGTGTTGAACGGAGTCACGACGCGGCCGTCCGACCGGGAACTGATCAGGTGCCCGTTGCCGGCGTAGGGCAGCTCCCATTGCTGGTTGCGGCCCTGTGCGCAGTTCTGCTGCACAACCGCCGTCCGCCCGTCGGGCGCGTTGTAGTTGCCGACCGTGAGGCAGAGGTTCGTGTCGATGTTGCGAATCTGGTAGTAGCCGGTGCCGAGGACCTCCGCCCGCCACAGCTTGCCGCCCGGAGCCTCCTCGACGGCGTTCGCCCAGGTGACGACGTTCTCGGCCTTGTTCGAGCCGTATCCAGTCGGGATCAGTTTCTGACCGGAACTCACGTTGACGATCCGGACAGCGGGTTGGCGGACGTCACCGGCCCCCTGGCGCGCTTCGTCGGCTTGCGCGGCGGAGACGGCCCCGGCAGTAGGGAGCAGGACCGTGGCCACTGCTAGCGAAGCGACCTGGAGGATTCGCGAATACATGAGAGCTCCTTCCCGAGCTGATTCGGACACGAGCACTTCCGCCGTTGTCCGGCGACGACATTCCCGTCACTCCCCGGAAACCGCCCACCGAGCACGACCAACGGGTGTCCCCCCACCCGCCCGGGTACCAGTCCGCGCGTGACCGGTCAGGATCCGAGCACGGCCGAGGTTCATCGGCGCACTGCTGCGCGCAGACCTGATCGACGGCTTCGCAGTGGTCCCCGCGCTGCTGGGCGGCCTGCGCCTGTCCGGGCAGGGCATTCCGGCCTCGACCTGGTCCCTGCGGCAATCCACCACCTTGCCGGACGGCGCCATCGGCCTGCACGACAGCCGAGCCCGACCGGCTCCCGCGGGCCTGACACCGGTGGCGGTTTCGCGCGAAACCGCCACCCCGCCCCACGCGGAACGCCGGTTTCGCGCGAAACCGGCGCCCTGCACCCCAGGCGTCCAACGCCCCACGCGTGCCCGCGCGGCATTCCGAAACGCCAGATACTGAACAGTTCAGCCCTTGCTGATATATCACTGATCGCTGTACTGTTCTGCCCATGCTGACGTGTGAGACGCGGGGCGCGGCGCTGGCCCGGCTGGGCAAGGCGCTGGCCGATCCGACCCGTTGCCGGATCCTGATCGCGCTGCTCGACGGGGAGAGCTATCCGGGCGTGCTCGCCGAGCAGCTGGGGCTGAGCCGCTCGAACGTCTCCAACCACCTCGCCTGCCTGCGCGGTTGCGGGCTCGTCGTGGCGACCTACGAGGGCCGCCAGGTCCGCTATTCCCTGGCTGACGCCCACCTGGCGCGCGCGCTCGGCGAACTGGTCCAGGTCGTGCTCGCCGTGGAAACGGATCAGCCGTGCCTCAACGACGCTCAGACCGAGGCGGCGCGGTGAGCGAGGATCGCTGCGCCGACGACTGCTGCGCGCCGGACACCAAGGCCGACCCGCAGCGACGAGCGGTGCTGGCTCGACGGGTGCGATGGCTGGTCGCCGCGACGATCACCTACAACATCGTCGAGGCGGTCGTGGCGATCTCGGCCGGAGCGGCGGCCTCCTCGACGGCGCTGATCGGCTTCGGACTGGACTCGGTGATCGAGGTCGCGTCCGCGGCCGCGGTGGCGTGGCAGTTCTCCGGCCGCGATCCCGAAGCCCGGGAACGGACGGCGCTGAAGGTGATCGCGGTGTCGTTCTTCGCGCTGGCCGCCTACGTCGCGGTCGAATCGGTGCGAACCCTGTTCGGCGCGGAGCCGGCGGACCACTCGACGGTGGGCATCGTGCTGGCGGCGGTGTCCCTGCTGGTGATGCCGTTCCTGTCGGCGGCCCAGCGCCGCGCCGGCCGAGAACTCGGTTCGGCCAGCGCGGTCGCGGACTCCAAGCAAACCCTGCTGTGCACCTACCTGTCGGGCGTCCTGCTGCTGGGACTGCTCCTGAACAGCCTCCTCGGCTGGTCCTGGGCGGACCCCGTCGTCGCCCTGGTGATCGCGGCGGTGGCGGTGAAGGAAGGCCGGGAAGCCTGGCGCGGCCACCACTGCTGCTGACCGTCGCGCTCAGGCGTTGGTGACCGATGCGTCGTCGTCGGCGCAGCACTGCGCCTCGGTCGCGCCGAAGGTCTGGGAGTCGGCTTTGACGACGTAGACCTCCCAGGGCTCGCGGCCGGGTCCGTGGACCCAGACCTTGTCCTGGCGGGCGTAGCAGCAGGTGGTGTCCTCCTCGACCTCGGTGAACAGGCCGAGCGCCGCGAGCCGTTCGGTGGCGTTGCCGACCTGCTCGGTGCTGTCGACCTCGACGCCGAGGTGGTCCAGCACCGTGTCCTGGCCCGGCTCGCCCTCCAGCAGGACCAGCTTGAGCGGCGGTTCGGCGATGGCGAAGTTGGCGTAGCCCGGCCGCCGCTTGGCCGGCTCGGCGCCGAAGAGCTTCGAGTAGAACGCGATCGATCCTTCGAGGTCGCCGACTCGAAGGGCGAGCTGCATGCGTGACATCGAATCCCCTTGCTTAGATGTTCATCTAAATAGACGACCACAGCTTGGACCTTTGTTTCGATATCTGTCAAGATAGACGCATGTCGAAACAAGAGGCCGAGGCGTGCTGCTCGCCGGTGATGCGGGAGCCGCTGAGCGCGGAGCAGTCGGCCGAGCTGGCCCGGGTGTTCAAGGCGATCGGCGAGCCGGTGCGGCTGCGGCTGCTGTCGTTGATCGCCTCGCACGCGGGCGGGGAGGCGTGCGTGTGCGATCTGACCGGGGCGTTCGAGCTGTCCGGGCCGACGATCTCCCACCACCTCAAGGTGCTGCGCGAGGCCGGGGTGATCGAGGGCGAACGGCGCGGGACCTGGATCTACTACCGCGTGCGCCCCGAGACCCTGCGGGCCGTCTCGTCCGTACTGGTGCCCGCCGGCGTCGAGGCGGTCACCGCATGACCCGGGCGGCAGAAGCCCCGGTGGCCCCGCGCTTGTCGACGCTGGACCGGCTGCTGCCGGTGTGGATCGGCGCGGCCATGGTGGCCGGCCTGCTCGCCGGGCGGTGGATCCCCGGCCTCGGCGCGTTCCTGGACGCCGTGCAGGTGGACGGCATTTCGCTGCCGATCGCGTTGGGCCTGCTGGTGATGATGTACCCGGTGCTGGCCAAGGTCCGCTACGACCGGCTGGACACCGTCACCGGGGACAAGCGGCTCCTGGTCTCCTCGCTGGTGCTCAACTGGGTCGTGGGCCCGGCGGTGATGTTCGCGCTGGCCTGGGTCTTCCTGCCCGACCTGCCCGAGTACCGCACCGGCCTGATCATCGTGGGCCTGGCGCGCTGCATCGCCATGGTGATCATCTGGAACGACCTGGCGTGCGGGGACCGGGAGGCCGCCGCCGTCCTGGTGGCGCTGAACTCGGTGTTCCAGGTGATCGCGTTCGCCGGTCTCGGCTGGTTCTACCTGTCGGTGCTGCCGGGCTGGCTCGGCCTGCCGCAGGTCGGGCTGGACGTCTCGGCGTGGCAGATCGCCAAGTCCGTCCTGATCTTCCTGGGCATCCCGCTGGTGGCCGGGTACGCGACCCGCAAGCTCGGCGAGCGCGCCAAGGGCCGGGACTGGTACGAAACCCGGTTCCTGCCGAAGATCGGCCCGGTCGCCCTCTACGGGCTGCTGTTCACCATCGTGATCCTCTTCGCCCTGCAGGGCGACCAGATCGTCGACCGGCCCTTCGACGTCGCCCGCATCGCCGTGCCGCTGCTGGCCTACTTCGCGATCACCTGGGCCGGTTCCTTCGCGCTGGGCAAGGCCATCGGGCTGAGCTACGAGCGGTCGGTGACGCTGTCGTTCACCGCGGCGGGCAACAACTTCGAACTCGCCATCGCGGTCGCCATCGCCACCTTCGGCGTCACCAGCGGACAAGCCCTGGCCGGGGTGGTCGGCCCCCTCATCGAGGTGCCCGTGCTGGTCGCCCTGGTCTACGTCTCCCTGGCCGCCCGCCGCCGGTTCACCGACCCCACCCGAACCACCCCGTGATCATCCTGGAGCGATCGTGACCCGCACCCCCGAAGTCCTGTTCGTCTGCGTGCACAACGCCGGACGATCCCAGATGGCGGCAGCCTTCCTGCAGCACCACGCCCGGGGAGAGGTGGCCGTGCGCTCGGCCGGCTCCGCCCCCGCGGAGACGATCAACCCGGCCGTCCTGACCGCCATGGGCGAACTCGGCATCGACCTGTCGAACGAGATCCCCACGAAGCTGACCACCGACGCCGTCGAAGCCGCGGACGTGGTGATCACCATGGGCTGCGGCGACGCCTGCCCGGTGTTCCCCGGCAAGCGCTACCTGGACTGGGAACTCGCCGATCCCGCCGGGAAAGGCGTCGACGAGGTCCGCACCATCCGGGACGAGATCGCCCGCCGAGTCCATGACCTCCTGGCCGAACTCGCCGCCGACCCGAGCGAGGACGACCGGTAGCAACGACCGAGGGCGAGATCGGCGGTCGGCGCCGATTCTTCCTCGCATACCAGCGTTTCCACCGGGCACGGGCGAATTTCGTTGGAGCGAGGCCGTTTCCAGGGCGACATCAAGACCATGCGGACTCGTCGTGATCAAGTGTCGGCCGTTCGTGGCATGCTCGCGCCGCAACGCTCCGACGAGAGAAAGCAACGACATGACCCTGCTCGACGACCACGGATCAGCTCTCCCGCTTCCCCCCGATCCGCTGAGCCCGGTGCCGGACGAGGTCGAACGCGGGCTGGCGGCGTACCGGGCGGGCGATGCCCGGGAAGCGCGGGCCCTGCTGACCGAGATCGCCGACGCGGGACGCACCGCCGTGTCCGGGCACGCGGCCATGTCGCTGGCGGGCATCGAACTCGGCGAGAACGGGCTCGACAGCTCCTGCCGGAAGCGGCTGGAGCAGGTCGCTGCGGGCGAGGACCCCTGGCTGGGTCCCTTGGCGGCCGTGCTGCTCACCCCGGATTTCCAGTCGTGCACGTCGTCGGACTCCGACCGCGTGCTCCTCGGGAGTCTCGCCGCTCAACTCACCGGCGCGCCGGAGGCGGCCCGCAACGGATTCGAGCAGGCCGCCGACGCCCTGGAGGGCACGGACGCCGGGGACGTCGCCAACATCCTCCTCGGCAACCTCCTGCTCCAGAGCGGTGACCCGGCCGAGGCTCTCAAGCCGCTGCGGAACGCGCGGCAGATGTGCGACGGACTGTTCGCCGGCTACGCGGGTCACCTCGAAGGGCACGTGCTCATCGGACAGGAGGAGGAACGCGCGAGCCAGGTGCTCAGCTACGCGCACAGGGAGTCCCACCCGGCCAGGGGCGGCGACAAGGGACTGCACCCGTGGGTCGCCGTCCGGTTCGGCGAACTGCTGGCGGGCAACACGTGGCTGGACCTCGTGTACGACCAGATGGAGAACAGCGGCGTGAGCCAAGGCGTCGTGGTCGGGGAGCCCTTCGAGTCCGCGTTCCACTTCGCGGAGATCAGCAATCCGGCGCTCGCCGACATCGGATTGCACCTGTTCCCAGGGGATTTCGAACCGGTGCACGCGGCCCTGGATCGCCTGAAGACCTGGAGCGACGAGCGGTACGAGCGAGCCAGGAGGCTGGTGCTCGCGCTCTACACCCTCGTCGAGGACAGCCGGGACGAGGAGATGTCCCTGGGCTTGAAGGAGCTGCGGGAGAGGCTGAGCCTCCCCAAGCCCCGCTGAGAGCGCGACGGCCCCGACAGCAACGAACCCCAGGTCCGCGACCTGGGGTTCGGGTGGTTCACCCGCGGATTCCGGGGTGACCGAAGGGAGTTGCACGAGTCAACGCCGAGAGGATGTGGGGGCCGGTCCACAGGAGACAGGCCCCCGCATCGGTGAATGTGCCCGCTACAGCCCGCAGGAGCCGCGGTCGAGCTGGAAGAACCTGGCGTTGGCCCAACGGCACAGCCACATCCCGACCATGACGCCGGCGATCGTGATGAGAGCGGGCAGGTAGCCGCTGGCGACCTGGATGATCGGGATCGCCGGGCAACCGCCCGAGATCGCCCAGCCGGTACCGAACAGCACCGCGCCGGGGATCACGCCGCCGTGGATGCGCCCTGGCGTGCGCCGGACACCCACCACGGTGAAGATCACCACGATGATCGCCACGGCCCCGGCGAAGGCGTACAGCATGCGCGGGTCCTGGAAGGTGAACATGCGGTTCAGCTCGGTGTAGTCGCCGAACCCGATGTTGGTGACGACGAAACCGAGAGCCAGCCCGGTAATGATGTTGGCAACGAGAACCGCGCCCCTGGTACGCATCAGATCACCTTCCACAGCAGGAACGAAACGGCAACCGCGGTGCCGAAGAAGACGGCAGTCGCAACGAGGCTGACCGGGCGCAGCCGGCCGCAGCCGCTGAGCCCATGACCGGAGCTGCAGCCCCCGGCCAGGCGAGTGCCGAAGCCGACGAGGATGCCGCCGACGAACAGCACGCCGATCATGACGTTCGAATCGGCGGTGACGAGCTGGCGGAAACCTTCGCCCATGTCGAAGCGGATCTCGAACCGGCCGGCGTTGATGGCTGCCACCCAGCCGCCGACGAAGATCGACAGGAGCAGAACCGCCTGGGTGATCAGAGGCGCCGAGCGCATGCTCGTGGTCGTGGCCCGCTCGCTCGCTGCGGGGGCGGCATCCTGGCCGTGCGTCCGCGCGCCACCGCGCATCACGTCCGGCGAGGTGGCTGCTTCAGGACGGGTCCCGAACTCCGCGGCGGTCGCCGCGGCGAACGCTTCCTCGAGTTCACGGTCGTCGGCGAACTGGGCCTCCTGCCGTTCGATGCGGCGTTCGGCACGCCAGTGCAAGACCCGATCCCACGCCGAGGACACCCCGAAGGACCGATCCGTGATCAGCGTGTAGTTGATGGTGACCAGGGCGAGCCCGATCGCGCCCGCCCACCAGGGCCAATAGGAACTCATGCGGGACCTCTCATCCACTCGGCGAGTCGGGTCCACCAGCGGCGTTTCGCGGCCCGCTCTCGGGCGGGCCGTGCTACCCGGTCCGAGGCTGGTGGGGTTCTTGGGACTTGTGGGGCCCGCGGAGGGGCCGGCGGGGGCTGTGGGGACTGCGGAGGCTGTGGCTGTGGCCGTGGCCGGGGGGACTGAGAGCGGAATGACGACTCGCGAGGCCTACTCAGGTCTGGTCTCGGCGCCGGTTCGAACCAAGCCACGTTTTCGGGCGACTCCGAGAGCAGCGGTGCCGGCGGGGTCGGTTCGGCCGTGGCGGACCGCTCGGCGGCTTTCCTGATGTGCCCCACGTCGGCACCGTTCGGGAGCAGCGAGATCGGAACGAGCTGGCCCCGGGACGCCAACTTGTACCGGGCGCAATCGTGCCATCTTTCATTGCTGTCGCAATAGGAGTCGCGCCAGCCGCTCAAACTTGCCTTCAACAACGGGAAGAGGGGGCATGATTGGGCGTGGGAGCAGCCCATATTACTCCGATCTGACCGGCTCATATCGCCCGGCCGGGGGTAGGCGACACGGCGCGATCCTGTCGTTTTCGTATTTTCACAACCGACCAGCGATCGCAGGGCGTAGCGGAATGCAACACACCGTAACGCGATCCCCCTCCGGATTATTAATACGACGTATCCTCCAGATCGTTACTCCCGTTACCCGCCCCCAACCAAGGTGAATTTCAATCAGAAAAGCATGCTGACCAGCGGTTTCCTGACTTGATTACGATTAAATAACAAACCATCGATGAACATAGATACTGCACCGTGATACGAGCGTTCCCAAATCGATGCTGGACTATGTGGAATTCGTCCTACTTTGTATCGCGCGGTTGTGCCTCCCGCCCGCGCCGCATAGAGGGTGCCGAAAGCCGGTGAAGTCACTACCGCGACCTGCTAACTCACATACCACACGCGCCCCTTTGCTGGTCAAATGGTGCATGCCGGACGAAGTCGCGGATTATTCGCCGGTCGCCGAGGGCACGGCCGAGGAACCTCGTTCGCGACTCACGGTCGTCGATGCCGCAGGACGCGTACCGTTACCTGCACAAATCACGAAAACGAACGCCCACTGGAGATGGTCATCTACGGACGTTCGCCGTTGTTTTGTGCACGACGAGAACCAAGGGATCGAGCGAAAGGCCGATACAAAGCCGCGCCGCCGCTATAGGACGAAGGCATCACCGAGCGGGCGGGACAGCGGCAGCAGTTGCTGTCCGGGGCCGGCCGCGAGGAGATCGACGACGGCGTGCGCCTGGTGGTACCCGCCGAGCGCACGGGTCAGATCGCTACGCTGGCCGCCGCTGAGCAGCAGTGTTGCCCGTTGTTCGACTTCCGCCTCCACCTCGACGGCCCCATGCTGCGACTGGAGGTGCGCGCCCCCGCCGAGGGCGCCGCGCTGCTCACCGAACTGTTCACCCCGGCGGCCTGACCCAGTCCCTCACCGCGCTGCTGGTTCGTCCGCACCCTGCAAGGAGCATGAACGTTGTCGTCCTCATCGGGCCTCGTCGCAGGCATGGAACGCCACCAGGTCGCCATCTACGTGGGCGCGCTCGCGACCGGGGCCATCGTGGGCTGGGCCGCCCCCGGTGCGGGGCCGGGCCTGGAGCAGGCCATCAACCCGGGCCTCGCCGCTCTGCTGTACGTGACGTTCTTGCAGGTACCGGCCGCCGAGCTGGGTCGCTCTTTGCGGGCGGGCCGGTTCCTGGGAGCCGCGCTGGTGGTGAACTTCGTGGTGGTGCCGCTGGTCGTCGCGGCCATGTTCGCCTTCCTGCCCGCCAACCAGGCCGTGCGATTGGGGGTGCTGCTGGTCCTGCTCACGCCGTGCGTGGACTACGTGATCGTCTTCAGCGGACTGGCCGGTGGCAACAGCCAACGGCTGCTCGCAGCCACACCACTGCTGCTGCTCGCGCAAATGGTGCTGCTGCCCGGCTTCCTGTTCCTGTTCCTGGGCTCGGACCTCGCCGACGTCGTCGAGGCCGGTCCCTTCATCGAGGCCTTCGGCATGCTGATCGTCATCCCGCTGACGCTGGCGTGGCTCACCCAAGCCTGGGCGGCTCGCCGGAAAGCCGGGCGGCGAGTGGCCGACAAGGTGAGCGCGCTGATGGTGCCGCTCATGGCCGCGACCCTGCTGACGGTGGTGGGCTCCCAGGTGCCGAAGCTCGGCGACGGCCTCGCCACGGTGGCCCGCGTCGTGCCCTTCTACGTGCTCTTCCTGGTCGTCATGGCCTTCGCCGGGCGCGCCGTTGCCCGCCTGTTCCGCCTGGACGCCCTGGACGCCCGCGCGATCGTGTTCACCGGCGCCACCCGAAACTCATTGGTGGTTCTCCCCTTGGCCCTGGCCCTGCCCGACGCGCTGGCCATCGCGGCGGTCGTGGTGGTCACCCAAACCCTCGTCGAGGTCGTCGGCATGGTGATCTACGTCCGAGCAGTGCCCCGGCTCCTACCTGCCCGCTGATTCCCGAGCCGGGCCACTCAGGCGAAGGGCCGCCCTTGACGAAGTGCGAGCAGCTCGCGGCAATCGTTCACGCCTCGACGAAGAAATCGATGGCCCGGTCGTAGTCCTCGACGACCAACGCCGCCAGCTCCACCTGCATCCTCGCGATCCTAGGTTGATCGCGAGTCCAGCTCGGTCGGCACCGACATACCCGCGGCGATGTCGGCCACGTCGCTCGGGTACAAGCGCGATCAGCTCTGGCAGACTGGCCCATATCCACCCCTGAGCGCACATCCGGTTGCAGAGGGTGACGGCGGCTCGGGCAGCTACCGCAGGAAGGATCGGGCCAGTGCAGGAACTGGGCTCTAGCGCATTCGACCTCGTGTTCCGTGGTCGGAGGGTGGTTCGAGACCGGGCGTTGGTGATGGCGATCGTCAACCGGACTCCCGATTCGTTCTACGACCGGGGCGCCACGTTCGAGGAGGACGCGGCCAAGGCGGCTGTCGATCGTGCCGTTGCGGAAGGTGCCGATGTGATCGACATCGGCGGCGTGACCGCGAGTCCCGGCGCGGAGGTCGATGCCGAGGAGGAGATCCGGCGGGTCCTGCCGACCGTCGAGTGGATCCGGGCAACGCATCCCGATGTCTTGATCAGCGTCGATACCTGGCGGCACGAGGTCGCCGATGCGGTCTGCCGCGCCGGCGCCGACATCATCAACGACGCGTGGGGTGCCGCTGACCCGCAGATCCTCGACGTGGCGGCAGCCCACGGGGCCGGCTACGTGTGCACCCATTCCAATCGCGTCCCTCGGGCGGAGCCGGTTCGCTCGGATTACGACGACGTCGTCACCGCGGTGCTGGACGAGACGGTGCGCCTGGCCGAGCTCGCCGAATCCAAGGGCGTCCCGCGCGGTGGCATCCTCGTCGACGGCACGGGATACGGGAAGAACACACCCGACCACCTGGCCCTGGTGGCGCGGGTGAAGGAGATCGTGGAAACAGGCTGGCCGGTGCTGATGGCGCTGTCGAACAAGACCTTCGTCCGCGAAAGCCTCGACCTCGACGTCGCCGATCGGGATGAGCTCCTCACGGGCACGTTGGCCGCCACCACGATCGCGGCCAGCGTCGGAGCAGCGATGTTCCGCGCACATCAGGTTCTGCCGACTCGGCGCACGTTGGAGATGGTCGCCTGCATCAACGGCACGCGGAGCCCGGCGCGAGCGCAGGAATGGATCTCGTGATGCAGCAGATCTGGCCAGAGCACGCCAGCCTCGACGATCAGCAGCTCGAACGCCTCTACACCTATCCCGAAGGCCGCCGCTGGCTTGCCGTCAACTACGTCTCCAGCGCTGATGGGGCCGTCGAAGTGGGCGGCCGCGCACGCCGACTCTCCAGCCCGGCCGACCAGAAGGTGCTCAAGCTCGGGAGCGACCTCGCGGACGTCCTGCTCGTCGGTGCCACGACCGCGATGGTCGAGGAGTTCCGCGGCGTGCACCCGGACGAGTCCACGCTCGAACTGCGTCGCCGTCACGGGCTCCGCGACGTCCCGCCGACCGCCGTGGTCACGACCGGAAGGTCCCTGCCCGCCGATGCTCCGGTGATCGTAGAGGCGGCTGCACCAACGCTGGTGATCACCTGCGCCGCCGCGCCGGTGAAGAAGCAGAAGGCCTGGGAAGCGGCCGGTGCCGAACTGCTGATCGCCGGGGAGGACACCGTCGACCTCGCCGCCGCGACCGAGGCGCTGGCCGAACGCGGCCTGAACCGAATCGACTGCGAAGGCGGCCCGCACCTGTTCGGCGGGCTCCTCACCGCCGGCGTGGTCGACGAGCTGCGGTTGACGATCTCGCCCCTGCTGGTCAGCGGCACGCACGAGCGGATCGCCACCGGGCTGCCACTCGACCCCATCGACCTGGAGCTGGCATCCGTCCTGACCGAAGACGGCGCGATGCTGGTCCGCTACCTGGTGCGGAACCGCCCGGCAAAGCCCTGAACCGCTCGGACGATCGGCGGTCCGTCCGCTATCGCCACATCATCAGTTGGAAAAGGCGCGGGCAAATCCAGCCAGATTTCGCGGGCAGGCCCATACCGCCCGCGTCATCCGGCCCCCGTACCAGGGCTGGGCCCCCTCCTCGTCGGGCCAGTTCTCCCCATCGGCCAATTCCGCCTCATGGGCGGCATCCCGCCCGGGAGAAACGTCCACTGGAGATGGTCGTCTGTGGGCGTTTGACGTTGTTCTGTGCACCAGAAGCCCGTGCGAGCAAGAGGCGTTGCCTGCCAACACCTTTGGTTACCTGCACGAACGCAGGAGGCGGATTTCGCATTGCCTGCCGCCGTTTGCCGATGCTTGCGGGTGATTGTCGGCAACAAGTCGGCAATCTCTCCGCTGCTCCCACCTCGCACGCTCGGCGGCATGACAGGACGTCGGCTTCAGCAAGACGGCGTCGAGGTCTGGCATGTCGACGACCGACGAGGTGACGATGCCCTGCGGACTGAGTCGCGGGTGTGTCCGCCCGGAGCGGAACCGCTGCCCCCGGGCGCTGGACCGGTGCCAGGATGACGGTGTGGCGGACATTCTTCCCTTCCATCAGAAGCGCACCCCCATGCCGGATCGTGAGCCGGAACCGCTATGGCGCGAGGTGCTGGGCCGGAGCCTGCGTGCGACCAGGGAGGAGCAGGGTGGCCGCCTCGTCGACATCGCGGAGCGGGCCGGTATCTCGCCGCAGTACCTGTCCGAGATCGAACGCGGTCGTAAGGAGCCCTCGAGTGAGATGATCGCCGCGGTCACGGGTGCGCTGGGTGTCGACCTGGCCGACCTGCTCGCCGGCATCGCGGGCGACGTCCGGCAGCGCCGCGGCGCAGGTCTCGCAGTCGGGCGCCGTCCCGCCGGGCCCGTGCTCATGGCCGCCTGAGACGCCGTCTCAGGTTCGATGATCGAGGACGCGGTCCGCGAGCCCGTAGTCGACGGCGCCCGCCGCGTCCAACACGCGGTCGCGGTCGGTGTCGTGCCGCAGGTCCGCGACATCGCGACCGGTGTGCGCTGAGAGGATCTCCTCCAGCTGGGTGCGCACCCGCACTACCTCGTCCGCCTGGATGATGAGGTCCGGGATGGTGCCGCGACCCTGCGCCGCGGGCTGGTGCAGCACCACCCGGGTGTGGGGCAACACGGATCGGTGCCCGGCCTCGCCCGCGGCCAGCAGCACCGCACCGGCCGCAACCGCCTGGCCCACGCACGTCGTCGCCACCGGCGCCTTGATGTAGCGCATCGTGTCGTACAGCGCGAGCATCGCGGACGGGTCACCGCCCTCGCAGTTGATGTACAGGTTGATCTCTCGTTCCGGGTTGTCCGCCTCCAGGTGCAGCAACTGGGCGATCAACGCGTTCGCCACACCGGAGTCGATCGCGGTGCCGAGGTAGACGATCCGCTCCGACAGCAGGTGCGAGTAGACGTCCATGATCCGCTCGCCGCCCACACTGCGCGTGATGACGTTGGGGATGGTGTAGGTGCTCATTCGCGGGCTCCCGTCGCCGAGCTGAGCCCCAGTTGGTGTGTACGCACGGGCACGAGCTGGCCGAGGCTGTCGACGATGTGGTCGATGAAGCCGTACTCGCGTGCTTGCTCGGTGGTGAACCAGCGGTCGTGCAGCGAGTCGGCGAAGATCCGTTCGATCGGCTGGCCGGTGTCCTCCGCGATGATCCCGAGCACCGTGTCCCGGGTGTGCCGCAGGTCGTCGGCCTGCACCTCCACCTCGACCGCCGATCCGCTGATCCCGGACGAGCCCTGGTGCATCAGGATGCGGGCGTGCGGGAGGGCGAAGCGTTTGCCCGGCGTGCCCGCGGACAGCAGGAACTGTCCTGCACTGCACGCCAGTCCCAGCGCGAGCGTGGCCACGTCGCACGGCACGAGCCGCATCACGTCACGGATAGCCAGCATCGCGGGGACCGAGCCGCCCGGTGAGTGGATCCACAGCGCGATGTCCTTCCTAGGATCCTCGCTCGCGAGGGACAGCAGTTGGGTGGCGAGCGCTGTCCCGTTGTCGTCGTCGAGCGCGCCGTCGAGGACCAGTACCCGCTGGCTGAAGAACCGTTCTCGGAGTCGGTGGTCGAACAGTGGCTGCTTCTCGTTGTCCGCCATGCCCCGACAATGCCGAAGCCCCGGTGCACTTCGCCGGTTTCTCTGCTGTGAGCGGATCAGCCCTCAGCAGCCCGGCACCGGACTCACTCCCGGCGAGTCCTGCGTGAGGCACGAGGTGATGCGGGCTTCGCGTGGGTGACCTCTCCACGCCAGCCTTCAGTCGATCAGCCTGCTCCCGCGACAGGACGGCCGAGGAATGCCGCAAGTCTGTCGATTGCTGGGGCGTCCTCCGAGATGGCCTGAGCAGGATCGAACCGACCGGTTCGTACCGGCGTGGTGAATTGGCGGCGGACGAATGCCAAAGCCTGTTCAGCCAGCTCCTCGGGGAGGTCAACGGGTTGCCCGGTTGCCCGAGCAAGGTCCCAGCCGTGAGTTAGAAGATCGGCCAGGCGCACATGCAGGAGTGCCGCGCCGGTGGTCTCACCGAAAGGCCCCTGGTAGGTGAGCTCAAGAACCCGCGGTTGATCGAACGCAGCCCGCACCGTTTCACTGGACCTGACGTAGGCGTCAACAGGGGCGCTGTTGAGGTTCTCCGTGCCGCCGGGTTCGGGCGGCGCCTGATGCTTCAGGGAAGCGGCGACAGCCAGATTCACGTCCACCAAGTGGTTCACCAAGTCCTTCACCGTCCAGTCGGTGCAGGGGGTCGGGTCCGACCACTGCCCTTCTCGGATACTGGAAACCAGGCGACCGACGGCATTCAACACTCGGCCAAGCTGTTCGACGGATGGAGTCAGCAGCGTCATCAATGTTCTCCACGTCGTGGTCGCGGCAAGACGAGCGCCATAGAGGCAGTTGATCCTACCTTCGCGTGCGCGTCCCTCTCCCCCGACGCGAAGAGCCCGCGAAACCCGCTTCAGGAGATCTTGCTTGCGGTCCTTTCTGGACCGTCGCGGATTTCCTCGTGAGCTCAACGGATTCCAATTGCGAACGCTGGTTGCTCAGCGTTGGTTGCGGACGTTTCCGGTTGATTCCTGGGGGTAAAGCGGGGGTTCGTATCGGGGTCATGGGTAGGCGGCCGCTGTCTCGTCGCCGCACCCAAGCAGCTCATGATCCGTGTTGAAGTGCTGCCTTGACGGCCACGATGATCAGGCCGAGCACGAGGTTGACGGCGCCGACGGACACCAACTCCCACCGAGAGGCGCCCGCCCGCAAGCCTGCCGCGCTGGCCCACACGACTTGCTGGGTCACAGCCACACCGAGCGCCAGCCACCCCGCACCCCTCGGGCCCAGGTTCAGCAACGGGCTGATCGCGACAGCGGCGGCCGGCAGAACAGCTGCCTGCACGATCGGCCACTCCCGGGCGCAGACGTCCCAGATCTCGTGCCGCGTCACGGGCTCGTGCCGCAACCGGTCGCCGACGAAGTTGGCGTAGGCATGCGCGGCCCAGAACACCACCCCGGTGCAGAGCAGGAGCAGCACCAACTGGAGACGCGGGTACTCGCTGTGCGTGCTGGCCCCGACCACCACCGACGCGGCCAGCAGCGAGCCGTAGATCGCGCCGGTGTAATCGGTCCGGTCCGTGTCAGGCGGTCGCTGGGCTGCGGAATCTTCGTCGTTGGTGCGTCCGGTCACCCTCGTAGGATCGCCGGAAAGGCCGCGCGCCGCCTGACGTCCGTTTGTTCCAGACCCACCGCCCGCCGGCGCTTGCTGGGCGATCGAGCCCCTGAACCCGCGGATTCTGAGGCGGTACTTGCTTTTGTAAGACGGGGTTTTGCCCCACCTGCAAGGGAGGGCCTCTGCCCTCACCCCATCGACCTGTCGATGGGGTGAGGGCAGAGCAGTCACGACCGAACCGCAGCCTCCGAGCATGAGCCCCTCACCCTGTTGGCCTGCCTGTCCGGCGAGGAAATCTTTCTTTCTCTGGTGGTGGGTCGAACCTGTCTTCACCCTCGTCTCCGAAGGTTCAGGCTGCCGCCAGCGTTCCTTGGTGGTGGAAGATCTGCCACTGACGTGACGCCACGCGACGCCACAGCGAGGTGCGATTCGATCGCCGGCCAGCGAACTCGGAGGTGTACTTCAGCATGACGATGCCGTCGGCAATGAGCCATCCACGCAGGTTCTCCATCTTGATCGGCTCGCCCTCCGGGTCCGTCGCCGACGCAACACGAACAGCCGCTTCGTATCCGAACTCGCTACCGGAGGTGCCGAACTCATGGAAGTCCGGTGCGAGCAGTCGCCCGATACGACTGGCGTCGGCTCGGCACTCGCTGCTGAGCGACTCCTGCTCCGCCGCCATCGCTTCCGCGATCTGCTCTTCCGCCTCGAGATGCATCTGGGTCTCGATCACGAGGAGGACTATGGCATTACTGCGTCCCACGCACGGTCCGTTTTTCCGCTCCTTTCCCCTGCTCCCACCTCGCACGCTCGGCGACATGTCCAAGTCACTCGCGAGTTCCGGTCGCCGCCTCGGCCGTCTTCTGCCAGGGCCACCGCCCGGTGATCTCCAACTCGAGGGAGAAGCTGAGGAACGTTCGGATTGCCACGATGACGGCAAGTACGCCGAGGCTCTCGAACGTCGGTGAGACCGCGACGGTCCGGATGATGTCGCCGGCGACGAGAAACTCAAGCCCGAGCAGGATCGACTGGCCGAGTCGGCGGCGGAAGGAGCGGTACACGCCTTTCTGCCGACGCGCGAGCCGGACGCCCTCGACGGTGATCGCGGCGAGCGCTCCCACAACAATCGTGGCCACACCGACGGCGTCGACGCCCTTACCCACCAGATCCGCGACGTGTTGGAACTCCACCATTCCCCCTCTGCCGCCCAGCCCGCGTTGTCTCGCACCGAGGACGGCTGTCGCATAAGCCGCCAATCGGATCCGACCCCGGAACGTACGGTCCCCGCAGGAGCCTGCCAGCGCAAACGCCCGAAGCCACTCTTGATCAGGCGTTCTAACCAACGCGCCCTCATCGGCATGAGCGGACATTCGCCCGTGGTTGAAGACAACGTCCTGAAGATTCATCCGAACTGAGTGCCGACACTTACGGACCAGAAGCCGGGTGCGGGTTCGAGGTAGAGACCGAAGGCGCTTCTTCGGGTGTCCTGCTGGGAACCTGATAGGCAGGATCTGGCTTTCATAGCGGTCACTGCTGGCCAGGTAGAGGCCGAAACCCAGTGCTGGCCAGAGCCGGTAGAAACGGAACTCCTGATGGGCCGACGCTTAAATCCCCATCAGGAGTTCCTTCGTTAACACTTCGAAATTAATTCGAGAACAGCCTTACCGAACCCCGCCAGCAAAATTCCGAAGCATACCTGGGGCTAGGTCCAGGGACAGGACGGCCACGTTCGCCGGATCAAGTCTCCAACCGGCGGCCGCGGGACCGCACCGCGCCACAGTGTCACGCGTGTCCGAGACGTTCGTCCCGGTGTTGAAAGGCGCGTTGGGCGTGTTGGACAGCACGTTGGTGTAAAGGAAGCTGCCGTTGCTGTACACGCACTGATGCAGATTCAGGTACCGGTGGGCGGCTAGATCCAGGGATTGCACGGCCACGTTCGCTGAATCAAGTCTCCAACCAACGGCCGCAGGGCCACAGTTCACCGCGGAGTCAGGCGTGTAGGAGATATTTGTTCCGGTGTTGAAGGGCGTGTTGGGCGTGTTGGACAGCACGTTGGTGTAAAGGAAGCTGCCGTTGCTGTACACACACTGATGCAGATTCAGGTACCGGCCGCGGACCCTATCCAGGGATTGCACGGCCACGTTCGGCGGATCAAGTCTCCAACCGGCGGCCGCGGGACCGCACTGTACCGCGGTGTCACGCGTCTCCGAGATGTTCGTTCCGGTGTTGAAAGGCGTATTGGGCGTGTTGGATAGTACGTTGGTGTAGAGGAAGCTACTGTTGCTGTACACGCACTGATGTAGGTTCACATAACGATCTCCTGATGCCATGGCAGGCGTTGCCGTGAGCGTGAGCGCGCTCAAGCTCAGCACTGCCACGACGGCGGATCTCCACGACTTCAGGGCTCTTTTAACGGGCATGCTAAGTCCTCCTGATTTTCGATCGAGCTACACCGGGCGTCGACCACGACCCCGGCCATCGCCACCACCGAGCGCCCATTCCGCAACGCAGAGTGCGGGTACGTCAGATACCTTCCATTTGCGCAACTGATGCCGAGATCAATCGGAGTGCACAGTATCGCCGGATTGCCTACAACGGCGATAGACCAACTGCATGAGAGGCTTGCGCATTAGCATGACTCACCACCGTCACCAAAAGTAGTGAAGGTCGAGTCATGCTTGAGCGGGCAGCCCTTAGTGGTTAATTTCGTAATTTCTTCAGGGCGATTGATTGATCGCGCGGCAGCGGAAAGATCGGTGGCGGAATTCTGTTGTTCGTGCTGGCTGCTTGCAGCAGATCTCGTTCCACGATCAACCGAACAGGACTGTTGCCGGATTCCCCAGCGAGACCCCCGAAGAACCGCCTTCAACTGGGGTTTCAGCCGCTACGTCGACAACCCCGCCACGAAACCGACCACTTGGTTACTCGCGCGCCTGGCGGCGCTGGTCGGGCCTCGGCAGGCTCCGTGACCCGTCGAACACGCGGCGAGTCCTTCGCGAGACGCGCGGCAGCGAGGGCTTCGCCTGGGTCACCTCGCGCGTGTTCCGCAAGACCGCCGCAACGATCCTCGACGAGGCGGGGCTGACGGCCCGGCTGATCGCGAACCGGCTCGGGCACTCGCGGCCGCCAATGACGCAGGATGTGCACATGGGCCGAGAGGCAGTCAGCCGGGACACAGCTGAGACGCTAGAGGCGGCCCTCGGTACCGGAGCCGAGTAGTTATGTGCGGGAAAAGCGTGGCTCGGCGTACGCCAAACACGAAACCCCAGGCCGTTGACCTGGGGTTTTGGTGGGTCGCCAGGGGATCGAACCCTGAACCCGCGGATTAAAAGATCAGGCTTGTCATTACTTGCCGACGGACGACAATCCCTGTCATAGCAAGGAAAATCAACCACTTGATACGTCCAGTTTGGATGGTCACTTGAGGTCGTTTGACATCATTAAGTGCACCAAAAGTGCACCAACGATCATGACTGGATTCTGTTCGCCCGGCCGCCGATCAGTACCACGAGCGAGCAACCCCGTCCAGCAGGCGACGGCAGCCTACTGGTAGTACTGAGGAACCACTCATACTGGGAACACGTGTTCGGACGCCACCTGCAAGACCCCGAAACCCGGGGCTTTCGCGGAGCGCGCAGTGATGACCACATTGTCCGGCCGATGTCCGGTGCGCGGTCGCGGCATCCGCCAACCCCAATCCCAGCGCCCGGTGCGTTTCGTCGGTCCCAGTTTGCTCAGACAGTGACATACTGGACATCAGGAAGATCGGATGTGGTCCTATGCCAGGTCACGACACCTCCGACCAGCAGCAGCCGTGGGGAAGCTCTAGGGCGCGCGACAGCCTCGGCAGCCTCGACGCGGCACTTCAAGGCCATCCGGCGATCGAGCAGGCCAAGGGCATGCTGAAGCTGGCCTTCGGACTCGATGACCACGACGCACTCGAGCTGCTTGCCGGGATGTCACACGACACCGGTACGGACATGCGCGACGTGGCTCAGATGCTTGTAGAGCGGGTCGCGGGCGCAGCGAGCGCGTCGACTGCGAAGAGCGTAAGCGCCCGTGTCCTTGAGGAGTGGAACCGACTCAAAGAAACCTAACCCCCGCCTTGCAAAGGCGATCAAGTGGCCTCGTCTACCTCGGCCGCTGATCGAACTTCGCTGGTCGACGTCCGCCTGGTTTCGGTCAGTTGCCGTTGTTCTTCGTTGGCGTTGGTCCTCGTGTGCCCCGGATGTGCTCCATGCGCGCCCGGGGCACGTTGCGCTGCTCGACTTGCCGATGGACTGACTGCCTCGCTCTTCGCACGTAACCACAAGCAGGCGACCACCCTTGCAGCGGGCCCAGCACCGTTTCTCAATGGCTCGCCCAGGCGACCAGTGGAGTCAGGACATCCGAGGTTCAGATCTCCATCTCGGCGGCTTCTGCGGGGCCGCCTGCCTTCCGCTCGCGCCATGACGAGGCCGCCGACCTTTCCGCTCGCGCCCGGTCGCCGTCGATGGCCGGCCGGGACCGGTGAGCGCAGCGAGCCGCACGCCCGGCCGGCCATCGACGGCTTGACCGGGCTTGCATACAGGAAGGTCGGCGGCCTCGTCATGGCTCGCATACAGCAGGCAGGCGGCCCCGCAGGGGCCGCCCTTGATGAAGTAGAGAAAGTCTAAACACGCACGCAGCGCAGGTGGTGTGCAGTCCCGGTAGATGCTTGACAGGTTGATCCCAGTTGATGCTTGACAGTGGCCGTAAGCGGCTTTGCTGTCGCGTGTCGTTTGCGGGCGGCGCGTGGCGGGAGGCTGGGGAGGTGTCGGTTGTCGAGCAGCGGTATCGGACGGTGATCGGTGGTGAACCGGTCGTGTAGGTGGCCGCGCAGCTGGGCGTGTCGCGGCAAACTGAGTGCGGGGCATGCTGAGAGTGAAAGCAACCTTATTGTCAGTGATGGCGTGACATGGGCATGCTGCGTTCCGTGCCTGATCCCAAAGGATGTACGAACGAGGGTCTGCCGAACCAGGCACGTAGCGCTCGGCAGGCTCAGCGTGCGTTGCGACAACTCCGGCGCGACTCCTCCGACCGCTGGCATAGGTGGCCAGCACGTATTGGCAGTGCGGTGGTGATGGGGGCGCTGCGCGTCGTGCGAGGGGTCGGTGAGCTTCTTGGTGAGGTTCTCGGCGAGGCGCTCCTGGCGTTGGCGGCGCTGGCCTTATTCGCTGGCGTGGTGGCAGCGAGTGCGTGGGGCTGGCAGCACAGTCCTGCCGCAACGGTCGTTCTGGTGGCGGGGATTGTCCTCTTCCTAGCCTTCGGTGCACACGAACTCGCTACCCGGCGAGCCGGGCAACGGAAACGAAGACGTCCTGCCGCAGCAGCGGCTGGCACCGTCGTCTTCCTTCTCATCTGGGTGCTGTATCTCGTGGTTTACCTGCCCTTGCCCTGACCATCGAGCCTTGACGCCAGGACGTGTGCACCGTGCGGCGAACCCCACCAACCGGACGTGGAAGCCGTTTCGCGTTCGCGCGGGGTACGAGTGGGTGACCTTCCATACGCTGCGGAAGACAGTCGCGACCCTGCTGGCCGACGCTGGGCTGATCGCTCGTGAGGTGGCGGACCTGCTGGGTCACTCGCGGGTGTCCATGACGCAAGATCACTACTTCGGCCGGGGGCAGGAGTCCCGGGCGAGCGCCGACGCTCTGGAGTCGTGGGCGCCACGCGGCAGCTGAGGAAAATTGGCAATTTATTGGCAACCGGCCCCACCAAACACGAAACCCCAGGTCTGTGACCTGGGGTTTTGGTGGGTCGCCAGGGGATCGAACCCTGAACCCGCGGATTAAAAGTCCGCTGCTCTGCCAGTTGAGCTAACGACCCGCGCGCACAAGGTTACAAGGTCCGGGCGATCTTGTGCGGTACCGGTCTCAGCTTCTTCGCCGATGAAGGTCACATCCGCACCCCTCCTGCGCTGCGGTGAGGGGTTTCCCCACCGCTCCGGCCCGTGGCCACCGCAGCCGTCCGAGACGCCTGCGTTCAGCGCCCGGGCGCTTCACCCGTTGCCGCCCGGCTCCGGGCGCAGCGTGACCGTGTGATTACATCACTGCAGGTCAACGAGGTTTGAAAACTTCTTTCAGCTCATTGACAACCTCGGCGGGCGGCACACGTCTTTCGAGGCAAAGGGGAACGAACAAGCTTTGCGAAGGGGACATCATGCTGCTCAACCGGACTCGGACGCTCGGCGCGATCTCTGGGCTCGTCGGAGGCGCCCTGCTGCTCGCCGGATGCGGCCAGCCGGCTGCCGCGCCGCAGAACACGCAGGGCAACGCGGACGCCTCCGCGCCGGCCGCCGGGATCGCCCCCGGGGAGTTCCAGCCCGGCAAGCCCGCCGGTGAAGGCAAGCCCTCCGCCGGCACGACGGCCGGTGGCCAGGCGACCGGCAGCGGTCAGCGCACCACCGGCGCCAAGTGCACCTCCAGCGACTTCAAGGTCGACCTGAACGTCCAGCCCGACCGCCCCGGCGTCCTGCTGATGGCCCTCACCAACAAGTCGCAGAAGACCTGCGACCTGAACGGCTGGGCGACGGTCACGCCGCTCGACATGTCCAACAGCACCATCGACGCGCCGACCCAGCAGGTCGAGATCCCGGGCAGCCCGACCGACTTCAGCCTCGCCCCGGGCGAGACCGGCTTCGCCGGCGTGCTCATCGAATTCGGCGACACGGGTGACTCGAACACCTTCGTCGCCACCGGCTTCCAGGTCGGCGTGCCGGGCGCCAGCGACGCGGTGAACGCCACCATCTTCGGCACCGACGGCACCAACACCGGGAACGGCGGGCTCTACGCGGAGTTCCCGATCAAGTCGATGAAGGTCGGCTCGCTGCAGCCCGTCGCCCAGGGCGTCACCGTCTTCGACTGATCCTGGCGGGTTCGCCGGTCGGCGGCAGGGGAATAGGGACCTCCACGGGGGCGTTCCACCGGCGCCGTTGACGCCGACTTTAGGAGCGCTTCAATGCCGCTGACCGGCGAATATGAACCCAGCCCGACGGAGTGGGTGCGCAAGCAGGTCGAGGAGTACGAAGGCTCGGGCGGTACCAAGGGCACGACGCTGCGCGGGCTGCCCGTGATCGTCCTGACCACCAAGGGCAACAAGTCCGGCAAGCTCCGCAAGACCCCGCTGATGCGCGTGGAGCACGACGGCACCTATGCCGCCGTCGCCTCCCTCGGCGGGGCGCCGAAGCACCCGGTTTGGTACTACAACGTGCTCTCGAACCCCACCGTCGAACTGCAGGACGGGCCGACGCGCCGGGACTACGTGGCGCGGGAGGTCACCGGGGACGAGAAGGCGCTGTGGTGGTCGCGCGCAGTCGCCGCTTATCCGGACTACGCGGACTACCAGGTGAAGACCACCCGCGAGATTCCGGTGTTCGTGCTGGAACCGGCTGCTTAGCAAGATCGGGGCGCGACGGCTCTTGCCGTCGCGCCCCGACTGCACGCGCCTCGCGTCCTCCAGGAAGCGCACCACCGCGGTCCCGCGCCGGTCGGCGCGGTCGATCGCCGCCCACTCAGTGCAGCGCCTCCATGAACTCCGCGACGCGGCCGAACCCTCCGCGCCCGCGGCGCCGCCACGTCGGCGGCATCCGGACGTCCACCGCTGCGACATCGGGAGCGCATTCGTCCACAGCGGACAGAAGGTTGCCTGGATTCTCCACGGTGGCAACCATTTCCGGTTCCAACTCCCGCAAAATTAGGGCGACTCCTCGCGCGGGGCCAACAAGGAGCGCGGGACGGCTGCCTGGTGGCGGTGTAGCCGCGTCAGGCCGGGGTGCAGGTGGCTCGGACCTGGGTGGACGCGATGTGGGCGCCTTCGCCGTCCGCGCCGCCCGCGTAGTCCTCGCCCCGGTCGTGCAGCTTCACCGAGATCTTGCCCTGGGTGATCTTGTACGACCCGAGGTCCACCCACCTGCCGAGGTTGGTGACCTGGTTGATGTCCCGCACGCCGATCACGTTCGCCGCGCCCTGCTCGAACGAGTTGAAGATCGAGTAGTGCGCCTTGGTCGCACCGACGTTGCGGCGGTTGCTGTCGTTCGGGATGTAGACGGACAGCGCGCAGGTGCCGGTCGTCACCTTGCCCGACACGTCGAAGGTCCACTTCGCTGAGTTGTCGGGGCCGGATGTGTCCAGGTCGCCGGACATCGGCATCGCGTCGAAGGTGCCACGGCAGCGGCCGTCGGCGGCACCGCCGTTGCGGATGTACCAGCCCTTGCTGCCGTTCGTGTGGTAGCCGACCGCCTGGTACTGCTCCGTCGCGGTGTTCGAGCAGCCCGCCCCGGCGATGAGCGTGTCGCCCCCGCCGCTCGGCCCGCTCGCCTTCGGCTGATCCTGCTGCGGCAGCGGGTCCTTCCCCGACTCTGCGGGCTCCTCCCCCTGCGCCGGGGGGACGTCGTTCCCCGTGGTCAGCTCGGGCTGCGCAGGCGGTGCCGGCACCGGGTCTCCCGCGCCTTCATGCGCCGGAATCGCCTCCACGGCGTCGATCGGAACGCCGTCCTTGATCATCCCGGGGGTTTCGTCGTCGCCCGAGAACAGCACCGCGAGCACGAACGGCACGGAGACGAGGATCACCGCCGCGGCGGCGAGGGAGATCAGCGAAACCTTCGACGGCAGGCCGACGTCCTTGGCCCGCTGGGGCGGAACCTCCGCGGCGGGCGCCGGTTCCGGCCGCGCCGCGCCGGAAAGCGAGGCCAGCGGGACCTTTTCGTAGGACGGCTCGTCGGGCTTCGCCGATTCGACGGGAGTGCCCTCCGCCGGCACGTAGAGCCGCAGTTCCGGCGGCAGCGAATCCAGAGAGCGGTCCTCGGGCGACCCGGCGCCCCCGTTCCGATCAGTATCCGACGCCACACTTACTCCAGAAATCGGGGAAGGCGACGTTCCCAAAAGGGACACCGCGTTTCAGCTCATAGCCTATACTTTGCCGCGATCTGGGGGGAACCTGCCGCTGATGCACCTTTACCAGATGTAAACACCTGGTCGACAGCAACAGAAACGAAGGTCATGCACGACCTCATCTTCGTCGCGCTCGTATCGCTGTGGTGCTCGGTGGCCGTGGGCCTGCTCGGCGCCTGGATCCTGTGGTTCCTGCGGCGGGGTTCGCTCGTCGTGATGATGATGATGCTCGCGGTCATCACCGTCATCTCGATCGGCTTCACCTTCGTGGTGCTCACGTTCCTCGACCTGTTCACCGTGCGCGGCATGACCGCCGTGCTGCTGGCGTGCATCCCGACGGCCGCGGTGTCGGTGATGCTGTGCCTGCTGCTCGGCAGGCGGATCCTGCACGGCAGCCGGAACCTCGCACGCGCCACCCGCACCATGGGCGAGGACGGCCGGTTCGCGGCGCCCGCCCAGTCCGGCTCGGCGGAGCTGGCCGTGCTGACCCAGGAGCTCGCCGCGACCAGCGCGGCGCTCACCGCCTCGCGGGAGCAGGAGCAGCTGCTGGAGGCGTCGCGGCGGCAGCTTATCGCGTGGGTGTCGCACGACCTGCGCACGCCGCTGGCGGGCCTGCGGGCGATGACCGAGGCGCTGCAGGACGGTATGGCCCGAGACCAGGACCGCTACCTGGGTCTGATCCTGCAGGAGACGCAGCGGCTGGACCACCTCGTCGGCGACCTGTTCGACCTGTCCCGCATCCAGTCCAACTCGCTGACCCTGTCGCTGACGCCGGTGTCGCTCGCGGACCTGATCAGCGACGCGGTGACCGCGATCGAGCCGCAGGCCCGCAGCCGCGGCGTGCGGCTGGTGCCGGGCGGCATCGAGCCGGTCGCGGTCCGGGTGGACATCCGCCAGATCAACCGGGTGCTGGGGAACCTGCTGAGCAACGCCGTCCGGCACACCCACCCCGGCGGCGCGGTCACGGTGTGCGCGCACGCGGCGGAGGGCCGGGCGGTGCTGTCCATTTCGGACGCCTGTGGCGGAATTCCGGAGGCTGACCTGCACAAGGTCTTCGAACCGGGCTGGCGGGGAACCCCGTCCCGCCCGTCGGGCAAGGACGTCGGCGGCGGGCTGGGGCTGGCGATAGTGCGCGGCATCATCGAGGCGCACCACGGCGGCGTCGCCGTCCGCAACGTCGAGGGCGGCTGCCAGTTCACCGCGAGCCTGCCGCTGGCCGGTTAGGTCCCGGTCCTGGCGCCGGGTCTCCGGCGCAGTTTCAATTGAAACTGCGGGCCGAACCTTGGGTGGTGCCGTGCGGGGTGTGTCCGGGGCGTCGTCGGGCGAGGCATCGGCTGGGGATCAGGCGGCCGCTAGAAGGGGTTCCCTTCGGACGACACCCAGTTCGATGGCCTTTCGGGTCAGTTCCGCCTTGTTGCGGACCTCCAGCTTCGCCCGGATCCGCTTGACGTAGGTGTCGACCGTCGCTCCGGACAGGCCCATTCGCCGGGCCGCCTGGGAGTGGGTGTAGCCGTCGGCGATCCAGCGCAGCACCTCCTGCTCGCGCCGGGTGAGCACCTGCTGCGCGGGCTCGGCCGGGGCGCCACCGCCGATCAGGGCCGCCCGGGAACCCGACGCGACGTACACCGCGCCGCGCGCCACCACGCCGATCGCGTCGTAGAACTCCTGGTCGTCGCAGCCGTCGCCGACGAAGCCCAGCGCGCCGGCCCGCAGCAGCTCCGGGACCTGCGCGGCGGCCTGCTCCGGCAGCACCACGAGCACCCGGTAGGAGCGGCTCAGCCGCGAAACGCAGTGCACCAGGGCGTCCGCCGGGAGCGTTCCGCCGTGGGCGAGCACCGCGACGTCGGAGGCGCCGGACAGGCGCTCGGGGGCTTGGTCGAGCAGCCTGGAGATCTTCTCCTGCAACTCGGGGCGGTCGGCGAACACGGTCACGTCGGACAGCACACGAACCAGCAACGTTCTTCACTCCCGGTGTCGCCGGTTCGCGCCGCGGCACAGACGTCTTCGACTGTTCGTCGCGATTCGGCGGAATTGTTGGGGCTAGGGAATTTCCGACTAGCCCGCGGCCTCTCTGACACCAGGAACGCTACCTGCGGAATGGCCGAGATCGAAGAGATTCCAACGGTCTGTAAACGTCAGTCGGACCTTGTAAGAATCTGTAAGGGTCGCGCGCCCGCGGTAATCGATCGCGCACTTTCGGTAATGCGCGACTGCACCGCACACTCTGGGCGCGGGAGTGAGTGTGCGGTGCAGCGCGGTTCCCGGCCCGCGGGAGGGGCCGGGAGATCGGGTCACCAGCGGTGGTGCGCTCCGGTGCCGAGCGGCCGGATGACCGGCAGCGGCAGCACGGCGGTCTGCGCCGCGGCGACGTCCGCGACGGGCGGGCGGGGCGCCGTGCGCATGGGCACGGTGTCCCGGGCCTGCAGGGGCAGGGCCGGCAGCAGCTTGGTGTCGCCGTTCAGCCGCGCGCCTGCGCGGCCGTCCAGCAGGTCGATGCAGGTCAGGTCGCCGTTGTGCGACTCGATCACGTCCCGCAGGGTGCGCCGGTCGGCCCGGGAGACCGAGAGCTGTCGGCGCTCGGCGAACGCCGCGAGCGCCTGGGCGGCCGCGAGTTCGTCTCCGTTGTCCAGGTGGTTGGCAACCGCAACGCTGAGGTTGTCCGACATTTCCGGTGCGAGGTGCAGGAACATCTCGTCGAGCTCGTCGAATCCGTTCATCTCGGAGGGCATGATCACGCCTTGGTCCCAAACGAACACGGTTTCCTCCTGAATGCGCCGACTTTCGTCAGGCGCTGCAGTCGATCTTCATCTGCGCCGCCGCGTGGTGCGCGTAGGTGGGCCCCTTGTCGGTCCAGTCCTTGCCGCGGGAGTGCAGCTTGATGGTCAGCCGTCCGCTGGTGACCGCGAACCGTCCGCCGTCGACCCAGCTGCCCTGCCGGTTGGCCTGGAAGACCCGGAAGTCACCGGACGGGCCCTTGGTCTCATCGCCCTGGTAGACGGTGTAGTAGCTCGGGTCACCGCCGACGTGCATCAGGTCGCCGCGGGGGACGAACACCGACACCTGGCAGCTGCCCTGCTTGACGTCACCGGTAGTGAACCGCCAGACCGCGGAGTTGTCACCGTCCCGGTTCGGGTCACCCGACATCGGCAGCGAGGAGTACGAACCGTCGCAACCGTCCGCCGCGTGCGCTCCGCTGCTGTTGAGCCAGCCCTGGTTGCCGTTGGCGTAGTAGCCGGGACGGCTGAAGCTGCCGCTCCCGCAGCCGGGCCCGGCGAAGCCGGAGAAGACGACCGGGTGGGCGGCGGTGCGCGCGGGGTCGGCCGGGACGGCGGGCTGCACCTCGCCGCGCGGGATCTCCCCGCCGGCCGGAGGATGCACCGGCACGCCGTTGTTCGGGCTGCCCGGCGGCGGTCCGGGGACGAGGTTGCCGGCCGGGAGGCCCGGCGGCGGGACCGGCTGCTCCTGCGCCATGCCCGGGATGAAACCGGACTGCGCCTGGGCGTCGTCCTCGTAGGCCGCCGGATTCGGGAGGGCGCGCGTGGGGGTGTCGTCGTTCGGGAGGAGGCCCGCGATCAGCACCGGGACGGACAGCAGCACCAGACCGGCCACGGCCGCGGCGGCCACCACCGGCTTGGACACGCGGTTTCCGGGACTCGACGGGACGTCGGCGGTCTTCGCCGTCTTCGCGGTCTTGGCGGCGGCGACGGGCGTGGCCTTGGTGGCCGTCGCGGTCGCAGCCTCGGCCTCGACCGCCGTGGCCTGCCCGGTGCCGGCATCGGCGACCGGCTCGGCCAGGGCGGACGTCTTGATGGCGGGCATCATCTCGGTGTCCGCGTTGGACGTCCGCAGCTCGCGATCGGCAAGGTAGGCGACGCCGTTCTCGCTCGCGCCGTAGTACTTGTCCTGCTCCCAGGGGTGGTCGCCCTCGGTGGACTGATCTTTGCTGCCGCTCGGGCTCATCTCTCGCTTCCCATCGGTCGAGTCTCTTCCAGCCGCTCCCGCCGGCTCGGGGTTGTGCGGTTCGCGCTGCGGAGCCGTCTCACCCGACACGCCGATCACGCCCGGGCCCCGGACATTGAGCCTGGTCAAGATCGAGCGGCCCGACAAGTAACCGAATAAGGGACGGGTACTTCGGCGAAGTCGTTCTTGCGCGTTCAGATCGCGCAAGGGTTCCGGGCGAACTGTGGCGCGGAACGGGCCGGATCGGTTGATCTTGGCGCATGGCCCTTTCCCCATTGGACGGTCCGACCGGCGGCTACCGCAACGCCCCCACCTCGGCCCCGCAAGCGGGGTAGAACTCGGCCGCGCCACCAGCGTGGACACCGGTCGGCGGCGTGCTCTCGGTCGACCAAACCGAGTTGCGGCGTGCCGTCGCGTTGTTCCAAGCCGCCGCGGCATCTGCCGGAAGCGCAGCTGGAAAGGCGCCGCGAGTCGCGGAACAGGGCCTGCCGCCGTGGGGCGGTGATCCGCTCGGGGCGGCGTGCGGCGGCGGCTACCGGGATCCGGCCGAGCAGGCGTGCGCGGCGCTGGACGAGCTGTCCGGACTGCTCGGCGACGTCGCCGACCGGCTCGTCGCGGTCGGGCGGACCTTCGCCGAAACCGAAGCGCAGAACGTCGAGCACGCCCGGCGGTGGCAGGTCGATGGCCGCGACTGACGTATCGCCCGATGTCCAACGTCTGCTGGAGGTGCTGGTCGGCAACGACTGGCCGGAAGGCAACCCGGACGATCTGCGGGCGATGGCCACCAGCTGGCGCGACGTCGCCGAGCACCTGAACAGCACCGTCGATTTGGTCAACAAGGGTGCGGGGCAGGTTGCTCTCGCACTGACCGGAGAGACGGCGGAGTCGTTCCGCGCGTTCATCGCGCCGTTCCTCGACGATGAGGGCTATGCGCGGCAAATGGTTCTGGCCGCCTCCGGCTTCGCCAACGCGCTGGACGGGATGGCGCTGGAGATCGAGACGCTGCGGATCATCATCATTCAGCTGCTGGTCATCCTGGCATTCGATATCGCGGCGCTGATCGCCGCTGCGGCGGTCACCTTCGGCTCCTCGACGGCCCTCATCCCGGCGAGGACGGCCGCCACCCGAACGACGCTCACGGCGTTTCAGCGGAAGGCGATCACCGAGGTGGCCGCCCACGTGGCGAGCTCGGTGTTCGACCAGGTCGGGGTCACCTTCTTCGCGCAGTTCATCCAGATCTGCCAGGGGAAACGGAAAAGCTTCGACGACGGGATGTTGGCGATCGCGGCGCAGAACGGAGCGGTCGGTGGAGCGGTCGGCATCGGCGCGGGAGCGCTGGGCAACACGATCAAGGTCGGCGGCGCGAAGGCGCTCAACGGCAAGGTGCCCAGTACGCACCTGTTCGACGGATCGGCCGCGAACACCTGGAAAGGCGCAACGGCCAGGTTCGGAGCGAACCTGCCGGTGCTCGCGGCCTGGGGCTCGGCCGTCGGCGCGGCGGAAGCAGCGGCGCAGGACGCCGCATCGGGCGCGAGCGGGGACGAGGTGTACGGGGCGGAGAACGGAGCGCTCATCGGAGCGGTGGACGCGGGGAGGGGAGCGTACAACCCGCAAGGGAAGTTCTCGACATCGACGGGCGTCTACCTGGACAAAGCCCTGAACCTCCCGTGGCGGGACAAGAACACGTCCCAGCCCGACCCGTCCCACCCGAATCCGATCCCGACTTCGTCGGAGCCACCGAAGCTCCCGGAAACCCCGAAGGAAAACTGGACCGCCTGGTCCGACGAAACCATCGAAGCGCTGAACCGCTAGCCGCCGGCGCCAGAAGACCCGTGTGCATTTTGTGTCGCTATAGCAGCACAAAATGCACACGGGTCCCAACCAGGCAGAACGTTCATCGACCGGGAACGACCAGCCGCCTCAGCGCTCGAACCGGCCGTCCTTGACGGCGCCGATGAACGCCGACCACTGCGCGCGGTCGGTGGTTAAGTGCCCTGCTGCACGGTTCTTGCTGTCCCGTACGGCAGCACCATCGCTGATTCGGCCAACTTCGACGCAGTTCGTCTGCCCGCCGCTGAACCTCGACTTTCGCCAGCCTTCGGGGGCGTGCGGTGTCGTCATGATGCCGTCTCCTTGGATCTGATGACATCGGCGATGAGCGCTGCGGTCTCTTCTGGGCTCATCGCCAGCCCGCGCAGCGTATCTACTGCACCTCTGTAAATCTTCAACGTCTTCGCGTCAGTGATCGTCGCCGACGAACCGAAATGCTCGAGATGCAGCACTGGTTTCGTCCGCGAGAACTCAAGAAGTGCCCACGGGCCGCTCAGCACCGCAGCAGCCGGACGGCCCATCGGGAGGACTTGGAGCGCCACGTTGTCCAGCTCGGAGATCTTCAAAAGGTGGCGCAGCTGCTCCAGCATCACGTCGTCAGGGCATACGGAATAGCGAAGCGCGTATTCGCCAACGATGGCGACCAGCTGCTTCGGCGGTGTATCGGTAAGTACGTGCTGTCGGCCGATCCGGAGTGTTGCGCGCTGCTCCGCTTCCCCGCGTGTCTGGCCGTACGCGACCATGATGTGACGCGCGTAGTCGTAGGTCTGCAGCAGGCCTGGGATCATCAGCGGCTCGATGTTGATGATCGTTTGGGCGGTGCGCTCGTATTCCGTCAATGCGGCGAGTTGCTTGTCGATGCCCGGAGCCACCCAATTCGGATCGAGCGCGTCGCGAGCTAGTTCAAGGAGTCGATCGCGGTCGGCACCGTTGACGCCCAGCACTGCCAGGACGGTGGCGGTGTCGGCTTCGCTGGGGATGAGCTTGCCATTTTCCCACCGGGAGATATGCGAACTGCTGCGTTCGATCATCTCGGCAAGCTTGCGCGTCGAGTAGCCGCGCCGCTCGCGTGCCTGCCGTAGCTCCACTCCCAAAGCGCGTGCGCGCGGAGTGTCAGCGCTGCTTGCCATGCAGCAATCGTAAGCGGTGCTCAGATCGGCATGGAGAGATCAACCTATCGAGGCATGGCGAGCTGTGCTGCATGCATCACATACTGATGCATGCAGCAATGATCTAGAGGAGGCTTCCATGTTCTACCGAGCCCATCCCTTCCACTGGGTTCCGGCTGCTGGGCTGCGGCATGCGAGTACCGATCGGCGGCCGGATGCCGCTTTGGCTTATCCGACCGGGACTTCCGTATCGACGCTGTGTCGGCAGAAGTTGTCGGCAGACAACTCCGAGCTCGCGTGGTTGTGGTCTACGTGCGGTGACTGTGACGTCGAGGCACACCGGATAGCCCGAACCCTCTACACCCCGGCTACCGAGAGGACCAAGTGACGTGTTGGCCATGCTTCCCGGAATCGCCGGGATCACCGGCACTGCCGCGCTCTACCTGATCATCACCTGCTGGAAGTCCTACCGCCCGCAGCACGCCGGAGGCGGCGAAGGTGCTTTGACGGTGTGGCAACTCATCGCGCACGTCGAAGCCGAGCGACAACAACGAGAACAAGGTGGCCGACACCGGCTCCGCGAACCCCAGCCACCACCACCGTCCACATCAGACGCCGAAAAGGCGCCGTCGCTGGAGGTTCAGCGCCGAATACTGGACGCCCTCCGGCGCCTCTGACGGCACCAGACCCGGGCCCGGCCGCCGATGCCCCCGACCTGCGGTGGACGGGCCCTGCGGGCCGGTCGGCGCGACACCCCTCCCCAACGCGCCGACCGGCCACCCCGCCTCCTGAAGCCCTGAGTCCGTCCCGATTTTGCCTAAAATTGGGAAGCCCTGAACCCGCCGGGCCGGGACAGGTCGGGTCCCGATTTTGCCTAAAATTGGGCGCTTCTGGACCGCGCGGGTGGGTTTCCGATTTTGCCTAAAATTGGGAATCCGGGCCGTAAGTGTTGTGGGGCGCTATGGCACCCCACAACACTCACGGGGCCTACCTGGCGGTGCTTGCTACTTCAGGGCGGAGCCCTTCGCCACGACGACCCCGTAGAGGTCTTCGATCGCCGCCAGCGCGCTGTGGTGGATCTGCTCGGCGGACAGCTCGACCCCGGCTCCCGCCAGCGGCCGGGTGGCGCACGCGTCCGCGACGACCGTGGGCGAGTAGCCGCGCAGGAACGCACCTTCGGTCGTGAAGGTGACGCACATGTGCGTCATGAATCCGACGATGATCACGTTCTCGCGGCCCGTGGCCGCGACCTTCTGCTCCAGGTCGGTGCCGTGGAAGCTGTTCGGCGCGTGCTTCACCACGACGGGCTCACCGTCGACCGGCGCCACGCTGGGGTGGATCTGGCCGATCTCGGCGCGGATGTCGTAAGGCGTGCCCGCACCACCGTCGTGGACGACGTGGATCACCGGCGCCCCCTCTTCACGCGCCCGAGCCAGCAGCGCCGCGCCGGAATCCAGCGCCTCCTGCCAACCGTCCAGCTCCATCACGCCACGGGTGTAGGTGTTCTGGTAGTCGACCAGGATCAGCGTGGCGTCGGCGGGGGTCGCCGGTGTTCCGCCGAAGCCGTTGAGCTCGCGCAGCGTCGTGGCAGCCATGGGAAAAGCCCTCCTCGGATGGGGTTTCGAGAGCGTTCGGCGCCCTGGCGGCGCCTACGTGATCGACGCTACGATCGGGCCGTGGTGTCTGCAATGACGCCCGACTTGCAGATCTGGACATCGCGCGGAGGGAGAGCCCGTGCCCGCGCTGAAGCGGCTCATCGTCATCGTCGTCTTCGACGGCGTCGACCTGCTGGACATCACCGGCCCGCCGGAGGTGTTCGCCCTGCTGCAGCGGGAAGTCGACACCGACACCGGCTACCGCGTGCTCCTGGCCGCCGAGACCCCGGATCCGGTCACCACCGCGGCGGGCGTGCGCGTCCTGCCGGACACCACGTTCGACGAGGTGAGCGGCCAGCGCATCGACACCCTCCTGGTGCCCGGCTCGGTGCGCATCGACGCCGACGGGCGCGTGACCGCGCTGACCGACCCGGACGTCACCGCCCGCGTCGAGCAGCTCGCCGGCAACTCGCGCCGCATCGCCTCCGTGTGCGTCGGCGCCCACATCCTGGCCGCCGCGGGCCTGCTCGACGGGAAGCGCGCCACCACGCACTGGTCGACCGCCCGCCAACTGGCCGCCGACCACCCCGCCGTCATCGTGGACGCCGATCCGATCTTCATCCGCGACGGCGCCGTGTGGACCGGCGCGGGCATCAGCTCCTGCCTCGACCTGTCCCTGGCCCTGGTCGCCGAGGACTTCGGCGAGCCCGTCGCGCTGCGCGTGGCCCGCCATCTCGTGATGTACCTGAAGCGGCCCAGCGGGCAGAGCCAGTTCTCCGTGCCCCTCGAACCTGTCTCCACCACGCGCCGGATCGAGGACCTGCGGCACTACATCACCGGCAACCTGTCCCGGCCCATCGGCCTCGCCGACCTCGCCGAACACGCCCGGGTCTCCGAACGCCAGCTCGCCCGCATCTTCAAGGCGGAACTCGGCATGACACCGACCGCCTACATCGAATCCGCCCGCGTCGAAATCGCCCGCAACCAGCTGGAAACGACCGACGCCACCCTGGAACGCATCGCCACCACCTGCGGGTTCGGCACGGTCGACACCCTCATCCGCGCCTTCCGCCGCCAACTGGCGACCACTCCGAGCGAGTACCGCAGCGGCTTCCAGTACGCCCCGCAGCGGGCGGGCCGCGCTTAGGATCCAGCCGTCACATGCGTGTCGATGTTCGGGAGTTGGGCGTGCGCATCGGGGAACTTTCGGAGCGGACCGGCACTTCGCGGCGGCTGATCCGGTACTACGAGGAGCAGGGGCTGATCGTCGCCGACCGATCCCCCAACGGCTACCGGGAATTCGCCGAGTACAACGTGGACCGGGTGATGCAGATCCGCGGGCTGCTCGACGCGGGGCTGCCGACGCGGATCATCAAGCAGATCCTGCCGTGCCTGGACAAACCCCGCGTCATCTACTTCCCGGACGCGACGGCGGAGATGATCGCGACCCTGGAGCACGAGCGGGACCGGATGACGGACCGGATCAGGTGCCTGACCAGAAACCGGGACGCGGTAACGGAATACCTCGACGCGGTCCTCGAGTACAACCGCACCGGCGCGGTCCCCGCCGAGTGAAAGGGCGCCCGCCGCCGGCCGAACCGGCGAAGGGCGCCCATCAACACGAAGGCTCAGCCGTCGGTCGGCTGCTCCGCGTTCTCCATGCGGACCATCGCCACCCACTCGCGACGGGTCGGAACCCGGGCCTCCGGACCGGATTCGGCGATGTGCGCCCGCAGTCCCGGCGGCAGGGCGATGCCGTGCTTCTCCAGGTAATACGTGGTCAGATCCGACCAGATCCAACTGCCATCGGTGCGCAGCCCGATCGGGACGACCGGCTCCTCGCCATCGGCGAGCACGTCGGGGACCAGGTCGTCGTCGTCGGTCAGCCGCTCCGCCGAGTTGAGGTAGGCGATCTGCCCGTCGCGTTCGGCTCCGGCCGGCTCGCGCTCTTCGCTCTCCTCGTCGAACTGCGCCAGCTCGATGGTCGGCTGTGGCCCGACGCCGTAGATCTCCCGCCCCTGCACCAGCGCCGGTGCGTGGTAGAAGGGGTCGAGCGGGCTTTCCGAGCGGAACACCTCGACCTGCGGGCTGGCCAGCCCGGCTTTCCAGAGCCGGTCCGCGAGCTCGGCGGCCAGCAGGTGCGGGTGCAGGCCCTTCTCGGTCTCGACCAGGTGGATCGGCCGCGCGGTTCGTTCTTCCCCGCCCTCTGGCAGCCGCCACACCTGCCACGCGGTGTGCTTGCCGGGCTGGGACTCCAGGTACTCCCGGACCGTCGCGGCGCAGGTCTCGGCGACGTCGGCGTCACCTTCCCGCTCCGCCCAGAAGTCCCAGGTCACCAGGGTGAAGTCGACCCCGTCCTCGAGCAGGGCGACCCGCGCGGCGGTCGCCTCGTCGACGCCGTCCAGCAGGGTCTCGCGAGTCTCCGGCGGCAACGACTGGCCCCAGTCGAGGAACACCTGAGCGATCAACCGCACGGCGTGCGACCACTGCCCGGCGGCCAACCACTGCCGCGCCTGCCACACCACGTCGTCGGGCAGCATCGGCGAGAACCGCAACAGCAGCTCGTGCCGCGCCAGGTCCTGATCTTCCATATCCCGAACCCCAAACCTCAAGTGCCTACCAACAGAGTTCCCGGTCCCCGGCATCGGTTCAAGTAACCCATACCGGGACGCGCGCTTACCCCACCGCGCGCCTAAGCGCGCTCGCGAGCAGGCGCATCGAAGCGGGCGAGCCCGGGTTGATCAGCACATCGACCCCTTCTTCCGGCAGCGCGTCCGCCAGCTCCGCGGCGGTCGCCTCCCGCCAACCCTCGACCTGCACCCGCTTCCGGTGCGCGGGCGACGTCGTGACCAGCATCGACGCCACGCCGTCCGGGGCCGGCGCGATCACCGGGTTCTGATCCTCGTCGACGGCGATCCCGAACGCCGCTTCGCGCAGCGTTGCCAGCAGCGCGTCGGCGTCCGCCTCGCCCTTGTTCACCAGGCGCAACGTGGCGTCGACCGGGTCCGTCGGCGAATTCGGCGTGGACGGCACGTAGTCGGGGTTGGCGTGGAAGCGGCCGGTCGTGCCGTCCGCTTCGACGTGCCAGCCGCCCACCACGGCCTCGCGGGGCGGGCGCTGTGGATCGCCGCCCTGCTCCTGCCACGCCGGGTCGATCAGGAACACCCACCGGTCCTCGTCCGGCAGCACCGGATCACCGATCACCAACGCCTCCCTCCTGCGGCCACGCTGCCGCTCGTCCAATTCATCGCCGCCGTGGAAACCTCCGCCACCTGCCACCATCGTTCACGGTGGTGGCAGCGGTGACCTCTCGCCCCGCCAGACCGGGTCCGACTGGGAAAGCCAGCCCTGCCTCTTCGGGCAAGGACGCGCTCCAGTCATGCCAATCCCTTCCTGCTCGAGGCCACGTCGGTGGCGCCGACCGGAAATCGTGCTGAAGATTGCAAGTTGCTGACCTGATCGGCCGTATCCGGTGCGGCCGAGCTGCGGGCCTTCGGTGATCTTCCGGTAAGCACCATCGCGATTCGGGTAGGTATGGCCGAAACTCGCGGCGCGGTCGAGTTCGGTCAGCAGTTGCTCTCTGCGCTCCGGGTCGGTCTCCCGCAGTAACGAGACGACCTGCAGATCCGCCGCGCCGGCGATCATCTGTAGGGACGGATGGGCGGGTCGATCAGGGTGACCTTCGCATTCTGCTTATCGGCCCACTTCAGGAACGCATCCGGGGTGTAGTGATCGGGGTGGCTCTTCTCCGGGTCGTACGCCACATACGCGCGCTTGCCGTCCCGCTGGACGGCGTCCACGTACAGCACATGCCCGAAGATCCCCACCTGCACGCCACCGCCCCGACGGACCCGGGCCCAGCACTCCTCCGGGCCGAGTTCGCCGTGCCAGTCGGTGAATTTCTTTTCCTGGCCTCCTCGTCCCGCATCGTAGACCGTCCGCTGCAGCGCCTTGCGGTAGATGATGTCGTTGATCGCGGCGAACCGCCGGAACGGACGGTCCAACAGCATCAGCAACACCGACGCCGCGAAACTTCGGGTCCATTGCCCGGGGAAGAGCTTCTTGGTCAGGACCTGGATTTCCGTGCGTTTGCCGGTGTCCAGATCGAGAAGCACAGAAAGCTTCTGCATAGCCCGGCCCCACTCGCGGCTCAGCTCCGCCCACGCCTCGGGGTCGCGACGACCGGCTTCGACCAGGTCCAGCGCGCGCCTCTGCAGCTGTCCGAAGGTCGTGTCGGCCTCGTTGAGGCGATGGGTCACCAGATCGCCGATCGTGCGCCCGAACAGTCGATCGTGTTCGTCGAGCACGGCCGCCCACTTCGGCGGCGTATTGCTCTCCTTGGCGCTCCGCATGATGTTGCGGATCTGCGCGCTGAAGTCGCGGCCCACCAACAGCAGGCCCGCGATGGTCGGTGTCTTGGCCATCGCCTGGGCGTTCAGGGAGGCGCTGACGCAGGTCGCCAGGTAGTGCTGCTCGTCGTGCCCACTGGCGGCGAACAGCGAGTCCAGGAGCGCCTCCTCGCTTTCCAGCAGCTTCTTGAAGAGCTCGTCTTCGCGCAGCCTCGGACGCGCGCCTGGGTCGAGGTTGATGAAGGACACCTCGGTCAGCCGACGCACGAGCGGCGCGCCCGGGTCGTATTCCGAGTCCAACAGGGCCGAATCCGCCTCCGTGAACGGGTTCTGGTTCGCCCCAAGCCGTACTGCGATCTCCGCCAGCACCTCTTCGAGGCGGTCCGGCGTCAGCGTCCGCACCTCGTGCCGCTGCAGCATCGCGGTGTGGTCCAGCTCGGTCAGGTCACCGCGCGCCGTTTCCCGCACCGGCACCAGCGACGCCGCCAGCACTGCGTCGTCGATCCAGGCACGCAGCCTAGATCGCTCGGGTTCGGACAGGCTGTCGATGCTGTTGTCGATGGCCGCCAGCGCCTCGCGGACCCCCGGCAGGCCGGCGATCTCGCGCGAGTAGTGCTCCAGCGAGCCACCGCGGGCCAGCTGCTCGAACTCGTTCCCGATGTAGCTGATCCGCTCCGGCGCCAGCCCCAGGGCGACCAGCGGGTGCAGTTCGTCGTTCGACGATCCGGGGTCTTCTCGGGCGGAGAGCGCGAAATCAGGGTCGGTCGCTGTGTCCGTCTCCGCCTTCGACGTGGACGGCCCGGCGTCGTTGCTGGAAGATCCGGCACCCGATGAGACATTCCTGGTGGCAGGCGATCCGCCGTCGAGGCGTGCCCGTTTGCCTGCGCCCTGCGACGACTCCGCGGCGGCAGTTCGCTTTCCGTGCAGCGCGTCGCGCAGCGCCTTTCGGGTTTGATCGACTTCTTCCCCGGCACCGCGCTGGAAGGCGTCGGCGATGTCGTTCACCCACCGCGGTAGCTGCGAGTCGTCCACCATGAACACCGACCTCGTGGCCCGCCGCTCGGCCTTGTAAGCCCGGACCTCCATGTCGACGATCTGCTTGGCGAGGGTCATCGCTTCCTCGGCCGAGTCCGGTCGCAGGTCCCGAATCGCAGGTTTGTCCGTGGCATCGCCGTTCAGCGTCCAGACGACGTGCTTTTCCCACCCATAGCCGCCGCGGACCATCTCGATGACTTCGACGATGTCCTGCGGCGGAATCGGCCCGAGGAAGGCCACCTCCTTCTCCCGCTCCAAGGCGAACCATTCGATGTTGCGCGCGCCGAAGGTTTTCCGGACGTCGATCCCGGGCTTCGACGCGCGGATCGTGTAGCCGTAGCGGCGATCGTCGTGCTGGTAGCGAGGATCGATCGTGGTCGAGACGAACTGCGTGTAGCCGAGTCCGTTGACGTGGAATTTGAGCGAGTCGGAGCGGCCTGGGTCCCTGGGCAGGAGTCCGTAGTCCAGCACCAAGGCCGGATGGTCGTTCAACCACCGGTGCGCGGTGATACCGGGCTCGGTCTGCGCGAAACCCCCGGAGATGTCGTCCTGGTGCAGGAGGTGGTTCTCCGCCCCACCGAACGGCGGACGCTGCAAGCCGTGCTGATCAGTGCCCAGCACAGCGGCGGGGTCCGGAACAGGATCGTGCTGCTCACCGGAATCGACCGATGATGGCGGTGTCGCCGACGAGTTCTCCACTACCGCCAGTTCTGCTCTGGTCGGGCCGCCCATCAAGAACTGAGTGGTGGTCACCAAGCCCTTGTCGAGCTCGTACCAGTGCCACACGGGGTAGCCCGTCTGGTCGGACACGACCCCGATCCACCTGCCGTCCTGGGAAACCGCGCCCCAGAAGTGGAGGTCGTCGATCGACTGACCACGAATCGTCCAGTTGCCGATCGAGTACCCACTTTCGGCAAAGTCATCGGCGTTGAACAGCGAGTCGAAGGTGCTCGCATCCTCGTCTGCCAACCCGTACCGGGACAAGCCGTCGACCTGGGCGTACGCCGGAACGGCATCGACATTCATGTCGGTGTGCTGCGGGCTTCGGGAACCGGACGACTCGGCCGGAGCGCCGGTCACCTCGGAGCCGGATCCGCCCGGCGACTGCCACGCGTCCCGCGAGCCGCCGCGCAGCTTCGCCTCGCGCTGAACCGGACCGGTCGGGCCCTCCGACTGCTGCTGGCCGACGTCGACCTCGTCCGCGCTCTGCGCCACATCGTCGTGCGTCTCGGTCGGGGCAGCCTCCGCGATCTCCTGCATGATCTGCGCGTAACGCTCACGAGCCGCGTCCAGCAGACGCATGGGCATCTTGCCCTTCGCGATCCGCCGGTTCGCCTCCGCATCCAAGTCCTCCGACGCCGACTGCCCAGTCCCGAACGTGGACTCGGTGCTTCCGCTGCTTTCGTCCGCTCGCAGTGCTGCGCGCAGTTCCTTGAAGATCTGCGCGAGTTTCCTCGGATCGGGCTCGGACTTGGAATCGATCAGCGCCTGGGTGAGTCGTTCGCGGAACGACTGCAGCGACTCGCGGAGCCCCAGCAGGTGGGACTCGACCTCGGACGGGTCCGCCCCGGCGGCCTCGCGTTCCATGACGAACGCCTTGATCTCCAGGTTCACCAGGCCCACGACCTCGTCATCCGCGATCTGCTCCCGCTGCGAGCGGCGTTCTTCCACCGCAGGATCGTGGTTCTGGCTCGCCGCGGAATCGGTCGCCGTGTTCGTCTCCGCCTTCGACGTGGACGGCCCGGCGGCGTTGCTGGAAGATCCGGCGCTCCGTTCGAACGGCCCGGGCACTCCGCCGAGCAAGCCCTGCGGCATCGGGTAGGAATCGGTGAACTTCACCAGGCCCGCCGCGAAATCCTTCGCCGCCTGCTCACCGCTGTCCGCCAGCACCATTCCGATCATCGCCCGGTGCTTGTCGAACTGAGGCCGCGCCGGGTTCTCACCAATGGCCATCCGCAGCCGCAGGCCCGCCTCTGCCGCGATCTCGCGCACCGCGTCCGACAGCTCAGGAAGGATCTCGCCACCGTCCAGCCGGGCGACCAGTTCCCGATGCGTCGCCTCCCAGTCGCTTCGTGCGCGGAGCTCCGCGCGCAGCTTTCCGAGCAGTTCGTTGAAGCGCGCGTTGTCGACGTTGTAGACCGCGTCCGCGATGGGCTGCTCATACCGCTTCAGGGATTCGTGGTCGACGATGTCCAGGAGCTGTTTGACCCGGCGCTCGCGAACGTAGCTCTGCACCTCCACTTCGATCAGCTGCTTGGCGACCTCCGGCATCTTCTCCCTGGCGTCAGGAAGCTTCTCCCAGTTCTGGGGATCTTCCGCCCAGTTCTTGCCCTTCTCGCGGTCCAGCTGATCCCACATCTCGCCGGTGAGCTCTCCGCCCCCGGTCAGCGTCTCGCTCGGCTTGGCCAGGAACCGCGGGTTCAGCACGAACTCGCCGAGCGCGTACTTCCGGCCGTCCCCGTCCGTGAAGCCCGCCTTGGTGGTCTCGACGCCGACAATGGCTTCCGGGTGGATGCCCAGCGGGAACGCGACCTCGCGCTCGTGGTGGAACCTCGTGGCCAGGCCGATGGTGTGGTTCACCGAGATACCGCCGGGAGCGAAGATCGAGAACCGCAGCACCTGGTCGGCGCCCTTGATGAAGTTCGCGGCCCGCGTCGTGCTCACGTACATCGACGACTCGTTCGCGGACACGTACTCCGGCAGCTCGACGTTGTCCCCGTTGGAGTAGGTGTTCTCGGGGTTCCTCGGCCGGAACCCGTGCCGGATGACCGCCGCGAGCGTTTCCCAAGGCCTCGCGACGCGGAACAAGATCGCGAGGTCCTGGCGGAACAGCGGGCGCGGGACGATCTTGCGGTAGATCTCCTCGACGAACTCCGGTGTCACAATCGACCGGTCCACGGCCGCCACCTGCAGCAGGTCGGCCGGTCGTTTCGGAGTCGGCAGATGGTGCTCGAACTCGACAGGTTGCGGCACGCCGACCTTGGTGGCGAACCTGTACCGACCGCCGTTGTCCGGGTCGCCCGAGTACCAGTGGTACGCGCCGTCTTCCAGGCGGGCCACCATCCTGGACGGATTCCCGGTGGCGGGGACGATCTCCACGATCCCGTTCGCGTGCGCGGTCCGCCGCCACTGCCCGTCCACGCTCGTCTGGACGACCTGGTCGCCCCGCAGCTGCGGTTCGCCCCAGCTCTCCCACACCGCGTGCTCGAGTTCCGCGAACTTCTTCCGCGTTCCCCGTCCGACGGTCCGGGCTTCGAGGTGTGCCCCCGGTACGGCGTCCGGGTCGTTGGCGTTCTCGTTCAACTCCGCAACGCCGGTGTTCTCGTCGTAGGTGAGATGAACCCGGTACTGGGCCGGCTCCTCCGAATCGGTCTCCTCGTTGAAGCGCTTGCCCTGGTGCGCGAACTCCAGCGTGACCTGGCCGCCTTCGCCCTCGGACCAGGTGCCGAGGTGCGCCGCGCCGACGCGGTCGAGGAGCAACACCCGATCGCCGGTCCGGAACCGCATGACCTGACCGGCCTCGTTACCGCCGTACAGCAGCGGTTTCGGCGACTCCCACGGGCTCGAACTCCCGGGTTCGGTGCTCGTCGCCGCCATCGGCGTTGACGGCCCGGCATCGTCCGCCTCGGTAGATGCCGGGGTCTGCGTGAGCGTCGCCCAGATGCTCGTCTCCAGGTCGCTGGGCGTCGTCTCGGGATTCTCGGTCACCACCTCATCGGTTTGCGACGCGTTTTCGCCGTCCGTCGGCTGCTGAGCCGGACCAGTCGGGCCCTCCGACTGCTGCTGGCCGGCGACCTCGTCCGCGCCCTGCACCGCGTCGTCGTGCGCCACGGTCGGGGCGATCTCCTGCAGGACCACCTGCCCGTCGTCGGTCGACACCACCTGGAAGCGGCTGCCCGCGGGAATCCCGACCCCGCCGTCCCGGACGAGGTGCGCCGACTGCCAGGCGTGCCCGGGCGCGGGCCGGAACACCACGGTGTTGGTCGCCTCGGTCGTGTCCGGTGCGGCGAACGCGCTGGTCGGCAGGCTGACTTCGGCCCCAGCCTGGAGATCTCCCAGCCAGCCCTCCCACCGGAGGGCAGCCGACACCTCGCCACCGGTGAACACCGGGAACCGGCGCACGCCGTTGTTGATGAAGGCTTCCACCAGCATCGCGAGCGGCCGGCGCTGCCGGAGGTCGGCCTGGAAATCCGGATACGCGGCGACCACGCCGTTCAAGGCCGCCAGGTGCGCCGCCGCAAGCTCCAGATCGGACGCGTCGAGGTGCTCCGGAATCGACGGGACACCGCCGAGCAGGAACTGCGCGACCGCGAACCTGGCACGGCGCAACTCGTTGCCATCCCAGAGGTTCTGGAACGCCTCGGTGTCGCGCGGGCCGGGCCGGAATCCGTCCGTGATCCGGGCTTGAGCGAGTTCGCCGTCGCGCCAATCCGGTCCCACGTCGTGGCGCCATCGCACGAGCAGGTCGGTCACTTCTCCGGAAGTCCAGTCCTCCGGGGTGATCGACCGACCGGTCTGCTCCAGGTAGTACTCCCGGAACTGCGCGAGCGCGCCCACTCGGATGCCGTGCGACACCAACGTCCGCAAGCCGTGGAAGACCGGGTCGTTCGCCAGAGCCCGACGGCCTTGCGTCGCCAGGTGCCTGGCGACGCTCGCCGGGTCCAAGGCTGGGATCACGCCGTTGGCCACCAGCTGCTGGTGCACATCGGTCCACCAGGTGCCCTCGCTGAGCAGGAAGCCCCACGCGTCGCTCGGGGGCACCGCCTGGAATCCCTCCGGGCGGGCGGCGATGACCGACGTGGCGGCCCGCAGCTCCGGCCCGAGAACGCCCAGCCGCATCGGGTCGGTCAGCTGCATCTCGTGGGCCAGGAAGATCAGCGGGCCGGCGTTCTCCTCGTCGATGCCCAGCTGCCGCGCCAGATCCCGGAGCTCGTCCGGGACGTGGCCGAGGTGCTCGGTGTAGGCGCCGAGCATCGCGAGGTCGTGACCCGCGTTGAAGTCGGCCGCGAGCTGCGCCAGGCGTTGCATCACGTCGGGGCCGGACTGGCGCAGATAGCCGAGCCGGTCGCGGTCGGCCAGGGCCGATGCGAGCAGCGAGATCATCTGGCGAGCCGCGGCCGGGTCGTTCTCGTTCCAGGTCACGCCGACCGGAGTGGGCCAACCGCCGTGCATTTCGAGCGTTCCCGCACGCAAGCGGTCGAACGGATCGGCGGATCCGCGGATCACCACGCTCAGCGAAATGGGATCCATCACGGCCGACCACAACGTCGGTGCCATGCTGAAGACACCGAGCACCGCCAGCGGACCGGCCGCGCCGAGTTCGCCGGTGGCCGCTTCGCGCACCAACTCGAACAGGAGCTGGCGGTCCTGCGGCGACGGGAACCCCTGCAGGGCGGCGATGTCGCGGAGATCGTTGATCAGCTGGTCGCGGATGTTGTTGTCGTGGATGTCCCGGAATGCCGGGAAGAACGGCCGCAGCACTTCGTAGGAGGTCAGCTGCAGGGCGCGCACCGCGGTTCGGATGGCGTCCGGGGTGTTGTCGATGTCCTCCTCGGGCAGCTGGGGGTCGAACTCCGCGTCGTAGACCGGCGGCTCGCCGACCGGGTTGGACGCCGGCGGCACGGCAGTGGTCTCGCCGTCGAACTTCGGTGGCTGTTCGTAAGCCGGCAGTTGATCCGCGGCGGCGGCCAAGGAGGCGAGGCGGTCGGCTTCGAGCTGTTCGAGCTGCCTCGGATCGACCACTCCAGCCATGTCGACGATCTCGGTCGCGAAGTACTCATCGAGCGTGATCGCGGGAAGCTCCCGCACCATGGCCCGGATCTCGTCGATCTCGGCCCGGATCACGTCGGCGGTCTTCCCTGCGCTGAAACCACTCCGGATCCGGTCGGTGGCCAGGTGCGCTGCGTAGAGCGGCTCGGTGCCCAGCTCGGCGGCGACGGCCAGCAGCCGCGCGGCGCCCGAGCCATCACCCGAGTCGAGGTAGTAACGCCGTGCCGCGGCGGGGATCTCGTCCGGAACCCGCCAGATCGCCATGCTCAGGCGCGCCACCTGCTCGAAGTCGAGGCCGTGGTTCTGGACCAGCCGCCGGATTCTCTCGACGTCGCGAAACTCGTCGAACCACGGCTGGTTCTGGAGTTCGTCGCGAACCGGCAATTGCGCCTGCCACCAGTCTTGCGCCTGCTGGCTGCGGCCGTCGCTCGCCAGGCCCTGCCACCAGGAATCGACCGCTTCCACGGTGACTTCCCGACCGCCGGTCGCCAGGAACTCCCCAGCCGTGGCGAACTCGCCCGGCCCTGCCTGCGGAATCCCTTCGAAAGACAACGAATTCTCCAGCGGGAATCCGGCAACCTCGGCCCACCAGCCGAAAACGGCGCGGGCTACCGGGTTCTGCTCGAACTCTCGGCGGAACTGCGCGCGTTCGTTCCAGTCTTCCAGCATCGTCTGGATCTGGTCGCTGTCGAAGCTGCCGGACCGCAGGCCTTGGCGGAGGACGAAGTCACGCCGCGCCGACATTTCGAGGCCGATCGTGGCGTGCGACATCGCCATCAGATCACCGGCCCGGTACAGCGCGGGCGGCAGGCCGAGCAACCAGGCCGCGACGAGCGGCTCCGAGCGGTGGCGGCTCTGGTAGTGCAGCAGCCGAACCGGGTCGTGGCTCGGACGTCCGTCGCGGACGCCCGCCAGCAGATGCCCGAAGCGGTTCCCGGCGCGGGCGCCGGCCATGGTGAGCCGGTGCTCGCGGAGATAGCGGTGCAGATCCTCCAGAGCTCGCCGATCGATGCGCGTGACCTGGTCGCGGAACGCGGCGAGGTCCGCGGGCACCATGCCGAACTCGCCGAGCATGTTGCGCACCCGCTCCGCCAGTAGCTCCGCACCGTTCTGCAGGAATAAGCCGCCCGAGAATTCCGCTGCGTTCAGGTCGAGCAGTTCGAGATCGTCGCGGTCGATCCCCAGCTGGCTCGCCGTTTGCAAGAGCAGCGCCTCACGGAACGTGACATCCGGAAGGTGATCGATCCCCTCGTAGAAGTCATCCAGGTCGATCGGCTCTGCGCCCTGCATCGCCGGTCCGACACCGCCGTGACTCCCCAAAACAGCGGACAAACTCAGCGCGGAATGCCCGCTGTCGTCCTCCGACGGGGAGCTCTCCGGCAGAGCAGCGCCGGGGAGGTTCCGCACCCAGACCTGCGCCGCCTGCTCGATCACCCCGGGATCGATGCTCCTGCCGCGCCCATCGCCCTGCTCGGATCGCGACAGCACCTGGTCGTTGTACGCCCGCAGCTCGTCGGTCACCCGGTCGGCGGGCAGCCTGCCCACCCCGTTGTTCAGGAAGGAAGCGAAGTTCCGCAGCTCCGTTGCGACGGAGGACAGCGGTGTCGAAGCCTGCCGGAAGCCATCGAAGAAGATCCCGACCAGCGTGGTGGTCTCCGCGCCCGCGATGAGTTCGGCCAGCCCGCCCCTGACGGAGTCCAGCAGCAGGTGGTCCTGCACGCCTCCCGCCCCGAAGCCGTGTGTGCCGATCAAGCGCGCCAAGAAGTCCGCGGGGCTGTGCAGGCCGAGCCCGTCGCGCACCTGCGCAACCCAGTCCGGCCCAGGGGTGCCGCGCAGGTCCTCCGGGAACAGCGCCGCGAGGTACACCGGGTCGGCACCGAGTTCCGCGGCGGCCTGCAACAGCACCCCCGCATCGAGCCCGTGGTGCTGCGCCACCAGCGGGATCTCGTCGGGGACCCGGCCCAGCGCCAGGGCCGTATCCCGCAGCCGGCTCGCATCCAGCCCGTGGTACTGCACCAGGTTCCGCAGTCGCTGAACGTCCTGGGCCACGAACCACGGCTGCCCGGCCAGGCCCTCGCGAAGCCCGGCCTCCTGCTCCCACCACGCACGCGTGGCCTCCTCGCCACCGGCGGTTTCGAGGATCTGCCACCAAGCCTGCACCGGATCGTCGCTATCCGACACGATTTCGGCGTACTGCCGGTAACTAGCCAGTTCGCCGGGGCCGATCCGGCTCGGCCCGCCGCCCACGCCGAACCAGCTCAGGTGGTTCTCGCCCAGTCCCAACGCGCGAAGCCAGGCGTCGACCGCAGACCTGACGAACGTCCGCCGCTGGTTGTTCGACAGATCGGCCCAGCCCTCGGGTAGTGGCAGGCCCACCCGCTCGATCGCCGATCCGTACCGCGTGATCAGCCTGCCCGCGGTGTCCGGCCGGATGCCCCACTGCCGCGCGACGTTCCACGTGCTCTCGGGGATGCTGTCGTGCTGCTGCGCCCACTGCAGCATGGAACCGATCTGCCTGTTGCTCAGCTGCTGCTGCGTCGCCGCGACGGCCAGGTCGATCAGGTTGGCGTGCTGCCAGTCCCGGGCGGTGTTGAGCCGCCAGCGAGCGACGTGGTTCCGGAGTTCGCCCGCGTCCCGGGCACTTTCGACCGAAACGCCGACGCCGCGCAAGTACGTCCGGAAAGCGGTCAGCTCGGTGCCGTTCAGCTGCCGCACCAGGTCGCGGAACGCGGGGAGGTCCGTCGGCCGCAGGTCGTGCTCCGCCAGCAGCGCGTGGATCTCCTCGTCCGACCGGTCCAGTCCCGACGACGTCGGCGGCACACTGCGCAAGGCGTTGGCGATGGTGTCAGCGATGTTCGACTGCGGCGCTGCAGGCGACTGCTGTTCTTGGGTCTGTTCCTCGGGTTCCGGTTGCCCGCCGACCGAGCAGTCGCCGGGCGACGACTCGTGCTGCGTGCTCGACTCCGCTGCCGGATCGGTCTGGTCTTGCTCGGACTCGTTGCGGGACCCGCCCTCGGCACCCGGGTTGTCCGCCGGCCGTTCGACCTCGGCCGTCAGCTTGGCACGCAGATCCGCTTCCAGCCGCGCCTGCCGATCAGCGTCGCCGGTATGCAGCGCATCGGCATAGAACGACACGAATTCCTCATACGCACCAATCGAATTCAGCGCCCGATCCCGCTCCGCCCACGAACCCTGCACCTGCTCCTGATTGGCCTCCGCGATCTCCTGCATGATCTGCGCGTAGCGTTCGCGAGCGGTTTCCAGCAGGCGCACGGGCATCTTGCCCTTCGCGATCCGCCGGCTCGCCTCCGCATCCAAGCCCTCCGACGCCGACCGCTCGCCCTCCTGCGCCTCGTACTGCGGCGGGGCACCGGTG
>NZ_FNOK01000057.1 GCF_900106995.1 Saccharopolyspora shandongensis
ATAGGCAACAGCTACCAACTGTGCTTCTCCTTTCTCGACCACACCGGACTCCGCCTATGAACCAAGATCACCCAAATACCAAAAGATCATTAGTACGACACGGTGTGGTCGGCGCCGGAGCAGTCGTCGGCGGCGCGCTTCCCGGCGGCCGGCGATCCGGACTGGTACGTCTCCGGTTTCGCCGAGGGCGCCGAGCAGCTGCACGGTAAGAGCGCGGTGGTGGACGAGAACGTCGGCAGCGGGCGCGTGGTGCTGTTCGGCTTCGACCCGAACTACCGGGCGTTCACCAACGGCACGGCGAAACTGCTGTTCAACGCCATCACCGGGCCGAAGACGGCGAACGCCCCGCGGGCTGCCGCCGCGCCGGTGGCGATGCCGGCCGCGCCGACCTCGGACCGGATGGTGATCAGCGTGCGCCCGGACGCGGCGGACGAGGTGCAACGGCTGATCGCCGAGCGCGGCGGGACGGCCGATGTCGTGCACGGCCCGAACGTCGTGCGCTTCCGCGTCGACCTCGGCGGCATGAACGCGGACGAGCACCCGTGGGGGCGCCGGCTCGCCGACGAGGCCGCCGCCCTCGGGCGCGACGTGGTGGCGATCAGCCTGCCGTAGCGGGGCACCGGGCGGGCTGGCGGTCATATCCGGCCGCAGCTCGCCCGGCGTTCACCTCCGCGACGCCTGCTCGCGGCCTAACGGACGTTCCCGCTGCGCAAGATCGCTGCGTTGTCCAGTTTGCGACAGATGGAGCGACGCATGTCAGGAAAGTTGAATCGCCGCAAGGTGCTGGGTCTCGGCGGCGCGAGCGCGGCCGCGGTGCTGCTCGGGACGGGAGCGTGGAGCAGCGCGGCGGCCGACACCCGGCTGCGGGGCGGGTACCCGTTCTCGCTGGGCGTCGCCTCCGGCGATCCGATGCCCGACGGCGTGGTGCTCTGGACGAGGCTGGCGCCGCAGCCGCTGGCCGCCGACGGCGCCGGCGGCATGCCGGACAAACCGGTGAAGGTGCGCTACGAGGTGTCCACCGACGAGCTGTTCCGCGACGTCGTGCGGCGCGGCGAGGCCACCGCGACGCCGGAGCTCGGCCACTCGGTGCACGCCGAGGTCGCCGGCCTGCAGCCGGGCCGCGAGTACTTCTACCGCTTCCGCGCCGGTGGCGAGCTCAGCCCGATCGGCCGGACCAGGACCGCGCCCGCGAACAGCGCCGCGCTGGCCTCGCTGTCGTTCGCCTTCGCCTCCTGCCAGCACTGGAGGGAGGGCTTCTTCACCGCCTACCAGCACATGGCCGCCGAAGACCTCGACTTCGTCGTGCACCTCGGCGACTACATCTACGAGTACGACCAGACGGACAACAAGCGCGGCGTCGCGCTCGGCGCCGAGTTCAAGCCGGAGACCGAGCGCCTGGAGCGCTACCGGCTGCAGTACGCGCTGTTCAAGTCCGATCCGCACCTGCAGGCCGCGCACGCGGCGTTCCCGTGGATCGTCACGATGGACGACCACGAGGTGGACAACAACTGGGCGGGCGCGATCTCCCAGGACAACACCGATCCCGCGGTGTTCCTGCAGCGCCGGGCCGCCGCCTTCCAGGCGATGTACGAGAACCTGCCGCTGCGCCGCACCGCGATGCCCAGCGGCCCGGACGTCCGCCTGCACCGCAGGCTGAAGTTCGGCGACCTGGCCGACCTGACCATGATCGACACCCGCCAGTACCGCGACGACCAGCCCTGCGGCGACGGCTCGAAGTACGACTGCACCGATCGGCTGGACCCGAGCCGCACGATCCTCGGGGAGCAGCAGCGGGAATGGCTGCTGGACGGGTTCTCCCGGAACCGGTCGCGGTGGCAGATCCTCGGCAACCAGGCGCCGATGGGCGAGACCGACCTCGACGCCGGCCCGGCGAAGAAGCTGTTCATGGACCCGTGGGACGGCTACGTGGCGGAGCGCGACGCGGTGCTGGCGGGTGCGGCCGACCGCGGGGTGCGCAACCTGGTGGTGATCACCGGCGACCGGCACCAGAACTACGCCTGGGACCTCAAGCGCGACTTCGAGGACCCGGGCTCGCCCACGGTGGCCAGCGAGTTCGTCGGCACCTCGATCACCAGCGGCGGCGACGGCGCGGACATCACCGACGAGGGCCGCACGATGCTCGCGGCGAACCCGCACATGAAGTTCTTCAACGCCCAGCGCGGCTACGTCCGCTGCACGCTGACGCCGGAGCTGTGGCGCAGCGACTACCGGGTGGTGCCGTTCATCTCGCGACCCGACGCCCCGATCTCGACCAGGGCCAGCTACGTCGTCGAGGACACCCGCCCCGGCGTCCAGTCCGCCTGACCGGTCCGGCCGGGCACCTCCCGCCGGGGAGGTGCCCGGCCGGCTAGCCGCGAGGTTTGGCGTAGGTCGCGGCGCTAGCCCAGGATTCCGCGACCTCCGACCACGGCGCGTCGCTGGACAGCAGCGCGATCGCCGCGGTCTTGAGCTCCGCCGGTTCGCCGGTGAGCAGCGACGTCAGGTCTTCCAGGCCCGGGTTGTGGCCGATCACCGCCGCGGTCATGACCGAGGGCGGGATCTCGCGGATGACGGCCAGCAGCTCGCGGGCCGAGGCCGCGTAGATCCGGTCGTCGTGCTTGAGCACCGGCTCCGCCGGGATCTCCGAGGCCGCCAGTTCCCACGTCCGCCGGGCGCGCACGGCGGGGGAGCAGAGCACGATCTCGACCGCCGCGGCGTGCTTGCGCAGCCACCGGCCGACGGCCGGCGCGTCGCGGAGGCCCCGCTCGGCCAGTGGCCGGTCGAAGTCGTCGGCGTCGTCCGGCCAGGCCGACTTCGCGTGTCGGATCAGCACCAGTTTCCGTTGCGCCTCGGTCATGTCGCGCCGCCCACCTGCTCGCCGGGATTCCTGCTCCCACGGTAGAGGCCGCGCCGACCCGCTGCCGCACCCGGCGCGCTTCCGCATCGCGGAACGCATTGAGTCGCCGGTGGTCTCAGCGCGGCGCCGATTCCGTATTGGACAGCCCCGCGACCCGGTGGAAACGTGCTGGGCATGAACTTCGCCGACCTCGATCCCGCCCTGCGCCCGCTGCTGGCCCGCTACGTCGACCAGCTGGACCGCGTCGAGCCGCTCCTGCGCGACGTCGGCGAGGTGGCAGCCGGCGAGCTGGACCGGCTGGCCGCGGTCGCCGAGGTCAACCCGCCGCGGCTGCGCCAGTACGACGCCGCGGGCGACCGCGTCGACGAGGTCGTCTACCACCCGGCGTACGCCGAGATGTCGCGGCTGGCGTTCGAGCGGTTCGGCTTCGCCGCGATGTCGCACCGCCCGGGCGTGCACGGCTGGCCGACCAAGATCCCGCACGTGGTCAAGTACGCCCTGTCGTACGTGTTCGTGCAGTCCGAGTTCGGGCTGTTCTGCCCGGTTTCGATGACCGACTCGGCGGCGCGGGTGCTGCGCAGGTTCGGCGACGAGGCGGTCTTCGAGCGCGAGATCGACGGCCTGAGCTCGCCCCGGTTCGACTCGCTGCTGACCGGCGCGATGTTCATGACGGAGAAGCAGGGCGGCAGCGACGTCGGCCAGACCGCGACGGAGGCCACCCCGAGCGGGTCGCATTGGACGTTGCGCGGCCAGAAGTGGTTCGCCTCCAACGTGAACGCGGACGTGATCCTGACGCTGGCCCGGGTTCCCGGCGGGCCGGCGGGCACCAAGGGGCTCGGGCTGTTCATGGTGCCGAGGCTTCGCCCGGACGGCAGCCGGAACAGCTACCGGATCGACCGGCTCAAGGACAAGCTCGGCACCCGCTCGATGGCCAGCGGGGAGGTGACGCTGGAGGACTGCTACGCGCTGCCGGTCGGCGACCTCTCGCGCGGCTTCGTGCAGATGGCGGAGATGGTCAACGTGTCGCGGCTGTCCAACGCGATGCGCGCGGTGGCGCTGATGCGGCGCGCGCTGCACGAGTCGATCGTCCACACGCGACAGCGGGTGGCGTTCGGCAAGCCGCTGTTCGACCAGCCGCTGATGCGGCGAACGCTGCTGCCGATGATGCTGCACACCGAGGCGGGCCTCGGGTTCGTGCTGGAAGCGGCGGCGACGCTGGACCGGGCGGACGCGGGGGACGCCGAGGCGCGCCGGCTGATCCGGGTGCTGACGCCGCTGGGCAAGCACCACCTGTGCAAGCTGGCGCGCGAGGTGACCGGCGAGGCGATGGAGATCCGGGGCGGCAACGGCTACATCGAGGACTGGGTCAACCCGCGCCTGTTGCGCGACGCGCACCTGGGCTCGATCTGGGAAGGCTCCAGCAACGTGATCGCGCTGGACGTCCTGCGCTGCATCCGCAAGGACAACGCCCATGAACTCCTGGCGGACGCGGCCCAGCAGCGCCTGGAACGCATCGCGGACGCGGACGTCGCGGCGGCGGCCGGGCAACTCCTCGTCGAGGTGGAGGGGCTGCGAACCCTGGGCAAGTCCCTGCTGTCGGAATCCGACGAGTACGCCCAGGCGATGTGCGGCGACTTCACGACGCTGGCGGCGTGCACGACGATCGCGTCGCTGTTGTTCGAGCAGGCGGACCACGAAGCCAGGAGCGGTGCGGGATACCGGAAGCTGTTGGTGGCGAAGACGTATCTCCACCACGCGATGCGCGGAACGGACCCGGTGCCAGAGGCCCTCCGCTGGCTCCCGGAACTCGCAGACGGAGGCGACGTCCCGGCCGAGGCGGCTCAGTCCTGAGCGGTATCGCGGTCGGCCACGACACGCTCGATCCAGGACATGAGCTCGCGGGGATCGGCGGTGACGCCCAGCGCTCCGAGCTCCTCGGCGCGCTTGACGCGGGACGGGGTGACCCTGCTGGTGTAGAAGATGACGGGGCCGTCGTAGATCCCGTCGGATCGCAGCGCGGCGAGGTCGTCCAGCCCCGCGTTCGGGTCGCCGTCGCGGGTGATGTCCGAGATCAGTAGGCCGGGTTTGAATCGCTGGATAACGAATTTCGTGGATTCCAGGTCGCCGATCCCTGTCTGGAAAACCCGGACGCCTCGGCTGTGTGCGCCGGCGATCAGGTCGAGCTTCGCGTCGTCCGTAAGGTCAGGTGTAAAGGAGTCGTCGATCCACAAAACACGGAGGAGTGGGGAGGACTTGTCATCTCCCGGCTGGACGAGGGTCGGCCATGCGTTCACCGCGTCGATGTTCTGGTGTAGCAGATCTCGCAGGCTTTGTGGGTCGTTCGGGCCGCGCAGGTCGCTCATCAAAGCCCACAGGTCGTTCTGTGTGGCCTGCAACCTGACGGCATCGGGACTTCTCGCTGGTCGGTTCAGCAAGAATGCATTCATGAATTCGTCGTCGGTGAGTGCGCCGGGCGATGAGAGGCCGCCGGGGCGGCCGTGCTGCAGATATCCCCGGAGTTCGTCGAAGTCTGCATCCTGGAAGAGTTCGCGGATCAGCGACACGAAATCCTTATCCGTCGCCAATCCAGGGAAGAAGACGGGCAGTTCCTGCTCGATTCTGTCCAATGAGGACAGTAGCACGTCGTGGTCCGCGCCGGCGGGCGGCGGCGCCACCTGGTGGTTGGTGAAGAACTCGTCGTCACCCGGGTGGTTGCCCGCCTTGCAGTGCTCGCGAACCGAGGTGTAGGCCAGGAATTCCGAAACGATGTCCCGGTCATCGGTGCTCGTCAGGCTCCGGTAGAACTCGGGGTAGAAGTGCTGCAGCAGGATGACGCGGACCAGCGCGGACGCGCCGAAGCGCTGCCAGTCCCGGTTCAGGTGGTATTCGAGGACGAAGCTGTTGATCAGCCGTTTGATCCGGCGCGGATTCCGCCTGGTGCGCTGGGCGATCAGCGCGGTCACGCCGTCGCCGAACAGCTCCTTCGTGCCGGACCGGTCGGCGAAGCCGTCGATCAGCCGCCGCACGCTTTCCTGGTCGGGCGCGGGCGTGCGGTAGTAGACCTGCACGATCTTCTCCAGGTGTCCCAGCGCATGCCCCGCCGAGCCGCCGGATTCCTGCATGTTGCGGGCCAGGACCGCCTGGTCGCAGCCGATGACGAACACCAGCCCCGGCACGTCCAGGTACAGCTTGATCGCCTCGCACACCGCCAGCACCACGTCGCCGGAGCAGCGGTCGAGGTCGTCGATGAACACCACGAGCTGGCGGCCGGGCGAGGTCCCGCCGTCCGCCCAGTCCTTGGCCATGTCGTGCACGACGTCGCGGATCTCGTTGCGCGACTTGGCATCGACCGACAGCTGCCGCCACAGCTCGTCCACCAGCCGGTGCACCCCGAAGAACCGGAGCACCACCTTGAGCAGCAGCCGGACCACCCGCACGGCCCGGCGCCGCTTCGCCAGCCGGTGGTAGGCCCGCCGCACGATGTTGCGGTCGAAGTTCAGCAGCACCGACTTGATCAGCACTTCCAGCGCGTCGGCGCCGGAGGTCCACGCGTTGAACCAGGCCGTCGGGGTGCCCCGCTCCTCCAGCCGCGCCCGCATCAGCCGCATCAAGCTGCTCTTGCCCATGCCCCACCCGGCGTCGATGGCAACCGTGAACGGGGTGGAGACGTGGGAGTCGGTGATGAGGTCGACCAGTGAGCGTGCCGTGGCCGCGGCGTCGAGCAGGTCGTCCTCGCCGGTTTCCACCGGCTGGTCGTTGAGCACCACGAACCGCGTGGTCACCGCCTGGGTCAACGCCACCTCCGGTTCCGCGAGACGCAGAGGAGTATCGCAGCTCGTCGGCGCGCGGAGGTGGAAAACGATCTAGCTCGCCGGTTGGTCGACGATCAGGTGCCAGGCTCGTTCGCCGTCGTACCACTGGTCCGTTGGCTGCAGGCCTGCCGCCGTCGCCACCGCCGCCGATGCGTGGTGGTCCGGGTGGATGCGGGCGAGGACCGCGCGCACCGGTTTCCGGCGGAGCCAGTCCACCAGGCCGCGCGCCGCTTCCGTCGCGATGCCCCGCTTCTGCCATTCCGTGCCCACGATCCAGGCGATCTCGGCGATCGGTCCCGGGTAGGCCGGGCTCACCGTCACCTGCACCGTGCCGACGAGGCCCGTCTCGCCGGACAGCCGGATCACCCAGTTGCACCAGGACACCTCGGGATCCGGCGAGCCGGCGAGTATCCGCTCGTAGCGGGTCCGCAGTTCCTCGGGCGTGAGCGGGGCGCCGCCGATGAAGGCGTACAGCTCCGGATCCGCCAGCACGCTCGACATCTCCGCGGCGTGGTCGATGCGCAGCGGCATCAGGTCGAGCCGCTCGGTCCGGATCACCTGCGGCCTGATGCCGCCCGCCGTGCTCATCGCAGGCCCTTGCGGAAGTGGATCAGCTCGTAGTGCCCTGCCGGGCTCCGGTGGGTCTCCACGTAGCCCATGCTCCGGTAGAGCCGCAGGTTCGCGGTGCTGTGCTCGCCGGTGAACAGCTCGATCGCCTCGACCTGCGCCGGGAGGTTCCGCTCGGCGTGCAGCAGCATGCCGGTGCCGAGGCCGTGGCCCTGCCGGTCGGGCGCGACCATCAACCGGCCCAGCTCCGCCGTCGCCCCGTGGAGCTCCACGCGAACCGACGCGACCAGCCGCCCCGCCTCGCGGCAGCCCCACGCCAGGCACGACGGCCGGGCGAGGTCGGCGCGCACGTCGTCGAGGGTCTGCAGCAGCGGCGGCAGCCGGACGTCGTCGTGGGCCTGCGCCTCGGTCACGTACGCCGCGCGTTGCAGCGTCAGCACTTCGCCGGCATCCGCGACCGTCAGGCGCTCGACTCGCCCGCTCACAACAGCTTCTTCTCGAACCAGTGTTCGGCGTAGGGGCCGTTGTTGAACGCCGGGATCTCGTCGAAGCCGTTCTTGGCGTAGAGGTTCCGGGCCTCCACGAGATCGTTGCGGGTGTCCAGGCGGATCGACCGGAACCCCAGGTCCCTCGCGTGCCGCTCGACGGCGGCCAGCAGCCCGGTGCCGACGCCGAGGCCGCGGGCCTGCGGCCGGACGTACATCCGCTTGAGCTCCGCGATGCCGGGCTCCATCGGGCGGATCCCGACGCAGCCGAACGGTTCCGCGCCGCGGGCCACCAGGAACACGCCTTCCGGCGGGTGCAGGCCGTCGTTGGGATCTTCCGCGATCGTCTCGTCGATCTCGGCCGCGGTGGCGGGGCGCCCGAAGTAGCGGCTGGCGACCTCGTCGATGTACTCGCGCAGCAGCGCGACGACCACGGGTTCGTCCACGGCGACAGGTTCGACGGTCCAGTGCTGGTTCACGTGATGCATTCTCACCGGCCTGTCCACCGGATATAGGCCGGGCCTTCGATTCCGTTCGCGAACCGGACTTTGACCGGCGTCGAAGGGCGTGCTTTGAATGGGCCGAGCACACCGGTGTGGAAAGGATCTGCGCATGCGCCTGGAAGGCATTTCGGCGGCGGTGACCGGCGGGGCGTCCGGTCTCGGGCTCGCCACCACCCAGAAGCTGGTCAAGGCGGGGGCCAAGGTCACCATCATCGACCTACCGACGTCGCAGGGCGCCGAGGTCGCGAAGGAACTCGGCGACGCCGCGCGCTTCGCAGCCGCCGACATCACCGACGAGCAGCAGTTCGCCGCCGCCCTGGACGCCGCGGACGAGGTCGGCCCGCTGCGGGCGCTGGTGCACTGCGCCGGGCGCGGGGCCCGCATCCGGCTGGTGGAGAAGGACGGCCGGCCCGGTGCGCTGGAACCCTTCGAGGACGTCATCCAGCTGAACCTGGTCGGCTCCTACAACGCGCTGCGGCTCGGCGCGGCGCGGATGGCGAAGCACGACGCCGTCGACGACGAGCGCGGCGCGATCGTGCTGACCGCGTCGGTGGCCGCGTTCGACGGGCAGATCGGGCAGATCGCCTACACCGCGTCGAAGGCGGCGATCGTCGGCATGACGCTGTGCTCGGCGCGAGACCTGGCGAGCAAGGCGATCCGGGTGTGCACCATCGCGCCGGGCATCATGGACACCCCCCTGCTGGGGCGGCTGCGCGAGGACGTGCGCAAGTCGCTGGAGGACTCGGTGCCGAACCCGAAACGCCTCGGCGAGCCCGCCGAGTTCGGCGCGCTGGCCTGCCACATCGTCGAGAACCCGTACCTCAACGGCGAAACGATCCGCCTGGACGGCGCCATCCGCATGGCCCCCCGCTGACCCATGACGACGGGCGCCGCTGGAACAGCGGCGCCCGTCGCATGCCCGCCCCGGATTCGCCAGCGGGCCGAGTCGTGCCATCGTGCCGGGAGCCGGTGCGGCGCCGGGGCCGGCCGTTGCGCTTCTTGGCGTAAATGCATGCGCCAGTCTGTTCTCACCCCCATCGGATCTGTTGCGCTGTTCGGGTTCGCAGCGTTGGCGGACAGTCGAAGTTCGGGACGGTGCCGGATCTGATCGCCTAGCATGGATCGGCGATTGTTCTGGGGGTGGTGATGCGCACGCCTAGCCCGATCCGCCGGATGCGTCCCGTCGCCAGACCGCTGATCACCGCAGTCGTGACGTCGGCGGTGGCCCTTCTCATCAACGTGGCCACCAACCAGCCTGGTGCCTTGTGGCCGTGGATGGGTGTCGTCGTGCTGACGGTGCTCGTCGGCATCTTGTCCTGGTACGAGAAGCACGAGCAGGATCATTCGAAAAGCGGTCGCACAGCGACTCCGCCCGGCAATCGGGCGGTGGCCGCGGGCCCGGTCCGGCCGGGCGAAATCGGCAGCGGAACCGTTTCGCGCGCGCGACCGCCCGCGGCCGGTGGAGTGGTGGGTGCTCGCACCGTTCAGCCGGGCCCGGTTCGCGATCGAAGTGACCGGCGTCCGGTCGTGTTCAACGCGATCCCGCTGCGCCTCGCCGATGTCACCGCCACTCTCGACGCGACGCGGCTGTGGGTGCAGCGGGTTCAGAATGCGGACGGCGGTTTGCCGACGGACGGAAAAGGATCGCGGAGTTGCACTTGGAGCACGGCGGGCCTGGTCTGGGCGATATCGGAAACCACGACGAGATGCGATGCCATCTGGCTGGAGCGCGCGTTGACGTGGGTGCTCGACAACAAGAACGAGGACGGCGGTATCCCGATCACTCGTCGTGGTGACCGCTCGATCGTGGATGCGACCGCGCAGACGCTCATCGCTTGCTGTCGGGGCCTGCGGGATTCCGGTGACGAGAACTACCTCACGGCCGTGCAGTCGCTGGCGAAGTGGCTGCTCCTCCGCCAGGAACCGGATGCCGGATGGAGCTGGGCGCCCCGGGCGGAGTGCAGTTGGACGGCCACGACGTGCTTCGGCCTCCTCGCGTTGCACGAAGTCGAGGCTCTCGCAGAGCAAGCAGACCGGATCGGCGAGTCGATCCAGGCCGGGTTGCGGTGGATCGGCACGACCCAGAACGAGGACGGTGGTTGGGGATCACGGGCGGGCGACGATTCGAGGGCGGCGGTGACCGGCCTGGTCGGCTTCACCCTCGCCCGGTTGGAGCAACGGTCCATGGCGCAGGCCGCTGCCCACCACCTCCGGGATTCGATGACCGATGCCGGTGGCTGGCCGTCGGCGGTCGACCGGCCTACCGGGCACACCGTTACGCGGTTCGGTGACGCGTACGGCGTTCTCGGACTCGCCGCGGTCGGCGATGCGGCGGACGACGACCGGATCGCGCATGCCGTCGCCAATTTGATGAAGTCGTACCGCGGCGGGCATTTCCAGTACCTGGACACGATCATGCACACCTGGCCGACCCGGGACGGACTGCTCGCGCTGGCAGCTGTGGTGCGGATGCTCGAAGAACGCGATCTGGAGTGACCAGGCACCTCCGGCATTGGAAAGGAGCTCCATGGATGACCAGCGGAAACTCGCTCGTGCCATCGTCGATGGTGGCGACCACCACGAGATCGTTGCCCATTTGACGCGTCTGCTCCGGGCTTCGGAGAGTGAGAACCTGACCGCGATGTGGCACCCGTTGGGGTTTATCAACATATCTTTGGTGTGGGATTCGACTTGGCCTGGCGGAGATCGTCCTAGGATTCACGTGTGGCATCCGGAACTGAGCCGGCCGCAATTTCCGCAGCACGTCTGCCACTCCCATGGCTGGCATTTGCGCAGCAATGTTCTGCATGGGCGATTCGTCAATGAGACCTATGAGGTGAGCAGTGATCCGCACGGCGACCACGCCCTTTTCGAGGTCTCCTACGGTGATGGGGTGTCCCGGGCCAGGTCTGTCGACGAGGCGGTGAGCGTCGAGTTGGTTCGCGCGGACGAGCTCGCGGCCGGCGCCAGCTACGAGATCGGGAGCAACACGTTCCACTGGACGCGTCAGGTGAACGACGACCTCATCGTCACCGCGATGAACGGCAGCGGCCTCGGGGGCGATGCGCCTCCGCCGCGAAATGCGCGGAAGAAACCCTGCGAACCCGAGTATTCCTACATCCGAAGTTCCTGTTCCAGTGCGGACAAGAAGCGATTGTACGGTGATATCGTTGACTGCCTTGAAATTTAGTCCGAGGTGTGCGAGTGGTTGGAGATCTCGTGGCGTACTACTTCCCTGGTGCTGACGGTGTCGAGCGCAGCTTTTCGGGTGTGACGATCCGGAATCTCATTGCCGGCCCGGAGAGAACTGTCAGCGTTGCGGCCGTGAATTTGGATGGTGTGCATCCGCCGAGCATCAGCAAGCTCAGCGACCGCGCGTATTACATCATCCACGGGGAGGTGGAGGTCACGGTCGGCTCCGAAACATTCGTCGCGAGTTCCGGAGATGCCGTTTTCGTGCCGAAGACGACGCGGCATTCGTTGGTGGGGAAGGCGGAGTACGTTGTCGTGAACGTGCCTCCATTCGATCCGTCGGCCGAGGAAGCGGCGGACTGAGGAGGACGGCACGCCCCCCCGCGTGCCGCGGAACGTGGTCGAAGAGATCTACCGGCACGGCACCCGGCGGTCGGGCGTCGGCAGGGTGAACGGAGAGCGCGTGCGATTCGACGGAAGTGTTGTGGTGGTGACGGGTTCCTCGCGGGGCATCGGCCGCGTCAGCGCGCTGAAGTTCGCGGCGGAGGGGGCGAAGGTCGTCGTCTGCTGCCATCGCAATGCGGACAGCGGGAAGCAGGTCGCCGACGAAGTCGGGCCGCAGCGCGGCATGCTCTTCGTCGGAGACCTTGCCGACGAAGATTGCGCTCAGGCCTTGGTGAGCCAGGTCGAGGACCGTTTCGGGCGAGTGGACGTGCTGGTCAACAACGTGGGGGAACTGGCCCGCCCCGCGGGGTGGGACGTCTCCGTGGCAGCGTGGGAAGCCGCGATTCGGGCGAATCTCACGACCGCGTGGCTGGTCACGCGTTTGATGGTGCCCCTGCTGCAGGCGAGTGATGGTGCGGCGATCGTGAACGTCACCTCGATCTACGGGCTGCTCGGCCAGGCGCCCGTGCTGGCCTATTCCGTGGCCAAGGGCGGTCTCGTCACCTTGACCAAGGCGTTCGCGAAGCAGTTGGCGCCGGCTGTCCGGGTCAACGGCGTTGCGCCGAGCAATGTCTGGACGGACATGACGCGGGGGGCGGATGAGGAGCTCCTGGCGAAGTTCCGCGATCAGACCCCGCTCGGCCGGATTGCCGAGCCAGGGGAGATCGCGAGCGTGATCGCTTTCCTGGCATCCGCGGAGGCCAGCTACGTCACGGGACAGGTCGTTGCCGTGGACGGTGGTTACAGCCTGAAGTAGTGGACCAGGGGCACCCGCGACCGCCGGAACCCATTGCGGGTGCCCCTGGCCTCGTTTGTCAGTCGAAGGAGACGCCGAAGACGCTGAGGAGGCTGTAGACGCCCAGCAGGCTGATCGCGATGCTGCTGATCACCAGGAGGGTGTTGAAGGCCTTCGAGCCGTGCAGGCGCTTGTCGACCTGGGTGTTGCGCAGGTACCAGGTCGCGATCACCACCGCAGGCAGGAAGATGCCGGTCATGATGCCGCCGATCTGCACCATCACCACCGGCGAGTTGACGAACAGGTAGGCCGCGCCCCACAGGATCGGCAGCGCCACCGTGAAGCCGCGGATCCACTTCTGCCGGGAGCGGGCGTCCTTCCAGTCCATGATGCCCAGCTCCGCCAGGACGTTGACGTACATCCGGGCCCAGCTGGGGATCGCGGCCCACAGGGTGGAGCCGAGCACCGCGATCGCGCCGATGAGGAACGCCACGGCCGCCCACTCGCCGATGACGTCGGTGTACATCTGCGACAGCGTCGTGATCATCTCGTTGCCCTTGAGCACCAGGCCCTGCGGGTTGAGCACCGCCGCGCCCATCAGGTAGAACGCCAGGGTGCTGAAGGTGTAGATGACCCAGGACAGGAAGACGTCCTTGTACATCACCTTGATCCAGCCCTGGGCGCGGTTCTGCCACGCCTCGCTGCCGTCGTTCGGGCCGACCCAGCGCGCGTAGCCCTTCTCCACGCACCAGTAGGTGTAGAAGGTGATCTCGTCGGCACCGACGCCGGTGATGCCGAACATCGCCACCGCGGCGCCGATGGCCCCGACCGGGATGGTGAAGGTGAGACCGCTGAGCAGGTCGCCGCCGCTGTAGCCGAACGGCGTGAACGGCAGGCCGAGCGCGATCACCACGGTGGCCACCGAGAACACCGCCACCAGCGCGAAGGCGCCGCGTTCGATCAGGTTGTAGTTGTTGGAGTACAGCAGCGCGATGCTGCCGACGACGATGATGATCGTCCACACCGTCAGCGAGGTGGCGCCGAGCGGCTCGCCGCCGACCGGGATCAGCAGGCTCATCGCGACCGCGGTGCCGCCGACGATGCCGCCGACCTGCAGCAGCTTCGACAGCGCCATGATCATCCACAGCAGGTTGATCCAGCCGACCCGGCCGATCTTCGGCGGCACCTGGTTGAACCCGGTCAGCGCGGGCTTGCCGGTGATGATCGTCCAGCGGGCGAGCTCGGCCTGCACCGCCACCTTGACGGCGGTGGACAGGATCACCATCCACAGCAGGGCGAAACCGACTTCCGCGCCGAGCGCGGTGGTGGCGATGAGCTCGCCGGAACCGACGATCGAGGCGCTGACGATCAGGCCCGGGCCGAGATAGCGGAGGCTGGACTTCCAGCCCTTGGGGGGTTCCTTGACGCCGTCCGCGGTGAGAACGTACGGATCGTCGCCGCTGGCGACCGATGTTCCCATCGGGCACTCCCTTGTGCTCGAAATTTCACATTTGTGAAGCTTTATTTGTGGATGTGAAAACTACAGTTGCGAACGGGGCCGGTCAACGGACTGGGAAGCACGGTTCGCGGAGGTTTTCGATCGCCCCACGGCGGGCATTCGGGAGGCGAGCGCGTCCGGAGGTGCCCGATGGTTTCCCGCTCGCGATGGCAGCGCCCGCTGATGCGCTGGCAGTTGTTGCTGGGCGCGGAAGGCCTGTTGCTGATCCTGCTCGGCGCGCTGGGACTGGCCGGTCGGCAGGCGGGAGCCGTCCCGGTGCTGGTGGTCTTCCACCTCAACACCGCGCACAGCGTCCTGCTGCTGATCGCCGGTGTGCTCGCGCTGGTCGCCGCACCGTGGCGGCGCGGGGCGGCGCTGTTCGCGGCGGTGCAGATGGTCGGCGGCGTGATGCTGTTCGTCTACGGCACGGCGGAAAGCACTGCGGGCGAAGGGAGAACGCCGTTGCTGTTGCACCCGGCCGAGAACTTCCTGCACGCGGGCCTGGCCGTGCTCGGCTTCATCATCCTGTGCGGCGTGGAGTCGACGCCGCGCCCGGTCCGGCCGCGCCGCATGGTCCCCCGGCATTGAGGCGGTAGGCGTTGACCACATCCGGGACGGCCCCGGCACCCGGACAGCCGCTTTGGACGGACGCCTGGCGTGCGGCCCCGCCGTTAGAGGTTTTCAGCAGAGGGGTCGATCGCCGGTTCCATCGACATTGCCAAGACGGTGTTGATCTCGTGGCGTAGTTCGTCCTCGGTGTCGAACCCGACGTTCACGTCGGCATGACCCGGCAGGCTGTACGTGAGCCGCCAGATCCCGCCGACCGACCGGGTGACCGATAGCCGCGCCTCGAAGTCTTGCGCCCCGTACCGGATCACGAAACCGTCCATTTCGGTACCTTCGTCCTTCTCGCCTCAGCATGCGGATGCGGCGGGTTGGAAGCACAGGGCATTACGACCTTGGGCCAGTGAGGTGGTGCCCCGCCGGACGCCGAGTTGATCGGGCGTCGCGTGGATCGGGGAGTGCAGCAGCGAAAGAGAGCTCTCGCCTCGAACGGTGACCGAAGGCTTCTCAGGTTGACGTGTTCGGTGGTGAGTCCGTCGAGCACTCGTTGAAGAGTTGGCGAGCCGCCTCGTTGTTGTTCAGAACGTCTGATGGTTCAGACCGTGAGAGGGGCCGGGCTGGACCTGTCCAGCCCGCCTGCGCGCAACGCTCGTTCGACGGCGGTGGAACCGCCGGCCACGATGAACTCCACGTCTCGGTGGGGCGCGTAGGCGAGGGCGGCGGTGATCAGTTCCAACCCCGCCACGCCCAGGAAGGTCACGCCACTGAGGTCCAGTACAACGGTCGACAGCTTGGTCAGCAGCCGAGGCCACAGCAGGGCGGCCACTCGTGGGGCCGTTGCGGTATCGATTTCGCCGGTCGCGGTCAGCACGACCACGTCGTGGCTGGGGTAGGTGAGGCGGAGCCGAAGAGTGGATCCGAACTTGATGGCTTCCAAGTGCAGGCCAGACGACGTTGGCACGGGCATTTCAGCGGGGGCAAGAAGAGGTCCCGGGCGTTGCAGGGCACGCGCGGTCGTTCGGATGGTCATGAAATGATCCGATCCAAGCCGAACAGGATGGTCGCTCGGCTCGCTAGAGCTGTGAGGAGAGCGGCCCTGCGTCGTGTCAACGGGTGACGTGGTGGGAGCAGCCCTGTCGATTGCAGGAGCAACCAGTTCAGCCAGCTACCCGCAACCCTACGCTTCCGGGACCGGAAAAAGCAGAAAGCGACCGTCGGGGCCCCGTCATCACTGCGCGCGGTAGCCAGGCGGCAGGTCCGCACGCGGCGCCAACCGGTCCAGGTCAGCCGGCCGAAGCCGGTAGAGCTCCACGGTCTGCCCGAAGTACTTGTCGGTCTCCCCGGCCCATTCCATGCCGTTGTCGCGGACCGTCTCCGCAGCCTGGACGTTGTCCGGCCGGACCACCGCGAAAAGCTCATCGACCTCGTGCTCGAACGCCCACCGAACCAGCGCGAACATCGCCTCACCGGTGTAACCCTGTTCCCAGAGTTCCGGATGCACGTGCCAGCCCACTTCAAGGTCCTGATTGCCCGGCGGCAGCGGCAGCAGGGACGCACCACCGATCACACGGTCGTCCTCGCGTCGCTGGATGCACCAACGTCCCACGGGCGGGATGGCTCTGACGTCCTCGGCGATCCACTGCCGCAACAACAGGCGCATGGCCACAAGGTCCGGAACCGTCTCCATGATCGGGCTCAGCCACCGCGTCACCTCGGCGCTGCCGTACACGTCGAGCGCCGCTTCTGCGTCCTCGATGCGCCAGCTCCGCAAGAGCAACCTGTTCGTGACCAGCTGCCGAGCCATGCTGCCAGGATAACCGCCCATTCCAGGGCCAGTGCAGTCTTCGCGGGCACCGCCCAGTCCGCGCGGAGCTGGGGCGCTCGCCAGAACCTGGATAACGGCAGGGAAACAAGAGGCTGTTCGCCATCGCGGACCAAGCCGCTCACGAGGGCTCACCAGGCTCGGCCGGTTCCGGTGCCGCCCGATTCCGGACGCAGCGGGAATTTCCGGCGGGTGTTCGGCGTTGGGCCCCGACCGCAACCGGATTTCCGGTGCTTGCCGACGACGGGACGGATAGGGTTTCGAACATGGTGGGTTCATTGCTGGGGACCGAAGTCCAACGGGTCGAGGACCCGGAACTGCTCCGCGGTCGGGGCACCTACGTCGGCAACCTCGAACTGACGGGCATGCTGCACCTCGGGTTCGTCCGCTCGCCGCTCGCGCACGCGCGGCTGGGCAATGTGGACGTCACCGCGGCCGCCGCCGCGCCGGGCGTCGTCGCGGCGTTCACGGCGGCCGACCTGGACGTGCCGATTCCTCCGCCGTTCATCGAGCTCAACGCGAAGTGCGCGCGGCCGCCGCTGGCCACCGACCGAGTCCGGTTCGTCGGCGAGGCCGTCGCCGTGGTCGTCGGCGAGAGCGCCGCGGCGGTTGCCGACGCGATCGAGCTGGTCGACGTCGACTACGACCCGCTGCCCGCCGTCGCCGATCCGGAGCAGGCCCTGGACCCCGCTGCGGAGCAGCAGTTCCCGGAGCTGGGTTCGAACGTGGCCGCCGGATATCGCGACGCGGCCGGGGCGGACGTGCTGGCCGAGGCGGACGTCGTGGTCCGGGCCCGCATCGAGAACCAGCGCGTCGCGGTGGTTCCGTTGGAGGGCAACGCGATCGCGGTGCAGCCGGGCGGCCCGAACGAGGAGTACGACGCCACGGTGCACGTCTCGACGCAGATGCCGCACGGCCTGCGGGACGGGGTGGCGAAGGCGTTCGGCTGGGAGCCGGAGCGGGTGCGGGTGATCTCCCCGCACGTCGGCGGCGGGTTCGGCGGCAAGGCCGGGGTGATCCCGGAGCACGCGGTGGCGGTCGCGGTCGCCAACCGCCTGGGGCGGCCGGTCCGGTGGATCGAGACGCGCTCGGAGAACATGCAGGCGATGCCGCACGGCCGGGCGCAGGTGCAGTTCGCGGAGCTGGGCCTCAAGCGCGACGGCACGATCGTCGGGTTGCGCTGCCGCGTGATCGGCGACTCCGGTGCCTACGCGGGCTGGGGCGGCATCCTGGCCATGGGCTCGACGCGCATGATGGCGCAGGGCGTCTACCAGATCCCGAAGATCAGCTACGACGCCGTCGCCGCGATGACCAACACCACGCCGACCGGCGCGTTCCGCGGCGCGGGGCGGCCGGAGGCCGCGGCGATGCTGGAGCGGATGATGGACCTGGCCGCGGCCGAACTGGACGTGGACCCGGTCGCGTTGCGGCGCAAGAACTTCCTCGTGCCGGAGTCCTTCCCGTACAAGACGGTGGTGGGCGCCAACTACGACAGCGGCGACTACGAGCTGCCCTTCGACGAGGCCTTGCGGCTGGCCGACTACGACGCGCTGCGCGCCGAGCAGGCCCGGCGCATCGCCGCCGGTGAGAAGGTGCTGCTGGGCATCGGGGTGGCCGCGTACGTGGAGATCACCGGCGGCGGCTCGGGCGAGTACGCCGAGGTCGAGGTGCACGAGAACGGCGCCCGGATCAAGGTCGGCACGTCCGCGCACGGGCAGGGGCACGCGACCTCGTTCGCCATGATCGTCTCCGACACGCTGGGCATCCCGATGGAGTCGATCGAGTTCGTGCAGTCCGACACGGCGCAGGTGCCGCGTGGTGGCGGCACCGGCGGTTCCCGGTCGCTGCAGATCGCGGGCAGCGCGGTGCAGGAGGCCGGCACCAGCGTGCTGCAGAAGGCCAAGGAGCTCGCGGCGTCCAGGTTGGAGGCATCCGTCGACGACATCCAGGTGACCGACGGCGGCGAGCTCGGCGTGGCCGGGGTGCCGAGCGCGACGATCGCGTGGGCGGAGCTCGCCCGCGCCGCCGCCGACGACGGCGACCGGCTGGCCGCGAACGTCGACTTCGCGCCCGGCGGCGCGACGTTCCCGTTCGGCGCGCACGTGTCGGTGGTCGAGGTGGACACCGAGACCGGGTTCGTCCGGCCGCTGCGACACGTCGCGGTGGACGACTGCGGCCGGGTGCTCAACCCGCTGATCGTGCGCGGCCAGCAGCACGGCGGCGCGGCGCAGGGCATCGCGCAGGCGCTGTGGGAGCAGGTCACCTTCGACGCCGACGGCAACCCGGAGACCGGCACCCTCGCCGACTACACGATCCCGTCGGCGGCGGACCTGCCGTCCTTCGAGGTGTCGAACACCGAGACCCCGAGCCCGCACAACCCGTTGGGCGCCAAGGGAATCGGCGAGTCCGCCACCATCGGCTCGACCCCGGCGGTGCAGAACGCCGTGGTGGACGCGCTCAAGCACCTCGGGGTCCGGCACGTCGACATGCCGACCACCCCGGAGCGGGTGTGGCGGGCGATCGAGGCCGGCGCGTCCGCGACGCACTGGCAGGAGCCGCCGGCAGCGTTCGAAACGCTGCCGCTGCGCCCGGACGACACCCCGGACGACGCCGACGAGGCCGTCGCCTGATCCGGTCCGAGGGGCGGGTGCTTTCGGTGGAAGGCGCCCGCCCTTCGCGTCAGGCGCGGCGGGCGCCCGGCGGCCAGATGACCGTGACCGGGAGCCCGCGGTCGCGGGCGGCCGCGACGATGTCGGCGGTGCCGCCGGGGCCGGCGGGCGGGCGGCCGTCCCAGACCGCGATCAGGTGGTTCGCCGTGTCGAGCATGCGCAGGCCGGCCGCCAGGTAGGCCTGCGGTTCCGCGGCGACGTAGTCGAGCTCGACGAGCTCGGACGCCGCCGCGCGCAGCGCGTCGAAGGTCACGAGGTGCGATTCGGGCAGCGAGTCGCGGTACTCGCTGGCCGGGAGGATCACGGCGAGCCGGCCGCCGTGGTCGAGCACGAGCCGCGCGAAGATGCTGTCCGCGCCGTCGGCGAGGCAGGTGAGCCCGACGAGTTCGGCGGCCTGGTAGCCGCCGATCTCCGCGCGCAGCCCGTCGGCCACCATTCGGGCTGTTTCCGCAGGTAGTCCTCTGTGCCCGGTGATCGCAACCCGCATCGAACGTTCCTATTCCTCGTCGTGAACGCCGGTCGGATCAGGCCTTGCGGCGCGTTCGGTAGGCGCGCATCTTGTGGCGCGCTCCGCAGATGTCCATGCTGCACCAGGTGCTGTTGTTGCCCGGTGACCTGTCGTAGTACAGCCAGCGGCAGTCGTCGGCCCGGCAGACCTTGAGTCGGCCCTGCTTGCCGCGCAGCCCGTCGACCACCAGGGTCGCGATGAGCCGGCCGACGAGCCGCTCGACGGCGGACCCGTGCGCGATCGGGATCTCCACCTGGCCGTCCTGCCACTGAGGCGCGTCGAGCAGGCGGCTCGCGTAGTCGTTCAGGTCCGCGGAGCCGGTTCCGGCGAGATGGTCGCGGATCGCCTCCCGGGCCCGCGCCAGTTCCTGACGCCCGGGCTCGTCCAGCTCGTCGGCCGCTTCAGGCCAGTCGTGCGCGCGCAGCCAGGCCTGGGTGCCTGCCACGTCCGCGAAGGCGTCCTCGTCGTGCAGGAAGCGCGCGGAGTTGCCGAACGCTTCGACTGCTTCCAGCTCGCCCGGTGCGGCCGGTCGGTCGTATGCCACGACATCAGATTACCGTCATATAGCTTCTGATGGTAACGTTACCGGCATAGGCTTTGAGGCGGTAACGAGGAGGTCGAGATGAACTGGGAGCTGCCGGAGCGGCACGAGTCGCGGCACGGAACGGTGCGCTGGGCGAGCCTGGGACAGGGCGATCCGGTGGTGCTGATGCACGGGACGCCGTTCTCCTCGTACGTCTGGCGCGATGTCGCCGTGGCGCTCAGCGCCCGGCACCAGGTGTTCGTCTGGGACATGCCGGGCTACGGGCAGTCCGAGAAGCGCGACGGTCAGGACGTCTCGCTGGCCGCCCAGCAGGAGGTGTTCACGGGCCTGCTGCGGCTCTGGGGCCTGCGCGCCCCCTCGGTGATCGCCCACGATTTCGGCGGCGCGGTGGCTCTGCGGACGGCGCTGCTGGATGGTGTCCAATATGGACGGCTGGCGCTGATCGACGCGGTGAGCGTGCGCCCGTGGGGCTCGGAGTTCTTCCGCCTGGTGCACGACGACCACGAGGTCTTCGAGGCGTTGCCGCCGAACCTGCACGAGGCGCTGGTCCGCCGCTACATCACGACGGCGGCGCACCGCGAGCTGCGCGGCGAGGTGCTCGACGCGCTGGTCGAGCCCTGGCTCGGCGAAGCGGGCCGCCCGGCGTTCTACCGGCAGATCGCCCAGGCCGACGAACGCTTCACCCGCGAGGTCGAGGACCGCTACGGGGAACTCGACTGCCCGGTCCTGATCGCCTGGGGAGACCAGGACGCGTGGCTGCCGCCGGAGCGCGCGAAGGACCTGGCGAAGCGGATCCCGCAGGTCGAGCTGGCCTGGATCGGCGAAGCCGGCCACCTGGTGCAGGAGGACAACCCGGCGAAGGTGACGGCCCTCGTCACGGATTTCCTCGGCCGCTGACCGCCAGGCACCCCGCGGCTTGCGTCGAAGCCGCGGGACGCGGCCCCACGGCGGGATTCGAGAAACCGAGGCTGGCGGCTGCCACGTTGTTGTCGGGGGCCGGTGCCAGAATCTCGCGGCATGGCGAGGAGAACGGTTCGGGCGCTGGCCGGCCTGCTGGTTCGTTCGGGCATGGTGGCGGAGGAGAAGGCCGCCGAGGTGCTGGCCGGCATCGGCAAGCGAAACGATCTGGACGAGGAGCTGGCGGAACACGACATCTTCGGTTGGCTCCCGGAATTCGGCATCGCGATCTCGGTGCACGGTGAAGACGTCGACCACGTCGAGGGCTACTACCGGTACCTGCTGGAACGGGAAGTGACCGCGTGCACGGGTGGCGCGGTGGTCGTCTCGGATCTGGTGCTGGTGCGCGACGAGGACGACTACGAGTTCCTGCACTTCCTGCGCAACGGCGAGTCCGTCTGGTGGTCGGTCGAGCACCAGTCCGATGACTACGCGGACCAGGGAGCAGTGGCGACGCAGATCATCGACCTGAACCCGGGCGGCGACGATCCGCGCGTGTTCTACCAACTCCGGCGGGAGACGGTGGAGGCATGTCAGGACGATGTGCACGTCCTGGCGTCGCCGGCGCAGGCCAGGGCGCTTCGCGACGAGTTCGGCCTCGATTTCTACGGGCCGGACGTGGAGTGGCCGCGTCGCGGGGCGGCACCGACGGCGGAGCCGGGCACGGCCGAGTGGTACATGCAGGAGGATCGCCGGCTCATGACCGAATCGGCCAAGGAATTCCTCGACCGGTGGCTGTCCGATATGGACGGTGCGCTTGACGCGTGGCGTTCCGGGTTCCTGCCGGAGGACTTCCCGTTCGACTTCTCCCTCGACTCCCTGGACGCGCTGGGGCGGCTCGTGCTCGACCGGTTCCCCGCCCGGTCGGCGGTCCGCGAAGCCGCCGGGGACCCGTTCGTCGTGGGCGCGGTTCGCTACCTCGGCGAGACGCTGATCCGGAACGGGCAGAACCACTGGGGTTACCAGGACCTGGTGGGGGACGTGGACGACTGGATGCCGAAGATCCGGCCCAACACCCCGGACGCCTTCCAGCTGATCGTGACCCCGCTGCACGAGCTCTGCGCTGCCGCCGGCGATCGCGATCCCGGCATCCTCGGCAGGTCGGCCGAGGAGCTGCACGACTCGGTCGACCGGTACGCGAAGGCGCTGCGGGCGCTCGGCTCGATGCGGTCAGAGGTGGACGTCTAGGCGCTGACCTGCGTTGATCGTGCAGGTCTTGGGGAAGCGGAGCAGCGGGCCGGATTCGTCGGCGCTCGTCCGCACGTCGACCGGGGCGCCGTCGAGGGTGGCTCGCGGCTCGGCGGCGGTCGCGTCGAGGCGGAGGGTGCGCAGCGCCAGGCGGCCGTGGTGGAGCTCGATCGTGCTGGTGCGTTCGGATTCGGTGCGCGTCTGCCGGTACCGGCCCCAGCCTTCGGCCGTCGCGAAGGCCGCCGCGAACTCCTCGGGACGGATCTTGGGGGCGAAGCCCAGGTGCCGGTTGGGGCCGTGGTGCTCGAAGCCGAGCGCGCTCAGGTAGGTGCCGAAGCTGGCCATCGAGCGCGCGTAGTGGTCGCTGCACTCGATCTCGTTGTACGGGTTGCGCCGCAGCGGGCCGTACCGGTCGTGCACGGAGCGGGCGATCGCCAGGCCCTCGCCGGCCATTCCCTCGGCGATCAGGTGCGCGGCCACCTGGTACTCGATGCCGTGCCAGGCCTCGTTGAAGTAGCTGGTCGACCAGTTGTCGCCGGCCTCGTCGCCGCCGCCGTCCGGCCACGTGCACATCACCAGCGCCGGGACGTCGGCGTCGTAGAAGATCCGCCCGCCGTCGATCGGGCTGTGCTCCCGGTATTCCATCGGCCGGGGCACGAAGTTGTGCCGCCAGATGCTGCGCAGCGCCGACCTGGTCGGCTCGGGTGGCAGCACGCGGGGCAGTCCGAGCTGGGCGGCCCAGCTCTGCCCGAGCAGCTGGTCGGCGAAGCAGCCCCGGTTGGTGTTGACCGAGCCCGGGTGCGCCGGGTCGAGCTCGTGCACGAAGTACTCGCCGTTGAACAGGTCCCGGACGATCACCTCGGTCCCGCTGGCGGCCAGTTCGGCGCAGCGCAGGGTGAACGCGTCGTCGCCGACCTCGCGAGCCATCGCCTCCCCGGCCCGCAGCGCCGCGACGTACAGCCCGGAGAGCCAGCTGTTGCGGCCGAACCAGGTGGCGTCCTGGGTGTTGGGCTGCGCGCCGTCGAGGATCCCGTCGGGCTCGGCGTCGGAGCCGATCAGGTACTCGACCGCCTGCCGGGTTCGCGGCCAGACGCGGTGCAGCCAGCCGGAATCCGGTGACATCTGGTGCTCGCGGTAGATCCGCAGGATCGTCCCGGCCTGCCCGTCGACGGCCGGGCTGCGGTCGGCCTCGCCGCGCATGCTCAGCTGCCCGGTCGCGGCGTGGAAACCGATGCCCAGGTCGACGCGTTCCCGCGTGTCCCGCTCCACGGCCGGGAACAGCCGGGCGAGCGCGTGTGCGTAGTGCCACACGTGCGTGCAGGTACCGGCGCAGCAGTAGGCGCCTTCCCAGCCGTAGAACCGGCCGTCGGCGAAGCGGTAGCAGGTCGACGTCGACAGGATCGTGGTGTTCGCGGCGACCCGTTCCAGGAACCAGTGCGGCAGCGTCGAGTCCTCGTACCAAGCGCGAGTCCACGCCCGCGTCGCGCCGAGCAGCCGCTCCTGTTCGCGCGCCAGGTGCGTGACGACGTCTTGCGCGCTGCCGAAGCGGTTCGCGTAGTGCCGCAGCAGTTCCCGGCTGCGCTCCAGGAACGCCAGCCCTTCCCGGTCCGGCACCGGGAAGTACCAGGCCAATGCGAACCGGATCGTCCGCTGCTCGCCCGGCTCCAGCGTCACGGCCGCCGCGACCACCCCGGCGCCGCGCTGCGTCAATCCATCCACTGTGGATGAGCCCAGTGCCGGTGCGAGGACGTCGCCCGGCGATTCGAAGGTCTCCGTCGCCGGGCAGACCCGCACCCGGTCGGCGCCGAGCGCGGCCAGGGCGACGCTGCCGTGGTCCGGCAGTTCCGGCAGGGCCGGTTGGGCGGGGGCGTGATCGGTGAGCCGGAGCTGGTCGACGCCGACGTGCCCCCACGGGCCGGTCTCGGCGTCGACGATCTCGATGACCGCGTCCGCGCCCTGCCACGGCCCCAGGTAGAGCACCCGGTCGGCCAGCCGGTCGCTGAACGAGCCGGTGGCGGTGCCGACGACCGCGCCGCCCACGACGACGTTGAGGCAGCACGTGCCGGGGTAGTTGCCGCCGCTGATGCGGAACCGCAGGTAGTTGCGCTCGATCCGGAACGGCTCGCTGCGCAGCGTCCCGGTCGCGCGATCCCGCGCTCCGGCGTCGGCGCCGGGGGCGCTCGCGTGCGAATCGGCCATCCGCATCCCGAACGCGCCCGCCTCGCCCTGGTAGCCGGGCCGGTCGAGGGTGCGGACCGGGCCGCTGCCGAACGCCTCGCCGGTCACCGACCAGCCCGCGTAGTCGGGCTTTTCCCAATCCTCCAACACGATGTCGGCGCGCCCCGGGTTCTCCGGTGCTCCCTCGGCGGCGGTGAACTGCACGCCGGTCGCACCGTCGAGGGCGAATTCCCGGGCGCGCAGCCGGAGCGGCCGGGTGTGCCTGCTGGTCAGGCAAACGGGATTCGCCAGGAATCCGGCGATCTCGACCTCCACCGTGATCGTCCCGGTGTTCGTCGCGGTGTAGTCGAGGAACACCGCGGGGTAGGAGCTGTCGTCGATCTCGGTCGGGACGAACGGCGAACAGGCGTTCAGCGCGATCCGCACCGGCTCGCCCGGATCGGCGTAGTCGACCTCCGCCGCCGGTGGCCGCCCGGCGAAGGTCACCTCCGGGAAGCCGCGCGCGTCGAGCCAGCGGGCGCGCACGCCGTCGCCGTCGGTGACGCGCACCGCGAAGCCGTGCTCGAAGGGCGAGCTCGGCAGCGGTGGCCGGGTGAAGTGCAGGTCGTTGATGTTGGCCGGGGCGGTCCGGTTGTCGACGTCCCAGAGCCACAGCCGCCCGTCGCCGCCAAGGTAGAGCTGACCGCAGCCGATGCCACCGACCGGCATCCCGACGAATCTCAGCTCCTCGCCGCGAAACCGGCTCGGGGCGCCGCGGTCGGACAGGTCCTCGCGTTCAGCTTCGGCGGACACGACGCAACTCCCTCTGCGCTACCGCGCGGGTGGCCGATTTCGGTGCGAAACCAGTCGATTCTAGGAATTCGCTGCGTGTTCGGGTGGTTACTCGGTACGTTGATCATCCGGTCGGACGAACGGCCGAGGATCGTTACCGACCGTGAGGATGCCCACTATGCGGGAGTCGCATCTCGGCTAGTGGTCGGCCGAGGTTTAGAGTGCGGTAGAGGCCGTTTTGAATGGGGTGGGGTGCGCTAGGGCGGGTTGTTGTTCTTGAAGCGGCGTAGCCGCTTAGCCCACCTACGCAACTTGCACCGCCGCGGGTTCTCAGGGGTCTTCTCGCGAGGACAGCCCCGACGCGTCGTATTGGTCATACGTGTGTCGGGATCCCACAGCGAGAAGGCCCCTGAGGTTCCGCCACCCGCACCGCCAAGCAGAACGAGCCTGGAAACAGGTATTCGTGTTACGAGGAAGGTTTCGACGTTATGGCGGTCGGCCAAGCCCCAGCACCAGGAGTGCGGGGTTCCGGAGCATCGGGAGATCCCACCCCGCGGAACTCGACCCGGCAGGTCGTGCTCGCCAGCCTCGTAGGCACCTCGATCGAGTTCTACGACTTCTACGTCTACGCGACCGCCGCGGTCCTGGTCTTCCCGCACCTGTTCTTCCCGGCGGGCGACCCCACCGCCGCGACCCTGCAGTCGCTGGCGACGTTCGCGATCGCCTTCGTCGCCCGCCCGGTCGGCTCCGCGCTGTTCGGGCACTTCGGCGACCGCATCGGCCGGAAGTCCACGCTCGTCGCGTCGCTGCTGACGATGGGCATCTCGACCGTGCTGATCGGCCTGCTGCCCGGCTACGAGCAGATCGGCGTCGTCGCGCCGCTGCTGCTGGCGCTGTGCCGGTTCGGCCAGGGCCTGGGCCTCGGCGGCGAGTGGGGCGGCGCCGCGCTGCTGGCCACCGAGAACGCGCCCGCGGGCAAGCGGGCCTTCTTCGGCACCTTCCCCCAGTTGGGCGCGCCGATCGGATTCTTCTTCGCCAACGGCCTGTTTCTGCTGCTGTCGGAGTTCATGGACGACGCGACGTTCCTGGCCTGGGGATGGCGCGTGCCGTTCCTGGTGTCGGCGGTGCTGGTCGTGGTCGGCCTGTGGGTGCGGCTGAGCATGCACGAAACCCCGGCGTTCGCGAAGGTCGTGGCGCGCAACGAGCGCGCGAAGGTGCCGTTCGCGCAGGTCTTCCGCAGCGACCTCAAGGCGCTGGTGCTCGGCACGTTCATCATGCTGGCCACCTACGTGCTCTTCTACCTGATGACGGTGTTCTCGCTGTCCTACGGCACGGCCAAGACCGGCCTGGGCTACGAGCGCTCGCAGTTCCTGGTCATGCTGCTGGTCGGCGTCGTGTTCTTCGGCCTGACGGTCCCGCTGGCCGGCTGGCTGGCCGACCGCTTCGGGCGGCGGCCCACGCTGATCAGCACCACCGTCGCGATCATCGTGTTCGGCCTGCTGCTGGGCCCGTGGTTCGGCGCGAACTCCGGCGTGGCCACGGTGACGTTCCTGATCGTCGGGCTCGGCCTGATGGGCATGACGTTCGGGCCGATGGGCGCGGTGCTGCCGGAGCTGTTCCCGACCGCGGTGCGCTACACCGGCGCCTCGGTGTCCTACAACCTGGCCAGCCTGCTGGGCGCCTCGGTCGCCCCGTACATCGCGACCTGGCTGGCCAGCTCCTACGGGCTGGGCTGGGTCGGCGTCTACCTGGCGGCGATGGGCGCCATCACGCTGATCGCGCTGATCATCTCCAGGGAGACCCGCGAGACCTCAATCGACGACTGAACCCACCCGCGCGAGCAGCTCGTCCAGCAACGGCAGCGAGGTCGCGTGGTTCAGACGGACGAAGCCCCGTCCGGCCGTCGAGCCGGGCGGGGCGTAGTTCGTTCCGGCGTTGACCCGGACCCGGGCGTCCCGCAACAGCACCTCCGCCGGTTCCGGGCCGAGCTCGCGTACGTCCAGCCAGGCCAGGAAACCAGCCTGCCCGCGGTGCACCCGGACCCGTGAGCGCTCGCCCGCCCACTCCTGCAGCCGGTCGCGCGTGCGGTCCAGGTAACTGCGCACCGCAGTCAGCCAGCCGCCGTCATCGCGCCACAGGGCGGTTGCGACGGCCAGCCCGGCCGTCGAGGCGCGCATCTTCTCGTGCGGCGGGATGGTGTCGAGGAGGTGTTTCGTCGACTCCTGGCACACCAGCACCGCGGACTTGAGCCCCGCGATGTTCCACCCCTTGGACGCGCTGGTCACCGTGACGGCCCGGTCGCCGACGGCGGCGAAGGGGACGAAGTCCTGATCGCTCGCGCGCAGCGGCGCGTGGACCTCGTCGCTGATCACGAAAGCCCCGTGCCGGTCGGCGAGTTCGGCGATCGTCCGCAGTTCCTCGCGCGACCAGATCCGGCCCGTCGGGTTGTGCGGGTGGCACAGCAGCACCGCCGTCGCGCCGGTGGCGAGCGCGTCGGCGACCGCGTCGAAGTCGATCCGCCAGCCCTCCTCGGTGTCGAGCAGCGGGCATTCCCGGACCGGCCGGCCGAGGTGGTCGAGCAGGCCTAGGAACGGGGGATAGGCCGGCGTCAGCAGCACGACGCCGTCGCCGGGCGCGGTCAGGCGGCGCACCGCCGCCTCCAGCCCCGCCAGCACGTCGGCGACGGGTGCGACCAGCGCGGGATCGACGCGCCAATCCTGTTCCCGCGCAACCCAATCCGCGAACGCCGCGAGGTGCTCGTCGATCACCGGGTAGCCGAAGTCGGCGCGCTCGACCAGTTCCAGCAGCACGTCGCGGGCCACCGGGCACAGCGGGTAATCCATCTCGGCGATCCAGGCGGGCAGGACGTCGGGATCGACCAGGGCCCACTTCTGCGAGCGGCGCCGCCGCAGCTCGTCGGGGCGCAGAGCATCGAATTCGGCGTGCAGTTCCGCAACCGTCATTCTCGTCATTATGCGCTGGCGGCGGCGCTCGATCGGCGAAATTCGTTGGCGCGACGCCGGGTTCGCGTGGTTAGGTGCGGTCATGTCCGACATCGCCGCTGCTGAGCGCCTGCGGGCGTGGGTTCGGGAAGACTTCGGCATCGACCTCGTGGCGATCGATCCGGTCGGCAGCGGTGCGGACGTGGCAGCCGAAGTCGGGCGCGGGACTTCCGCGGCGGGGGAGCGGTACGCAGTCAAGTGGAGCGGCGGCGGCACGACGGCGGGGCTGGCGGTGTCGGCGTGGCTCGCCGGGCGCGGAGTGCCGGGCGTCGCCGGTCCGGTGCCGACGCGTGGCGGCGGGTTGTGGAGCGAGCGCGCGGGGCGCCGGCTGTCCCTGGCGCCGTGGGCGTCCGACGAGGGCGCGCTGGATGGCGGGATGACGGCAGAGCACTGGGAGGCTTATGGAGCAATGCTCGCGCAGGTTCACAGCATGCCGGTGGCGGAGGCGCCGGAGTCGCTGCCGCGCGAGGAACACACGCACGAGCGCTGGGCATCGGCGGTGCGCGTGCTCCACGGCGAGTGCACCTCCGACGAACTTCCGGACGACCACCTCGTCCGCTCCCTGGCCGCGGAGTGGCGATCGGCGGCGGACCGCATCGCGGCGCTGCTGACGCACGCCGATGCCCTGGGGCGGAAGCTCCGCGCCCAGTACGCGCCCGAAGTGGTCTGCCACGGCGACCCGCACCTGGGGAACGTGCTGCTGCGCGGTGCGGACGTGTCCCTGATCGACTGGGACGACGCGGTCCTCGCCCCGCGCGAACGCGATCTCCTGTTCGCGATCGGCGGTGTCCTGCTGCCGTTCGCGCCGGTCAGCCGGCAGGAGCAGCAGTGGTTCTTCGCCGGGTACGGGCCGGTGGACGTCGACCCGCACCGCCTGGCGTACTACCGCTGCGTGCGCGCCTTGGAGGACCTCGCCGTCCCGGCCGCGCAGGTGCTGGAGAACCGCGCCCCGGAGGCCGAGCGAGCGGACGCGCTGTCGCTCTTCCGAGGCGTGGTGTCGTCCACCGGCCTCGTCGGGCTCGCCCTCGCCTCGGCGGGGAACGGTTCGACGGCGGTCACGAGCTAGATCTCGGCTTCACCCCAGGCTTCGACGACGACCTTGTCGCCGACGGACAGCCTGCCCGGTCGCACGACCGCGAACTTGGTGCCGAAGGCGATTCCCGCATCCGCCCGCCGGTACCGGGCGAGGGTGCGCAGCGGCTGCGGGCCGGCTCGGCGACCGGTCTCCTGGTCGACGGTCGTGACGGCGCAGCGGATCGCGAGCTTGGCGTAGCCCAGCGCCGCTTCGCCGATCGAGATCGTGCGCGCCAGGTCTTCGGTGTGCGGGTCGGCCCAGCCGCTGATCACGATGTTGGGCCGGAACCGGTTCATCGGCAGCGGCGCCGAACCGTCCTCCGCCAGCCGCTCGTTGAGCAGGTCCAGCGACGCCGTGGAGATCAGGTGCACGGGGCAGCTGTCGGCGTAGCCGGACGTCCCGGGCGTCGCGCCGTCGGTCACGCGGTCGTGCTCGGGCGCGACCCGCACCAGCCTGCTCCGCGTCCCGAGCAGGTCGGAGAACCACTCCGCGGCGGCGTCGCCCTGGTCGATGCCCAGGTACGGCACGCCGAACAGGTCGACCGGGCGGCGGGCGCCCGTGCTGTTCACGGCGACGGTCAGCGGGTCGGTTCCCGGCGCCGAGAGGCTCAGCAGGTCTCCGTCGACCTGGGGTCGGGCCAACGCGAGCCGGGGATGCCTGCGCTGGGTCCGGTAGGTGCCGTCGAGGTCGACGACCATGAACGCGCGGTCGTGTTCGAGCCCGGCCGGCGTCAGCGCGGAACCGCTCGTCGCGATTCCCGCGCATCCCTTCACCGGATAGCTGATGAGAGCGGCGATCTCGCCTGGCGCGATGAACGTGATGACGCACCTCCTCGGTCAGGAGGCGCCCTTGTGTCCCTTCGCGTCGGCGGCCAAGCGTGGCGGGCATACCCCGTCGCAGCGCCTCTCGACCGCGTCGTTGAGCAGCTTGCCGATTCGCGGCCTCGTCGTCAACGGGTTATCGCGGCAGGCGGCCGGTGCTGCGCAGCAGGTCGAGCAGGCGGTCGACGAACTCGGCCTGGGCCGGGTTGAGCTTCTCGCGGGCGGTGTCCGGATCGCACCACAGGGCCCGGTCGACCTCCGGGAAGCTCTGGCGGCGGCCCGACTTCGGCGGCCACTCCACCTCGAACTCGTTGCTGCGCAACGTGGTCGGGTCGAAGTCGCCCTCGACGGCCCAGGCGGTCACGAGCTTGCCGTTGCGCTGCTTCACCTCGCCCAGCGGCGACAGCTCGCGGTCGGTCAGCGGCATGCCGGTCTCCTCGGCGAATTCCCGGACCGCCGCCGACCGCGCGTCCTCGTCGGGCTCGTGCTCGCCCTTCGGGATGGACCAGGCACCGGCGTCCTTCTTCCGCCAGAACGGGCCGCCCGGATGCACCACGAGGACCTGCGGAGATCCGTCCTCGACCTTGAACAGCAGGATGCCGGCGCTTCGCTTGCTCACGCCACCAGTGTCGCGCACCCGGTCGGTGCCGCCGCACGGTGTCCGATATGGATGGTGGCGCGAGGTTGTCCGGTTTCGGATATGCCGGGTGCGGGGCGGGCCGCCATCCGCACCGCCACGCAGGACGAGTCCGGAAAAGGCTCTCTGGCGCAAATCCCGAAACCCGTCGATGCTGGCAGCGTGGAACGGGTCGTGTTGCACGTGGATCTCGATCAATTCATCGTCGCCGTGGAGCTGTTGCGGCATCCAGAGCTGCGCGGGCGGCCGGTGCTCGTCGGTGGCTCCGGCGACCCGAAGCAGCGCGGCGTGGTGGCCGGGGCGTCCTACGAGGCCCGCGAGTTCGGTGTTCGCTCCGGCACGCCGCTGCGCACCGCGGCGGCCCGCTGCCCGGAGGCGGTGTTCCTGCCCGCGGACCGCGAGACCTACCTCGCCGCGTCCGCCGACGTGATGGCGGCGCTGCGGGAGGTCGGCGGCGTCCTGGAGGTCGCCGGGTGGGACGAGGCGTTCATGCTGGTCGACACCGAGGACGCCGAGCTGACCGCGCGATCGGTGCAGCGGCACGTGCGGGAGCGCACCGCGCTCGCGTGCTCGGTGGGCATCGGCGACAACAAGCTCCGCGCGAAGCTGGCCTCCGGGCTGGCCAAACCGGCCGGGGTGTTCCGGTTGGACATGTCGAACTGGGTCGAGGTGATGGCGCACCGGCCGCCGGAAGCGCTGTGGGGCGTCGGCGCGAAGACGGCGAAGAAGCTCGCCGCGCGCGGCATCGCCACGGTCGGCGACCTGGCGCGGACCGCGATGGCGGACCTCGCGGGCGAATTCGGCCCCAACATCGGGCCGTGGCTCGTCGCGCTCGCGCACGGCTACGACTCGACCCCGGTCACCGACGAGCCCTACCAGGCCCGCTCGCACGGCCGGGAGGTCACCTTCCAGCAGGACCTGCGCGACGACGCCGAGATGCGCTCGGAGATCACCCGCCTCTCGCACGTCGTCGCGGACGACCTGGCGGCCGAGGACGTCCTGGCCCGCCGTGTCGTGGTGAAGGTGCGGGATTCCCGCTTCGCCACCCACACCCACGGCGTGTCCCTCCCGGCCCCGACGCGGGACGCCGAAGCCATCGACGGCGCGGCGCAGAAGGCCCTCGGCCGGTTCCCGCTGGACCGCCCGGTCCGCCTCCTCGGCGTCCGGGCCGAGATCGCCCGAGCAGCGCCGGAACCCGCTGACCGGTAGCTCCGGGTCCGCTGCACGTTCCGCCAGGTAAGGCCCGTGCGTACTTTGTGTCGCTATGGCAGCAAGAAATGCACACGGGTCCTGACCAGGCGAAACCCGGCTACTTCTGCTCGCGTTCGGCGAGGGCCTTGCGCAGCAGCGGGGTCAGGCGGAAGTCGACCATGCTGCGCATCGCCAGCGCGAAGTTGGTGCGCTCCACTCCCGGCGTCGCCAGGACCTGCCCGGCGATCCGGTACAGGTCGTCGGCGTCGACCGCGACCACCCGCACCAGCAGGTCGGTCGCGCCGGTGAGGCCGAAGACCTCGACGACCTCCGGGATCTGCGCCATCGACTCGGCGAGCTCGCCGAGCATCTGCTGGGTGACCTGCACGGTGATGAACGCGGTCAGCGGGTGGCCGAGCGAGGCCGGGTCGATGCGCCGCTCGAACGACCCGAGCCTGGGCTCCAGCTTGGCGAGCCGGGCCTGCACCGTGTTGCGGGACAGCCCGACGCGTTCGGCCAGCGCGACCACCGTCGCGCGCGGCTCCTCCCGCAGCGCCAGCAGCAGCCGGATGTCCACCTCGTCGAGCGTGTCAGCGCTGGGCACAATGCTCACCTCCGTCCGCCCGCACCGAGCCGTGCCGGTGCAGAATGCGCAAAATCGGGTCCACAACTTGTGCATTGATTGTGCTCTTGATGTTCTCCTTGAAGCAATGTGGCAACTTCCCGAGGAGGCGCGATGACCAGCGCGGCACCGGTCCAGGCGGCGACGGCCGAATCCCTGCGCGAGGTCGAGCAGCGGGTGCTGTGGCTGTCGGCCGCGATCGTCGACCACGCGAACCGGGTGCGGCCCAACGTCTCGGGGCTCAAGGTCGGCGGGCACCAGGCGTCCTGCGCCTCGATGGTGTCGATCATGACGTCGCTGTACTTCGAGCACCTGACCGCGGCGGACCGGGTCTCGGTGAAGCCGCACGCCTCGCCGGTGCTGCACGCGATCAACTACCTGCTCGGCGAGCTCGACGAGTCGCACCTGACCACGCTGCGCGAGTTCGGCGGCCTGCAGAGCTACCCGAGCCGCACCAAGGATCCCGACCCCGCGGACTACTCGACGGGCTCGGTCGGTCTCGGCGCCACCGCGCCGATCTGGGGCGCGGTGGCCCGCCGCTACGTCGACAGCCACGTCGGCGGGGCGGGCACCGGGCGGCAGTACTCGCTGCTGGGCGACGCCGAGCTGGACGAGGGCGCCTGCTGGGAAGCGATCATGGATCCGACCGTCGCCGACCTCGGCGAGATCGTCTGGATCGTCGACCTCAACCGCCAGTCCCTGGACCGGGTCGTGCCGAACATCGCGGCCAACCGCCTGCAGGGCATGTTCGCCGCCGCCGGCTGGCAGGTGCTCACATTGAAGTACGGGCGGCTGCTGGAAGAGCTGTTCGCCCGGCCGGGCGGCGAGGCGCTGCGGGCGCGCATCGACGGCATGAGCAACCCGGAGTACCAGCGGTTGCTGCGCTGCACACCGGAGCAGCTGCGCGAGCGGCTGCCCGGCGCCGACGGCGGGGAGATCGCGCGGCTGCTGTCCGAAGTGGACGACGAGGCGCTGGCCGCGGCGATCCGCAACCTCGGCGGGCACGACCTGGCGGCGCTGGACGGCGCTTTCCGGGCCATCGACGACACCCGGCCGACCGTCATCTTCGCTTACACCATCAAGGGATACGGCCTGGCCAGCGAGGGGCACCCGCAGAACCACGGCTCGCTGCTGAGCGCCGAGCAGATGCAGCAGCTCGCCGAGAACGTCGGCGCCGACCTGAACGACCCGTGGCACCGCTTCGCGGCCGGCAGCCCGGCGGGGCAGCGGTGCTCCGACGCCGCCGCGCGCCTGCGCCGCCGCGAGCGCCCGCAGGTGTCGGCGCCGGAGCTGCCGGCGGACATCGGCCGGACGCCGACCGGCACCACGACCACGCAGGCCGCGCTCGGCCGCGCGCTGCTGGACCTGACGCGCGGCGCGCCGGAGGCCGCGGCGCGGATCGTGACGCTGGCGCCGGACGTCAGCTCGTCGACGAACCTGGGCGGCTGGCTGAACAAGGTCGGCGTGTGGTCGCCGACGGAGCGGGTGGACTGGTTCGCCGACGACGCCGAGACCATCCTGCACTGGCGGGAACGCCCGGCCGGTCAGCACATCGAGCTCGGCATCGCCGAAACGAACCTGGTCGGGCTGCTCGGCGAGCTCGGCGCCACCTGGAGCCGCTGGGGCCAGCCGCTGCTGCCGATCGGCGTGGTCTACGACTGCTTCGTCGGGCGCGCGCTGGAACCGTGGTCGTTCGGGATGTACGCGGGCGGCCAGTCGATCCTGGTGGGCACGCCCTCGGGCGTCAGCCTCGCGCCGGAGGGCGGCGCGCACCAGTCCGTGATCACGCCGTCGATCGGCCTGGAGCAGCCGGGCCTGACCAGCTACGAGCCGGCGTTCGCCATCGACACCGAGTGGTGCCTGCTGGCGTCGCTGGCCCGCCTCGGCAGGCCGGACGGCGGCTCCGCCTACCTGCGCCTGTCGACCCGGCCGGTCGACCAGACGCTCGCGGCGGTGCCCGCCGACCCGGCGGCCCGCGAACGCCGTCGCCGCCTGGCGATCGGCGGCGCGTACCCTCTGCGCCGCCACGAGGCGCCGGAGGTGACGCTTGCGGCGATGGGCGCGCTGGTGCCTGAGGCGCTGGCGGCCGCCGACCGGCTCGAAGCGCAGGGCGTCGGCGCGGACGTGGTGTGCGTGACCAGCCCGGGCCTGCTGTTCGAGGCGTTGCGGGCGCGTCAGGGAGCCGGTGGCTCCGCGGGCATCCTGGACCAGGTCTTCCCGGCGCACCGGGCGACGCCGCTGGTGACCGTCCTAGATGGACACCCGCACACGCTGGCGTTCCTGACGGGGATCAACCGGGTTCGCGCGGCCCACCTCGGCGTCACGAACTTCGGCCAGTCGGGCGCCCTGGAAGACGTCTACCGCTACCACGGCCTGGACGCGGACACGATCGTCCGCACGGCCCTCGACCTCACCGACCACGCCTGACCGAGGTGCTCACGTGGGTCCGCGATTTCAATTGAGGTTTTTCCAACCTCGTTCTGCGTGGCGGTGCGGGTGGCGGCCCCCCTGCGGGAGTTACAGCGCCCGCCTGGCTGTGGGTGCCCTGACTTATGTATGCCCAATACACGGCGTCAGGGCCGTCCTCGCCGGAGGAACCCCAGAGGGGTGGGCTCCGTGAACCCGCGGCGGTGCCAGTTGCGAGGGTGGGCCCGAAAGCGCCTGACGGCGCTTGGCGACCGCACGCACTCAGGCGCAGGTCAGGCGCCGCGGCTGCGGTACCCGACCAAGATGAAAAACCCTCGTTGAAATCGAACCTTCGGCCTCAATGGAAATCGCGGCTCGACCTCGGGTGCTCGGGAATTCCCGGTCAGGTGGCGAATCCTGCTGCTATGGCCAGGAAGATCTCGGTGCAGTGGTCGATGAGGCGGGGTTCGTCGACGTCCAGGGTGCCGTCGAGCCACGCCGTCAGCGCCTGGGCCAGGCCGCCCACGATGAAGTGCGTCGTGAGTTCGAGGTGCGGGGTTCCGGTGATGCCGTAGAAGTCCTTGGCCTGGCCGCCCAGCAGCGCTGCGAACAGCCTCGATGAGTCCAGGCGGCGCTGCGCCAGCAGGGGACTGGAGAGCGAGATCGAGAACAGCAGCCGGCCGCGCCTCGGGTCGTGGGCGATCGTGCGGACGATGTTCTCCAGTCCCGTCCGGACCTTGGCCCGTTCGCCCGGCGCCGCCGCCGTGACCGCGTCGAGCGTCGTCGTGGCGAGGTCGTCGACGACGTGGTCGTACACCGCCGCCGCCAGCGCGTCGCGGTCGGCGAAGCTCTCGTAGAAGTAGCGCGTCGCCAGGCCTGCCCGCTGGCACGCCCCGCGCACCGTCAGGGTCGGGCTGTCGCCCGGCGCGCCGAGCAGGTCCAGTCCGGCCTCGATGAACTGCGCCCGGCGCTCGGCCTGGCGGTCATCGCCCTGCACTCCGCCGTAGACCCGCAGTGGAGACGTGCTCATCCGCCCATCTTGACAGATCTCCGAGATCGCTGTTCCCTATCTGGGAACGGGCGTGTTCAGAAATGGGCCTCGGTGCGGAGGGCGGCGGCGGTGGCGGTTTCGGCGACGAAGGTCAGGCGGATCGAGGACGCGGTGCTCGGTGTCGGCCTGCTGGCCGGCAACGCGAACGTGATCATGCAGCTGGCCCGCCCCGGGGTGGGGTACGGCGTGGTGGAGAGCAGGGTCGAATCCGGCCAGCTGTTCCGGCACCCGGTGAAGCGGACCCGCACGACCCTGGCCTACCTGGTGGTCGCGGCGATGGGCACCGATCAGGAGAAGGAGCTGTTCCGGCGCGGGGTGAACCGCGCGCACGCGCAGGTGCGCTCGACGGATGCCAGCCCGGTCGCCTACAACGCCTTCGATCCGGACCTGCAGCTGTGGGTCGCCGCCTGCCTGTACAAGGGCTTCGAGGACAACTACCGGATCTTCTTCGGCGAGCCCGACGCGGCGACCGTCGAGGCCTTCTACCGCGAGGGCGCGGTGCTGGGCACGACCCTGCAGGTGCGGGCGGAGGCGTGGCCGCCGGACCGGGCCGCGTTCGAGGAGTACTGGGCCGAGTCGCTGGACCGCATCTCGATCGACGACACCGTGCGCGCCTACCTCTACGACGTGACGATGCTGGCCTGGCTGCCGCGCCCGGTGGCGCTGCTCTTCGGCCGCTTCAACAGGTTCGTGACGACCGGGTTCCTGCCGGAGCGGTTCCGGGAGGAGATGCGGCTGCCGTGGAACGGCCGGGACCAGCGCCGGTTCGACGCGTTGATGTCGGCGCTGGCGGCGATCGTGCGGCGGGTGCCGCCGGTGGTGCGCCGGTTCCCGTTCAACCTCGTCCTCTGGGACCTGCGCCGTCGGATCAGGACGGGCCGCCCGCTGGTCTGACCCTCAGCAGGATCCGTCGGCGACGGTGGCCGCGAGGGTGTACGAGTACGTCGACAGCCGGCCCGCTTCGCCGACGTGGTGGCGGCGACCGTCATGCACACCGCGGCGTCGTCGGCGCTGATGGTGTAGCGCTCCACGGTCACCTGGCCCTCGTGCTCCACGGCACCACCGCAGCGCGCGTTGATCGCGGAAGCCGAGCGCCGCGACCCCGATGGCGGCGAGCAGGGTGAGCGCGGCGAAGAGCATCGGCGTTCCTCCGGGTGCGGCCTTCGCCGGTCGTCCTCGGCGGTCGCTTGCCGGTGCGACGCAGCCCGCGCGCTCGCGGTTCCCACTGATCAGCGGTCGGCCACTGTGGACTCGCGTCCGGTGCCCGGGCGGTCGGTTCGTCGGTCTTCGTTCTCCTGATCGTCACCTGCTCGGGGGTGTCCTGCGTCCATCAAACATGAAAGATTTTCTGATCAGTTGGTTGATCAGGGACGCAAGGACTGGGAACTAGACATGGCAGGGATGAGCAGGCGCGGTTTCCTCCGGGCCGCGGGCATCACCGGAACCGTCCTCGGCAGCGGCTTGCTCGGCGCCGGCCCGGCGCTCGCCAGGGGCGCCAACCCGAGGGTGGTCAACTCCGCAGGGACGACCTTGCAGCGCACGGCCGTCGCCGCGCCGGGCAGCGGCTACCGGCGCCTGGTGGCCGGTCCGGGCTGGTCGCAGGTGGTGCGCACCGACCTGGTCGAGGGCCGCGCGGGCCGGGACGATCGCCGGGTGCCGATCGCCTCCTTCGTCCAGTTCACCGACATGCACCTGGTGGACGCGCAGAGCCCGGCGCGGTTCGAGTACGTGCACCCGCTGACGGGTGGGGCGTGGCGCCCGCAGGAGACGCTCGGCGCCCTGGCCGCGGCGCACCTGGTGCAGCGGGTCAACGCCCTGCCGGGCGGGCCGGTCACCGGCCGGCCGCTGGACTTCATGATCACCACCGGCGACAGCACCGACAACCACGAGCAGGCCGAGCTCGACTGGTACTTCGGGGTGCTCAACGGCGGGCGGCTGGCGCAGAACACCGGCGACCCCGACAACTACGAAGGCGTGCAGGACTCCGGCGACCCGCTGTACTGGCACCCCGAAGGCGGCGTCGCGGACCGGTTCCGCGAGCGCGGTTTCCCGGTGCTGGACGGGTTCTTCGCGGACGCGCTCCGGCCGTTCGACAGCCCCGGGCTGCGCATCCCGTGGTACGCGGTCTTCGGCAACCACGACAACACCGTCGTCGGGACGGTGCCGGACGAGCTGATCCCGGGCCTGCACAACTGGTACACCGGCTCGTGCAAGATCATCGGCCGGGACGAGCGCGAGACCCGCGAGGTCGCGGCCCTCCTGCGCGGCGACCGGCAGCGGTCGGCGCTGGCGGTGGAAACCCGCAGCGGCATCATCCGCACCGTCACGCCTGACGAGCGCCGCCGGCCGTTCAAGACCGAGGAGTTCGTCCAGGCCCACCTGGACCCGGCCAACACCGGGCCGGGGCCGGTCGGCCACGGCTTCGACGCCGACCACACCGAGCCGTACTACACCTTCCAGATCGCGCCCGGCGTCACCGGCATCAGCCTGGACAGCACGAACACCGCAGGCTTCGCGGAAGGCTCCCTCGGGCTCGCCCAGTACCAGTGGCTGGAAGATGTGCTCACGCGCGGCAGCTCGGAGTACTACGACGCCTTCGGGCGCAAGCAGCGGCAGTCCGCGTCCGACGAGCTGTTCGTGCTGTTCAGCCACCACACCAGCGAGTCGATGACGGCGCTGCTGCCGGACTTCCGCAGGCCCGGCGAGATCCGCAAGAGCGGCAGCGCGGTGGTGCGGCTGCTCAAGCGCTTCCCCAACGTGCTGGCCTGGGTCAACGGGCATACCCACCGCAACGCGATCACGCCGCACCACGCCGACGATCCGGCGTGCGGGTTCTGGGAGATCAACACGGCGTCCCATGTGGACTTCCCGCAGCTCGCGCGCGTCATCGAGCTGGTCGACAACGGCGATGGCACGCTGTCGCTGTTCACCACGCTGATCGAGGCCGACAGCCCGTACCAGGTCGACTACGACGACCGCTCGCCGGCGGGCCTCGCCTCGCTGTACCGGGAGCTGTCGTTCAACGACCCGCACACCGACCTCGCGCAGCTCGGCGAGCCCGGCGACCGCAACACCGAGCTGTTCGTCGCCGGACGCGTGCCGACCCGCTGAGCGCGCGCCCCGAGGGCTCCTGGACCACCCTGGTGTCGTGACGCGACAGGCACCGGGAGGCTGAGATGGACGGCGGACCTGTGGTCGTGGGCGTGGACGGCTCGGCGGTCGCGCGCAACGCCGCGCGCTGGGCGGCGCGGGAGGCGGTGCGCCGGCGGGTCGGCCTGCGGATCGTCTACGCGGACGCGGCCGCGCAGTCAGGACCGGCGGAAGGGTACCGGTTGAGGGAGCACCGCCTCCGCGACGAGGTCGCCCGCTGGCTCGCGGCGAGCACGGACGCCGCGCGGGAGCAGGAACCCGAGGTGCCCATCGACGCCGCGGCCGTGCCGGGCACGGCGGAGAAGGTGCTCATCGCGGAGTCCGAGCAGGCCGGGCTCCTGGTGGTCGGGGATCGCGGCTTCGGCGGGTTCACCGGTCTGCTGGCCGGGGCGGTCGCGGTGAAGGCCGCCGCGCACGCGCGTTGCTCGGTGGCCGTCGTGCCGGACACCGGCGAGCCGCTGACCTTCCCGGTGACCGGCCCGGTGGTGGCCGGGGTGGACGATGCCCGGTCCTCGGAGCAGGTGCTGGCGCATGCCTTCGCGTTGGCGGCGTCCCGGGCGGTGCCGGTGCACGTCGTGCACGCCTGGGAGGTGGTCGGGATCGACCTCAGGTGGCTGCGGGCGCGGCTGCCCGAGGAGGAGGTCAGCGAGAACGAGCAACGGTTCGTCGCCGAGGCCGTGGCGGGCTGGGGCGAGCGGTTCCCCGACGTCGAGGTGCGGCGGTTCGTCAGCCACGGATCGCCCACCGGGGAACTGCTCGCCCATGCCGCGGAGGCCCAGCTCGTCGTGGTCGGCGCCCGCGGCCGGGGCGGCGTCGCGGGCGCCCACCTGGGCTCGACGAGCCACAAGCTGATCCACCATTCGCCCTGCCCGGTGCTCGTCGTCCGCGACCACCCGCGGTAGGAATCCCCTTTCCGCACAAGTGAGTTCCGCTCCGGTGATCGCCTCTTGACGGCGTTCCCCGGATTTTCCATGCTCGGGTGGCCAGATGTGACCTTGACGGCCATTCGACGAGGAGTGGGACATGAAGACCAAGGCTGCAGTGCTGCACGGCCCCGGCGAGGACTGGGAAATCGAGGAGATCGACCTGGGTGACCCGGTGGCCGGCGAGGTGCAGGTGCGGCTGGCGGCCTCGGGGCTGTGCCACTCCGACGAGCACTTGCGCACCGGCGCGAGCCCGGTCGCGTTCTACCCGGTGGTGGGCGGCCATGAGGGCGCCGGGGTGGTCACGAAGGTCGGGCCCGACGTCACCGGCATTGCGGAAGGCGACCACGTCGTGCTCGCGTTCATCCCCGGCTGCGGGGCGTGCCGGGCGTGCGCGCGCGGGATGCAGAACCTCTGCGACGCGGGCGGGAGCCTGCTGACGGGCAAGGCGATTTCCGATGGCACGCACCGGTTGTCGTTGCGTGGCAAGCCGATGGTGCCGATGTGCCTGCTCGGGACCTTCGCCCCGTACGTGACCGTCAACCAGGCGTCGGTGATCAAGATCGAAGACGACGTCCCGCTGGACAAGGCCGCGTTGCTGGGCTGCGGCGTGTCCACCGGCTGGGGCTCTGCGACCGAGGTCGGCAACACCCGCGCCGGCGACACCGTGGTGGTCGTGGGCGTCGGCGGCGTCGGCATCAACTCGGTGCAGGGCGCGGCGGCTGCCGGGGCGCGCTACGTGATCGCGGTCGACCCGGTGGCGTTCAAGCGGGAGAAGGCGCTGGAACTCGGCGCCACGCACGCGTTCGAGTCGATGGCCGACGCGGCGGCCGCGGTCGGCGAGCTGACCTGGGGGCAGAACGCCAACACCGTCATCCTGACCAAGGGCGAGGTCGGGGGCGACGACCTGCAGCCGGCGCTGAGCATGACGGCCAAGGGCGGCCAGGTCGTGGTCGTCGGCATGGGCCACTACCAGCAGACCGATGCCAAGGTCAGCCTTTTCGAGCTGACGCTGCTGCAGAAGCGCGTGCAGGGCGCGATCTTCGGCGGCGTCAGCCCGCGCACCCAGATCCCGCGGCTGCTGGAGCTCTACCGGCACGGCACGTTGAAGCTCGACGAGCTGGTCACCAACACCTACCGGCTGGAGGACATCAACGCCGCGTACCAGGACATGCGCGACGGCAAGAACCTGCGCGGCGTGGTCATCTACGGCGACGCCGACCACTGATCGCTGCGGCCGGGCGTCACCGCGTGGCGTCCGGCCGGGCCGCCGCACCGAATCCGGCCGCCAGCTCGCGCATCGCGGCGTCGAGCAGTTCGCTGAGGTCGGAATCCTCGCTGTCCAGCCATTTTTCGTAGGCCGCGACGGCGACGCCGAGCGTCGCGTGGGCGATGGCCTGCGGCGCGAGGCCGTCCGCGGGTTCGCCGAGGCGGTCGCCGACGAACTCCGCCACCACCTGCCGCCAGGCCTGGAAGCGCAGCGTCGAGTGGGCCTGCAGCGCGGGCACCCCGAGGATGAGCCGCATCCGGCGGCGGTGCGCCGGAACCTGCTCCGGGGCGACCCGGTTGAACTCGACGAGGCAGTGCCGGATCGCGTCCATCAGCGGGCTTTCCGGCGGCGCGGTGCGGAGATCCGCGCGCATCCGGTCGAGCTCGCCGTCGAAGTCGCCCCACGGGATGTCGTTCTTCGACGGGAAGTAGTGGAAGAACGTCCGGCGCGCGATGCCGGCCGCGCGCGCGATGTCGGTGATGGTGGTCTGCTCGAACCCCTGCTCGTCGAAGAGCTCGAACGCGACCTGCTCCAGCTCGGCGGCGGTGGTCACCCGCCGTCGACCGCCGGGTCGCGGGATTGAGCCGATCGTGTTCTGCCCCAACGGATGCGTCTCCAGGTCTTCCAAAATGCACTCGGTGCAAATACGGTTGCCGGAAGTGGCCGGTGGCCGACTTCGGTCGGCCCGCTCGACGAGGAGCATCGCATGGCTGACGAACAGCACGATTTGGGCACTGCCGCCGCCGAGCCGGCGATCGAAGAGGAACTGCTGGTCGAAGAGGTCTCGATCGACGGGATGTGCGGGGTCTACTGATGACCACCGCCGCGGAGTTCGACACGAGCCAGGGCTACCGGTTGAATCCGCAGGTCGCGTTGCGCCCCGAGCCGTTCGGGGCGCTCGCGTACCACTTCGGCAACCGCAAGCTGTCGTTCCTGAAAGTTCCCGAGCTGGTGGACCTCGTGCGAGGCCTCGGCGACCACGCCACCGTCGAGGACGCGCTGCTGGCCGTCCCGGAGGCGCGCCGAGCGTCGTTCCGGCGGGCGCTGGCCTCGCTGGCCGCCACCGACATGATCCGCCCCCGCTGAGCTTGCGGCGGTTTCGCGCGAAAACGTCGCGGCCCCGCACCGAAGGCGCCGGTTTCGCGCGAAAGCGCCGGTGCTGCCCGAACGAGTGGAGTCGAAGGTGACTGCTGTCGAACCGGCGCCCGTCCCCTCGCTGGTGGAGCAGTTCAAGGGCGGGCTGGCCGCCCCGATCTGCCTGACCTGGGAGTGGACCTACGCCTGCAACCTGGCCTGCGAGCACTGCCTCTCGTCGTCCGGGCGGCGCGATCCGCGCGAGCTGAGCACGGCCGAGATGAAGGCCGTGATCGACGAGTTGCAGCGGATGCAGGTGTTCTACGTCAACGTCGGGGGCGGCGAGCCGACCGTGCGCCCGGACTTCTGGGAGCTGCTGGACTACGCCGTCGAGCACCAGGTGGGCGTCAAGTTCTCCACCAACGGCCTGCGCATCGACCGCGAGCGCGCCGAGCAGCTGGCGGCCACCGACTACGTGGACGTGCAGATCTCCCTGGACGGCGCGACGCGCGAGGTGAACGACGCCGTGCGCGGCCCGGGCTCGTTCGACATGGCGATGCGCGCGCTGGAGAACCTGTCCGCCGCCGGGATGCGGGATTTCAAGATCTCGGTCGTGATGACCCGGCAGAACGTGTCGCAGCTGGACGACTTCAAGGCGATCGCGGACCGCTTCGGCGCCCAGCTGCGGATCACGCGGCTGCGCCCGTCGGGGCGCGGCGCGGACGTGTGGGACGAGCTGCACCCGACCGATGCGCAGCAGCACGAGATCTACTCGTGGCTGATCGAGCACGGCGAGCAGGTGCTCACCGGCGACTCCTTCTTCCACCTGAATGCGCTGGGCTCCACGCCCCTGCCGGGGCTGAACCTGTGCGGCGCGGGCCGCGTCGTGTGCCTGATCGACCCGGTGGGCGACGTCTACGCGTGCCCGTTCGCGATCCACGACGCGTTCAAGGCGGGCAACGTCCGCGAGACCGGCGGATTCGACCGGGTGTGGCGGGAATCGGAGCTGTTCACCGAGCTGCGGCAGCCGCAGTCCGGCGGCGCGTGCCGGTCGTGCTCGGCGTTCGACGCCTGCCAGGGCGGCTGCATGGCGGCGAAGTTCTTCACCGGCCTGCCGCTGGACGGCCCCGACCCGGAGTGCGTGAAGGGCCACGGGCAGACCGCACTGTCCGTTGTGGACCGTTCCGGGCTGCCGAAGGCGTCGCAGGACCACTCCCGCTCCTCGCGGAAGGTCCGGCTGGGCATGCCTTCGATGCCCGCCAAGCCGTGCGACTCCAGCCCCTTGGCGAGCCAGTTGTGAAGCTGACCGACGGCGTCCGGCTGGGCGCGGCGACCGCGCCGTCGCGGGTCCTGTTCGGGCCGCACGAGACGAATCTGGGCCGTGGTCGCGGCATTTCCGACCGGCACGTGGCTTACTACGCCGCGCGGGCGGCCGGCGGCGCGGGCGTGATCGTCACCGAGACGGCCAGCGTGCACGCCTCCGACTGGCCCTACGAGCGCGCTCCGCTCGCCGCGGAGTGCGGCGGGGGCTGGGCGGCCGTGGCCGACGCCTGCCGACCGCACGGCGCGGTGGTGCTCGCCGGGCTCGGGCATGCCGGCTCGCAGGGATCCTCGGCGTTCTCGCAGAACGCGCTGTGGGCGCCGTCCCGGGTGCCGGACGTGGCCAGCCGCGAGCTGCCGATGGAACTGGAGCAGGGCGAAATCGACGAGCTCGTCGAGGGTTTCGCCGCGGCGGCGGAATCGGCCGTGCGGGCCGGGATGCACGGCGTGGAGATCGAAGCCGGTCAGCACTCGCTGCTGCGCCAGTTCCTGTCGGGGCTCACCAACCAGCGCGCGGATGCCTACGGCGAAGATAAAACGCTGCTGCTGCGCGATGTTCTGGCCGCGGTACGGCGCGCGGTCGGCGATCGCGTGGTGGGGCTGCGGCTGTCCTGCGACGAACTGGCGCCCTGGGCGGGGATCACGCCGGAGCAGGCCGGCGGGGTCGTCGAAGCGGTGGCTGGCCGGATCGATTACCTCGTGGTGGTGCGCGGCTCCGCGATGGGGACCTCGGCGACGCGGCCCGACCTGCACACCGAGCCCGGCTTCAACACCGACCTCTGCAAGCAGATCCGCGACGTCGTGAGCGCATGTCCCGCGCAGCCGCTGGTGGTGCTGCAGGGCAGCGTCGTCGAGCCGGAGCAGGCGCAGCAGGCGCTGGACGACGGCGTCGCGGACCTCGTCGAGATGACGCGCGCCCAGATCGCCGACCCGCGACTGGTCGGGCTGGTCCGGGCCGGACATCCGGAGCGGATCCGGCCGTGCGTGCTGTGCAACCAGAAGTGCCGCGTCCGGGACAACCGGAACCCGATCGTCTCCTGCATCGGCGAGCCGTTCAGCGGGCACGAGAGCGGCGCCCCCGAGCCCGCGCCCGCGGCGCGGCGCGAGGTGCTGGTCGTCGGCGGTGGCCCGGCCGGGCTGGAAGCCGCGCGGGTGCTGGCCGAGGGCGGGTACGAGGTCGAGATCGTCGAGAAGGACGACCGGCTCGGCGGCACCGCGCTGTGGGCCGCCGAGGTCGGCGGGCGCGGTCGGCTGCGCCGGATCGTCGACTGGCTGGAAGCCGAGGTGCGGCGGCTCGGCGTGCGCGTCACGCTCGGCACCGAGGTCACCGAGGCGGACCTGATCGGCACCAGGCGGGACGTGCTGGTGGCGATCGGCTCGGTGCCGGGGCCGCGCGCGTACGAGATCCGCGGCGGCCTGGTCATCGACGTCGTCGACCTGCTCGAACACCACGCCGTGCCGGACGGTCCGGTGGTGGTGTCCGACCCGGTCGGGGACGCCGTCGGCGTCGGAGTCGCCGAGCTGCTCGCCGGGCAGGGGCGAGACGCGGTGATCGTCACGCAGGACCAGGTCGTGGGCACGCAGCTGGCCCTCACCGGCGACCTGGCGGATGCCAACGGCCGGCTACAGCGCGCCGGGGTGCGGCTGGAGAAGCGTTCGCTGCTGCGGGAGGTGCACCCCGATCACGTGGTCCTGGAGGACACCTTCACCGCCCAGCGCCGAACCATGCCCTGCGCCTCGGTCATCCACTGTGGACACAGGCTGTCCAGCCCCGATCTGGCCGGGTGGCCGCGGGCGGGCGACTGCGTGGCGCCCAGGACGATCCACGAGGCGATCCTCGAAGGCCGCCGCGCGGCGCACGAGATCACCGCGCTGGTCGGGGGAGGCGTGCGATGACCCGCTACCTGTTCTCCCCGCTGCGGATCGGCCCGGTGACCGTGCGCAACCGCATCGTGTTCTCCGCGCACCTGACGAACTACGCCGAGGACGGCCTGCCCAGCGAGCAGCACGCCGCCTACTACGCCGCCCGGGCCGCCGGCGGTGCGGGCCTGGTGATCACCGAGGAACATTCGACGCACCCCACGGACTGGCCGTACGAGAAGCTGATCCACGGCTTCCACCGGTCGGTCGTGCCCGGGTACCGGCGGATCACCGAGGCGGTCCACGCCCACGGCGTGCCGATCTTCGCCCAGCTCAACCACAACGGCGGGCAGGCGTCGTCGATGTACTCCCGCCTGCCGGTGTGGGCGCCGTCCGCGGTGCCGGACCCGATGTTCCGGGAAGTGCCCAAGGCGATCGACACCCGCGAGATCGCCGAGGTCGTCGCCGGCTACGGCACCGTCGCCGGGCACTGCGCCGAAGGCGGGTTCGACGGCGTCGAGCTGCAGTGCTCGCACTCGTCCATCGTGCGCGGTTTCCTTTCCCCCGCCACGAACAAGCGCACCGACTCCTACGGCGGATCGCTGGCCGGGCGGGCCCGCATCCTGCTGGAGATCATCGACGCGGTGCGCGAGGCGCTCGGCCCCGAGCGGGCGCTGGGCGTGCGGCTGTGCGGGGACGAGTTGATCGAGGGCGGCACCACCATCGACGAGGCGGTCGAGGTCGCGCGGATGGTGGAGGCCACCGGCAAGGTCGACTACATCAACACCTCCATCGGCGTGGCGACCTCGACGCTCTACATGATCGAGGCGTCGATGGCGATCCCGCCGGGCTACGCGCTGTTCATCTCCAACGCGATCCGCCGGGCCGTGCGCCTGCCGGTGGTCGGTGTCGGGCGGATCAAGGACCCGCTGCAGGCCGAACGGGCGCTGGAGGAGGGCCACTGCGACCTCGTCGGCGTCGTGCGCGGTCAGATCGCCGACCCGGACTTCGCGGCCAAGGCCCGCTCCGGGCACGGCGGCGACATCCGGACCTGCCTGTCCTGCAACCAGGAATGCGTCGGCCGGATGGGCCTGAACCGCTGGCTGGGCTGCATCGAGAACCCGCGGACCGGCCGCGAGGCGGTGGCGCTGCCGATGCCCCGGGCCCGCAAGCGGGTGCTGGTCGTCGGCGGCGGCCCGGCGGGCCTGCAGGCGGCGTCGACCGCGGCGGAACGCGGCCACCACGTGACCCTGTTCGAGCGGCAGCAGGGGACCGGTGGGCAGGTCGCGGTCGCCGCCACGGTGCCCAGCCGCGCGGAATTCCTCGACGTGGTCCGGAATCTGCGCGCCGAATGCGAACGCCACGGCGTCGACGTCAAGACGGGCGTCGCGGCGACGGCGGAGATGCTGCGCGACGAGCACCCGGACGTGGTCGTGCTCGCGACCGGAGCCCGCCCGCAGCCGGTGCACTGGGCCGGCGGCGTCGACCGGGTCGTCGACGTCCGCGACGTGCTGGAGGGCCGCGCGGCACCGGAAGGCGACGTGCTGGTCGTCGACGAGCTCGGCTTCCACCAGGCGTCCTCGGTCGCCGAGCTGCTGGCCGACCGGGGCTGCCGGGTGCGGATCTCCACGCCGGGCATGGTGGTCTGCCAGGATCTCGGCGTGACGCTGGACATGGAGACCTTCAACGTCCGCGCGCACGCGAAGGGCATCGAGCAGGCCACCGACGAGGTCGTGATGTCGGCGGCGGCCGAACCGGACGGAGTCGCGCTGCAGATCCTCAAGCACACCACCGGGGAAATGACCGAAGCCCGCTTCGACTGGGTCGTGTGCGCGACGCACCAGGCCCCGGAAGACGCGTTGTGGCACGAGCTCAAGGATTCCCCGTTCGCGGTGCACCGGGTCGGCGACTGCATCGCGCCGCGCCGCGCGCACGCCGCGGTCGTCGAAGGACATCGAGTGGCGGTGGGCCTGTGAACGGACGTCCGGAGATGCTCGCCGTCGTCATCGCCCGCGGCGGCGCGCTGCCCGGCGGCGCCGACGAAGCCGCGGCGGAATGCGGCGGAGCGGTCCTCGTCGTGGGCACCGGCACGCGGGAAGCGGCTCGCGCCTTCACCGCGGCCCGGCGCATCTGGGCGGCGGAAGTCCCGGTGATCGCGCCCGGCGCGCTTGCCGCGGTGCTGGCGCCGCTGATCGCCGAGGTCCCCATCGTGGTGCTACCGGCCTCGCCGGACGGGCGCGACATCGCCGCTCGCCTGGCCTTCCAGAGCGAAAGGCCCCTGCTCGCCGGCGCCACCCGGTGCACGCCGGAGCACGCCGATCTGTCCAGATTGGACGATTCGCTGGAGGTCCGGGTCGCACTCGACGAACCGGCCGTGGTCACCCTGATCCCGGGCGTGCGCGGCACGCCGCAACCGGTGCCCGCCCCGGACCCGGTCGAACTGACCGTCATCCTGCCCGAGGTGCTCGACGCCGAGGTCGTCGAGGTCCTGGAACCGGAACCCGAAACGGTCGAACTCGCCGAAGCCAAGCGGATCCTCGGCGGCGGGGCCGGGCTGGTGCGCCCCGGCGAAGACGGCGCGGCGGTAATGCGGACCCTGACCGGCGTGGCCACCGCCCTCGACGCCTCCGCCGGCGCCACCCGGGTGATCACCGACGCCGGCTGGGCGGGGCACGACCGCCAGATCGGCACCACGGGCGTCGTCGTCGACCCCGACCTCTACGTCGCCTTCGGCGTCTCCGGCGCGACGCAGCACGTCGGCGGCCTGGGCCGCCCGGCGCACGTGATCAGCGTGAACACCGACCCGTCCTGTCCGATGACCGCGCTGGCCGACCTGGGCATCGTCGCCGACGCGCCCGACGTCCTGCGCGAACTGGCGCGCCGACTGAACGGAGCCGCCGATGCCTGAACACTCCGAAGTGGACGCCGTGGTGGTCGGGGCGGGCCCGGCCGGCGCGTCCGCGGCGCTGGAGCTGGCGCGGGCCGGGCGCAGCGTGATCCTGCTGGAGCGCGGGCCGTTCCCGGGCGCGAAGAACGTCTACGGCGGCGTCGTCTACGGCCGGGTGCTCGACGAAGTCCTGCCCCGCTGGTGGGAAGAGGTGCCGGTGCAGCGCTGGGTGACCCGCCGCAGCACCATGATGATGACCCCGACCCAAGCCCTCACCGTCGACTTCCGCACCGAGGACTGGGGGAGCGCGCCGTACAACGGCATGACCACCTACCGCGCGGACTTCGACGCGTGGCTCGCGGGCAAGGCGGTGGCAGCCGGTGCGCAGCTGGTGACCTCCACGGTCGCGACCGAGCTGCTGCGCGACGCCACCGGGCGCGTGATCGGCGTCCGCACGGACCGGCCAGACGGCGACATCCGGGCACAACTCGTCATCGCCTGCGACGGCGTCAACTCGTTCCTCGCGAAGCAGGCGGGCCTGCTGCCGCGGACGGACCCCGAGCACCAGACCCTCGGGGTGAAGGAAACCCTTTCCCTGCCGCGCAGGGCGATCGAGGAGCGCTTCGGGCTCAGCGGCGACGAAGGCGCGGACTTCGAGATCCTCGGCTGCACCGGCGACATCCCCGGCGGCGGCTTCCTCTACACCAACCGCGACACCGTCAGCATCGGCGTGGTGCTGTCGCTGACCGGCCTGGCCTCCGCCGGGCGGCGCCCCGAGGAAGTCCTCGCGGACCTCAAAGCGCACCCGGCGATCGCGCCCTACCTGCGGGGCGCGGAGCTCAAGGAGTACTCCGCGCACCTGATCCCGGAAGGCGGCTATCGCAGCATGCCGCCGCTGCACGCCGACGGCCTGCTGGTCGCGGGCGACGCGGCCGCGATGTGCCTGGCGGCCGGGATCTGGCTGGAGGGCGTCAACTTCGCCATCGGCTCCGGCCTGGCCGCGGGCCGCACCGCCGCCGAAGCCATCGCGGCGGGCGATCCCACCCGGCTCGCGGGCTACCGCGAGCGACTGGAGGGCAACTTCGTGCTGACCGACCACAAGAACCTGCAGGGCGCGCCGCACCTGGTCCTCTCCGACCGGGTCCAGCGGCAGTACCCGAGGCTGCTCTGCGACTTCGCGCAGGAGGTCTTCACCGTCCGCAACCCGGAACCGAAACCCGGCCTCGGCAAGCTGTTCCGGCGCACGGCTGCCCGGCACGGCGTCCGGCTGCGGCAACTCGCCGCGGACGCCTGGGCCGGCCTCCGCGTCTTCGGCTGACGGATGTTTCGAAAGTGATTTGCGTAGCGGTGCGGATAGCGGAACCTCAGGGGCCGCCTCACTCCGGGATCCCGAGTCCAATACGCGGCGCCGGGGCGGTCCTCGTGACGCGTCCCCTGAGAACCCGCGGCGGTGCAAGCTGAGTCCCTCACCGCAAGCGGCTGCCTCCGCTTCAAAGCAGACCTGAGGAGTGACTATGCACCAGTACCCGGAAGTGTCCTTCGAGGACCGGATGAGCACCGTCGACTTCCAGGTCGGCGAGCGCCCGCACATCACCGTGGACACCGAGATCTGCCGGTCGTGCACCACCAAGGCGTGCGTGCCCGCCTGCCCGGCGAAGCTGTTCGTGCCCACCGGCGACGGCGGCATCCTGTTCAACTACGAGCAGTGCTTCGAATGCGGCACCTGCTACCAGATCTGCAACTCCGCCGGCGCCATCACCTGGACCTACCCGGACGGCGGGCACGGCGTCGTCTTCCGGAAGGGCTGACATGGGACCGCAGATCGTCGTGGCGCTGAGCTGGTCCTGGCGGCGGGTCCGGGTGGATCCGCTCACCGGGGAGCTCGACGCCGGAGACCGGGGCGGCAACGCCGCCGAACACGCGGCGCTGGAACACGGCCTCCGGCTCGCCGAGGAACTCGACGGCCGCGTCCTGGCGGTGACAGTCGGGCCCCCAGCGGCCGAGGAGGGCCTGCGCGCAGCGCTGGCGGCGGGCGCGCACGAGGCGATCCGCGTGGCGCGGGACGACCAGCTGAAGCCCGGCCACCTCGTCCACAATGGAGCAGACACGGCCAAGGCGATCGCAACGGCGGTCGCGGAACCGGATCTCGTGCTGTGCGGCGACAGATCGGACGACGGCGGCACCGGAACAACGCCCGCGTTCCTCGCAGCCCGGCTCGGTGCCGCGCAGGCACTTGGCGTCGTGAAGCTCGAATCCGAAGGCGAATCACTGCTGGCGCACCGCAGGCTCGACGGAGGAAGCCGCGAGGTCTTGCGGCTGCCCACGCCCGCGGTCGTCTCGGTCGAAGCCGCCGGTGTGCGCCTCCGCCGAGCGAGCCTGCCTGCCGTGCTGGCAGCCCAGAAGGCGACGATCCGCACGATCGCGGCCGAGCCGCAGCGGCCGCGACGCGTGGTCTCGGCCCGCCCGCTCCGCCCACGAGCGCGAGAACTGACCGCCCCGGCGGGAACGACGGCGCACGACCGGATGCTCGAACTGACGGGCGCGCTGCAAGACCGCACGCCACCGACCGTCATCGGCCCGCTGCCTGCCGCCGAAGCGGCCGACGAACTGCTGGGCTACCTGAAGCGCCACGGATACCTCACGGGGGAGACGCCATGAGCAGGGTCGCGGTGGTCACGGGCGCGGCACGCGGAATCGGCGCAGCGGTCGTGCGGCGGCTCGCCGCGGACGGCTGGCGCGTGGTCGCCGTCGACATCTGCGCGGACATCCCCGGGACCGGATACCCGCTGGGAACCCGGGAACAGCTCCGGGCGCTGGCGGAGGAGTGGCCGGAGTCCGTGCGCGACGTCGTGGCCGACGTCCGCGACGAGGCCGCGGTGCGGCGAGCCGTCGCGGTGGCGGAAGCCGAGTTCGGCGGCCTGGACGCGGCGGTGGCGGCGGCCGCCGTCATGGCGGGCGGACGGCCGCTGTGGGAGACCTCGAACGACGAGTGGGACGCCCTGTTCGACGTCGGCGTCCGCGGCGTGGCGAATCTGGCCCGCGCCGCGGTCCCGCTGCTGCTGCAACGACCCGAACCCCGATCCGGCCGGTTCGTCGCCCTGGCCTCGTCGGCGGCGCACCGAGGTCTCTACCACCTCGCCGGCTACAACGCGGCCAAGCACGCGGTGGTCGGCCTGATCCGTGGCCTCGCCACCGACCTCCGCGGCACCGGGGTGACGGCGACGGCGGTCTCGCCGGGATCGACCCGCACGGACATGCTCACCGCCACCGCGGCCTACTACGACCTGGCGGACGTGGAGGAGTTCAGCCGGCACCAGCTGGTCGAACGCCTGCTGGAGCCGGACGAGGTGGCGGCTGCGGTGTGCTGGCTGTGCGGCGAAGGTGCCTCGGCTGTCACGGGAACCGTCGTGCACGCCGACGGAGGATTCACGGCATGACGGCCAGGCTCGCGCCCGACCCCGGCCTGCGCCGCTGGGACGGCGGACGAACGCTCGCGGGCGGATCGCCGTTCCGCGTGCTGCGGCTGACCGCGGCCGGCGCGGCCATGGTCGACGGCTGGATCGCGGGCGAGCCGGTGACCGCCGGAGCGGCCCTGGCGCAGCGGCTCGTCCGGGCGGGAATGATGCACCCGAGCTACGACCAGGCCCAGCACGGGCCGAGCGACGTGACCGTGGTGATCCCGGTGCGCGACGGCGACGTGTCCGGACTGCTCGCGGCGCTCGACGCGCCCGCCATCGTCGTCGACGACGGCTCCCGGCAGCCGATCCCGGGAGCCGCGATCCGCCACGAAACCGCCCGGGGCCCGGCGGCGGCCCGCAACGCCGGATGGCGGCTGGCCCGAACGCCGCTCGTGGCGTTCCTGGACGCCGACACGATCCCTGAACCGGGCTGGCTCGCACCGCTGCTCCGCCACTTCGAAGACCCGGCGGTCGTGGCCGTGGCGCCGAGAATCCGCAGCACACCGGGAAAAACGGCGCTGGCCCGCTACGAGAGCACCCAGTCGCCACTCGACCTCGGCGACCAACCGAGCCTGGTGCAACCCGGCAGCAGGATCAGCTACGTCCCCACGGCGGCCCTGGTGGTCCGCACGTCGGCGCTGCGCGAGCTCGACGGCTTCGACGAGACGATGCGCTTCGGCGAGGACGTCGACCTGATCTGGCGCCTGACCGCCCGGGAACACCTGGTCCGCTACGAACCGGCAGCCGTCGTCGAACACGCGCCGCGCCCGCGGTGGACGGCCCTGCTGCGACAGCGATTCGACTACGGAACCTCGGCAGGCCCCCTGGCGCAGCGGCACGGCGACGCGGTCGCCCCGGTGCGGGCATCGCTGTGGAGCGCGGTGGCGTGGGCGTTGATCCTCGTGGGCAGGTCGGGAGCCGGACTGGCCGTGATAGGCGCGGCGGCGGCCCTGCTGACCCGCAAGCTCGGCAAGCTGGGCATCCCGGCCCGCGAAGCGATTAGCCTGGCAGCACAGGGAAATCTCGGCGCGGGCCGCATCTTCGCCGACGCGATCGGGCGAGCCTGGGCGCCGGTGGCGGTCCCGCTGCTGCTGCTCAGCCGCCGCGGCCGAGCGGTGCTGGCGCTGGTGCTGCTCAGGAACCTGCTGGACTGGGCGCGCAAGAAGCCCTCGCTCGACCCGATCCGCTGGTGCCTGGCGCGCACGGCCGACGACGTGGCGTACGGCTGCGGTGTCGCGCGCGGCGCCCTGCGCTCCCGCAGCCCCGCGTCGCTGATGCCGTTCCTGACTGATCGCGGCGGCCGCAGCAGCGTCCAGGTGTCGCGATGACGGCCCTGGCGGACCTGACCTGGCCAGAGATCGCCTCGATCGCCGGTCGGAGCATCCTCGCGGTCCCGGTCGGCGCGACGGAACAACACGGCCCGCACCTGCCGTTCACCGTCGACACCGAGATCGCGGAGGCACTCTGCGCCCGCCTGGCGGAGCAGATCGAGGTCGTGGTGGCACCGGCGGTGACCTACGGCTCCAGCGGCGAGCACGCGGGCTTCCCGGGCACGCTGTCGATCGGCCAGGAAGCGGTCGAGCACCTGCTGGTGGAACTGGTCCGCTCGGCGGACGCGTTCGCGGGAGTGGTGCTGGTGTCGGCCCACGGCGGCAATGCCGAACCGGTCCGCAGAGCGGTGGGGAAGCTCCGAGCGGAAGGCCGCCACGTGCTGGCGTGGGCGCCGACGGGACGGCCGGACGACACCCACGCGGGCCGAACCGAGACCTCGGTGATGCTGGCGGTGCGCCCGCAAGCGGTGCACCTGGCCAGAGCGGAGCGGGGCAACACCACGCCACTGCCGAACCTGATCGACACGCTCCGCACCGGAGGGCTCCGCGCGGCCACGACCAACGGTGTCCTGGGCGACCCGGCAGGGGCGACGGGGGAGGAGGGAGCCCGAATCCTGGCGGCCTGGACGACGTCGCTCACGGCGGCGGTGACGGCCTGGCAAAGCCATGACCAGGGAAAATGGCAACCGGAGGGCCCCGATGATCGCCCATCCGGAGGTGCGGTAAGCTAACGACACGCCCCAAGAGGGGCAAAAAATTGAAGAACGGGCTGTAGCGCAGCTTGGTAGCGCACTTGACTGGGGGTCAAGGGGTCGCAGGTTCAAATCCTGTCAGCCCGACCGTGGAGAGAGCCCGCTGATCGGCACGTAAGTGCAGGTCAGCGGGCCTTTTTGTGTTGTGATGTGGATCTTTTGTTGATCGTCCATTGTGGTTGGTGATCTGGTTTTTGGGAGGATTTTGGGAGTCGCGATGTTGTGCGGGGTGGGAGGGGGTCGCGTCCCGGCGGGCTCAAGTTGACCGGGTGCGATCCGTCTTTTTGTGGTTTGTGGATCACGAGTTTTCTGTTATCGCAGGTCAGATTGGGTTCGCTGGTTGCGGCTGGGTTGGTTGCTCTCGAGTGGGAGCGGGGTTGTGTGACGGCGTTGCCGGCGCTGGTGGTGGTGGGTTTTTTCCGCTGGTCAAGGGGTCGCGGTGGGGCGTGCTGATGGCTGGTCGCGCGGTGTTTTCAGGCGTGTTGTGGGGTAAATGAGGTGGGGGTGTTCGGTGGTGTTGCTGAGGTCTCCCAGCGGTGTTAGAGCCTGTTCCTGAACTCAGGTGAGGCGTTTGCTGGTGGTGTGGATCATGGCCCAGCGGACCATGGCCTCGTGGTGTTCGGGAAGGCGTTCGTAGTCGCGGACGCAGCGTCGGCGTTGGTTGATCCAGGCCAGACTGCGTTCGACGACCCATCGTCGGTGCAGGACGACGAATCCGACCTGGCCTGCGAGTTTGGCGACGATCTCGATGCTGATGCCGAACAGGGTTCTCGCCCAGTCGATCAACGTGCCGGTGTAGCCGGAGTCGGCCCATAGGTGCCGCACGCTCGGGCAGTGATACTTCAGCCTCGCGAGCAGGTGGCGGGCGGCGGTGCGGTCCCGGACGTCGGCGCCAGTGACCAGCACGCAAACCAGCAGTCCGACGGTGTCGACGGCGATATGGCGCTTGCGGCCGTTGATCTTCTTGCCCGCGTCGAACCCGCGGCTGTCCGCTCCGACGGTTTCGGCGGCTTTGACCGAGGCCGAGTCGATGATGCCCGCGCTCGGCGCGGCCCGGCGGCCTTCGTTCAGCCGAGCTCGGTCTCGCAGGGCGTCGAGCAGGTCCTGGCTGACGCCTGCGTCCTCCCAGGCGACGAAGTAGTTGTACACAGTGGACCACGGCGGGAAATCCGTCGGCAGGGCACGCCATTTGATGCCGTTGTCGACCACATACAGGATCGCGTCCACGAGCTCGCGGCGGCAGTGCTTCGCTCGGCGGCCACCCCGCCCTGCCGGCCAACCCGGGGCAGTCATCTGCGACGACACCAACAACACGCCCGACACGATCGATACCGGCAAGGTCGTCTGCGACATCGGCGTCGCTCCGGTCCGCCCCGCCGAGTTCGTTCACTTCACGATCACCCAGATCGCCGGCGCGCCGTAGTCCAGGGCCCGGAGGAACCCCGGCCGTGCGGGCGCGCCAACGCGGTACCGGTCCAGTGGCGTGCCGACCTGTCCACCGGGACCGGGCCTGTGTCTGGGCCGTCTGCTACATCGTGGATCAGGAGCGCAGTCGGTTGCGGATCGCTTGGCGTTGGTTCGCGCAGGTGAGTGTTCAGGCGGTCCAGCACGCCTTCGAGCTCCTCAAGACGTCTGCGAAGTTGCTTGGTGCGAGCAGGGTCGGTTTCGGTCGCGAGTGCCAGGGCTGCTTCGTCGCGGAGGGTCTGAAGCCAGGCGCGGCGTTGCGCGTAGGGGTCAGTTGGGGGCATCGCGCCCACCTCGCGCCGTGGTGGTTTTGGCGTGCTCGACACTGGCTTGCAGGGCGTCCATGAGGTCGACCATGGCGGTGCTCCGTGGAGGTGGCACGGCGGGTTCGATGGTGCCGCCGGCGCGCTTGGCTTCGACGAGGGCCCTGACCCGCTGCTGGTATGTGTCCTGGTAGCTCTGCAGCGCCCAGTCGATGGCCATCGCTTCGATCAACTGCACCGCGGTGTCTATTTCCGCCCCGGTGGTCTCGGCGTGCCGGGGCAGGCTTCCGCCGAGCTCGCGGTGCGGGTCGCGCACCTCGGTCGCCCAGCGCAGCACGTCAGCGACGAGGACGTCCGCAGACGGTCTCACGGTGGTGAGGTATTCCCGGCCCCGCATCACGAAGGTGCCCAGGCCAGCTCGGCCAGTGCGGGCAAGTGCCTCCCTGAGCAGGGCGTAGACCTTGCCGTACTCGGCTCCGTCCGGCGCGAGGTAATAGCTGCTGCGGTAGTAGACCGGGTCGACCTGGTCGAGGTCGACGAAGCCGATGACCTCCAGCGCCCGGGATCGCCCCGGGGCGATGTCCGCCAGTTCGTCAGGCTCAACGACGACGAAGCCGTCCCCGGTCGGGTAGCCTTTAACGATCTCGTTGTAGGGGACTTCTTCGCCGGTCCGCTCATTGACTCGCTTGTTACGGACTCTGTCAGACGTTCCGCGCTGAAGCTGGTGGAAACGGATCGCGTGGTCCTCGGTCGCAGCGAACAACTGCACGGGCAAGGATACGAGACCGCAGGTCAGAACGCCCGTCCAGACTGCACTGGCCATCGCGCCACCTCCCCGGGGCGTCACTTCCGAGCGCATTCCATCACCGGGCAGCGGGCCGTAGGAGGGTCGCAAGTCACCGTTGAGGCTGGTTGAGGGCCCGGGTGAGCTCATGGTTGGCAGCCCGTGCGGCGTCGAGTTCGTCGGTGCGTTCCTCGAGTTGTCCTTGCAGCTCGAGGACATGCTGTTCGAGCGTAGTGATCTGCTGTTGGAGGTGGTCGATGTCGACGGGTGCACCGAGGCCGGAGTCGTGCCAGGCGTGTTCTCCGAGCAGCTCGGAGAGACGTCGTTCGAGCTGCCGGACTCGAGCGGTCAGGCGCCTGTTGCGTTCCAGTGCGTTGGCGAGGTCGGCTTGCAGAGACGCTCGGGTGACACTGGCCTGCCCGTCGGCCGGGGGTGGGGTGGCTGCGGCGGTGTGGATGCGTTCCAGCAGGTCACGGTGGCGATAGAAGAACGACCGGTTAACTCTGGTTGCATTGGGTCGGTGCGGGTCATGCGGACCGCTCCGGTCGTGGGTCGGGAAGTGGTGGCTGGATGCGCGGCATGCCGAGCAGCACGCCGCCCTGCCGTCCGCGGCGGAGCACTGCGACGGCTTGGTCGAACTCGGCTCGCTGGGTGTCGTCGAGCTCGTCTATGCCGTTCTTGATCCGGGCGATGAGTCTGCGGACTCGGCGGATCTCGTCGTCGGAGGGCATGGCCTCGGCTTTGGCCCAGTCGTCGGCCTCGAGCGTGGCCGCGAGTCGTTCCCGGTTGCGCAGAAGGTCGGCGAGGTAGGCCTCGAGGTCGGGCAGGTAGGACACGTCGGTGCGGAAGTGACCTTCCGTGTCAAGTCTGTACGTGTTGCCGTTACCTCCTCGCGGGGTGTCCGGAATGGGATCCAGTTTCTGAAATGCCCGGTGGGCTACTAGGGAACCCGGCTTTCAGCGGCCGTCTGAAGGTGCTCAGGGACCCAGTTGTCGCTCGGCTTTGGGCCGATGGTGTCGGGTCACGGCGCTATCGTGCAGTCGATCATCATCGACGTTCGCGAAGGAGCTGGGATGGGCAAGCACGGTGACGAGCCGCCCGAGGATGCCTGGAACCGCATCATGGCCGAGCTGACCGAGGTCTCCGATGACCAGCTTTGGCAGCAGCTGGCGGGTATGGCCGGATATCGCGGTGGAGATGCCGAGCAGAACCTCACCCTGGCTGCGCTTGTGCATACCCTCGCCGACCGTGACGAGCAGGCCTGTGCGGCTTTCGAATCCTGGAAGCAGGGACCGGACGGCGGCGGGGACTCGGGTCCTGTCGTCGCGTGGATGCTCGAGGCGACCGGCCGTTTGGAGGGCTCGCAGGGGTGAGCCCGCGTCCAGCGGTGCCTGTCGGGCGCGCCTGGGCTGACGCCCGTTGGCGTGCTGTTGAGCCCCGCGCCGCGTTCACCAATACCCAGCAGGGCTGGCCGGGACGGTGCTTGACCTGCGGTGGGAAGACCAAGCACCGCTACGGGCGGGGTGGATGCAAGCCCTGTGCGAGGCTGCGACGGGGGGAACACCGGCGGCTGCCGCCAGGCACGCGGCTGGCACGCATGCTCGCCGCAGGCCAGGTCCCGACCGCACCCGATCCGGGGCTGACCGCCGTTGCATGGCTCTCGCGCTGCCTGATCGCCGGGCACCCCGGTGCCCATACGGTCAAGGGCAAGCGCATCGGCAACTGCGGTCGGTGTGCGCATGAAGCCACGAGCCGCCGCAGCTCGGTGCCCAACCGCCTCGCCGACGCGCGAGCCCGCGCTCGATTAACCGAGCCCTTGGCCGACTACCGCGCGCGAGGCGACTGGCCACGACGATGTCTGGGATGCGGACGGCTGGTCTCCAAGCGGCTCAGATTTTCTGGTAATCGCCCCTTCTCGGGTGGTTGTGACTACTGCTTGGCCGCTATTGGCGCAATCCGCCGCAGGGAGCTACCCGTCGACGTCGCCCTCGCCCGCGCGCTGTTGCGAGGTCAGCAACCGCTAGAACCCTGGTCTGGGAGCACGATGGGCGCTTGGCGGATGCGGTGCCTGATGTGCGGCCACGCCGCCCCGAAGACGCTGTCGCATTTGCATCAAGGGGTGGGGATCTGCGCGCGGTGCTCCCGCTACGGCTTCGATTCCGCTTCTCGTGCCGAGGTTTACGTGGTCACCCGGACGGTCGATCACGCAGGAAAATACGGCATCGGCGGTCTCGACAACGGCATCGACCGTGTAGGCCAGCACGAACGCGCGGGCTGGCAACTATACGAGCGCCTGGAATTCGACTACGGAGCCCAGGCCAGGCTGGTCGAAGACCTCGTCGAGGCGGAACTGCGGGTCGGTTGGGGCGTTCCCGCATTCCTCGGACCCCAGCAGGTACCTCAAGGTGGTTGGACCGAGACCTTCGATCTTCGCCGGTGTTCGGCTCAAGCCGTCTGGCGCCTGGTCGAGAGGTTCGCCGCGCAGGTCACCGGATCCGCTCTGCTGCCCGCCCCGGCACCCGCCAATCGTCGGCTGGCCTCCCAGCGCGAGGCGTGGCTGGAGGCCCTGCGGGCCGGAGCAGTACCTCTGGAGGAGTATCCAGGGGGCAGCGGTAAGCCCTGGCGGATGAGATGCCTGTGTTGTGGAAAAGCCGCACCACGGCGCCTGTCTCATCTACGTGAAGAGCGGACATGCTCGCGATGCCGCGGAATCTCTCGTCGCACCCCAACTTTCCGTGCTCACGCGCTGGCCCGAGCCGGCCTCGTTGAGCCGCTGGCCCAGATCCTGCCGACCTCGGCTCATCAGCCGTGGCCTGGTCGCTGCCTGGGCTGTGGAGCGCAGAGTAAGGTGCGGCTGGCCAATCTCAGCAGCGGAGAGGGCGGCTGTCTGCCCTGCGGACGCACCCGCAGCGCAGCAAAGATGCGGCTGAGCCAGGAGCTCAGCCGCATCCGGTTCCGCGCCCGGTTACTGGAGCCGCTGCAGGATTACCAGAACAACACATATCGAGTACGATGCCGCTGCCTGGTGTGCGGGCACGCGGCTCTGCGCACACCGGCGGCCGTGTTCACTGGCAACGCAGGATGCTCGAACTGCGAGAAGGCCCGCCTCGCCACTCGCTACCGCAGCCCGCAGGACCGCGCCGTCGCGACCATGCACATCGGCGGATGGCAACCGCTCGTTCCCTATTCCAACGCGAAAACCCCGTGGCCAAGCCGTTGCCTATTTTGTGGCACGCCCGAGCGCCCCCAGAAGACCAACGTCCAGCAGCGAGTGGCGGGCTCAGCCTGCGAAGGCGGTAACCGCCACAAGCCTGGGCGACAGCGTCGGCCACCGACGTAGGGCTCGCGGAGGTTAGAAGGACCGCATCAAGAACGTTGTGCCAGAGGTTGAGTGCACCAGAAGCCGCGTGCACCATTGCTGGCACTGTCGCTTGGTTCACCGCCCGAGCACGCGGATAGTAGCTTCTGGTCGGCTCTGCTCGCGGAGTTGGGCGTTTTCAACCTCGAGGACGTGGATGATGCGGGCGTACCGCCCCAGTTGGTCGCTGAGCCGCGTGTGGACGGTGCGGAGGTCGGCGAGTTTCTGGCGGAGCCGGTCGTTGTCGGCCTGCAGTTGATCGGCGATCTTGGGGCGGTGGTCCTGGGAACGGACGAGCGCGTAGAACAGGTCTTTCAGCCCGGTGTGCTTGTGAGTCAGCTTGTTGCGGCGCAGTCCGGCTTCCTCAGCGAGCGACTTGATGGTGAGTTGTCCGTTGGAACGCAGCGGGACGCCGATGAGCAGGCGGACCATGGCTTCGGTGATTGCCCGGACCTCGGTGGCGTCCTCGGTCCGGCTGGTGGCGGTGGCCTCGGCGGCTTGGGTCAGCGCGTCACGGATTGCGGTGGCGATCTCGGCTGCCGGCCGATGTTCTGCCTGCGGTTGCTCGGTCACTGGGTGTTCTCCGACGAGTTCGGGAGGATGCGGGTGGCCTGGTGGCGGGTGATGATCTCGTTCAGCGTGGCCTGGCGCTGCCGCAGGCGTTGGTGAATCGGCAGCGGAACCAGCCCGTCGGTGATCTCGACGTCGATCCGGTCGACCTCGACCTGAATACGCTCGATGTGGGTGTCGGTGCGGGAGATGTTCGCGCAGGCACTATGGCATCGGTCCTGGCTCGGAGTGCGCTGTGGTTGAGTCCCGGGCTTGCCCCGGTTGGGATCGCAGAGTGCCTTGAGCGGGTCGTGATTGCAGGTCAACAGAGCCTTCGGGTGGTCGAAGACCTGCAGGCGGGGGTTGTCTAGCAGCGCCTTGTATTGGCGTTTGGAGGCGAAGCCGCCTGTGTAGGCAGCCTGAAATTCCTGGGTGGCGGCGATGTAGCGGGTGGCGGCTGGGCCGCTGACGCCCTCCCCGTGATCGAGCCGCTCGGCGGCCGCAGCGAGGGTGTCGGCGGTGGCCAGTGCCTGCTCGAGGTCGAGGATCTGCAGCATGTCTACCCGGGAGCGGCCGCCGTAGGACTCCGCCAGCGAGGCTCGCAAGTGTCCATATTGGACAACGAGCGCGATTCGCCCGCCGGGCTGTCGGTTGATGAACCAGGCGACGGTGCGCCGCAATCGCCGCAGGGTGACCGCGCCGTCTGGGTCGGCGGGGATCACTTCGTGGTCGCGTTCGTGGGCGACGGCGAGGGTATTCGCCCAGGCGGCGAACCGCGCGATCCGCGCGTTGGCGGTTCTCACGCTGATTGCGTCGCCCACGTAGGCGCAGGGTTTGGCGGACTTGGACAGCTCCCGCGGGAACAGCAGTGGGCTGGGCGAGCACCTCAGGCTGCTGAATTTCTTCAGAGGCGGCCCGCCCACGGGTCCAAGTTTGCCATGGCACATGGTCAGCGATCTTCTCTCAGGCCGCCTCGGCTCACTAGTATGAACGAAGTCGCCCCTACCTGGATGGCCGGACCGACTGGGACGGACTCCACCTCCAACAGGAAGATGTGTCACGATGCCTTTGCAAGTTGTGTACGGGGAAAGTCGGAACCGAAGCACAGCTTCGCACCTGGCTGATGTGTTGGGGGGCGTAGTCGACGAGGGAACGGTCTACCTCGGTTATCCCGTACTTGCCACCGCTGATCAGCGCGTCGAGGTGGATGCTCTCTTGGTCAGCCGGACTAAGGGTCTGGTTGCCTTCCTGCTGGCGGATTCTGTACCCCACAGTGAGGAAGAGTGGGATGAAGTGATTGCCAAGCAGGACCGTCTGTACAACGTCCTGGAGAGTACCCTAGGAAAACACGATCAGCTCCGCTCTCGTCGTAAACTGGCAGTTGATATCGAGACCATGACAGTTTTTCCAGGCCCTGTAGAGAGTCTGCCTCCCGGGGCGCAGGGAGAGTACTGCGATTTTCAGCAAGTGGCATCAAAAATAGCCGAGTTGCCTGGAATTGAAGATTCGATCGAACGGGCACTGCAAGCTGCACTTCAGCGTGTTACGACAATCAAGCCAATTAAGAAACGCTCCTCGGTCCAAGATGCTTCTTCGCGTGGAGCTGCGCTAAAGATCATTGAGCGCGGAATTGCCAACCTTGACCAATGGCAGAAGGCTGCAGCGATCGAGACACCGCAAGGCCCTCAGAGGATCCGTGGCCTTGCGGGCTCGGGAAAGACGGTGGTGCTTGCTCTCAAGGCGGCATACCTTCACACTCAGCATCCCGAGTGGCGCATTGCCATGACCTTTCATTCTCGGGCCCTGTACCAGCAGATTACTGATCTGGTCGAGCGCTTTACTTTCGAGTATAGCAACGACAGGCCGGACTACGACACTTTGCAGATCATGCATTCGTGGGGATCGAATGCACGGGCTGGCCTTTACAGTGAGATGGCTCGAGCTGTAGGAACGACGCCGCGGGATTGGAATTATGCGCGCGCCACTTACGGGATGGACGACGCATTTCAAGGAGTATGTCAAGAACTCCTTGGTATCGTTCGCCAAATCAATCCCGAACCAATCTTCGACGCAGTGCTGATCGATGAGGCACAGGACCTCCCGCCCGAGTTTTTCCAGCTTGTCTACCGGCTCACTAAGGAGCCCAAACGTATCGTCTGGGGCTACGACGAGCTTCAGAAACTTTCCGAGTCTGCGATGCCGGAGACCGACGAACTATTTGGTACAGGGCCTTCGGGAGAAAGCCTAGTTAGTCTGGTTACGCGCGCTAAGGAGCCCCAAAGGGACATTGTCCTCCCGGTTTGTTATCGAAATACTCCCTGGGCTCTGGCGACTGCACACGCCCTGGGGATTGGTGTCTACAGAGACGGTGGTCTCCTGCAACACTTCGATGATCCAGCACTTTGGGCCGATATTGGGTATAACACTGTCCATGGTCGACTTGACTTGGGGGCACCGGTCACGCTAGAGCGGTCAGAGACGAGCTATCCGACCTACTTTCCAGAGCTCATCTCGGTTGATGATGCAGTTGTAATGCAGAAATTTGAAAGCCAAGATGCTCAAGACCTCTGGGTTGCGCAAGAGATCAAGAAGAACCTCATCGAGGATGAGCTTGAGCACGACGACATTCTGATCGTGCTGCCTGACGTGTACCGTGCTAAGTCCCGTGCGCCCCGACTCATGCGGACCCTCGCAGAGCACAATGTAAACTCGCACCTCGTTGGAGTAAGTACAAGCGTCGACGAGATTTTCATGCGAGAATCTGTCGCTTTGGCTCACATTTTTCGGGCCAAAGGAAATGAAGCGCCAATGGTGTACGTGGTCGATTCGCAACATGCAGCCAGCGAATATAATGCCGTAACTCGACGAAATACGCTCTTCACGGCCATTACGCGCAGCAGAGCTTGGGTTCGGATCGTCGGCTGGGGCGAAAGAATGGACCTGATCGCAAGCGAAGTCGATACCGTGCGCCAAAAGGGATTCAAACTGGACTTTACTATCCCAACGCTTGCCGAGTTGGCGGAGATGCGGCACATCAACCGGGATCGTTCCGAAGACAACCGGGCGTCGGTCAAGAAGGCTACTGAAGGACTCCAGGCTTTTATAGAGGCGTACGAGCGACAGGAAATCGACCTGTACGACCTCCCTCCTGGCCTTAGGACACGTTTGGTCACGAAGATGCGGGAAGAGTTTCCACGTGGCGACGACTAGGGCTGTCAGGGATGAAATCAACAACCTGCTGGACTATCTCCTCCAAGCGGAGATGGCCGCCTATATTAACGTCGTGTCAGTATCGGGATCCAGGGTCTCGTGGCACTCTCATAATCCAAATGCGGCCTTCTTGGTAAATCGAGGCGATCCTGGCCTGCAAGATTATCGAGCATGGGTAGAATCTGGCTCCTATTCTGCTATTTTGCTCGATGGGGCGCTCCTGCAAATAACCTACGATATTGAGGGGAGTGAAATAGTAGGGCACCGACTTGCTTACATTCCATGCCCCTACCGGCTAGACACAGAAATGCTTCGCCGGGACCCCGTCTTAGAATTGGTTGATCTGCACGTGGAGACTGACCCGACAGGAATAGTTCTTCACTCGGCGGTGCGTTTCGATTACGATCCTCAGTCGGCTGGCCCAGGGCATCCTGCGTCGCACCTGACTATCAACTCTGCGAACTGTCGAATTGCCTGCTCTGCGCCAATGCATGTAGGAAGATTCGCTGATTTCATCTTCCGTCACTTCTATTCAGACCTCTGGTCTGCGCATTTTCCTTACTTTTCTGCTGGTGCTCGTCGCGACCTCGGTGCACGGACCCTCGCGCAAGAGGACCGAAGCAGCCCTCATATTTTCTGGAACTAGGTTACAGCGCTAGGCTGCACTGCTGTGGCCAGACCACAATTGCGAGCTGCCGTCTGATTGATGACGGTGGAACGCGCGTCTTGTCCTTACGTGGCAGGGCCCGTACGGCTTCAAAATGGTTTCACGGCCTGTGGTCTGGGGTTTCGCCGGACTGTCAGGCTGCTCGGTGGTATTCGTTGATAAGGCCTGTTACAGCCTCTCGACGTTCGATCCGAGCCGTCGGCGATGGTTTGACGTTCGTGTCGTCGAGGGGCGCGAGCTGGTTTCGGCTCTGGTGGGGCCGGTGGCCGTTGAAGTGACGGGCGTAGTCGCGGAGTATTTTGTCCGCGTGGCCTCTGTCGAAGATCAGCACTCGGTTGATGCACTCCTCGCGTACGGAGCGAATGAACCGCTCGGCATGCGGGTTGCAGTTGGGGCTCCATGGAGGGATTTTGGTCACGGTGATGTTTTCGCTGGCGAAGACGGCGTCGAATGTGGCGGTGAACTTCGCGTCGCGGTCGCGGATGAGGTGGGTGAAGTGCGCGGCGGGGCTGCCGAGCTGCCAGAGGAGCTGTCGTGCTTGCTGGGTGGCCCAGGCGGCGGTGGGATGGGCGGTGACGCCGAGGATGTGGACGGTGCGGGTGCGCACCTCCATGACGAACAGTGCGTACAGCCGGTGCAGCCCGACAGTGTCGATATGAAAGAAGTCGGTGGCGAGCAGACCGCTGGTCTGAGCTTTGATGAACGCGGCCCACTCTTTGCTCGCCGTCTGCCGGCGTCGAGCGGGGTTGAGCCCGGCGGCTCGCAGGATACGGCGGACGGTCGCACTGCTGATCGTGTGGCCGAGGCGGCGAAGCTCGCCGTGTACGCGACGGAAGCCCCACCGTGGATTCTCTGTGCCGAGCCGGATGATCAGGCTGCGGACCTCTTCGGAGACCGGCGGGCGTCCTGGGGAGGGCGGTTGGGTCCACTTCTTGTTTACCAGGCGCTGGTGCCAGGCGAGCAGCGTGCGTGGGGTGACGATCCGGAGGCCGTGGAGGGCACGGGGTAGGAGCCGCGCGAGTGCGGCTAGCAGCGCTCGGTCCGGCCAGCTGGGTTTCGGGGCGGGCACCTGTCGGCGCAGCACGGCGACCTCGTGGCGCAGGATGAGTATCTCGGCGTTTTTGGCTGCGGTAGGCCGGCACAGCAGAGCGAGCCATCCGAAGATCCGTGTGGCCAGCAGGTAGATCATCCGTACGAGCACGAGAGCTGATCATGCCGAACTACTGATCATTCGCATAGCATCAGGTCAGCAATGGTGAAGTAGTTTTGAAGCACTACGGGGTTGGTCTCACCTGGTCAGCGGAGACTGAACTGGTCATCGGCCAGCAACATCTGGCAAGGCAGATCGCCCACCGTGGTCGGAACGGCGAAGGTCACCACGCCCAGCCACTGCCCCGCGGTCGGACCGTAGCCACCCGAGTTGCCGACCTTCGACGCGCTGGAGGCTGAGCCCCTAATGATCTTTTGGTATTTGGGTGATCTTGGTTCATAGGCGGAGTCCGGTGTGGTCGAGAAAGGAGAAGCACAGTTGGTAGCTGTTGCCTATGCGGTCCAGGCCGGTGCCCGCGGCGGTATGTGCTTCGTCGATGTGCTCGGGGCAGAGGTTGGCCAGCTCGGTTGTTTTGATGTTGCCCCAGACTTGTTCGACTGGGTTGAGCTCGGGTGCGTAGGCGGGCAGCCGCTCGACGCGCAGCCAGTGTCGTTGGGTGGCCAGCCAGGCTTTCATGTCTTTCGAACGGTGGGCGGACAGTCCATCCCAGATCAAGGTTGCCGGATCTCCACCCAGGTGGTCGTGCAGGTCG
>NZ_FNOK01000050.1 GCF_900106995.1 Saccharopolyspora shandongensis
GCGGTGGGGGCGGAGGAACAGCGGCAGGACGATCGCGACGTAGCCGACCCAGACGACGGCCTCGACCACGGTGGTCTGCGGGGAGAAGTTGAAGATCCCCTTCAGCAGCGCGCCGTACCAGGACGTCGGCGGGATGATGTTGCTGACGTCGAAGGCGAGCGTGTTCAGGCCGGGCAGGATCCCGGCCTCCTGAAGGTCGTGCACGCCGTAGGCGAAGACCCCGGCGGCGACGAAGACCAGCAGCACGCCGGTGACGGTGAAGAACTTCGACAGGTTGACCTTGATCGCCCCGGCGTAGAGCAGCCAGCCGAGCAAGATCGAGATCGCGATGCCGATCAGGAAGCCGACCAGCGGCAGCACGGTGCCGCCGCCGGCGGACTGGACGCTGGAGAAGAAGAACACCGCGGTCTCCATGCCCTCCCGTGCGACCGAGAGGAACGCCACGGTGGCCACGGCGACCGGGCCGAGCTGCAGCGCCTCGTCGAGCTGCCCGCGCAGCTGGGCCGCCAGGGTGCGGCCGGCGCGGCGCATCCAGAAGATCATGCCGGTGACGAAGGTGACCGCGATGATCGAGGCGATCCCGCCGAAGGCTTCCTGCGCCTCGAAGCTGAGCGTCGCCGCGGTGTAGGTGAGCACCGCGCCCAGGGCCACCGAGAGCGCGACCGCCACGGCGACCCCGAGCCAGACGTGCGCCAGCGCGCGGCGGCGATCGGTCCGGACGAGGAATGCGACCAGAATGCTGACCACGAGAACGGCCTCCAGCCCTTCCCGCAGTCCGATCAACGCATTACCGAACAACATTCGCAAATTCCTTCAACAAGGAAGAATTCAGGCAAGCCTCACCTTATTCACAACGAGGTTGCCGGGCTCCAGGGCCGATCGGCTCTATCCGCACGGCGACCGTGGTTGGCAGCGTGGTCGGCGTTGTGGCACGACCATCGCGGAAGGCGCGAGGCATGACGCGAGCGAAACAGCCCATCGTGGCCGGCGTCGACGGTTCCGAATCGTCCATGCAGGCGGCGCTGTGGGCTGCGGGCGAAGCGCAACTCCTGTCGGCACCGCTGCTCCTGGTCCTGGTAAACAACGACCCCATCCGAAAGCCGTACGCCGAGGAAGTGGTGCGCGACATCGGCAGCCGCTGCCAGGAGGCCGTGACCGAGCTCGAAATCTCCGAGGAGGTCACCTACGGCCACCCCGCCGAAGAACTGGTACACCGATCGGCTTCCGCGCGGCTCGTCGTGGTGGGATCCCGAGGACAAGGCGCGTTCCGGGACACGTTACTCGGTTCGACCAGCGCCGCGGTCGCCACGCACGCCTCGTCCCCGGTGGTCGTCGTACCGAGCGACAGTGCGGATCTGCCGGGCCCGGTCGTCGCCGGTGTCGACGGCTCCCCCGGATGCCGGCCGGCGTTGCGGTTCGCGTTCGAGATCGCGAACCGCAGGCGCAGCGAGCTGGTCGCATTGCAAGCGCTACCGAACGCCTACTTCATACCAGGTCCATACGACCACCCGGATCGCGACGAACTCCTGGCCCACGCCAAGCAGCAACTCACCGAACAGCTGTCGCCCCTGACCGCGTCCTACCCGGAGGTGGTCGTGCGCCAGGTGGTGTCGAACATCCCTCCGGTACAGGCATTGCACGAGGCCGCCGAGCACGCGCAACTGCTGGTCGTCGGCCACCGCGGCCGCGGTGGGTTCACCGGACTGCTGATCGGATCGGTGGCCCGGGGCGTACTGCACCACGCGCCGTGCCCAGTCGCAGTGGTTCCCGGTTGACTTCGTATCGTCCAGAAGATCCACCAGAACCCGCGTGCCGCTCCAGCTGGGCGCCCGGGCGGCGCTAGCCACGGCACATGGTGTCGGGAGGTTGATCGCGATGCCGATGCTCCAGTCCAGCGGGGTCGTCGTCGGATTCGATGCCTCAGCCGAATCACGAAGGGCCGTGTGGTGGGCGGCGCTCGAGGCCGTCACCCGCGGGCAGCCCTTGCTGCTGGTGCACGCCATCTCCGTCCCGCTCGAGGAGCTGACCCGCATCCACCTCCCCACCGAAACCGTCACCTTCGAGCCCCTGCGCAGCTCCGCCGAGCGCGCAGCGGCGGACATGGCTGCGGAATGCCGCCGGCAGCTTCCGGGCCTGTCGGTGCGGACAGCGGTACGCATGGGACATCCGGCGAGTGTGCTGCTGGACTCAGCCACGCATGCGAGCGTCCTCGTGCTGGGCCCGCCCAGATTGGGCCGCGTTCACCGGGTCCTGCTCGGCTCAACCGCCGGCGAACTGGTACGCACCGCGCACGTCCCGGTTATCGTCGTGCGCGGCGAGCGAGAGCCGGCCTCGGCACGACCTCCCGCTGGTTTCGAACGCGTCGTCGTAGGGGTGGACGGCTCCGAATGCAGCCAGCGGGCGGTCGGTTTCGCCTACGACTTCGCTTCCCGCCACCACTCTGAATTGACTGCATTGCTGGCGTTCGCCGAGGAACCGTCTGACGCCCTGCGCCCGAACCAGGGATGGATCTCCGGCTCCGACGTCGTCGATGACTGCCGCCGGGTTCTGGCCGAATCCGTGGCGGGCTGGAGGGACCGCTATCCAGACGTTGTCCTGCACCAGACCGTGACCACTACCGAAGGCCCGACCGAAGCCCTACTCACCGCTGCGGTCGACGCCGATCTCCTCGTGGTCGGCACTCGGGGACGCGGAATCATCCGCTCCACACTGCTCGGTTCGGTCAGCCACGCCGTAGCGCACTACGCGCCCTGCCCTGTGGCCATAGTCCGCTGAACATCGACGCTCGCCGACGGCGTCCGCACGGTGCCCACGTAGACGGTGACGCACCGGAACTCGACGTCGATGACTCACCACGAGCCCGAGAGATGCCAATGGGCTCTGTTCGTCGTACTCGCGCTTGGCGATGCTTTCCCCAGCAGGCTGGTCGAGCTCCGGAGGAAGTCATGCTTCGACGATACGAACGCCGGCTCCTCGACGAGATCGAGCGGCACCTGAACGCCGAAGACCCGGCATTCGCGCGGAAGATCAACGACGTCCGTCCGCTCACCCGTTTCCGCGCATGGCTGTCGGCTCGAAGGGCACTTGGGATCACGTCGGCAGGCCTTGCCGTACTTTGCCTGTTCCTCGGTGATGGCGCGGGTTTTTTCGCGACCGGGGCGCTGGCCGGGGCGCTGCTCCTGCTCGACGGCTGGAAGCTTCAGACCGAGTAGCGAGGAGCCGGACATGACGTCGACACAACGCTGGACCGTCGACATCGATCTTTACGAGGATGCCGACCACACGCACGCCGAAGCGCGACTGCACACCCGAGACGCGACCGACCTCCGTGGCAAAGGTGCGGCCCGGCGCAATCCGGGGGATCAGAACGTGCCGGAAATCGGGGATGAGTTGGCAGCCGCCCGGGCGTTGTACGACCTGGCTCACCGCTTGCTCAAGAGCGCCGAAATCGACGTCGAGCAAGTGACCGGCGAGCCCGCGCACCTTCACAGCTAGCTAGGGACGGTGGCTAGATGAGGCGCTTGCGCAGTCGTTTGTCGGCGGCGACGGTGAGCAGTTTGCTGAGCCAGGCCATCTTCCGCGTCAACGGGGTGGCCAGTTCCTCGGCCGAAGCGACCAGTCGGTGAATGTTGCCCAGCTCGGTGTCCGCCCCGGTGGCCACCGCGATGCCCAACCCAGCTCCGGTAGCGACGAGCGTCCCGAGTACAGCATGTTGCGGCGATCAGCCACGGGCGTCGCCGCCGGCAACTCGGCTGTCTCCTTGAGCACCGGGACGGATTCGCCGGTCAGTGCCGATTCGTCGACGCGGAGATTGGCCAGCCGGATTAGGCGGAGATCCGCCGGTACTTTGTCGCCCGCATCGAGCAGCACCACATCACCGGGCACGACGTTGTCGGATGGCACCGTGCGCTCACGGCCGTCACGGAGAACTATCGCGGCCGTGCGCACCATCATCTGCAGCTTGTCCAGCGCCGCTTCGGCCCTCGACTCCTACACGAAGCCGACGAGCATGTTCACCAGGACGACGCCGAAGATCACGCTTGCGTCGACGGCTTCGCCGAACGCCAACGCGCCTGCCCCGGCAACGAGCAGCACATAGATCAACGGGTGGTTGAGCTGCCGCAGCAGCCGAATGAACGGGCCTGCCGAACCCGCTCGGGGCAGCACATTCGGGCCATACCGCTCCAACCGCGCTGGAGGTCGGTGTGCAGGGATCGCACGACGTCCTGCGCCGAAAGGCTGTGGGAACCTGCGGCTGCATCCAACGCTGCGGAACCGATTGGCGAGGCGAAGCGCCCACTGCCCCGGAAATCGCGCGATACCACGACAATCGGCTACCCGCGTCAGCGCGGGGCCGGGACAGCGGCTTCGGGCATCGATTGCCACCGGTCGGCCAGGAGCTTCTCCAAGTCCGCCATGGTGGTGTACTCCAGGTCCTCCAGGGGAAGCCGGTGCGGCTCGAACGGCCCGTGGCGGCGAAGGTAGTCCATGACCTCGTTGGTCTGCGCCCTGGCGCGGTCGAACGACGGGTCGTCGAACAGGTCACGTGGCCCGATCAGCTTGCCCTGATGCACCTGGAATCCCAGGGCGACCACGCGGGGTGGTCCGTCGAACCGTGCCGGGTGGGCGTCGTTGACGCTGACCGGCATCATCGGTGCGTGGTGCGATCCGCGCATGCACCCGCCCGCGGTGTAGGCGAAGGAGAACGGCTCCAACACCTCACCAAGGGCGGGCAGCCCCGACTGGCAGCGCACGATCATCACCGGGTCGTCCTTGCCGACGTATTTGCCCGCGATCAGCGACAACCGCTGAGTGGAGGTTGCCACCGCCTGCTCGTGCAGGGTCTTCGACTCGACCGAGTGGATCACGTACCGGGCCGGCGCCCCGATGAACATCAGCATCTCGTAGAGCTCGCGAGGGCAGTCGAACCAGATCCGCTTCTCCTCGTACAGGTCGTAGACCTCGAACCGGAACCCTGCGTGCATCTTCGCATCGATCACCAGGCCCGCGGTGTTGAACGGATCCGCGAACATCTTGTACAGCGGCAGGTTCCACGCCCCCGGCTCGGTCTTGTCCGCCAGGAAGCACACCACCGGTTCACTCGGGCGTTCGGTGAACTCTAGCTCCGCGTACCCCGGGCCCATCCCCCGCAGGTTCCCGCTGAACGCATCGGAAAGCAGGTCCTGCCCCGCACCGTAGAGCCCGAGCCCCTTGGCGATCTCCGTGGTTCGCAGGAACACGTCCCAGGCGAAGGAATGCACTTCCTCGGCATCGGCACCGTGCTCGTGGGTCATGATCAACGACAGGTCGTCTCCGCAATGACCGACCTTGCCGTCCAGCAGCAGACCGTCGGCGACCGCGCTGCTCAGCGCATCCTGCCCGGCGGCCAGCATGTCGGGGTGCACCGCCGAGTGCCCGACGAACCCTCCGGTGTCGGCCTTGATGATGCTCAGCGTAACCATCACAACCTCCAGCTCGAGCTCTCGCACTCTGCGCCCGCTGCGCAACCGGTCGCTAGAGCCTTCCGGCCCTTGGTCGTCGGTCCCCGCTCTTCCACCTCGAACGAACCGTCGTCATGAACGCAGGACGAGGTGCGACGTGCAGGGCCTCGGCAGGTCCCGCATCCTGGGGAACGACACCGGGCCAATGCCCTAGTGGCACACGAAGCTCGCGTTCTGCGGTGGGCCCGGATTCGCGTTGTGGGGGCTGAAATGACGAACGCGCCGGTCATTGCGGGTGTCGACGGATCCGAACGATCCACTACCGCTGCCGTCTGGGCCGCTCGCGAGGCCGACCTGCGGCAGGCGGCGCAGGTTCGCGTCGTGATGGTCACCGACAATCCCCTGCAGGACGATGAGGCGTGGGACACCGTCGGGGCCGTATCTGATCAACTCGTCGCCCGCTGGCCGCAACTGAAAATCGAGCCGGCCGTCGTCCACGGGCATCCGGCCGACGTGCTCGTGCACCTGTCCAGCAACGCACAGCTGGTCGTCGTCGGGTCACGTGGACGCAGCACTCTGAGTGCGACGGTACTGGGGTCGGTCAGCAGCCAGGTCGCGACGCACGCGAACTGCCCGGTCGTCGTGGTCCGCGACCACCGCGACACCGGTCCGGTGGTCGTCGGGCTGGACAACTCCCGGTACAGCCGCCCAGCCCTCCAGTACGCATTCGATGCTGCATCCCGGTACGGCACCGAACTCGTGGCCATGCAGGTTTGGCGGGACGTCGAGTACGCCCCGATCGTGCCCAGGCTGGAGTACGAGCTGCTCGACCTGCGAGCGGAAGCCCTGCGCGGGCTGTCCGAACAGCTCGCCGGGTGGGCGGAGGCCTATCCGAACGTGCCGGTGCGACAAGTCGCGCAACGCGGCCACCCGGTTTCCGAGCTGGCCGCCACCGGCGAAGAAGCACGGCTGCTCGTCATCGGGCATCGAGGACGGGGCGGGTTCACCGGACTGCTGCTGGGCTCAGTGGCCGCCGGCCTGCTCCACTACGCGACGTGTCCGGTGGCCGTTGTCCGCGGCGAAAGCTGAAGAGGAGGGCGAGATGGCGACATCGGACAAGTCCATCGTCGTGGGCGTCGACGGCTCGGAAGACTCCGTCAGGGCGGCCGTCTGGGCTGTGGCCGAAGCTGACCTCCACAGCGCACCCCTGCGGTTGGTGATCGTCAACGACGACCCCGCACGCGCTGACTACGCGGAGAAAGCCGTGCAAAAGGCCGCCGCGAAATGCCGCTCTCAAGCACCCCATGTGGACGTGAACACCGAAATCGTCCCCGGTCACCCGGTCGAGCAGCTACTGCGCCACAGCGAGAAGGCGCAGCTGGTGGTCCTCGGTGCACGTGGGCACGGGGGCTTCACCGACGCCTTGCTGGGCGGAGTCAGCGCGGCCGTGGCCACCCACGGCGCGTGCCCGGTGGTCGTGGTGCGCAAGGGTGTTCCGACGACCGTGGGTCCGGTGGTGGTCGGCGTGGACGGGTCGGAATGCAGCCTGGCCGCGCTGCGGTTCGCCTTCGAAGAGGCGGCCGGCCGCGGAGCGGATTTGGTGGTCATGCAGGTGTGGCACGAGGAGGGGCTGCTCGCCGTACCGCTGACGCCCGTCGACCGCGAGCGGGTGCAGCGAGAGATCGCACGCTCGCTCACCGAGTTGACGGCCGCGTTGCGCGCGGAGTTCCCGAAGGTCCACACCCGCGAGGTGGCGCAGCACGGACACCCCGTAGCAGCGCTGACCGACGCCGGCCGGGACGCTCAGCTACTGGTCGTCGGACACCGCGGGCGCGGCGGCTTCGACGGACTGTTCCTGGGCTCCGTAGCAGCCGGCGTCCTGCATCACGCCCCCTGCCCGATCGCGGTCATCCGCGGCACCAAGACCCAGGCATCGTGATCCGCGGCATCGCGTGCCGGAGTTGTCACCGCTCGGCGCGTAGCACCGCGACGGGACACGGTGCGCGGTTCGCCACCACGTGGCTCACCGAACCGAGGAAAACCCGGCGGAGCCGACCGCGCCCGTGGCTGCCCACGACGAGCAGGCTCGCCTCCTGGGCTTCCCGGAGCAGCGCTTCAGCCGGTTGCTCCGGCGTGATCGCCCGCCGCACTTCAACGTCCGGGTAGCGCTCTCCCCAGCCGGCGAGGGATTCGGCGAGCACCTCTTCGGCTTCACCGCGCACCTCGCCCCAGGGGAGCTCCCAGCCCTGCACGCGCGCGAAGGGGTCCAGTGGGAGGTCGCTCCAGGCGTGGACCGCCACGAGTTCGCAGCCGTGGCGCGAGGCGAAGTCGTAGGCGAAACCGACGGCGAGCTTGCTAGTCGCTGATCCATCGGTGCCCACAACGACGGGCGCTGCCTCCAGCGCAGGATGCTCGCGGTCACCACGAACGACGACGACCGGTGCCCCGGACCGGCTCGCCAGCACCTCCGCCGACGTCGAGCCCAGCACGCCGCCGCCATCGACCTGGGCGCCGCCGAGCACGAGCAGTTCGGCCTTCTCGGCCAGCGCACCCAGCTCGCCGGCCGGATCCCCGAACAGGAGGTCGGAGTGCACTTCCAGCTCGGGGTCGATCTGCCGGCAGTCTTCGCCCAGAACGGCGAGCTCGCGACGCAGGTTCTCCTGGAGAGGCTCCAGCATGTCATCGCGGCCCGGAAGGCGAACCATCGTGGCCTCCTCGAACGGCCACGTGAACACGTGCACCAGCAGCAGCGGCCTGCGTCGGCTGGATGCTTCCCGCGCGGCCCACCTGACCGCATGCCGGGACAACTCCGAATGGTCGAAGCCCACGACCACCGCTTTGCGACCTGCCTCCACCATGGCAACCGCCCCAAACACCTACAACCGACCTATCCGCTTCGAGACGCGGCGTTTCGGGTCTTCCGACGATTCTCCGCTACATCCCCGTCCACTGCACCGTTTCGCAGTCGCCTGCTCAACCGAGCACGGGGTCGAGGCCCGGGTTCTCCGCTGCTTCCTCATCGATGTCCCCGATGTCCATTCCGGTGGGGACGATCAGCACCGGACACCGTGCTTTGTGGATGCAGCGCAGCGCCGTGCTGCCGAGCACCACGTCGGCAACCCGCCCATGCCGTTGATCGCCCAGCACCAGCATGGCGGCCTTCATCGAGCGGTCCGCCAGCACTTCGGCGGGGTGTCCTTCCAGGAGCTCGGCATGCACCTCGGGTGCGGACTCCCCGCCCAGGCAGGTTCTGACGATGCTGGTGAGGTCTCGCCAGCGCTGTTCGCGGGCGTGATGCGGTGCCAGTTCGGGGTGCATCGTCAGCGGCCCGGGCCCGGCGAGAACCGCGTGCGATTGCCACACCATGATCGCGTACACCGACGCAGCGCGTACCCGCGCTTCCCTCAGTGCCCACCGCAGGGCGCGAATGCTGGCTTGCGACCCGTCGATTCCCACCACCAGCGGCCCGTCATAGTTCACGGTCCCCACATCGCACTCCCGTCACACCAACGGCTCAGTGCTCCAGCCACTTCGCTTCGACGCTCGCCCACTCCCGGCTCCAGGCACGCACGGCGCATGCGTCGGCGATCTTCCGAACACCCCAGATCGACACTGCGCACAGCAACTGCCCGGTGACCATGATTCCGACCGTGAAACCGACAGCAGAGGCCCGCAGCTGGCTTTCGCTCGGCGGCGCAACCGTGATGTGTTCGGCCCTGTCGACCCACACCCAGATCTTGCTGCCAAGCACTGTTCTCGGCGGGACGGCAGTCGTATCCATGTATCCGTTCCCGTCTGCGCCGATCCACGAGACCTCGGCCGAGTACGTGACGGAGTGGTTCTCCGGTCCGCCGATCACGTGGGCTTCGGGTGTACCCGTCACCACCGCTTCCACCGGTCGCCCGGTCGCTGCGGCAACCGCAGCCGCACCTGCCGCACTGGCATAGCTCGCTTTTCCGGCCGCGATCGCAGCCGGAACCATCAACACGGCCGCTGCGAGCAACGCGAGAATCGCTATCGCAGCGACCCGGTCCAGCCGTCGCCGCAACGGATTCCGCCCCAGGGAATGGGTGAGCCAACGAACGTGGGCCCCGACCGATTTGGCGTCCATCACGTGCTCCAGAAGGTTTTCCTCCACTCAAGATTGGACCACCCGCCCGGCGGCGATTAGGGCATTTCGTCATCGAGACCGGGCCCGTGCGGCCGCGCCGGTCTCGGCGCGCAGTCGCGTGCCCCGTCTCCTGAGCCGTCCGGCCCACTCCCAGTCGAGATCCCGGCACTGTGCTGCTCCGGAACAGCGGTCGACCGGGTCCGGCCGCGGTAGCGGTAGAACTCATCGGCACCCCAGACCAGCACGGGGAAGGACAGCATCAGCGCGTAGGCCCATCCAGGCGGGGGCGCGGTGCCGAACACGGCCTGCAGCGGCGGCAGGTAGATGATCGCGGCGGCGAACAGGATCTCGAACGCGCAGCCCGCGAGCAGCAGCCGGTTGGTGGCAAGGCCCACTCGGCGCAGCGCGGTGCGGGCGGTGAGCGCGGTTCCGAGCTGGAAGAACACGATCGCGACGAAACTCGTTGTCGTGGCTTGCAGGTACGTGTGAAGCAACCCGGGGTCGTTCGAAGCGTCGACCGGAACACCGCTATCGGCTAGAGGTGTCCTCCAGGCCGTACCGGGTTGCCAGGAACCGTTGCAGATCACCCGTCAACCGTCGCAGCTTCGTACTCCACTTCACCTCGACCTGTGTGGGGTCGGTGAGCAGGCGCGCCGTATCGGGGAGCCATTGGAGATCTCGATCGAATCGCTGGTGCGCCACGGCGACGGGTTCCGGGCCGTCCAGGCGATCTCCGCCGCGCATCATCAGACGTAACAACGGTTCTCGGTCATCTGGTGGTGTTTCGTCTCGCAGGACGAGGAGGTCCGGCTCTCCGGAATCGCCGCGGTAGACCTGCTTCGCGCCGGGCGCGGTCAGTTTGCCCGACGATAGTTTCATCACCGGGCGATGGCTGTATTCGACGAGTTTGTAGGCGCTGTCCAAGGACGGCGCATCGGCTGACACACCCATGCGAGTCCCGATGCCGAAGGCGTCGATCGGGGTGTCGGCGAGGGCCGCGAGCTGGTGCTCGTCCAGCCCGCCGCTGGCCATGATCCGCGCATCGGTGAAGCCGGCGTCGTCGAGCAGGCGGCGGGAGTGGATCGCCAGCTCGCCCAGGTCGCCGGAGTCGAGCCGGATGCCCAAGTGCCCGCCGGGACGTGCCTCCGCGGCGACCTCAATGGCGGTGCGCACACCCTGCAACGTGTCATAAGTGTCCACCAGGAACACCGTGGCACCGGGAAAGTCTTCCGCGAAGGCCCCGAAAGCCGCCCGCTCATCTTGGAACGCCTCCACATAGGAATGCGCCATCGTCCCGGCAGCCGGAAGGCCGAACTCCCGCGCCGCGGCCACGTAGCTGGTGCCTGCGAAGCCGACGATCGCCGATGCCCGCGCGACCGCCCTGGCGGCTTCCAGGCCATGGGTGCGCCGTGCGGCGAAGTCGATCAGATCCGCCCGCGGCGCGGCGATCCGGCACCGTGCCGCCTTGGCCGCCACCGACGACTGGTACGTCACGAAGTTCAGCAAAGCCGTCTCCGCCAGCTGCGCCTGCGCAATAGGTGCGGTGACCTCCAGGAACGGTTCGTCAGCGAAGACCACCCGCCCCTCGGGCACCGCCCACACCTCGCCGGTGAACCGCAGCTCGTCCAGCGCCGCCAAGTCGTCCTCGCGCAGCCCGACCACGTCGGCGAGGTAAGTCAGCTCGTCATTGTCGAAATGCAGGTGCTGGAGGAAATCCAGGCAGTCGGCAAGGCCAGCGGAGACCAGGAATCCCCGATCACGCGGCAACTTCCGGGCGAACAGGCTGAACGTCGCCAGCGCGGTCATGCCACGGCGCAGATAGCTGGCCGCCATCCTGATCTCGTACAGATCGGTGCACAGCGACATCGCGGCCGCCGACTATGCCGCCTGCTCGGCGGCCGTGCGCAGGGTGGCCCGCATGATCGCCCGGACGAACGGCTTCACCGTCCGCCAGTACACCCCGAACACCCGACGGGTCATCGGATCGCAAAGCGTCGTGCGGATGTCGTACGTCACCAGACTGCTGTTGCGGCCGTAGGGGCGTACGGACAGCGATGAGATGATCTTGCCTCGGCCGGGTTTGCCGTACTCGCGGAACTCCTCGGCCGGCACGGGCTCCCAGCGCACGATCGGGGTCCAGAACCGGCCTGTCGCGCCGAAGACGACCTCGCGTCCCGGTTGCTCGCCGAGCAGCACCCAGTCCTCACTGGCGACGAGGTCGTCGTAGGTCAGCCGGGTCGGTTGCCGTGGCGGAACGCGTCTCTTGAGCCGTTCGGGCAGCGCGCGCACCCACATCGCCAGGTCAGCGGTGCGGGACCGGATCGTGAGCAGATCGAGGTGGCGGAGGGCGGAGTACACCGCATCCGGCGGCCTGTTCACCACGAGGTGTTCCACTGCGTCGAAGTCGTATTCGGCGGCGAAGTCGTCGATCGTCACGGTTCGGCCGGTGACCTCCCAGGGCGTCGAGGTGACGGTGGTGTCAGGCGTGGTACCGGTCTCCTTCGTTTCCTTGTTCATCGGATCTTCTCCCCGTCCTGAAAACGAATTCGGTTGCTGGAAGGCGTCGGCGCACGATCCGCATGCCTCGGGTACCACCACCGCGAAGGGGCGATACATCCGGCGCCGCAGCACGTCATGTTCTCCGGCGACCGTGCTCCGACAGCGCCTGCAGCCGGCGGCGGTATTCCTCTTCGTCGATGTCTCCACGAGCGAACCGCTCCCCGAGGATCTCTTCCGCGGAGCCGGTGCCCTTCTCGGCCCGCCCGGTGCGCCCGAGGTAGCGGACCAGTGCAACGATGGCGGCGATGATCAGTGCCCAGAACAGCACCATGCTCACCGTCATCATCGCGAACCCCCATACCCCCACTCCGTAGCCGTCCCAGTAGTGCATCGCCCTCTCCTTCCGGGAATTCCCCGACATCAATGCACCACTAGCAGCAGGCACGGTGCGTGGTGCACGAGCTGCTGGCTCGTCGAACCCAGCAGCAGGCCGGTGAAACCTCCTCGTCCGCGCGCACCGACGACGACGAGCTGGGCGTGTTCGGCTTGTTCGAGCAGTGCTCGTGCTGGTCGGCCGTGCGCAACGACGCGTCGCACCGCGACATCCGGATACTTGTCGCCCCAGCCGGCCATCGTTTCGGCGAGGAAACGTTCTTCCTCGGCTTGTACGGCGGCGCCACGGCCCTCTGCGTGGAAGCTGTACCAGGCTTGTTCGGACCCGGCTTCGTGCCAGGCGTGGACTGCGACCAGCGGGGCGCTGCGCATTGCGGCGGCGTCGAACGCCGCTGTCAGAACCAGCTCCTGCCCGTCCCGGGCGTCCACGCCGACGACGACCGGCGCGTCGGGCCTCAGGTCGGTCGCCGGTCGCCGCACGACCGCGACCGGGCATTGACCCTGCGCGCACAAGGCCACCGCGACCGATCCCACGACCAAGCCGGTGAAGCCACCGAGTCCGCGGCTGCCCACGACCATCAGCTGCGCCTTGCGCGATTCCTCGATGAGCACGGACGCGGCGTCGCCGGCGCGGACGAAGGTCCGCACTTCCACCACTGGGGCGGCGGCGTGCGCCTCTTCCTTGGCGCGGTGCAGCCAAACCTGGGCCTGTCGTGCCAGCGCGTCGCTATAGGTCTGCGGCGGCGGCATCGTCGGCAGATCCGGAAGGTACATCTGCGCGAGGACATCGCAGAAGACGACCCGCAACCACGTGCTGCGGCGAACAGCCTCGGCCGCCGCCCAGCACGCCGCGTCGAGCGCCGACGAGGAGCCGTCGATGCCCACCGTCACCGGTTTCGGCCCAGGAATCGTCACGGCTGCCCCCTGCGGTTTCCGGGCGTCGCCTCCGCTGGATGCCCGAACCGCATCAGCGCCTGCGGCACCGTCGACAACCCGAGGCGGACCGCCAGCGCATCCCTGACCTCTTCCAGGTGCAGCGGCTGCGTCATGATCGAGGCCGCCAGTCCGGCGCTGGTGGCCTCCAGCCACGCTTGTTCGACGGCCTCGCCGGCCCGGATGTGATCAAGCGACTCGTCACCCCGGCTGCTGACCACGAGCAGGGATTCACGCTCGATCCGGGCGGCGAGCACGGACTCATCCGGAATCCGGGTCCGGGAGGTGGCCAGGCCGACCGCCCCCAAACCCGCCGAAAATAGGTCGTCCCAGGCCAACCCAAGCTCGCCCTCCCCTCTCGACTCGCCCGGCGCGTTGGTCCACAAGCTCAACTCGCGCTGGTAGTCGACATTGCCTTGGAAGGCCCCCGCCGCGTAAGCGAGCAGCCGCACCACCGCGAGCGCTTCGTCTCCACCGCTGATCCACCGGCCGACCACCGACAAGCCGGCTCGTCGAGCCGACGCCGCTTGCTGCTGGGCAAACCACCCATCAAATGTCACCTCGGCAGACGAAACACCCGCGTCGACGGTTCCGCACCGGCCAGGTGGGCGGGTAGGGCTGATGGTCACCACTCACGCCCGCAGCTTGCGGATCAGCGGGTCGACGGGTTCCCGCGGTTCGAGGCGAACGCGCGCGTCGGGAACGCACACGCCCCGTTCGGAGGCGATCACTGGATTGAGGTCCACCTCAGCGATTTCAGGCAGCACTTCGGCCATGCGAGCGGTGCGCAGCAGCACGTCGATCAGCTTGCCGCTGTCCAGCCGCGCGTGGCCGAACAGCTGCGGAGCGGCGCGCAGTTCGTGGAGCATGTCTGCGGCGTCGCGATCGGTCAGCGGGACGAGCCGGTGGCTGCGGTCGGCGATCAGATCGGTGTCGGTCCCGCCCAGCCCGAACGTGACCACCGGACCGAACGCGGCGTCATTGGTAACGCCGACCAAGAACTCCTGCCCGGCCTCTACCGAGGGTTGCAGCACGACGCCGCTGAACGCTGCGCCGAAGCGGCCATGCAGCCGAGTCCAGGCGCCGCGCAGCTCGGCGACGGTCGACACGCCCAGCACGACACCGCCTGCCTGCGCCTTGTGCAGGACTCCTGCCGCCCGGACCTTCACGACGACGCACCCGCCCAGCTCACGGAATGTGGCGAGGGCCTCAGCCACGGTGGTGCAGGTCCTCGCCGGCACGACGGGGAGCCCGAAGTGCCTCAGGACAGCCGTCACAGGCTCCGGATCCAGCCACCCTCCCCCGGGCATCTTCTCGAGCGCCTCTGCGATGAGCGCGCGGGCCGCGGCGATGTCGACATCAGCGAAGTCGGGAACGACTCCGGGAGGGCGAGCCAGCCAGTGCGCGTACTCGGCGAGATCGGCAAGCACGCGGGCAGCCAGCGAGGGATCGGCGAACGCGGGAACCCGCACATTGCCCGCTTCGAGCGCAGCGACCGATTCCGACTGCCCGCCGCGCACGACGAGCACCGGCTTGTCGCATCCACCCGCCCGCACCCGCGCCACCATCTCGGCCAGCCCCGCTGCCGGATCGCTTACCGCGGTGCGAACCACCGGCACGACGACGGAGTCGATCGATGGATCGCCGAGGACGGCCGTCACGGTTCGCGCGAACTTGTCGCTGTCGATCGTGGCAGTCGCGTCCACCGGATTGCTCAGGCTCGCGTGCCCCGGGAGGTTCGCGGCCAACCAGTCGCGGGTGTCCTCACGCAGTGACGGGAATTCCAGCCCCGCTCGTGCGCATGCGTCAGCGGAGAGCACGCCGAGACCGCCGGCATTGGTCACCACCGCGGCACGCCGCCCGGACGGCACCGCCTGCCAGCAGACAACGCCGATCACGGCCAGCAGTTCCGCGAGATCGTCGACGCCGATGACACCGGTCTGCCGCAGCAAGGCGTCCCTGGTCGTGCCCGGCGTCGCGGTGGCCGCGGTGTGCGATGCCGCCGCCTGCTGAGCGACCGGGCTCGCGCCGCTGCGCAGCACGATCAAAGGCTTGGTGCGGCTCACCCGGCGAGCCAGCCACGCAAATTTCCGCGGATTGCCAAAGGATTCCAGGTACAGCGCTCCTACCCGGGTGGCCTCGTCGCGCTCCCACCACAGCAGCATGTCGTTGCCGCTCACGTCGTATTTATCCCCTGTGGACACCAAAGCGGAAATCCCCAGTCCTAGTCCGGAAAGACCTTCGAGCAGAGCGATCCCGACGCCTCCGGACTGGGTGGCGACCCCCACCTGTCCCGCCGGGATGCCGGCCGCAGCGAAGGTCGCGTTGAGCCGTACCTCGGGATCAGCGTTGATCACCCCCAGGCAGTTCGGCCCAAGCAGCCGCATCCCCCAACAGCGGACCGCTTCCAGCAGCCGCTCGGCGAGCACCTGGTCCTCGGTGAGCCCCGCAGCGAGCACGACCAGCGCCCGCACCCCGGACCGCCCGCATTCCTCAGCGACATCCGGCACGACGTCCGCTGGCACGCACAGAACCGCCAGCTCCGGCGGGTCAGGTAGATCAATCACGCTTCGATGCGCCGGCAGGCCGCAGACCCGGCCACCACGGCGGTTGACCGCGTAGACCGCACCGGCGAAGCCGCCGTCGAGGATGTTGCGCAACACGGCGTTGCCGGCGGCGGACGTTCGCCGGCTGGCCCCCACCACCGCCACCGACGCTGGGCGGAGCAACCACCGCAGGCTCGCGACATCGGCCACCCGTTCCCGGTCGCTGAGCCGGGAGTAGTACTGCTCGCCGATGTGGAGGTCCAGCTTCACCTGGTAGGTCGTCCCGTCCAGCCGGGTGCTGCACCGCAAGCCGCTGTCGAGGAACACCCGCAGCATCGCCGAATTCTCCGCCAACACCTCGGCCAGGAACATCCGGATCCCGCGCTGCCGCGCCGCGGCCACCAGGTGCTCCAGCAGCAACGTGGCCACCCCGTGCGCGTGGAGTGGGGGTCGACCAGGAAAGCGACCTCGGCAACCTCCCCGACCAGGGTCTCGAAGTGCCCGATCCCGACCAGGTGGTCGACGCGGAACGCGCCGAGGGCCAGCACGTGCGCATCGCCGACGGCCACCAGCCCACGCAGGAAACGCTCAAGGCCGGTCCGCGACGGAATCCCGAAGAACCGGAAGTAACGATCCTCCTCGGTGAGCTCGCCGTGCAGGCGTTCGAGTTCGGCAAGATCGTCAGGGCGCAGCGGCCGGATCGTGACGACGCTTCCATCGGCCAGAACCACGCGCGCCGCGCGCGGACGACCAGAAACCGGTTCCTCATCCGACACCGACGTTTGCCCCCTCCTGGTCCCCGCGTGCGAAGCAGCCGTGCTGTGGACGCTCCGCACCCGCAACATCCGAGGCAAGAGTCCATCGGCCCTCGCCATGGCACCAGGCTGATTGAAAACGTGGTCACCGCACGCAAGCGTGGGAGCACGGGACATGCCGAGGGAGAAGCAGTCCGTCGTGGCCGGGGTGGACGGGTCCGAGCCCTCGGCTCGGGCTGCGCTGTGGGCGGCTGCCGAAGCGGCCCGACTGGGCGTTCCGTTGCACCTGCTCCTGGTCGGCGACGATCCCGCTCGCGAGTCGCAGGCCAAGGAGACGGTGCAGGAGATCGCGGACCGCTGTCGGCTCGCCGTACCAACCCTGGAACTCGTAGCCGAGGTCGGCTTCGGGCATCCCGCCGAAGAGCTGGCCCGGCGATCCGACGCCGCCCGGCTGATCGTGGTCGGGTCGCACGGGCACGGCGCCTTCCATGACGCACTGCTCGGCTCCATCAGCACCGCTGTGGCCACGCACGCCAGGTGCCCGGTCGTCGTGATGCGTGGTGCAGGCACCGCAACGACGGGACCAGTGATCGTCGGGGTCGATGGCTCACCAGGCAGCAAAGCGGCGCTGCACTACGCCTTCGACGCCGCCAACCGGCGCCGTACCGACTTGGTCGCCGTGCAAGCACTGCCCGACGCGTACTTCATCCCCGGCCCCTACCCACACCCGGACCGACACGAAATCCAAGGGTGGGCCGAGCTCCATCTCGCGGAGCAACTTGCCGGGTGGACCGCAGACTATCCCGACGTAGGCGTGCGCAAAGCGATCACCAACGAACACCCGGTGCAAGCACTGTGCGAAGCCGCTCAGCATGCGCAACTGCTCGTCGTCGGCCACCGTGGGCACGGTGGCTTCGCCGGGCTGCTGCTGGGTTCGGTGGCCCGAGGGGTGCTTCACCACGCGCCATGTCCCGTAGCGGTGATCCGCACCTGATGTGGTGAGGGAGTTGCAGTCGTGACACATGACGCGTTCGCCGGATGGGAACAGCGGTTCGGGATTCACGGAACCGACGTGCTCCGCGGGCTGCGAACAGTCCTCGATCTCCGGGGGCACATCAGCAATGCCGACGTGCGACGCATCGCAGGCGAGCTGGGTTTGCCGGTTGCTGCCGTCAACGGTGCCGCCTCGTTCTTCGCCGACTTCACCGGCGACGAGGCAATCCGCCACGTGCGCATCTGCGAGGGCACGTCGTGCTTTGTCTCCGCTGGCAACCACACCGTGCCGTTGGCTGAAGCGGCTCTCGGCGTCAAATGCGGACGCACCAGCACCGACGGCTCACTGTCATTGGCCGGGGCGTACTGCCTGGGCTACTGCTACGCCTCCCCCACCGCGCTCGACGGGCAGAACCCCGTCACCGGGCCCGATCTCGGTGCGCGATTGCTCTCCCCTGCACACCCGCCTCCGCCGCCCCCGGTCCCCTACCGCAACGCCAGCCGCAAGCCGGTCTTACTCGCGGGTCTGCTCGGCGCGGAGGAGCCCTGGCAGGTGTGGCCGGAAGCCGTGACGGCCGGATCTCCGGCCGCGGTCCTCGCGGAGGTCGCCCGCGCCGGACTGCGCGGCCGAGGCGGGGCCGAGTTCCCGGTGGCGAACAAGTGGCAGGCGGCGTCTTGTGGCCCCGCCCCGAGGTTCGTCGTGGCCAACGGCGACGAGGGCGATCCGGGTTCGTTCTGCGACCGGCTGCTGCTGGAAAGCGATCCGGACCGCGTTCTGGAAGGACTCGCCCTCGCCGGGTTCGCGACCGGCGCGACCCGGGGCGTGGTGTTCGTCCGCTCCGAATACCCAGAGGCAGTGGAGAAAACCCTGTCCGCAGTAGGAGCTGCGCGCGACGCCGGGCACTTCGGGATCGGCGTGCACGGCTCGGCGTTCGACTTCGACGTGGAGGTCGTTCGCGGTGCGGGTTCCTACGTTGCGGGGGAGGAAACCGCGCTGCTGCGTGCGTTGCAGGGACTTCGCGGCAGCGTCCTGCCTCGGCCCCCGTACCCGACCAGCGCCGGCTTTGCCGGGCGGCCCACAGTCGTGAACAACGTGGAAACCCTCGCCGCGGTGCCCTGGGTCGTTCGGCACGGCGGCAGCACATACGCCCGCCTCGGTGCCGACGTCGAGACCGGCACCAAGCTGGTGTGCCTCAGCGAGCGGTTCCGCCGACCCGGCGTGTACGAGGTCGAGTTCGGGGTGCCGTTGCGCTATCTCGTCGAAACGCTCGGTGGCGGGCTGAAGCCCGGGCACAGGCTGCGGGCGCTGCAGGTCGGCGGGCCCCTCGGCGGTTTCCTCGGCCCGGACGACCTGGACGTCCCGCTGCTCGCCGAAGCGCTCGCCGAGGCGGGAGTAGCTCTTGGTCACGGCAGTCTCGTGGCGATCGACGACGGCATTTCCGCGGCCGAGCTCCTCCGGCATGTGTGGACCTTCGCCGCCGCGGAAAGCTGCGGTGCCTGCACACCGTGCCGGGTCGGATCACGCCGTGGCCGCGAGCTGGCAGACCTGGTTCCGGGTAGCGCGACAGCCCTGGCCCAGCAGGAAGAACTTCTCGATGTGATGGGTGTTGGCAGCCTGTGCGCCTTCGGGCGGGGCGTGCCCGGCGCGGTCCGGAGCCTGGTGCGGGTCTACCGCGACGAACTGCTCGCCGGGGGATCTTGATGCGTGTGATCGTCGATGGCGCCACTGTGGACGTTCCGGAGAACGCGACGGTGCTCGACGCCGTACGCGCCTGCGGCAGGTACCTCCCGACGCTGTGCTACGACGCAAGGCTGTCTCCGCGTGGCTCGTGCCGCACCTGCCTGGTCCGCGCGGGTAGTCGTATTGTTGCCGCGTGCACCGCTCCTGCGGCCGAAGGCATTGCAGTCCAACTGGACGATCCAACCGCCCACCAGGCTGCGCGCGGAGCCGTTGAGCTGATGGTGTCCGAGCTTCCGGCGCGAGCGCTGGAGATTCCGGCAGAACGCAGCGAATTCGTCCGCGCCTGCGCCCATTTCGGCATCACGGCCAGCAATTTCTCCGGCGCGGAACACGATCGCGGGGTGGATCATTCGCACCCGTACGTCAAACTCGACCGCGACCTGTGCATCGCCTGCGGACGATGCGTCGCCATGTGCGCGGAAGTCCAAGGCACCTTCGCGCTCGAACTCACCGGCCGCGGCTTCGACACCGTCGTGGCACCTGGCGACGGCGGCCCGTGGGTCTCCTCGCCCTGCGTCGGCTGCGGCGGCTGCGTCGACAGCTGTCCCACCGGTGCGTTGTCCGAACCCGGCCTGCTCGACCTCCGCCCCATCACCTCCACCACCACGACCACCTGCGGCTACTGCGGAGTCGGCTGCACCCTAGACGTCCATGTCCGCGACGACACCATCGCCGCGATCACTCCTGCCCACGGGGCGCCGGTCAACCGCGGCCACGCCTGCATCAAAGGCCGCTTCGCGCACACCTTCATCCAAGCCGAGGACAGGCTGACCGCACCCCTGGTTCGGCACAACGGACAACTCGTCGAATCAACCTGGGACGAAGCGCTCGGCCTGGTCGCGCAGCGGCTGGCCGCAATCCGAGACCAGCACGGCCCTGACGCGATCGCCATGATCTCATCGGCCCGAGCCACCAACGAGGAGAACTACCTCGCCCAGAAGTTCATCCGCACCGTCATCGGCACCAACAGCATCGACAACTGCTCGCGGCTGTGCCACGCACCCTCGGCCGCCGGCCTCACCGCCTCCTTCGGCCTGGCAGGCGGCACCAACCCGCTCGACGACCTCGACCACACCGACTGCATCCTCCTCGCCGGCGCCAACCCCACCGAAGCGCACCCCGTCGTCGGAGCGCGCATCAAGCAACGCGTGCTCGCCGGAGCCCGGCTGGTCGTCATCGACCCTCGCCGCACCGAGCTCGCCGCACTCGCCGATGTGCACCTGCAAGCCGCGCCGGGTTCGAACGTCGCCGTCTTCAACGGACTCGCTCACCTCCTGGTCGAGGAAGATCACCTCGACCACGCGTTCCTAGACCACCGCACCACGGGTTTCGACGACCTCGCAACACTCCTGGCCGACTACCCGCCCGAGGCGGTGGCAGCCATCGCCGACGTGCGCTCGGCAGACTTGGTGGCCGCCGCCCGCCTCTTCGGACAGGCTCAGCATCCCGCCATCGTCTACGGGCTCGGCGTCACCGAACACGCCCACGGCACCGACGGCGTGCGCACCCTGGCCAACCTCGCCATCCTCCGCGGTGCAGTCGGCACCACCGGATGCTGCGGCATCCTCCCCCTTCGCGGGCAGAACAACGTCCAAGGCGCCTCAGATATGGGCGCCCTTCCGGATGTGCTTCCCGGCTACCAGCACATCGCCGCCCCAGCGATCCGCGCGCGCTTCGAACGCGCCTGGGGACGTCCGGTTCCTGAGCGTCCTGGCTTGCGCATCCCGCAGATGTTCGACGCCGCTCTCTCCGGCGAACTGCGAGCCCTCTACGTCATCGGAGAAGACATCGCGCAAAGCGACCCGAACTCAGGTCACGTGCGCGCCGCACTCGACGCGTGCGAATTCGTGGTCTGCCACGACGTGTTCCGCTCCCGCACCGCCGAACAGGCCAGCGTCGTCTTCCCCGCAGCCTCCTTCCTGGAAAAAGACGGGACTTTCGTCAACTTCGACCGGCGCTTCCAACGCGTCCGCCCAGCCCTGGCACCACCCGGCCACGCATCCGACGACTTCAACGTCCTGCAGCAGGTCGCCCAAGCGATGGGCGCCGACCTGGGCTGCCCCACCCCGGCCGCAGCACTGGCCGAATGCGCCTCCCTGACACCGGTTTTCGCAGGTCTGTCGCACCGGCGCCTCGAGGCCGAAGGCCCCTTGCACTGGCCCTGCCCGACCTCCGACCGGCCGGGCGAAGCCGTGCTCTACCTCGACCGGTTCGCCACCCCGGACGGCAAAGCGGCGCTGGCCGCTCGCCCCTACCTGCCGTCCGGCGAACAGCCCGACGCCGACTTCCCCTTCCTGCTGATCACCGGACGCCGGCTCGTCCACTACAACACCGGCTCCATGACCCGCCGAACCGCCAACCTCGAACTCCGCCCCGCCGAAACCCTGGAGATCCACCCCTCGGACGCAGCCCGCCTCGACATCACCGACGGAACCGATGCGATCATCACCAGCCGCTGGGGGCAGACCGTCCTGACCGCACATCTCACCACCGACGTCGCACCCGGCCAGGTGTTCGCCGCCTTCCACTTCCCCACCGCACCCGTCAACGAACTCACCTCGCCGCACACCGACACCGCCACGGACTGCCCCGAGTACAAGGTCACCGCAGTGCACATCCAGCCGGTAGCGCGGGGCTCCTGACCAGCCGAGCAGCGCTTGGCGGCTCACGATGCGGTTGGGGAGAAAGTCACCGTCGCCCGGGACTGATCGGTCCATCCGAACCGCGACCGGTTGGATGGAGGCCCATCGGCCCTGCCGTGCGCTGTGATGACCTCGGCAAGGTGGGGGCGCAGGAACGAGTGCTTGCAGTCCCTGTGCCGTCTGCGCCAACAGGCGTGGCCACGGGATAGTCACGGGAGCAACGATGCAAGCCGAAGACATCATGTCACGCCCGGTCCTCGCCGTCCGGGAGAACGACTCGATCAGAGCGGCTGCCGGGACGCTGGCCGAACACGGGTTCACCGCCGCACCCGTGGTCGATCGGGACGGCATTCTCGTCGGTATCGTCACCGAGGCCGACCTGATCCACGACGCGATCCCGCACGATCCCCGCGCCGCAGAACACCACCTGGACACGCCGAGCGGGGCACCACCGACCCTCGTCAACCAGGTCATGACCAGGAAAGTGCGCACCGCGGCACCAGACACCGACTGCGCCGACATCGCCAAGACGATGCTCAGCCACCACCTGCGTGCCGTTCCCGTCGTGCAGAACCGCGTGGTCGTCGGCATCGTGACCCGGCGCGATCTGATGCGCGGTCTGGCCCGGGACGATCCGGTGATCAGAGCCGAAGTACGGCGAAACCTCGATCGCAACGGAGGCTTCGACAAGTGGTCCGTGTCGGTGCGCGACGGCGCGGTGCTGATCATCGACCCGGTCGGAGACATCGCCGCCCGCCACGTCGCTCGTGCGCTCGCCCTGGCGACTCCGGGAACACGCCAGGTCCAGGTCATCGAGCACCGAGCTCAACCGTCCCCATCGCCCACACGCACAACCGTGCGCGCTTCCCGCGAGGAGGATCCATGCGAGTCGAGGAAGTCTTCCGCCAAGGAACGCTGACCTGCGATGCGACCGATTCGATCAAAGAAGTGGCCGAGAAGATGACCGCCGATCACGTCGGTGCCCTCGCGGTTCTCGAGGACGACCGGATCACGGGCATCATCTCCGAACGAGATGTCGTCCGAGCCATTTCCCAGGACGTCAATCCGCGAACCACAACGGCAACCACGTTCGCCACCCACCAGATCGAGACCGCCAAGTTCGGCGAGGAAACCCGGGACGTCGCGCGACGCATGCTCGACGCCGGCGTCCGCCACCTGCCGGTCATGCAGGGCCGGATGGTGGTCGGAGTGATCTCCATGCGAGACCTGCTGGCCATCGAGACGTGGCTGTGAAGCCGCGTCACCCGGCAGGCGTGATCAGGCCGTAGTGCCCGTCGTACCGGCGATAAAGCACAGCACCTCGGCCCCGCTCACCGTCCAGGTAGAACAGGAACGGCAGGCCCAGCGTCCCAAGCCGCTCGGCCGCCTCGGCGGTGGTCAGCACGGGCGTTGGCCGCTCGCTCACGGTGACCGGCACGAAATGCTCGGCCAACTCCTCCGGGTGCGGGTCGATCTGGGCCATGCGGTAGCCGTCCGGCGTCCGGTACAAGACGCTGTCCTGCTCGGAGCCGAGTTCGGTGAAGAGGTGGAAGTCGTAGTCCATGTCCTCCATCTCGAACACCGCTTCGTCCACATCGCAGCGCACCAGCGTGAACGACTTGTGCCGGACGACCTCGCGCCGCGAACTTGAAAGCGCTACCGGAACCCGCTGAGACAGGCCTGCGATCGCTGATCTGCGGCAAGAACATCACTCTGGAAACAAGGGACTTTCGGCCGCATGACGCGTTGCCGGTTGAGGTGAACCCTCGGACATTGATCCCATTTCGAATTTCGAAGGGGAACTGATGAATGAAGGTCACGAGATGCGTTGGGGCGGGCTGGCTGGTCTCGGCGCGCTGGTTCTCTCCATCATCGCGGGCATCCTGCTCGCCGGCGCCCCGCGCATCACCGAATCCGCAGACACAATCGCCGGGTACCTGCTCGCGGCACGCGGTGTCGTCCTCACAGCCGTGCTGCTCTACGCCGCCGCGATCGCCCTGTTCCTGTGGTTCGGCGCCACCCTGGCCACCGCCTTCCGGCTCGCGGACGACCGGAGCGACGCCCCAGCGGTCGTCCTGGCGGGGTTCGCGCTGACCTCCACGATCGGATTCTTCGGTGCCGCCGTCTTCGGTGGAGCGGTCTTCGCCATGACCTCGCGCCCCGCCCTGCTCGTGTTCGCCGCCGCTCCCTACACAGTTGTGACCGTCGCAGCCACTGTCGCGGGCATCGCCCTCGCCATTCCACTGACAGCCACTGCAGTGGCCATCGCCCGGACCGGGGTGTTCCCGCAATGGGCAGCTTGGTTCTCCGGATTCGTCGCCGTCATCTCAGTTCTCAGCGCGATCACCATCCTCTCAGCCGGCGGAGTCCTGGTCCCGGGGGCAGCCCTGACGACCTACATTCCTGGCGGCCTGACCGCGCTCTGGGTGCTGGCCATGAGCGGCCTGCTGGTCCGCGAACACCTCCCCACCATCTCCGTGCAGAAAGGTCCCGCTGTCGGACCGGCTTGAGCCGACGCTGTCGTTGCGGCCCGCCTCGGAAGCGGACCGCAACGTTTTGGAGACAGCATGAGCGAGCAACGCGACTACGCGATCGTCGTCGGTGTCGACGGCTCACCGTCGTCCCGGGTTGCCCTGCGGTGGGCCGTCCGGCAAGCCCACTTGACCAACGGCCTCGTCACCGCGGTCATGTCGTGGGAGCTCCCTGAGCTCTACGACTGGCCCATGCGCACGTCCGAAGAATGTGATCGCGCAACGGAAGAGGCACTCAAGACCGTCATCCGTGAAACCGTTGATGACGCCGACGCCGCTGCGATCCGGAAGGAGGTGGCTCGCGGTCACCCGGCCAATGCCCTGCTGAAAGCAGCCGGATCGGCGGACCTCCTCGTCGTCGGGCGCAGGGGATACGGCGGCTTCGCCCACGCCCTGCTCGGCTCGGTCGGCCAGTACTGCGTCAACCACGCGCCCTGCCCCGTGGTGGTAGTCCGCGACCACGCATGACATCAGGCCCGGCAAATGCTGCCGCGGTGTTTCCGTTGTCAAGGCGTGAGACTGGAACGAACGATGGCCACCGGACACTCGGAGTGATGCAACACGCCATGCGCGACGGAGCCCAGCAACAGCTGCTTGAACCCACCGATGCCGCGATGGCCGACGACGAGCAACTGGCCGTGAGAGGCCGCCTTCGTCAGCTCCTCGACCGGATGCCCGTAGCGCACGACGTTGCGCACCTCGACGTTCGGATACTTCTCACGCCACGTGGCGAGCTGCTCGTCCAGCTCCCGCTGCGCGTCATCCAAGCTGAACCACGCCGCCCCCGCCTGGGGGGTCTCGATCCAGGAATACTCGGCGAGCACCGGTCGCCAGATGTGCATCGCCAGCAAGTCGGTCTGTCGCGCTGCGGCCTCCTCGAACGCGAATCGCAGTGCTGCACGGGCAGGCGCTGAGTCGTCGACACCGACCACCACGGGGCCGACTGCGAAGCTCGTACGACGATCCCGAACGACCACCACGGGACAATGAGCATGCATGGCCACCGCGGTGCTCACCGAACCCAGCACTGCCTCGGCGACCTGGCCGCGCCCACGCGATCCGACCACCAGCAGCTGCGCCCCCGAGGACGCCCAAACCAAGTTCTCGATCGGCAACCCGTGCTTGATCTCGTCGAACACCTCGACTCGCGGGCGATCGCTGCGGCACTGCTCAGCCACCCTCGAAAGCAGCTCCAACGCAGCGTCGTCCCGGCTCGCATCGTCGACGACCGTCACCAGACGAACCGGTGCCGTCCGGAGGTCGCCGTCCATGACAGCCCACTGCGCAGCCACGAGCGACTGCTCCGAGCCGTCCACTCCGACCAACACCGGCATCTTCCGTTCCGCCGCCATGGCTCGGCACCTCGCAATCGCAGCTGGAAAAGCCCCCCAGACTGGCCAACACCCACGGGCCATCCCGGCCGTTGTGGATCCAGTGAACCTCGCCCACCCGATGAACGCAGGCGCACTGACCACACGCTGCGCCGGTTCCGAGCGTGTTCGACGATGGTCGGCGATGGCTGATTTCGGATCGCTGTACCGGCACGGCTTCGCGCGGGTCGCGGTCGGCGTGCCCGCAGTCGGCGGGGTCGACCCCGAGCTCAACGCCGACCGCACCCTCGACCTCGCGCGCCGCGCCGCCTCGGACCACGCCGTGCTGGCCCTGTTCCCCGAGCTCGGTCTGTCGTCCTACAGCATCGACGACCTCTTCCACCAAGATGCACTGCTGGACGCCGTGCTGGCCGGGCTGCGCCGCGTGGTGGCTGGGAGCGGTGAGCTGGACACGGTGCTCGTGGTCGGCGCTCCGCTGCGTTTCGGCGAACGGCTCTTCAACTGCGGTGTGGTGATCCACCGGGGCGAGGTCGTCGGCGTCGTCCCCAAGAGCTACCTGCCCACCTATCGGGAGTTCTACGAGAAGCGCTACTTCGCCGCGGCGCGTGATGCGATCGCGCGGCGCGTGACCTTGTTCGGCAACGACGTCCCGTTCGGCGACGACCTGCTGTTCGAGGCGCCACGACTTCCCGGGTTCACGTTCCACGTCGAAATCTGCGAGGACCTGTGGGTCCCGGTCCCGCCCAGCACGTGGGCCGCGCTGGGCGGCGCCAACGTGCTGGTGAACCTCTCGGCCAGCAACATCACCATCGCCAAGGCCGACTACCGGCGTCAGCTGTGCGCGTCGCACTCGGCGCGGTGCATCGCCGCCTACCTCTACGCCGCGGCAGGGCCGGGCGAATCCACCACGGACCTGGCGTGGGACGGGCACGCGCTGATCCACGAGAACGGCCAGAAACTGGCCGAGGGCGTCCGGTTCGGTTCCGGCCCGCAACTGGTGACAGCGGACGTGGACCTGCAACGGCTGGTGCAGGACCGCATGCGGACCACCAGCTTCGCCGACTCCGCGCACGACCACATGGAGCGCGTACGCGATCTCCGCCGCGTCCAGGTCGACCTGGCCCCACCGGCCACGTCGGTCCCCCTGCGCCGCGAAGTGCCGCGCTTTCCCTACGTTCCTTCCGATCCGGCGACCCTGGGCGAGCGGTGCCGCGAGGTCTACCACATCCAGGTGCAGGGCCTGGCCCGACGGCTGGCCGCCACCGGTGCCGGGAAGGTCGTGATCGGAGTTTCCGGCGGGCTGGACTCCACCCAGGCGCTCATCGTCGCGGCGCGGAGCATGGACCTGCTCGAGCTGCCCCGCAGCAACGTGCTCGGTTTCTCCCTCCCCGGTTTCGCCACCAGTGAGCGGACCCGCAGCAACGCCCACCGCTTGATGGCGGCGCTGGGCGTCACGGCCGAGGAGATCGACATCCGCCCGTCGGCGATGCAGATGCTGCGCGACCTCGACCACCCGGCGGCCCGCGGCGAGCCCGTCTACGACGTCACCTACGAGAACGTCCAGGCCGGAGAACGCACGTCACACCTGTTCCGGCTGGCCAACCAGCGCGGCGCCATCGTCCTAGGCACCGGCGATCTCAGCGAGATCGCGCTGGGCTGGAGCACCTACGGGGTCGGCGACCACATGTCGCACTACAACGTCAACGCCTCGGTGCCCAAAACGCTCGTCCAGCACTTGATCCGGTGGACCATCGACACCGGGGAGCTCAGCGGCGCGGCAGCCGAAGTCCTGCAGTCCATCCTGGACACCGTGATCTCGCCGGAGCTGGTTCCCGCCGGGAGACCGGGGACGGGCCAACCGGCGCAGAGCTCGGAAGCCACCGTCGGCCCGTTCGAACTGCAGGACTTCCACCTCTACCACCTGCTTCGGTTCGGGTACCTGCCGAGCCGGATCGCCTACCTCGCGCACCAGGCGTGGTCGGACCGCGACCGAGGCAGCTGGCCGTCGCTGATCCCACCCGAGAAGCGCAACGAATACGACCTACCCGCCATCAAGCACTGGTTGGCCGTGTTCCTGCACCGGTTCGTGCAATCCAGCCAGTTCAAGCGCTCCGCGCTGCCCAACGGGCCCAAGGTCGGATCCGGCGGCGCGCTGTCGCCCCGCGGCGACTGGCGGGCGCCCAGCGACGCCACCGCCCGCGCATGGCTCGACGAGCTGGAACGCAACGTGCCCGGCTGAGGATTCACCGCGCGGACGCAGTCGTGTCCTGCATCAGAGCGCGGCGGCGTGGTCAGGTACGTAGTTGCGCGGCCTGATGCAGAGGTCCCCCGAAAACGCTGTTCCTGGACGTGATCGCCGAGGTGACTCGGGTTTGGGATCATCAGGGCTTTGTCCAACGACGCAGCACTGCCTCGGCTCGTTCCCGTTCCTCCAGCGCGAGGTCCATGGCGGTCAGCGCGTCCCGCAGCCGAGGCACCCAGTAGCGCCGCAGAATGCGCACGCGCTGCCGGGTCGTGGCGATCTCCGCACCGATCAACCGCCAGGCCGCTAGGTCTGCGGCGTGCCGCAGACCCGCGACGAGAGCTGCCTCGTGCGCTGTTCCTGCTTCGATCACGGCCGCGCTGCAGGGTACTGCGGGCGACTCGGGGCCTCGCCGAGGAAGGGCGCAGGAGACGTCGTCCGGATACCGCACCCCCATCGCCGTGGTCCAGTGAACGCCGACTTCGGCGACCTGATCGGGATGCGCGAGCCGAAGCCCGCGCTGCCCGGCGAGCAGGGTCGCCCGGATCAGCCAGGTCTCGGCCTCCGTCGCGGCTCGCGTCCATTCCCGCTCGCTGATGCGGGCCAGTTGCGCCAGCCGACGCTCTTCTCGTTGCAGAGCACGCAGTTTCTGCTCCAGCAGCACGGCGCCCCGCTCGGCGACGTCCAGCCGGCGGCGCAGCCGCAGCCGCCCGGCGCGTCCCGGCGGGACCCGGATCTCGGCCATCTCGGTCACCCCGCTTCCTGCTGGGCCGATCGATCGGCGCGACGGCGGTCGAGGAGATCGCTCGGCAGCATGGTCAGTTCACCGGCCGGCAGGTGGAGGAGCACCTGCCAGGCGCGTTCGAGGGTGTCGTCCAGGGTTCGGGACTCGTCGGGACGCTGGGCGACCAGGTCACGCCGGAACGCCTCCTCGAAATCGAGGTACGACCGATCGGTCCGGCTCAGCGCCGATGTTCCGATCAGCTCGGACAGCTCCCGCAGCTGCCGGGCCCTGGCGAGCGCGGCCACCAGTTGCGCGGCGACGGGCAGGTGGTCGGGCCTCGTGCGGTTCGGGCCCGCCCCGACGCGCATGAGGCGGGACAGCGAGGACAGGGGGTCGATCGGCGGGTAGATGCCCTGCGCGTTCACCTCGCGGGAGAACACGATCTGACCTTCGGTGATGTAGCCGGTGAGGTCGGGCACGGGGTGGGTGATGTCGCCGCCCGGCATGGTGAGCACAGGCAGCACCGTCACCGATCCGGGCAGACCGCGGATCCGGCCGCACCGCTCGTACACCGCCGCCAGGTCGCTGTAGAGGTAACCGGGGTAGGCGCGGCGGCCCGGGACCTCGCCCCGGGCGGCGGAGACCTCGCGCAGGGCCTCGGCGTAGCTGGTCATGTCGGTCATCACCACGAGCACGTGCCGCCCGCCGTCGAAGGCCAGTGCCTCGGCGATGGTCAGCGCCAGCCGCGGCGTGAGGATGCGCTCGATCACCGGGTCGTCTGCGGTGTTGAGCAGCAGCACGAGCTCTCCGGCAGCCGAGCGCGGGGCCAGGGCGTCCTGGGCGAACGCGGCATCGGTGTGCGTCAGCCCCATGCCTGCGAACACCACCGAGAAGGGCTCGCCCCCGACGTTGGCCTGCGCCGCGATCTGGGTGGCCAACTCCAGGTGCGGCAGCCCGGGGAGGGAGAACACCGGCAGCTTCTGCCCGCGCACCAGGGTGGTCAGCGCGTCGATCGCGGACAGCCCGGTGAGCACCGGTTCGGCCGGGGGTTCGCGGCGCACGGGGTTGATCGGGGCACCGGCCACCCTGGTGCGCCGCGACGTGAACACCGGAGGTCCACCATCGGCGGGATCGCCTCGGCCGTTGCAGACCCGTCCCAGCCAACCAGGCCCGACCGGAACGTGCAGCGGCTCCCCGGTGAACTCCAGCCGGGTACCCTCGGTGTCCATGCCTGCGGTGCCCTCCAGCACTTCCACGACGGCCAGGTCCCGGTCGACTTCCAACACGAGGCCGTGCCGTATCTCCCGGCCGGACAATCGGATTCGCACGAACTCGTCCCACCCGACGCCGCGAACACCGGCAACGACCGCCAACGGGCCGCGCAGCTCGCGGACCCCGGTGTACTCGATGCGCTGCTGGGCTATCACGGCTGTAACTCCCGCAACGCGGAGAGCACGGCCCCGCAGCGCCGGCGAACGCCGTCGGCATCGTGCGGTGCGGTCTCTTCCCGAACGCGCACCAGGGGTGCGAAGTCGAACTCCTCGATCACCTCGACCGAGACGCCTGCGTCGACCAGCTCCTGGCATTCGGTCGTGATCGCGAGCACCGACTCGACCAGCGCGACCGCTTTGTCTCCACCGCAGAACGAATCCATAGTGGACAACGCGTTCTGCTGTAGGACCGATTCCCGGATCAAGCGCCTGCTCAGCAGCACGATTCGTTCTCGCCCCGGCAGCGCACCAACACCGACCAGCTCGGCGAACTCTGACAACCTGTCCGATTCGGCGAGCACGCCCAGCACACGCGCCCGCCGCCGAGGCCACTCCGGGTCGCCCGCACGCACGTGATGTCGCGCCAGCAGGTCAGCGTCCCGGGAGAACGAGTCCGACCACGACACCGCCGGGTAGTGCCGGGCGTAGGCGAGGTCCCGATCCAGCGCCCACCGGCAGCGCACGAACCGCTCCGTGTGGGCGGTGACCGGTTCCGCCATGTCCCCGCCGGGTGGGGACACGGCGCCGATGATGGTCACCGAGCCGGTTGTTCCGCCCAGCGCCTCGACGGATCCGGCGCGTTCGTAGAACGCGGCCAGGGCCGAAGCGAGATCGGCGGGATAGCCCTCCTCTGCGGGGAGCGCCCCGGTGCGGGACGCGAACTCGCGCAACGCCTCGGCCCAGCGGGACGTGGAGTCCGCGATAACGACCGCGTGATGGCCCATGTCTCGGAAGTGCTCGGCGACCGTGACGCCCGTGTAGATGCTGGCCTCCCGGGCCATCATCGGCATGTTGGAGGTGTTGGCGATGACGACCGTCCGGTCGGCGAGCCGACCGCCGGTTCGCGGATCGGCGAGTGCGAACAGCTCGGCGACGACCTCGGCCATCTCGTTGCCGCGCTCACCACAGCCGACGTAGACGATCACATCGGCGTCGCACCACTTGGCCACCTGCTGCAGCAGCACGGTCTTGCCAGTGCCGAAGCCTCCCGGCACCGCAGCCGTGCTGCCCTGCGCAACCGGAAACAACAGGTCCAGCACGCGCTGCCCTGTGTGCAGGGGCCCGATTTCCGCACGGCGGGCGCGGTAGGGACGCGGCCGGCGCACCGGCCAGTCGGTCCACAAACCCACAGGCTTTCCATCGACCCTCGCGACCACGGCGTCCTGCGGTTGCTCGCCCACGGCCAGATCGTCCACCGCACCTGCCACGTCCGGCGGCACCAGAATTCGGTACTCCGGCGGTCCGCCCCCGCGCACCACTCCGAGCTCGTCTCCCGCCGAGACCTGGTCGCCTGCAGCCACCCGAGGCTCGAACCGCCACGTGCGTGCAGCACCGGATTCGACAGCGCCCGGAGTCAGGAAGGGCGACGCCATCGACAATGGGCGCAGCAGACCATCGAAGACGTTCCCGAGAAGCCCCGGGCCCAGGCGCGCCATCAGTGGTTTCCCCCGTGACAGCACGGAATCTCCCGGGGTGAGCCCGCCGGTGTACTCGTAGGCCTGCACGGTGACGACTCCATCGCGAATGGCCACGACCTCGCCGGGCAGCCGGGCGGCTCCGAGCGAGACGACGTCCGACATCGCCACGGCCCCCAGCCCTTCGGCTTCCACGAGAGGCCCGGCGATACGCCGGATCCACCCGGGACTCACGGAACCCACAGCCCCTCCACGTCGGCGCCCAACTCCTCGACCGCCCGGACCGCCGCCGTGTGGAAGCTGAGGTCCAGCAGCTGCCCCGGCGCCTCGCCGATCACTCCGCCTCCGGGCGCATCACACACCTGCGCATCGTTGCCGAGGACCCTGCGCGCTCGGCTCACCAGCCGATCTCGGAGCGCTGGATCGTCGCGCCGAGCCAGGGATGCGACGACCTCGTTCGTCAGCTCCTCGAAGGCCTCCCGCCGCGCCACCAGTTCGACGGTTCGTGCGGCCCGCCGACCGCGAGTCCTTTCGGCGGCAAGCACGGCGTCGGCGTCGGTGCGTCCCCGTGCGGCGGCATCGTCGAGGATGGTCTGCGCTGTCACCTGGGCCTTGGCGATCAACTCCCCGGCCTCCTGTCGAGCCGCGTGAAGGTCTCGTTCCGCTTCGCGCCCGGCCCGCGTCACCAGCGCCTCGCGCAGCGGGGCCAGCGCCGCTCGTACCGAGGAGCTCATGGCGGCATCACCGCCACAAGCGGCAATGCACTGCCGTCGAGCCGGTGGTCGAGAGCCTCTGCTGCGGCAGGGGTCAAGATCACCACCGACACGTCATCCCCCAGCGAATCCCACGACAGCTGCACCGCTGCGGCGTCTTCTCCCCCGCGGATCTCAACCCCGACGAGCCCCCAGCCCTGCACCCGCGCCCACTCGCCGATCGCCACCACGGTGCCCATCTCCGTCACGCCCTCCCGATGAGAACGATCGCGACGATCAACCCGTAGATGGCAATGCCCTCGGCCAGCCCGACGATCACCATGGCTCGACCGAACAGTTCGGGCCGTTCGCTGAGGGCGGCGAGTGCCGCGGCACCGGTGTAGGCGACGGCGATCGCGGCGCCGATCGACGAACCGACCACCGAGATCGCCGCGCCGAGCAGCGCCGCCCAGTTGCCAGGTGCGGTGGCGGGCGGAGCTGCCGGTGGCATCGCTTCGGCGGCGCCACCTGTCATTGCCACCACCAGCACCACCAGCGCAGCGACCAGCAGCACCGCGTCCAGCGCGAGAAACACCTTCAACGCCGCACGTCCGTTGCGCCGCAGGAGGAAGGCTGCGGCGAACACCACCGCCAGCAGCGCGGGCGAACCCAACAACCAGGCGATCATGATGCCTCCCCGGACGAAGCAGCCCCTTCGGTGGGCACGTGCCAGGGCTGGAACGGTCGGCCTTCGACCGCGAACACCCGCGAGAACAGCTCATAGAATTCCAACCGCAATGCCTGAATCCCGGCCACCAGCGCCTCCAACGCGAACGACAGGGCGTTGCCCACCACGAACAACCCGACGGCGGCGAAGGCGCCGAGCAGACCGGTTCCGAACAACGTCGCAGTGCCGAGCCACACGAGCCAGCCCAGCGCGGAATGGGTGAGCCCGAAGGCGGCCAGCCGCGCGAACGAGATCAGGTTCGAGCCGACCCGGACGACCGCGTCGAAAACCTGGACACCCGCCTGCAGCGCACCTGCCGCGCCGCCACCGGCGGCGGCGGCGAAGAACCCGATACCGGCCAACACCAGCCCCATCACCGCCACGCCCGCACCAGCCACGGCCAAGGCGTCGCTGGACAGGTACAGGCCACCGGCGACCGAACCGATGCCGAGGAACAGCGCCGCCCCCGCGATCCCGGAAGAGGCGTAGACCGCCAGCCGCGGCCCTCCCTCCCGCCACCGGTTGATGATCGCGACCGCATACGCGACCGAGAGGAGCACCGCACCCGATCCGACCGCTGCGGTCAGCAGCCGGACCGGCTCGGCCAGAGGAGCCAGCCACAGCACCGGCAGCACCCCGGTCGGCCCGAAGAACTCTCCGTACAGCAGGCCGAACAGGATGCCGGTGAACCCGGCACCGGCCACGAACGGCCATGCCGGTCGCCAGCGCGCCAGTCGGCCCGGCCGCCCGATCGCCAAAGTGACTCCGGCCGCCATGAGCAGCAGGCCGTGCCCGGCGTCGCCGAACATCATCCCGAACATCAACACGTAGGCGACGCCCGCCGCCATCGTGGGATCCACATCGGGGTAGGCGACCGTGCCGTAGGTCCGCACCAACCCGGCGAACGACCGGTGCACCGGGCCTTTCGAGCGCAACAACGTCGGCGGGTCGACGCCGACCGGCATGGGGAGGGGCACCACGGCTCCACCGACCGCGGTCAGGTTCGCCGTCAACCCCGGCAGATCCGGGGTCGGGCACCAGCCGACCAATCCGGCGACTGCGCCGTGCCGCACCGCTGCGCTCAGGTGCCCTTCGAGTTCCGCTTCCCCGGCCAGCAGGTCCGAGCGCCCCGCGCCCTCCAACGCGTCCAGATCGGGACGGCTCGCAGCAAGCTTCGGGGCGACGTCACCCGAGCGCACCCGGTGAAGCCGCCGAGCCGCTTCGCCGCCTCGCCCGTCCGGCTCGAACTGGACCACTCCCGCGTCGGCCACGCGCACCAGCACGTCGCGCAGGAGATCCGCCGGGGCGAGGACAGCCACGCGCTGCATCCGCACCGGTTGTGCAGCCTCACGCCACGACATCGAAGGCCTCCAGCGGCCTACCGCCGCGCGCCGCGAGTTCCAGCGCGATCCGCACCCGCCGGGCATCGACACCCAGCAACGCGATGCAGCCGACCACCGGGTCGGGTCCGAACCCCGAAGACCGCACCAGCCTGCGCGCGTCGCTGTCCACCCGGGCCCACCATGCGGCCTCGGCCCGCCACAGTCCGCCCGGTTCCGCCACGCCAGACAAGGACCACCGGGCCTCGCCGGGCAGCCGGTCGCGGAAGTCGCTCAGCGACGCGGCGTCCAACGCAGCGGCACCCAGCAGAACCGCTGCTCGGCGCGCCGCCGCTTCCGCGAGCGGGCAGTCCCCGAGGAAACGCTCTCTCGCGACCAGCAACGCCGCGCCTCCCGCGGCCCACGTCTGCGCCTGGGGCACTCGCACGGCGACTCGCACCGCCCACGCGAGCTGCATCCCGACAGCCACGGACAGTGCGGTGCTCCCGCCAGGGTCGCCCCACGGTGATGCGGCCAGCGCGCGCCGCAGCTCATCCGCCGTCTCCGCGTTGGCCAGTCGCGGCCAGGAAACCGCCAGCGCACCGAGGTGGTACGGGTCGGGAAGTGCCTCCGCCTCCCCGACCCTGGTCTGCTCCACGACATTGGTGACCTCGAACCAACCAGCCAAGGTCCGCACCAGCTCAGCGCCCTCGTGCGGCTGCCATCCCGCCAGCACCCGCAGATGCCACAGCACCGTCGCGGCCACGGCTCGCTCCGCATCCTCGAGCAACTGCCCGGGCCGGACCTCCTGGTGGTACGGGCCGGCTGCGAGCACGTGCAGGGCCTCGGACAATGACGAGCACGCGGCCACCTCCCGGGCACCGCCGATCCCCAGCCGCCGGTTGAGCAGCGACCTCGCCCGCACGCATCCGGCGCTCCACCTGGCGCTCATGGGACGCGTTCCGGGGGTTCACCGAGAGCGACCAGAGCCGCGGACACAGCGCGGTCCACCAACGAGGGTATGCGCTCGCGCGCGCGTTCCCGAAGCCGCGCCGCGGCTTCGTCGGCCGACCTGGCGACGAGCTCCGCTTCCCGCTCTACCGTTCGCCACGCCTCGGCCACGACGTCGGCACGCACCGCTCCGGCACGCGCGTTGGCATCGGCAACGATGGCCTCCGCTCGTTCGCGGGCCTGCTGCCGGATTCGAGCGGTCTCCTCCCGCCCGTTCGCGCGGACCCGCTGCGCCTCGGCCTCAGCATCCTCAAGCAGCGCGAACACGGGTGCCAGCTCGGCGGACGCCTCCGCCACGCGGTCGACCGGCACACCGGGGCGCACCGCCGCTCCTGGCGTTCCCGCCGGGCGAAAGCGCTCGAAGAAGCCCCGAATTCCTCGCATCCGCGCTCCCTCCCGCACGCGGCCCCGACCCACCGATGGTCGCGCAGACCGCCCGCACACGCAGCCTTGGACGTCCCATGGCTCCGGCGAGGCCGACCGCTGCGACGGGTAGCCCTGGACGGTGGCGGAACCGGAAGTCGATGGGGGGGTGCCCGATGGCTGAGGCCGTTGATGTGGAGCCCGGAGTTCGCCTCGACCCGACCGAGCGGGTCGACCTCCTGCTGCGCGACCTGCGCAGCTCCCGGTCCGGGCTCACCACCCGCGAAGCGCAGCGACGGCTGGTCCACGCCGGGCCGAACGAACTGCGGCGGCGAGGTGGCCTGAAGTGGCCGGGCGAGCTGGCACAGCAGTTCACGCACCCGCTGGCATTGCTGCTGTGGGCGGCGGCCGGCCTGGCGTGGGCGGTGGGCATCGAACCGGTTGCCATCGCCATTGTCGTGGTGATCGTGATCAACGCCGCGTTCGCGTTCGTCCAGGAACAACACGCGGAGAAGGCGGTGGAGGCGCTCGCGGCGTACCTGCCGATGCGTGCGAAGGTCCTCCGCGACGGGCGGGCGTCCGAGGTGGAGGCCATCGAGTTGGTGCCCGGGGACGTGCTCGTCATCGAGGAAGGCGATCGGGTCTCGGCGGACGCCCGGCTGCTCGACGGCGGCATCGAGGTCGACCTGTCCGCGCTGACCGGGGAATCGATGCCCGCCTTCCGCTCGGCCGACCTGGTCGACAGCCGCGTCCCCCTGCTGCACGCACGTGACCTCGTGTTCAGCGGCACGACGTGCACCGAGGGCGAAGCGCGCGCGGTGGTGTTCGCCACCGGCATGCACACCGAGCTGGGCAGGATCGCCGCGTTGTCCGAGCGGGTGAAGAAGGACGACAGCCCGCTGGAAACACAGGTGCGGCGGGTCGCCTGGCTGATCGCGCTGATCTCGGTGCTGCTGGGAGCGGCTTTCATCCCGGTGGCGACCCTGGGTGCCGGGCTGTCGTTCCTCAACGCCGTGATCTTCGCGGTCGGTCTGCTCGTAGGCAACGTCCCCGAAGGTTTGCTCCCAGTGATCACCCTGGCGCTGGCGATCGGAGTGCGCGGACTCGCCCGCCGCGGCGCGGTCGTCAAACGGCTCAGCGCGGTCGAGACGCTCGGTTCAACGGATGTGATCTGCACCGACAAGACCGGAACCCTCACCGAGAACCGCATGCGCGTCACGATCATCAGCACCGCGACCGGAAGTTCGGCCCCGGACCGAGCATCGCCTGGCGATGTGCCGCTCGCCCACTTAGCGATCGCGATGGCGGCGTGCAACAACGCCCGCCTCGACGATCCGGGCGGCGCGGTCGGCGACCCCACCGAAATCGCGCTGCTCAACGCCAGCGCCGAGCTGGGCGTGCAGGTCGACCCCGACGACCGACAACGCAGACGACGCCGCCAGTTCCACTTCGACCCCGCTCGCAAGCGCATGTCCACCATCGACGAGGACACCGACGGCCAGATCCGGGTTCACACCAAGGGAGCGCCCGAAGCCGTCCTCCCGCGATGCACCCACGAACTCGACGCCGGCGGCCATCCACGTCCACTCACACCGCAGCGGCGCACCGCGCTCGACGAACTCGTCGACGCCCAAGCGCAGCGCGGACTGCGAGTGCTTGCAGTGGCAGAAAGAGACCTGGCAACAGGCGAGAACATCCCGGAAGACCACGAGCAGGCCGAGCGGGACCTGGTCCTGCTCGGCACCACCGCCATGATCGACCCGCCCCGCGCCGAGGTGCCCGACGCGGTCGTCAACTGCCACGAAGCGGGCATCCGCATCATCGTCATCACCGGCGACCACGGCCTGACCGCAACCGCCATAGCCGCCCAGGTCGGGATCACCCGCGACGAGCCCGTGGTGGTCACCGACGACCAGCTCGACCAGATGAACGAGAACGACCTCGACAAGTTGCTCCGGGAGACGACCGAGCTGATCTTCGCCCGGTCGTCGCCGGAAGCGAAGCTGCGCATCGCCGACGCATTGCGCGACGCCGGGCACGTGGTCGCGATGACCGGCGACGGCGCGAACGACGCCCCCGCCTTGCGGCGCGCCGACATCGGGGTGGCCATGGGTCGCTCGGGCACGGACGTCGCCCGGGAAGCGTCCACAATGGTGCTCACCGACGACAACTTCGCCACCATCACCGAAGCGATCCAGGCCGGGCGGCAGGTCTACGACAACATCCGGAAGTTCATCGTCTACATCTTCGCCCACGCCACCCCAGAAGTGACGCCATTCCTGGTGTTCGCGCTCTCCGGGGGCGCCATCCCGTTACCGCTGTCCGTCCTGCAACTGCTGGCATTCGACGTCGGCACCGAAACCCTCCCTGCGCTTGCGCTCGGTCGCGAACCCGCCGAACCCGGCCTGATGCGGCGGCCGCCCCGCAAACGCAGCGAACCGGTCGTCACTGCGCCGATGCTGCTGCGCGCCTGGCTGTTCCTCGGCGTGATCGCCGCCGTCCTGGCGATGGCCGGGTTCTGCTACGTCCTGCTCACCGCCGGGTGGCGTCCAGGCGCCCCCACCGCCCCCGGCACGCCCTTGCACCACGCGTACCTGCAAGCCACGACCATGACCTTCCTCGGCATGGTCGCCGGCCAGATCGGCACCGCCTTCGCCGCACGCACCGAACACGCGTCGCTGCGATCCATCGGCGCGCTGTCCAACCCGCTGCTGCTGTGGGGAATCGCGTTCGAACTACTCCTCACCGTCGCGATCATCTACCTCCCGCCCCTGCAAGAACTTCTCGGCACAGCGGCGTTGACGCCGGACATGCTCGCCTTCGTCTTGCCCTATCCCGTCATCGTCTGGGGCGCCGACGAGCTGCGACGCTGGCTATTGCGCCGCAGAAAGCACCGCTTCACGGAGGACGCGAACCGCGGCAGACCAGTGGAATGTCAGTAAGTTGAGGGCCCAGAGGAGGTTCCGTCACCCAAGCTGCGGGAAGTTCGGGGGCGCAGATCTTGCAGCGCCGCATGCGCCATGAGCGCTATTCTTCAGGTAGTCGTGCTTGCCGGTAATCACCGGCGACGGGACGGGCTCCCCCGGGATTCGACAATCCCAGTGGTGGATCAACGAGCTAGGGTCGGACACGTAATTACTCCACGAGACGCTTACATCGGCAAGAGGATGCCGGTGTCCGCAGACATGGCGGGTTCTCGATCACGGTCGGCGCGATCCACACACCATCGGGGAATCCGACCACACCAGCCGCGGCAGGAGAAGGCTGCGCAGGCCCGTGGTGTGGGAGGGTTTTGTCCCGCCGAACTTCTTTGGCACCAGCGAGAAACCGCACCCGCCGATATCCGGCACAGCGTCGAGGACATGCCTTTCGGGACCACGTGATCAACGATGGTTTCCGCGGTCGACGGTGAGATTGAGGAAGTGGGCTGAGCAGGAGATGCATGGGTCGTGGTTGCGGATGGCCTTTTCACATAGAAAGGCCAACTCGGCATCCGTTGTTCGCCCACTGTCCAGGCGTTCTTGCACGAGCCGAAGCAGGTCGTGCTCGATCGCGCCCTGGTTCTGCGCGGTCGGTGGGACGATGTTCGCGTCGGTGATCGTTCCGTCGTCACGCATGCTGTAGCGGTGGTACAGCAGGCCCCGCGGTGCCTCCGTCGCTCCGTAACCGGTGCCGGCGCGCGGGCGCACGTCGACGCAGGGCCGTGGCGTCGGCTCGTAGGCGTCGATGATGCGCAGTGCCTCGTCGACCGCGTAGAGCACCTCGATCGCTCGGACGACGATACTGCGGAATGGATTGCGGCACACCGCGCCCTCACGCGGGTCACCGAGCCCGGCGTCCTGGGCTGCCTCGAGTGCGATCGGGGACAGCCAGCGGCCACTGATCGCGTAGCGGGCGAGCGTGCCTGTCAGGTGACGGTGCCCGTCGAGACGGGAGTGCAGCGCGGTGGAGTGTGGCACCTGGGTTTCGACGACGTGTTCGTCGAACTCGCGGACATCGAAGGTGCGGGTGGGCAGCGCGAGGTTGGTGTCGGCGGGTAGTCCGGCCCCGCTCGGGCTGATCATCACCGTCGGGGTGCCCGATTCGATGGCGTAGGTGCCGGGTTCGGCCAGAGCCAGCAAGTCGTGATCGCACCCGGTGTCGGGGAAGTCGAAACCCGCCACCCAGCGCGCAGTCGCCGCGGCATCGTCCCGAGCGCGACGCAACCGCTCGGCCAACGGGCGCAGCTCGGACGATGCGGGGAGGCGGTGGAAGCCGCCGAGGCGCGCGTTGATCGGGTGGATCGCGCGCCCACCCAGCAGTTCGACGATCGCGTTGCCCGCCTGCTTGAGGCGAAGGCCGCGTTCGACATCGGCGCGGTGGGTACGAGCCAGATCGGTGGCGCTGTCTGCACCGAGGAAATCGGGCGCGTGAAGCAGGTAGATGTGCAGGGTCTGGCTTTCGATCCACTCGCCGCAGTACAGCAGCCGACGCAGTGCCGCCAGCTGGCCGCCCACGACGACACCGCAAGCATCCTCGATCGCCCGGGACGCGCTCATCTGGTACGCAACCGGACAGATTCCGCATACACGAGCGGTGATGTCGGGTGGCTCGCGGTAGGAGCGCCCGCGCAGGAACGCCTCGAAGAAACGCGGGGGCTCGTAGATCGCCAGCCGGGCCTCCGCGACCTCGCCATCCTGCAGTCTCAAATGCAGCGCGCCCTCGCCTTCGACGCGGGCGAGGGCACCGATGCGCAGCACCTTCGACGTACGGTCGGTCACTGCCGCAGTTCCTTTCGCGAAACCTCGTCGAACTCCGGGGCGGCGGTGTTGAAAGTGCGCAACACCCGCACCACGTCGAGGGTGTCCATCCCGTCTCGGCGCAACAACGGGATGAACGCGCCGAAGTTGGTGGAGTTGGACGGGCCAAAGCAGCCGTAGCAGCCGCGTCCATAGGTCGGGCAGAGTGCACCGCAACCGGAATGCGTGACCGGGCCGAGGCATGGCGTGCCGTGCGCGACGGTCACGCACACGTTGCCGCGCCGCTTGCATTCGAAGCACACGCTGTGGGCGGGCACGTTTGGTGTTCGTCCAGCGAGAAACGCCATTATGACCTCGATCAGCTGCCCGCGGTCGATAGGGCAACCTCGCAACTCGAAGTCGACAGGGACATGCGCGCTGATCGGAGTGGAGGTAGCCAAGGTCTCGATGTAGTCCGGCCGGGCGTAGACGACGGAGAGGAACTCGGCCACGTCGGCGTAATTGCGCAACGCCTGCACGCCGCCCGCGGTGGCGCAGGCACCGATGGTCACCAGCCGACTGGAGACGTTGCGGATGTGCTGGATCCGCTCGGCATCATGCTGCGTGGTCACCGAGCCTTCGACCAGCGACAGGTCATAGGGTCCCGGCCCGGGCGCGCTGGAAGCCTCGAGGAAGTAGGAGATCTCCATGTTCTCCGCGATGCCAAGCAGTTCGTCCTCGCAGTCCAGCAAGGTCAGCTGACAGCCATCGCAGGACGCGAACTTCCACACGGCCAGTTTCGGTAGCCTCTCGCGGTGGTCGGTTTCAGCAGACATGTCACAGCTCCCGTACTGCGAGCAGGGGCCCGGCACGCGTCCAACTCACGACAGGCCCGTCGCGGCACAGCAGCAGCGGTCCGAGTTGGCAGTGGCCGCAATGGCCGGTGCCGCAGTGCATGGTGCGTTCGAGCGCGACGCGGATCCGGTCGGCTGGAACGCCTCGATGGACCAGGTCGCGGGCGGTGGCCCGGATCATCACCTCCGGGCCGCAGAGGAACGCCGCCGTCTCCTTCGGCTCGAAGGTCGCCCGGTCGAGCAGAGTGGTGACGACCCCGACATCTCCGGTCCACGCCTCGTCTGGCTGGTCCACAGTGATCAAGACTCGGGCCCCGGCCGCCTGCCAGCTGCGCGTCTGAGCGGTGTAGAGCAACTCGCCGGGGGCACGCGCTCCGACCAGAACGTTGAGCCGCCCGTACGACTCGGGCTCGGCGAGCGCTTCAAGCACCACCGTCCGCAGCGGCGCCAGCCCGATACCACCTGCCACGACCAGCAGATCGCGCCCGCGACTGCGGGGCAGGCCCCAGCCGGTGCCGAACGGACCGCGCACACCAACCACCTGGCCAGGCCGCACCGTGTGCAGTGCGCTGGAGATCGCCCCGACGGCCCGGATGGTGTGCGTCAAGCGATGCCCGTGGATACCGCTGACCGACACCGGGATGTCGCCGACACCGAACGCGTACACCATGGCGAACTGCCCGGGAGAAAACGGGGGCAGCGCCGAACTCGCCGGCTCCAGGACGATCGTCGCGGTGTTCAGCGTGTCGTCGGTGCGCTCCACGACGCGGTACGGCGATGGAAGAGCGAACCCGGCGGTCATACGCTGCTACCGCCGTCGTCGGTGCCTCCGACCGCGTAGAGGTCCAGAAGGCGCAGGCGCGCGGCCTTCAACCGCCGTGCGACCACTTGGGCAACGCAGTCAGTCAGCGCCAATCCGAACGCAGGATCCGCATCACGCGCGTCGCGCACCTGCTTCGCGTCGAACTCGTACGCCCGCACCGGGCTGCACGTTTGCGCCCCCAAGTGCCAGCGATACGGCTCGAACATCCAGGACCAGCCGAGCAGTTCGTCATCACCAATGGTCTCCACGACAACGGAGCCGCGGCCTGGGATGTGGATATCGAGCGCGACCCGTCCCGAACGGATGATCCAGAACCGATCGGCCTCGCCATCCTCATCGAAAATGCGGATGCCAGAGGGGAAAGAAGTCTCGTGGGCAAGTCCGAGCAGCCGCTCGCGATGCTCAGGTGGCAGCGCACCGACAAAGCCGTGCCGAACGACCGTCACGATGGATCCTCGTCGAATGCGGCAGGCTCCGATGCGGAGGCAGCCCTCTCGTTGTTCAGCGCGTGGGCTTCCTCTGTGATGTCGATGCCGACCGGGCACCAGACGATGCACCGCCCGCAGCCAACGCACCCCGAGCTGCCGAACTGGTCATACCAGGTGCCGAGTTTGTGGGTGGCCCACTGCCGGTAGCGGCTACGCTGCGACGTACGGACCGGGCCGCTCTGCAGGTGGGTGAACTCCAAGTCGAAACAGGATTCCCAGCGCCGCCATCGCTCGGCATGGTCACCGCTGAGGTCGGTGACGTCCTCGACCGTGGTACAGAAGCAGGTGGGGCAGACCATGGTGCAGTTACCGCAGGTCAGACAGCGTGATGCGACATCGTTCCAGCGCTCGGCCGCCAACGTGTCACGCATCAGCACATGCAGGTCGACCGCCGGCATGGTGCGACCCATGCGCCCTGCGGCGTCGGTGACCCGTTCGTGCGCCGCGACACGGGTGGTGTCGTCGGCAGGGCGGCGCGGCAGCTCAGCCAGCACCGACTCGCCCTCCTCGCTGCCGGCCCGGGCGAGGAAGCGATGCCCTTCGTCGTCGAGCACCTCGGTAAGCACCAGGTCGTAGCCGGGGCCAGCGGCTGGCCCGGCGTCCATGGACGCGCAGAAGCATGTGGCACCTGGCTCGGTGCACTCCACCGCCACCAGGAAGGCCCGCTCGCGCCGCCCGCGGTACGCAGGGTCCGTGAACTGTCCGCCGGTGAGCACGCGGTCCTGCACCGCGATGGCTCGCAGATCGCACGGGCGCACGCCGAGGAACGCATACGATGGGGGCGGCGTGGTGTCCTCAGCCACCGTGAAATCGCCTTCGGCGCCGCGTTCGGCGGTCCACTGCCGTACCCGTTGCGGGTGCAGGAACGTCTTCCACGACTGTGGCCCCGCGCTGTTGGCGAACGCGGCCCCGTCCTCGCGGGCACGCAGCCGGTAGTAGCCGGCCTCCAGCTCGACGCCCCAGCCGTAGGGGAGCTCGTTGCCGCTGGATATCTCGGCCAGCACGATGGCCCCATCGCGAACGGTGGGTCCGATGACAGTTCGGCCCCGACCGGCCAGAACCGAGATCAACGCGTCCAGGCCAGTTGAGTCGATCACTGCGGTGGAGCCACCGCTGTTCGTCATCGCCCACCTCCCGGTGCCGAGAGTGCCGCTGGCGGGATTATGGCGACCCACCGGCAGCCCCGCATGGCGGCCACAACCAGCGGCCCACACCATGACCCGAGGTGGCCGGCACGAACGGGCGAAGGGAGAAGCGCATGTATGTCCCTGCCCGGATCGCTGTCATCGGAGTCGGCAATGAGTACCGTCGCGACGACGGCGTGGGCTGGGCCGTCGTGTCCCGGATGAGCGAACGTGCGCGGTGCCGACCGCTGCCCGGCGAAGCCATCCTCACGGCGTGCGACGGCGACCCCGCCCGGCTGATCGCCATGTGGGAGGACACCCACCTCACCATCGTGGTCGACGCGGCACACGCCCGCCCCGCCCACCCCGGCCGAGTACACCGGCTGCAGTTCGAAGGCGACCAGCCATGGAGACCGCGCAGCAAGACCAGTTCGCACGGACTCGGCCTCAGCGACGCCGTCGAACTCGCCCGCGTACTGGACCGGCTGCCGCGGCAACTGGTCGTCTTCGCGGTCGAAAGCGCGGAGACCAGTCTCGGCTCTGGCCTGTCGCAGCAGGTCTCGGACGTAGTGGAACCCCTCGCGAATCGAATCGAGGAAGAGATCAGGCACACCGTGGTTCGCGCGATCAACAGCTGACGTAAACATCGAGCTGATCTGCCTCCGCAGGGCTGCTGGCGAACGTGATCCGTCGCCGCGGGGGCGCATACGCGTTTCGCCATGTGGGGCCTTTGGGCCTATTCACAGTGCCCTGGCCAGGCGTGAAGGCTGGACGGGGAGCTACGGAGGGGGATGTCTCAGGGTGGTCTAGCCGCGTTTGAGATGGCCGGTTACCGATCACCTCGGGCAGCCCGGCGCTGGACGTGGATGCAGGCGAGTGGGGAGCGGTCGCTATGAGCGCAGCCGAACCAACAGCGGCCAGTGATGAGACGCTGTTGGTCAGTGCGGTGCGGGGTTTGGTGGCTGAACGGCGTACCGCCGATCTCGCCGCTGTCGCCACCCTTGACAGTGCGTTTGATCGCGATCTCGGGCTGGACAGTCTCGCCCTCGCCGAGTTGCTGACCCGGATGGAGGGCGCCTTCGGTGTCAGCCTGCCGGAGGGCACCCTGGGCAGCATCGAGACGCCTCGCGATCTTCTCGCGGTCGTGCGCCGTTCCTCCCGTACGGGCGCGCCTCGGCCGGCCCAGGACTGGCAGGTGTTGCCGCCGCAGGCCGAACGGATACCCGACACGATCACTACCTTGGTCGAGGCCCTGGACTGGCATATCAAGGTCCACCCGCAGCGGCAGCATCTGCGAATCCTGCACGACACCGCTGTCGAGGACCTCAGTTACTCCGATCTCGGGCACGGTGCGGCAACGGTGGCCGCGGGACTGGCGGCTCGAAATGTTCGTCCCGGTGATGCGGTGGCGCTGATGCTGCCCACCGGTCGGGAGTACTTCGCCTGCTTCGCAGGGGTCATGCTGGCCGGCGGAGTCCCGGTGCCGATCTATCCGCCTGCGCGTCCGTCGCAGTTGACCAACCATCTTCGTCGCCAGGTGGGTATCCTCGCCAACGCCGAAGCGAGGGTGCTGGTCACCGATTCCGCTGCCGTTCGGATGACGAAGCTGGTTCGTGGACACGTCGCGTCGCTGCGGCATGTCGTCACATCTTCCGAGCTGACCGGGCACGGCGAGTCTGGTGCGGTCAGGCGGAACGCCCGGGATGTCGCGTTGCTGCAGTACACGTCGGGCAGTACCGGCAACCCAAAGGGCGTGATGCTCACCCATGCCAACCTGCTGGCCAACATCCGGGCGATGGGCCAAGCCGCCGGGGTGTCCACATCAGACGTGTGCGTGAGCTGGCTGCCGTTGTATCACGACATGGGCCTGATAGGGACTTGGTTGTCAAGTCTCTACTTTGGACTTCCGCTGGTGGCCATGCCACCGTCGGCGTTTCTGACCCGGCCGTCCCGATGGTTGTGGGCCGTACACAACCACCGGGCCAGTCTGTCTGCAGGAGCGAACTTCGCCTACGAGTTGTGCGTGCGAGAGATCGACGACGCGGAGCTCGACGGGCTGGATCTCAGCTCTTGGCGCTTGGCGTTCAGCGGTGCAGAACCGGTCCGCGCCGATACCCTCGCGCGATTCGCGGATCGATTCCAGCCATACGGGTTGCGCCGACAGGCGCTGACCCCGGCCTACGGTCTGGCCGAGTCATGCGTGGGGCTGACCTTTCCGCCCATAGGACGCGGACCGGTCGTGGATCGCGTGGACCGCGAGGAATTCCTGCGATCGGGGCGCGCACGGCCTGCCGCGAAAGATGATCCGGATCCGCTGCGGTTCGTCGGCTGCGGTGTGCCGCTTCCTGGCCATGAGATCAGAATCGTGGACACCGCAGGCAATGAGACCGATGATCGGCGCGAGGGCCGGATCGAATTCCGGGGTCCGTCGGCGACTCCGGGCTATTTCCGCAATCCCCTCGAGACTGCGGCACTGCGCCGGCGCGGCTGGTGGGACACCGGTGATCTCGGATATCGAGACGTCGGTGAACTGTACGTCACCGGTCGGGTCAAGGACCTCATCATCCGGGCCGGACGGAACCTGCACCCCGAAGAGCTCGAAGCCGCCGTCGGCGACCTTCCGGGAATCAGCAAGGACTGCGTCGCCGTGTTCGCCACGACATCGCGCGCCGGCAAGGCCGAACGGCTCATCGTGGTCGCAGAAACACCCCAAACAGCAACAGCCGCACGTGCCGCGCTGCGTGAACGCATCGCCGCCGTCTCCGTTGACCTGCTGGGCGCGGCGCCCGACGATGTCGTGCTCGCGCCGCCCGGCGCGGTGCCGAAGACCGCCAGCGGCAAGATCCGGCGCGCGGCCTGCCGTGGCAGCTACGAACAGGGCGTGGTGGGTGCGCCTGGCCGCCCCGCGTGGTGGCACGGACTTCGCTTCGCCGCGGAGGCGATGACAGGTCCACTGCGCCGCGGTGTGCGGCGAGTGTCCGATGTCGCCTTCACAGTCTGGTGTTGGTTCCTGGTCGTGCTGGTCGGCGGCCCGACTGTTCTCGGTGCAGCCGTGTTTCCCAACCGAGCTTTCGACATCGCCCGCCGGGCGGCTCTGAGCTTGGCCCGTCTCACCCGGACTCGGCTGGCCGTGGACCATGCCGAGTCCCTCGCAGACGTCCAAGGCTGCATCGTGGTCGCCAACCACCCCAGCTACCTCGACGTCATCGCGTTGATCGCGGCCCTGCCCGGCCGTTACACATTCGTCGCCGCCGAAATCCTCGCAACCAAGCGAACGACCGGATTCCTGCTGCGGCGCGTGGGCACGCTGTTCGTCGAGCGGACCGATCGAGAGCAGGGTGTTGCCGACACCGACCGCCTCACTGCTGCAGCGCAGGACGGTCAACGGCTCGTTCTCTTCCCGGAGGGTGGACTGTCGCCGACGCCTGGCTTGCGGCCATTTCACATGGGAGCGTTCGTGATCGCCGCACGCTCAGGGCGTCCAGTCGTCCCCGTTGTTGTTCACGGCACACGTGCCATCTTCCCGCCCGGTCAGCACCGCTTCAGTCGCCACAATGCCGTGCACGTCACCGTTGGAACACCAATCTTTCCCACGGGTTCGGACTGGGCGGCGGCGATCGAACTGGAGCGGGCGGCCCGCCACGCGATCTCCGAACACTGCGGGGAACCAGATCTCAGCAGCTGAGTGCGCAAGCCGCAGCCGTGCTGATGCTGTGGACGCTGGGCCTTGAGGAATAAGCTCCACCAACGCCATTCACTCCGGTCGGATTCTGCGGACACGCACCGAGCCGGGATTCGACTTGGAAGTCAGCGGGGCCGCTGCTGCCCCGGGAACCACCAGTCCGATGGCGGGGGTCTCGTCTCGGGCTCCCAGGTGAGATCGGCCCCTGCGGGCAGCGTGGCGGTGAGGCTGTGGTCGGACAGGACGCGGGCTACGTCGGAGGGCGAGATGATGCCGCGGAGTTCTCCTGCGCTGCAGACGAGGATCCGGCCCCGGCTGGTTTGAGTCATGCGAGGCAACACAAGTGCCAATGGCTCCCCCGGCTCGGCCACCGCGATCTTCTCCACCGGGCAGGCCACCTGCCCCAGCGCGGTCCCGCCGCGTACCTCCACCGGCACTTCACGAAGGTGCTGGAGGGTCACCAGACCTCGCAGCTGCCCGTGCTCGTCCAGCACCGGAAAAGCCGAGTGCCGGTGAGATACGACGGCATCGCGGAAGAACTGCTCCACCGACTGCCTGGCCTCCACCGTCTCGACGGGGCTGGACATCACGTCCCCGACCGAGATCCCGGCCAGCGCCACGCCGATGCGGGCCTGGCGTTCCTCAGCGGAGGCCATGTTGACGATGAAAAGGCCCACCAGCACCAACCACAGCCCACCGGTGCTGCGCCCCAGCACCTCGGCGAGGCCCGCGACGATCAAGAGGAATCCGAAGCCGCGTCCCGCCCACGCCGACCACACCGCCGCCCTGAACCGATCACCAGTCAACGCCCACAACGCCGACCGCAACACCCGGCCACCGTCCAGTGGCGCTGCGGGTACCAGGTTGAACACCGCCACCACGGCGTTGAGCACCGCCAGATAGCCCAGCACGGCCACGATCAACTCATCGGCGCCCAGCCGAACCGCCATCCAGCCGCCCACTCCGAACACCAGCGCGAGCACCGCACTGGACGCCGGACCGACGACGGCGATTCGGAAGTCGGCTCCAGCAGTGCGCGCCTCGCCCCGAAGCCGCGCGACTCCACCCAGCAACCACAGGGTGATGCCCTCCACCACGACACCGTTGCGCCGGGCGACGACCGAATGCGCGAGCTCGTGCGCCAACACCGAACACACCAACAGCACCGCGGAGACGGCCCCGCCGAGCGCGTAGGCAACCGGCGCATGCCCAGGAAAGGCAACCGGTAGCCAATACACTCCCAGGCCAACCGCCACCAGTGCGACGATGCCCGCCACGCTCCAATGCAAGCCGATCCGCACTCCGGCGAATCGTCCCAGCGGGATCGTGTCCTTCATCGTCCCCACCCCGCCCTTTATCCGCGGAGCACCGCGACGGTGCACGGCGCGGCGTGCACCACAGCGTGACTGACCGACCCCAGCACGGCCCGGCGGACCGGACCCCGACCACGGCTACCGACAACCAGCAACCCCGCACCTCGCGAAGCCTCGACGAGCGCTTGCGCCGGACGCTGGACCGTGACCACTTCGCGCACCAGAACATCGGGATAGCGTTCCGCGTACCCCGACAGAGAGCGCGACAACAGCTCCGAGGCTTCCCGATGCGCCTCGTCATGATCAAGAACCCATGCCTGCGGGTAATCCAGAGGCAGGTCGCTCCAGGCGTGCACAGCGACCAAACGGCAATGATGCCGGGAAGCGAAGTCAACCGCACGAACGCTGTTCGAGGAGCCGTCCACGCCCACGACCACAACCTGTGGGGATTCCTGCCCAGCCTGATCAGCGCCGCGGGTGATGACCACGGGTGCACCTGTCTGGTGGGTGAGCAACTCGGCTGCGGTAGAGCCGACCAAGACCAGATCCGGGCTGCCGATGCCCGACGAGCCCACCACCAGCAACTCGGCGTGCTCGGACTTCCTCGCGAGCACCTCAACCGGATCGCCGGAGATCATTTCGGTGCATATCTCCAATCCGGGAGCGATCTGGAGGCACTGCTGCAATACCGTGCTCAACTCCCGGCACATGGCCTGTTGAAGGGGCTCGTGAGGTTCTGCCGTGCCCGGCTGGCGAAACCGGGTGAGCTCCAGCAATGGCCTGGGGAACACGTGCACCAGCAACAGCGGACGACGCCTGCTGGCAGCTTCCCGAGCTGCCCACCCTGCAGCATGGCGGGATGCCTTCGAAGCATCAAGTCCCACTACGACCGCATGACCGACTTCCGGCATCGGACTCGCCCCTCCCCTCGATGGGCCAGGAATCGACGCAACGAGGAGAAGGGCCATCAATTGGCGATGCCCTGCGCTCGGGTGCGCTGATCGTTGCGCCTCAGGCCCTGCGCCCGACTGCCGCGAGGTGACTGGTGAACCAGTCGCGGGCTAGTTCCGCAGCCTCGTCCAGAGTCCCTTCCTCCTCGAACAGATGGGTCGCTCCCCGCACGACCGCCATCCGGCTCTCACCGCGCATCAGGGCGTGTGCTTGCTGGTTGAGTTCGAGCACCGCGTCGTCCCGGCTGCCCACGATCAGCAGCGTCGGTGCCTGCACCTCGGCCAGCCGCTCGGCAGCCAGGTCCGGCCGACCGCCGCGGGAGACCACAGCATTCACCAGGTCCGGTGCCTCGGCAGCCGCCCACAGCGCTGCCGCGGCACCGGTGCTCGCGCCGAAGTAACCGACGCCGAGGTGCCGGGCTTCCGGCTGGGTGTGCAGCCACCTGGCGACCTCGACCAGCCGAGACGCCAGCAGTTCGATGTCGAAGACGTTTCTGCGGTCGAGCTCCTCGGCCCCGGCGAGCAGGTCGAACAGCAACGTCCCCAACCCGGCGCGGTTGAGTTTCCCGGCCACGTACCGGTTGCGGGGGCTGTGCCGGCTGCTGCCGCTGCCGTGCGCGAACACCACGGTCCCCTGGGCGCGCTCGAGCACGCTCAGATGTCCCGCCAGCCGCACCGGACCGACTGCGACTTCGACCTCTTCATCCCGCAGCCACGCATCGGGATCCCCGGCCGTGGTGGGAGCGGGATGGGCCTGCGCAGCCCGGTCGAGCAAGTCGACCACCTCCGCGTCCAAGGTTTGGCAGAAGTCCGCGTACCACTGGCCGATAGCCCAGAACCCCTCGGGTGTTTCCAGACAGACCAGTTCGTCCACGGATTCCCGCAGCCTCTCCAGTGCATTGCGCGGGGCTACCGGCACCGCCAACACCACCCGCGCCGCGCCCTGCGCGCGAGCCACGCGGCAGGCCACCGCAGCAGTGGAGCCGGTCGCGATCCCGTCATCGACGATGAGCGCCGTCCGCCCCGACAGCTCCGCCCGCGCGCGACCGTCCCGGAACCGCTGGGCCCGCCGGTCCAACTCGACCCGCTCCCGCTGCTCGACTTCGGCCAGCTCGGCGGGCCGCACGCCGGTTCGCCACATCACCTCGTCGTTGATGATCCGGACATCGCCCTCTCCGATCGCCCCCATCCCCAACTCCGGGTGGAAGGGAACTCCGAGCTTGCGGACGACGATCACGTCCAGCGGGGCGTCCAGTGCCCGGGCCACCTCGAATGCGACCGGAACACCACCCCGCGGCAATCCCAACACCACGACGTCCTCGTCGCGCAGGTGCTGCAACTGCTCGGCCAGCCGCCACCCCGCATCTCTGCGATCACCGAACGGCATGCCGTCACCTCCTACGGCTCCCCGGCCAGTGTTCGCCCGCAGACAACACGCACGCACCGGCCCAACGTCCCTTCGTCCGTGCTCGGACTCCGTCCGCCGAGTACTTGGGCATGCGCACGAGCGCGACCGCTGGCAACGTCCTACACGGCCTGATGGCGGACATCGAGGCGCAGCACGGTGGGTCATGGCGGAAGTCCCGTCTGTGCAGTACTGGCTGTCCGCTTACACCCGGCTGGGCATCGATGGCGTGTCCATCGGCAGCAACGACCTCACCCAGCTCGTCCTCGGCGTCGACCGCGACTCCGAGGTGTGCACGCAGCTGTTCGACGAGTCCGATCCTGCGGTGCTGGATGCGATCGGACGCATCATCGGCGCCGCCCGCCGGAATGGGATCACGTCGTCGCTGTGCGGCCTGGCCCCGACCAACGATCCGGAGTTCGCCGAACACCTGGTCCGGCTCGGCATCACGTCGATCTCGGTCAACCCCGACGCCGTGCCCGCGGTGCGGCACGTCGTGGATGCTGCCGAACGCAAGATCCTCCTGGAAGCGGCCAGATCAGGTCTGAGACGTCATCCCCGGGGGAACAACGGCTCGACCACCTCCGACACGGGCGGCGCGGTGTGAGCAGGTCGGGGAACTCGCTCGTGACCGGCCACCCCAGCCGGATCACCATCTGCGGAAAGCCACTTCCACCCAGGACCTGGTCCCGGACCTGATTGCGGGCGGTGGCGACCTCGCCGACCTGGCTCAACGGGCACGTCGCCAGACGTTGCTCCGTCACGCTGAGAAGGACCGCGCTCCTCCTAGCTGTCGCCGCGAGTGGACAGCACCGCCGGCACCGCGCCGTCGTCCAGGATCGGTACCGGCAACTCCCCCTCGGCCTCGGCAACCAGCGCGAAATCGCGTTCAGGCATGCCGCGCAGGTGCTCTGCTGGAAGGCTGTGCGCCGACACTCCCTCGGCAGACGCGTGCCGGCCCGCCCAGGCGGCGAGCTCCTACCTGTGCTCGGGTTGGTCCCGCTGCTCCGCGCCGGCGTGCTGGATCGCAAGTTCCACTTCGCGGCGCTCGCCGTCTTCCAGGGCGAATCTGAGCGTGCAGTTCTGGCCGCCGGTCGGTGCGCCGGTTCGCCGCCGCTGCCGCCAGTGTCTCGACGTGCGGATCGATCTCGGTCAGCTCGGTGAACTCGATCGACGTCAGGTGGTCCGGTTGTGCCGGGTTCGGCAGGCGGTGCACCCGGGCTCGTCGGCTGCGAACGCGATGCGGGCGTGGTTGAGGACCGCGCCACAGCTGATCACCATCTCCCGCCCGGTCGGGTCGATGACCTCCAACAGCCGGGAACGATCGAGGTAGAGGCGCACCGAATACTCGGCCAGCTTCCACCGCCAGGGCTGACTGTTGTGCACCGACGGCGCCCGGCACGCCAGGGCCAGCACCGAACGCATCGTCTCCTGCGACGGGATCGTTCTGCTCGTCATCGCGACACTCCCCCGCACCACGGGTTTCCCGCTCAACGCCGCCCGGATACCCGCGAGTCGGTCGGCCGGAACGGGGCCGGTCGACCCCGGGCGGTCAGCCGTCGGCGTGGCGGACGATGACGACCGGACACGGCGCGTGGAGCACGCAGTGCTGGCCGACCGATCCGAGGAGAACCCCGGCGAACCCACCGCGCCCGCGGCTGCCCACCACCAAGAGGTCCGCCTCCTGGGCCTCGTCCAGCAGCGCCCGTGCCGCGTGATCTCGCACCACCGTCTGCTCCACCGGAACCTTCGCTCCCAGCGAGGCGGCGGTTTCCTCGACCGCTTTCCGCAACTCCCGCCTGGCCTCGGCGGCTACGTCGCCCTCCGACATCGGCAGCACCACGTCGATGAGGGCCGGATACCCACACGCGATCAACGCGATGACGCGTCCGCTGCTCTGCTCCGCGTACCGCAGCGCCCAGCGCAGTGCAGCTCGGGAGCCGGGCGAACCGTCCACACCCACCACGATCCGCGGCTCGTCCTCCGTCATAGCTCCCCCGCTTCCCCGACCTCAGGTCGGCACCTGGCAGTCAATGACGCCGGGTGTACTCGCCACTACGCGAGATCGCACATCGACGCGGCCGAACCCGTGCTGACGAAGTCCTCTAGGGACGGACACCGTTGGCGGCAACGCTGATGGGGAGAACGGGCGGGTGGCATCCGGCGACGCAGTGCGGAGTCTCCCTGGCTTTCCCCGCGCCGCCGATGACCACACATCGTCCCGGGCTGAGGGGGTCTGGTGGACACCACGACTGCGCTCGTGCACTTCGCCACGGCGATGGCGATCGGGCTGCTGCTGGGCTTGGAACGCGAGCACAGCACCGCCGGGCAGCCGAGGCGCTCGGCCCGGCCGTGCTGATCGTCACGATCAGCGCCGCCGGCCTGCTGGTCATCGCCTGGTACGTCCTCATCATCCGGGCTTCCGCCGAGGCCGACGTGGGGGCGACCACCGAGATCGCGGCGATCGCCACCGTGCTGCTCGGGGCGCTGGCCTGGACCCAGCCGACCTGGGCCGTGCCGATCGCCGTCGCCGTGGTGGCACTGCTCGCCGCGAAACGACCGCTCCACCGCTTCGCCACCCGCCTGGTCACCGACGACGACATCAGCCACCCGCAACGCCTGGGGCTCCACCGCCCTGGTCATGGCCGCAGCCGACGCGGTCCTGCTCCTGGCCGCACGCGGCGCGAACACGAGCCGGCTCGCCATCGCAGGCGTGGTCAGCCTGATCAACGCAACGTTCACCCAGCGAGTCCACCATGTCCGCACAGCCATCCGCACCGGCCGCGCCATCCCCCCCAGCCCGTCTCACCATCACCGTGCTGTGTGCCCCTGACGGCCCTCACCGTGCTGCTTGCCTGCGCAGGCCTGCTCGTGGGACAGTCCCCACCCGCTGGCGCGAACTGGCGCAGATGCACGCACGTTCAGGCCGCATGGTCGTCAGGTAGCTCGCCGAGGGCGCACTACCGTGCCGATCATGACCGTCTCTGGCGATCGCAGACTTCGGAGTCGCTGGTGTGGTTCGGCCGCTCGGGTCGGGTGTCGTGATGTGCTGTTCGGCCAGCTTCGGTAGTGGTCGGCGAGGTGTTCGCGGAGCCAGGCGTGGCGGAATTGGTAGACCGCACCAGTTGTGCGGAGTACGCCACGGTCGTAGGCATCTTCGAGAAAACGCTTCGGGCGCCACGGCAAACGGCCGGTCAGTGGCAGCCACAGGAGTGTGAAGAGCAGCCAACTCCCCCACGCCGAAATCACCAAACGAATAATCCCGGCAGATAAACCGAGCGTGAGCCCGAATATGACGAAATTGGCTGGCAGGTACACGAAAAGGACCATGCCAACAACAACGCCCATGAACATCACTACGGCGACCATTCGAACGAGCGTCACCTTTCGTTCCAGCTCCAAGAGAGCTCGCCTGGGCGCTGCAGACTGGTCCAGCACCGGGTTTTTCCAGCAATAGTGGGGAAACCGCGGTCACCAGTTCGGTCAGCTGCTGCTTGTTGTCGGTCAGCACGTGATCGGCGTCGTCGATGGCGAGCGCAAGGCGGCGGGTTTCGGCGCGTCGCACCGCGTGCTCGGTGGTGTCGCCGTTCTTGCCGCGGCGGCGCGCAATCGAATTCAGCGACTGTCCGTGAGAGGACCGCGAGCAAGGTCGCGATCAGTGTCATCTCCGACGAGCAGCAATGCCCGCAACCGGTTGATCTGACGGGTCCGTGCGGTAGTGATCTCACGGCGTGCGCTGAGCAGGATCCGCAGGGCTCCGCGGTCACCGTCAGCGCGCGAGGTGTGGGTAGCCGCTTCACGGACAGCTCCAGGCTTCTTCGTTCTCGCCGCGGAACAGCGCCCGGACGCGGTGCGACGGCTGGCCCGTGAACGAATCGGAGAAATCGAAGTAGTCCGCGAACTTCACGCCTCCTTCTTCCTCACCCTCGCGAAGTGCCGGTTTTGCGCGGAAACCGGCCGTGGCGCTAGCGCGGTTCGAGCGTGTGGCGGGTTCGCCACTTGCGGAAGGAGCGGGCGAATTGGCTGGTCAGGTTGGGGAGGACAAGCGTGATGCCCGCCCATGGCAGCACCAGCATGGCCAGCCGGAGCATGCCGACTGCGGCTCCGGCGGCGTCGCCGGCCTGGATCGAGCCGCCCGTGATGTTCCACTGCAGGATCAGCGAGTGCCACAGGGTCGGCAGCACGTACGGTGCGAGGAGCAGGAAAGCGGTGATCCAGTACGCCATGAACGGGATCGTCAGCACGACCCACACCGTGATCACTCGGCGGACCCAGGGCTTCAGCTCCTGCACGCGGGGGTGCGGGCGGCGGCCCGGTAGCAGGCTGCGCAGCACGGGCCCCATCCGGTCGAAGAGGTCGGGGGCGCCCACCAGATCACTCAGGATGTAGTAGCCATCGAAGCGGATCGACGGCAGCAACTGCCAGAAGCTCGTCACCTGCCAGGCCAAGAGTGCCGCCAGCAGCCAGGGGAGCCCGGTCTGCACGTAGCCGATGATCATGATGAGCATCGCGATCACGTTGAAGTAGAGGCCACCGAGATCAGTGCGCAGCCGACCAACGCGGCTGAGGCGGTAGGAATCGGTGACCGTGCTATACATCGCGGGCCACACCAGATAGATACCCACACCCATCGCGCCCGGCCGCGCACCGCCATATCGGCAGGCCGCGACGTGCCCGCACTCGTGGAACATCCCAGCGAGGATCAGCACAAGCAGCACCAGGAGGATCTGCTCCGGTTGGTTCAGCAGCTCCTTCGCGTCCGCAACGACATGCTCGGCGCCGCCGTGCACGGCCAACAAGACGTCGACGACGACGAAAGCCGCCAGGGCCACGACCACCACCGGAGGCCAGAACAGGGGCTGGAACACGCGGGCGATGACCGCGACGACGTGTTCGGGCACCAGCGCGACGCGGAACTTCAACGCCAGCAACCGATCCCGCCCCTTCCGTGCGGCTTCCGGCGGCAGGTCGGACTCGAATTCGGCCGCCACAATCCCGGCCAGCCGCAACCTGTTCTCGACGAGGAAGAACACCTGCCCGGCGGTGATGCCGCGACCCGATTCGTCGCTGAGGCGCGCCGCGAGATCGGCGAAGCTGCGGCGCCCGTCGAGGCCCGCCGCGACCAGGTACAGCAGGTACGACAGCTGCAGGATCTGACCTTCGGGTCGCCGAACCAGGTACGGCGCTTCGCGATGACCCGAACCTTGGTAGCGGCCGATCAGCTCGGTGCCGGCCACGAGCGCGGGTACCGCCAGGTGCGCGACGTCCTCGTCTTCCGGTGACGAACCGGCCTGGTGCGGTGCGGCCATGACGACTCCAGGGTGTTCATCCGGTCTGAAACCGGCCGACGGGCGCGACATCGTCCCTAGCGGGGGAGGTCGCGCCCGTCGGCGGTTGCTGCTTTCGAACGTTCAGCGGCGCGTTATTTTGGCCGTGAACGCCGCACTGCGCAAAGCTTTCGACGTCAGCCGGCGATGACGACGCTGTCGCCGCCGATGCCGTCGCCGCCGATGCCGTTGCCTCCGATGCCGTTGCCACCATCGCCGCCATCGCCGCCGATGCCTCCGATGCCGCCGCCACCACCACCCTGGCCGCCGCCGTTGCCGCCGCCGTTGCCGCCGGAGCCGCTCTGGATGTCGCCGGTGGTGGCGACATTGGCGTCGCCGTTCGCTGGGAGCCAGAACGTGGACATGACGGTGCGCGCTGGGAGGAACTCGACGCGCTGGTCGTCCAGTTCTGCAGCGCTCAGCGACCGAGAGGTCTGTCGCATCTGGTGCTCCTTCGCAATTCGAGGGAAATCACCGGGAAAACCGGGACTCGGCCACCCGTTGGATGCGCCACAGCGGCACGTTCCTGGCGCACGGGCAGAACCTAGGAGCACCGAACGCCTGATGCACTTTGATTCACCCTGCCGTGCAATTAACTTCTCGCCGCTCGTGGGTGTGCGTGCGCAGTCGTGTCGGGATCCGACCGTCGATCGACCACCGTGCCAGGGGCGGTCGGCGGCACGCAGGGCCGCAGCGGCTGGCCGCATGCCCACAGAACCTGATCTTGGTCTCCGCTGATCATCCGACGCCCCGGATGCCGGAAGGAATTGCGCTGCCCGGTCTGCACGGCCGGGTTCCGGTTGACGTTCCTGCAGGGAAAAATTTACGCGCCGGTTTTTTTCGAAAACGTTTCCGTGTTGGCCGTGAATGCGAGTGCGATTCCGGAGCAGATCCCCCGTTTGCCTGAATTGATTTTTTTCCAGGGTGTTGGGCTGCGTCGATGCAGACCGCAGGGGTGCTGGTGTGCGCTGGTCGATGGCTTGCGGAATTGTGGTCCGGGTGACCGGAGTTTTCGGGCTGCGCCGGGGCGCGGGTTCCCTTAGCCTCCGGGCTGCTGCCAACGGATCTCGGGGCGTTGGAATGGGGATCCGAGGGACTTGCAACCTGGGCATCCGAGCCCATTCGAACGAAGGAGGACCGGCCAAGTGTTCGAAAAGACTCGACCGCTGAGCTCTGCGGAGCTCCATGACCAGCGCATTGAGTTTCTGCCTGCGCGCACGGTCATGTCGACGCTCCCGCTCCACGGAGGCTGGGACCCGATAATGATCAACGGTGGCGGCGCCGGTAACGGCGGCGGTAACGGTGGCGGCCAAGGTGGCGGCGCCGGTGGTAACGGTGGCGTCAATGTTGACGGTGGCCCCGGTGGCCCCGGCATTGGTGGTAACGGCGTTGGCGGTAACGGCGTTGGCGGCAGTGTCTTCGTCTGGCCGAAGTGATCCTTTTTGACCGGACTGCGCCGTATCGCGGGTTCCCTTAGTCTCCGTGCTGATGTCAACGAACCTGGGGGCGTTGGAATGGGGATCTGGGAAACTTTCGACCTTGCTTGGCATCGATCTCCGCGCGGCATCCGAGCCCATTCGAACGAAGGAGGACCGGCCAAATGTTCGAAAAAACTCAACCGCTGAGCTCTGCAGAGCTCCATGACCAGCGCATTGAGTTCCTGCCTGCTCGCACGGTCATGTCGACGCTTCCTCTCCACGGCGGCTGGGGCCCCGCCGTGATCAACGGTGGCGGCGGCGGCAACGGTGGTGGCCAAGGTGGCGGCAACGGTGGCGGCTCCGCCGCCGGTTCCGGTATCGGTGGTTCCGGCATCGGCGGTGACGGCTTTGGCGGTAACGGCATCGGTGGCAATGTCTTCATCCAGGTGCCGTAATCCTGCCTGACCTTATGGGCGGGCCCGTCGTCTCTGGACGGGCCTGCCTTCTGTCGTCGCCCCGCAGTGCCGGGCCTGCGATCGTTGCTCCGGTCTGGGTGATCATTTCAAGTGCATGACTGTGGCCGTGGACACCAGGCACGGACTTGGGCAGTGGATCAGGGCGCTCGGCCCACGATGATCACGTTGCGGACGTCGCTCACTTCGCTGCCTCGGGCACGAGTTCGGCGAGCAGGGCGCGGACGCAGCGGTCGATGTCGTCGCGGATCGGCCGGACGTCCTCAATGGATTTGCCGGCGGGGTCGGTGAGTTCCCAGTCGAGGTAGCGCTTGCCGGGGAAGACGGGGCAGGCGTCGCCGCAGCTCATGGTGATGACGACGTCGGCGGCTTCGACGGCGTCGGCGGCGAGTTCCTTCGGAAATTCCTGGGAGAGGTCGAGGCCGAGTTCGTTCATGACCTGAAGCACGGCGGGGTTGACGGTGTCGGCAGGTGCGGATCCGGCGGAACGGACGGTGACGCGGCCCTGGGCGTGGTGATACAGGAGGGCGGCGGCCATCTGGGAGCGGCCAGCGTTGTGCACGCGGTGGAGAACCTCAGGAGACCTCGACGGCGGTCACCAAAGTTCAACCCGGAGATGGGTCAAAGAGGGCCAACAAGAGCACGAACGTTGCCCCTACAGATGGGTCGACCTACCTACCCTTGACCTGCGGATTTACCGGCTGCTGCCGGAAGAATCGGCGTAGACCCCACCCTCCATCGGTTTCGCCCGGCAGCGTCACGGTGCCCACGGTGCGGGTCTGGTCCAGCGCGGGCACCAGGGCGCTACCGGCCACCGGCCGGGCGATCTCCAGCCGCGCCGCGCGGCCCACCAGACCCAGCGCCAGCGCGGCCTCCACCTCGCCGCGCCGCTGCTGCAGCTCGTCCAGCAGCCGCCGCCCGGCCAGCGCGGTCGCCACCAGCGCGCCGCCGATCAGCTGTCCCACCAGCGGGATCAGCACCAGTCCGGTCAGCGGGACCGCGCCGGTGACGACGAGCAGCAGCACCGCCGGGGCGACGCCGGCGGCGATCGGCAGCGCCGCCCACAGCCACGTGCGGTTGCCGGTGATCCGCCGCCCGGCGGTGTGCGCGGCGATCGCGAACATCAGCACGATGAACAGCGCGGCCAGGGCGGTCCACCGGACGATGTAGGCGATCAGCAGCGATACGACGAGCAGCTGCACGGCGCCGCGCAGGCCGGCGAACAGCACGTCCCGATACCGCGCCAGCCCGCCGAGGCCGGCGACGGCCGCGGCGGTGAGCAGGAGCAACGCGATGGCCACGCCGAGCGCCGACGTGACCGGGATGGATCCGGAGAGCACCGTCCGACTCTATGCCGCTCCGCCGGCCTGGCTGCGGCCGTCCTGGAGCTCCACGGGTTCGGTGATCACGTCGACCAGCGCGCCGTTGCGGGTGACCGTGATCTGCAGCGGCCGGCCGATGGCCTCGGCGAACATCAGCCGCTGCAGGCCCTGCGCGTCGCGCACCGGGCTGCCGCCCGCGGTCAGCAGCAGGTCGCCGCGGTGCAGTCCGGCCCGGGCCGCCGGGCTCTGCCGCACCACGTCGACCACCCGCAGCCCGGTGTTCTGCCCGGTGCGCGCGGCCAGGTCGTCCGGCAGCGGCGCCGGGATGGTCACCAGGCCGAGGAAGGCGCGGCGGACCCGGCCGTCCCGCACCAGCGAGTCGACAATGCGCCGGGTGGTGGCGTTGATCGGGATCGCCAGGCCAAGGCCGACCCCGGCGACCGCGGTGCTCACGCCCACCACGACGCCCTGCGCGTCCGCGAGCGCGCCGCCGGAGTTGCCGGGGTTGAGGGCGGCGTCGGTCTGGATCACGTCCTCGATGATCCGTGCCGCGTTCCCGCTGCGCACGGGCAGCGACCGGCCCAGCCCGCTGACCACGCCGGCGGTGACCGATCCGGCGAGCCCGAGCGGATTGCCCACGGCGACGACGAGCTGCCCGACCACCAGCCGGTCGCTGTCGCCGAGCCGGACCGGCGGCGGCGTTTCCCCCGCCGCCCGGACCACGGCCAGGTCGGAGAGCGGATCCGTGCCGACGACGGTGAACGGGGTGCTGGTGCCGTCGGCGAAGCGCGCCGTGCCGCCGCCGGCCTGGCCGATGACGTGCGCGTTGGTCAGCATGAAGCCGTCGGCGGTGAACACCACCGCCGATCCGGCGGCCTCTCCCCATTCGCCGGACGAGTGCAGGCTCGCCACGCTGGGCGTGATCGCCGCAGCGACGGCCGCCACCGTCCGCGAGTAGGCGTCCAGTTCGTCGAACCGATCCTCCGAAGCCATCGCAGGCCTCCAACCGGAATCTCGTGGTTCTTCCAGAACACCGGGGTGCCCGCGCGAATTCCGGGTCAGGGCGAGGGTGCGCGCGCCGCGGTGATCGCGCTCAGCACGGCGACCGCGGCGATCATCCCGAGCGTCAGCACCGTCACCTGCGCGTCCGGCGCGGTTCCGGTCACCCCGGCCAGCACCGACTTCACGCCGATGAACACCAGCACCACCGCGAGCCCGGTCGAGGCGTCCGGGCTCCGGTCGACCAGGCCGGCGACCAGGCGGAACAGCCGGTGGAAGCCGAGCAGGGAGAACATGCCGGCGCAGAACGCCAGGTACGCCCCGCCGGCCACCGCCGCCGACACCGAGAACAAGCCCAGAACCGCGGCCGTCGACACTGCCGCAGCCGGTGCGGCTCCGGGCCTGCCCAGCACCGCCGGGAGCGTCGCCGCGTCGTCGTGGCGGAAGACCGGCCACGCTGCCGCGAGCACGCAGGCGCCGAACAGCGCGGAGATCCAGGCGATGGCGGAGGCGCTCGGGATGCCGAACGCGATCAGCCCGCACCGGGCCAGCGCGGACGCGGCCACGCCCAGGACCACGACTCGGTGCCGGGCCCGTGCCCCGCTGGTGATCAGCACGAACACCACCAGCGCATCGACCGTCACCGCCAGCGAACTGCCCCACCCGGCGAAGAACGCCCCGGCGCTCGGGGCACCGCCGACGACGAGCACCACGACGCCGAACAGCGCGGCGAGCAGGAGGTAGCCGACGACGACGAGCGCGTCGTTGCGCGGCGACGGTTCGGGCCGCGCCCGCCAGCCCGAGGCCAGATCGCGGGCTACGAGCGCGAGCAGGATTCCCACCGTCGCGAACCACAACAACGCAGGCACGTGCATGAGCGCCTCCGGCTGGGAGGATCGCTGGTCCCCCGCAGGCCGTACTTCGACCCAGCAACAGTGGTTCTAGTCCCGCCGCGCCCGCCATGTCCAGCAGCACCAGGCCGTTCCATCCGTTCGGCCCAGCGATCCGTCCCATGTGGACGATCACGCCCGGCGGGCTCGGCAGCGCGCTCCGGAGCGACGCATACTGTATGCTAAAGCCATCGGGCAAAACACCCGCCGCCGACCAAGCGCACCAACCGACCAGGACCGCCGGGCGGACCTGGCCCAGCCCCGGAGTTGACCGCATGTCGCTGAGCTCGAAACTGCCGCAGGGCATCGCCGCGCGCCAGGTCGCGCGCCCGGTCCCACTCCGGGAAACCGTCTACGAGGCCATCCTGGAACTCATCATCACCGGCGAGCTCAAGCCCGGCCAGCACCTGGTCGAGAAGGAACTCGCCGAGCTGCTCGGCGTTTCCCGGCAGCCGGTGCGCGAAGCGCTGCAATGGCTGCAGAAGGACGAATGGGTCGACCTGCGGCCGGGCTACGGCGCATTCGTGCACAGCCCCACCCCGGACGAGGCCGACCAGCTGTTGAGCGTTCGCACGCTGCTGGAGGCCGAGTCCGCCCGGCTGGCGGCGCTGAACTCGACCAAGGAGGGCGTGGCAGGCCTCAAGCAGGTCCACAAGCGCGGCGTCCAGGCCCTCAAGGCCGACGACATCGACGAGGTGGTCGCGGCCAACGCCGAGCTGCACGCCCTGATCACCGAGATGTCCGGCAACAAGATCCTCAAGGAGATCGCGGCGCAGGTGGCCCGCCGGGTCCGCTGGTACCACACCCCGGTGGCCAAGTCCCGGGGCAAGAAGTCCTGGGACGAGCACGCGGCCCTGATCGACGCGATCGGCAAGGGCGAGGCCGACCGGGCGGCCCAGCTGATGCGCGAGCACACCGAGCACACCCGCGAGACCTACCTGACGAAGAGCTCCGAGGACTGAGCGGGAAGATCGTCGGCGTGACGGACTTGACCGAGCGGCAGGTGGCTTCGCTGGCCGCGGATGCGTTGGCGCTGCGCGGCCCGCTCGCGGTGCGCCCGATCGACGAGGGCGGTGAGCACTTGTCCTGGTCGGTGGGCGAACGACACGTGGCGCGGTTCGCCGCGGACGCCGGATCGACGCACCGGCAACGCCGCGAGCTCGCGGTCCGCGACCTGCTCCGCGACCGCATCGGCGTGGCGCTGCCCCGCTCGGCGGCCGCCGGCGAATGGGCGCCCGGCCTGGCGTTCACAGTGGACGAACGCCTGCCCGGCGTTTCCGCGGAGGCGCGGCCGGTGTCCGCGGCGGGCGAACGAGACCTGGCGGTGATGCTGTCCCGGCTGCGGGCGGTGCCCATCGCCACCGCCGCCGCACTGGGCGTCCCGGCCGCTGCCGGGCGCGATGTCCCGGAGCTGGTGCGCGATGCGGCGGCCGCGGCCGACCGGCTCGCGGCGCAGGACCGGCTCCGGGCGGAGTGCGGCCCGGAGCGGCTAGCTCTGCCGGTCGGCCCGCCGCGGGCACAGGTCCTGCTGCACGCCGACCTGAAGGGCGAGCACCTGCTCGTCGACGAATCCGGCGCCATTTCCGGCGTGCTGGACTGGACGGACGCCGAAACAGGCGATCCGGCAACGGATGTCGCGGGGCTCGTCATCTCGGTCGGTGCACCCGCCGCCGCCCGCATCGCCGAGCAGGCGGGGTACGACGAGGACGTCGTCGCCAGAGGACTCGTGCTCGCCCGTTGCGACACCGTCATCCGACTCGACGACCGGCTCAACGGCGACGACGACAGCCCCGAGGCGCTGCTGCGCGATCAGCTCGCCCGTGCCTGGCAGCCGACCCCGCTCGACGAGCGCGGCGCGCGCTTCGGGTCGCGGTAGCCACCCGGAGCGCGCATCAGGACCCCGGCCGGCGGCCGAAGCGCACCGTTTTCGCGGTCAGCAGGAACAGGTCCTGCCGCCGGTCGATGCTCGCCGGATCGGCCGGATCCAGCAGCCTGTCCAAAGTGGCGACGTCCTCGGGGTCCAGTCGACGTCTTTCACCGCGCCGCCTCCAGCAGGTCGGCTTCCACCAGATCAGCGTTCACCGCGACCGCGGCCTTCGCACCGGCCGCCGCCGCGTTCACCACCTGGGCCCGCGGGTCCACCACGTTGCCGACGGCCCACACCCCCGGCACGCTGGTCAGCCCGGCCTGATCGGCCCGCACCCAGCCGTCGTCGCCGGGCTCGCAGCCCAGCCCGGTCAGCACCGCGTCGTTGGGCACGAACCGGGGCGGCACGAACAACGCGGTCAGCGCCTCGACAGTCCCGTCCGCCAGCCGCACGCCGCGCAGCTCGTCGTCCGCCACCTCCAGGCCGCCGACCACGCCGTCGACGATCCGCACGCCGCGCGCGATCAGCTTCGCGCGGCTGTCGTCGTCCAGAGCTTCGGCGAAGAACACCACGTCGTCCGACCACTGCCGCACCAGCAGGGCCTGGTGCACGGCTGTCGGCTGCCAGCCGAGCACGCCGAGCCGCTGGTCGCGGACCTCCCAGGCGTGGCAGTACGGGCAGTGCAGCACGTCCTGCCCCCAGCGTTCCCGCAGGCCGGGGATCTCCGGGAGCTCGTCGCGCAGTCCGGTCGCCACGATCAACCGGCGCGCCCGCACCACGCGGTCCGCGAGCTCGACGTCGAACTCCTCACCGTCGCGCCGCACCGCGCGCACCTCGCCCGCCGCGACGCGGCCGCCGTAGTGCTCGACCTCCGCTCGGCCGGTGGCCAGCAGTTCCGCGGGCGGCGTGCCGTCCCGCGAGATGAATCCGTGCACCTGGTGCGCCGGCGCGTTGCGCGGCTCGCCCGAGTTCACCACGAGCACCCTGCGGCGGGCCCGCGCGAGCACGAGCGCGGCGTTCAACCCGGCGGCGCCACCGCCGACGACCAGTACGTCTTCCGTTTCCGACCTCATGGCACCCACCATGCGCCCGGCCCGACGGACTTGACAAACCTTGTTGCTGTTTCTGCAATAAGGACATGGAAGACGTCCTCGCCGCCGTCGGGCCGCGGCTCAAGCGGATCCGCCAGGAGCGCAACTGCACCCTCGCGGCGCTGTCGGAGAGCACCGGAATCTCGATCAGCGTGCTGTCCCGGCTGGAGTCCGGGCAGCGCAAGCCCAGCCTGGAGCTGCTGCTGCCGATCGCCAACGCCCACCAGGTGCCGCTGGACGAACTCGTCGGCGCCCCGCCGGTCGGCGACCCCCGGGTGCGGTTGAAGCCGATCCGGCAGCACGACATGACGGTCGTGCCGCTCACCCAGCACCCCGGCGGCCTGCAGGCCTTCAAGATGGTCATCGGTGCCGACCGCAGCGAACCCGACCCGCGGACGCACGAGGGTTACGAGTGGCTGTACGTGCTCAACGGCAAGCTGCGACTGGTGCTCGCCGACCACGACGTCGTGCTCAAGGTCGGCGAGGCGGCCGAGTTCGACACGCGGCTGCCCCACTGGTTCGGCAGCACCGGGGAAGCGCCGGTGGAGATCCTCAGCCTGTTCGGGCCGCAGGGCGAGCGGATGCACACCCGCGCGAAGCCCCGCGACAAGTAGCCGTCGAGCGCACCTCCGATCGCATGCTTCTCGTCACCCCAGCGGCTTGCCGCGCCGACCTCGGGCTCAACCGTTCCGGGAAACCGCCGAAACTCCCCGTAGGAAGCCCAATCCTCGCCATCCGTGCGGGTGGCGCCGGCAGCGGACCGAGGACTTTCGATGCGCGACAAGACACCGCCCCACGATCACCGCCTGCTCCGGAGCCTCCCGGGCCGGGCCAGGATGCTGGGGCTGGCCGGCGCGGCAGTCGTCGGCGCGGGCCTGCTCGTGCCGACCGGATCGCCGTCGGCGGCCGAACCGGTCCGGTGCGGCCCATCGCCGGTGCCGACCTTCTTCGCGGACGAGACCCGGCAGCCTCCCGTCGCGGCGCCCGATTGGCCCGGCCACTACACGCTGACCGCGCACGTCGACGCCCACTCCTTCCACAGCGAGTGGCCCGCCGTGCGGACGTTGGGTTACAGCGCGCCAGGCGCCCCGATGCAGTACCTCGGCCCCACGATCGTCACCGAACGCGGCAAGCCGATCGACGTGACCGTGGTCAACGGCCTTCCCCCGGCCGGCACCCCGATCTTCCCGTTCGACCAGCCGGACGACCGCAACAGCATCACCATGCACCGGCACGCCGGACTGCAACCGGCGCCGAGCGACGGGGTACCGGCACCGCTGCAACCGGAGATCCCGCCGGGCGGGTCGATGACCAACCACTTCCCGAACGACCAGGCCGCTGGTCCGTTGTGGTACCACGACCACGCCCACCGCAACACCAGCTACCACGTCTACGCGGGCCTGGCGGGATTCTCGCCCAACACCGACGAGATCGAGGCGGGATTCCCCTTGCCCAGGGGGGAATTCGCCCAGCGCTTCGCGATCCAGGACAAGAAGTTCAAACCGGATGCCACGCTGTGCTACAACCACGCCGACCCGGAGTTCTTCGGGGACCTGCCGGTGGTCAACGGCACGGTGGCCCCGAAGTCCTCCGTCGAGCCGCGGCGCTACACTTTCACCCTGCTCAACGCCTCGGACTCGCGCTCGTACCGCTTCGGCCTGCGGCAAGCCGGCGGACAACGCGCGAACGTCCCGCGGATGACCGTGGTGGGCAACGATTCCGGGTACCTGCTGCACCCGGCGCCGGTGTCGGAACTGCTCGTCGCGCCGGCCGAGCGGTACGTGGTCGTCGTCGACTTCACCGGCCACGAGGCGGAGAACTGGGTGCTGACCAACAACGCCCCGGCGCCCCTCGGCGACCTGGACGAGGTCGATCCCGACGGCGGCGGAATCCCCCAGATCATGCGGTTCGACGTCGGGACCTCCTCCAGCTCACCGGACCACTCCCAGATTCCGGAGGCGCTGCCGGAGACCAACAACGGGCTGCCGCCCGAAGCGTTGCTGCCCGACGCGAGGCTGCGTACGGTGCAAGCCGCCGAGGCGACGCCTGGCGTGCCGCAGCTCGGCGACCGGGACCGGCTGCTGGACTACCACGACGAGCCGACCGAGACGCCGCAGCTGGACTCGGCCGAGGTGTGGGCCATGCGCAACCGCTCGCCCGACGCCCACCCGATCCACCTGCACATGGTGGAGCTCCGGCTCATCGGGCGCTGGCACGTCGGCCGGTGGGACGCCGACGGCAGGCCGGTACCTGGCACGATCGGGCCGTTCGAGCCGCCGCGGCCCCACGAAACCGGGCCCAAGGAAACCTTCGTCTCGCCACCGGACTACATCACCGCGTGGGTGGGCAGGTTCACGCTGCCCGGGACCACCGTGTGGCACTGCCACATCCTCTCCCACGAGGACGGCGCGATGAGCATGGTGGAGATGATGCGGCCGATGGTGGTCGGCAGCGCGCCGCAGACGCAGCTGCCGCTGGTCGGGAGCCGAGAACGGCTCGACGAGCTGATCCGGCAACCCTGACCGCGCACCTCCGGCTGTCGGGACGGCGCCGCGTCCGAGGCGAGCAACACGGCAACACCGCGGGCAGCGCGATGTCCACGTCCGCACGTAGCTGTCCGCTTCGCCCGTCGCCGTCACCCAGTTCTTGCGGGTAGCTCGTCCGCGCCGCGCGCGGCGGTTCGACGACCGTGCGCACGATCCGGTCGAGACCGGTGGTCACGGCTCGCCCTTGCGCTCCCGGTTCTGCACGTGCTGCCAGCCGAACCGGCCCTTGATGCACAGGTTGCCGTGGCCGACCGAGCTGTCGTGCGGCGAGGTGACCCGGACTATCTCGTTGTCCTGCGTGTGCAGCGTGAGGTTGCAGCCGACGCCGCAGAACGTGCACACCGTCGTGGTCCGCTGCTGCCGCGACTCGTCCCAGGTGCCCTCGTCGCGCATGTCGAACTCCGTCTTGAAGCTCAACGCGCCGGTCGGGCAGACCTCGATGCAGTTCCCGCAGTAGACGCAGGCGGATTCCGGCAGCGGCCGGGCGAACTCGGTGGAGATCCGCGCGTCGAAGCCGCGCCCGGCGACGGCGATGGCGAAGGTGTTCTGCCACTGCTGTCCGCAGGCGTCCACGCACTTGTAGCAGAGGATGCACTTGCCGTAGTCGCGAACGTAGAGGTCGTTGTCGACCTTCGCGTCCTGCCGCACCGTCGCGGCCGAGCTGCCGTCCGGCTCCTCGTGCTCTCCCGGCCGGCGCTCGTCGTGGTCGTCGGCGGGCGGCTCGGGCGGGCCGAACCGCTCCGGTTGCGCGCCGCACTCGGCCATCCATTCGCCGACCTGCGGCGTGGTCGACAGATCCGCCGAGGAGGCCAGCAGTTCCAGCACCACCTTGCGGCTGCGCCGGGTGCGCTCGGAGTCGGTGCGCACCACCATGCCGGGGGCGACCTGCCGCGAGCACGACGGCACCAGGGTGCGCGAGCCCTCGACCTCCACCATGCAGACCCGGCAGGCGTTGCGGGGTTGCAGCGTGTCTCCCCAGCACAGCGTGGGGATCGAGATGCCCAGCGCCGTGCACGCGTCCAGGATCGTCGAGCCCTCCGGCACACTGACGGTTCGACCGTCCAAAGTGAACTCGACCAGGCGGCGCGGCAGCCCGATGTCGACGGCGGTCATGCGGCGCCTCCCCCGGCATCCGCTCGGGCGGCGGTGAAATCGTCACTCATGCGATCCTCCAGCTGCGAACGCGCCGAGTTGCTCCACTGCGGACTCCACCGCGTTCCAGGCCGTCTGCCCGAGCCCGCAGATGGACGAATCCCGCATCACCTGGCCGACTTCGCGCAGCAGCGCGAGGTCGTCCGCGCCGTCGCCGCGGCCCCGGGCGAGCCGCTGCAACGCCTCCTCCTGGCGCACCGTCCCGACCCGGCACGGCACGCACTGGCCGCACGACTCGTCGCGGAAGAACGCGGCGATGCGCAGCAACAACGCGGGCAGGTCGGCGGTGTCGTCGAAGACCAGCACCACCCCGGAGCCCAGCGTCGTCCCGGCCTCCCGCACGGCTTCCAGGCTCAGCGGCAGGTCCAGCCGGTCGGGCCCGACGAACCCGCCCGCCGCGCCGCCGAGCAGCACCGCTCGCAACCGCCGCCCGTCGCGCACCCCGCCGGCCAGGTCCAGCAGTTCCCGCAGGGTCGTGCCGAACGCGACCTCGTAGACGCCCGGCCGCCGCACGCTGCCGGAGAGGCAGAACAGCCGCGTCCCGGTCGACTGCTCGGTGCCGGTGCGCGCGTACTCCGCTCCCCCGCCGGTCAGGATCAGCGGCACGTTGATCAGCGTCTCGACGTTGTTGACCACGGTCGGCTTGCCGAACAGACCGCGCTCCACCGGGAACGGCGGCTTGCTGCGCGGCTCGCCTCGGTAGCCCTCGATCGAGTTGAAGATCGCGGTCTCCTCGCCGCAGATGTAGGCGCCCGCGCCGCGGCGCAGCTCGATGTCGAAGTCGAAGCCGTCCCGGCCGAGGATGCCGCGACCGAGCAGGCCGCGCTCGCGGGCCTGGGCGATCGCGTTCCGCAGGCGGCGGGTGGCCCGCGGGTACTCGCCGCGGATGTAGAGGTAGCCGCGGGCGCAGCCGGTGGCGAAGCCGGCGATGGTCATCGCCTCGATCACGGCGAACGGATCGCCCTCCATGACCACCCGGTCCTTGAAGGTGCCCGGCTCGCTCTCGTCGGCGTTGCACACCAGGTAGTGCGGCCGCGCCGGCTGGCCCGCGGTGGCCTCCCACTTGCGGCCGGTCGGGAACGCCGCGCCGCCCCGCCCGGTCAGCCTCGCCTCGGTGAGCTGCCGGATCACCTCGGCCGAGCCGATGTCCAGGGCTCTGCGGAGCGCCGCGTAGCCGCCGTGCGCCCGGTAGTCGTCCAGGCTTTCCGGGTCGACCACGCCGATCCGGCGCAGCAGGCGCAGCTGCGGATCGCCGGCCTGCGGCACCGAGTCCCGTACCGGCGGCTCGCGATCTCCGTCGACCGGACCGGTTCCCGCAAGCTCCACAGTGGACTCGCCGGTCGCCGGGGCGACCAGCTGAGCGCGAGCGGGGTCACACAGCCGCGGCGATGCCGGGCGACCATCGGCATGCAGCGTATACAGTATGTGACTCTCGCGGCAAGATTGCGCCAGCCGCATCCCGCCCGGCAATGCGCCCAACGGACGCTACGACAAGCGTCTGACCAGCACGAATCCCGCCGAAAAGTTCCACTGTGGACTCTCGGGGGTCGCACGGGGAGCCTGGATCCGACTATGGACACCCACCTGGTTCTGCGGTAAGCCTGAAAGGCACCTCATACGGTATGCAGTATGGAGCCAACCGTAGGCACCGGCTAGGAGGAGAGCGCAGATGGCCCAGACGACAACCGACCAAGCAGGCGAAACCGAGCTGATCTCCGGCGGTCACCTCGTCGCCAAGGCGCTCAAGGCCGAGGGCGTGGACACCATCTTCACGCTATGCGGCGGGCACATCATCGACATCTACGACGGCTGCGTCGACGAGGGCATCGAGGTGATCGACGTCCGGCACGAGCAGGTCGCCGCGCACGCCGCCGACGGCTACGCGCGGATCACCGGGCGCCCTGGCTGCGCCGTGGTCACCGCCGGCCCCGGCACCACCGACGCGGTCACCGGCGTGGCCAACGCGTTCCGGGCCGAGAGCCCGATGCTGCTCATCGGCGGGCAGGGCGCGCTGTCGCAGCACAAGATGGGCTCGCTGCAGGACCTGCCGCACGTCGACATGATGAACCCGATCACCAAGTTCGCCGCCACCGTGCCGCACACCGAACGCGTCGCCGACATGGTGTCGATGGCGTTCCGGGAGTGCTTCCACGGCGCGCCCGGCCCGTCGTTCCTGGAGATCCCGCGCGACATCCTCGACAGGTCCGTGCCGCTGGAGAAGGCGCGCATCCCCGGCGCGGGCGGATACCGCGCCACCACCCGCTCCGCAGGCGACCCGGACGCCGTCGAAAAGCTGGCCGACCTGCTAGTCGGGGCCGAGAAGCCGTGCATCCTGCTGGGCAGCCAGACCTGGACCTGCCGGGCGACGGACTCGGCGGTGAAGCTGGTCCGAGAGCTGAACCTGCCCGCGTTCTGCAACGGCGCCGGGCGCGGCACGCTGCCGCCCGGGGATCCGCTGCACTTCCAGCTCGCCCGCCGCTACGCCTTCGACAACGCCGACCTGATCATCATCCTGGGCACCCCGTTCGACTTCCGGATGGGCTACGGCCGCCGGCTCTCGCCCGATGCCACCGTGGTGCAGATCGACCTGGACTACCGCACCGTCGGCCGCAACCGCGACATCGACCTTGGCATCGTCGGCGACGCCGACGCGGTGCTCACCGCGCTTGCCCAGGCCACCTCCGGGCGGCTGGACAACGGCGCCAGCGGCCGGAAGGGCTGGGTGCAGGAACTGCGCGAGGTCGAGACCGCGGCCTACGAGAAGCGGCTGCCGCGCCAGCACTCCACGGCCTCCCCCATCGACCCGTACCGGCTGGTGCACGAGATCAACGAGTTCCTCACCGAGGATTCCATCTACATCGGCGACGGCGGCGACATCGTCACCTTCTCCGGCCAGGTCATCCAGCCCAAGGCGCCCGGGCACTGGATGGACCCCGGCCCGCTGGGCACCCTCGGCGTCGGCGTGCCGTTCGCGATGGCCGCCAAGCACGCCCGACCCGACCAGGAGGTGGTGTGCCTGTTCGGCGACGGCGCGTTCAGCCTCACCGGCTGGGACTTCGAGACGATGGTGCGCTTCGGCCTGCCGTTCGTGGGCATCGTCGGCAACAACTCGTCGATGAACCAGATCCGCTACGGCCAGATCGCCAAGTACGGCGAGGACCGCGGCCGGGTCGGCAACACCCTCGGCGACGTCGAGTACAGCAAGTTCGCCCAGATGCTCGGCGGCTACGGCGAAGAGGTCCGCGACCCCGACGAGATCGGCCCGGCCCTCCGCCGCGCCCGCGAATCGGGCCTGCCGTCGCTGATCAACGTCTGGGTCGACCCCGACGTCTACGCACCCGGAACCATGAACCAGACCATGTACAAGTGAGGGGCCTTGACATGAGTGCACTCGAAGGTGTCCGGGTGCTGGACATGACGCATGTCCAGTCCGGACCGTCCGCGACGCAGATCCTGGCCTGGCTCGGCGCCGACGTGGTGAAGCTGGAGGCACCCACCGGCGACATCACCCGCCGGCAGCTGCGCGACGTCGGCGACGCCGACAGCCTGTACTTCACCATGCTCAACTGCAACAAGCGCAGCATCACGCTGAACATGAAGTCCGAGCGCGGCAAGGAGATCTTCGCGGAGCTCGTCGCCGGCTCCGATGTGCTCGTGGAGAACTTCGGGCCCGGCACCGTCGACCGGATGGGCTTCACCTGGGAGCGGTTGCGTGAGATCAACCCACGGCTGGTCTACGCCTCGATCAAGGGTTTCGGTGACGGCCCGTACA
>NZ_FNOK01000051.1 GCF_900106995.1 Saccharopolyspora shandongensis
CGACAGATCGAACTCACAAGCGAGATCGGTCTTCGTCTCACCAGCAAGGAAACGCCGCACCACCTCGAGCTTGAACTCGACGGTGAAAACCCGCCTGGACGGCTTACTCACCAGCGCCGCACCCCCGCGAACCCGCCACCGGCCATACAACCGGGCCACCGCCGGGCGAGACACACCAAGCCTGGTCGCGACCGCACGATCCGCCCAACCGTCATCGAACAACCCTACCGCCGCGGCACGCTGCTCCACGCTCAACGAACTTCGCCCAGCCATACAACCGCTCCCCGGAGATCGGAACTGAATTCCTCAGTCCAACCTCCGGGGACCAGTTCAGGTCGGCGGGGCCCTTCGCGTTCCGGTGTCGGGGCCGGTGGGCATCATGGGGTCGTGAGCCGGTATCGGGAGCGGCCGCCGGTCGGCGCGCTGACCGGGGCGATCGCCTGCGTGTGGACGCACGGGGCGGACGCGGGCGGCCACGTGCAGCGCGTGGTCCCGGACGGCTGCGTGGACCTGATCTGGATGGGCGACCGCCTCGACGTGGTCGGGCCGGACACCGCCGCCCGGCTCGCGGAGCTGCCGCCGGGGAGCAGAATCACCGGGATCCGGGCCAGGCCCGGCGCCGCCCGGCTGCTGCTGGGTGATGTTCCCGCCACCGAGCTGCGCGATCTTCAGATCGACGGCCTCGACTGCTGGGGCGCCTTGATCCGGTGCACAGTGGACAGGATCCGCGATGCGCCGGAGCAGGCGGGGCGGATCCTCGAGGAATTCGCCTGTTCTCGGTTGTCGGAATACCGGCCCGATCCGGCGCTTTCCGCCGTCGTAGCGGCCCTCGACTCCCCCGCCCCGCTCGCGGTTCCGACGCTCGCCGACACACTCGGGTTGTCCGAGCGCCAACTGCGGCGACGCGTCACCGCCGCCGTCGGCTACGGACCGCAGCTCCTCTCAGCCGTGCTCCGCTTCCAGCGGGCAATGCGGCGCGGCACCGGCCCCGGCGGGCTCGCGGAGCTCGCCCACGCCACCGGCTACGCCGACCAAGCGCACCTCACGCGTGAATTCCGCCGCCTGGCCGGCGTGACTCCGGGCCAGTACTTCACGCCCCGCTGACCCGCCGGGCCCAGAACTCCAGGCGGTGGCGGGCGGCGAAGTCGATCCCGGCGATCTCGTCCGGGTGCAACGACTGCACCCGCGGCTCGGCGGCCGAGAACCGCGGCCAGCCGGGCAGATCCGGCCCGTTGGGGTCGCCGCTGCGCGCGAAGTTCGCCCAGTAGCGGTTCATCGTCGCCGCCAGCCGCCACTGCGCGTCGTTCAGCGGTGCCGGCTCGCCGAGGTCGAACTGGTAGGGCACCTCGGCGGAGTGGTGGGCGCCCGGCGGGAATCCTGGCGGGAACGGCACGACCGGCGGCGCGTCGCGGTCGGCGAACTCGTAGACGTAGGTGGCGGTGTCCGCGCTCAGGGCGTTCGCGAAGTCCCACACCGAGCGCGCCCAGGCGCAGTCGCCGACGACGTCCGCCCACGCCACGCTGGGCGTCGGGTACGCATCGGCGGGGTACTGCTGCGCGACGTCGTCCGCCGCGGCGTCGAAGGCCTCGGCGAGCAGCTTGTCGTAGCCGTCGGCCGTGATCGGCTGACCGGCTGCGTCCCAGAACAGCGCCGTGAACAGCCTGGCCTCGTCCCGGGTTCCGCCGGTGAGCACCGGGACCCGGTGGAACCGCCCGGCGGGCAGCGCCGGCACCGGGGATTCCGGCAGCACCGCACCGCCGAACGCCGGCCTGCTGAACACCGACGACACGTTGACCAGCTGCTCGACCGGGACGCGGCGCAGCTGCTCGATCGCCGGGCCTTGCCCGGGCCGCACCCAGCCGAGCTCGCCGACCAGGTGCTCGGCCAGAGCTTCCAATTCCACTGTGGACATCCACATGGTCGGCAGCTCCGGCGAGCCGGGCGCCCAGCCGTTTGCCGGGGCGTGCAGCAGTGCGAAGCCGCTCTGCACGATCGCCCGGTGGAACAGCCCGGCAGAGCCGGGCGCTACCAGGTGCGCGCTGACGTTGAGCCCGCCGTAGGACTCGCCGAACAACGTCACGTTGCCCGGGTCCCCGCCGAACTCGCCGATGTTGCGCTGCACCCAGCGCAACACCGCCTGCTGGTCTTCAAGGCCGAAACCGCCGCCTCCCGCCAAGCCTGGGTAGCCGAAGTTGCCGAAGATGCCCAGCCGCGAGTTCGGCGTGACCACGACGACGTCCTCGGCTGCGGCGAGCCGGTGCGCGTCGAAGATCGCGCCCTCGCCGTTGGCCCCGCCGCCGCCGTGCAGCCACACCATCACCGGCTTGCGGCCGCCGCCGCGGGGCGCGGTCACGTTCAGGAACAGGCAGTCCTCGTCCAGGCTTGCGATGTCGGCGAAGTCCTGCGGGAGCTGCGGGCACGGGTTCCCCGGCGCGGTCGCGTCCCGCACGTCCGGCCACGGCTCGACGGGCTGCGGCGAACTCCAGCGCAGCTCGCCGACCGGCGGCGCGGCGTAGGGAATCCCTTGGAAGAGCCGGTATTTCTCGAAGGTCCGGCCGAGCACGCGACCCGAGTCCAGCTCCACGATGTCTTCCACGGTACCTCCGTGCGTTGCTCACCCGGCCCGGGTGGCCAGGTCGAACATGGTCGCGAGCTCGCGGGCGTAGAGGTCGGCGTCGGCGTCGGGCTCCACGCCGAGGCGCAGCGCGACGCCGTCCAGCGCGTGGCGCAGCGCCACGGCCATCACGTGCGGGTCGAAGTCCCGGAACTCCCCGGCCAGCTGGCCGGCGCGGAGCAGTTCCCGCATGCCTTCGAGTTCCCGCCGGTGCGGCAGCGCCGCGTCGTCGCCGCGCTCGTTCAGGAAGATCTCAGTGAGCGCCCGGATCTTCCGGTGGTGCGCGCGGTAGAAGTCCACACTGGACTCGATGAACGCCCGGAGCCGCTCGCGCGCCGTGCCCGCCGCCTCGATGCGCTCCCCCACCAGCTCCTCGGCCACCGCGTAAACATCGGTGACCACCTGCTGCATCAGCTCGGCCTTGTTCCGGAAGTGGTAGGAGATCATCCCCGTGCTGCTCAGCCCGGCCCGCTTGGCGATCTGCCCGAACGACGCACGCGAGTAGCCGAGCTCGACGATCGTGTCGATGGCGGCCTCGACGATCTGCGCCCGCCGGCCCCGCTCGGTGAACGACCGTCCTTGCTCACCTGAGCCGGAATTTGCTCGCATGAGCAAAATCTAGCACAGGTGAGCAAGGTCGGGAATGCCGTGGATCAGACCTGGTCGTAGGCGCGGAGGGTGCACAGGGCATCGATGGCCACCCGCGGTCGCCACTCCAGGTGGGTGCCGGGCGCCCAGGCGCGCCAGCGGATCGGCCAGCCGCCGTCATCCTCCTGCAGGCCGGCGAGGTGGTCGAGCCCGCGGGCCATCTCGTCATCGGAGAACCACGAGCGCGCCAGGCTCGTCGGCTCCGGCGCGTAGTCCCAGACGCAGTGCAGCTCGCCGGGCGCGTAGCCGGGAGGCACCTGAGCCCGTTCAGGATGCCGCGGGTCGAGCAGCACGAACCCCTTCTCCCGCACGAGCTCGCCCAGCTTCCCGGCCGCGGCACGTGCCCGATCGCGATCGGGCACGTGGTCGAGGAACGACACCGCGGCCTGCACCTCGTAGGGGTGGCTCTCGGTCAGCTCCTCGATCCGCCGCCAGCAGAACTCGGTGGCCCCGGTCAGCCACGGGTGCTCGATCCGGTTCTTGTGCAGCAGGGCCGCAAGCAGGCCGGTAGTGAGCAGGCTGCCCTCGGGCTCTTCGACGATCGGAATCCACGGCGCGTGCGGGTAGTCCCGCAGCCGGGTGTCGCCCGCGGGCACGCCGCCGTCCGGGCGCGTGATCGAAACCAGGTAATCGCAGACCCGCGCCACGGCGGCCCCGTCGCAGGCCCCGACCTCGTCGAGGATCAGCAGCGCCGTGAAGGTCTGCAGCGGCTGGCTGAGCGGACCGCGCGAGTCGGGCTCCAAGGCGTAGCCGTAGCCGCCGTCCGCGCAGCGGTAGGCGTCGAGCGCGGCCAGCACGCCGTCGGCGCTGCCCCCGGCGAACAAGAACTCGAAACGGCGTTGTTCCAGCACGCGCGCGGTCAGCCAGACGAACTGCTCGACGGCGGCCACGCGCTCGGCGGTGCATCGAATCATGCGCCGACGATAAGAAGAATGGCCGATCCGTTCTTGAACGAATCGGCCATTCCCTCGTATCTGCTCAGCCCCGGACGGGGCTTACTCCACCGGGGGTCCCGCCGGACGGGACGCGGACCGGCGAACCCGCCGCACCGGAGCTGCCGGAGCGACGCTCGGCAGGCCGTTCTGGGCGGCCTCCTGCGGCTCGGCCGGCTTGCTGACCACCAGCGGCGTCACCGCCGCCGCGCCGGCGCTGCCGGCGGCCCGCGTCGCCTTGCGCCGCGGCCGACCGTTCGCCGCGGCAGGCTCCGCCTCGGGCTCGACCGCCTTCGGCTCGACGACCGGCTTCGCCGCCTCCGCCTTCGGCTCGACGACGGGCTCCGGCTTCAGCGCCTCCGGCTCGGCCTTCGCCACCGGCGCGGGCTCGGCCTTCACGGCCTCGACGGGCTCGGTCTTGACGGGCTCGGTCTTGACGGGCTCCGGCTTGACCTCTTCGACCTTGGCGGCCGCCGCCTTCGGCTCCTCGGCCTTGACAGGCTCGGCCTTGGGTTCTTCGACCTTCGGTGCCTCGACCTTGGGCTCTTCGGTCTTGGGCGCCTCGACCTTGAGAGCCTCGGCCTTGGCCTCGGTGCGCGTCTCCTGCTGGGCGTGCTGCTCGTGCTCGTGCTGCTTGCCCCGCTGCCGGTTCCGGCGGGCACCGTTGTTCCCGCCCGCCTGCCCGTTCGGCTGCGTGACCGGCTCGGTCGAGACGAGCAGGCCGCGACCGCGGCAGTGCTCGCAGGTGCTGCTGTAGGCCTCCAGCAGGCCGGTGCCGACCCGCTTGCGGGTCATCTGCACCAGGCCCAGCGAGGTCACCTCGGCGACCTGGTGGCGGGTGCGGTCCCGGCCCAGGCACTCGGTGAGGCGGCGCAGCACCAGGTCGCGGTTGGACTCCAGCACCATGTCGATGAAGTCGATGACGATGATGCCGCCGATGTCGCGCAACCGGAGCTGCCGGACGATCTCCTCGGCCGCCTCCAGGTTGTTGCGGGTGACCGTCTCCTCCAGGTTGCCCCCGGAGCCGGTGAACTTGCCGGTGTTGACGTCGATCACCGTCATGGCCTCGGTGCGGTCGATCACCAGGTAACCGCCGGAGGGCAGCCAGACCTTGCGGTCCAGGGCCTTCGCGATCTGCTCGTTGATCCGCTGCTCGGTGAACACGTCGTTCTTGCCGACGTGCTTCGACAGCCGCTGCGCCAGGTCCGGCGCGACGTGCCTGACGTAGGCCTCAATGGTGTCCCAGGCGTCGTTGCCCTGGACGGTCATGGCCGTGAAGTCCTCGGTGAACAGGTCGCGGACGACCTTGATCAGCAGGTCCGGCTCCTCGTAGAGCAGCTGCGGGGCCTGCGCGCCCGGCGTCTCGGCCTTCTCCTTGATGACCTCCCACTGCGCCTGCAGGCGCCGCACGTCGCGGTCCAGCGCCTCTTCGCTGGTGCCCTCCGACGCGGTGCGGATGATCACCCCGGCGTTGTCCGGCACGATCCGCTTGAGGATCTCCTTGAGCCGCTTGCGCTCGGTGTCCGGGAGCTTGCGGCTGATGCCGGTCGCGCCGCCGCCCGGCACGTACACCAGGAATCGGCCGGGCAGGCTGATCTGGGTGGTCAGGCGCGCGCCCTTGTGACCGACCGGGTCCTTGGTGACCTGCACCAGGACGCTGTCACCGGTCTGCAGGGCCTGCTCGATGCGGCGGGCCTTGCCGGCCAGCCCGGCGGCGTCCCAGTCCACCTCACCGGCGTAGAGCACCGCGTTGCGGCCGCGGCCGATGTCGACGAACGCCGCCTCCATGCTGGGCAGCACGTTCTGCACGCGCCCGAGGTAGACGTTGCCGACCAGCGAGCCGGAGCCCGACGAGGTCACGAAGTTCTCGACGAGGACGTTGTCCTCGAGCACCGCGATCTGGGTCTGGTCGCCGTTCTGCCGGACGACCATCTTGCGGTCCACCGACTCGCGGCGGGCCAGGAACTCGGCCTCGGAGAGCACCGGGGCCCGGCGGCGACCGGCCTCGCGGCCGTCCCGGCGGCGCTGCCGCTTGGCCTCCAGCCGCGTCGAGCCCTTGACCGCGCGCACCTCGTCGTCGCTGCTGTCCTGGCGGGTCTCCGCCGCGGCCGGCTCGCGCACGTGCACGACGGTGTTCGGCGGATCGTCCTCGCGGGCGCTGCTCTCGTCGTCCGCGGAGCCCTTGCGGCGGCGGCGACGGCGACGACGGCGGTTGGAGTCACCCGAGCCCTCGGCCTCGGCCGCCTGCTCCTCCGCGGCTTCCTCCTCAGCCGATTCGGCGGCCTCGGCGGCGGTCTCCTCGGCGGTCTCGGTCTCCTCCTCGCCCGACTCCGACTCGGCACCGCGGCCACGGCCACGGCCTCGGCGACCGCGACGGCGACGACGGCGACCAGCCGGCTCGCTCTCGTCGTCGGTCTCGGCGGCGGTCGATGCAGGCTGCTCGGCCTCGGTCGCCTCGGTCTCCTCGGGCTCCTGGCGCACCTCCACCGGCGCCGGCGCCGGCTCGGCGGCCTTCGGCACCTGTCGCGTCTCGGGCTGGGGCGCGAGGAACATCGCCTCCGGCGCCGGCGCGGCGAACAGGGGCGTCAGCCCCGGCGCAGCGGACGTCCCGGCGGCAGGCTCGACCCCGGCGGACGCGAAATCCGCCGCCGGCACCGCGGGCTCGACAGCGGGCTGCGCTTCAGCCGCGGGCTCCGCCTCCGGCTCGGCTTGGGCTGCGGCTTCCGCCGGGGCCTGGGATTCCGGCTCGGCCTGGGGCTCGCTCTGCTCCTGCTCGGCCACGTTCTCCGTTTCGGCCACCATCTCGGGGTGCAGGGCCTGCACCACCTGCAGAGCGACGTCACGGGTGATGTTCGACTGGGCGCTGCGAACCGATTCGCCGATCGATTCCAGCGTCGTGATGATCTCCCGGCTGCTGGCGCCCAGCAGCTTGGCCAGTGCATGCACCCGGAGCTTGGCGGGCAGCTCGATCGTGCCCTGCTCGTCGCGGGTGGGTGTGGGCGATTGCCCGCTGGCGCTTCCAGCGGGCGTATCCATGTTCAACATCCAGCTCCTCCGCCCCCGGGCGCGTCCGGGTGGACGCGGCCGCACAGAGGCATGTGCGATCTTCGGTCTCCGCCGCCCGCGGGCGACGGCAATTCTGGTGTTCCCTCCGCCCCGGGCCTTCAGGCCGGGAAGTCACACGGCGGGTCGACGACGTCCGCGCCGCCCGTCACTCCGCCGCGGGCTCTCCCGCCGGAATCCGGCCGCCGCCTGAGGCCCGGGCCAACGGGTCGACAATCCCTCCCCCGTCGTCGAGCCGACCCTGCTCCAGCCGGGTCGCTCTAGCGGCGGCCGACGGTGCCAGACCGGCGACGACACGCAGGGCGCTCAGTACGTCGTCGGGTCGTACGACCGGTGTTGTCTGCCGCACGACCGTTACAAGTATCCCATACGGTTCCGATGCCTTCGGCCAATCGTCCACCTGGGCGGTCGACGCGGAAATTTGATCACTCTCCGCGACTGTCCGTCGGCCGTCCTGCACCTCCGCGCTGACCAATGCGGCCCGCGCGTCGATGGTGCGGCGACCGTCCTTGGTCATCCGCTCCACCAGCGCGGTGTCGGCCGCCATCAGCGCCGTTGCGGCGTCACGCAGCTCGGCGACGTCCGTGCCGGGGATGTCGATCCGCCACCGGCTCACCTGCAGCCGGTCCGCGAGCGGCCCCGGCTCGGCCTCGACCGCGTCGAGCACGTCGATCCCGTCTGGCAGTGCCGAGTTGAGCTCGGCGGACAGCGTCGCCGGGTCGAGCCGCTCGACGAGCTGGAGCTCGACGTACTCGGCCACGCTGGACACGCCGGTGGGCACCGCACCGGCCCAGGACACCTTCGGGTGCGGGCTGAAGCCCTGGGAATACGCCATCGGTACCCCAGCCCTCCGCAGGGCGCGTTCGAAGGTGCGCGCCACATCGCGGTGCGAGGTGAAGCGCAGCCGCCCCCGTTTGGCGTAACGCAGGCGCAGCTTCTGCACCGGTGGCGCCGAGGGATTGGGGTGATCTCGCCGACTCAGGATGCCCTCCCCGACCAGTGATCGTCATCGGCGGTCCTCGTCGACCGCTCCGATGTCGATGCTTGCGTGCTCAACCGCCGTGTGACAACACCTGCGGTTCATATTTCGAAGGACCGTACCCCGGCCACCACCCCGGAACCGAGCGCTCCGCCGGGACGTGCGAGGTTTCGGCCAGAACCTCGCACACCCCGACGCAATGCCACTTGACCAGGGAAAATTCGGTAGTCAGCCGTTGAAGGCCGGGTTGCTGACCGGGGAGCCCTGGCCGACCGGAGAGATCGGCAGCAACTTCCGCCCGGTCGGACCGACCTCGATGTCGGTGCCCATCGTCGGGCACACGCCGCAGTCGAAGCACGGCGTCCAGCGGCAGTCGTCCTGCTCGCGGGCGTCCAGCGCGTCCTGCCAGTCGGCCCACAACCACTCCTTGTCGAGCCCGGAGTCGAGGTGGTCCCACGGCAGCACCTCGGCCTCGCCGCGCTCGCGGGTGGTGAACCAGTGCACGTCCACGCCCAGCGGTTCGAGCTCGGCGGCGGCGCAGGACATCCAGCGTTCGAACGAGAAGTACTCGTTCCAACCGTCGAACCGGCCGCCCTCGCGCCACACCCGCTCGATGACCCGGCCGATCCGGCGGTCACCGCGCGACAGCAGTCCCTCGACCATCGTCGGCTTGCCGTCGTGGTAGCGCATGCCGATGTTGCGGCCCAGGCTGCGATCGGTGTTGATCTCCTGGCGCAGCTTGCGCAGCCGCTCGTCGATGGTGTCCGGATCGCACTGCGACGCCCACTGGAACGGGGTGTGCGGCTTCGGCACGAAACCGCCGATCGAGATCGTGCAGCGGATGTCCTTGCGGCCCGAGACCTCCCGACCGGCCCGGATGACCTGCTTGGCCATCTCCGCGATCTGCAGCACGTCCTCGTCGGTCTCGGTCGGCAGTCCACACATGAAGTACAGCTTGACCTGCCGCCAGCCGTTGGCGAATGCGGCGGAGACGGTGCGGATCAGGTCCTCCTCCGACACCATCTTGTTGATCACCCGCCGGATCCGCTCGCTGCCGCCCTCCGGCGCGAAGGTCAGGCCCGAGCGGCGGCCGTTGCGGGACAGCTCGTTGGCCAGGTCGATGTTGAAGGCGTCCACCCGGGTCGACGGCAGCGACAGCCCGGTGTTGGTGCCCTCGTAGCGGTCCGCCAGCCCCTTGGTGATCTCGGCGATCTCGGAGTGGTCGGCCGAGCTCAGCGACAGCAGGCCGACCTCTTCGAAACCGGTGGCCTCCAGCCCGCGCTGCACCATCTCGCCGATGCCCTCGATGGACCGCTCCCGCACCGGCCGGGTGATCATCCCGGCCTGGCAGAACCGGCAGCCGCGGGTGCAGCCGCGGAAGATCTCCACGCTCATCCGCTCGTGCACGCTCTCGGCCAGCGGCACCAGCGGCTTCTTCGGGTACGGCCAGTCGTCGAGCTCCATGGTCGTCCGCTTGAAGACGCGGTACGGCACCCGGTCGCGGTTCGGCACGACCTCGGAGATCGTGCCGTCGGGACCGTAGGTGACGTCGTAGAACCGCGGCACGTACACACCGCCGGACTCGGCCAGCCGGAGCAGCAGCTCCTCGCGGCCGCCCGGCCGCCCCTCGGCCTTCCAGCGCCGGATGGCCTCGGTGATCTCCAGGACCGCTTCCTCGCCGTCGCCGAGCACCGCGGCGTCCAGGAAGTCGGCGATCGGCTCGGGGTTGAACGCCGCGTGCCCACCGGCCAGCACAATCGGGTGGTCATCGGTGCGATCGACCGCGTGCAGCGGGATGCCCGCGAGGTCGAGCGCGCCGAGCATGTTGGTGTAGCCGAGTTCGGTGGCGAAGCTGAGGCCCAGCACGTCGAACGCGCCGACCGGCCGGTGGCTGTCCACGGTGAACTGCGGGATGTCGTGCTCCCGCATCAGCTCCTCGAGATCCGGCCACACCGCGTAGGTGCGTTCGGCGAGCACGTCCGGCTGCTCGTTGAGGATCTCGTAGAGGATCTGCACGCCCTGGTTGGGCAGGCCGACCTCGTAGGCGTCGGGGTACATCAGGCACCACCGGATGGCGGCGTCGTCCCACGCCTTCGCCGTCGCGTTGAGCTCCCCACCCACGTACTGCACGGGTTTGGAGACGCGCGGCAACAGCGGTTCCAACCTGTCGAAAACGGACTCCACACGCACGCGACCAGGGTAGAGGTCCGCCCCGAATCGGGAGACCGGGGGCGATTTCAATGGAAACCGGACCTCCGATTCCCATTGAAATCGCGCAACACCGGTGCTCAGACGTCTCGGGTGAACCAGATCTCGTCGCGGTCGTCGCCGGTGGCGACCCGCACCGCGCCCGGCCAGCGGCCGCGCTCCACCCAGCCGTTGGCCTCGTAGAAGCGCTCCAGGTCGTGCCCACTGCGGGTGACCAGGTCCAGCTTCTCCAGGCCGATCGCGCGCGCCTGCACCAGCACGGCGTCGAGCAGCCGCTTGCCCCAGCCCTGGCGCTGCAGGGCGGGGTCGACGGCGAGCCAGGCGAGCTCGCCGGTGTGCGTGCGCACCGGCAGCTGGCGCTGCCTCAGCACCCCGATCCCGAGCAGCACGTCCTGCCGGCCGATGGTGATCAGGTGCGCCCGCTCGGCCTGGACTTCCTCGACCAGCGCGGCGGCCGCCGCGCGCAGCCGGTCGGCCGGGTCGGTCGGGCTGAAGCCGACCGCGCCGCCTGCGGCGGTGACCCGCTCCCACAGGCCGGCAAGCCCGTCCGCCAGGCCCGGGTGCGAGGCGTCGACCCGGTGCGGCCCGGTCACTTCGACGCCGGTTTCGGTCACGGCGCTCAGATCTCCGGGAACCACAGCTTGAGCTCGCGCTCGGCGGACTCGACCGAGTCGGAGCCGTGCACCAGGTTGTACTGGACCTCGAGGCCGAAATCGCCGCGGATGCTGCCCGGCGCGGCCTTGTCGACCGGGTCGGTGCCGCCGGCCAGCTGACGGAACGCCGCGATCGCGCGCGGGCCCTCGACGCACGCGGCCACGACCGGGCCGGAGGTGATGAACTCGATCAGGCTGCCGAAGAACGGCTTGCCGTCGTGCTCGGCGTAGTGCTGCTCGGCGAGCTGGCGGTCGACGTTCTTCAGCTCCAGCGCGACCAGCTTCAGGCCCTTGCGCTCGATGCGGCTGATCACCTCGCCGACCAGGCCGCGCTCGACGCCGTCGGGCTTGACCAGGACCAGGGTGCGCTCGCTCACGGTTGTTTCTCCTTCATTTCCGGTGGCGCCGGGTGCGAACACGCACCGCGCCCGATTTGCCCGCCAGGGTATCGATGCAGGTGACACCCCGAGCGACGGCCCCGCCTCAGTCCGGAGCGATCACCTCGACCGTCGGGAAGTAGGTGCGGTACCGACGGGCATCGCGGGTCAGCAGGCGAAGCCGGCTCACCGCCGCATGCGCGCCGATGTAGAAATCGGGCAGCGGCGACCGCTTCTCGCCACCTCGCCTTCGGTAGTCCTGGAAGCACTTTCCCGCGAGGAACGCCGCCGACCACGGCAGCGGCATGCGGACGAAGAAGTCGTTCGGGAACGCCTCCTCGACTTCCTCGATCGCCGGGAAGCGCACCGACACCTCGGCGAAGATCAACGGGTTGATCACCAAGGGGCCCTCTTCCGCCGCCTTTTCAAGCGCGTCCGAAGACCAATCGACCCATTCGCCGTCCTCGATGACCAGATCGAGCAGAACGTCGGAGTCGACCAGTGTGGCCGGCGCGCGGGCGGATTCACTCTCCACGGGTCATCGCCATGATCTCGTCGGTGGAAAGCCCCTCTCCGCTGGCGCGCCCGCGAAGGTGCTCCACGATCCGCTGCCCACGGCTGGGCACGGAATGCCCGCGGGTGAGGATCAGCGCATTTCCCTCCAATCTGATCTCGATCTGATCGCCCGGCCGAAGCCCGAGTTCTCGGCGCAGGTCGATCGGGATGGTCACCTGTCCCTTCTCCGTCAGCTTCATAGAAGTAAGAATACGACTTTTCCTACTTCCACTTCCATTGAGGGTTTTTCATCCTGGTCGGGTACCGCAGCCGCGGCGTCTGACCTGCGCCTGCGTGCGCGCCGTCGCCAAGCGCCGTCAGGCGCTTTCAGGCCCGCCCTCGCAACTGGCACCGCCGCGGGTTCACGGAGCCCACCCCTCTGGGGTTCCTCCGGCGAGGACGGCCCTGACGCCGTGTATTGGGCATACATAAGTCAGGGCACCCACAGCCAGGCGGGCGCTGTAACTCCCGCAGGGGGGCCGCCACCCGCACCGCCACGCAGAACGAGGTTGGAAAAACCTCATTGAATAACTCGATCGTGGCTGGTCAGCGCTGCGGGTCGAGGGTCTTCGCCCAGAGGGAGCGGCCGGACTGGTCGCGGAGGTCCACGGTCAGCTGCCCCGTGCGGCCATCGATGTTGACCTCGCCGAAGTGCTGGAAGCCCTCCAGCGGCGACGCACCCTGGCGGGTCGGGGCGTTGACGAACACCTGCTCCGGGCCGAAGGTCGGGTCGAGCTTGTTCGGCCCGAACGCGCCGGCGTGCAGCGGGCCGGAGACGAACTCCCAGAACGGGTCGAACCCGGCGAACGCCGCGCGCTCCGGCGCGTAGTGGATCGCCGCCGTGTAGTGCACGTCGGCGGTCAGCCAGACGGTGTTGCGCACCGAGCGGCGGCTGATCTCCTGCAGCACCCAGGCCAACTCCGCCTCGCGCCCGTTGGGCGCCCCCGGCAGCCCGTTGGCCACGGCCTCGATCTTGTCGCCGTCCGGCACGACGATGCCGATCGGCATGTCCGAGGCGATCACCTTCCAGGTCGCGCGGGAGCGGGCGAGCTCGTCGACGAGCCAGCGCGCCTGGCGGTCGCCGAGGATCCGCTCCGGCGTGGTGCCCGCCGAGTTCGGGTCGCGGTAGCTGCGCATGTCGAGCACGAACACGTCCAGCAGCGGGCCGTGCGAGACCTTCCGGTACACCCGGCCGTCCACCGCGTCCTGGTGGCGGACGGGCTGCCACTCGTGGAAGGCCTGGAAGGCGCGCTCCGCGAGCACGTCGACGCGCTTCTCCGTGTACTGGGCGAGGTCCAGGATCTCGCCCGGGTACCAGTTGTTGGTGACCTCGTGGTCGTCCCACTGCACGAGCTGCGGGACCTGCGCGGCGAAGCGCCGCACGTTCTCGTCGAGCAGGTTGTAGGCGAACTGCCCGCGGTACTCGGCCAGCGTCTCGGCGACCTTGGACTTCTCCTCGGTCACGACGTTGCGCCACATCCGGCCGTCGGGCAGCGTGACGGACTCCTTCAACGGGCCGTCGGCGTACACCGTGTCGCCGCTGTGCAGGAAGAAGTCCGGGTTGCGGGCGGCCATCGCGTTGTAGATCGTCATGCCGCCGACGTCCGGGTTGATGCCCCAGCCCTGCCCCACGACGTCGCCGGACCACAGGAAGCGCACGTCCCGCCGGTCGCGCGGCGCGGTGCGGAAGGTGCCGGTCAGCGCCTCGCTCTCGACGCGGCCGTCGAGGTCCTCGGCGATCACGCGGTAGTACGCCTGCTGCCCCGGCGGCAGGCCGCGCAGCCAGACCTCGCCGGTGCCGTCGGTCTCCGGGGTCAGGACCGGGCCGGGGATCCGCCACGCGCCGCGGAAGTCGGCGTGCCGGGAGACCTCCACGAACATCCGCGACGGCCGGTCGGCGCGGGTCCACACCACTGCCCCGTCCGGGCGCGGGTCCCCGAGTTGCACGCCGTGGGTCAGCACCGGGCGGCCGCCTCGAGCGAAGGCGGGCGCGCCGGACAGGAACAGGCCGGTGGCGGCCAGGCCGGTGGCGGCGGCGCCGCGGAGCAGGGCGCGCCGGTTCAGCTGGGAAGGTTCGGGAGTCATGCCGCCGGTTCTATCCGCGGCAGGCGGCTGGTGGATCACCGCTGGTCGACGCGCAGGTGAAGAGTTCGTGCCGGGCGACCGAGAGCGCACGAGCGATCACCGGCGGTGCGGGTTTCCCGCGCTCGCGCCTGGTGTCCGGCGGGTCGGCGCGATAGCTTCACGGGCAAACCGACTGGCCGGTCTGACTTGGAGGTCCGGATGCGCGCCGCCGTGCACACCGCCGCGAACCAGCCGATGCGGATCGAGGAACTCGCCGATCCCCGGCCGAAGGCCGGCGAGGTCGCCATCGACGTGCGGTCCTGCGGGGCCTGCCACACGGATCTGCACGTGCTCAAGGGAGAACTGCCGTTCCCGACGCCGACGGTGCTCGGGCACGAGGTGGCCGGCGTGATCGCCGAGCTCGGGCCGGACGTCACCGGGTTCGAGGTGGGCGACCGGGTGGTGACCAGCTTCATCATGCCGTGCGGCCAGTGCGCGCAGTGCGCGCGCGGCAACGAGGAGATCTGCGAGAAGTTCTTCGAGTTCAACCGCGGCAAGGGGCGGCTCTACGACGACGAGACCCGGCTGTTCCGGCCGGACGGCGAGCCGGTCTGGATGTACTCGATGGGCGGCCTGGCGGAACGCTGCGTCACGCCCGCGACGTCGGTCTACCGCGTGCCGGACGGCGTGGAACTCAGCGACGTCGCTTCGGTGGGCTGCTCGACGATGACCGCGTACGGCGCGCTGCGCCACGCGGCGAACGTGCAGGTCGGCGACACCGTGGCGGTGGTCGCGGCGGGCGGCGTCGGCTCGGCGCTGATCCAGCTGGCGGCGGTGTTCGGCGCGTCGATGACCATCGCGGTGGACATCAGCGAGGAGAAGCTGGCCGGGGCGCGGAAGCTCGGTGCGACGCACGTGGTCAACTCCGCCGAGGCGGACGCGCCCGCGGCGATCCGCGAACTGACCGGCGGACGCGGCGTGGACGTCGCCTTCGAGGCGCTGGGCGCGGTGCCCACCTTCGACATCGCGCGCGACTCGGTCGTCGAAGGCGGCCAGGTCGTGGTGGTCGGCATCGCCGCCAGGGGCACCACCGCGGAGTTCGACCTGGCCACCATCGCCCGGCGGAAACTGCAGATCAAGGGCTCCTACGGCGCGAAGCCGCGGCGCGACATGCCGGTGCTGCTCGACCTGGTGGCCCGCGGCCTGCTCCGCCCGCAGGACGCGATCAGCCGCCACTACCCGTTCGAACAGGTCCAGGACGCCTACGACGCCCTGAGGCGCGGCGAAACCGTCGGCCGAGCCGTCATCGACATCGGCTGACGTCAGTCGGTCTTCTCTGGCGGGAAGCCCGGCGGGTGGCCGAGCTGGTCGTAGAGCTGGCCTTCGCGCATGCGCCGGGCGACGTCGTGGCGCAGGTACAGCATGTAGGCCCAGACCGCGGCGAACACCGCGCCCATGATCCCGACCGCCGGGTGCACGAAGAAGCAGAGCACCATCGCGACCTGCAGGGCCAGCGCCACGCCGAGGCCCCACGGGCGGCGCTGCACGAACGCCGCCGCCAGCATCAGCACCGACAGCACCGCCACGATGGTGAAGCCGATGCTGGAGACGCCGCTGCCGAGCTTCCAGACCACCGGCAGCGCGAGCATGAACGCGATGAACTCCAGCACCAGGGTGCCCGCCATGATCCCGCGCAGACCCTTCCACGGGTCGCGCACGCCGGGCGGCGCCTCGGGCAGTCCCTTGTCCGGTTCTGGATTCGGCTGATCGGTCACGACGGCTCCAGTGTCTTGCGGTTCGCTCACGCGGGCTCCTTGCCGAACAGGGCGCGCGCCTCGCCCGCCGTCACCACGGACCCGGTGATCACGATGCCGCCGCCGGAAACCGATTCGCCGGGCTCGTCGGTCTCCTCGGCCAGCTGGATCGCGGTCTCCACCGCGTTGTCCAGCCGGGGCTCCACCACGATGCGGTCCGGGCCGAAGATGTCCTTGGCCACGCCGGCCAGCACGTCGGGATCCATCGCCCGCGGCGAGGAGTTCGTGGTCAGCACGATCTCCTCGACCACCGGTTCCAGCTCGGCGAGGATGCCGCGCGCGTCCTTGTCGCCGAGCACGCCGACCACCGCGACCAGCTTGCGGAAGGAGAACTCGGAGCTGAGCGCGTCGGCGAGGGCCCGTGCGCCGTGCGGGTTGTGGGCCGCGTCGACCAGCACCGTCGGCGCCGCGCGGACCCGCTCCAGGCGCCCGGGCGTCACGACGTTCGCGAACGCGTCGCGGACCCGCTCGACGTCGAGCTGCCGGTCGGCACCGGCGCCGAAGAACGCTTCGACCGCCGCCAGCGCCAACACGGCGTTGCGCGCCTGGTGTTCTCCGTGCAACGGCAGGAAGATCTCGTCGTACACGCCGCCCAGGCCCTGCAGCCGGAGCAGCTGGCCGCCGACGGCGACGGTCCGCGAGAGGACGCCGAACTCCTGGCCCTCACGGGCGACCGTGGCGTCCACCTCGGCGGCCCGCTCCATGATCACCTTCTGCGCCTCGGCGGGCTGCGCCGCGACCACCGCGATCGAGCCGGGCTTGATGATCCCGGCCTTCTCCCCGGCGATCGAGGCCAGGTCGGTGCCGAGGTAGTCGGCGTGGTCGAGCGCGACCGGGCAGACGACCGCGATCTTCGCGTCGGCGACGTTGGTGGCGTCCCAGCTGCCGCCCAGGCCGACCTCGATCACCGCCGCCTCCACCGGGGCGTCGGCGAAGGCCGCGAACGCCATCCCGGTGAGCACCTCGAACTTGCTCATCCGGACGTCGCTGCGGGAGTCCACGATGGACACGTACGGCGCGACGTCGCGGTAGGCCTCGACGTAGCCCTCGGGGCTGATCGGCGCGCCGTCGATGCTGATGCGCTCGGTGGCCAGCTGCAGGTGCGGGCTGGTGTAGCGGCCGGTGCGCAGCCCGAGACCGCTCAGCAGCGCGTCCGCGATGCGCGACGTCGACGACTTGCCGTTGGTACCGGAGATGTGCACGACCGGATAGCTGTGCTGCGGATCGGCGAGCAGCTCGGTGAGCGCCCGGATCCGGTCGAGCGACGGTTCGATCTTGGTTTCCGGCCAGCGTTCGTTGAGCTCGGCCTCCACCACGTGCAGTTCCTGCATCGCGGCGGGATCGGTGCCGGACAAGTGCTCACTCCCCTGCGAACGGCGAAACGACGAGGTCAGTCTACGTCTCGCCGGTCGGCCGACCGGCGAAGACCCGCGCCGATGATTCCCGGTTCCCGGAATCCGCGATCTCGCCCCGCCAAATCTCCGGCAAGGTTAGGCATGGCTAAGTAACGAAGGGGTTGAGCATTGCCCGAACCAACCTGGCCGCGTCGCTGCGCCGGCACTGGGTCCGATCGGGCCTGCCGAAGAACAACATCATGTTCTGCGGCTACTGGCGGATGCCGTGACCGCGGCCCGAGCCCGTGTCCGGAAAGGCGAAAGCGGCGATTTCGCGAGAAATCGCCGCTCCCCACGCCTACCGGATGGCGATTTCGCGCGAAATCGCCACCCGGCACGCTCGCGACCGATCAGGCCTCCGGCAGCGCAGCCAGACGCGCGTTGATGCGGGCGATGTCGGCCTGCGCCGTTTCGCGGCGGGCCTTGATCTTGTCCACCACGTCGGCCGGGGCCTTGTCCAGGAACGCCGGGTTGTTCAGCTTCTTGTCGGTGCCCGCGAGTTCCTTCTCCGCCACGGCCAGGTCCTTGGCCAGCCGCTTGCGCTCGGCGGCCACGTCAACCGCGCCAGAGAGGTCCAGCTCCACCGACACGTTGCCGCCGGCCAACCCGACCTCGATCGACGCCGACGAGGTGAACTCGTCGCCCGGCTCGGTGACCCGCGCCAGCGCCCGCACCGCGGGCACGTGATCGGCCAGCCCCAGCTCCGCGACGCCGCCGAGCTTGGCCGCGACCCGCTGCCCCGGCTTGAGGCCCTGATCGGACCGGAACCGCCGGATCTCGGTGATCAGCTTCTGCGCCGCCGTGATCCGCTCCGCGGCGGCGGGGTCGGCAGCCGCCCCGGACACCGTCGGCCAGTCCGCGATCACCACGGACTCGCGGCCGGTCAGCGCGGTCCACAGGGTCTCGGTTATGAACGGGATCGTCGGGTGCAGCAGCCGCAGCAGCACGTCGAGCACGTACCCGAGCACCTCGCGGGTCCGCTCCGCCCGCTCAGCAGCGTCTTGCGGGACACCCGCACCCGGTCGCTGATCATGGGCTGGCGAAGAATTATCGCCCATGCCAGCTCCAGAAGCATCCAGCTGGACCTTGGACAGCTCCAGGTACCAGTCGCAGAACTCGTCCCAGGTGAAGTGGTAGAGCGCCTCGGTCGCCTTGGCGAACTGGAAGTCCTCCAGCAGTTCGTCCACATCGGACACCAGCTGGTCTACACCGTCCAGGATCCACCGGTCCGCGTCGGTGAGCTCGCCGCGGTCGGCCAGCCGCTCGGGCACCTTAGCGCCGTTCATCATCGCGAACTTGGTGGCGTTGAACAGCTTCGTGCCGAAGCTGCGGGACGCCGCCACCCACTCCTCGCTGATCGGCGAGTCGGTGCCGGGGTTCGCCCCGCGCGCCAGGGTGAACCGCAGCGCGTCGGTGCCGTAGGTGTCCATCCACACCAGCGGGTCGACGGTGTTGCCCGCGGACTTCGACATCTTCTTGCCGTGTGCGTCGCGGACCATGCCGTGCAGCGCGATGACCCGGAAAGGAATGGCACCGGAGGGTTCACGATCACTCATCGCGTAGAGGCCGAGCATCATCATCCGGGCGACCCAGAAGAACAAGATGTCGTAGCCGGTCACCAGGACGCTGGTCGGGTAGAACTTCCGCAGGTCCGCGGTGTCCTCCGGCCAGCCCATGGTGGAGAACGGCCACAGGCCCGAGGAGAACCAGGTGTCCAGCACGTCCTCGTCCTGGTGCCAGCCCTCGCCCGTCGGCGGCTCCTCGTCCGGCCCGACGCAGACGACCTCGCCGTTCGGCCCGTACCAGATCGGGATGCGGTGGCCCCACCACAGCTGCCGCGAGATGGCCCAGTCGTGCAGGTTGTCGACCCAGTCGAAGTAGCGCTTGGCCATCTCCGGCGGGTGGATCGCCACCCGGCCGTCGCGCACCGCGTCGCCCGCGGCCTTGGCCAGCGGACCGACCTTGACGAACCACTGCAGCGACAGCCGCGGCTCGATCGGCTCCTTGGACCGCGAGCTGTGCCCGACGCTGTGCACGTACGGGCGCTTCTCCGCGACGATGCGGTCCTGCTCGCGCAGCGCCTCGCGGACGGCGACCCGCGCCTCGAACCGGTCCATGCCGTCGAACTGCGTGCCGGTGTGGGCGATCCGGCCCTGCTCGTCCATGATCGTCAGCATCGGCAGGTCGTGCCGCTTGCCGATCTCGAAGTCGTTCGGGTCGTGCGCCGGGGTGACCTTGACGGCGCCGGTGCCGAACTCCGGGTCCACGTGCTCGTCCGCGACGATCGGGATCTTGCGCCCGGTCAGCGGCAGCTCGATCTCGGTGCCGACCAGGTGCCTGTAGCGCTCGTCGTCGGGGTGGACCGCGACGGCGGTGTCGCCGAGCATCGTCTCGATCCGGGTCGTGGCGACCACGATCGAGTCGTCGCCGTCGCCGTAGCGCATGGAGACGAGCTCGCCCTCGACCTCCTTGTGCTCCACCTCGATGTCGCTGATCGCCGAGCGCATGTTGGGCGACCAGTTGACCAGTCGCTCGGCCCGGTAGATCAGCCCGTCGTCGTAGAGCTTCTTGAAGATCGTCTGCACAGCGCGGGAAAGCCCGGCGTCCATGGTGAAGCGCTCGCGGCTCCAGTCGACGCTGTCGCCGAGGCGGCGCATCTGGTCCAGGATCGCCCCGCCGTGCTTCTCCTTCCACTGCCACACGCGGTCCAGGAACGCCTCGCGGCCGAGCTCGCGGTGGTCGACGCCCTCCTCGCGGAGCTGCCGCTCGACCAGCGCCTGCACCGCGATGCTCGCGTGGTCCATGCCCGGCAGCCACAGCGCCTCGTAGCCCTGCATCCGGCGGCGCCGGGTGAGGATGTCCATCAGGGTGTGCTCGAAGGCGTGCCCGATGTGCAGGCTGCCGGTGACGTTCGGCGGCGGGATGACGATCGAGAACGGCGGCTTGTCGCTGTTCGGGTCGGCGGTGAAGTATTCGGCGGCTACCCAGCGCTCGTACAGCTCGGCCTCTACGTCGGCCGGATTCCAGGTCGACGGAAGTTCACGTTGCTGAGCGTCATGGGTCTGTGTCACGCACCGGATTCTACGAGTGCCTGTTCAGCGCGTTTTCCGGGCATTGGACTGCGCGGCGACCAGCGCGGTTGTGACTCCCACCACCCCGGCCGTGCCCGCCTGCTCGCCGTGGCGCACGCTAGGCGAATGTCGCGTGGAGCGCCCGAGAAGGACATTGACGAGAACGGCCTCCGAGTCGGTCCGCCCGGCCACGCTGCGGCGGGCGTGAAGGGCGTCCTGGTCTCGCTGCAACGCAGCTGGGAGCAGATGGGCCTGACCCGCACCGCGCGGACGTTGCCGCTGCTGAACCAGCGCGCGGGCTTCGACTGCCCCGGGTGCGCGTGGCCGGACCCGCGCGAGGCCGAGGGCGACAAGCGGAAACTCGCCGAGTTCTGCGAGAACGGCGCGAAGGCGGTCGCCGAGGAGGCGACGACGCGGCGGGTCGGGCCGGAGTTCTTCGCCCGCCACCCGGTCGCCGAGCTCGCCGGCAAGACCGACTACTGGCTCGGCCAGCAGGGCCGGCTGACGCAGCCGATGATCCTGCGCGACGGCGACAGCCACTACCGGCCGATCGGCTGGGCCGAGGCGTTCGAGGTGATCGCGGCCGGTCTGCGCGGGCTGGCCTCGCCCGACGAGGCCGCGTTCTACACCTCGGGCCGCACCAGCAACGAAGCCGCGTTCCTCTACCAGCTGCTGGTGCGCAGCTTCGGCACGAACAACCTGCCGGACTGCTCGAACATGTGCCACGAGTCGTCCGGGTCGGCGCTGACCGAGACCATCGGCATCGGCAAGGGCTCGGTATCGCTGTCCGATGTGGAGCACGCGGACCTGGTGCTGGTGGTGGGCCAGAACCCGGGCACCAACCACCCGCGGATGCTGTCGTCGCTGGAGAAGGTCAAGCGGCGCGGCGGGCGGATCATCGCGGTGAACCCGCTGCCGGAGACCGGGCTGATGCGGTTCAAGAACCCGCAGAACGTGCGCGGTGTGGTCGGCGACGGCACCCAGCTGGCCGACGAGTTCGCGCAGATCCGCATCGGCGGCGACCTGGCGCTGTTCAAGGCCCTCAACGCGCTGGTGCTCAAGGCGGGCGCGGTGGACCAGGAGTTCATCGACGCGCACGCGCACGGCTTCGACGAGTTCACCGCCCAGGCCCGGGAGGTCGACTGGGAGGCCACCGCCGAGGCCACCGGGCTGGACCGCGAGCAGATCGAGCGCATCGCCGAGATGCTGATCTCCTCGCAGCGCACGGTGGCGTGCTGGGCGATGGGGCTGACCCAGCAGAAGCAGGGCGTCGCCACCATCCGCGAGATCGTCAACCTGCTGCTGCTGCGCGGGATGATCGGCAAGCCCGGCGCCGGGGTGTGCCCGGTGCGCGGCCACTCCAACGTGCAAGGCGACCGGACGATGGGCATCTGGGAGAAGATGCCGGAGAAGTTCCTGGCCGCCTTGGAGCGCGAGTTCGGGGTGCCGGTGCCGCGGGAGCACGGTCTGGACACGGTGGACACCATCCGCGCCATGCAGGCCGGCCGGGTCAAGGCGTTCGTGGGGATGGGCGGGAACTTCGTCTCCGCGACGCCGGACACCGACGCGACCATTCGGGCGCTGCGCGGCTGCGAGCTGACGGTGCAGGTGTCCACGAAGCTCAACCGCTCGCACGTCGTCCCGGGCCGCACCGCGCTGATCCTGCCCACGCTCGGCCGCACCGAACGCGACGCGCAGGGCACCGGCGAGCAGTTCGTGACCGTCGAGGACTCGATGTCGGTGGTGCACGTCTCGCGCGGACGGCTCGCGCCGGCGTCCGAGCACCTGCTCTCCGAAGTCGCGATCGTCTGTCGGATGGCGCGTGAACTGCTCGGCCCGGAGCACCCGGTGCGCTGGGAGTCCTTCGAGCGCGACTACGACCTGATCCGGGACCACATCGCGCAGGTGGTGCCCGGCTGCGAGGACTACAACCGGCGGGTCCGCGAACCGGACGGCTTCGTGCTGCCGCACCCGCCGCGCGACAGCCGCACGTTCCCGACCGCGACGGGCAAGGCGAACTTCACGGTGAACGTCCCGGAGCCCATCCGGGTGCCCGCGGGGCGGCTGCTGCTGCAGACGATGCGCAGCCACGACCAGTACAACACCACGATCTACGGGCTCTCGGACCGCTACCGCGGCATCGAGGACGGCCGCCGCGTGGTGCTGGTCAACGGCGAGGACATCGCGGAGCTCGGCTTCGCGGCGGGAGATCTGGTGAACGTGATCTCGGAGTGGACGGCGCCGGACGGCTCGGTCGAGGAGCGCCGCGCGGAGCGCTTCCGGATCGTCGCCTACCCGACCGCGCGGGGCTGCGCGGCGGCCTACTACCCGGAGGCCAACCCGCTGGTGCCGCTGAACTCGGTGGCGGAGAAGTCGAACACGCCGGTCTCCAAGGCCGTCGTCATCCGCCTCGAACGCAGCTGACGGGCTCGTGGGTGGCCCTCGGCGGGAGAGCCACCCACGAGAACTAGCTGCACTGCCAGAGGAAGCGGCCCTGGCCGGTCTTCTCGTCGATGAAGGCGTAGGCGACGCCCGCGTCGCCGAGGTTCATGTCGAACGGCTCGTCCGCGCTGTCCAGCTGCGCCACGAACCGCCAGGTGCCGGGTTCGTCCGGCCACTCCTCGCCCTGCAGCCAGACCGGTTCGCCCCACAGCCGGCTGCGCAGGTCGTCGTCCTCGTCGTCCACCGCGTCCGGGTCGTGCGGCGCCAGTTCCGCGTGGTGGTCCGGGCCGAACGTCGGGCCTCGGCGGATGCTGGCCACCTGGTAGAACTCCGCAGGCTCGCCGGGCTGGGCGAAGAAGGCGTTCTCGCCGGCGGTGGGGTCGTAGGTGCCGTCGACGAACTCGTCGGAACCGTCCTCGGTCATGAACAGGTAGCCGAGCCGGACCTCCTCGCCCGGCAGGCGGATCTGGCCGATGAACCGCATCGGGCGGCCGGTGTCGGCGGACAGCGGCCAGGTCGGGTCGGCCAGCCACACCGGCTGGCCGCCGAACTTCGTGATCGGTTCGGTGATCGGTTCCGACGCCTCCACGAAGCGCAGGTTCTGCCGTTCGAGCGGAGTGCTGGTGGCCATCGCTTTCCTCACTGTGCGGGGTGCCTCGCCGACGGTAGCGCCACCGGCCGTCAGCGCGGGGCCGATCACCCTGAAACGGTCCAGCCGCGAACGCCGGTCCGCGACTTCCATTGAAGTCGAAGGTCCGATTTCAAGGAGCGTTTTCGTCGTGGTTGGTGACCGCAGCCGCGACAGCCAACGGACCGTATCCCGGAAGCAGTCGCATGCGCCGCAGGCGCATAGCCCACCTACGCAGCTTGCACCGCTGCGGGTTCTCAGCGTTCGCCTGGCGAAGACGGCCCAACCACCGTGCATCGGACACACATCAGGTTGGGCACCCACAGCCCAGGCGGACGCCGAGGTTCCGCCACCCGCACCGCCACGCAAAACGAGAATGAAAAAACCTCAACGGAAATCGCGGCAGCCGCGACATGTCACAGCTGGCGGAGGGCTCCGCCGTCGACCGCCCACTCCGCTCCGGTCACCTGGGCCGCCAGCGGGGACAGCAGGTACGCGATCACCCGGGCCACGTCGTCCGGGGCGCCGAGGCGGCCCGTCGGCAGGCGGCGGACGTCCCGGACGAAGTGCTCCACCGCCTCCTCCACCGGCAGGCCGAACCGGTCCGCCAGCTGCGCCGCGAAGCCGCCCGGCGCGTCCCACAACCAGGTCCGGGTCGGGCCGGGCGCGACGACGTTGGAGCGCACGCCGCGCGGCCCGAACTCGATCGCCAGCGCCTTGGACACCGACAGCATCGCGGTCTTCGAGGCCGCGTAGTCGATCACCGGCACGTCCGTCAGGCGCGCCGCCTCGCTGGTCACGTGCACCACGCTGCCCGCGCCCTGCGCCAGCATCGCGGGCAGCGCCGACCGGGTCATGCGGATCGCCGAGTGGAAGTTCAGCTCGAAGGTCCGCTGCCACTCCTCGTCGGCGACGTCCAGGAAGCCGGCGCGCGACCGCAGCCCGCCCACGTTGTTCACCAGCCCGTCCAGGCGGCCGTGCCGCTCCAGCGCGGCCTTCACGACCCGCTCGGCGGCGTCCGGGTCGGTGACGTCCGCCGCCACCGCGCTGATCCCGCTGCCGAGCTCGCAGATGCCGTGCGGGGTGCGCGCCACCCCGACGACCTTCGCGCCCTCCGCCGCCAGCAGGCGGACGGTCGCCTCGCCGATGCCCGCGGAGGCGCCGGTCACCACGAAGACCTTGTCGGCCAGTTGCAGATCCACCAGGGCTCCTCAGGGAATGACGCGGCGGGCGCGCAGGTCGTCGAAGATCTCCAGGAACATCGCCTCGGTGTCGACGAACTCGTGGAACCCGAACCGGCGGGCCTTCGAGCCGTCGGCGAACATGTCGTAGTCCCAGGAGAAGACGAAGTCGCCGAACCCCCAGGACGAAACCTCCTGGTACGCATGCGGTTCCAGGCCGTGCTCGGCGACCATCTCCTGCCACAGCTCGGCCTTGTCGGCCATCACGTCGCTCAGCGACATCGGCAGCGGGTCGGCGACCGCCAGGCCGAAGTGCGCGGCGATCTTCGGCCACAGCTCCCGCCAGCGGAACAGATCGCCGTTGTTGATGTTGAACGCCTGGTTCTCGGCCCGCTCCGAGGTGGCGGCCCAGACCGTCGCCTTCGCCAGCAGGCCGGCGTCGGTCATCTCCAGCAGCGAGTCATAGGCGCCGGGCTTGCCGGGGAACCGCAGCGGCAGGCCGAGTTCCTTCGAGATCGCCGCGTAGACCGCGATCACCATCGCCAGGTTCATCGGGTTGCCGAGCGCGAATCCGGCCACCACCGACGGGCGCAGCGCCGTCCAGGTCCAGGCCTTGCCGTGCTGGCGCCGTTCCAGGAACTGCTGCTGGGAGGCCATGAACTCGGGCGGCATCGGCCGGGCGTCGGTCTCGCGGGCCGGCGTCTTGAACGGCCCGAGGTGCGCGCCGTAGACCTTGTAGCCCTGCATGAGGCTGATGTGCCGGAGGCCGGGCGCGGCGGCTTCGACCGCGTCGACGACGTTGGTCAGCATCGCCATGTTCGGCGGGACGAGTTCGGCCCAGGTCGGGCGGTCCTGGTAGGCCGCGTAGAAGAGGTGCGTGACGCCGGTGAGCTCGCGCAACTTCGCCCGGGTGTCCGCCGGGTCGAGCAGGTCGACGGCCACGTACCGGACCCGCTCGGTGTTCTCGCCGCCGCGCCGGGACAGCCCGATCACCTCCCAGTCGGGCAGCGTGGCCAGGTGCTCGACGAGGTTGCGGCCGATGACCCCGTTGGCCCCCACTACCAGGGCGACCTTGGTGTTGTGCTCCATGCCGACAACACTCGTCGCCAGCGACCTATAAGTCCAAGTCTTGTTCTTTCTGGCAGTGATAAGTTCTGTTCATGCCAACGCTGCGGCAGTTCGAGTACCTGGTCACGGTGGTGGCGGAGGGTTCGTTCACCCGCGCCGCGGAGCTCCTGCACGTCACCCAGCCCGCGCTGTCGCACCAGGTGCGCGCGCTGGAGCGGGAGGTCGGCGGCCCGCTGCTGGAGCGTCTGCCGCGCGCGGTGCGGCTGACGCCGATGGGCCGCGCGATGCTGCCGCACGCCCGCGCCACGCTCGCCGACGCCGAGCGCGCCCGGCTGGCCGCCCGGCAGGCGTGCGGGCTGGAAAGCGGCGAACTGCAGCTCGCGACGGTGTACTCGATCAGCCTCGGCGTGCTGCCGCCGGTGCTGCGCGCCTGGCGCCGCGAGCACGCCGGTGTCCACATCAGACTCTTCGAGCACCGGCACACCGACGAGCTCCGCGCCGCGATGACGGCCGGGCAGGCCGATCTCGCGGTGGGGCCGCCACCGTCCGATTGGGACGGTCCGGTGCACACCCTGGGCGTGGAGGAGTTCGTCGTCGTGCTGCCGCCGGACGATCCGGTCGTCGGCGAGGGCGCGACGCGCATCGAGCTCGCGGCGCTCGCCGACCGGGGATGGGTGCACTACAGCCCGGAGAACGGGCTCTCCGACGTGCTCGAACAGGCCTGCGCCGGTGCCGGCTTCCAGACGCGGGCCGCGATCCGCACCGAGCAGACCGCCGCAGCTCCCATGCTCGCCGCCGCCGGGCTGGGCCCCGCGCTGGTTCCGGCGAACATCATCCCGACCCGATTCGACGGCGCGCTGCTGCGCCCCGATCCGCCCGTGCACCGGACCCTGACCGCCTACACGCGCAGCGGCCCGGACCCGCTCACCTCGGCCTTCGTCGACACCCTCGCCCGCAAGGCCGCGGTCCTCCCCGACCACGTCCGCCGCCGCCTCGCACCCGCGAAGACCGGCTCCTGACCAGGTAAAACCCCACTCCAACCCGCGTGTCGGCTAGACGGCGCAGGCGTCGTCGGCGGCCCGCCGGGCGACGATCCCGCCCTTCTACCGGGCGGCCGGCGTCACCTGGTGGCTCGTCCAGTTCCCCGCGGTCACCTCTGTCCACGAGGTGACCGCGGCCATCGACCGCGCTAGCCGGTGAAGAGCTGGGTGACCTTCTGGACGAGTTGGTAGACGCCGTAGGCAAAAGGCAGGCCGACCCACGCCCACGCGAGGACGAGCAGTGCTCGGCGGTTCATCGCTCACCTCCGGTGGCCGGTTCGTGGAACCGGGGATGGACCGGCCGCACCAGCTCGTTGGCCACGAACCCGACGACCAGCAGGCCGATCATGATGTAGAGCGAGGTCGTGTACAGGTCCGGCCCGGTGGCGCCGGCCGCCTTGCGGACGTCGGCGATCGCGTTGACGATCAGTGGCCCCAGCACCCCGGCCACCGACCACGCGGTGAGCAGCCGGCCGTGGATGGCGCCCACCTGGAGACCGCCGAACAGGTCCTTCAAGTAGGCCGGCACCGTCGCGAAACCGCCGCCGTAGAACGACAGGATCAGCATCGCGCACAGCACGAACACCGGTACCCCGGTCGCGCCGAAGAGCATGATTCCCAGGTACAGCAGCACCCCGCCGCCCAGGTAGAGCCGGTACACGTTCTTGCGCCCGATGATGTCCGATGTGGACGACCAGACGAACCGCCCGGCCATGTTGGTCAGCGACAGCAACGCGACGAACCCGGCCGCCGCACCCGTCGCGACCGGCGTCGAGCTGTCCGCGAAGAAGCCGACGATCATCGGCGACGCCTTCTCCAGGATGCCGATCCCCGCGGTGACGTTGCAGCACAGGACCACCCACAGCAGCCAGAACTGCGGCGTGCGCACCGCGTTGCGGGCCGTCACGTTCGCCGTGGTGATCATCGGGCTCGCGGTCCGCTCCGGCATCCCCGCCGGCCGCCAGTCCGGCGGCGGCACCCGGACCAGCAGCACGCCCAGCGACATGAACACCGCGTAGACCAGCCCGTGCACCAGGAACGTCAGCGCGATCCCGGAATTGCCGGTGCCGAAGGACTCCAGCATCTGCGCCGACCACGGCGAGGCGATCAGCGCGCCCCCGCCGAAGCCCATGATGGCGATGCCGGTCGCCATGCCCGGCCGGTCCGGGAACCACTTGATCAGCGTCGACACCGGCGAGATGTAGCCGATGCCGAGCCCGATCCCGCCGACGAACCCGTACCCGAACACCACCAGCCAGTACTGGCCGATCGACACCCCGAGCGAGGAGAGCAGGAACCCCGCCGAGAAGCACGTCGCGGACACCGTCATCGCCCATCGCGGGCCGCGGCGCTCCACCAGCGTCCCGCCCAGCGCCGCGGACAGCCCGAGCATCACGATGCCCAGCTGGAACGGCAGCGCGCTGAGCGTCCCGGACAGGCCGAGGGTGTCCTCCAGCGGCGGTTTGAAGACGCTCCACGCGTAGACCTGCCCGATCGACAGGTGCACGGCGAGCGCGGCGGGCGGGACCAGCCACCTGTTCCAGTCGTGAGGTGCGACGATTCTGTTGGGGGCGAGCAGGTCTGCGACCATGGGACCTCCCCGATGCGGCGTTGATCACAGCGCGGCTGAGCATACGGTGTACAAGGGCATTCGGACGAGGACGATTTCGCCGATGCGGCCGGTAGGGAGGACCCGATGGGACGCGTCACCGTGCGACGACCGGTGCTGAAGATCGCCGCCGACGGCAGCCGGAGCCGGCCGGACACGCTGGCCGCCGAGGAGCCGCTGGAGATCCGGGTCAACGGCGCGCCGCTGTCGGTCACCATGCGCACGCCCGGCCACGACGTCGAACTCGCGCACGGGTTCCTGCTGACCGAAGGCGTCATCCACGACAAGGCCCAGCTGTCCACGGCCCGCTACTGCGACAGCCCAGGCCCCGACGGCCGCAACACCTACAACGTGCTGGACATCCTGCTCGCCCCCGGCGTCCAGCCGCCGGACGCCTCCGTGACGCGCAACTTCTACACCACGTCGTCCTGCGGGGTGTGCGGCAAGGCCGCGCTGGACTCCGTCCGGCTCAGCACCCGGCACTCCCCCGCCGACGACCCGCTCACGCTGGACACCGACACCCTCGCCGGCCTCCCGGACCGGCTGCGGGCCGCGCAGCGCGTCTTCGACACCACCGGCGGGCTTCACGCGGCGGGCCTGTTCGACGCCGACGGCGAACAGCTCGTGGTGCGCGAAGACGTCGGCAGGCACAATGCCGTCGACAAGGCCCTCGGCTGGGCCGTGCTGGCGGACCGGGTGCCGCTGACCGGCTGCGTGCTGATGGTGTCCGGCCGGGCGTCGTTCGAACTCGTGCAGAAGGCCGCGATGGCCGGGGTGCCCGCGCTCGCCGCGGTGTCCGCGCCGTCGTCGCTGGCCGTGGACCTCGCGGCCGAGCAGGGCATGACGTTGATCGGCTTCCTCCGCGGCCGCACCATGAACGTCTACACCGGAACCGAACGCATCGTGACGAAGGACATCGCGTGATTGCGTCCCACTCGGTTGGTGCCGGCGCACCCCGTTGGCACGATGAAGTCGGACGGCGAAAACGGGAGGGCGCATGGGCGACGGTGAATCGCGCGGCCGCATGCTCGGCAGGCGCAGCGTCCTCGCCTCCGGCGTCGCCGGGCTGGCCGCGCTGAGCATCGGGCTGACCGCCGACCTCGACACGCGCCCGGCGGCTCAGTTCGTGGACGAGTCGAACGTGCTCATCGAGCAGGTGTACTCGCAGGCCCGCAACTGCCCCGTCCACCTGGTCACGATGTTCCCGAAAGGCGTTGCTCGCGAAGGGCTTCCGGTCTGCCTGATGCTGCACGGCCGGTTCGGCGACGCGCGCAAGTCCGCGGGCGGGCTGCCGACCTGGCTGTCCGACTCGGTGGCCGCGCGCCGCATCCCGCCGTTCGCGTTCCTCGCGGTGGACGGCGGCGGGAACAGCTACTGGCACCGGTGGCCGGGCGACGACCCGATGTCGATGCTGCTCGACGAGGTGCCGCGCTGGCTGGCCGAACGCCGCCTCGGCGGCCCGAGCGGCCAGCCGTTCGCGGCGGCCGGCATCTCGATGGGCGGGTTCGGGGCGCTGCTCTACGCCCGCCGCCGGCGCGAGCAGGGCAATCCGCTGTCGGCCGCCGCCGTCGTCTCGCCCGCCCTGATCACCAGCTGGCGGGAGATGAGCAAGCGACGCGCCTTCGCCAACGAGGCCGAGTGGGCCGCGATGGACCCGCTCCGCCACGTCGACGAGCTCGGGGACGTGCCGCTGGGCGTGTGGTGCGGCACCGATGACCGCTTCATCGAGGGCACCCGCCGCTTCATCGGCGCGGCCCGGCCCGAGTACGCCTCGACCACGCCAGGCGGGCACAACAGCCGCTACTACCGGAAGGCCCTGCCGGAGGTCGTCGACTTCGTGGGCGGCCAGCTCGCCCGAACCCGCAAGAAGTGAGGGCCGGTCACACCAGCCGCAGCCGGTCCTGCGAGGGCCCCGCGGTGTAGGTGTCGGTGTCGAAGCGGTCGTTCAGCGGCACCGAGCCGTACAGGGCCCAGCGCAGCACCGACGGCCACGGGCCGTAGCCCGCGTCGGTGTTCAGGTGCTCGCCATCGAGAATCACGTCCATCTCGACCTGCAGGTCCGCAGCCAGCGCGTGCGCCCGGTACATCGACAGGTACGGGTCGCCGGTGCCCACCACGAGCCTGGTGATCCCGGCAGCGCGGCGCAGCGCCGCGGCGTCCGTGGGATAGGGCGTGATGTCCTGGGCGTCCGGGTGCTGCCAGTCCAGGGCGGGCGGAGCCACCAGCAGGACCCGGTCCGCGCGCCGGTCCCGCCCGGCGATCGTCGCGGCGTGGTGCAGCCACAGCGCCACTCCGCAGGAATGCACCGCCACGACGAGCTCGGCCTCCCGCGGCACTGCCTCCAGCCGCTCCCGCAGCACCTTCAGCCACCGGTCGAGCACCGGCCGGTCGGGATCGGGCAGGCGAGGCAGGTCCACCCGGACACCCTGCTCGCGCAGCTGCCCGGCGAGCCACTGCTGCCAGTGCCAGGGACCGGACCCGGTAATCCCGTGAATCAGCAGGACATGCATCTCGCTCATGGCACCGTTCCCGGAATCGTTCGTCTGGTCGCAACCAATGATCATCTAACCGCGCCGGATCCGCAGCGAGTGACCACGGGTGTCGGATCAGCGCAGAACGATCCGGGAAGCGGGCGACCTCCGGCGCCCGGCGGAACTGTTCGACACGAACCGACCAGGACTCAGGCGGACTTCTCGCGGCGCTCGCGGCGAGTGGCCTGGCGCGCGACGATCGTCGGGTTGACGTTCTCGCGAACCGTCTGCTCCGTGATGACGACCTTGGCGACGTCCGTACGGCTCGGGATGTCGTACATCACCGGCAGCAGGACCTCCTCCAGGATCGCGCGCAGCCCGCGCGCGCCCGTGCCCCGCAGGATCGCCTGGTCGGCGATGGCCTCCAACGCGGTCTTGGTGAACTCCAGCTCCACGTTGTCCATCTCGAACAACCGCTTGTACTGCTTCACCAGCGCGTTGCGCGGCTCGGTGAGGATCTGCACCAGCGACGGCTTGTCCAGGTTCGTCACGCTGGCCACCGTGGGCAGCCGGCCGATGAACTCCGGGATCAGCCCGAACTTGATCAGGTCCTCGGGCATCACGTCGGCGAAGTGGTCGGTGGTGTCGATCTTGGCCTTCGAGCGCAGCTCCGCGCCGAAGCCGACGCTGTGCTTGCCGACCCGCTCCTCGACGATCTTCTCCAGCCCGGCGAACGCGCCGGCCACGATGAACAGCACGTTCGTCGTGTCGATCTGGATGAACTCCTGGTGCGGGTGCTTGCGTCCGCCCTGCGGCGGCACGCTCGCGGTGGTGCCCTCCAGGATCTTCAGCAGCGCCTGCTGCACACCCTCGCCGGACACGTCGCGGGTGATCGACGGGTTCTCGCTCTTGCGGGCGATCTTGTCGACCTCGTCGATGTAGATGATCCCGGTCTCGGCGCGCTTCACGTCGTAGTCGGCCGCCTGGATCAGCTTGAGCAGGATGTTCTCGACGTCCTCGCCCACGTAACCGGCCTCGGTCAGCGCCGTCGCGTCGGCGATCGCGAACGGGACGTTGAGCATCTTGGCCAGCGTCTGCGCCAGGTAGGTCTTGCCGCAGCCGGTGGGGCCGAGCATCAGGATGTTCGACTTGGCCAGCTCGACGGCCTCTTCACCACGGCTCTCCCGGCGCTCACCGGCCTGGATACGCTTGTAGTGGTTGTAGACCGCGACCGACAGGTTCCGCTTCGCCGGGTCCTGCCCGATGACGTACTGGTCGAGGAACTCGTGGATCTCGGCCGGCTTCGGCAGCTCGTCGAGCTTGACCTCGCCCGCCTCGGCCAGTTCCTCCTCGATGATCTCGTTGCAGAGATCGATGCACTCATCGCAGATGTACACGCCGGGGCCGGCGATGAGTTTCTTCACCTGCTTCTGGCTCTTCCCGCAGAAGGAGCACTTCAGCAGGTCGCCGCCGTCACCGATACGTGCCATGACCGCTGACCCCGTCCCCTCCGGCGCGCCGTCCGGTAGCGCGCCTGACCGTATGTGCCTTCGACGGTACCTGGCGTTCCCCGGGTTCGGGGAGACTCACAGTGTCCGCCATTGCCGAGCGTGGTGTGACCAGCGCCGCATCCGGCGTGTCGTGCATGACGGCCGGGCGTGGCGCAACCACCACGCCCGGCCGTCCGCCCCGCCCTCGCGAGCGGAGCCGTGCAATCTCCTTACGCCTTCTGCGTCGAGAGCTTGCGGTAGGGCACGACCTCGTCGATCAGGCCGTACTCGGCGGCCTGGTCGGCGGTCAGGATCTTGTCCCGGTCGATGTCCTCGCGGATCTGGTCCTGGGACCGGTTGGTGTGCCGGGCCAGCGTGGTCTCCAGCAACTCCCGCATCCGCTGCACCTCGGCGGCCTGGATCTCCAGGTCGGAGACCTGGCCGTAGATGCCCTCCACCGACGGCTGGTGGATCAGCACGCGCGAGTTCGGCAGCGCCTGGCGCTTGCCCTTCGTGCCGGCCGCCAGCAGCACCGCCGCGGCCGAGGCCGCCTGCCCGAGGCAGATGGTGCGCACGTCCGGGCGGACGTACTGGATGGTGTCGTAGATCGCCATCAGCGCGGTGAACGAACCACCCGGCGAGTTGATGTAGATCTGGATCTCGCGATCCGGGTCGTCGGACTCCAGGAACAGCAGCTGCGCCATCACGTCGTTGGCCGACGCGTCGTCGACCTGGACGCCGAGGAAGATGATGCGCTCCTCGAACAGCTTGTTGTACGGGTTCGATTCCTTGACCCCGTACGCGGTGCGCTCGACGAACGAGGGCAGGACGTACCGGGACTGCAAAGACTCGTAAGGGTTCACGACAGGTGACTCCTCGTTGCTAGGTCTCGGGCGGGGTGATCAGCCGGGCAGGTTCGCGGCGCTCGCCACGTGGTCCACGAACCCGTACTCGCGGGCCTCCTCCGCGGTGAACCAGCGGTCGCGGTCCGAGTCCTGCGTGATCTTCTCCACCGTCTGACCGGTCTGCTCGGCGATCAGCTGAGCCATTTCCTTCTTGTGCCGGGAGAACATCTTGGCCTGGATCTCGATGTCCGAAGCCGTACCGCCGAGACCGGCCGACGGCTGGTGCATCATGATCCGCGCGTGCGGCAGCGCGAAGCGCTTGCCCTTGGCTCCCGCGGACAGCAAGAACTGCCCCATCGAAGCGGCCATGCCCATCGCCACGGTGGCCACGTCCGGCTTGATCAGCTGCATGGTGTCGTAGATCGCCATGCCCGCCGTCACCGAACCACCCGGCGAGTTGATGTAGAGCGAAATGTCGCGGTCCGCGTCCTCCGCCGCCAGCAGCAGCAGCTGCGAGCAGATCTGGTTCGAGATCGAGTCCTCGACCTGGGAGCCGAGGACGATGATGCGCTCCCGCAGCAGCCGCTCGTAAACCGAGTCGTTGAGCGAGAGCCCGTTCGTCCCCGTCCGCATGGACGGCGACTGCGCGTCGGACGTCGGAACAGTCAGGTGCTGCGTCACGTCTCCCTGCCTTCTCCCACAATGGGCCGTTGTCCACCGGGGCCACATCGGCCACTCCGCCCACTTCCACAGTGGACGGGCGCGGCCGGCACGTCGGGCGGCCCCAGGTGATGTCCTGCTTCCCTCTCGGGTGATCCGCTACAACCGACCCTAACGAACGTGGGCGGCACCAGCTTCCCAGTACCGCCCACGTTCGCTTAGAGCATGCGTAGAGATTGCTCGGACTGGCCTGCGTGGCGGTGCGGGTAGCGGAACCTCAGAGGCCTTCTCGGCTCCGGGATCCCCGACGCACGTATGTCCTAAATACGTCGCGTCGGGGTTGTCCTCGCGAGAAGGCCTCTGAGAACTCGCGGCGGTGCAAGCTGCGAAGGTGGCAGGAAGCGGCTAACGCCGCTTGCCCGACGCCCACCTGCGGATCACACCCAGTCCGGCTAGCTCTATATCCAGTTGTCGCCTGAGCGGCTGGTCACTCCGCCTTCGCGGTCTCGGCCGCCTCGTCCGACTCGGACTCCTGCGGGCCGAACAGCTCGTCCAGGTCCAGCTCGTTGCCGGCCGCGTCCGTGACGGTGGCCTCGCGCACGACCGAGAACAGCGCCTTGCTGCGGCGCACGTCGGCGTACAGCGAGCCGAGCTGGCCCGACTGCTGCGCCTGCTGCACGAACTGGTCCGGGCTCATCCCGAAGCGCTGGGCTTGGTAGATGATCCGCTGGGTGAGCTCGTCGTCGGAGACCGAGACGTCCTCGGCGTCGGCGATGGTGTCCAGCACCAGCTGGGTCTTGACCGCCTTCTCCGCCTCGGTGCGGGTCTCCGCGTCGAACTCCTCGCGGGTCTTCTCCTGCTGCCCGAGCCACTCCTCGAAGCGCGCCTCGTCGTGGTCGAACGGGTGCACCGCGTCGTGCTGGCGCACCTCGATCTCCGACTCGACGACCTTCTCCGGCAGCGGCACCTCGACGGTCTCCAGCAGCGCGTCCAGGACCTTGTCCCGGGCCTGCATGCCCTGCTGCATCTTCTTGACCCGGCCCAGCCGCTCCCGCAGGTCGGCGATGAGCTCCTCGACGGTGTCGAACTCGCTGGCCATCTGGGCGAACTCGTCGTCGGCCTCGGGCAGCTGGCGCTCCTTGACGGAGTTCAGCACGACCGAAACCTCGGCGTCCTTGCCCGCGTACTCGCCGGCCACCAGCTTCGTGGTGAACGTCTTAGTGTCGCCCTCGCCGGCACCGATCAGCGCGTCGTCGATGCCCTCGATGAGCTGGCCCGAGCCGATCTCGTAGGACAGGCCGCTGGTCTTGGCGTCCTCGACGTCCTCGCCGTCGACGGTGGCCGCCAGGTCGATGCTGACGAAGTCGCCTTCCTGGGCGGGGCGCTCGACCCCGGCCAGGGTGCCGAAGCGGGCGCGCAGCGAGTCGAGCTGCTCGGTCACCTCTTCCTCGGTGACCTCGACGTCGTCAACGCTCACCGACAGCTCGCCGAACGCGGGCACGGTGATCTCCGGACGGACGTCGACCTCGGCGGTGAACGCGATCTCCGCGCCGTCCTCGATCTTGGTCACCTCGATGTCCGGGCGACCGAGGGTGCGCACCTCGCTGCTGTTGACCGCCTCCAGGTACTTCGCCGGGACCGCTTCGTTGACGACCTCGTCGAGCACGGGGCCCCGACCGATGCGGCTCTCCAGCACCCGCGCCGGGACCTTGCCCGGCCGGAAGCCGGGGATGCGGACCTGCTGGGCGAGTGCCTTGTACGCGCGGTCGAAGTTCGGCTTGAGCTCGTCGAACGGCACCTCGACGTTGATCCGGACGCGCGTCGGGCTCAGGTGCTCGACGGTGCTCTTCACGTGGTCTCCTAGTGCGAACGTGCTTGATTCCCGGCGCTTACAACGGGCGCGGCATACCACCACGTCCAACGATGCCGGGCTGACCTCCGAGTCTATTGCTTCCCGCCGGGGCACACGGCCCGGGGTTGCCACAACCCGCGTTGGACAGCCTCACCTAACCATCGGGCGCCCATTCGTGCTTGAGTGGAAACGTGCACCACACCGCAGCCGACGCGGCCACCTGCGCCGCCCTGTCCGAGACGTTCGCCGAGCCGCTGCCCGGCACCGCCGCGGTGGCAGGCAGCTGGCTGTGCCTGGAACAGCGCGGCCCCTGGGGCCACAACGCGCTGGTCCAGAGCCACCTGGACCCCGAACTGGGGCGGGCGCTGTCCGCGCGCACCGACGAGCACGGTGTGCGGATCCAGCTCATCCGGCAGCCCGGCAGGCACGCGGACACCGCCGACGGCAAGCCGCGCCGGGTGTTCCTCGCGCACACCGCCCCCGGCACCTGCTGGCTGCGGACCGCGACCGTCGACAACCCCGCCGAGCTGCTCGAACTCGACTTCGGCCGGATCGCCGCCGGCCACCACGACGGCTGGGGCCGGCCCGTCGCCGACCCGCTGCTGCTGGTGTGCACCAACGGCCGCCGCGACCGGTGCTGCGCACTGCTCGGCCGTGAACTCATCACCGAGCTCGCCGGCCGCCACGACGGCTCGATCTGGGAATCCACGCACACCGGCGGACACCGCTTCGCGCCCGCCGCGGTCGTGCTGCCCAGCGGCTACACCTACGGGCGGCTGACCGCGCCCGCCGCCGAAGCGGTGCTGTCCTCCGCCGCGGTCGGCAAGGTCGTGCTCGACCACTGCCGCGGCCGGTCGTCGTGGACCCGCGCCGGCCAAACCGCCGAACTCGCCATCCGAGAGCACATCGGCGAATACCTCGCCGACGCCCTGCGCGTCACCGGCGAGGCGAACGGCCAGGTGACGATCGGCCACCAGGACGGCCGCAGCTGGCAGGTCGCGGTCCGCGAACACGAACTCGACCCACCGCGCCCCAACAGCTGCGGGAAGAAAGCGATCCGCCCCACCACCTGCACCGCCGAAACCATCAACGGCCGGCCAACGCACCCGCCGCAGAACCCAACCGAGTCGGCGTCACCGCGGTCATGATCCCGTCCGGCGGCGCCAACTCGGTCGAACCCGGCGGACCAGGCACCCACAACGACACCACGACCAGGAAAGCCACGGCGGCGCCCAGCACCACGCACACCGCCAAAGCAGGCGGCTGAACGCGGAACCCGACCACACTCCAATCGCGCACGACGGAGGAATCGGCCGCCCGCGACGGAGCGTTACGAACCACAGCCACCCGCTGCGACGCGCATCACCGCGCCCGGCCCGCCGACGGGCAAAAGAAAACCGGCCACCCACCTGCAGGCGAGCGGCCGGCCGCGACGTCGGGGTGGCGGGATTTGAACCCACGACCCCTCGCACCCAAAGCGAGTGCGCTACCAAACTGCGCCACACCCCGTCCGACGTGCGGCACACCCGGAAGAACCGGGTGCGTTGCGAAGAGCCTATCGCGACCCGCTAAGCTGTGGCACGCAAGGTCGCCGAACCCGCGAGGGACAGGCGAAACCGGCACGCGGGCGTAGCTCAATGGTAGAGCCCCAGTCTTCCAAACTGGCTACGCGGGTTCGATTCCCGTCGCCCGCTCCGAGTTGGGTTTGTTGTGTCTGTCGGGCTTCGCCCTCCAGACCTTTACTCTTCGCCTTTGCCGTGGGGGGCCGAGCCCCCCACACCCCCCACGGTGCGGGGGCGTCTCTTCCTTGCTCCTCGCCTGGGTTTCCGACCAGCCTTGGGGCTTCGTGGCCGAGGCAGAACGTCACCTCTTCGCCTTCACTGACAGTTCGTGGTGCCGCTTCACGGCTTCCTTGTCAGTTGGTGGTGGCGCTTCTCGCCTTCGTTGACAGTTCGTGGTGCCGCTTCGCGGCTGGCGTTGGTGGGCGCGCCGCTTCGCGGCTGGAGCAGATGCGCACCTCTTCGCCGCCGGACGAGATGTCTGGCCTCTTCTGCGCCGCTTCCTCTGGCGGTGCCGCTTCGCGGCTGATGTTGGCGGAAGTGCCGCTTCGCGGGTGGAGCCGGTGTGTGCCCGCTTCGCGTCGTGTTGATGGCCCGCCTCTTCCCTCTCTGTCCGGGGGGCGTTTTCGCGCGAAAGCGGCGCTCCTACGCGGGGCCCGCGCCGGTTTCTCGCGAAAACGGCGGCCTCTGCCCTGCCGCGTGCCCGGGCTTCTCCGCCGGCGGCGCGGTCCCGGAGCCCTTGGGTTTGCTCGCCGCTCCTGGGTCGGGCCGCTTCGTCGCTGCTTTGGGTGGGGTTGGGGGTTTGTGGTCGTTTGGGTTGTTGGGCGTGATTTTGGGGCTTTTGGGGAATAAAAAGGCTTTGGGTTTTGTCAGGGGGTTGCGGGAGGCTTGGGCCCTGGCCGGGTCTCGGTCGCTTTGCGGTCGGGCGGGCGCTCGTCGGCCGGTCGGTGGTCTTCCTCTTCTTCTTTCGATCTTGGGGGTTTTGTGCGGCGGCTCGAGTACAAGTGGTTAGTCGGCATCACCTTCGTGCTGGCGTTGATCATGCAGATCCTGGACGTCACCATCCTCAACGTCGCCCTGGCCACCTTGGGGCGGGAGTTCGACGTCGACGCCGCTGCCCTGCAGTGGATCCTCACCGGCTACATGATCAGCCTCGCCGTCTTCATCCCCTCCTCCGGCTGGATCGCCGACCGGTTCGGCAGCAAACGGACCTTCCAGGCCGCCGTCGTGATCTTCACCTTCGCTTCCGTGCTCTGCGGGGTGTCCACCGAGATGTGGCACCTCATCGCCGCCCGGGTGCTCCAGGGCGTCGGCGGCGGCATGCTGGTGCCCGTCGGCCAGGCGATGCTGTTCCGCGCATTCCCGCCCAACGAGCGCGCCAAGGCCGGCGCCGTGCTCTCCATCCCGATCACCGTCGCCCCCATGCTCGGGCCCGTGCTCGGCGGCCTCCTCGTCGAATACGCCAACTGGCGCTGGATCTTCTTCATCAACGTTCCCGTCGGGGCGCTGGCGCTGCTGTTCACCGTTCTCTTCCTGAAGGAGGAGGCGCGTCGCGATCCCGGCCGGTTCGACCTGCCCGGGTTCGTGCTCGCCGGCGCCGGGCTCGCCACGCTGCTCTACGGCCTCGACCAGGGCGCGCAGCTCGGGTGGGGCGAGCCGCAGGTCTGGCTGAGCCTCATCGCCGCGGTGCTGCTCATCAGCGGGCTGGTCTGGCGGGAGCTGACCGTGCGCGCCCCGATGCTCGACCTCCGGCTGCTCACCGACCGGCTGTTCCGCTCAGGCAACCTGCTGCTGCTGTGCCAGACCGGCGCGATGTTCGGGGTGCTCTTCCTCATCCCGCTGTACCTGCAGAACCTGCGCGGGGTGTCGCCCATGCACGCCGGGCTCGTGCTGATGCCGCAGGCCATCACCATGCTGCTGACCACCCAGGTGATCAGCCGGATCTACGGTCGCGTCGGGCCGAAGCGGCTGATCCTGGCCGGGTTCGCCGTGCAGGTGGTGATCGGGATCGGGTTGCAGCTGCAGGGCGTCGACACCTCGCTGTGGTTCCTCGTCGCGTTGCTCGCGGTGCAGGGCGTGGCGATGGGGCTGCTGATGACGCCGGTGCAGACCGCGACCTTCGCCCGGATCTCCGGTCCTTCCATGGGTCAGGCCAGCTCGATGTTCAACGTCAGCAGGCAGGTCGCCACCGCGCTGGGCACCGCGATCGTCGCCACCGTGCTGGTGGTGCTGACCGAGCGCGGCACGTCCACAGTGGATCCCGCCGCGGTCGGCCAGGTCGCCGCGGCGCACCTGGGCGCCTACCACGGCGCGTTCCTGGTCTCGGTGGTCTTCGCCGGGCTGGGGCTGCTGCTGGGGCTGCGCGTGCGAGACTCCGACGCGGCGGCCAGCTTGGACACTCCGGTGGCGAAGGCACGGCAGGGTGAACGCGAGCCCTCGGAAACCGTGAGATAGCTCAAGCTCGCCCCACGCCCGGACCGGCCCGGGCAGTATGTGAGGGGTGACCGACATGCCACACGCCGATCAGGTCCGCAATCACGCCCGCTGGCGCCCGGGCTGGCGCGCCGGGCGCACCGGCTACGCGTGGCTGCTGCCGCTGGCCGACCAACCCGGGCTGCGCAAGCTGGTGAACGACTACCAGTACGCCCTGCGCGACCTGCCGGGCTTCGACCTCGTCCCGCTGGAATGGATGCACATCCTGGTGCAGGAGATCGGTTTCACCGACGAGATCGGCGAAGACCGCATCGAGGCGCTGCTGGCCGCCGCCCGGCCGCGGCTGGCGTCGGTGCTGCCCCTGACCCTGGCGTTCCACCACGCCGTGGTGCTGCCGGAGTCGCTGTCGCTGCCGGCCGAACCGCAGTCGACGGTGCTCGAACTCCGCGCCGCGGTGCGGGAAGCGACCGCCGAGGCCATCGGTGAGACGCCGCTGCCCGCGGAGCCCGAGGACGTCGACAAGCACGTGAGCCTCGCCCACTCCACCACGGACGGCCCGGCGATCTTCGCCATCGCCACGCTCAGCGCGACCGCGGTGGAGCCGACCACGGCGAAGGTGCCCTCGCTGTCGCTGGTCAAGCTCAACCGGGACCACTCGTGCTCCGAGTGGGAGACCATCGCCGAGGTCCCGCTCGGCGCCTGACCGGAAAACGGGTCGCACGAACGGCTCGTCGGCGGTAAGAACGCCACATGGCGGACCTCACCACGAGAAAACTTTCGACCGGCGACTACGAGAGCTTCTTCGCGGTGTTCACCGCGGCCTTCCTGGACGACAGCCGGGATCCCGCGATGGAGCGCTACCGCGAGGTCTTCGACCCATCGCTGGCACACGGAACCTTCGACGGCGACGAGCTGATCGGCGTCGCCGGGCGGTTCTCCCTGGACATCACCGTGCCCGGCCCGGCGCAGCACCCGGTCGCGGCCATCACCGCGGTCGGGGTCAAGCCGGGCCACCGGCGGCGCGGCGTGCTGACCTCGCTGATGCGCGCCCAGCTCGACGAGGTGCACGCCGACGGCACCGGGCTCGCCGCGCTGTACGCCTCAGAGGGCTCCATCTACGGACGCTTCGGCTACGGCCTGGCCAGCTACGAAACCCGCCTGAGCCTGCCCCGCGGCGCCGCATTTCTGTCTACTGTGGACGTCGATGAGCGACGGGTCCGGGAGGCCGACCGGGAAACCGCGCTGGAGTTCGCCCACCGGCGCTACCCGGAGGTGGCCGCCACCCGCACCGGCTGGCTGTCCCGGGGCGACGGCTCCTGGGAGGTCCGGATGATCGACGACCGCGCCGAGCGCGGCGACCTGGGCCGGGCCAGGTTCGCGCTGCACCCCGACGGCTACGTCATCTACCGCCCCAAGCCCGAGTGGACCACCCGGGGCCCCGCCTACCAGCTGCAGGTGCTGGAACTCGTCGCGGCGACCCCGCATGCCTACGCCGCGCTGTGGCGGTACCTGCTCGACATCGACCTGGTCGGCGAGGTGAACTGGCCGAAGGCCGCGCTCGACGAGCCGGTGGTGGGCATGCTCGCCGACCCGCGCGCGGCGAGCCGGCAGATCCTCGACGGGCTGTGGGTGCGGCTCGTCGACGTCGACCGCGCGCTGGCCGCGCGGCGGTACTCGGCCCCGGTGGACGTCGTGCTCGACATCACCGACCGGTTCTGCCCGTGGAACGCGGGCCGGTGGCGGCTGACCGCCGGCTCCGACGGCATCGCCAAGCTCTCCCGCACCGACGATCCCGGCCAGCTCGAGCTGGACGTCACCGACCTGGCCGCGGCGTACCTGGGCGGGAACACGCTGGCCGGCTTGGCGCGCTCCGGACGGGTCGCCGAACTCGCCCCCGGCGCTCTGCTCGAAGCCTCCCGCGCGTTCGCCACCGAGGACGCCCCGCACTGCCAGGAGAGCTTCTGACCCGACTGCACCTCGTTCCGGCGGCGTACTGTCGAAATCAGCGCGTCCGCCGGAACGGGAGGCACGGGTGACCGCAACCATCATCATCGTGATCGCCCTCGTGGTGATCGTCGCCGCGGTCTGGTGGTCCCGCCAGAAGGCCGTGGCGCACCAGCAGAAGCAGCTGGAGGACGCCAAGGCCGAAGCGCGGCGCTGGGTGGAGCGGCTGGGCGGGCAGGTGCTCAACCTGGTCGGCACCAACGAGGCGGCCAAGCAGGCCCTCGCCGACGCGGCCGAACGGCACGGCGCGGCGATCTCCCAGCTCGACCGGGCGAACACCGCCGCGCAGGCGCGCCTGACCACGGAGTCCGCGCTGGAAGGCCTGTACTACGTGCGGGCGGCGCGGGTCGCGATGGACATGGACCCGGGCCCGGAACTGCCCGACCTGTCAGGCCAGCACGGCGCGGGCAAGGTCACCGAGTACCGCGACGTCGAGGTGGAGGGCCGGCACCAGGCGGCGTCGCCGAACCCGACCGAGCAGACGCCGCACTACTACCCGGGCGGCACGGTCGCCGGGCGGCCGGTGCCGCAGGGCTGGTACAGCGAGCCGTGGTGGAAGCCTGCGCTGGTCGCGGGCGCCTGGGGCGTGGGCTCGTTCGTGCTGATGGGCGCCCTGTTCGGCGGCATGGCGGGAGTCCCGGCGGAAGCCGCGTACGCGGACGGTTTCCAAGACGGCCTGGGAGCCGACGGCGACCAGGGCATCGGCGACCAGGGCTTCGACGGCGGAGACCCGAGCGACGCCGGCAGCTTCGACGCTGGCGGCTTCGACGCTGGCGGCTTCGACGCTGGCGGCTTCGACGCTGGCGGCTTCGACGCTGGCGGCTTTGACGCAGGCGGCTTCGACATGGGCGACTTCGACATCTGACGATTCCGACGCCGCAGGCGACGACCCGCAGTTTCAACGGAACTGGACATCAGTTTCAATGAGGGTTTTTCATCCTGGTCGGGTACCGCAGCTGCGGTGTCTGACCTGCGCCTGAGTGCGTGCCGTCGCCAAGCGCCGTCAGGCGCTTTCGGGCCCCTTCGCAACTGGCACCGCCGCGGGTTCTCAGCGTTCGCCTGGCGAGGACGGCCCTGACGCCGTGTATTGGCATACATAAGTCAGGGCACCCACAGCCAGGCGGACGCTGAGGTTCCGCCACCCGCGCCGCCACGCAAATCGAGGTTGGAAAAACCTCAATTGAAACTGAACTGAGGTTTCCATTGAAACCACTGGACACCGACTCCCCGTCGGCGGGCCCGACGCGCCGGAGAACCGCAGTTTCCATTGAAGTTGCGCACCTCCGAGGAGGCAGGAGTCAGGTTTCCTGGCAGGTGGGGCACCAGTAGAGCTTGCGGGCCGACAGGTCCGCCATCGCCACCGGCGTGCCGCACAGCAGGCAGGGCATCCCCGCTCGCCGGTAGACGTAGACCTCGCCGCCGTGCCGGTCCTGCCGCGGCGCCCGGCCGGTGACCTCCGGCAGGTGCTCCGGGCGCACCGTGTCGATGCGCCCCACCCGCACCCCGTCGGCCATCAGCTCGACGAGGTCGGCCCAGATCGCCTCCCACCGCTCGCGCCCGAGCGAGCGACCCGGCGTGTACGGCGGAATCCCGTGCCGGAACAACACTTCCGCTCGGTAGACGTTGCCGACGCCGGCCAGCACCTTCTGATCCATCAGCAGTGCGGCGATGCTGGTGCGGGAACGCGAGATCCGCTGCCACGCCCGCTCGGGATCGGCGTCGCGGCGCAGCGGGTCCGGTCCCAGCCGCCCGCGCAGCGCGGCGACCTCCTCGCCGGTCAGCAGCTCGCACGCGGTGGGCCCACGCAGGTCCGTCCAATGCGTGCGGCCGATGATGCGCATCCGCACCTGGCCGCGGGGCTCGGCCAGCGGGAGTTCGGACTCGGTGAACGTGCCGTACAACCCGAGGTGCACGTGGACGACCCGATCCGGGCCGTAGAAGTGGAACAGGTGCTTGCCGTGCGCCTCGGCCCGCTCGAACACCGAGCCGGTCAGCAGCGAGGCGCTGGTGGCGAACCGCCCTTGCGGGCTGCGCACCTGGACCTCCGTGCCGGCGAACAGGTCGCCGTGCAGCCCGGCGAGCCGGTGCAGCGTGTGGCCTTCAGGCATGTCAACAGTCCGTCCGCGTCAGGCGAGGATCCACAGCACGACCGACTCCACGAGGTACGCCGCCAGGCACCACAGCGCGACGAACAGGCCGCGCCGGACCGGTCGGTCGGGATGCCGGAACACCGCGCCGGCCAGCGACGAGGCGCACACCGCGACGACGCCGCCCACGATCAGCCACACTCCCACCCCGAGCAGGCAGTCGGGTTCGGTGCAGGTCGCGCCGGGGCCGCCCGCGAGGACGGGCGCGAGCGCGCGCTGCCCGAAGAAGAGCGCCAGCACGCCGACCGCGGTTCCCGCCGCCGCCACCAGAGGTGTCAGCAGCGCCGCGGTCGGACGTGCCGGCGCCATGGGATCAGTTGCCGGGCAGGGCCGGGGGCTCGCCGGTCTTCTCGTAGTCGGTGAGCAGGTCGATCCGGCGCTGGTGCCGGCCGCCCTCGAAGTCGGTGGTCAGGAAGGCCTCGACGATCTGCTCGGCCTCGTCGACGGTGTGCATCCGCGCACCGATGCCGGCCAGCAGCGCGTTGTTGTGCTGCCGGGCGAGCTTCGCGGTCTCGACGCTCCAGGCCAGCGCGGCGCGGGCGCCGGGGACCTTGTTCGCGGCGATCTGCTCGCCGTTGCCGGATCCGCCGAGGACCAGCCCGAGGCTGCCCTCGTCGGCGACGACGCGGCGGGCGGTCTCGACGCAGAACGGCGGGTAGTCGTCCTGGGCGTCGTATTCCGCCGGACCGATGTCGGTCACGTCGTGACCCTTGTCGGTCAGCCACTTGACGAGGTGGTTCTTGAGTTCGTAGCCAGCATGGTCGGAGCCGATGTAGACGCGCACGCGGGCAGTCTGCCAAACGGCCCACCGCCCCCGCACACCCCGGTTACGCTACCGACCGTGACCAGCATCGATGTGCACACCGACTGGGCCCTGCCCGGCCTGCGGGCCATGGCGGACCACCCGGTGCTCGTGGTCGTCGACGTCCTGTCCTTCTCGACGGCGGTCGACGTGGCGACGGGCACCGGCGCCCGGGTCATGCCGCTGCGCTGGCAGGACGAGTCGGCGCCCGACGACGTCGTGCTCGCGCGTCCCCGCAGCCTCGACGAGTGGTCGCTGAGCCCGTCGTCGCTTCGCACCCTGACACCTGACGTGCTGCTGGGGCTTCCGTCGCCGAACGGCGCGACGCTGTGCGCCGAGGCCGTCGCCACCGGGGCCACCGTGTTCGCGGGCTGCCTGCGCAACGCCGGCGCCGTGGCCCGCGCGGCAGCGCGGGTGGGCGGCCCGATCGGAATCGTCGCCGCCGGAGAGCGGCGAGACGGCCAGCTGCGCCCGGCTATCGAGGATCAACTCGGTGCGGGCGCGATCATCTCGGCGCTGCCAGGACGGCGCTCTCCCGAAGCCGAGCTGGCCGCAGCGGCGTTCCAGGCCGTGTCGGGCGAGATCGGCGCCATGCTCGCCGACTGCGAGTCCGGCCGCGAGCTCGCGGAGTGGGGGTTCGCGCACGATGTCTCGCTGGCCGCTGAGGTCGACTGCAGCGGGCGGGCGCCGGTGCTGCGGGACGGGATCCTGACGGCCGGATGAGGCGGCTCGGCGTCCACACAGGACGATCGGGTCACGATGAACCCGCCGAGCTACCTTTGCGCACAATTATTAGACCATTTGGCTTAACAAGCTGATCTGTTCGATCCATTTGCGTCGCCTGGTGGATCCGAACAGTTTCCCAACGCGTCATTCTTTTCGGAACAGGGGGGGTTCTGCCGGGGAGGACGCGTGGTTGAAGACATCGGCGCCGCCGAGCGCATGGTCCAGCAGTGGCAGGAACGCGCGGCGGAGAAGGCCGAGAAGTTCGGCCGGATGCAGCAGGAGATCGAGCAGATCTCGGTGACCGAGACGTCCCGCGACGGCGCGATCCAGGTGACCATCGCCTCGAACGGCATCCTGCAGAACCTGCAGCTCTCCGAGAACGCCAGCAACCGCCCGATGCCGAAGCTCGCCGCCGAGATCATGCGCGCCGTGCAGACCGCGCAGGCGAAGATCCCCGAACTCATGCAGCAGGCCGTGGCGGGCACGGTCGGGCTGGAGGATTCCGCCGCCCAGCACGTGCTCGGCGAGGCCCGCAAGAACTTCCCGGAACCGCCCGCGACCGAGGACGGGCCGCAGGGGCACGGCTCCGGTGTGCCGGAGATGCAGTTCGGGCTGGAAGACGACTACGAGGAACCGCCGCAGCGGCAACAACCCCCGCAACGTCCCGCCGCGCCGCCGCCTCCGCAACAGCCTCCGCAACAGCAGCAGCGGCCGTCGCGCCGCCGTCCGGACGACTTCGACGATGACGACTTCAGCGGTGGTTCGTTCCTGCGCTGAGTTCCGCACTGAGGGGAGCCGACGATGGCCGACGAGATGAACGTCGTCATCGAGAACCTGCGATCGCACGCATCCAAAGTGGACGGTGTCGTCGATCAGCTGAACGTCGCCGTCGACGCGTCGCAGCAGGTGACGATGAACAACGACGCCTACGGAATCCTGTGCCAGCCCTTCGCGCTGATGCTGCAGCCCGTGGAGCAGTACGGCGTCGAGACGCTGCAGAAGGCCGTGGAGGCGATGCAAGACACCGCCGAGAACGTGCGCGGCGCCGCCGAGGACTACCAGTCCACCGATGACGGCAACAGCTCGATGTTCAGCGGGATGCAGTGATGGCCGACAATCCGCTCGTCGTAACCGAGGACACCCTCCCCAAGGACCCGAACGAGACGCCCGACAGCATCAAGGGCGTCGGCATCCTGGAGTCCTACCACGACGTCACCAGCCTCAACGACGAATCCAGCTGGGTAGAGGCAGGGCTCGCCTACGGCGGTGCCGCGATGGAAGTGGCCAGCATGGTCATGGACCCCATCGGCACGCTGGCCTCCTACGGCGTCTCGTTCCTGATCGAACACGTGCAGCCGCTCAAGGAGGCGCTGGACTGGTTCGCCGGCGACCCGGACGGAGTCAAGGCCTACGGCGCGACCTGGCAGAAGGTCTCCGAAGCCGTCAAGCAGGCCGCGGAGGAGTACAACGGCGCCGTCCAGGGCGACACCTCGGAGTGGACCGGCGCCGCCGGTGACGCCTACCGCAAGCACGCCGAGGAGAAGGCCAGCGCGCTCAACGATGCCAGCGAGCTCGCCGGCATCCTGAGCACCGTCGTGACGGTGATGGGCGAGGTCGTCTCGTTCGTCCGCGAATTCGTCCGCGACCTGGTCGCCGACTGCGTCTCGCGGCTGATCACCTACGCGCTGGAAGCGCTGTGCACCTTCGGGCTCGGCACCCCGGTGATCGTCGCCCAGGCGACCGCGTTCATCTCCAAGACCGTCTCGAAGATCAGCGAAGTCGTCCAGAAGCTGGTCAAGACGATCAAGAACGTGGCGCCGAAGATCGCCAAGATGGTCGAGGTCCTGGGCAAGATCCTCAAGAAGCTCGGCAAGGGCATCAAGAAGGTCGTCGACGCCCCCGGCAAGCTCGCCGACAACTTCGCCGAGGGCGCCTGGAAGAAGTTCGACGACGCCTTCGGCACCAACGTCGTCGGCAAGCACAACGCCAGGACGGGCGGCGGCCCGAACATCGGCGGAGATGGCGGCTCTGGCAGCGACGGCGGCTCCGGCTCGGGCGGTACTGGGTCCGGCAACGGATCGGGCTCCGAGTCCGGCGGCAACGGATCGGGCTCCGGCGGTACTGGGTCCGGCAACGGATCGGGCTCCGGATCCGGTAGCGACGGATCGGGGTCGGGCTCCGGCGGCGACTCCGGTTCCGGCAGCGGTTCGGGATCGGGCAGCGACGGATCCAGCTCCTCCAGCTCCAGCTCCGACCCCAGCGGTTCGGGATCCAGCTCGGACGGCACTGGCTCCGGCGGCGACGGCCGGTCGAGCAGCGGCGATTCCGGCAGCTCGCACTCCGACTCGTCGTCCAGCGGTTCGTCGAGCTCCAGCAGCACGGACTCGGGCGGCTCGCACTCGTCGAGCTCGTCACCGGACAGCAGCAGGCCGACCTCCTCGCCTGACGGCTCCGCGCCGCACTCGGGCGGCTCGGGCAGCCACCCCAGCAGCAGCTCCTCACCAGACGGCCCAGGCTCGGGCAGCCACCCCGGGGGCGGGTCCTCCGGATCGCCCAGCGGCGGGCACGCGCCGGACGGCCGCAACACCGCGTTCTCCGGTGACCTCGCCAGCAGCCCCAGCGGCGGCTCCAGCCCGCACGGCGGCGGCTCCAGCCCCGACGCGGGTGGCTCGCCGAGCGGCAGCTCCGCCCCGCACGGCGGCGGATCGCCGGGCGGCGGCGGGACGCACAGCGGAGGTTCCGGTGGCGGCGGCAGCCACTCGCCGTCGTCCTTCGACCGGCCGAGCGACCCGTCCGGCACGAGCTCGTCCAGTGTGGACGCACCCGCGGCGGCTCCGCAGACCGCACCACCGCCCAGCGCTCCCCGCACCGATCAGCCGAACGCCGGAGCCCCGGCGGGCGGCGCGATGGGTGGTGGCGGCATGCACGGCGGTGGCGCCGGCGGCGGTGGCACCAGCCCGAGCGGCGGCGGAAGCCGTCCGGGTTCTGGAGGCGGCTGGACCGGCACGCCGGGCAGCCCCGGTGCGGCCGGACGCCCACCGTCCACTCCGGACGCTCCGCCGCGCCCGCGCGGCCCCGAGGGCAGCGGCACCCGCACGCCGGAACGCCCCACCGCGGCGCCCCGCGGATCGGCGGGACCGGACGCACCGCCCCGTCCGAACGGCGGACCGACCGGCTCGCCCCGGCCGACGGGCCCCGACGGCCGTGCGCCGGGAGACCCCGGTGCGCCACGCTCCGACGCTCCGACGCCGCGCACCGACGCGCCCGGATCCCGCCCCGACGCACCGAACCAGCGCCCCACCGGCCCGAACGGCGGGCCGGGCCAACGCCCCGACGCGGGCGGCCCCGGCTCGAAGCCGGACACCACCAAGACACCGGACTCGACGAAAAGCCCGGACACCACGAAGGCGCTGGATTCGCCCAAGAGCCCGGACCCGACGAAGTCCCCGGACGGCACCAAGTCGCCGGACACGTCCAACCAGCCGGACTCGAAGGGCCCGGACGCGGACAAGCCGAAGGACGGCCCGGACTCCCAACGCGAGCCCGACACGACGGACAAGCCGAAGGACGACGCGGACAAGCCGCACGAGCCGGACGCCGACAAGCCGGAGCCGGGCACGCCCGAGTACGACCAGAAGATCGACGAGGGTGTCGACAACCTCAAGCAGACCGACGCGGGCATGTCGGGTCACACCGACCCGAACCACCAGGACCTCGCCGACCGGGTTCCCGGCGATGGCAAGCACACGACCGTCGACGCCCACATGGGCCCCGACGGCCGCATCGAGATCGGCGGGCGCAGCTACTCGCCCGACGAGTTCGCCGACGTGCTGCGCCGCTCCGGCTGGGACGGCGAGAGCCCGATCCGCCTGGTCAGCTGCGACTCCAGCGACTTCGCCAGCGACCTGGCCAAGAAGCTGGGCGTGGACGTCACAGCCCCGAAGGGCCTGGCCTGGACGGACTCCAACGGCCGCGTCTTCTCGACCAGCCGTGCCCCGGACGGCGGCCCCACCTGGCCGCCGGACGGCGGCTGGGAAACCCACAGCCCGGACGGCACCAAGTCCCCGGCCAGCGACGACGCGTTCCACCCGACCAAGAACGGCGAAGACCCGGGCGCACGCCCCGAGGACGCCGACGCCCGGGGTCGCCGCAAGATCGATCCGAAACTGACGGACGTCGAGAATCCGAATTCTCCGAATTTCAAGGAGAACGTCGACGATCGCATCCACGACCCCGAATACCGGAATAAGTACTACGACGAGCGCTCGGACGGCACCTTCCACCGGAAGAACGAGGATCAGACCGACTTCAACAAGGACCAGGTGCCGCTCCTCCGCCGCGACAACGAGGGAAACATCATCGTCGCGGACGACCAGATCAAAGAATTCCACCGATTCGACGGCAAGACCGATCCGCACACCGCAACTCCGGCAGAACAAGAAGCCTTCAAGGACGCGGTTCGCGACCGCGAAAATGCACTGGATAACCTCAAGAACAAGAAGGACAATTACGAGGCTGAGAAGCCTGACCCGAGCGAGAAGGCCACCGAGGAGCGCAGCCAAGCGTACGCCGATGCGACCAAGAAGAGCGAGACGCTCGGCGATCAAGCCGCCGATCTGGAGCTGAAGAACCGCTACGGCATCGACGTCGACGATCCGAACGTCAACACCTGCCCGCCGAACGACTTCGACCCGACGAAGACGAACGTCATCACCGGCGAAGGTTCCGGCGTCTTCGACAAGATCGCAATCAGTCCCGATGGCACGGTCGTCGTGATCGAGGCGAAGGCGCCCCACGCGGACCTGGGAAACCGGCTGGACCTAGATGGACGAAGAGTCGAGCAGGGCACCCGGCCTTACTACGAAGCCATCGTGAAGGAGATGGAAAAGCGCGGCGACGACGACGTCGCGGACGCCCTCGATCAGGCGCTCAAGAAGGAAACCGTCGACTACCGCCTGGTGAAGGCCAAGGTCACGACCGGACCAGACGGCAAGGACGTGTTCGCGGGCTATGATTCGTCGAAGTTCGACCTTTCCCCGCGCACCGACGAGCAAGGGACGTAGCTCGATGACGCAGATCAAGCGGCACGATCTCGACGTGGAGAACGCCAGGGCCAGGGAGGGCAAGCTGGCGAGAATCGTCGAGCGAAACCTCGGTGATGTCGCCGAGTACCCGGGGATGCTCGAATCCGTCCAGCGAAAAGCACTTCTCCGAACACGATTCAGGTCTGCCTTCGATCCCGCCGGGGAATCCGCCGAGTTCCGCGAGTCGCTTTCCCTGTCGGGAGCCGCCGGCAGCGCCTTCTTCGCCACTGCAAAACTGCCGAGCGGCGAATTCGACTTCACGATCCGGGAACGGATGGCGCTCAAGGCGACCGGCCCGACCACCGACCACACTCCGCCTGTCTGGCTGGAAAGCCTGTGGGCCTGCTTGATCTCCCGCGACGAGCTGAGCTCCGACGAGCTCTGCGTTTACCCCGTGGACACGCTTCGGGACAATGACTCGTCATTCCCGGCTTTCTTCTACAGCTGGGCGAACGCCGTCGCCGCGTTCTGCCTCCGCGATGACGATGCGCTGACCAAGCTGAACACCGCGCTGGCCGATACCGATCCGGATACCGTCGGACCCGACGCGCTCGAACTCGCACTGCGGATCTACTACCCGCAGATGAAGGTGCTGCACTACCTTGCGACGCAAGAGGCCGAAGCCTTCAACACCGCTCTCGCGCAAGCCGTCGAGCACCACAAGGAGTTCTGGACCGGTGATCGCCAGCGCGCCACCGATCCCGATGGCTTCTTCTCCCTGCCGTTGACGGCGATGGCCGCCATCGCGCATGACATCGGGATGGCGGTCACCGTTGACTCGGAGTACTTGCCGAACCACGTCATCACCAGCGGAGAGCAGGACGACGAAGGCTGACCGGCGTGCGCGGCATCCGACCTTGACCTAGCCGGCCGTCCTGCCCAGGTGATCGGCCGTTCGGGTCGTTTCCGGCAGGCGGTACTTCGGCGCCAGGCGGAGCACCAGGTCGCAGGCCCCGTCGAGGGTGAAGCGGTGGCCGACGGAGACGAACACCGGCTTCACGCCGCGCTGCGTCCGCAGCGCCCGGCCGACGACTTCGTCGTCCATGCGCAGCGGCGACCACGCCCCGCGTGCCTCACCCGGCGGCTCGTAGCGCCCCATCGCCGTCTTGCCGACCCCGATGCTCGGGAGGTCGGTCAGCACGCCCAGGTGGCAGGCCAAGCCGAAGCGGCGCGGGTGGGCCAGGCCCTGCCCGTCGCAGACCAGGACGTCCGGCACCACCGACAGCTCGGCGAGGGCCCGCAGCAACGACGGCGCTTCACGGAATGCGAACAGTCCTGGCACATAAGGAAAATCAGTCTCGCCGCGCACGATGGCACTGTCCACAACGGACAGTGTTGCCACATCGACGACCGTTACCGCCGCGACCAGCCGTCCCGAGTCGTCGCGGTAGGCGACGTCCAGGCCCGCCGCCGTGCGCACCTCCGCGGGCTCGCCGTCGAAGCGCACGAGCGGCCGAAGCCGTTCCTGGATCGCAACGGCTTCGGCCGCCGTCGAGGGCCACGGGTGCAGTTCGCGGGCGCGGATCACGCCGCCGATCGTATGGCGGAGCGGGGCACGCGAGTCTCCCGGACGGCCCGGGAGACTCGCGGTCGCCGTCAGCGCTGGATGGACTTGGTCTCGAGGAGCTCCTCGATGCCGTGGCGGCCGAACTCGCGGCCGTTGCCTGACTGCCGGTAGCCGCCGAACGGGGCGTTGGGGTTGAAGCGGCCGCCGTTGACATCGACCTGGCCCGTCCGCAGCCGCCGGGCCACCGCCAGGGCCCGCTCGTCCGAACCGAACACCGCGCCCGCCAGGCCGTAGTCGGTGCCGTTGGCGATCCGCACGGCCTCGTCCTCGTCCCGGTACGGCAGGATCGACAGCACCGGGCCGAAGATCTCCTCCTGCGCGATGGTCATCTCCGGCGTCACCCCGGTGAACACCGTCGGCCGCACGAAGAAACCCTTCGCCAGGCCCTCCGGCCGCTCCGGCCCGCCGGCGACCAGCTTCGCGCCTTCCTCGATGCCCTTGCGGATGTAGTCCACGACGCGGTCCCGCTGCGCCTCCGAAACCATCGGCCCGATCCGGGTGGACTCGTCGGTGGGGTCGCCGACGGTGTACTTCGCGGCCGCCGCGACGGCCAGCTCCACCGCCTCGGCCAGCCGCGACTCCGGCACCAGCATGCGGCTCAGCGCGTTGCAGCTCTGGCCGCCGTTCGGGAAGCAGCCGGCGACGCCGAGCTTCACCGCCTTGGCCAGGTCGGCGTCGTCGAGCACCACGTTCGCCGACTTGCCGCCGAGTTCCAGCGCCACCCGCTTCACCGTCCGCGCGGCCACCTCCGACACGCGCCGACCGGCCCGGGTGGAGCCGGTGAAGGACACCATGTCGACGCCCGGGTGCGCCGCCAGCGCCTCGCCGACCACCGGCCCGGTGCCGTGCACCAGGTTGAACACGCCCGCCGGCACGCCCGCGTCCGCCACGATCTCGGCGAAGATCGCGGCCGTCAGCGGCGCCACCTCGCTGGGCTTGAGCACCACGGTGCAGCCGACCGCCAGCGCGGGCACCACCTTGGCGACGATCTGGTGCAGCGGGTAGTTCCACGGCGTGATCGCGGCGACCACGCCGATCGGCTCCCGCACGATCAGCGAGTTGCCGACCTCCTCGGTCCAGGCGAAGCCGTTCTCCAGCACGTCGGCGATCCCGGCCGAGGTCGCCACCGGGACGCTCGCGTGCACCTGGGTGGCGAACTTGATCGGCGAGCCCATCTCGGCGGTCACCGTCGCGGCGATCTCATCGCGGCGCCCGGCGATCCCCGCGGAGATCCGCCGAGCCACCGCGATGCGCTCCGCGAGCGGCGTGCCCGCCCAGCCGTCGAAGGCGGCCCGGGCCGCGGCCACCGCGGCGTCCACATCGGACGGCGTGCCGGCCGGTACCGAGCCGATCACCTCCTCGGTGGCCGGGTTGAGCACCTCGATCCGCGCCTCGCCGCCCTCGACGTGAGCACCGCCGATGATGTGGCCGGTGTGCACCATGAAGCCTCCCTGATCCAACGCAGCAGACGTCACGGCGAGCCTGTCACACCCGACAAACCCCGGGGAACCCGCGAAAGTTTCAAAGTCCCGGCTCATTTTGGGCAGCGGCGCGGTAGCGGAACCTCAGAGGCCTTCTCGCTGTGGGATCCCCGACATCATGAAGCCAATTCACCACGTCGGGGCTGTCCTCGCGAGAAGCCCCCTGAGAACCCGCGGCGGTGCAAGCTGCGTGTGTGGGCTAAGCGGCTGCGCCGCTTCAAAGACAAGCCCACCTGCGGTGATCAGTCGAACCTGGGCGACTCCGTGCGGGTCCGCTTGAGCTCGAAGAAGTACGGGTAGCTGGCCAGCGCGAGCGCCCCGTCGAACAGCTTCGCCGCCTCCTCGCCGCGCGGGATGCGCGTGATCACCGGTCCGAAGAACGCCACGCCGTCGACGTGGATGGTCGGGGTGCCGACCTCGTCGCCCACCGGGTCCATGCCCGCGTGGTGGCTGGCGCGCAGTTCCTCGTCGTACTCGGTGCTCCGGCCCGCCTCGGCCAGCGACGCGGGCAGGCCGACCTCCGCCAGCGACTCGGCGATCACCTCTTCGAAGTCCTTCTTGCCCTCGTCGTGCAGCCGGGTGCCGAGCGCCGTGTAGAGCGGCGACAGCACCTCGTCGCCGTGGTGCTTGGCCGCGGCGATGGCCACCCGCACCGGGGCCCACGCCTTGTCCAGCAGCTCCCGATACTCCTCCGGCAGGTCGCGCCCCTCGTTGAGCACCGACAAGCTCATCACGCGGAAGTTCAGGTCGATGTCGCGGACCTTGGCGACCTCCAGGATCCAGCGCGAGGACACCCAGGCGAATGGGCACACCGGGTCGAAGTAGAAATCGACCCTGGGTCGGGCAGCGGCGCTCATCAAGCCTCCAACGTTCGAGAAGTAGCCCGCGGACGCGTTCCAGCGCGCCCCGTCATGGGTACCAACCCCGGTAGAGCCGTTTGTCTTCCCGCCCGGACCGACACGCCGACGGCGGAGCCTGACCCGCCGGGCGGCACGCGCGCACGCGGACGTGATTTGATGCCTGCGCCAGGTACGCCAGGCGTGCCTGTCCTGACGAGTCCCCGACGAGCAACGAGGTGATCCGTGGCCCCGCCGAACCTCACCCGCGAACAGGCCGAGCAGCGCGCGGCCCTGCTGGAGGTCCAGTCGTACGTGATCGAACTGGATCTCACTGCCGGCGCGGGTGGGCCGGACGTGGAGACGTTCGGTTCCACCACAACGGTGCGGTTCCGCAGCAACCAGGCGGGCGCCGACAGCTGGATCGACCTGGTGGCCGACCGGGTCCACAGCGCCGTCCTCAACGGAGTCGAGGTCGACGTCTCCGACTACGACGAGTCCACCGGCATCCGGCTGCCGAACCTGGCCGCCGACAACGAGCTCGTGGTGCGCGCCGACTGCGCCTACACCAACACCGGCGAGGGCCTGCACCGCTTCATCGACCCGGTCGACGGCGGCGTGTACCTCTACAGCCAGTTCGAAACCGCCGACGCGAAGCGGATGTTCACCTGCTTCGACCAGCCCGACCTGAAGGCCACCTACCAGATCACGGTGGACGCCCCGGAGTCGTGGAAGGTCATCTCCAACGCCACCGCCGAGGTCACCGGCTCGGCGAACGGCAAGCGGCACGAATTCGCCACCACCAAGCCGATGTCGACCTACCTGGTGGCGCTGGTGGCCGGGCCGTACGCCGAGTGGCGCGACGTCTTCCCCAGCGGTGACGGCCAGGACGAGATCCCGCTGGGCATCTACTGCCGCGCCTCGCTCGCCGAGCACCTCGACGCGGAGCGGCTGTTCACCGAGACCAAGCAGGGCTTCGGCTTCTTCCACAAGGCGTTCGGGGTGCCCTACCCGTTCGGCAAGTACGACCAGTGCTTCGTGCCGGAGTTCAACGCGGGCGCGATGGAGAACGCCGGCTGCGTGACGTTCCTGGAGGACTACGTCTTCCGGTCGAAGGTCACCAGCTACCTCTACGAGCGGCGCTGCGAGACGGTGCTGCACGAGATGGCGCACATGTGGTTCGGCGACCTGGTGACCATGCGCTGGTGGGACGACCTGTGGCTCAACGAGTCGTTCGCGACCTGGGCCAGCGTCCTCGCGCAGGTCGGCGCGACCCAGTACGACCACGCCTGGACGACGTTCGCCAGCGTGGAGAAGTCCTGGGCGTACCGGCAGGACCAGCTGCCGTCGACCCACCCGGTGGCGGCCGACATCCAGGACCTGCAGGCCGTGGAGGTCAACTTCGACGGCATCACCTACGCCAAGGGCGCCTCCGTCCTCAAGCAGCTGGTCGCCTACGTGGGCCTGGACAACTTCCTGGCCGGCCTGCGGGTGTACTTCAACCGGCACGCCTGGGGCAACGCGACGCTCAACGACCTGCTGCGGGCGTTGGAGGAGGCCTCCGGCCGCGACCTGTCGTGGTGGAGCGCGCAGTGGCTGGAGACCACCGGCCTGAACATGCTGCGGCCGCGGTTCACCACCGACGGCGAGGGCCGGTTCACCTCGTTCGAGGTCGTGCAGAACGGTGCCCGCCCCGGCGCGGGCGAGCTGCGCACGCACCGGCTGGCGATCGGCATCTACGACGACGAGGGCGGCAAGCTGGTGCGCAAGCACCGCGTCGAGCTCGACGTCACCGGCGAGCGCACCGAGGTCCCCGACCTGGTCGGCGTGCACCGGGGCAAGCTCGTGCTGGTCAACGACGACGACCTGACCTACTGCTCGCTGCGCTTCGACCCGGAGTCGCTGGCGTCGCTGATCGACCGGATCGGCGACATCGACGAGTCGCTGCCGCGGGCGCTGTGCTGGTCCACCGCATGGGAGATGACCCGCGAGGCGGAGCTGAAGGCGCGCGACTTCGTGACGCTGGTGCTGGGCGCGTCCGTGGACGGCGGCATCGGCGCCGAGAGCCAGATCGGCGTGGTCCAGCGGGTGCTGCTGCAGACCCAGACCGCGCTCGCGTCCTATGTGGACCCGTCGTGGCAGGGCGAGGGCTGGCGGCGGTTCTCCGGCCGGCTCTTCGAACTCGCCCGCGCGGCCGAGCCCGGCTCGGACCACCAGCTCGCGTTCGTCAACTCGCTGGTCGGCTCGGTGCTCTCCGCCGAGCAGGTCGCCGAGCTGCGCGGCTGGCTGGACGGCTCGGCGCCGCTGCCCGGGCTGGCCGTCGACACGGACCTGCGCTGGCAGCTGCTGCAGGCGCTGGTCGCGCACGGCGCGGCAGGCGAGTCCGAGATCGACGCGGAGCTGGAGAAGGACCAGACCGCGACGGGCCGGCGGCGCGCGGAGCGGGCGCGGGCGCTGATCCCGACCGCCGAGTCCAAGGAGAAGGCCTGGCAGCGGGCCGTCCACGACGACCAGCTGCCGAACGCGGTCAGCGACTCGATCATCGCGGGCTTCCAGCACCCGGCCCAGCGCGAGCTGCTGGCGCCGTACGTGCGGCGCTACTTCGACGAGATCGACGAGGTCTGGCAGCGCCGCTCCAGCGAGCGGGCCCAGCCGACGGTGATCGGACTGTTCCCGTCGTGGGCGGTCACCGACGACACGGTCGCGGCCTCGGACGACTGGCTGGCCAGCGAGCACCCGTCGGCGCTGCACCGCCTGGTCTCGGAGGGCCGCGCGGGCATCGTGCGCGCCTTGGCGGCCCGGGAGTTCGACCGCTCCTGATCCGATCCGTCGAGGGGCTCCGGCGACCGGCTTGGTCGCCGGGGTCCCTTTTCGCGTTGCGTGAGCTTCCGTTTCGGGTGAACACGAATCGTGTCGAAATGGACACGGCGAGTAAGATTTCGTCGTTCTGCCCGTCGTGAGGGAGCGTCGATGCCCGAGCTGATCACCGCCATCGCGCAGCTGCTGTGGCCGTTGATCGCGCTGATGGCGATCGTGGTGTTCCGGCGTGCCATCGGGCGGGTGTTGCGCACCGCGGAGAAGCGGGAGCTGGAGTTCGAGATCGGCGGTCAGAAGCTGACCATGCACGAGCTCAACGATCAGCAGACCGAGATGATCCAGGACCTGCAGCGGCAGCTGAGCATGCTCAGCAGGGAGCTGTCGGAACGCGACCAGATCGGCACCCCGGCGGAAACCCCGAAGCCGCTCCCGGTTCCGGCCCTGCCCGAGGTGCCCGAGATCTCCGGCAACGGCGACGGCCACGCCGAGGACGAGGTGCTGCCGACGCAGGCGCCGGTCGGTTCGGAGCCGCTCGCGGTGCTGTGGGTCGCGGAGAAGCCGGAGGCGCACGCGATCCTGGCGGAGCAGCTGAGGGACAACGGCGTGCGGGTGACCATGACGACGAGCAACGACGCGGCGCTGGCGGAGCTCTCACAACGCCAGTACCGGCTGATCGTGGAGGACATGGGCCGCAAGGAGAACGGCCGGTGGCGCCCCGACGCGGGCTTGGCGCTGCTGCGCGAACTGCGCGACCTGGGCGTGGACACCCCGGTGATCGTGTACAGCTCTCAGCGGGCCCAGCAGCAGTACGGCGACCAAGCGCGACGGCTGGGCGCGGTCGGCACGACGTCGTCGGCCTACGAGATGTTCCAGAACCTTCAGAGCTTCGACCTGCTCTGAGCCTCCGACAGACGACGGGGCCGTGAATCCTTTGGTCGCTGCAGCGACCAGAGGATTCACGGCCCCGTACCTGAAGCTCCGTGAACGAGACGTCGAGCTTGGAAGCAGGCCCTAGTGGCGGGCGCGGGATTCCTGGTAGCTGGTGCCTGCCGTGTCGGCCAGCATGCGGAGGGCTCCGATGAGGCCGTCGATCAGCTCGCCCTCCTTGAAGGACGCCACCATGCTCATCGCCGCGAGCTGGCAGCTGCGGTCCGGGATCCGCCGGTGCGCCTCCTCCCCGGTGACGATCTCGAACTTCTGCTGACCCGGCGACACCGCGATCAGCACGCCCTCCTCGGCCTGCGAACCGAGGGTCGCGTGCAGTTCCTCCGCCTGCTTGCGGGTGTCCTCGCCGAGGTCGCCGAGGTAGATCGCGAACTCCAGCCCGGTGCTGCGACTGGACAGCGTCAGCGCCTCGTCGAGCCGCGCGAGCTGGCCCGGGCCGAACGGCAGCCGCGGGCGGTCCGGTTCGACGTGGCGCGCGATGGACAGCCGACCGGTGGCCATCATCGCCTCGCCGACGCCGAGCTCACCAGCGTCCACGGCGGATCGCTCCGCGATCTCACCAGTTGCCACGTGCGCCTCCCCGAGCGGTGCTCGGCCGCGCGTCTGCCGGCGCGGCCTCCGAATCCACGTCTGCCACCGGTACGGCGGTGTTCACGCCCGCCGGGTTGGCCACCCAGTACACCGGCGCGAAATCCCACTCCTGCCCCGCGCGGTAACGCGGACGGGTGAGCCTCGGCCACATCGCGATGAGCACGATCAGGCCGTACAGGGCCGCTGGGATCACCGCCAGGTAGAGAACAGTCTCCGCCACAGTCACGCGAGTACGGTATCCGATGACCGCCGCTTCATGCGCCCGACCTGTGGCGCGCATGATCGGCGTCAGTAACCGTCACCAAGCCCCGCCCCAGACACGTTCGAGTGATCCGAGGGCCGACGAGAGCGCCCCGAGCGCGGTTCCCGCTGGTGGAGAGCGAATCGGGAGATGCCCGGAACTACGTACGGTTACTAGTCAAGAGTGTTATACATCACTTAAGGTAACTCGTTCAGAGTAACCAGTGCCCCCGAATGGGGTCCAACCAGACGGTTGCAATGCGCGGCGACTTGGCGGCTTGTTCCTGAGGGTTCCTGCTCCTAGTTTTTCACCTGTATGGGTCTTGCATATTTGATCACATGCGTTCAAAGCGTCTTTTGAATGCGGGAGGCACACTATGTCGATCATCGAAACCGCCACTCAGAGCAGCGCCATCACCCTTCCGATGATTAAGCGACCACTGCTCGAACACGGTGTCCGGATCAGCAGCCGAGACCGCGGCGTGCGGATCAGCGGGCGGGGCGGAGTGCGGATTTCCAGCGGGGCGCGGATCAGCCGCGGCGTACGGATCAGCGGTCGACAGGGTGTGCGGATCAGCGGCGAATCCGGCGTTCAGATCAGCGGCGAATCAGGTGTTCGGATCAGCAGTGAGTCCGGCGTTCGGATCAGCGGGCAGCGACACGGAGTGCGCATCAGCGGACAACAGGGCGTGCGCATCAGCGCATGCCGCCAGGGTGTCCGCATCAGCGGCCGCCATGGAGTCCGGATCAGCAGCCAAAGTGGCGTGCGAATCAGCAGCCAAAGCGGCGTGCGCATCAGTGGGCAGCAGCACGGAGTCCGGATCAGCGGACAGCACGGTGTGCGCATCAGTGGCCGGCACGGGGTGCGGATCAGCGGACAGCAGGGCGTACGGATTTCCAGCGGGGTGCGGATCAGCCGCGGCGTGCGGATCAGCGGGCAGCAGGGTGTGCGGATCAGCTGATCAGGGGTTCCGCAGTGGAACGCCCGCCGTCTCGCGGCACCGCAGTTCGACCGCCGGCCCGACCGGCGCGTCAGGCCGCGGGTTCACCGAGGTACGGCAACCACAGCGGGTCCGTTTCGGACAGCCCCGCCAGCAGCCGCCAATGCCGCCCGCGCGGCGCGTGCGGCGCCACCGGCAGGCGCCAGCCCAGCTCGCTCAGGGTCTTGTCCGCCTTGCGGTGGTTGCACTTGGTGCAGCAGGCGACGCAGTTCTCCCAAGTGTGCGGCCCGCCGCGACTGCGCGGGACGACATGATCTATCGTTTCGGCGCGAGCACCGCAGTACACGCACCGGTAGTTGTCCCGCAGCATCAGCGCGGCACGGGTCAACGGCACCCGGCCGCGGTACGGCACTCGCACGAAGTTGCTCAGCCTGATCACGGACGGGACCTCGACGCTGGCGGTGGCGGAGTGCAGCACCATGCCGGCGGAGTCACCGTGCACGACCTCGGCCTTGCCGCAGACCAGCAGCACGATCGCCCGGCGCAGCGGGAGCGCGGTCAGCGGTTCGAAGGTGGTGTTGAGCAGCAGCACCCGGCGTTTTCGCCAGGACGGCGCGTGACCGGGAGGCCGGTCGGCCTGCGGCGGCGATGTGCCGGCACGGCTCGGCGGGCACAACGGGGCCCGCGGCGCGAGGCTCGTGGCCTTCAGCGCCGGTTGTCGGGTCGGTTGTCGGTCGGGCACGCGACCACCTCCACCGGTGTCGGGCATAGTCGAACATAGAACCCCGCCCGAACGCACGTGTGATTCGACACTCGACGTCGAGTGATCGATTACCGCCATCATTCCCGATCATGCGCCCGCAGAACAACAATGATCGTTCCGGGTGATTCGATCTTCTTTTCGGGATAAATGATCACGTCGAGATCGGCGAATGGTCGCCGGATGCACGTATCGTCGCTGCCGTGACCGACGTGCAAGCAGCGCAGCTGACCTACCCCGGCGCCGACCGCGACGACATCGTCGAAGACCTGCACGGCCACGAGGTGGCCGACCCGTACCGGTGGCTGGAAGACCCGGCCGAGCCGCGCACCGAGGCGTGGTCCGCGACGCAGGACGCGCTCGCCCGGACCTGGTTGGACGCGTTGCCCGGCCGGGACGCGATCGCGGAGCGGATGCGGTCGCTGCTGTCGTCCGGTTCCGTCTCGGCGCCTGTGTGGCGCGCGGGCCGGTCGTTCTTCACCCGCCGGGAGCCCGAGCAGGAGTTCCCGGTGCTGTACGTGCGCGAGGCCGACGGCACCGAGCGGGTGCTGCTGGACGTCACCGAGCTGGACCCGTCCGGGTTGACCACCTTGGACAGCTGGACCCCGAGCCAGGAGGGCGACCGGCTGGCCTACCAGATCTCCGTCGGCGGTGACGAGGAGTCGCTGCTGCACGTGCTCGACGTCGCCACCGGTGAACTCGTCGAGGGCCCGATCGACCGGTGCCGCTACTCGACGATCTCGTGGCTGCCCGGCGGCGAGGAGTTCTTCTACATCCGGCGACTGGCGCCGGAACTGGTGCCCGACGGCGAGGAGCAGTTCCACCGCCGGGTCTGGCGGCACCAGGTCGGTTCCGACCCCGACCAGGACCTGCTGGTGCACGGCGAGGGCCTGGACCACACCTTCTACTACGGCACCCGGGTGTCGCGGGACGGCCGCTGGCTGGTCATCGAGGGCAGCCCGGGCACCGCGCGGCGGGATTCGGTGTGGATCGCCGATCTCGCGGCCGGCGACGTCCCCGAGCTCCGGCAGGTCGTGGACACCTCCGACGGGTATCGCGTCGGCGCCTGGGTGGAGCGCGACGGCCGGCTGTACGTGATGACGACGCTGGACGCGCCGCGCTGGCGGCTGTGCGTGGCCGACCCGGCCCGGCCGGAGCCGGCCAACTGGACGGAGCTGATCGCCGAGGAGCCCGACTCGGTGCTGGAGGCGGTGCGCTGGTTCGACACCGGCGACGGCGACCCGCAGCTGGTGGTGCTCCGCACCCGGCACGCGGTGTCCGAGGTGACGCTGCACGACCCGGCGACCGGGCGGCGGACCGCGGAGGTCCCGCTGCCGAGCACCGGCCAGGTCACTTCACTGTCTACTGTGGACGAATCGACCGACCGCGACCGGGACCGGCTGTGGATCGGCTGGACCGACTTCGCCACCCCGCCCTGCGTGCACGCCTACTCGCGCAGCACCGGGACGACCGAGCTGGACCAGCAGGCGCCGGGCACCGTCGAGCTGCCCGCGGTGCACACCCAGCAGGTCACCTACCGCTCGCTGGACGGCACCCCGGTGCGGATGTTCCTGCTGAGCCCGAGCGCCGAACCGGACCGCCCGCGGCCGGTGATCATGACCGGCTACGGCGGCTTCTCGCTGTCCCGCGAGCCCGGCTACACGCCGTCCGCGCTGGCGTGGGTCGCCGCCGGCGGCGTCTGGGCGCTGCCCTCGCTGCGCGGCGGCGGCGAAGAGGGCGAGGAATGGCACGTCGCGGGCATGCGCGAGCAGAAGCAGCACACCTTCGACGACTTCCACGCGGCGGCGCAGCACCTGATCGACGAGGGCTGGACGACGTCCGAGCAGCTGGCGATCTCCGGCGGTTCCAACGGCGGCCTGCTGGTCGGGGCGGCGCTGACGCAGCGCCCGGACCTCTACCGGGCGGTGGTGTGCTCGGCGCCGCTGCTGGACATGGTCCGCTACGAGCAGTTCCTGCTCGGCCGGACCTGGAACGACGAGTACGGCACCGCGGACGACCCGGAGGAGCTGGGCTGGCTGCTGTCCTACTCGCCTTACCACAACGTGGCCGATCAGACCGACTACCCGTCGGTGCTGTTCACCGTCTTCGAGTCGGACTCCCGGGTCGATCCGAACCACGCCCGCAAGATGTGCGCGGCGCTGCAGCACGCCACCAGCTCGGCCCCTGCGAAACGGCCGATCCTGCTGCGTCGGGAGACCGAGGTAGGCCATGCCGCGCGCTCGGTGTCCCGTACCGTGGGGCTTGCGACCGACCAGCTCGCCTTCCTCGCGGAGGCCACTGGACTCGCCCTGGACTGAGCCCGAACTCGGTCCCCGGCGGTCAGCTGTTCGAGTCTCGTGCGCAGCGGGGTGCGCGCGATCCTCGAGTTGTCCGGTTGCCCATCCGGTGATGTCGCCCCAAAGCACCGGCACCCCCGTGCCGGGTAACCACCGAGGGCCCTGAACGACAGCATGGAGACCCCCGACCCATGGATCTGCCGCTTATGACCCAACCGACCTGTGCCCAGGACGCGTTCTGGTGCCAAACGATCTCCCAGTGGACCGGCAACCAGTGGCTGGCGTCCTACGCCGACCTGCTCATCGCCACACCGCTGAACATCGTGCTCATCCTGATCGTCGCGTTCATGGTGCGATGGCTGGTGCATCGCACCATCAACCGCCTCACGCAGGGCAACGGCAAGCCCCCGAAGCTGCTGACGCCGCTGCGGGAGCGCCGGGCGGACACGCTGACCGCCGAACTGCTGTCGGAGCGCCGCCTCCAGCGGGCGCGGACGATCGGCTCGGTGCTCAAGTCGATCGCCTCGCTGGTGATCTACGGCCTGGCCGTGATCTACGTGCTGCAGGTGCTGAGCATCCAGATCGCGCCGGTGCTGGCCTCCGCCGGTGTGCTCGGTGTCGCCGTCGCCTTCGGCGCGCAGAACCTCGTCCGGGACTTCCTGTCCGGCATGTTCATGCTGGTCGAGGACCAGTACGGCGTCGGTGACGTGGTGGACCTCGGCGAGGCCAGCGGCACCGTCGAGGCGGTGGGCCTGCGGGTCACCACGCTGCGCGACATCAACGGCACCGTCTGGTACGTCCGCAACGGCGAGATCCTGCGGGTCGGCAACTCCAGCCAGGGCTTCGCCGTGGCCGTGGTGGACTTCCCCATCTCGCACACCAGCGATGTGCAGAAGGCCATCGAGGTGGCCGCGAAGGTGGCCACCGATGCCGCGTCGCGGGAGCCGCTGTCCAAGGACGTGCTGAACCCGCCGGAGATGCTCGGGGTGGACCAGATCACCTCGGAGACCATCACGCTGCGGCTGACGACCAAGGTCCGGCCGGGCCGGCAGTGGTCGGTGCAGCGCCGGCTGCGCGCGGAGATCAAGCGCGCCTACGACGAAGAGGACATCGAGCCGCCGTACCCGTACGGCCGTCCGCTGCCGCCTTCGCCGGTGGCCTAGTCTCAACCGCCGGCCACCGGGGTCGTGGGCACCTGGAACCGCGACAGCGGTCCATCGGGCCCACGACCCCGGTGTGAGGCGTTCGGCAACAGGGCCGCCCAAAATCGAAGCCGCCCCTGAGAGGATGGAGCCGTGACTTCCGTGGAGACCTTCTACCAGCAGGTCGGCGGCGAGGCGACCTTCCACCGGATCGTGGCGCGGTTCTACGAGGAGGTGGCCAAGGACGAGCTCCTGCGGCCGCTCTACCCGGAGGAGGACCTCGGGCCCGCCGAGGAGCGGCTGCGGCTGTTCCTGATCCAGTACTGGGGCGGCCCGCACACCTACTCCGACCGGCGCGGTCATCCGCGGCTGCGGATGCGCCACGCGCCGTTCAAGATCGGCCCGGCGGAGCGCGACGCGTGGCTGCGCTGCATGCGGATCGCGGTCGACGAGGTCGATCTCCAGCCGGAGCACCGCGACCAGCTGTGGCAGTACATGGAGATGGCCGCAAACAGCATGATCAATTCGTGGTTCTGAGCAGAAGGACCTGGTGATGCGGCGGGCAGACGCGCTGGCGGGCCACGGCGAGCAGCCGTGGTGGTGGGATGCGGTGTGCTACCAGGTCGACGTCGGCTCGTTCGCCGACGGCGATGGTGACGGGATCGGCGACCTCGCCGGTCTGACGAGCCGGCTCGGCTACCTGGAGCTGCTCGGGGTCGACGCGGTCGTGCTGGCCGGCGCGGCCGGGCTGGATCCGGCGGCGGGCCCCTTCGCCGAGCTGCTCGGCGTGGCGCACGACTCCGGGATGCGGGTGATGCTCTCGCTCGACGTGGATCCAGCGCGCAGCGACCCGGCATCGGTGTTGTGGCCGTGGCTGGAGCACGGGGCCGATGGTTTCCACCTGGCCCCGCGCCCCGATTCGGCCGATGCGATCGGCGCCGCGCTGGCCGGTCACCCGGATCGCGTGGTGATCGGCAGCGGCCCGGGCGACTGGCACCTGTCGTTCAACCTCGACCTGGCCGTCGCCGGTTTCGACGCCGACCGGGTCCGCAAGGCGATCACGGACGTGCTCGCCGCCCCCGGGCCGCGCCCGGCGTGGGCGATGGCCAGCCGCGACACCGAGCAGAGCCGCGACGACGCGGCGCTGACGCCGGTGCGTGCGATGGCGTTGGTGCAGTTGGCACTGCCCGGCGCGGTCTGCCTGCGGCACGGCGAGGAGCTCGGCCTGCCCGGGACGCAGCGCGTCCGGATGCCGTGGGAGGGCGACCGGCCGCCGTTCGGCTTCTCCGACGCCGACGCCGACTGGTCGTCGATCCCGGCGGACTGGGTGTCCTTCACCGCGGAGGCGCAGCTGGAGGACGAGGCGTCCACGCTGTCGCTGTACCGGCACGCGCTGGAGACCCGGGGCACGCATCCGGCGTTCACCGGCGACGAGGTCGAGTGGTTCGGCGCGCCGCCGGGATGCTTCGCGTTCCGGCGCGCTGGTACCACCCTGATCTGCGCGTTGAACACCTCTCCGGAGCCGGTGCCGCTGCCGCCGGGCGAGGTGGTGCTGTCCTCGCGGCCGGTCGGTCCCGGGGAGTTGCCGCCGGGCACCGCGGCCTGGCTGGTGTGAGTCTGGCCTCCAAAGGCGACCGGGCGCGAGTGGGCCGGAACGGGTGGCGGTAAATTTTGGTAAAACCACCCCGCTGACACCCACTGGATGCTATGACTGCCGTTGCGCCAGCGCTGAGCTCTCCTCGGACTGAACGCACCCGTCGGCTGGTCGGCATCGACATCGCCCGGTTCTTCGCGGTGTTCGGCATGTTCTGCATCCACTTCGGCGTGCCGTTCGCGCACGGCGACGTGGAGGTGTGGATCGCGCAGTTCTCCAGCGGCCGGTCGACCGCGCTGTTCACCCTGCTGGCCGGGGTGTCGCTGGCGATGATGACCGGACGCGGCGAGCCGCCGATCGGAGAGGCGCTGCGGCAGGCCCGCATCAAGATCGCGGTGCGCGCGGCGCTGCTGCTGGTGGTCGGCATCGCGCTGGCGAAGGCGACCGCGGCGACGGGCTTCCTGCTCACCGTGATCATCCCGTTCTACGGGCTGTACTTCCTGCTCGCGGTGCCGTTCATCCGGCTGCGGGCGCGCGGGCTGCTGATCGCCGCGGTGGTCGCGGCCGCGGTCGGCCCGCAGCTGTCGTTCGTGCTGCGGACCTGGATCGCCGGGGACACGCCGATGCGCGCGATCGTCGACGCGGTCAACCTGGTCGACCCGGGGCACCTGATCGCCGATGCCGGGGCGTTCAACCTGCTGCTGCTCGGCTTCTACCCGGCCGCGTCGTACCTGCCGCTGGTGCTGGCGGGGATGGCCGTCGGGCGGCTGGACCTGCAGTCGACCAAGGTGCGGTGCTGGCTGGCCGCGACCGGCCTGGCGGTGACGACCGTCGGCTACCAGGTGTCGAACTGGCTGGTGGAGACCGTCGGCGGATTGCCGCAGGGGCAGATCGAGGGCACCGTCCCGATCGAGCACCCGGAGTGGCTGGTGGCCGCCGCCGCGCACAGCGGCACGACGTTCGAGCTGCTCGACTCCGGCGGCATCGCGCTGGTGTTCGTCGCGGTGTGCCTGGAGCTGGCCGATCGGACGGGGCGGGCGCTGAAGCCGCTGGCCGCGGCCGGTTCGATGGCGTTGACGCTGTACGCGATCCACGCGCTGGTCCTGGCCTGGCAGATCGTCGTCGGCGGCTGGCCGCTCAGCGGCGTGCCGGACACCTTGGCGCAGCTGGCCAGCATGGGCCCGGCGCTGCCCACGGACGTCCCGAACATGCCGGCGTTCCCGCGCGACGGCCACCACCCGGACGGCGTGGTGGCGTTCGTGAACACCTACATGCCCGAGGTGTTCCTGATCTTCTCGATCGTCTTCCCGCTGATCTGGCGGCGGTTCTTCCGCCGCGGGCCGCTGGAGGCCGTGGTCAGCGAGAGCGTCCGGCGCATCACGGATCACCTGTTCCGGCGGCACTGAGCCCGGTTTCGGCACTAAAGGGACTTTCGCCTCTTAACAGCCGCGCGGCGCGCATCGTTGCGTGGACGGATGGCGTCGCTCATCCGGAGGTGATCTCGAATGAATTTCCGGCACCACGCATCGGACTCGGTCGGAATCCCACCCGCGCTCGGCAAGGCCATGGCGAACTACCGCTCCCTGCTCGACGAGCTGGAGGCGGGCAGCATCGACGACTCGACCTTCCGCCGCCGCGCGCTGGGCGTCGGGCTGATCGTGCGCGAGCACGACGCCTGGATCCTGGACCTCTCGACCGAGCGGTGGTGGCGCTACGACGGCGTCGCGCTGTCGAGCATCCGGTTCGGGGAAGCCGAGGGCTGAGCCATGTCCACGCCGACCGATCCGGCGATCCTCCGGGAACGCCTCGACCACCTGGCCGGCCTGGTGCGCGAGGCGGCCGACCCCTTTCCGGCCGGGATGGCCGGGCCGCTGTCGACCAGCCCGCTCCCGGTGGCGGCGCTGCAGGAACACCTGGGCAACGCGACGACGTGGCTCGGCCGGGTGTGGGCCGGGTTCGCGCGGGACGGCGCGGCGGTGCGGCGCTGGCTGGTGGACGAGCCGCTGGCCTCGCCCGTCCCGGGCGAGGCGCTCCGGCCCCTGCCGCTGCGGAGGCAGTTCCGCCTCTCGCTGGCGACGGCGGCGTTCGGGGCCGCCGTGGCGGCGGCCAGCTACACGCTGACGGCGCCGTTCCCCGATCCGTTCCTCGGCCTGATCCCGCCGGGCCTGCTGGACCGGCTTCCGCCGTTCGTCGAGAGCACCACGCCGGAACACCCCCGGTACTCGCCCGACGCGGCGGCCCCGGAACTGCCGCTGGTCGGCCAGGCCCCGGGCACTCCCCCGCCGCCGCCCCCGCCGTCGGGTGCTCAGCAGCCGCTGGCCGCGCCGCTCACGCCGGGCACATCGGGCACGCCGGGGACCCCGGGGATCGGCACGCCAGGCGTCAGCCCCGGCACTCAGGGCGCGAACGGATCGGCCGTGACTGTGACCCGGGTGCCGGTGCAGGCTCCGGGGGCGACCGAGGGCACCGCTCAGCAGCAGGCGCCTCCGGCGAGGCCCGTGGCCCCGGGACCCGTCGCACCTGCGCCGATCACCGAGACCACCACGGTGCCGACCACCACGACGGTCCCGACGACCACCGATCCGCCGACGACCACGACGCTGGAACCGACCACGGAACCGACGACGACCGGAACCCGGCCGACCACGACCGGGCCCACCACCACGACCGGGCCGACCACCACGGCAGAGCCCACCACCACTGCGACGCCGACCGGCACCGGCGAGCCGACGAGCAGAACCGGTCCCGGCACGTCCCCGGAGCCGCCCAGCGGCGGCTAAACCGTGAAACTTTCTCAGGTATTGGGAAGTTCCGGCCGGAACCTTGCCGCCGAGTGCTGTGATCGTCTTCACTCCCTACTCACTGGTAGGCGAAAAGCGGAGGCGCGCAGATGGGCCGGTCCGGGCTTGCACGCAGAGCTGGTGCGATCACGTTGTCGGCATTGACGGGCCTGTCGCTCGGCGCCGTCCCGGCGACCGCCGATCCCGAGTACCGGCACTACGTGGCCCTCGGCGATTCCTTCACCTCCGCCCCGCTGGTCCCGTGGATGCGCCTCGACCCGCTGCTGTGCGGGCGCTCGACGAACAACTACCCGGCGCTGCTGGCCCGCGAGATCGGGCCGGCCGAGTTCACCGACGTCAGCTGCGGCGGCGCCGACACCACCGACATGCTCCGGGCCCAGGCCTGGTACTCCGGGCCGCAGTTCGACGCCCTCGACGAGGACACGGACCTCGTCACGCTGGGCATCGGCGGCAACGACCTGGACGTCTTCGGCGACACCATCGCCACCTGCACGGCCCTGCGCGCCGCGGACCCGACGGGATCGCCGTGCCGCGACCACTTCTCCGACGACGACGGAGACGACCTGCTCCGCCGCATCGAGATCACCCGGCACCGGGTCGCCGACGTCGTCGACGGCGTCCAGGAACGCTCGCCGGACGCGGAGATCCTGGTCATCGGCTATCCGCGCATCGTGCCGGAGACGGGCTACTGCCCGGACGTCCTCCCGCTGGCCGACGGTGACTACCGCTACGCCGACGAGATCGAGCGGGCGCTCAACGCCGCCATCGAGGACGCGGCCGAGCAAGCCGGCGCGACGTTCGTCGACACCTACGGCCCGTCGCTGGGCCACGACGCCTGCGCCACCGGCGGGGCGGCCTGGATCAACGGCCAGCAGCTGCGGCCGGACGCGGCGCCGTACCACCCGTTCGCATCGGCGATGGCCGCCGAAGCCAGCATCATCGCGAATATCCTCAATGGACGAGAGCCCGATGTCGCGGACGCCGAGCGGGCCGCGACCCGAGCCGCCGAAGAGGCCAAGGCCCAAGCGGAACAGGCGGGGCCACAGGAGAAAACGGCCCGAGCCGAGGTGGCCGAGCACCTGGCGACCGTCGAGAGCTGAGGTGTCGTGAGTGCTTTGGAGCGCTATAGAGGCTGTTTTGGAAGGGGTTGTGGGTGGTTGTGATATGTGGCTGATGATCACGTGTGGGGGCGTGTCGTAGCCGCAGACAAGGGCGGGTTCTTGTTATCGCAGTGGTTGTCTAAGCCAGCGATCACAAGAACCCGCGATGTCATTGAACCCCGTACCGGCCGATGCCGACCAGGAGGGGTGCGGCTGCGGCTGCACAACCCGCCGACCCCGCTACCCCTCGGATCTCACCGACGCCCAATGGGCGGTCCTTCGACCCCTGCTACCAGCGCCTTTGACCAAGACCCCGCTAGGCGGGCGACCGGAAAAACACCACCGCCGCACGGT
>NZ_FNOK01000023.1 GCF_900106995.1 Saccharopolyspora shandongensis
CCGCTTGTCGAAGCCCTGCCCACGATCCGCGGCAAACGCGGACGGCCCTGGCAGCGGCCGCGCTGGCTCTACGGCGACCGCGGCTACGACTACGACCACCACCGGAAAGCCCTGCGTGATCGGGGAATCGTCCCGCGTATCGCCCGCAAGAACACCGACCACGGCTCCGGACTCGGCACCGTCCGGTGGGTCGTAGAACGCACTTTCGCCTGGCTGCACCAGTTCAAACGACTCCGCACCCGCTACGAACGACGAGCCGACATCCATCTCGGACTCCTCCAACTCGGATGCGTCCTGATCTGCTACCGCCAACTACCAACGTCATTCTGAAACGAGCTGTAAGCGGGAACAGCGACGACGAGCTGCAGCAGGTGACCGTTGGCGAGTCGGAGCAGCACGACGACACCATCGTAGGGCGAGCGATGTGCTCGCACGAGGCCGTCACACCCTTATCGCTACCGGGCGTTGCGAACGGTTCCACTCACCCTGCACCTCATCCTCGTCGGTGGCCTCGTCGGATCCATCCCGGTCGCGCCGCAACCGCGAGTCCCAGGTGGACACGTCAGCGCAAATCCTCTTGAACCCGATGGAAAGCCGGCCGGCCAAGCGGCGGGCGACACGATGGTGCCGCCCATCCCGGTCGCCCCGATCCTGGCGGCGCGGCGCTCACGGCGTGCAGGTGAATCGCACCGAATGCCAGCCGGTTGCGCCGTCGGGCACGACCGGTTGGCGTTGCGGGATCCGCTGATGTCCCGCCCGGTCGGTGGCGCGGCACTCCACCACGTGCTCGCCGGGCGGTAGGTCCCGGGTGGCGCGCCACATCCGCCAGGTGTCGTGGCTGACGTCGGCGGCGAGCTCGGCGGGTTGCCAGGCGCCGCCGTCGGCGCGGACCTCGACCCGGTCGATGCCGGTGTGCTGCGCCCAGGGGATCCCGGTGATGGTGACCGGCCCGGCCGGCGCGGTGGTCGCCGCGCGCGGTCGGTCGATGCGGGACTCGGTCTTGATCGGTGCCTGCCGGACCCAGCCGCGCTGCTCCCAGTGGTGCTACGACTTCGACCGGCGCGACGACCTCGGCATCTTCTACGATTCCGCGGTTCGCAGCGCCCGAAGACGGACGTGCGGCACCGGCCTTCGGGACGGGCAGAGGAGTGCCGTACTTCATCTACGAGGCCGGGGACCGGCTGTTCGGCGTAATCGCCCTGGCCCGCAGTTGAGTTCCGGGCGAGCCGTGCCCGATGCCGCATCCCGGGCCCGTCTTCGTCGCCGTTCAGTGCGTTCGTATGGCCGTCGGCCGATCCGGGCGCGTGCGACGGTCGGTCGGCCGCACGAACGGGTCAAGAAGGATGGATGTTCGGGCAGGGCTCCGTGCTGCGAATGGCTTTCGTCCCGGTGCACGTGAAATTTTCACCGCCAGTTGCGGTCGCCGGGCAGTGCGGGCCTGCGCATCCGTCAAGCCATGGGGGAGTCGAAGCCGGTGCTGTTGCGTCATCGTCATCGGCACCGATCAATCCCAGTCGGCACAACGGTTGGTGCGGCGCTCCCGCTTTGCCCGATGAGAGCGCGTCGAACGTCTCGATTCGGCTGGAGCGCAACTGCATGATGGTCAACGGGAGGATTCTGGTGAAGAAGTTCGCAATCGGCGCCGTTCTCGGGCTCAGTGTGCTGGCGGCCACCGCAACGCCCGCAGCAGCGGAAGGTTGGACCTACACGGGGCATTGGTACTACACCGCGGCCCAGTGCGAGAAGGCCTGGGAAGACATGACCGGAGGGGGCCCGAACCTGCCGCACGAGTGCCGGCACAACAACGGCGTGTACGAGTTGTGGGCGTACAGCCTGTGACGACCCGGCAGTGATCGTGCGATTCGGCGAGGCCCTCTTCGACGACGAACCGAGGGACTCGCCGAATGCCGTCCACGTTGCTCGCGTTACCGCGCGGGTTCGCAGCGGACGGGGCCGCAGCATGCGCAGGGCGTCGACAACCACCGGGGGCCCGAGCGCGGCTGGCTCGGTCAGTGGGGTCACAAGCGCGGCAACGACCGCACCCCCGACGGATGGCTGGAAATGGGACGCGAGGGCTGGTTCGAGGAGACGATCTCCTTCTACGACCAGTACCTCAAGGGCACCGAACCGACGGTCGACTACCCGAACTTCGCCATCCAGGACAGCACCGGCACCTGGCGTGCCCAGGACACCTGGCCGGTCGTGGAGCGCTCGGCCACCATCTCGCTCGGCGGTGGTTCCTATGTGGACGACGGGGCCGAAGGCGGCCCCACGGCCGAGAACACGTTCACCGCGTGGTCCCAGCCGCTCGAACAGGACATCCGGCTCACCGGCACGCCGCGGATCTCCCTGAACGCCGTGGGGCGCGGCAACACCATGATCCAGCTCTACGACGTCGCCCCCGACGGCACCGCCGTCATGTTCGACGAGCACGCCGCCGTGCTGGGCTCGGGTACCACGGCCCTCGACCTCAAGTCGACCGACTGGACGCTGAAGGCCGGCCACCACCTGGCCGTCGGGATCGGCACCGTCCGGCCCAGCGGCGCCATCGCGCCCTTCCGGACTGGATCGACACGCCCTCCCGCGAAACGATCGAGGTCGATGGCGTCCAGCTCGAACTGGCCCTGGACGACCCGGCCGATGACACCGCCACCGACGGCGACCGGGCACCGTACCTGGACATCTACCTGCTGCTGAACACGAAGAAGCTGCCCATCGGTCGCCCGTCGTTCACGGTGCCGACCAGCAACCGCTGACCGGCACGCGCAGGCTTGCCCCGTCACTCCCGTCGAGTGGCGGGACAGTCCGACGCCTGCCCCGCGGGTACAGCTCGTTGCGCGGAAGGGCAAGACAGCCGGTTGCGATGGGTTGTTCGCGAGCCGTGCGCATAACGTGTCGTCGGGTTGTCCGACCGCAGGAACGGGGGAGCCGAAATGCCGCGGTTGCTGAGCCAGTTGGAAACGTTGGGTGCCCCGGTCACGTCACCGTCCGGTGTGTGGGCTCTGCGCTACGACGCCGAAGGCCGTGCGGTGATCCGCGATGACAACGGTGCGACGGCGTGGGCGGCGGGCGCCGTGGGCGCGCTCCGCCTCGAAGACAACGGGGCCTTCGCGGTGTACGACGGCGACCAGGTCGTCTGGCGCGGCGATCTGCCCAAGCTCGAGTACTCGTCGTTGAGCGTCACCGATGACGGGGACGGGATCATCCACGACCACGGGCTGCCCGTGCACAGCCTGCTGAACGGTCCGATCGAGCCGGTGTCGCTCGGCGACAAGGCGCCGGTGGCGGAGATCGTCGGCAACCGGTTCCTGGAATCGGACGACGGCAAGCGAACGGTCAACCGCACCCCCGACGGCGACGCCCTGGTGCACAAGTGGAAGCTCGGCATGGGCGCGTACACGGCGATCGTCGTGCAGCCCACGCATACCGCGGCGCTCGACGCGCCGGGCACCTGGCTGACGTGGCGGTTCCTCAGGCACGACGGGCTCGGCAACTGGGAGCTGGTGCTGGTCGACGACGAGGACGAGGTGCGCTGGGTGTTCGGCAGGGGCTACGTCGCGGCGTTCGAAGCGGAGCCGGTCGCCGCCGAGTCCACGACCGCCGACCCGGAAGCCTAGCCGCCCCGGCGGGTGGCTTCCCGGCCCAGAGCGGAGTTCTAGGACCAGTCGGCGCAGGGCACGACCTCGAATCCCCGGCTGGGGAAGACGGCGTCCATGAAGAAGTTGTGCATTGCCGGATCGCCGTCGGCGCAACCGTCCCGCAGCACGGTCACTTGGTAGCCGCGGTCCGCCGCGTCGTAGCACGTCGCAGCCACCATCGCGCTGGTCGCGACTCCGGCGATCGCGAGGGAGTCGACGCCGCCGGCGCGGAGCACGAGGTCCAGATCTGTGCCGGCGAAGGCGCTGGCGCGGCGTTTCAGCACGACGACGTCCTCGTCGGTGACCGGCAGATCGATCTCGGTGCCGGCCGATCCCTCGTGGAAGGTGTCCCCGGCTTCGTGGAACGTCCTGAACATCGCGTTGCCCGGCGGCAAATCGGCTCCGTTGCCGCGGACGGCGAAGCGCACGAACACGACGAGAGCACCGGCCGCGCGGGCGCGTGGGAGCAGTTCGGTGAGCGGCGGTAGGACTTGCCTGGCGAACGGGTAGTTGCTCGTGATGCCCTGCTGGAGGTCGCCGATGATCAGTGCGGTGGTCACGAAAGGCTCCCGTCCAGCCGCTGCGTCCGGCGCCCGCGGTGAACGGACAGCCGGCCCGGCGGCCGTGGTGATCGCGATGGCCAACAGTGCGTGGATGAAGCTACCGGTCGCGATGGTCCCGGCGAAGCAGGGGCCGCCGAGGCCGCCGGCAGCCGGGCTGCCCGCTCCGGCTCGCTCGACGTACCGGTCGCCCAGCGGCTCAGGTATAGATACCGGCATGCCTACAGATTCCGTCCGAGCGAGTGCTGGGCAGTACGCCGCTCGCCTCGTCGCCACCGTCGATGCTCCGCTGGATCCGGCGTCCGCGGACGCGCCAGAGGTGCGGCACTGGCCCGGGCGCGAACTGCTGGTGCAGCGCGGGGACGCCGAACTGGTCGTCCGCGACCTGGACGATCCGGCAGCAGTGGTTCGCTTCCCGGCACCGTGGCCGCGCCGTTTCGGCTCGGTGGCGGTCTCTCCCGAGGCCGATCTCGCCGTGTTCGCCGGGGTGCACGCGCTGCAAGCGGTGGATCCGACCGGCGCCGTGCGGTGGGAGCTTCGGCACGGCTGCTGGTCGGCCGCGGTGTGCACCGACGCTCACGCGTCGTTCGCCGAGTACGCCGACGACTACTACCACGGCCATGCCGACAGCGGATCGGCCGCCTTTTCCTCGGACGGCAAGCTCGTGTGGGCGCACGTCCGCAACTACGCGGGAGAGGACGTCGAGGAGGAGTGGCTGATCCTCGACCCCGCCGACGGCAGGGTGCTGGCCCGTGCCGAAACGATGACCGTGGGATCGGGCTCATTCCACTCCCCGCACCCGAATCCCGCGTACATGGGGCTGACCGTCGGTGAGGGCGACGAGGAGTCGCCCGTGCTGTGGGGACACTGGGACGGCGCGAAGTTCAGCATCCAGCGGTTCGTCGAGGAGGTCTTCCTCGCGGTGAGCCCATCCGGGGAGCATCTCGTCGCAACGGACCCGGGGCAGTGGTCCCTCTACTTGCGCCGCGCGGAGGATGGCGTGGAACTGCGGCGGCTCAACGCCGCGGACGCGGTGCCGCAGAGCGGCGACGACCGTCCCTGCTGGGACTACGAGGCGGCGTTCCCGGACGACGACACCATCGTGGCCGGGATCGAGAGCGCCGCGGATCCCCGCCATTGGCTCGTCGACGTGCGCACGATGACCGTGCGTGGCCGGATCGACTATCCCTTCGCCATCTCGGGTTCTCCCCGCTCGGCGGGCCGCGGCACCTGGTACACGGCGGCCGAGGACGGGACCGCACTTCACTTGTGGACCCTCCAGCACGACGGATGAGCTGACCGCCTCAGGCCGCAGGCAGGAGTGCGGCATTGACCACGACGCAGCTCACCGAGCCGTCGGCGGCCGCCGGAAAGATCACGGCGTCAGCGCGTGAGCCAGTCCCGGTAGGAGGTTTTGGTGATGACGGCGTCGTTCTTGGCGATGAGGGCGTCGCCCGGGGCGGCGGCGAACATGCCGGCGCTGTTGTCGGTGATGACGGTTCGGTGGTCACCACGGGCGGCGAGGGCGATCTTGCCCAGTTCGTCGAGCGTGAAGACCTCGGGCCCGGCGACGTCGCGGGTGCCCTGCAGCGGAGTGCCCACGGCGACGTCGGCCACGGCCCGGGCGACTTCGGCCGCGGCCATGGGCTGGACGCGCGTGGCGGGCAGGCGGACGGTCTTCTCGTCGGCGGTCCAGGACAGCACCGCGTCGATGAACTCGAAGAACTGCGTGGCGCGGACGATCGAGTAAGGCACGGAGCCGGCCTTGAGGATGTCCTCCTGCAGCACCTTGGCGCGGTAGTAGACCAGGCCCGGCACCTGGTCGGCGCCCACGATCGAGAGGACGACCGCGTGGCCGACGCCGGCTGCCTCGGCGGCCGCCAGCAGGTTGTCCATGGTCTTCTGGAAGAACTCGAGCGAGGCTTCGTCGAAGGTCGGCGAGTTCGTCAAGTTGACGACGACGTCGGCCTTGTCCAGCGCCTCGGGCAGGCCTTGCCCGCTCAGCAGGTCCAGACCGGTGGACGGCGAGTGCGGCACCGCCTCGTGCCCACTGGCGTTCAGGATCTTGACCACCTGCGAGCCGATGAGCCCGGTCCCGCCGATGACAGCGATCTTCATTTCGTCGACCTCCGTGTTCTCGGAGATGTCCGGGCCTTGAACACGACGGGTCTCGCGGTCAGCTCGTGCGCGGGGCCCGGCGGTTCTCGCGCCGGACGAGCTCTTCCTCGTCCACCAAGGTGAGCATCGGTTTGCCCGGTTCGCAGAGCATGGTGACGGTGAAGCGCACCGGGACGTCGTCGCGGTTGTTGCCGTCCTGGTAGTGGATGAGGTCGCCACCTGGCTCCCAGAACGCCTCGCCGGCCCGGACGACACGCGCCGGCTCGCCCTCGAGTTCGAACACCATCTCGCCGTCCAGCACGTAGCCGAAGGCCGGTCCGGGGTGCCGATGCGCAGGGGTGCCAGGGTCGCCCGGCGGGAACTCGACGACGACGGTCATCGCGTGCGCACCCTCCGGGATGAAGGGAGGCTCCGCCTCCTGCACCACGGTGAGCGCCGACTGCCACGCGTCCGATCGCGGCTTCTGCCCGGCGGTCGTCGACTCGATGTCCGACATGGAAAGACCTCCCCGATGGGATGTGGCGGGTCCGAGATCAGCGCCCGAGAACTCCCGGCCACACGACCGCGACACCAAGATCGCTCAGGTGGCCAAGACCGGGGCAGACCTCCAGATCCGCCCCGTGCGGCGTGTGCCATCGTCACGGCCTCCTGCGCAGTGAAGGTGTCGTGGTCGAAGTCCAGCACCGGGCCCGGCGGCGGCGGTAGAGGCGGAGGTCGTCGCGCGCCCTTCCAGCAGCGCCGGCGAGGGCCGGGCGCGTTTCGTCGGCGACGTCCCCGCCGCTACGCGCACGAACGGCATCCCGCGGGCGAAGCGGTGCTGCGCAACGGACACCAGCGCACCTGCCCCCGCTAATCCGTCGCGTTGGCGAGTCGGGCTGCCAGCCCCCTGACGTGCTCGACGAGTTCCGGGGGTTCGTGCACCTGGAAGTCGAATCCTTTGGACGCCACGTAGATCGCCAGTTCGTCCAGCGAGTTGGATCCGGTCCGCAGGGTGCAGCTGTGCTCGTCGATCGGCTCCAGCGCTCCGGTGGTGGGGGCGATTCGCTCCGCCGCGGTCTCGGCGCTGACGTGCAGGGTGAAGCGGGCTTGGTAGCGGTAGGCCGATGTGGAGATCGCTCGTGAGGTGTAGCCGCTGATGTCGGGATCTGGCGGGGTGCGCGGGGTGAACCGGGGACCGGTGGGCGTGCGCGGGCTGAGGCGGTCCACGCGGTAGGTGCGCCAGTCCTGGCGGTCGACGTCCCAGCCGATGAGGTACCAGCGCCGGCCCGTGTGCACCAGGCGGTGCGGCTCGGTGGTGCGGATGCTGCTGGTTCCGTCGTGGGTGCGGTAGTCGAAGCGCAGGCGCAGCGAATCGCGGCAGGCGGCGGCGATGGCGGTGAGGGTGTCCGGGTCGGCGGTGGGGCCGGTGTTGGCCATCGGCACCGTCACCGACTGCAGGGCGTTGATCCGGTGGCGAAGCCGTGACGGCAGCACCTGTTCGAGCTTGGCCAGGGCGCGTACCGAGGTCTCCTCGATGCCGGTGATCGAACCGCCGGCGGCCGTGCGCAGGCCCATCGCGACCGCGACCGCTTCGTCGTCGTCGAGCAGCAGCGGCGGCAGGTCCGCGCCGGCGCCCAGCCGGTATCCGGCGGTGCCCGCCGTGGCCAGCACGGGGTAGCCGAGGCCGCGCAGCCGGTCGATGTCGCGGCGCACGGTGCGTGGAGTGATCTCCAGTCGTGCGGCCAGTTCGGCGCCTGACCAGTCGCGTCGGGTCTGCAGGAGCGAGAGCAGTCGCAGCAGTCGTGCCGAGGTTTCCCACATGGCTCGAAGTCTGCCATCGTGCTAGGACCGAAGCTGACCTAGCTGGTTCCTAGAGTCATCGGCATGGAGCACAACAGCGAGATCCGGCCCTTCACCATCGACGTTCCCCAGGCCGACCTGGACGACCTGCGGGACCGGCTCGCCCGGACCAGGTGGACCGCGGACCTGCCCGATGTCGGCTGGAGCCGCGGGGTGCCGGCGAGCTACCTCAAGGGACTGGCCGAGTACTGGCGCGATGGCTACGACTGGCGCGCGTACGAGCGGCAGCTGAACGAGTACCCGCAGTTCACCACCGAGATCGACGGGCAGAACATCCACTTCCTGCACGTGCGCTCGCCCGAGCCGGACGCCCTGCCGCTGATCCTGACCCACGGCTGGCCCGGCTCGATCGTGGAGTTCCTGCACATCATCGGCCCGCTGACCGACCCGAGGGCGCACGGCGGCGACCCGGCGGACGCGTTCCACCTGGTGATCCCGTCGATCCCCGGCAGCGGGTTCTCCGGGCCGACCGGCGAGGCCGGCTGGGACACCAGCCGGGTGACCAGGGCGTTCGCCGAGCTAATGAGCCGGCTCGGCTACGACCGCTACGGCGCGCAGGGCGGCGACACCGGTGCGGTCATCTCCCCGGGGCTCGGCCGGCTCAACCCCGACAAGGTCGTCGGCGTGCACGCCAACGGGCTCTCCGCGTTCACCGAGGTCGACCCGGACCGGGTGGGGGAGCTGAGCGCGGCCGAGCAGGCGCGGCTGAAGCACCTGGAGTACATGAAGACCGAGCAGTCCGGCTACGCGATGATCCAGATCACCCGGCCGCAGACCCTGGCGCACGGGCTGCACGACTCCCCGGTCGGGCAGCTGGCCTGGATCGTGGAGAAGTTCAAGGAGTGGACCGATCCGGCAGCCGAGCTGCCCGAGGACGCGGTGGACCGGGACCTGTTGCTCACCAACGTGATGCTGTACTGGCTGACCGGCACCGCCGGGTCCTCGGCCAACTGCTACTACGAGACCGCGCATGCCGGAGCCTGGGGCGCGAGCGCGCGTTCCACGGTGCCGACCGGGGTCGCGGTGTTCCCCATGGACGTGTCGATCCGGAGCGCTCTCGAGCCGGAGCACACCATCGTGCACTGGTCCGAATTCAGCCGCGGCGGCCACTTCGCCGCGATGGAGGCTCCCGACCTGCTGATCGACGACGTCCGGGAGTTCTTCGCCAAGCTGCGCTGAAACCGCCGCGGCGCCGGCCTCGACCAGGTCGGCGCCGCGACTGAACCGCACCAGTTCGCCTTGCGCATCAAGGATTTCGCTGGTCGCTGTCTCTTGTGGACATGACCTCGGGCCAAAGGGCGCAGGCTCAAATCTCGTCAGCCCGGCGGCGAAGAGGATCTTCTCAGGCCAAAGCCTGTGAAGATCCTCTTTCTTGCCGTGCGGGCCCACAGCGTGCCGTGCAAGGCGCTCCGTTGTCCGATACCACGTGCACTGGGCGGTTGAAACAGCCACTACCCGATCCGGTGCGCCCTTTTCCCAGAATGCACCGCCGACAATTCCCGCCATTCGGTGCGTGCAGCGCCTCACCGAGTTCGTTGAGCTGCCGTGGTGCCGTCCGCCGGTCCGGCCCGGCGTCTGCGCAAGGGGCGTTGGGGCTAGTTCTTGCTGCCGAGAGCTTTCACGACCGCTGAAGTTCGATCGCCCACGCCCAGCTTGGTGAAGATGTTGCGGAGGTGGTTCTTGACCGTGCGCTCCGATATGCCCAGCGACCGTGCGATCTCCCTGTTGGAGTGGCCGCGAACGAGCTGGTCGAGCACCTCCCGTTCCCGCTTGGTCAGCGGGGACAGCACGTGGCTGTACGCAGCGACTTTGGGAAAACCGTCGTCGTTCTCGTCTGGTCGGGTCAGCTCGATCCGGAGCGCAGCAAGCTGGCCGACCTGGTGCAGGACCTGGCGCATCGCGCGTGAATGCTCAACGGCCTCGTGCAGCAGGGCGGTAATCGCCATGTCTAGCGCCCGGTCGTGGGAACGGGCCATCAAACGCCTCCACTCGGGCGGTTCGGCCGGGGTCGCCCGGTACGGTTCGTCGATCAGCACTTCCTATTTCGCCACGCGACCAGCGGGGATAACTGAAACGCCGATCAAATCGCTCGAATGCCGCAGGAGATACCCCAGACGGCCCAGCGCGGTCAGGTGGGTGCGGCACTAGTACGAAAGCGCTGGGCCGAATTGTTCATGGCGCTTTGCTCCTGATGGCTCGTAGCGTGGCCGATGTCGTCGCACACCACCAGCAACAGGAGTGTTCAAACATGGCTGCTCTGGCGAACGCGGCCGAGGAACCGTTATGTTCCTCGACGCACCTTCGGCGCGGGATCCCGGATTTCGGAATGGACGCGGATGCAGCGCTGAATGCCGTGGCGGGCAGGTTGCGCGGCGGCTGCCGTCCGGAGCGGAACCTCGCGACCTTCCTCACCACATCGATCGAACCGGAGGCCCAGCGGCTCTACCGCGCCTACCTGAACTACAACCTGGTCGACCGCGAGCAGTACCCGGCGATGGACGAGCTGCTGCGCGAATGCGTGCGGATGATCGGCGCGCTGTGGCAGGGGGATTCGCGACGAGTGGTCGGCAGCGCCACCACGGGGTCCAGCGAGGCCGCTCTGCTGGCTGGGGTCTCCTTGCTGCGGAGCTGGCAGGAACGCACCAGGGGTGAGCTGTCCCGCCCGAACCTCGTCATGGGAGCCGGCGCGCACGCCTGCTGGAAGAAGTTCTGCCGCCATTGGGGGGTCGAGGCCCGCATCGCGTCGGCCAGGGCTGGGCGGCTGGCCCTCGACGGCACTGCGGCCGCGGATCTGTGCGACGAAGGCACCATCGGCGTGATCGGCATCCTGGGTTCCACTTTGGATGGACGTTATGAGCCGATCGCCGAGATCGCGGCCGAGCTGGACAGGCTCGACCAACAGCGCGGGATCGACGTGCCCGTGCACGTCGACGCCGCATCCGGCGGGTTCATCGCACCGTTCCTGGACGCCGATCTCCGCTGGGACTTCCGCATCCCGCGGGTGGTTTCGATCAACGCCTCCGGCCACAAGTCGGGCATGGTCCCGCCGGGCTTGGGTTGGCTGCTGTGGCGCGACCGGGGCCGGCGCAGCCCCGAACTGGGGATTCGGATCAACTACCTCGGCGGCGACGACACCCACTACGAACTGAGCTTCTCCAGGTCGGCAGCGCCAGTTGTCCTTCAGTACTACAACTTCGTTCGCTTCGGATTCGCCGGTTTCCACGCAGTGCACGCGCGTTCCAGGTCGCTGGCGCGAGAGCTGGCCGTCCGTCTGCTCGGCACCGGGCGGTTCCGGCTGCTCGGTGACGGCAGCGAGCTGCCGGTGGTGGCACTGGCCGCGGAGCCGCCGATCAAGTTGCGGCGGTTGGCGATGCACCTGGCCGACCGCGGCTGGGCGGTGCCGGTCTACACGCTTCCACCGGAACTGGACGACGTCGAAGTGATGCGCGTCGTCGTCCGCAGCGATTTCACGCCAGAGGCGGTCGAGGATTTCACGGCCGCTGTTGAAGAGTTCGTCTCCACTGTGAATTGATCGGGAGAGGAGAGCCATGCGTCCCGTCAGAATCATCAGCAGGTTGGTCGACCGCGAACCACCACGGCCCGGTACCGGAATCCGGGTTTCGATCTTCCAGGGCGAGAACCCGGCGGGTTCACCGACCGCGAAGGCGGAGAACCTCTCAAGGATGGAGGAAGTTCTGGCCCTGGCGGCCGGCTACGAGAGCCAGCTCTGCGCGTTCCCCGAGTGCTTCAACACCGGCTACGCGCTCGGGCGCGAGCAGTGCGAACTGCTGGCGGAACCGTACGACGGCCAGTCCGTCCAACTTGCCCGGAAGCTGTCCAAACTGCATGAGGTCGCAGTCGTCCTGCCCTACGTGGAACGGGCGGAAAGCGGCGCCTTGCACGATTCGGTGGCCGTTGCCGCCGACGGCGAGCTCATCGCCAACTACCGGAAGACGCACCTGTATGGTGCCGCCGAACGCGTGAACTTCACCGCCGGCGAAGAGATTCCGCCGGTGGTCGAGGTGAACGGATTCCCGGTCGGCTTGCTCAACTGCTACGAGTGCGAGTTCCCGCCGCTCTACCAGAGCCTGGTCCGGCGCGGTGCGCGGTTGATCGTCGGTCCGACGGCTGCCGACCGGCACTTCACGCTGCAGGACGGGACTCCGACGCTGGTTCCCTATCCCGATGCCACCGAGCACATCATTCCCGCGATGGCGGCCGTGTGGCGGGTGTTCGTCGCCTACGCCAATCGGCGGGGTTGGGAGGTGTCGGAACGCGGGCAGTGGGAGTACCGCGGCAATTCCGGCATCTGGGCGCCGAACGGTACCGCGGTGGTGAGCGCCGGCCCCGAGGAGCGAGCGGTGGACTCGTTGCTGGTGGCCGACTGCGTGCCGTGCACCGTGCCGCCGTTCAGCCCGGAAGGAGATCACCTGGGCGATTCGCGCATCGAGTCCTCGGACCACCTGCTGCCGGCAGTCTGATTCAGGACCGCGCGTCCGCGACCTCGGCCATCGCAACCAGGCGAACCCCCTCGGAGGCGAACCGGTCGCGGATCGCCTCCGCGATCTCCACCGCGTTCGGTCGGTCGCCGTGCAAGCAGATCGTGTCGGCGTCGACCGCGATGGGCGTGCCCGCGACGGAGGTCACTTCGCCGCGGAGCACCGCCATCGCCTGGTCCGCGCAGCGCTGCGGGGACTTGGCCCGGGGATCCGGCTCGATGATGATGTGGCCGGATTCGTCGTAGTCCAGGTCGGCGAAGGCCTCCCGCACCACCGGGAATCCCCGCTCGGCGAGACGTTCGGCCACCGGCCCGGCCAGGAGCACGACCCGCACGCCGGGGGCCGCAGCGGCGAAGGCCTCCACCACGGCTTCGGCGACGGCGTCGTCTCTGACCGCCAGGCCGTAGAGCGCACCGTGCGGTTTGACGTGGGAGATCACGGCACCGTGGCGGGCGGCGATCGCCTGCAGGGCACCGAACTGGTACAGGCACGCCCGGGCGGCTTCCCCCGGGCTCATCGACAAGGCCCGCCTGCCGAAGCCGATGAGGTCGGGGAAACCCGGGTGCGCGCCGATCGATGTCCGGCCGTCACGCGCCAGTTCGACGGAGCGGCTCATCGTCGCCGGATCCCCGGCGTGCCAACCGCACGCGATGTTCACGGACGTCACGAGCGGGATGAGGCGGGCGTCATCACCGAGCCGCCACCGTCCGAAGCTCTCCCCGGCGTCAGCATTGAGATCGACGAGAGTGCGCAACTGGTCACCTCCAGGTCGGCCGCTGATGGTAGGTGCCGGGACCCCCGCACGCAGAGCGGTCACAACACCACCTCACCCGAAGGTGCCTCACCCACGCACGACCAAGCTGCGCGCAGCGGTCCCGCGGCGCATCCTCAACTCGCATTCGTTGGCGAGGGGGGTGGGCCGTGACCGCGATGGAGGTTCAGCTGCCGCCGGCGCGCTACGAGTTCGGTGGCGACGAGTTCGTCTTCGTCGAGCTCGACCGCGAGATGAGCCTGGAAGCCAACCTCAAGGCGATGGCGATCACCGATGCGCTGCGCCGCGAGAACATCGACGGAGTCATCGACATCTGCCCGTCCAACGCCTCGTACCTGGTGCGGTTGAACCCAGATCGCCTGCACCCGGCCGAACTGGTCGAAGAACTGCGCAGATTGGAGCACACGGCCGGCGAGCTGCCGGACGACCACGCGGTGCGCACCCGCATCGTCGACGTGCCGGTGCTCTTCGACGATCCGTGGACCCGCGAAACCCTGCTGAAGTTCCGCGACCGGCACCAGGATCCGGACGCCACGGACCTCGAATACGCCGCCCGCATCAACGGTTTCACCGATGTCCGGGCCTTGATCGAGGCGATCACCGCGGCGCCATTCCTGGTAACCATGCTCGGTTTCGTCCCGGGACTGCCGTTCTGCTACCAGATGGTGCCGCGCGACCGGCAGATCCAGGTGCCGAAATACGTGCGTCCGCGGACCGACACGCCGGAACGAGCATTCGGCTACGGCGGGGCTTTCGCCGTGGTCTACCCGGTGCGCGGGGCCGGTGGGTACCAGCTCTTCGGGATTGCTCCCGCTCCGGTGTTCGACCTCGCGCAGCGGCTGCCGGACTTCGCCGACGACATCGCGTTCCCGCGGCCCAGCGATGTCCTGCGGTACCGGGCGATCGATCGGGACGAATTCGACCGCACCCGCTCGGAAGTGGAGGTCGGGCACTTCCGCTACCGGATCCGCGACGTGGAGCTGGTCCCGGCGGAACTGCTCGCCGACCCGGACGCGGTGAACGGCCGGCTCTTGGAGGTGCTGTACCGGTGAGCTTCGTGATCGTGCGCTCGGGCGGCTTGTCCACGACCGTCCAGGACACCGGCCGAGACGGGCGGTACGCCATCGGAATGCCGCCGTCGGGCGCGATGGACCAGTACTCCTTCGCGGTGGCCAACCTGCTCGTCGGCAACCCCGACGGGGCTGCTGCCCTGGAAGCGACGTACCTCGGCCCCGAACTGGAATTCGCCGACTCGCGCACCGTCGCGGTGACCGGCGCGGACAGCGGCGTCACGATCAACGGGGAACCCGCCCCCGCCTGGCAGGCGCTGCGGGTGTCGGCAGGTGACGTGCTGGCGGTCCAGCAGGTCCGCACTGGTGCCCGACCGTACGTCGCGGTGGGCGGCGGTATCGACGTGCCTCCCTACCTGGGCTCGCGCTCGACCTACATGCTCACCGGTATCGGGGGTTTCCAGGGGCGTGCGCTGACCAGCGGCGACCAGCTACCGCTCGGTGAGCCCGGACCGGCCCCGGCGGCCGGCACCGAGGTACCCGAGGAGCTGCGCCCGGATTTCCCGGCGGCGACCGAACTCCGGTTCGTCATCGGGCTGTGCGCCTACCGGTTGACCGAGCGCGCGCTGGAATCGTTCCTCAGCACGGAGTGGAAGGTCACCAAGGACGCCGACCGGGTCGGGTACCGGCTGCGCGGCGGATCGCTGGATTTCATCGAACGGGAGCAGCCGTTCGGTGCGGGCAGCGACCAGGCCAACGTCGTCGACCTCGGCTACCCGGTCGGCTCGGTGCAGGTTCCCGGCGGCGACGAGCCGATCGTCCTGCTCAACGACGCGGTCACCGGCGGTGGGTACGCGACCATCGGCACGGTGATCTCGGTGGACCGGGACCGCATGGCGCAGACCAGGACCGGGGGTCGAGTGCATTTCGCGCCGGTGGACATCGAGGCGGCGATGGCCGCCCGACACGAGCGGCGTGCACGTCTGGAAAAGGCGCGGGCGGCGGTTGCGCCCGCTTAGCGCTGTTCAAGGGGGGAAGCGATGTCTACAGTGGATGCTCAGATGCCCGGGGTCTTCTACCGGCGCCCGTCGCCCGACGCGGACCCGTTCATCGAACCCGGTAGCGTTGTGCGACAGGGGCAGACGCTAGGGCTCATCGAGGTGATGAAGACCTTCAACGAGGTCAAGGCGGACCGGGCGTTCCGCGTCAGCAGGGTTCTGCTCGACGACGGCGACGAGGTGGACGTCGGCCAGACGATGTTCGAGGTCGACGAGTCATGACCGGGCTGCGGCGAGTGCTGGTGGCCAACCGCGGCGAGATCGCCGTTCGGATCATCCGCGCGTGTCACGCGGCGGACATCGAAGCGGTGGCGGTCTACTCCGATGCCGACGAGCACGCGCGGTGGGTGCAGATGGCCGATGATGCGGTGCACATCGGCCGGTCCGCCGCGCAGAAGTCCTATTTGGACCCGGATGTGCTGCTCAAGGCGGCGCGATCCACCGACGTGGACGCGGTGCACCCGGGCTACGGATTCCTGTCGGAAAATGCCGCCTTCGCCCAGGCGATCGATGAGGCAGGCCTGGTGTTCATCGGGCCGCCGCCGGCGGTCCTGGAGCAGATGGGCGACAAGGCGGCCGCGCGACGCGCCGCCGAGATCGCTGGCGTCCCAGTGGTGCCTGGTAGCGGCCCGATCACCGATCCGGCTGACGCGCCGCGGGTGGCCCGAGAACTCGGATTCCCGCTGCTGCTCAAAGCAGCCTCGGGCGGGGGCGGCCGGGGAATCCGGCCGGTCCGCGATGCCGAAGAACTGCTGGACCTGTTGCCAGGAGCCCAGGCGGAGGCGCGTTCGGCGTTCGGGGACGCGACGATCTATCTCGAGCGTGCGGTTCCCAATGCGCGGCACGTGGAGGTGCAGGTACTCGCCGACGAGCAAGGCAACGTGGTGCACCTCTTCGAAAGGGATTGCTCGGTGCAGCGGCGCCGGCAGAAGCTCCTCGAGGAGGCGCCCGCGCCGGCCCTGAGCGAGAAGACCCGGCAGGCCGTCACCTCGGCGGCGGTGCGACTGGCCGAGCGCGTCGGCTATCGGAACGCCGGCACGGTGGAGTTCTTGGTCGACAGCGACGAGAACTTCTACTTCATCGAGATGAACGCGCGCGTCCAGGTCGAGCACCCGATCACCGAGGCGATCACCGGCGTGGACGTCGTAGCCGAGCAGCTGCGAATCGCCGGTGGCGCCCCGCTCGCGCTGGATCAGGACTCGATCGAGTGCCGGGGTGCCGCCATCGAGCTGCGCATCAACGCCGAAGACCCGACGCGCGCCTTCGCCCCGACGCCGGGTGAGATCACCGCACTGCAGCTGCCCGGCGGCCCGGGTGTGCGTGTGGACACGGGTATTTCGCAAGGGGATCGGATCAGCCCGTTCTACGACTCGCTCATCGCGAAGCTCATCTGCTGGGGAAGGGACCGCCGGCAGGCCTACGCCAGAGCGCGGCAGGCGCTCGCCGAGTTCCACGTCGAAGGCATCGCGAGCACAGTGGCGCTGCACCGCCGACTGGCCAGCAACGCGGAACTCGGCGACGGCCCGGTCCACACCATGTGGCTGGAACAGGTTCTCGCCGACGACTGACCGCTTTGCGGAGCACGTCCAACGACCGAGCCGGAATCTTGAACGCCGCGACACGGGCCGGCCGGCGCCGAGAAGCGAACCCCGGAGGACCTCCTGCCGTCCTGTCGCCGCCTGCCGCATCGGCGCCGGGCCGTGCCGCCAGCCCGGAATGCAGAGAGGGCCCCGTCGGGGCCCTCTCCTCACACCTGCGGGCGTGCTTGCTTGCGCGGCAGTTCTATCGCCAGGTAGACCACGAGTCCCACCAGCAGGCCGACCACCGCGTCCGAGAACGACGGCGCCGCCACGTGCACGAGCAGGGCGACCGCCGCACCTGCCGCCCACGCGATGAACGCCGTCGGGCGGAACCTGGTCTCGGCGCGGCCCGCCAGGCGGCCGCGGAGGATGATCTGGTCCGCGATGAGCACCGCTCCCAGCGGCGGCACCAGGACGCCGAGGATCGACAGCCAGTTCACGAAGTAGTCCCAGGCGCCGAGCAGCGCCACGACCACGCCGATCACGCCGAGGATCAGGGTGAGCAGCCGCATCTTGGAGCGGACCAGGTGCGACCAGCCCAGCGCCCCGTTGTAGAGGCAGTGGGTGCAGACCGAACCGAGGTTGATCACCACGAACACGACGACGAGCACGTTGAGGATCGGGCTTCCCACACCGGTGAGGATGGGCGTGAAGTCACCACCGCCCGTTTCGGCCGAGGCGATCGCGCCGGCGGCGACGAGGACGCCGCCGCTGAGCTGCGCGAGGCTCGCCACCGGGAACGCCGTGGCCGTGGCCCACACGGCTTGGCGGCCGTTCTTCGACCACCGGGTGAAGTCGGCCGTCATGGTGCCGGAGTCCGCGAAGGTCGCCATGGTCGTGGTGACCGCCACGCCGAACGTCATGGCGCCGCCGCCGGCCCCGTGGAATTCGGTGATCCGCCCGAAGTCGCCGTTGCTCGCCGCGACGACCATGGCGGTGCCGGCCGCGATGATGAACAGCGGCGCCGCGATCGCCCCGAGCCAGGAGAGCGCCTTGATGCCGAGGTAGGTGACGGCGATGAAGACGATGCCGGCCGCCCCGGCCACGAGGGTCTCGTTCCAGCCGAACGCCTCGTTGAGGCTCGCCCCGGTCGCACCCGTGTTGAAGGCGAACCAGCCGACGACCACTGTGGACAGGAAGCCGGAGGCGATCGCGTACCCGGCGGTTCCGAACGTCTCGGTCGCCTGCAGCGAGAAGCTCTTGCCGGTCTGCCCGGCCCGGTAGCTGAGCAGGCTGACGTAGGCGAACATGATGATGTTGGCCACCAGGATCGCGGCCAGGCCTCGCCAGAAGCCGAGCAGGGCGACCACGAGGCCACCGGGCACGGCGTTGGTGAGGATCATGGGGAATCCGAACCAGACGGCCGAAACCGTCAGGAGCGACTTCCGGTGGGACGGTGGGACCGGGCTGTGCTCGAACTCGGACTCGAGTTCGATGCCGGCGTGCGCTTCTTGCGCCGTTCCCGATGGTTTTGTCATGTCCGCGGTATCAGTTTTCTGTGCGGGGGAACTGTGGGGCGAGCTTCTCGGCGAGCGCGATGATCGCCTTCTCGAAGACCTCGGCCGGCGGGTGGGTGATGCCGGCGCCGATCATGCCGATGCCGGCTTCCTTGTGCGCGATGGCGGTGTTGATGACCGGCAGGATCCCGGTGTCGAGCACCTTGCGGACGTCGATCCCGGTGGGCAGCCCTTGGAAGCCGAGCGACGGGATCGTCAGGTTCGGGTTCTCGGCCGTGGTGATCTGGCCCATGTCGCGGGTGTAGGCGACGGCCTCCTCGACGGTGCCGCCGACCAGGGCGACGATCGCCGGGGCCGCTGCCATCGCGAAGCCGCCGAAGCCGCACGTCTCGCTGATGGCGGAGTCACCGATGTCGAGGCCGGAGTCCTCGGGCTTGTACCCGGCGAACATCGGGCCGACGACCTTCTGCGCCGGGCCGGTGAGCCAGTGGTTGCCGGGCAGGCCGCTCACCCGCAGCCCGAACTCGACGCCGTTGCGCGCCATCGTGGTGACCACTGTGGAGCCTTCGATGCCGTGCGCGGCGTCCATCGCGGCCTTCGCCATCGCCAGCCAGGTCGGGCCGGAGAAGTAGTCGGAGCTGGCGATGAAGTCGAAGACCTCCTTCTTCTGCTCCGTGGTGAAGCTCGTGCGCAGCAGCGACGGCGCCAGCGCCTGGAACAGCAGCAGGGTTCCGGCGTTGTTGCGGTTGTGCGCCTCGTCGCCCATGTGCAGCGCCTGCGCCAGCAGCAGGCGCAGGTCGACCGGCCCGCCGATCTCCATCGCTTCCTTGAGCATCGGGCCGAGCACGTCGCGCATCCAGATCAGGCGCTCGACGACGCTTTCGTCGTTGGCGCCCGCCATCGAGCCGACGCAGTCGTGCTCGTGGCACGGCGAGAAGTCGATCTGCCCGGATGCGGCGACCCGCTCCGCCTCCGCCAGGTCCGCCGCGAGCCCCTCGAACACGAGCGCGCCCATCACGGCGCCCTTCAGTCCGCGGGTCCTGGGCGAGGGCGCGGATGCCGTCGATCATCATGATGCCGCCGACCTCGGCGGACAGGTCGCGGCCGCCGGTGCCGATGAGCTGCGAGATCCCGCCGCCGAGGGCGTGGATGCGCACGCTCACCTCCTGCGAACCGGTGCCGGAGGCGGCGACGATGCCGATCGTGCCGGGGCGGACCGCGTTGGCGAAGCAGAGCCCGACGTTGTTGATGATGGCCGTTCCGTAGTCGGGGCCCATCATCAGCAGGCCCTTCTGGTGGGCCAGGGTCTTCAGCTCGATCTCGTCCTCGACGCTGACGTTGTCGCTGAACATCATCACGTGCACGTCGTTCTCGAGCGCCGTGCGCGCCTCACGCGCCGCGTATGCGCCGTTCACCGCGAGGACCGCGAGGTTCGTGTTCGGCTCCCCGACCGCCGCCGAGGCGATCGTGCGGTAGGTGATCGCCGCCTGGCCGCCGGTCGGCGCCTTGCGGGTGAGCAGCTCTTCGATCTGGGCGATCACGTCGTCGGTGGCCACCCCGTCGGCGGTCACGGCGACGACCACGAGGTCGCCGTTGCCCGCGGCCGCCAGCTCCGGGGTGAACAGGTCGAGGTTCTTCAGCGGAGCTGTTCGGCGGAATCCCGGCCGTTCACGGCTGGGAGGTAGCCTATCTGTAGTGCTGTTGGTCTCCCCGTGCTAGTCGGGGCGTTTCTGGTTCTCGATGTACTCCTTGATGATCTCCAGGGGTGCGCCTGCGCAGGACGCGGCGAAGTACGAGGGGGACCAGAAGTGCTTGCCCCGGAGGTACTTGTGGATGTGGGTGGGGAACTCTTGGCGAAGCCGTCGCGCGGAGACGCCTTTGAGGGAGCCGACCAGACTGGACAGGGCGACTTTGGGTGGGTAGCGCACGAGTAGGTGGACGTGGCCGGTTTCGCCGTTGAACTCCCGTAACTCCGCTTCGAAGTCCGTGCACACATCCCGCATGATGGCTTCGCAGCGGGCAAGGATGGTGTCGGTGAACGGTCCGCGCCGGGATTTGGGTGTGAAGACCAAGTGTGCGTGGAGTGTGTGAACGACGCTTCTTCCGCTGCGTACGTCGGGGTTTGGTTCCCATCTGGGTGACATAGGTCAATGTTATGATCTTGGTTGTGAAGATCGTTGTGCAGGTCAAGCTCGTTCCGGATGCCACCCAGGCATCCGCGCTTGAGTCCACACTGCACACGGTCAATCAGGCCGCGAACTGGGTGTCGACCGTCGCGTTCGAGCACAGTGTCCCGCGTGAGTACGAGCTGCGGAAACACACCTACACGGAACTCAAATCGCAAGGCTTGGGAGCGCAGGCCGCCCAGCACGTCATCAAGAAAGTCCGCGACGCCTACACCACCCTGAAAGCCAACATCAAGGCCGGGAATCTGGGGAAAGAGGGCTCGAAACGGCGTCGTAAGATCGAGTCCGCACCAATCCGGTTCCGCTCCAACGCCGCCCAGCCGTGGCGGCCAGCGCGGCGCTCGCGAGGTCCTTGTCGACCACCGCCTGCATGCCCGTCTGGCGCCCCTTCTGGTCGGCCTTGACGGGCACCCCGCCGCCGCCGACGCACACCACGAGCCGGTCGTTCTCCAGGAGCAGCCGGACGACCGGCGCCTGCACGACGCGAACCGGGTTGGGCGACGGGACGACCCGCCGGAAGGCCGCGCCGTCGCGGGCGATCGTCCAGCGGTTCCTCGGCGACGCGCACCAGATCGTCGTGCTGGACCAGCAACCACCGGATCCGGCTGCGCATGGTCTGCCCCAGCTCGTTCAGCAGGTGGTTGCCCGCCAGCTCGGTGACGAGCTCGTGGAAGTCCGCCGCCGACCGACGCGCGGCGACCGCGTTGTCGACGCGTGCCGCCTCCAGCTCGGCATCCAGCGCGGCGCGAAGCCGGGCCAGGCCCTCGCGGGTGTGACGCTGCGCGGCGAGCCGGAACGTGAGCACCTCCAACGCGGAGCGAACCTCGTTGATGTCGGCGATATCGGTGGGCGTGAACTCCCGCACAACGGCCCAGGTCCGAGGCCTGGGAGTGACGAGGCCCTCGGCGACGAGCGTCTTCAACGCGTCCCGCACCGGCACCCGGCTCACGCCCAGCTCGTTGGCCAGGTCGCGTTCGACGAGCTTGCTGCCCGGCTTTCGGATGCCGTCGAGGATCTCGTCCCGGATGTGTCGAACGACGCGGGCCGATTCGGGCTCGTCACCTGCAACTGCCATGCCGGCATTCTTCCATCTCCGGGAGATGCCACCACGTTCGCCGCACCGGTCCCGGCAGTTCCCCTGCACCGCACCGGCATGTCGTCGGCAGTCATCGGCGGCCGGCGGCGATTTCGGTGGGTTGCCGTGAAAAAGCATCACGGGCACGCGTCGGCCGCGTAATGTGGATCATCCTACGCTTCAGGATGTTGGGAGTGTCGTGGCGAAACCCCCCGGTGAGTACGACGCGTTCATGTCCTACAGCCACGCCCTCGATGGGGAGCTGGCGCCCACCCTGCAACGCGAGCTGGAGAGATTCGCCAAGCCCTGGTACCGGATGCGGGCGCTGCGCGTGTTCCGCGACAACGCCAGCCTGTCGGCGAACCCCGGATTGTGGTCGTCGATCGAGAGCGCGCTCGAAGCCTCGCGGTGGTTCGTGCTGATGGCCTCCCCGGAGGCCGCGACGTCGCCGTGGGTTGCGCGTGAAGTGGCGTGGTGGCTGGATAACCGTTCCCCCGATCGCCTGCTCGTCGTCGTGACCAGCGGCGAATTCGCGTGGGATGAGGCGGCTCAGGACGTGGACCGGTTACGGAGCACGGCGGTGCCACCGACGCTGATCGGCGCGTTCCGGGAAGAGCCGCGGTGGGTGAATCTCCGATGGGTGCGCGCCCCTGAACACGCGGATCGGGCCGACCCGCGAATGCGGGAGTGCGTCGCCGACATAGCGGCCGCGATCCGCGGTATCCCGAAGGACCAGGTCATCGGCGAGCACGTCCGCCGGCATCGTTCGACCATGCGGATCGCACGTGCCGCGGTCACCACGATGGCGGTCTTGCTGGTCTTGGCGTTGGTCGCCGCTGGGATCGCAATGGTGCAACGCGATACCGCCATCGCGAACCAGCTCACCACCACCGCCAATCAGCTCCGCGACGCCGACCCGTCGCTGGCGGCGCAGCTCGACGTCTTGTCCAACGAGATGCACCCGACGCCGGACGGCTACGGCAACCTGATCAAGGGCCTGGACCTCCCCCTCGGGACCGCTCTACCCGGCGAAGCTCAGTGGGCTGGTGACTGGAGCTTCCACCGCGCGGTGTGGAGCCCGGACGGAAAGCTCCTGGCCACTGCCGGGTCCAACTGGCCCGGTGATGGGCCGGGGGAGCTCATGCCCGCCAGCGGCGGCTCCGTGCGGCTGTGGGATGTGGACGACCGCGCTCGTCCTGTCCTGTTGGCACCGCCGCTGCCCATGGTCAGCGTCCCGTCGATGGTGTGGAGTCCGGACGGGAACACCCTTGCTGCTCTTGAGCGAACGCCGGGTGCGTGGCTACTGCGGTTGTGGGATCTGTCTGATCCAACCCGCCCAACCGCACTGCCAAATCCTCTTCCCATTGTTGAAGCACCGTCTTCTGCGGCGTGGAGTCCGGACGGGAACATCTTGGTCACCCGCGAGGACCAGTCCTTTCGGCTGTGGGATGTGTCTGTTCCAGCCCAGCCAAGACCGTTGCGACTGGTCCAGCCGCCATCGGGCTTCATCATCCAGAGCGTCCACTCGGTGGTGCGGAATCAGAACAGGCTCATCCTGACCACTGTCGAGAGCCGGGCAGACTCCAGGCTCGCCGAAAGGGTGCGCTTGTGGGACATCTCCGATCCGGCCCGCCCGAGTCCGGTGGGCGAGCCGCTTGCCTTCACCGGGAGCGTCCGCTCGGCGGAGTGGAGCCCAGATGGAAACGTCCTGGCCACCGTCGAGGACGAGTCGTTACAGCTGTGGGACATGTCCGACCCGGCCCATCCGGTTGCACTGCCGCAGGCTCCGGAGTTCACCGACGGGATCGACTCGGTGTCGTGGAGTCCGAACGAACACGTCCTGGCCACCGGGGAAGAGCTCCAGGTGCGGTTGTGGGACGTGACGGATCGGGCGCGTCCGGTGCTGCTGAGCCGGCCTTTGCCCGCTCGGGCGTCCAACGCGGTGACGTGGAGCCCGGACGGTCGCACCTTGGCCACCGAAGGGTCCGCGGAAGGCTTTTCCACTGGTGGGGTGCGATTGTGGAACATGCCCGCCACCGTGTTCGCCGCGGGGGACGCCACCTCGGTGCAGTGGAGTTCCGATGGGAAAACCCTTGTCACTCGCAGCAGGTACGGGCAAGTGCGGTTGTGGGACGTGTCCGGCCGGTCTCTTCGCGTTCCGCGTGGCCAGCACCTGACCGACTCGGAAGTCGACTCGGTCGCGTGGAGCCCGAACAGGCCGCTACTCGCCACGGGCGAGAACGGGATTTGGCGGTTGTGGGATGTGTCCGACCCGGCTCGTCCGCTTCCGCTGGCGGAACGATCGCAGGGCTCCGGCGCGGCGAATTCGATGAAGTGGAGCCCGGATGGGAACACGCTTGCCCTCGCCGAGAGCAGGTCTGAAGAAGGGCTGCAGTTGTGGGATGTCTCCGATCCGGCCAATCCAGTTCCGTTGGCCCAGCCGGCGGCCTTCACCAGTGGCTTTCTCGATGTGGAGTGGAGCCCGGATGGAAACGCACTCGCCGTTGGCAATTCCAAGGCCGGGACGGTGCAATTGTGGGACGTGTCCAGTCCGGACCACCCAGTCCCCTCGGGCCTGATCAAGCCCAACCTCGGTATCTACGGGATGGCCTGGAGTCCGGAAGGGCAGACCCTGATCGTCAACGGCTACGACGAAGCCCATTCCTGGGACGTGTCCGACTGGTCTCGCCCGGTCCCGTTGAGCCAGCCGCTGGCGACCAAGGCCGAGCATGGCGCCATGGTGGCGTGGAGCCCGGACGGGCGCACCCTTGCTGTCAGCGGTCGTGACATGCTGGTTCGGTTGTGGGACACGGATGCCGAAACCGCCGTCCGCCGGATCTGCTCCGCCACGGGAAACATCCTCACCCCGGAACAGTGGCAGCGCTACGTCCCGCAGCTCTCCTACGATCCGCCGTGCCCCTGACAGCCGGCGACCGTGCGTCCACAAGGGACAACTTCCCTCCGGTTCACCGCTCGGACTCCGCTTCCGGACTGCGCTGTTCGCGCACGTTTTCGACGAGCGTGCGGTCGCCGAGGAAGGCGAGAGCACCGCATGCTCTGCCTCTGCCTTCCCGGTGAGCGCAGCCACGTATTCGCCTGCGCACGCGAGGGCCCGCCGGATGGCCGAGCTCGGTGAACTTCACCTCCTCGACCGAGGAATACTCGACCGGGAACTGGTGAGGTGCGGTGGAACGAGGAGAGGAAGCAACGTGGAAAAAGGGCTGACCGAGCTGCTGCGGGAGTTGGAGGAATTCGGTGAGATCAACGATGCGGCGACCGGCGACCGAAGCCGGAAGATGCTGAACATCACCCACGACACCGGCAAGTTCCTCGCGTTGCTCGTCAAGGTCGGCAAGTGCAGGAACGTGCTGGAGATCGGGACGTCGAACGGCTACTCGACGCTGTGGCTCGCCGACGCGGTGGGCGAGGACGGCACGGTCACGACAATTGAACGAGCGCCGCACAAGATCGCGATGGCCGAGCAGAACTTCCAGCGCGCCGGGCTCGGCTCCCGCATTCAGCAGATCGCGGACGACGCCAGCCGGTTCATCGCGTCACGCACTGCCGGCGAGTACGACTTCATCTTCCTGGACAGCGATCGTGGCCAGTACGCCGACTGGTGGCCTTCGTTGCAGCGGATCCTCGCGGACGGCTGCCTGCTCGTCGTCGACAACGCGATCTCCCACGCGCACCAGCTGGAAGACTTCAACCGACTGGTCGCGAACTCGGACGGCTACCTCAGCTCCCTGGCCCCGATCGGCAAAGGCGAGCTGCTGATCCTGAAGGACACGTGACCGAGCGGTGGTGGAATTCGCTCAGAACCACTGGCCCTCGGCGTTGGTGAAGCTGTCGATGTGCGAGCAGAAAGCCGCGCACGGGCGCTAGGCCTGGTGGCTGCCCAGCCGCACCTTGATGAGCGCCTGGATCGGCAGGCCGGGTGCGGCGAGGTCGAGCTGTGCGTGGAACCTCGCGATGACGCCGGCCTCCCGCAGCGCGCGCACTCGGTGGATGCAGGTCGATTCCGCAATGCCGACGCCGCGCAGCGAGCGCGGCGTCGGTCATGCGGCCGTCGGCCCGTAGTCGCCCGCTGGCGGGCATGCGTTCTCGCTGCGGAGCAGGCCGGCACCGGATCGCTACCGGATGTTCACCGTGACCGGTTCGCTGCCGGTTGCCCGCACGGTCACGATCGGTGCTCCGGGTGGGGAGGTGACTTCGCCACCGGTCGCCGAGACGGTGTAGCCGTCCGGGTAGTGCAGGTCGGACACGTAGATTTCGGTCTGGGCCGTGCTGTTGGGGCGGTAGGTGTAGCGGAAGGCGCCGTTGGCCGGGTCGAAGTTCATCGAGACCGGTGTGCCCGCGGTGGCCTGCGGATAGGTGCGCACGAGCTGGCGTCCGGCCTCGCCGAGAAACGGGTCCTCTTCGGGTTCCGGGCCGCTGATGCTCGCGTAGTGCCAGTACTGCCATCCGATGAAGCGCTCGTCGGCGCGCGACAGCGAGTTGCCGAGCACCGCGGGGTCGTTGTCGCCGAACTCTGTGAGCAGCGCCGGTGTTCCGGTGCGTTCGGTGAACTTGTCGGCGTTGCCCCAGGTGATGTCGTGCTGTAGCGGGCACATGCCGATCAGTTCCTTGGGCATTCCCAGGTAGATCGCCGACTGGCTGATGATGCAGTAGTCGTGGAAGGAGAACGCGACGTTCGGGTCGTCGATCGGTGGAGTCAGCGGCGGTTCGGCGAGGTGGGTCGGCATGGTCTGGTTCCAGGTGACGTTGGGTTCCCAGAACACCGGCAGGGTGGGGGAGACCTCGCGGATCCGCTCGGTCAGATCCTTGTGCACGGCTTGGTACTGGCGGTCGAACAACGGGCAGCCGAACGGGAAGCAGGTCGGGAAGGCCGTTCCGGGCCACGGTTCGTTCAGCAGCTCGATGCCGAGCATGTTCGGCTTGTCGGCGACCCGGGCGGCCAGGGCGGCCAGCGCGTCACCGAGGTGGTCGACCACGCCGTTCGTGTTGTGCCAGACCTCGTCCCAGCCCGCGTTCATGCTCGGCATCAGGTAGTAGAGGGGGAATCCCGGGTTCGACTCCCACGACTGCGGTCGCGCTTCGATGGCCCACTCCGGAAAACCGTTGCCGGTCCAGCTCTTGCTCAGTCCGTCCTGGTGGTTGTCCAGCAACACGTGGATCCCGGACGCCCCCAGCACGTCGATGACCCCGGCGAGGCGGTCGAGGTATGCCTCGTCGACGTCGCCTCGGGAAGGCATGAGTCCGTCGAAGGACACCCCGAGCCGAACGGTGTTGAACCCGTGCCGAGCCAGCAACCGTGCGTCGTCCGCGGTCAACGTGAAGCCGTCGCCGGGCTCGATGTACGGAGCCTCCTTGTCGACATTGTTCACGCCGTGCAGCAGCACCACGCGGTTCTGCTCGTCGACGAACCAGCGGCCGTCGATGCGCAGCGGGGGATCGGCGGGCGCGGCCTGTACCGGGGCCGCGGCGCCCACCATGGTCAATGTGAGCGCGAGGACGAGCAACAACCTGGGCAACCGCAACATGCTGCCTCCTGTCGAATCACCACCGAAACGGAAGTATATGAATAAGTCTCACGTTTGGCCAGGGTGTGTCTGCCTCGGTTTGCCGGGTTCCTGGTCCGGTGAGGCACCGGCAGTCTCCGCACAGGTGCGCCATGCGGTGTCATCCGGCCCGGAACGCTGTGCTCAAGGCCGGGCGGCGGCCAGTGGGCCGGTGCCGGGAAAGACGTTGAACACCAGCTGGGTCTCGGTCTGCCGGACGGCCCGGTGGACGTTGATGTGTTCCAAGACCAGGTCGCGCAGCACTTCCGGGGACGCGACGGCGACGTGCAGGAGGTAGTCGTCCTCGCCGGCGACGTGGAACGCGGTCAGCATGCCGGGGATCTTCGCGAGCTTGGCGTGGAATCTGAGCACCTCGTCGCGATTGTGGCTGCCCAACCGCACCTTGATGAGCGCCTGGATCGGCAGGCCGAGTGCGGCGAGGTCGAGCTGTGCGTGGAACCCCGCGATGACGCCGGCCTCCCGCAGCGCGCGCACTCGGTGGATGCAGGTCGATTCCGCGATGCCGACCCGCGCGGCCAGCGCGGCGTTGGTGATGCGGCCGTCGGCCGCGAGCTCCGCCAGGATCTCCAGATCGGTGGCGTCCAGCCCGGTCCGTTCCGGCGAATTCCTCGATCTGGCCACCTGCACCATGCCACCTTCCGCCATGATCTTCGGTGATCTCGCTGTTTACCGAAGTTCCTTCATCGATTGCGCTCCACACCGATGTTTTCTTGCATGCTACGGCGCATGACCAAGGGTGCTCGCTCCTTCGATTCGCTGGCCGTCCACGCGGGACGGGAAGACCTGACCCGGCTCGGCGTGCACGCCCCGCCGATCGACCTCTCATCGACCAACCCGCTGCCCGACTCCGAGGCCGGTGGCGCCTCCTACGAGTCCATGGCCGGTGGTGGCCGGCCGCTCGCCGAAGGCGGCGCCGTGTACGCGCGGTTGTGGAATCCGACGGTCGCCCGGTTCGAGTCGGCGTTGGCACAGCTGGAGCGGACGGAAGATGCTGTGGCGTTCTCCTCCGGAATGGCCGCCATGACGGCATCGGTACTGGCCGCCAAGGCCGAACGCGGCGGCCGCCACGTCGTGGCCGTGCGGCCGCTGTACGGGGGAACCGATCACCTCCTCGCATCGGGGCTCCTCGACGTCGAGGTCACCTACTGCGAACCGCACCAGGTCGCCGACGCGGTGACGGCGCACACCTGCCTGGTGGTGGTCGAGACACCCGCCAATCCCACCTTGGAGCTCACCGACATCAGTGCCGTGGTGACCGCGGCGGCGGGGCGTCCGGTGCTGGTGGACAACACCTTCGCCACCCCCGTGCTCCAGCAACCCGCCCTGCACGGCGCGGACCTGGTGCTGCACAGCGCCACGAAGTACCTCGGCGGGCATGGCGATGTGGTCGGGGGTGTGGTCGCGGCCGATGCGGGATGGTCGGCGGCGCTGCGGCGGGTCCGCGCGGTGACCGGAGCACTGCTGCACCCGTTGGCCGGGTACCTGCTGCACCGAGGTCTCGCCACGCTGCCGATCCGCGTCCGAACGCAGCAGGAGACGGCTGCGGAACTGGCCGACTGGCTGCGCTTCCGGCCCGGAGTCCGAGAGGTGTACTACCCAGGCCTGGACGGCAACGGCGCAGCTCTCCTCGGACGCCAGATGAGCGGGCCGGGCGCCATGATCTCCATCCGGCTCGCAGGTGGTCACGAGCACGCGATGCGGGTCACCGACCGCGTTCAGCTGTTCACCCACGCCGTCTCGCTGGGCGGAGTGGACTCGCTCATCGAGCATCCGGCGGCGCTGACCCACCGCCCGGTTCCGGAAGAGGCCCGCCCGGGCGCGGACATCCTGCGGCTGTCCATCGGCCTGGAGGGCGTCGAAGACCTGCGCGCCGACCTCGATCAGGCCCTCGCCGCCGCCTCGACCGGCGGGCTGGTGGAGGCCGCAAGCAGTGCAGCACCCGGTTCCGGGCGCTGAGCGGTTCTCTCGGCTCGGCGTTCGGCGCGGCACTGCGAGAAGACCGCATTCGCCGAGATGCCCTCCCGGCTCGGACGGACAGAGCCATCTTCCCAGCTCGGGAGGGCATCTCGGGCTTCTTGTTCCCGGCCGCTAGCCAGGACCGCCGGTGGATCTGGACTTGGTCAGGACGCGAACGATCCGGTCGAGGGCTTCCGCGAGCACGTCCGGCGCCGTCGCGAAGTTCAGCCGCGCGAAGCCCGCTCCGGCCGCGCCGTACAGCGCGCCCTCGCCGAGCGCCACGCCCGCTGTCTCGCGCAGTAGCTCCGCCGGCCTGTTTTCGTCCCATGCGCGCAGGTCCAGCCACGCCAGGTAGGTCGCGTCGGGCAGTTGCGCGATCTCGCCGAGCCCGTTGTCGGCCAGGGTTTCGACCACCTGGTGCCGGTGGTCGTCCAGATCGGCGAGCACCGCATCCAGCCACGGTTGCCCGTGATCGAAGGCCGCGGCGGTCGCGATCATCCCCAGTGGACTCGCTCCGCTGGTTTCCAGATGCCGCAGCCCATCCCACACCTCGACGTCCACGGGATTGGTCAGCGCCATCACCGCGGTGCGCAGCCCCGGGAAGTTCCACGCCTTGGTCGCACTCGTCACGGTCACCGCGTGCGCCCGGGCCGTGTCGTTCAACGCCGCGTAGGGCGTGAACGGGTGGCCGTAGCGGATCGGTGCGTGCACCTCGTCGGTGATCACTCGGCCGCCCCACCGATCCACCAGTTCGGCCAGGGCCGTCAGCTGGTCCGCGCCGAACACGACGGCGGCCGGGTTGACCGGGTGGCACAACAGCACGCTGCCCGCACCGGCGGCCAACGCGCGCTCGATGGCATCGAGGTCCAGGTCGCGGCCACCGACCAGCGGGACCTCGATGATTTCGCGCCCCGTCAGCGGAACCACCTCGATGAACCGCTGGTACGTCGGGGTCGGCACGATCACCGCCGAGCCCGGCCTGGTCAGGTTCCGGATCGCCACGGCGATGCCGCGCAGCGCATCGGGCACGATCCGCACCGCGTCGGCCGGGACGGCGAGCCCGAAGCCGGACAGCCAGCGGGATGTCGCTTCGGGCACCCCGCTGCGCGCATCCGGTACCGGATACCCGAACGCCTCCGCCGAAACCGCTCTTCGCACCGCGTCGAACACCGGTGGGCACGCCGAGACGTCCATCTCGGCGACGCCGAGGTCCAGCACGCCCGGTCCATGCGTGGACCACCGCTTGCCCATGCCGTTCACGCGCCACACCGGCTGCGCGTCCAGCGAGGTCATCAAGCCTCCTCGTGTTGTTGGGTTTTCCGCCAAGCAAGTCCGGATCGCCGACCGAACCAGACCCCGATGCCGCAGATGATCGCCACGAGCACGCTGTCCAGCGGGGCGGCCAGCGTGCCGGTGCCGCCGAAGCTGCCCACGGCGGAAACGCCGGTCAGGGCCACCAGCAGGACCACCAGCCACACCCCGTTGAACCCGGGCGCCCCGCCGCGCCGGGCACGCCACAGGTAGATGAGGAACCCGAGCAGCAGCAACGGCATCGCGACCCGGACCTTCTCCCAGCCGGACCAGTACAGGATCAGTCCGGAGAGGACGAACGAGGTCGCGCCCACCGCCGGGCTCCACCGGCCCAGCCAGCCGGACGACGGTTCGGCCGCGTGCCACACGCACACCGCGATCGACACCGCGGCGTAGCTCAGGCCGTAGTAGAAGCTCAGCGAGCTGGCGATGGACTTCCAGTCGCCGAACAGCAGGATGATCACCGCGCCGAGGCTGAGGTTGAGCAGCAGCGCCCGTCGCGGGATGCCGCTGCGTTCGTGCACACCGGCGAAGAACCGCGGCAGGATCCCGTTCTGCGCCGCGCCGTAGGTGTAGCGGCCCTTGACGCCCGCCGAGACCAGCATCGAGCCGGCCGGTGAGAACACCGCATCGGCGAGCAGCAGCCAGGACAGCCACACCAGGCCGATCAGGCTGGCCAGCTCGGCCAGCGGCGACTTGAAGTTGATCCCGTGCCAGCCGCCGGACAGCTGATCGGTCGGCATGGTGAACAGCATGGCCAGCTGGAGTCCGAAGTAGATGGCGAAAGCGAGGGCAAGCGCGATGAAGGTGGCCCGTGGCACGGTCTTGCGGGCGTCGGAAGCCTCACCGGAGAGCACCGCGGCCGCATTGATCCCGGTGAACGAGTAGACGAGGCCGCTGCCGACGACGGCGGTCAGCGCCGCGGACACGCCATAGGGCGCGAATCCGCCGCCCACGTCGTAGTTCGTCGTGTCGAATCCGCTGGCCAGCAACAGGACCACGGTGAGCAGCGGCACCGCGACCTTGACCACGGTCACCACGTTGTTGACCTTCGCGATGAACCGGACGCCGAACATGTTGACGTAGAAGAACATTCCGAGCACGGCGACCGCGAACAACCGCCCGAACAAGGTCAGCGTCTCGTTCTCGACCAGGCCCGGAATCCACTTGGCGGCGTACTGGGCCAGCGCGGTCGACTCGCTCGGCCCGGCGTAGACCGCCTGCAGGAAGACCGCCCAGCCGATGACCGCGCCGACCAACGGGCCCGAGGCGAGTTGCGGCCAGCGCACGTTGCCGCCGGAAAGCGGCCGGCGGAAGGCCAGGTCGATGAACACCAATGAGACCAGCAGCGTGGCGACGCCGGTGATCAGCCACGATAACAGCGCGGCCGGGCCGGCCACCTTGGCGGCGTTGTACGCGGCGAACAACCATCCCGATCCGATCACGCTGGATAACGTGATCGCGGACAGCGACGCCGTGCCCAGGCTGCGGTGCAGGCGGCGGTCGTCGTCCGGGGATACGCCTGCCCGGTCCGGGCGCGGAAGCGTTCCGGTCACGGTGCCCTCCTTTCCTTGCCCGCCCGCTGTGGTCACCCCGTTGTGACCGGCCCGGGCGGGCATGAGAGACACCCTGACTCTTGCCATCCATTTGCAGTAGTAGTCGTTTGCCTGGGACAGGACATAGCATCCGGCTATGTCCGGAACCAGCATCGACATCCTGGACCTCAGGGTGTTCCTGGCGGTCGCCAGAGCGGGGAGCTTTGGCCGCGCGGCCGTGGAATTGCAACTCGCACAGCCGTCGGTGAGCGCGCGGATGGCGGCCCTGGAGCGCAAGCTCGGCACCCGGCTGTTCGACCGAGGCCCGCGCGGCACCGTGCCGACGCGGGCCGGCGAGCGGTTGGGCGATTACGCGCGCCGTTGCCTGGCGCTGCTCGCCGAGACCGAGGCCGCCGTGCGCGCCGAGGGCGTCGAACGGCTGGTCGTGGCCGCGCCGGCGAGCATCGGCATGGCGGTGTTTCCCACCGTGCTCGCCGCGATGCCCGGGCACGTCGTGGACGTCGTGTGCCAGATCGAGCACAGCGACGAAGCTGTCGCCGCTCTGCTGGACGGCAGCACGCACGCGGCATACGTGTTGCGGCGGGTACTGCCGGCGGGGCTCGATTCGGTGGCGGTCGCCGACTCACCGGTGATCGCGGTGGCCGCACCCGACAACCCGGTCGTCGACCTGGCCGCGCCGCAACCGGACGACTTCGCGACCACGCCGGTGATCGTGCACAACTGGAGCGAGCAAGCCAAGGAGATCGTCGCGATGTTCGCGGGCCCGCAGCGCGGGCCGGACCATCCGATCCGCTTGGTCGGCACCCCGGACATCGCGGTCGACCTGGCCGCGAGCGCCGGGTACGTGGCGGTGGTCCCGTGGTACGCCGCGGCCAGGGCGTTGGCGGAGGGCCGCGTGCGCCGGCTTCCGCTGCCGGACCTCGGCGTGGTGATGCCGATCCGGCTGGTGTACCGCACGGAAATGGCGCAGCGCCCGGCGATCCAACTCCTGCTGGAGGTGAACCCGGAGCTGCACGACCGACTGGCATCGGCCACCGAACCACCGGACGTCAGTGCTTCGGCCACGAACCTGGATTGAACCCTCCCGGGTGCCTGTCAACGAGGGGGCTGCTGTGTCTCCGTCGTCCACGGTCGTAGCTTTTCGGGGTTTCGCATCGCCCAGATGTTCGTGATCTTTCCTCCTGCGATGCCGAACGCGTACACGGTCACGATGGCGCCGTGTTGTTGGGCGACCAGTCCTGGCTGGCCGTTGACCGTGCGTTCCAGGAACGTCACGTCGGGGACGTGAGCCGCGATTCGGACCAGGCCATGCGCGATCTGCTCGGCGCTTTCGACCGGGTGGCGGCTGGTGCTGGCGAGGCCGCCGCCGTCGCCGATCATCGCCGCGCGGGGGTCGAGGAGGCCGATGAGGGCTTCGATGTCCTTGGCTTCCCATGCCTGCTTGAAGTCCCGAATCACGTCGGCTCGCTGGGCCGCCGGGGTCGCGGGTGTCTGCGAAGCGCGGATGCGGCGGCGGGCCGAGGTGGCCAGTTGGCGGCAGGCCGCCGGGGTGCGGCCGACGATGTCGGCCACTTCGGGGAAGGGATAGCGGAAGACGTCGTGGAGGATGAACACGACGCGTTCGGCCGGGGTCATCGACTCGAGCACGACGAGGAAGGCCATGTTGATCGACTCGTCGAGGGCGACCCGGTCGGCCGGGTCGACGACGCCGCCGGTCCACTCCGCGGGTTCGGGTAGCGGCTCGGGGAGCCATTCGCCCACGTAGCGCTCCCGCCGGACGCGTGCCGATCCGAGCACGTTGAGGCAGATGCGGCTGGCCACCTTCGTCAGCCAGGCGCCGGGGGATGCGATGGCATCCTGCTCCTCGCGGGACAGGGTGTACCAGCGCGCGTAGGTCTCCTGGACGGCGTCCTCGGCATCGGCCAGGGAACCGAGGAGCCGATAGGCGAGATTGATCAGCTGACGCCGCTCGCCCATGATCGCGCCCAGGTTCGGGTCGGATCGGTCGTGCGCGGGCTCGGATCGCGTGGTCATGGTGTCGCCGGCTCCCTCGGTCGCAGCTGTCCTCACCAGTAGGACTGGACAGCGCGCCGAACTGTGACATCGCCACCTCACCTCACACTCCGGGGCGCGGCGTTGTCGAACTGGTGCGACGCGGTCCAGCGCGCCACCGCTTGCAGGTTCGCCACGGCTTCGGGAGAACCGCTAGCGGTGCGGCACCACCGAGAGGAACACCTGGCCATGTCCACGCCCACGACTCAGCGGGACGACATCAAGTCGCGTCTGCCCGACCCCACCGACCAGTTCCCCGAGCTGGTGAAGCTCTCCGCGGCCGTCCTCAACGCCACCCGGAACGGTTCTGTCCCGCAGAGCACCCTCGGCCTGGTGCGGCTCCGAGCCGGGCAGATCGTCGGCAGCACCTACCACGCCCTTCGCGCAACCGAAAACCTCCGCAAGGCAGGGGAGTCCGAGGAGCGCATCATCGCCGTGGCCACCTGGCAGGACGCGCCCTACTTCGCCGACGCCGAACGAGTCGCACTGGAACTCGTGGAGGCCGTCCTCACCCCGAACCCGTTCGGGGAGCGCGTCTCCGACGAACTGTTCGCCAGGGCCGCGGCCCACTACGACGACCAAGCGCTCTGGACGCTCACCATGGCGATCGGACATTTCTGCCTGTTCGTCCCGGTCGCTCTCATCGGCAAGCCGATCCCCGGCAGGCCGCCGGGGAAGAACTACAGCAAGTAACGCCAACCGTTCCGGGGTGAGGCGCCGTGCCTCACCCCGGACAAGGCCAGATCCCGGCTGTTCGACCTGAGGAGGAACCAGATGCCAACGGGCCAGGAAGTCAGCAACAAAGCGGTGTTCGGCCGCTTCCACGACGCCCTGAACACGCGTGATGCGGAGATCATCGCGAAGACGATCGACGAGCTCGTCGATCCGGACGTGCTGTTCCACACCCCGGTGCCGATGAAAATGGGCGGAGCGGAGGCCCTCAAGAAGGTGTGGGAGGTGCTCCTGCGCGCGTTCCCCGATGTTCACGTCGCGGTAGAGGACATGATCGCGGAGGGGGACAAGGTCGTGTACCGGAACACGGTGACCGGGACCCACCAGGGCGAGTACCGCGGCCTCCAGCCCACCGGCAGGACCGTCACGTACAACGAGATCTTCATCATCCGTTTCGACAGCGGCCGGATCGCCGAGATCTGGGGAGTCGTCGACGTCCTCGCGCAGCTGCGACAGCTCGGCGCGATTCCCGGGGAGTTCTAGAAGGTCGTTTCCGGATGGCGCCGCCCGGCCCATCCGGAAAGCGGCTGCCTGCGCGGTCGTGTACCCGAAGCGCTCGAAAGGCCCGACGGTGGTGATCAGCACGTCGCCCGCATCGACGAGTGCAGCGGTTGGTGAGGGAATGGGCGTGCCCGCAGAAGATCCTACTTTCTGCGGGCATGTGCGTGTGCCTCGTCGAGGAGTTCGCGTAGCACGGAGGCAGTCGGTGCCACGGCTGTGGCGAATAGCGCCGGTCCACCGGCCAACGGTGCGAGGACGGCACATCCGTCTCTGGAGCCCTCCCGCAGCAGAACGGGCTCGTGCCGGGCTTCCACCTCCGGATCTACGAGCAGAAGTTGGCCGACGGCTCGGTGTCCATTCAGGACGGCCGGGCCGTCCCAGCCGGGCTCCGGGCTCCCGTACGCCGTGTGCTGGTCGAGCAGTGTGCGTCCGGCGCGACGGACAAGGATCCGGTTGACGAGGTGGCCGGACTCCTCGTCGGCACGGCCCAGTAGCTGTTCCTCTCGCAGCACCAGTCGTGCGGTGGCGGCGAGTTCGACGGTGGTGGTCTGGCGCAGGTTGCTGCCGGCGGCGCTGATCAGTGGCTGCGGCAGCCAGCGCAGGCTGGCGTGCTCCCCGGCGGTGAGCCGTACGTCGTAGGTGGCCGCCTCGGTGGTGGGGCCGCGCAGGGCGAGTGTGGCGGCGGCCGTGGTGACTTCCAGTTCGGCCCGGTCCTCGGCGGTGATGTCGAGGGTCAGCCGGTCGCCGCCCAACGGGGCGCTCATCGCGCCGATGATCCCCACCTTGGCTGCGCTCCTGTCGGTGCGCACGCGCCGCAGGTGGAACGGGCCGTCGTTGCGCAGCTGCGGAAGTGTGGTGACGCGTCCGTTGTGCGCGGCGCGGATGCGGGCGGTGGCCCGCACCCCGTCCGGGTGTTCGTCCGGGATGTGGGCGCCGGGAGTGTTGGGAGGTTGGCGTTCGGCGAGCCGGGCGGTGCTGGTCACACGGCCGCCTTGGCGTGCCACTCGGCGAGCTGCGCGGTGACCCAGTCGGCGACCTCGCGAATACCGGCGTCCGCGGTGAGGCTGGTGAAGATCACGGGGAGGTCGCCGCGCTGCTTCTCGGCGTCGGCGGCCATGGTGTCCAGGTCCGCGCCGACGTGCGGGGCGAGGTCGGTCTTGTTGATGATGAGGAGGTCGGCGGTGGTGATGCCGGGGCCGCCTTTGCGGGGGATGTCGTCGCCGCTGGAGACGTCGATGACGAAGATCTGCACGTCGACGAGCCCCTTGGAGAAGGTGGCGGTGAGGTTGTCGCCGCCGGACTCGACGAGCACGAGGTCGAGGGGAGGCAGGGTCTCCTCCAGGTGCTCGATGGCCTCCAGGTTGGCGGATATGTCGTCGCGGATCGCGGTGTGCGGGCAGGCGCCGGTCTCGACGGCCGTGATCCGCTCGGCCGGCAGCACGGCCTCGCGGAGCAGGAACTCGGCGTCCTCGCGGGTGTAGATGTCGTTGGTCACGACGGCCAGGGAGTAGCGGTCGCGGAAGGCGCGGCAGAGCTCGGCGACGCTGGCGGTTTTGCCGGAACCCACCGGACCGCCCAGCCCGACGCGCAGTGCCCGGCGGCTGCCGTCGGGCCGGATGGCTGCGGCGCTGGAGAGGTGCTGGTCGAGCAGAGAATCGTGGTAGTGCATGGCAACTCCGTTCGAAGAAGGGTGTTCAGGAAGCGAAGAGCCGGACGGTCCAGGCAGCGTGCTGCTCCCCGGTGATGTCCAGCAGCGGCGAGGACGCCGACGGCAGTGCGTCGATTCCCGCGCTCGCCACGCGGGCCGCAGCATCGGCGGCCTGTTCGGCGACGTTGTCGGTCTCTGCGCCGAGACGAGCCAGCAGGCACGAGACGCTGAGGGGGTCGAGGCCCAGCAGCCGCACTGCAGCAGTGGCAGGGCCGCCGGCGCTTTCGTACGCGGCGGCATGGGCGGCGTCCACCGGGGCGAGCCCGGCGGCGCGGGCGGCGAGACCCAGAACGACGGGCTGGTGGGCGCCCCGGGGACGCTGGGCGGCGAGGTGTTCGAGCTCGGCTGAGGGGAAGGTGGCGCGGGCCGCGCGCATCATCTGCCGGCCGAGCTTGCGCGAAACTGCGCGCAGCGCGGGAACAGGGGTGCGAGCGTCAGCGGCGTCGTCCAGCAGCAGCGGGTCATGCCCGGCGGTGGCCGCGGCGGCCAGGCCGGCCGTGGTCAAGCCGGTGGTGTGCAGGCGTCCGCGGCAGAACGCCTCGAGGCTGTCGGTGTCGTGTACTGCTCCGTGCGCGACCGCGGCCTCGACACCGCCGGAATGGGCGTACCCACCAGCGGGGAAGCGGCCGTCGGCCAGCAGGAGCAGCGCTGCACGGCTCATGAGCGAGCGGCTGCCTTTCACAGGGGTCGGATGCTGCGCCGTGCCCGGCCGCGGTGACGTCGGCGGCCGGGCACGAGCCGGATCAGAAGAGGAAGTACCGCTGCGCCATGGGCAGATCTTCGACGTACGCGCGCGGAATCTTCACACCGTCCAGCGAGGCGGTGGAGTCCCCTGTGGTCGCACCGCCGATGGTGACCTGGAAGCTGTTGTGATCGACTTCGAGGCCCTCGGGCATCGCGGCGTTCAGCTTCATGTGCGTCTTCCGGATCTTCCGGGTGGTCTCGATCGGCATGAACTTCTTGCCGAGGCCGAGACCATCGTTCTTCTTCTGGATGGCCAGAGCATTCTGAACGAACGAAACGAAATCAGCAGCCAGGGTGTTCGGGGTGCTCGCAATGCCCAGGGCGTTCAAAATGCTTTGACCGACCGTGGATGCTTGTGCACTCCCGACTATTTGGCTGACCAGGTTGGTCCTGCCGCTCTGGCCGGCCACGTCCACTTCGCCGTTCAGCTTCTTCGCCACGGTGCCGTTGGCCACGAAGTTGTACGAGTTGCTTCCCGGGGAGCGGCCTGTGGAGCCCCAGACCGCCCGCGGCAGGTAGGGCTGCGGCGTCGTGATCGACGCGTTGGCGTCGCCGACCTGCGCGTAGGCGATCTGGCCACCCTTGATGACCATGTGGGGCTTGATGCCGAAGAATTTCGGCTCCCACAGCACGAGGTCGGCCAGCTTCTCCTGGTACTCCTGCGTCGACTCCTGCCCCTGGTCCTTCCCCTGCTCCTCTTTCTTCCTCACCTCAACAGAGCCGACGTATTGGTCAATACCGTGGGTGATCGCCGGGTTGATGGTGTACTTGGCGATGTAGCGGCGCGCCCGGTGGTTGTCATTCGGCGCCAATACATCTTTGTTGTACGAGTGTTGAAAGGCCTCGTCCTTGTGGAGCTTGCTTTTGTCCGCGTACTTTTCGCGCGCGCGGATCTGCGCGGTCAGGAGGTCCTCGTCGAGGTGGCCGTAGCGAACCTTCATGACGTGGGCGGTCTGCCAGGTTCGCATGATCATCTCTCCGATGCGGCCCATCGCCTGGGCGTCGGAGGACATCATCGAGATGGCGCCCATGTCGTGGAGGAGGTCCTCCGCGGCCATGGTGGACGGCCGGATGCGGGAGTCGGCGAAGGCCAGGTCCACGTCGATGTCCGGGTTGAGGTGGTGAGCGACCATCACCATGTCGATGTGCTCCGCGACGGTGTTCACCGTCAACGGGCGGGTCGGGTTGGTCGAAGCGGGAAGGATGTTCGGCTTCTTGACCAATTCGATCATATCCGGTGCGTGGCCACCGCCGGCACCCTCGACGTGGAAGATGTGGATGGACTCGTCTCCGATGGCCCCAGCTGTGTTTTCGAGAAAGCCGGACTCGTTCAACGAGTCCGCGTGCAAGGCCAGTTGAACGTCATTGTCCTTGCAGTAAGCCAGTGCGGTTTTGATCACCGCAGGTGTTGCGCCCCAGTCCTCGTGAATCTTGAAGCCGCAGACCCCGGCCTGCACCTGCTCCTCGAGCGCCTTCGGTTCCCTCGTGCTGCCCTTGCCGAGCAGGCCGATGTTGACCGGGTACTCGTCCAGCCCTTCGAATGTCCGGGTGATGTGCCACGCGCCCGGCGTCACCGTGGTGGCCGTGCTCCCCTCGGCGGGGCCGGTACCGCCGCCGATGAGCGTGGTCACGCCTGAAGCGAGGGCCTCGTGGATCTCTTCAGGGCAGATGAAGTGGACATGCGTGTCCACCCCGCCCGCGGTGAGGATCCGCCCGTTGCCGGAGATCACCTCGGTGCTCGGGCCGACCACGAAGCTCGTCGGCTCCGGAATCTCCTTCTTCCGCGGGGAGTTGTTGTCGACGCCGTCCGGCATCTCAAAAGCCGTAGTGTCGATCTTCTTCATCGTCTCGGGGTTGTATGCCTTGCCGACGGCCACGATCTTGCCGCCGAAGAGGCCGACGTCGGCCTTGACCACGCCCCACCAATCGAGGATCAACGCACCCGTGATCACCGTGTCAACGGGCTTCCTCTCGGGGTCGTACTCGTTGCTCGCCCCTGCTTGGGTCTTGTCGTCGTGCCTCAGCCACTTCGACATCCCCATCGACTCGCGGATCACCTTGCCGCCGCCGAAGATCATCTCGTTGCCGCTGTACTTCGGCCCACCGCTCCAGTCGGCCTCGATCTCGATGGTGAGCTCGGTGTCGGCGAGGCGGACGCGATCCTTGGTGGTCGGCCCGTACAAGGCGGTGTAATCCGCCCGCTTCAGCTTGTTCTTCGTAGAATTGCTCATTGGGCAGTCCCCTTGCGTGATGGCTGGACCTGGTTCTGACCGATCACTGCTTCGCCTCGATCTTCAGCAGTTCGACGCAGTGTTCGTCGCCCGGTTCGAAGCGCACGGACTTGCCCGCAGGGATGTTGAGCCGATGGTCCGCGTAAGTGTTCAGCCGCTCGGCGGGCGAAATTTTCGCCCAGGTACTGCCGTCGGACGCGCGCTTGCTCTCGACCATGAGGAACGCGTTGACCTCGGACAGGTTGTAGTGAGAGCCAACCTGGATGGGGCGGTCCGCTTCGTTCCGGACCTTGACCGCAACGAACTCCGTGTTCTTGTTGTACTCGATCGGCAGGTGCCAGGCATCCTCATCCGTGCACTTGTCGCAGTGCTGGGACGAGTTCTGGTCGTGCTCGCAGTCGACCGGGCAGTCCGGCTTGTGTGGCGGCTTGGGATGCTCGACCTTGCCCGGGTGGATCTCGATGTCTTCCTTTTTCGCCGCTTCCGGGATGGGGCTGTGGATGGTGACCAGCTTGGTGCCGTCCGGGAAGGTGGCCTCCACCTGGACGTCCTTGATCATCTCCGGGACGCCGGCCATCACGTCGACGCGGGTGAGCAACTGTCGGCCCGAATCCATGATGTCGCTGACCGACTTGCCGTCACGCGCCGACTCGAAGACGTAAGCGGTCAGCAGCGCCATCGTCTCGGGATAGTTGAGGCGCAGTCCCCGGTCGCGACGCTTCTGCGCCACATCGGCCGCAACGTGGATCAGCAAGCGCTCCTGCTCGTGTGGAGTCAAATGCACAATGAGCCGCTTTCTTTCGTCGGAACGGTGCGCGGCCAGGCATGCCGGAGAACGTGCTCCGGAAAACTCAGCGGGGACATGGCGAACCTGCCATCCAGCCTTGATCGCCGGGGCACGGTAGCCACTCCACGATCAGCGAGCTCATCATCGACACGCCGCCCGGCCCATCAATGACCCGTTCCGGTGATCGACCAGCAATGCGCTACGGAGAGCCGGAAGCCGCCTTCCGGTCGTCGCGGTCCCAGGCGTTCACAGGCGTGCTCGGCCATCTCGACCTCAAGTTCGGTCTCCGGCACGGTCTTGGCCGGCTGCTGCAGCGGTCAACGGATTGCAGCCCCGGGTTCCTCGGTCTCGATCGAGGCCTGCTACCAGCGGTTACACATCGCCGATTGACTTCGTATGATGATCGGACGATATTTCTCGCATGGCTCCATCGCAACCCTCCAATGCAGCCGGATGGTCAGGCGCGGCGCCGGAGAGGCCGCCGCGGCTGCCCGACGTGGTGGCCGAACGCCTGCAGCGCGACCTGTTGGAGCAGAGGTTGCGCCCAGGGGACCGGCTGCCCACCGAGCCCCAGCTCGTCGAGCGTTACGGGGTGAGCCGGACGGTGATCCGGGAGGCCGGGCGCATCCTCGAGCAGCGCGGGCTGGTCGACATCCGGCCCGGCCGCGGGATGACGGTGTCCACACCGGACGGTTCGGCGATCGCCCAGCACTACTCGCTGATGCTGGGGATGAACGCGATGACGTTCCAGCAGTTGATGGAGATCCGGCTGATCATCGAGGTCGAGGTGGCCGCCCTGGCCGCGGCGCGCCGCACGGAGGAGGACCTGGGCGACCTGCGCGCGTCGTTGGAGCGCGCGGAACGGCACGCGGACGATTACCAGGTGTGCCTGGAAGAGGACATGCGGTTCCACGAGATCGTCACGCGGGCCGGCGGGAACCCGTTCTTCTCGTGGTTCATGGACCCGGTGAACACGTGCCTGCGCGAGTCCTACAAGGATTCCGGCGCCTACCTGGCGAGCCTGCCGCAGACCTTCGCCGAGCACCGGGCGATCCTCGATGCGATCGCGGCAGGCGATGCAGACACGGCGCGGCGCCGCGCGCGGGAGCATCTGAACCGGGTCGTTTCGCAGCAGGACGACCTGGTTCCGGCGCGCGAACCGCGGTGACGGTCAGCTGCTTCGAAGGCGACGGTGCGGGTGACACCGGCTGCGGCGAATGGCGCGTCGTTGTGTCCTCGGATGCCGGAGCCGAGGGGCATGTCGACCATGTCCTCCTCCGCCAGTCGGGGCCCGTGCGGGACGATGGCGACGAGGTCGTCGTGGGCGAGCACGCGCCCGGCCAATCCGCGAGGGGAGTTCGTCCGGCGCAGGGCGTCGTCGGAGCACGGGTTTCGCCATTCCCTCAGTTCACGGCCCGTAGGAGCAGTATGCGGCTTGGCGCATTGCAGACGCTCTGGAGCTGAACGAGGTGACGATGCTCCGGACTTGGATGAGGGCGCGCCGCCGCGCCGGAACGGCCGGCTGGTCACATTGGACTCCGTGCCCGTTCGGCTTGGTGTCACCGGCGGAATCCTGGTCGTCCCAACGTGATACACGAACCACGTCCCCGCGAGGTTCACTCTCCCAGCGTGATCGGGCAGCGCATTTACCCGGATGTCATCGATGCGACGCATCTAGCGGCGAATCGGTCCCGTGCTTGCTTGACTTGTTCCGCAAGCGAAAACCGTTGAAAGGAACACTTGATGCAGCAGGCCACCAAGCGTTGGACGGGTCGTGGAGTCGCCCTCGCGGTCGCGGCGGGCGCCGCCCTCACCATGGGCACGATCGGCACCGCGCAGGCCGCCACCCCGGGTGTCTTCAAGCTGTGCTCCAAGGGGTCCTACGACTCCTACGCGACGTTCCCGGAGCGCGGCGGTTTCGCCACCTTCGTCGTCCGCAGTGGCACCTGCCAGGACTTCAACTACGGCGGTAACGGCCCCGAGCGGGTGGACATCGTCAACGCCGACAGCGACGGCGTCATCGGGTCGGTCACCTACGACGGCCGGGCCGGGCTGAACATCGCCACCGTCGACGGGCCGAGCTTCTACCCCTTCTGACGGGGCCGGCCGAAGGTCGAACTGCGCCGTTGCCGCGAACCGCGGCAGCGGCGCAGTCGTGTTCCGGCACCGATTCCGGATCCGCCGCCCCGGGCCGCGGATCCCCGAAAACATGTACGTCTGTACACCAAGTCGGCGTGCGGGGGTGCATGATGCCTCAAGTTCGTTCCCGATAGTGTTGGATTCAGCGAAGACCTCTTGACAGGGATGGGGTGCCAGGTGCGTTTGTTCTCGGCCGGCGGCCGATCGGATCACCCGTCCGGCAACCGCGGCTCGTCGAAACCTGGCGGATTCGGTGCGAATCCGGGGTTCTCCCAGGTCTACGACCAGCCGACCATGCCCATCAAGAGGGTGGACCAACGCAAGGACCAGAAGCTGCTGTTGCTGGCCGGTCTCGGCGGGCTGGTGCTGATCGCGGCCCCGGTCGTGGTGTTCAGCCAGGCCTTGGGCGAGCAGCGCCCGCCCTGGATCAACTCGGGCGACCCCGCAGGCATCCAGCTCCCTTTCGAGACGGGGACGTACGCGGCGCGGCCGACGCAGGTCTCGCCGCTGCCCGCGACATCGGCCCGCCTGGACAAGTTGGGGCGGCTGGTGGTGGTGGCGAAGGGGCAGAACCACGAGGTGCTGAGCAGCACCCAGTCCGCCCCGTCCTCGGGATCGGCCACCACCGGGTGGGTCAACTTGGGCGGAAGCGCCGCGGGGGACCCGGTCATCGCGACGAACGCGGATGGCGAGCTGGTGGCCTTCGTCATCGGTACCAACGGTGCCCTGCTGGAGAACTACCAGGTGACGCCGAGTACCGGCGGGGTGGCGAACTGGCGCGAGCTCGGCGGCGCGAACCTCGTGGGAACGCCAGCCGTGGCGCAGGACGCCGCGGGCAAGCTGGTCGTGGTGGCCCGGGCCGCCGACGGGTCGCTGTGGACGGCCCAGCAGACCCAGCCCGGGGACAGCACCTGGACCGAGTGGCGGAGCCTTCCGGTTCTGGCGGCACACGATCCCGCGCTCTTCCGGGATTCCAAAGGGAAGTTGCGCATCTTCGCGGCCGGACCGGACGGTCAGCTGCGGACGATCGCGCAGGCCGGGCTCGCCGTCGACGAGTGGAACGCCCCGCGGGGCCTGGGTGGCGCCACGGCCGGGCCTCCCGCGGTGGCCATGGACGACCAGGGCAGCCTGCGGGTCTTCTCGCTCACCGTGGACGGCTCGCTGCTCGACAACGTCGAGTTGAGCGCTGCGTCGGACACCTGGCGAGGCTGGCAGAGCCGGGGCGGCCAGCTGATGGGGCGACCGTTGGTCGTCGCAGATCCCAAGGGCTGCGTGGTCGTGCACGTGTTGACCGTCAACGGCACCGTGCAGGAGATCTTCCAGCTGCCGGATCGCAAGGCGTGGAGCGAGTGGCACGACCACGCCGGCAGCATCGCCAAGCTGGTGTCCTCGGCCCAGGATTCGCAGGGCAGGTTGGTCGTTTACGGGATCAGCAAGCGGGGCGGCATGGAGCAGACCTACCAGGCGATCCCCGCCAGCGGCCCGTGGGTGGGCTGGGAGAGCGACCTCGGCGGGGTCTTCCCCACGAAATGACGCGCCCCGCCGCGGGTACAACCCGCGAGCCTAATCAGCCTCATTTTGCGTGGCGGTGCGGGGGGCGGAACCTCAGAGGCTCCCTGGACTGTGGGTGCCCTGACTTGTGTATGTCCAATACACGGCGTCAGGGCCGTCCTCGCCCAGGAGTGCCCCAGGGCACGGGCACCGTGAACCCGCGGCGGTGCCGGTTGCGAGAGTGGGCTATGCGCCTGCGGTGCATGCGAACCTCACATCGACGAACGGCTCTGCGACCCGCGGCTGCGGGCCGACCAGGATGAAAGACGCTCAATCGGAACTGCACGCCGCGCGGCCCTGGTGAATCCGGCTCCGCGGAAATGTTGTGCGATACCGGAATGTCCTATTCGTAATTCTTCGCGCCGGCGTGTGTGTTCATCCGAAGACATGCGGTACCTGGCGATGATTTCGCGCGAAATCGGCACCCTGCGCGTCGTGCGGCAACGTCCCGCACGGGCTCGCGTCCGGGGCTGATACGACCCCGCAGAAGCGCGGGCTGCTCGTCGGATTGCCTTCGGAGGCCACGGGTTTTGCCCGTTCGCGGACTCGAGGTGATCTGGAAAACCCCGGCGTGCCGGAACGGGCAAGGCTGACTCCCTTTCGGGTAGGGGCGCACCGGATCGGCTGGGCGCGCGGCGAACCTGGCGGAAGACTTGCCAGGTGCCCGCGCCCGCGAGTCGGCCGGTCCGGCTTGTGCCCGCGGGTCCAGCAGAGACCGGAGGAGTTCTGAAATGGCAAACTTTCCGCAGGTGCAGACCTCGCAGCCGGGAATGCAGCAGGCTGCGCAGATCTTCAGCGACCGGGCCAGCGAGTTCACCCAGGAATTGGGGCGCGTCAACTCGATGATGGCGAGCCTGCAGGGCAGCTGGACCGGTACCGCGTCCAACAACTTCAACGCCGCCATGGACAACTGGGAGCGCTCATTCCAGGCGATCATCAACAAGCTGATCAACATGATGGACGTGATGGGCGTCAACACGAAGGACTACGTGGCGTCCGAGGACGACGCGGCCAACACCGCCCAGTCCTTCGCCACCGCCCTGCCCGGCGTCTGACGCACATTCCTCCCGAATCGTAAGGAGAAGAAGTTGTCCGACTACAGGTTCGACTTCAACGTCGCGGACATGACCCTCGACGAGATGAACGCGGTCAACGGCCGCGTCAAAAGCGCGCTGGCAGACATGGAAGCCCAGGTCGAGCGGACCCTCGCGGACTGGACCGGTGTCGCGCAGGAAGCCTACTGGGCGGCCAAAGCGGAATGGAACCAGCAGGCCGCGCAGATGCCGGTCTACCTGGAGTCGGGGCGCCAGACCCTGCTCTCCATCTCGGACAACTACGGCACCACCGAGCAGCGGGCCAAGCAGATCTGGGACAACAGCCGCTGACCTGCCGCGATCCGCGGTTCGGCCGCTGGGGAGGTTTCGCACTTCTCCGGCGGCCGTTCGTGGCTGAGATCCGCGGCAGGTCCTGAAGAAGGGGAGGTTCGCAATGGCCGAAGAACTGAAAGGTCTCGACTACTTCCTGGCGAGCGACGCCTGGAAGGGCACCAAGGTCGCCGACTGGTCGATGATCGACGCCTTCGTCGATCACGGCTGGCTCACGGATCAGGACCGGAAGTACCTGCACGCGTACGGGAGCATGGTCGCGCTCAGCCCGGACTCGTCGGGTGGGTTCTCGGAGACCGACGCGGCGTGGAAGAAGTACCTCGAAGTCAAAGACGAACACGAGGACGACCCGCAGTTCAACGACGACACCAAGGCGGAGGACATCCCGCCGCCGGACTGGGACGACGGCCCGCAGGACGGGAAGGACTACCACAAGGACACTCCGTTCGACGTTCCGGGAGACGAGAAGACCCCGGTCGGCGACGTGCCCAAGGTGCCGGGCGACGACGGCGAGAAGAAGGGCGGCAAGGGGGTTATCAGCGTCAACACCAAGGCCCTCGCGGTGTTCGCCGACAACGTGGAATCCCTGCGCGTCATGATCTCCAACGCGAAGAAGAAGACCGACCAGGTGAACGTCCTGCCCGGCGGGTTCAACCTCGCGTTCAAGCTGCGGGACAAGATCATGGGCACCGGTGACAAGGATCCCGGCCTGAAGACCAACGTGCGCAACTACATGGACGGGCTGGACATCGCGCTGGCGAACGTCCGGGACGAGGTTCGGAAGCTGATCGTCGACTACGACAGCACCGAAGAGCTGAACAAGCTCACCACCGACAAGCTCAACAAGGTGATGCGGGACTCGTTCAGCTTCATCGACTCGAGCTCGCGCTCGAAGTAGCGGGTTCGGTGCCGGTGGTGCCCGCCGGTGGCGCGCGGGCGATGAATGCTGATCTTGGTCTGGTCTTCTAGGGAGTTGAGGGTCGATGTCTGAGTCGGACAGTGAGGGCCGGCTGAAGTACGGCGATTACGACGAGAACGTCTTCCGCAAAGACGAGATCGACGAGCACGCGGTGTTCATCAACCACCAGGCGCCCTACAAAGACGGCCAGGACGCGGATTACAACAACTGGGACTGGAAGCAGATCAAGGCCGCGTTGTGGGGCGGTGCCGCCCTGTCGACCGACGCCTTGTGGGAACAGGCCTACCACGAGGTCGACCCCAACACGCTGTACTCGGCGGGCAACGCCTTCCTGCACATCCACGAGACCATGCATGCCGTTTCCAAGAACCTGGAACAGCAGGTGAACGCGGTCGCCGGCGAGCACGGCTCCTGGAAGGGCCAGGCCGCAGGGGTGTTCCTGGCCAAGATCCAGACCCTGGCCAACAACATTAAGGACAACGCCGACCGGCTGGGCGGCGCGGACACGGTGCACCCGGTCCCGTCGAAGCTCTACGACAACGGTCGCTGGCTGGCCTGGGCCCGAGACGCGGTGAACCAGATCGACAGCTACTACGCCCAGGTTGCGAGATGGCGCGGCGTGGCGGATGTGATGGACAACGGGCTGGTCAAGGTCAGTGACGACCAAGAAGTCGTCAAGGCCATGAACATCGAGATGCGCAAGCCCATCAAGAAGCTCGCGGAGAACTACGGCATCACCGTCGACGACGTCCGGACCACGACCCCGGTGTCGCCAGGGCCTGGCGGTGACAAGGGACCGCCGCCCGACAAGAAGGGCCCGCCCCCGCCACCTCCGCCGCCGAAGGCCCCACCGCCGCCTCCGCCGCCGAAGGCCCCACCGCCGCCGCCACCGCCGAAGAGTCCGCCACCGCCTCCGCAGAGCCCGCCTCCGCCGAAGAGTCCGCCGCCGCCTCCGCAGAGCCCGCCTCCGCCGAAGGGTTCGCCGCCTCCGGTCGGTCCGCCGCCGGGTTCTCCGCCGCCTCCGGGCTCCAAGCCGCCGCCGGGTTCTCCGCCGCCGGTGGGTCCGCCACCTCCGGTGGGCCCGCCGCCCGGCCAGAACCCGCCGAAGAACAACCAGAAGGGCGGACAGTTCAACGAAATTCCGCCACCGGACTCGGCGCCGCCGCCTCCGGGGTCGAAGCCGCCGCCGGGTTCTCCGCCGCCGGTGGGTCCGCCACCTCCGGTGGGCCCGCCGCCGGGCTCGGCGCCGCCTCCTGGTTCGCAACCACCTCCCGGCTCGAAGCCGCCGCCGGTGGGTCCGCCGCCGCCGGTGAGCCCGCCGCCCGGCCAGAACCCGCCGAAGGACAACCAGAACGGGGGCCCTGGCTCGAAGCCGCCGCCAGTGGGTCCGCCGCCGCCGGTGAGCCCGCCGCCGGGTTCGACGCCGCCGCCGCCGGTGGGGGCACCGCCTCCGGGTTCGGCGCCGCCGCCGGTGGGGTCACCGCCGCCCGGTTCGACGCCGCCGCCGGCATCGAACCCGCAGGAGTGGTCGCCGCCTCCCGGTGGCCAGGTTCCGCCGGGCGGGCAGCAGGATCGCGGCGGGATGCCGATGATGCCGCCGATGATGCCTCCGGGTGCCGGTGGTGGTCAGGGTTCGGGTGCGGAGCGCCCGGACGCCTCGGGTCTGCTGGACGGCGGCGAAAAGCCCTGGGGCGAGAACCAGCCGGGACCCGGGCTGCCGGAGGCGCCGCAGGGCGCCAATCCCGGCGGCGTCGGACTGGACGTTCCGCCGGGTGGCCAGCAGGGTCCTGGTGGGATGCCGATGATGCCGCCGATGATGCCTCCGGGTGCCGGTGGTCAGGGTTCCAACGCGGAGCGCCCGGATTCCTCGGGCCTGTTGGACGCCGGTGAGAAGCCGTGGGAGAGCGCCGGTCCGAACTTGGGCGAGCCAGAGGCGCCGCCCGAAGGCGTTCCGCCGGTGGCGGGTCCGCAGGACTGGTCGCCGGGTCAGGGCTTGCCGCAGAACGGGCAGCAGCAGGTCCCTGGCGGGATGCCGATGGTTCCGCCGATGGTGCCTCCGGGTGCCGGTGGTCAGGGTTCCAACGCGGAGCGCCCGGATTCCTCGGGCCTGTTGGACGCCGGTGAGAAGCCTTGGGAGAGCACCGGCCCGAACGCTGGTGAACCGGAAGCGCCGGGTGGCGCCGCTCCGGGCGGCCCGGGCCTCGGCGTGCCATCGACCAATGTGGAGACCCCGGGACTCCTGCTCGACGCGGGAATGCCGCTCGAAGGCGTTCCGAGGGCGGCGGGTCCGCAGGAATGGACGCCGGGCGAAAGCACGCCGCCGGGTGAGCAGCAGGTTCCTGTCGGGATGCCGATGGTTCCGCCGGTGGTGCCTCCGGGTGCCGGTGGTCAGGGCTCCAGCGCGGAGCGCCCGGACGCCTCGGGCTTGCTGGACGCCGGCGAAAAACCGTGGGAGAGCACCGGATCCGACGGCGGCGAATCCGAGGCGCCGAAGGAGACACCTGCCGATCCGGCCGAGTCGGTCGGACAGCCCGGCGAGGACGCGGCCGGTCCCGGGAACCCCGCGGAAACTCCGGAGGACCACGTGCCGGTCGTCCGGCGCGACTCGGCGGAGCAGGACACCAGCGCGTGGGACGTGCCCAGCGACGGCCTGCCGTGGCTGGTTCCGTTCCCGGTGGCCGCGCGCCCCGAGGAATCGGAACGCGACCGGCCCGCACCGGACCACGCGCTGCGGGACAGCAGGCCGTGGACCGGCGCGCCGTCGGCCGACAACGGCTACGCCACCTGGCGAAGCGCGAAGTGGGCCGAGGGAAACGGGAAACCGGTCGAGGACGAGCAACCGCTGATGTGCGGCGGCCCGACGCTGACCGAGGAGGAAGTCGCCGCCATGCAGGCCGAGAAGCAGGCCCAGGCCGAAGCGGAGGCCGCGGCGGCGGAAGCCGAGGAGGAGGACGAGAAGAAGGAGCGGTCCAGCGCAGACCTGCTCGTGAGGGATAACTCTGCCTGGGGCGCAGGACCGGCCACGCCGCCCTCCGGAGTGATCGGATAGGGGAGATTCCGCACTCGCCGACCGCAAATGAGGCACACCCATGAGCACCATCACGGTGAAGCGGCCGCCACGGGTCGCCGGGCCGGAGATGCCCGAAGGCGAGGTCGAGCTGCAGGAGCCGCCGGTGATGGCGGAGCCTGCAGCGCTCGACTTCCGCTCGGCGGCAATGTTCCTGCCGATGGGCATCGGCTCGGCGGCGATGGTCATGATGTTCGCGTCGTCCAGCCGGTCGCCTGCGATGTACATGATGGGCGGCATCATGGGCGTGGGCATGGTGATCATGGGCCTGAGCCAGATCGGGCGCGCCGGTGCGGAGCGCAAGCGCAAGATGGCTTCCGAGCGCCGCGACTTCCTGCGCTACATCGCGCAACTGCGCGAGAAGGCGCGGGAAGCCGCGGACCAGCAGCGGCGGGCGGTCGCGTGGAACCATCCCGAGCCGTCCTGGCTCTGGTCGGTGGCGAGCGGGTCGAGGCTGTGGGAGCGCCGGGCGAACGACACCGACTTTGGCCGGGCCCGGATCGGGTTGGGCACCCTGGCCGCGGCGGTGGAGTACACGGCGCCGTCGACGAAGCCGATCGAGGACCTCGAACCGCTCGCCGCGGTCTCGCTGCGCCGCTTCCGGGAGGCGTACCGGACGGTGTCGGGCATCCCCATCTCGGTCGGCCTGCGCAGCTTCACCAGCGTGGAGTTCGCCGGTTCCCAGGAATCGGCGGTGGCCCTGGCCCGCGCCATCCTCGGCCAGCTGGTCACCTTCCACTCGCCGGACGAGCTCCGGGTGGCCGTGCTGACCGACGAGACGGGGCAGCCGGAGTGGGACTGGGTCAAGTGGTTGCCGCACAACGCGCACCCGGCGATGCAGGACCCGGCGGGCCCGCTGCGGCTGTTCGCCTGCGACCACGACGAGCTGCTGGACGTGCTCGGCCCCGACATCACCGACCGACCCGACCACGATCCGGGCAGCCGGCCGGGCGTCGTCGAGCCGTTCGTCGTCGTGGTGGCGCACCAGGCGGAAATCCCCGAGTCGTCCCGGTTGCTCGACGGCGGACTGCGCAACGTGGTGCTGCTGGACCTCACCGGCAAGATGCCGGGCGGGCCGAAAGTGCTCCGCCTGACGGCGGAAGGCGACGCGGTGGAGTTCCCGGCCGGGGATGCCACCGGATCCGCGCAGCGCGACGAGCTGAGCCTGGAACAGATCGAGGCGCTGGCCCGGCTGCTCGCGCCGAAGCGGACGAGCGGCTCGGTCGACGTCGTCGACCAGCCGCTGGAGAGCGACTTCGAGCTGACCAGCCTGCTGGGCATCCGCGACCCGCGCACGTTCGACGTGCCCGCGCTGTGGCGGCCCCGCGCCGCGCAGCGGGCCCGGCTGCAGGTGCCCATCGGCGTCACCGAGGACGGCGAGGTCGTCGACCTCGACCTGAAGGAACCCGCGCAGGGCGGGATGGGGCCGCACGGCATGCTGATCGGCGCCACCGGCTCCGGCAAGAGCGAGCTGCTGCGCACCCTCGTGACTGGCCTCGCCGCGACGCACTCGTCCGAGATCCTGAACCTGGTGCTGGTCGACTTCAAGGGCGGCGCGACGTTCCTCGGGATGGACCGCCTGCCGCACACCTCGGCGATGATCACCAACCTCGCCGACGAGCTGCCGCTGGTCGACCGGATGCAGGACGCGCTCAACGGCGAGCTCGTGCGGCGGCAGGAACTGCTGCGGGCGAGCGGCTTCTCCTCCTCGTTCGAGTACGAGAAGGCCCGTGGCAGCGGCGCGCAGCTGGTGCCGTTCCCGGACCTGCTGATCGTCGTCGACGAGTTCTCCGAGCTGCTGGCCAACAAGTCCGAGTTCATGGACCTGTTCGTGTCCATCGGGCGGCTCGGCCGAAGCCTCGGGGTGCACCTGCTGCTCGCGTCGCAGCGCCTCGAGGAAGGCCGGATCCACCGCGTCGAAGGTCACCTGTCGTACCGGATCGCGCTGCGCACCTTCTCCTCGATGGAGTCGCGGGCGGTCATCGGCGCGGCGAAGGCGTACGAGCTGCCGTCCGATCCGGGCAACGGCTACCTGAAGATCGACACCACTACTCTGGTCCGCTTCAAGGGCGCCTACGTCTCCGGGCCGTGCCCGCCGAGCGACGGCCCGGTCGCCGCCCCGGAGAACCGGGCGTTCTCCGAGGTCGTCTCGTTCCGCACGCAGCCGTACCCGAGCCTGCACGCGCTCCGGCCCGTCGACGAGGAACCGGAGTCCGCCGAGGAGCCGGCGGAGCAGCCCGCCGTGGAGTCCAATGAGGACGTTCCCTCGCTGGTCGACGTCATCATCGGGCGCTTGGCGGGCAGCGGCCCGCCGGCCCGCCAGGTCTGGTTGCCGCCGCTGTCCGAGGCGCCGAGCCTGGACACGCTGCTGCCCACCGTGGTGCCGGACCCCGCCCGCGGGATGACCGTCGACGATCCCGGCAGCCGGGGCGTGCTGCGGGTCCCGGTCGGCGTCGTCGACCGGCCCTTCGAGCAGCTGCGGGACCTGCTGGTCGCCGACCTCGGCGGGGCCGACGGGCACGTCGGCGTCGCGGGCGCGCCGCAGAGCGGGAAGTCGACGCTGCTGCGGACCCTCGTGCTGGGGCTGGCGCTGACCAACACGCCGGAAGAGGTCCAGTTCTACTGCCTGGACTTCGGCGGCGGCGGCATCATGTCGGTGTCCGGCCTGCCGCACGTCGGTTCGGTGGCGACCAGGATGGAGCACGACCGGGTGGTGCGGACCATCGCGGAGCTGACCCAGCTGCTGGAACGCCGCGAGGCCCTGTTCGCCGAGCACGGGTTCGAGTCGATCTCGGCGTACCTGCGGGCCCGCGCGCGGGGCGAGATCGACGACCCGTTCGGTCACGTCTTCCTCGTCGTGGACGGCTGGTTCACGGTCAAGCAGGACTTCGCCGACGTGGAGACGAAGATCGGCGAACTGGCCTCCCGCGGGCTCTCGTTCGGCATCCACGTGGTGCTCAGCGCGACCCGCTGGTCGGAGATCCGTCCGTGGCTGCGGGACCTGCTGGGCACCAAGTTCGAGCTCCGCCTCGGCGACTCGATGGAATCCGAGATCGGTTCCCGCAAGGCGGCCACCGTGCCGAACCAGGCGGGGCGCGGGATGACGGCGAAGGGATTCCACTTCATCTCGGCGCTGCCGCGCCTGGACGGCACCTCCGGGGCCGACGACCTGGCCGACGCGACCAAGGGCGTCGCGGAGGAGATGCGGGCGTTCTGGCCCGGCCGCGGCGCGCCGCCGGTGCGGATGCTGCCGACCCACCTGCCCGCGGCGGAACTCCCGTCGCCGGAACGGGAATTCCGGATGTGCCTCGGCTACGACGAGCAGCGCCTGGAACCGGTGTGGCACGACTTCTTCGTCCACCCGCACCTGATGGTCTTCGGCGACAGCGCGACCGGCAAGACCAACCTGCTGCGCCTGGCGCTGCGTTCGATCCGGCAGCGATACGGCCCGGACGAGGCCAAGATCGTGCTGGGCGACGTTCGCCGGGACCTCGACCAGGAGGTGCCCGCCGAGTACGGCGTCGGCTTCGGCTTCAGCTCCGACACGCTCTTCCAGCTCGCCGAGCAGGCGCTCGGGTCGATGACCAAGCGGGTGCCCGGCCAGGACATCTCCTCGGAGCGGCTGCGCAAGCGCGACTGGTGGGAAGGCCCGGAGCTGTTCCTCGTCGTGGACGACTACGAACTGCTCGGCCGGGGCGGCGTCAGCTCGGCGCTGGAACCGCTGCTGCCGATGATCCCGCAGGGTGTCCACATCGGACTCCACCTGATCATCGCCCGGAGCACCTCGGGCGCGGTGCGCTCGATGATGGACCCGGTGCTGCGCAGGCTCTGGGAGCTCGGCACGCCCGGCGTGCTGCTGTCCTACCCCAAGGAGGAGGGGAAGTTCCTCGGCGAGGCCGCGCCGCGCAAGCTGCCGCCGGGGCGCGCTCAACTGGTCACCCGCCGGGGCGTCGGCCTCATCCAGACCGGTCTCGTGACCGCTGACTCCACCACCACCGCCTCACCGGCCGGCTTGTAGGTGCCCCTCGCGGGGTTCCCCGCCGCGCGCGACGACCGCCGCGCGAGCCGAGTCGACGAAAGCTTTCATCCCAGGAGGAATGGCTCATGACCAGAGCTGCCGAGCTCTGCAGGATCACGGTGTTCGGGCCTGACGGCAAGGCCGATCTCGCCGTGCCCGTCTCGACCACCGTGGCCGATCTCCTGCCGGTGCTGCTCAGCCACACCCGGAAGCAGCCGCAGGGCGGCGAACAGGGTTCCTGGGTGTTGCAGCGCATCGGCGGGGCACCGCTGGACCAGTCGGGCACCCCGGAGACGCTGGACTGGCTGGAAGGCGAGCAGCTGCACCTGCGGCCGACCGACGATCCGCTGCCCGAGCTCGACTTCGACGACCTGGCCGACGGCATCGCGACCTCCGTCGGGCAGCGCAAGGACCGCTGGAAGCACGAATACGGCCGCGTCCTGTTCACCACCCTGTCGGCCGCGGTGGCCGCGGTGATCGGGTTGGTCCTGCTCGGTCCGGGGCCGACGGAGCTTCACGCCGGCTTCGCGCTCGGGCTGGGCGTGGTCTTCGTGGCCGCCGCCGCACCGGTCGCGAAGAAGCTGGACGATCTCGGGCTGATCAGGCTGACCGGGCTGGTGGGCTGCGCGTTCGCGGGACTCGCCGGGCTGATCGCGGCGGACGGAGTGCCGGACGCAGCGGCACTGACGCCCTCGGGAATCGTGGCCGGCGCGGCGGGAGCGGCCGTCGGCGCAGCCATCCTGCTGGTGCTGCGGCGGTTCGTCGCCGACGGGATCCCGTACGCGCCGTTCATCACGATGCTGCTGGTGGCGGCGGCGGTGATCGGCGGCGTCTGGCTGGGTGCGGGATTCGGCCTGGCAGTCGGCCAGGTCGCCGGGGTGCTGGCCACCGTGTTGTTCGGCGTGGTCGTCTTCGTGCCGAAGCTGACCATCCGGGCCGCTTACCTGCGCGGGCCGCAGCTGCCGCGCAACGCCGACGACCTCCAGCAGGACATCGACCCCGCGCCCGCCGACGACGTGTTCGCCAGGACGGCGGCGGCGGACCGGTACATCAGCGTGGCGATGGTCGTCGCCGCCACCGTCTTCGTCGGGGCGTTCCCGTTCATCCTGGCGGAGCCGGGCTGGATCTCGTGGGCCATGGTGAGCCTGCTGGCCTGCGCGGTGCTGCTGCGCTCCCGCAACTTCCTCGGTGCCTGGCAACGGGTTTCGCTGGCCGCGGCGGGTACGTTCGGCCTGGGCCTGGTGGCCCTCCACTTCGCGCAGGAGTTCTCTCCCGGATGGCGCACCGTCCTGCTGATCGGGCTGCTCCTGGTGCTGTTCGCCTTGGTCAAGGCCACCCTGCGGCCCGAGACGCGGCGGATGCTGCCGATCTGGGGACACCTGGCGAACATCTTCGACACCTGCACCGCGCTCGCGGTGGTTCCGTTGCTGCTCCAGCTGCTCGGCGTGTACGCCTGGGCGCGCGGACTGGCCGGGTGAGGGGCGGACCATGCAGACCCAGCGAGACCACGTGCACGCCTACCAGTTCCTGATGGGCCGGATGAGTTCCGCCCTGGTGCTCGGCGATCCGGCCAGCGCCGAGGTGCCCGCCCGGCGGGCCGCGGTCGGCATCTACATCGGACTGGTGCTGGCGTTGCTGATCGCCGTCGGCTTCGGCATCTTCGGCTGGCTCGTCCCCGGCGGCAACAACTCCTGGCAGGCGCAGGGCGCGATCGTCGTCGAGAAGGAGACCGGCACCCGCTACGTCAACGTGGGCGGCGTGCTGCACCCGACGCTGAACTACGCCTCGGCGAAGCTGCTGCAGGGACCGAACGCCAGCGCCAAGGTGACGTTGCTTTCCCAGGCATCCCTGGCGGACGCGCCGCGCGGCGCGCCGCTGGGCATCCCGAACGCGCCGCAGATCTTGCCGTCAGCGCAGGATCTGGTCGGTGCGCACTGGCTGACCTGCCTGCCAGGCTCGGCCGGCGATGCCGCGCCCGGCTCGGCGGAGCTGAGCCTGAACTTCGATCCCGGCGCTCCCGCCGCGCCGCTGCCGCCGGACCGGTACGTGCTCGTGCAGTCGCCGGAGGGCACGCAGTACGTGCTCTGGGGCGGCGCGAAGCACCGGGTGGCCGAGCCGACCGTGCCCATCGCGTTGGGCATGGCGGCCGCGCGGCCCGTACCGGCGCCGCAGCCGTGGCTCGATGCGCTGCCAGATGGTCCGGTGCTCGCGTCGGCCGAGATCGCTGGCAGCGGCACCACGGGGCCATCCATCGGCGGCAAGGCGTACCCGGTGGGCCAGCTCTTCGAGCAGCGCTCCGCGAACGGCGACGTGCAGACGTTCGTGCTCCGCCGCGAGGGCCTCGCACCGATCAGCCGGACCGAGTTCATGCTGCTGGAAGTCGCTCCCGGCACGCCGGAACCGGCCCGGATCGAGGCGGCGGCCGTCGCCTCGGCGCCGCGCTCGGCCGACCGGTCGCTCCTCGGGAGGCTCCCCGACCTCAGCGGAGCGCGGTGGCAGGACCACGGCCCGGCCGCGCTCTGCCTCCGGCAGGTTCCCGCCGGGCCGCGGATCGCCAGCGAGGTGGTCTTCACGGAGCCGGGCGCCGCCGCGGGCGGTGTCCACTTGCGACCGGGAACCGGCGTGGTGGTGGCGGCGATGCCGATCCCGCCCGGCCGGCGCGTTCCCGACCGCTACCTCATCACCGGCGACAGCAAGTACCTGCTGCCGGACGACGACTCGATGCGGGCGCTGGGTTACGCCGGGGTGCCGGTGCAGCCCCTCTCGAACGATCTGCTCGCCACCGTGCCGAGCGGCCCGGCGTTGAGCCAGGCCGCGGTCGGCGCGACCAGGAAGGGATGAAAGTGATGGCCACACGGTCCTCGTTGTCCCCGCTGAACAGGCGTCGCCGGGGCGCACCGGAGCTCGCGCTCGCCAGGCACACCGTCGGCAACGTGCTCGTCGTGTGCCCGGAGAAGAAGATGACCCCGGAGGCGCAGGCGCTGGCCATGTCCGTGGCCGCCGACGACGAGCACGAGATGGTCGTCGTCGACCTGCCCGTCGGCGTCCCGATCACGGCCTGGGATTCCGTCGCCGAGCTGCTGCCGCGGCGGCGTCGCGGGGTCCGGCTGATCCTCGGCGGCCGGTCCCGGGAGGCCACGGCCCTGACCGGCCAGTGGCTGTCGGAGCGCATCGGGCGCACCGTGGTGGCCCCGGACGGGGCGATCTTCCCTGGCGTGGGCGGGACGTTGTTCGTCCACTCCGGCAGGGGCAGCGGCTGGATCCGGTTCCGGCCGGGCCGGCCGCCAGAGTGGGAGGCGAAGCGCTTTCCCCGTCCTTCCTGGGATTCCGGCGCCACCGACCCCGTGCCCACCAGTTCCGTCGGCATGGCCGACCCGATCCCGGGCGGGGTGTGGATCCACGCCGCGGCCCGCGACGCCGGGTCGGGCGAGCATTGGTCGCGGCTGGTGAGCAGCATGCCCTGCCAACCGGACGTGCTCACCGTCGTGCTCGGTTGCCCGGGCACGCCGCCGCTCTCGCTCGACGACGTGAGCCGGTTCTGGCGGCAGCTCGACGACCAGGTCCGGGAGAAGGTCCGCTTCGTGCAGTACGGCCCCGTCCGGCTGCCGTCGGGCGGCACGCTCGGGCAGGCGCTCGCGGACCTGCTCGGAACCCGGGTCGTCTGCTACACGGGAATGCCGGTCGGCTCGACGACGACCCCGGACATCTACACGGTGTGCGCGGACGGCGGGCTCGGCTGGCACGCCTTCGCCCGCGAGGTCGGGTACCTGCCGAGGACGGACCCCGCGTTCCGGGAGACTCCCGTGCTGCTGTCGCACCGCATCCCGGTCGGCGGGGTGGAACAGGTCGCGCCGGCGGTCTACTGGTACACACCCGACGCGGTGCTGGAGGTCGTGCAGTCCGGCCTGTGGGTGCGCCCGCCGGAGGGCGCGCAGAACGCGGCGGCGGTGCGCGCCGAGCCGCCGCGCGCCGACGTCAACGTCCTGGCCTTCGACGCCACCGACGAGAAGCGCGCCGAGCGCATGCGGCTGCTCGCCCAGGACGTGCTGGCCCGGCTGGATCCCGCCACCCGGGTGCGGTGCCGGCTCGTGCCGGCCTCGGAAGTGGGCCGGGCGGAGATCCGCATCGCCGGTCCCGCGCAGGGCGAGCTGGTCGCCGAGGCGCAGCCGTCCGGGCCGTCGGTGGGCAACTCGTCGGTGATCGACACCGTGCAGCTGCCCGTGGTGAAGGCCGAGGTGCGCGCCGACACCGGTGGGCCCGCGGTCGTCGCGAGCCCGGTCGTCGAAACCCCGGTCGACACCGGGATTTCCCTCGACACCCGGGCGCCGGCCGACGTCGTCGTCGAGACCGGTGCCGAGGCCCCGCCTGAACCCGCGCCCACCATCGCAGCGGCCGCGTCCGAACCCGCACCCGCCATCGCAGCGGCCCCGTCCGAACCCGCACCCGTCATCGCAGCGGCCGCGATCGAACCCGCACCCATCGCCGCAGCGGTCACGACCGAGCCGCGGCCCGAGCCCGGCCCCGTCTCGGCGATGTCGATCCGCCTCGAGAGCTCTCCGATTCCCACCGTCGGCGAACCGCCTGCACCGCGACCGGCCGGCACCGCACCGTCGGCTCCGGAACCGCCCGCACCGAGTGCCACCCCGGCGCCGGAACCGGCCCCCGAACCGGCCCCCGAGCCGGTCAAGGCCGAAGACAGCCGCCCGGAAGAGCCGGAGGAATCCGCCGAGCCGCGACTCCAGCCCACCCCGCAGCCCGCGGCTTCGGCGCTGGTGGCCGATCACGGCCTCACCGAGGAGCGCGCCTGGCTGCGCCGGACCCTGAGCCGCGATTTCGACACCCTGTCCCACTCGATCTCCCGGATCCTCTCGGAACACCCCGGTTTCCAGGGCTCCGACGGCCGGTCGTCCGCCGACGTGCTGACCGATACCGTCGCCGTGCGGCTGTACCTCTCGGAGCGCGGCGACGCGATCGACCAGGCCCTGCGGACCGGCGCGAACGGGCCGCACGTGCCCTTCTCCCGCTGCGTGGTCTCCGGGCTGACCCGGCTGCCGTCGCATCGCGGCGCGACCACGTTCACGGCGTCGCCGACCCCGCAGCAGTGGGAGCTCTACCAGCAGCGGCGGTTGGTGACCGACTGGAGCTTCATCCACGCGCTGACCGAGCCCAGCCCGGACCAGCAGGGCGAGCTCGACGTGCTGGTGTGGTCGATGACGGCCCGCCGCACCAAGCTGCTCGAACCGGGCGGCGTCGACGAGGTCGACAACCGCGTTGTCTTCGTGCCCGGCACCAGCTTCAAGATCCTGGAAATGGCGGAGCCGGGAGCGGACGGCACGCGGGGCCGGATCCTCCTCCGCGAACTGGCGGAGTCCGAAGTGGACGAATCCGGGCGGGTGGACGCGCGCGGATCGCTGGACGAGCTGGCGATCACGTCCCTGCGGCGCTGCGTCGAACGCTGGTCGGCGGCCCAGCCCCGAGGCGTGGTGGGGGAGTCCGCCACCCGCCGGTTCGGCTGGATGCCGGGGCTGGTGCAGCGGTGATGGCGGGGGAGAACCGCGATTTCGCGCGGAAGCATCGAGGGCGGCGGAGAGAGGATGACGGGCGATGAACCGTGAACTGCTGGTGGTGGGCGGAGATCGGGCGGGGGCGCACCCCACGATCTCCTCGGCCCTCGCGGCGGCCCCCGACGGGGCGATGATCAGCGTCCGCGCCGGCCGGTACGAGGAGAACCTCGTCGTGAACCGGATGGTCAGCATCGCCGCCGAGGACGGCGACGGCTCGGTGGAGGTGCACGCCGCCGAGGGCAGCGCGCTGGTGGTCGACGCCGGCGGGGTCCAGCTCCGGGGCCTGCGGCTGGCCTGCGATGACGCCACCGTCGCGGCCGTGGACGTGCGGCACGGCGAGGTCGCTCTCGACGGCTGCTGGGTGGCGGGCTCGTCGTGGGCGGCCCTGCTGACCAGGGGCGCGGGATCGCTGGCCATGCGCGGGTGCGAGGTGACCAACACCGGCGGCGCCGGGATCGTGATCACCTCCTCGTCGCCGAGCACCGTGGAGGACACGGTCGTGGCCGACGTGGCCTCGTCGGCCGCCGTCGTCGGCGAGGACGGTTCCCTGACGCTGCGCCGGATCGTGGTCCAGCGACCGGCCGGCAACGGCATCTGCGTGAACGGGCGCGGCCGGTGCGTCATCGGCCAGGGCGTGATCACCGCCGCCGCGAAACCCGCGATCGTCGTGGAACAGGAGGGAAGTCTCGACGTCAGCGACCTGACCGTGCAGGACGGCGAGAACGTCGATCTCTACTTCACCGGCGGCTCCTCGATCACGATCGCCGAGTCCACGTTCTCCGGCGCCGCGGTGCAGGCCGCGCACATCTCGGGCACCGCGCGGCCGGTGCTGCGCGGCTGCACCTTCACCGGCGCCGGCCGCAACGCGGTGCAGGTGACGGGGCAGGCGGCGGCCAGGCTGATCGAATGCGTCCTGGCGGACTCCCCGGTGGGGCTCATCGTGGACGGCGAAGCGTCGCCCAGGGTCGAGAAGACCTCCGTGCGCGGGTCAACCGAGGCGATCGCGCAGCTGTCCACGGCCGCGTCGGTGCACTTCGCCGGTTTCCGGGCCAACGCGACCGAAGGTGCCGGCCTGCTGGTCGAAGGCGGCGTGGTCGAGTTCGACTACGCCTCGATCGAGACCGGCACCGCCACGGCGGTGGAGCTTTCCGGGACGGCGAAGGCGAAGCTCACCGACGTCACGATCAGCACCCGCGCCGAATCGGCCGTCGCGCTCACCGGCAACGGGCGCGCGGAGCTGACCTCCTCGATGCTGCGCGGCGGCGGGCTGGCGGTCGGCTCCGCCGAGGTCGTGATGCGGGACACCGAGATCGTCGACGTGTCGTCGGACGGCGTCCGGGTCGACCGGGGCGGCTCGATCATCGGCACCCGCTGCCGCATTCGCGGGGCGAGCGGGCACGGCATCCGCGTCACCGACGGCGCCCGCGCGGAGCTGGCGGAGTGCGAACTGCTCGACAGCGGCGGGGACGGCGCGCACTTGGAGACCGCCGAACCGGTGCGGTTGAGCCAATGCGTGGTGAAGAACAGCGGCGGCATGGCGGTCCGGCGCCCGGCCGATGATCGCCAGGTCGTGGTGGAGAACCTGGTGACCCAGTCCGCGAGCAGCTCGCCGCGGCCGACCGGGAACGAAGGGCCGCAGCCGGAACCCGAGGCGGCCGGACAGGGCGATGCAAGCCTTCGCGAGGCGGGCGGCGCGGTGCTCGACGGCCCGCTCGCCGAGCTCGACTCGCTCATCGGCCTGGAAGGCGTCAAGCAGGAAGTGCGCGGGCTGATCAACCTGATCCGGATGTCACAGGTGCGGCAGGAGATGGGCCTGCCGATGCCGCCGATGAGCCGGCACCTGGTGTTCGCCGGACCGCCCGGCACCGGTAAGACCACGGTCGCGCGGCTCTACGGCGCGGTGCTCGGCGAACTCGGCATCCTCTCCAGCGGCCACATGATCGAGGCCGCCCGCGCGGACCTCGTCGGGCAGTACATCGGGTCCACCGCCATCAAGACGACCGAGCTGGTGACCAAGGCGATCGGTGGGGTGCTGTTCATCGACGAGGCGTACACCCTGACCGCCAGCACCGGCGGCGTCGGCCCGGACTTCGGCCAGGAGGCCGTGGACGCGCTGATGAAGATGATGGAGGACCACCGCGACGAGCTGGTGGTGATCGTCGCCGGCTACTCCGAGCTGATGGAGAAGTTCCTCCAGTCCAACCCCGGTCTGGCCTCCCGGTTCACCCGGACCATCGAGTTCCCGAACTACAGCGTCGAAGAACTGGTCACGATCACGACCAACCTCTGCCGCAAGCACTACTACGAGCTCACCGACGACGCGGTGGAGGAGCTGACCGGGTACTTCACCCGGGTGCCCAAGGGGGAGACGTTCGGCAACGGCCGTGTGGCCCGCAAGCTCTTCGAGTCGATGATCAGCACCCAGGCATCGCGGCTCGCCCAGAGCCCGCCCGCCAGGGACACCGACTTCAGCCGGCTGACGGCGGCGGACATCGCTCCGCAGAGCGCGATGCTGGAACAACTTCCGGCCGAGGAGACGGCGTCCCCCGACGCCGCCACCGACCCCACCTCGGCGGTGCGGGCCAGCCGGGCGTGGCGGCGGATGTCCGACCTGATCGGGCTCGAAGGTCCGCGCCAGTCGGTCGGTGCGAAGCTCGTTTCGCTGTGCGAGCGCAAGAACCACCGCCGGGCCATCGGGCAGCACGGCAACGCGGTGCTGACCGGGCCGCGGGGCAGTGGCAAGCGGGAACTCGCCCGGCTCTACGCCCAGGGGCTTGCCGAGCTGGGGTTGGTCGGCATCGGCCAGGTGGTGCGCGCGTCGCTCACCGAGAACCTGCGCCCGGGGTGGCCAGGACAGGCGGAAACCTTGGTGCACAGGGCGTTCCAGGACGCGCAGGGCGGACTCCTCGTGGTGGACGTCGACGCGGACGGCGAGCCCCAGCCGGAGGAGGCGGAGGCGCTGCTGGTCGCATTGCGCTATCACGCCGCCGATCCGGTGGTGGTGCTGACCGGCACCCGCCCCGGTGTGGAGCGCCTGTTCGGGAGCGTGCCGCAGCTGCGCGACTCCTTCGGGGAGTGGTGGGAGATCGACGCGTACTCCGCGGCTGACCTGGCCGCCATCGCGGTCCGGCAGCTGCGCGAACGCGGCCACGAGGTGCCCGACGATGTGCGCGCAGCGTTGCGCGCGCACATCGAGGCGTCCGGGGAGACCACGGTGCACGGCGTTCACCAGCTCTCCCGGCACCTGGCAAGGATGGCGGCTTCGCGCACGTTGGCCGCCGCCGACTTGGCGGGCCTGGCGCGGGTCGTGCCCGCGGTCGGTGGGCTGGCCTCGGTCGGCTGAGGTGGTGGTCCGGGCACACCTCGTGCCCGGAGGGCTCCTGGTCGGCCCACGCCGACCAGGAGCGACTTGTCGTGCCGTTGACTTGATTCGGAAAGCTTTCAGGAGGCTCGAATGTCCGAAGTGGATCGTCGTAACGTGGAGATGTTGCGGGAGGAGTACGAACGCCAGGTCACCGGCCTCGCCGAGTCGCAGCGGCGGATGAGCGAGGCATCGGCGACCGCGGTGTCCCCGCGCCGCGAGCTGTCGGTCACGGTCGGCCCGCAGGGCGTGATCACCGAGCTGAAGTTCCTGACCAGCACGTACCGCCGGCTGGCGAAGAACGAGTTGTCGGAGCTGGTGATCCGCACGATCGCCGACGCCCGGGACAAGCTGAACGACCAGCTCGCGGAGATCATGACGCCGATGATGCCGCCGGGGCTGGACGTGAAAGCCATGCTGAACGGGGAGATCAGCGCCGAGAAGCTGGCCCCCGACGAGTCCAAGCTGCCGCCCCTGCTCAGGGAGCGGCTGAACCGGCGCTGAGGACCGGACGCCGCGCTTTTCGCGGCCGCGTTGGGGGCTTGCGCGCCCCGGAGAAGCGGTAACGGGACCGAACTCGACCACGGGTGTGAGCGGAGGAACGAGGACCATGAATCAGTTCTGGGTAGATCCGGAGAACCTGAGCAAGACCGGTCAGGGTTACGGAGAGGTGCATGCGAGGTTGATCGGGCTCCAGCAGCAGTCCGCCCCGCTCAGCGCCCGGTACCAGGCGAGCTTCGGCGACGACGACGAGGGCCGCGAGTTCTTCCAGAACTTCGAAGACGGCCAGCAGACGTTCCTCGACGGGGTGGGAGGGCAGTCCAAGGCGTTGCTCTACATCAGCGACGGCCTGTACGAGAACGGGAAGATGTACGCCGGTTCCCGGGACGAGGCCGACCAGGTGTCGCACAAGTTCAAGACCGCGGGCGAGAACGGTTCCGGCGATTCCCAGAAGCCGACGGGCTACAACCGTCCCGCCGAGAAGGTCCCGCTGGAAAAGACGACCGGCTACGTAGCGGCCAGGGCCTCGAAGGCGCTAGCGCCGAACCGCGGTGTCGAGCCGAGCAAGCCTTTGGAAAAAGGGAAGTTCGTGAAGTCGCAGCGTGCTGTTCCCGCCGGCGGGCACGCGAATGAGGGCCTCAAACCGCAGCTGCCCGTTTCCGACCGCGGATACGTGCTGAACGGGCTCAAATCGGAGGACGTGAAGGTTCGCAAGCCGGAAATGACCTCCGCGATGAAGCTGCGCGCCCTGCGCGAGAACGAGCAGCCCATGGTGTACGGCCACCCGTTGGGCGAGGGGCAGCACATCGTCAGCGCCACCGAACTGCCGAACGGGGCGGTGCGGATCGGCGTCGACGGCTACTCCGACATCACTCCGCTGAGCGGCCGCGATCTGACGCTCGACAACCCGAACAACCCGTCCGAGTCGAAGCCCTACCCGACCGAGGATGGGGAGCGGCTCTTCCTGGTCACGGAGAAGCCTGGATCGGAGCAGCCCGAGAAGTCGCTCGATGATCGGGTGTACATGGAGTTCCCGCGTGACGGGGAACCGAGTTTCTTCCGCTACCGCAAGTAGGCGAGAGGCCTGGTCGGGAGGTGGTGCGGCCGGCGGTACGTGTCTGAATCGGATGGTGTGGTGAGCGATGGGTGAGATCCAGATTCCTGAGGATGGCTTCTGGGCGCCTATTTACTATTCGATGTACGTGCTGGTCGGTAATAAGCCGCCGAAGGTGATTTCGAATGACATGTACGCGTTGGCTCGCGAGGCGCGGGAGAACGCGGATGCTTATGTGGCGATCACGAACAACGTTGCTGCGTTGTCCTCTGGTGTGTGGGCGAATCTGGAGGGTGAGACGGCGAATGCGTTCGGCGACCACATCAAGGGGTTGACGCAGCCGGTTCAGGCGCAGGCGGCTGCGATGCGGTATACGGCTGATTTGGTGGACAAGTTCGGGTTGAACGGGGAGGAGGCCGAGTACGAGATCCTCATCGCGCTGGCGTTTTTCGCGTCCACGATCGCTTCGCTGTACATGATGGGGCCGCCGGGGTGGGCGATGGTTCCGGAGTGGATTTCGGCTGGGCGTCAGTTCATCACTGAGATCATTGCGGTGGCGAAGCAGCAGGCGAAGTCGCTGTCGTCGTATTTGCAGTTGGGGTGGCAGGGCGTTCATGAGTTCGCCCAGGAGATGTTCGAGGCGTTCTTGCCTCAGGCGTTCACGACGGGGAACGGTAACCGCAAGCACGGTTGGGATGTCGATGACATGCTCATCGAGGGTGCTGTCGGGGGCTGGGCCGGGATCAACGGTTCGTTGTTGCATCGTCTGGCGAAGATGAACAAGCACACGGACAATTTTGTGAAGAAGCCGTTGGGGGCGGGGCAGCTGGATGCTGCTTCGGAGCTGCCGGCCGAGGGCATTGTGATCACGGCGATCGGCGGCGATTTCGACGCGTTCGGGACTTATATTTCGAGTGTTTCGATGGGCTCGATGGAGAAGCACGCGCATAACAGGGCGGTGGAGAGGCAGAACAACCGCAACGCGAATAATTCGCCGACCGGAGGCTCGAACCAGCCTCCGCCGCCGGCCTACAACCCGGACGGTAAGGGCCTGCCCGGCGACACGGAAACTCCCGGCGGAGGACCGGATTCGAAGGTGCCGCCGGTTGGGTCGGATTCGAAGGTGCCGCCGGTTGGGGTGGATTCGAAGACGCCGCCGGTCGGGTCGGATTCGAAGACGCCGCCCGTTGGGTCGGACTCGAAGGTGCCGCCCGTGGATTCCCCGGACGGGAGGCCTTCCGACGTCCCGCCGCCCCCGTACTCACCGCGTGGTGAGGCGCCACCATCCAACGAGGTGTGGGGGAACGAACAGCCCCCGCCCGCGTACCAGCCCCCGCCCGCGTACCAGCCCCCGGCCGCGGAGCAGCCTGCGGGCTCTCTGCCGCCTGGTTCGGTGCCCCCGCCTGTGGGTGTTTCGCCTGCGGGCTCTCCGCCGCCTGGTTCGGTCCCGCCGCCTGCGTCGGCGCCGCCGGTGGGGTCTCCGCCGCCGGGCGTCGGCGGGGAAACGCCGCCACCTGCGGGCATCGAAACCGGGCCGGTTTCGGTGGACCAACCGGCCGGGCAGCCGCCGGTTTCCGGCGGGCCGCAGGACATCGGCTCGGGCAAGGGCTTGCCCGGTTTCGACACGACGACGCCACCGGGTAACGCGCCGCTGGGCGTGGATCCGGCCGTCGGCGACCAGAATCCCCAGGCCCAGCAACCGTCTGCCGAGCAGCCGCCGGTGCGGCATACGCCCGTCGAGCAGCCGCCAGCCCAGCAGTCGCCGAACCTGCAGTCGCCGGAACAGCACGCTCCCGACCAGCAGACCCCGAACCAGCAGGTTCCGGGTCAGCAGGTTCCGGGTCAGCAGTCGCCGGAACAGTCGACGTCTGGTCAGCAGAACGCTGGTCAGCGCGGCCTTGACCCGAACCCGGTGTCGCTCGAGCGCGATCAGCCGGGAGCGGACCAGCGGGAGCAGGACGGAAACGCGTCAGCGCAGCTCCGCCCGACCGGCCAGCAGGCCGGGCCGGGGCAACCGTTGGGGACGCCGAGCGCCACGCCCACGACGTCTGGTCAGAGCAGCAACTCGCAGGCACCTTCGAACCCCGTCGGCACGCCGAGCACCGTTACGCAGGACGTGTCCCGGGACAAGTCCGGCCAGCCGGCCGTCGGTGATCAGGGCGGCCTGTCTCGGCTTTCGGCGCAGCTGTCCTACGAATCGCCGACGGGTGCGACGTCGACCGGGAGTCAGTCCCCGACTCAGCGTGACGTGCCGTCCGCGGTGTCCTCCGGTGGCGATCAGGGGACGAGTTCGACGACGTCTGGCAGGGCCGGAACGTCGAAGAGCGGTGGTGAACCGCGGTTGCAGGTGGCGCCGGAACGGCCGGTGGTGCCGGTGGAAGGCCCGCCCGGTGATGAAGGTTATGTGAGCGGGGACGAGTCCAGGGACGACGGGAACGCGTCGTTGGTCCGGGACGCGCCGGAGACGCCGGGGGAGACTGCCTCGGTGTCGGTCACGGACCAGCCGGTGGGTGCTGTTCCGGTGGTGGCTTCGGTGAAGGACTCGTTCGTCGATGAAGGTTATGAAAGTGGGGACGAGTCCGATCCCGACCCTGGTGGCGGGCGCCGCGACAGCGATTCCGGCGCCCTCGCCGATCAGGGCAGTTTCGACATCGGCAGGGGCCATGCCGGGAACGACCGCGACCGTGGGCAGCAGGAGGCCATCGAGTCGCTGTCCGATGAACACGCGTCCACGACGAACCAGCAGACATCGAACGCGGCCAACCCGTACCACTCGCATCTGCTGAACGACCCGAGCATGGCCGTGCCGCCGGGAGCGGTGCGCACGGCACGGGATTTCGCCAACGAGGAGGCCGGGCGCAAGTTTCTGCGGAACAACACCGAATACGGGCACTACGTCCTGGAGGCGAACCGGGCGACGCGGGAAAGCGGCGCGTCGGAGAACAACTGCGCGCCGGCCAACGCGCAGTTGGCGAATTCCATCGAACACAAGAAGATGTTCACCGCGGGCCCGAGCGGGAAGTGGTCGCTCCGCGATATGGAGCGGATGGCGAACCGAAAGGCCATGGGCCCGTTCTACGACAAAGACCCGGTCTCGAGGTTTCTGCTTTCCCCGGTCAACGACTACACCCAGGCATTGGTCACCCGGAAGACCGGTGACACCGGCCACGTCATGCTCGCATCCGTCGACGAACACGGCGTGGTCAACTATTTTGACGGGCAGAAGGGCAACTTCACCGAAGTTCTCCCGATCGATCCGAAGACCCCCTTCAAGGATCTGTATTCGGCCGACAACGGGATCAGGTTCATCCCGCTGCCGCATGACACGGTGTTGTCCGCGGACTTCGCCGCTTATAACAGGGAAACCGACTCCGCTTCCAACGCACGGCACGACAGCAGTCCGGAAGCCCGCCAGGACGGCAGCCACGAGAACAACCAGGACAAGGCCGTCTTCGGGGCCGACCGGAGCCATCGCCGGGACCGGAACCGACGGGATCGGGACCGGGATCGGGATCGGTCGGGGCGTTCCGGCCACTCGAGCCGGTCCGACCACGGTGGGGCACCGGACGCATTCGAGGGCCGAGGGGCCCAGGAATTCCGGGGTCCCTGGCCGACGATCACACCGGCGCCTCGCCCGAATCCCGAGTCGGTGCGGCAGCGTTTCGATCCGCCGGAGGAGCGGCTGGCGCATTACCTCGCCGCTATGGAGGGCGGTGAGCGCGAGACCATGCACGCGCGCCGGTCCGTGGCGCTTGCCGAGTTCGACCGGCCGATCCCCAGCCCGAAGCTGGTCGACGTGGACGAGCAGACCGCCGACTACCGGCCGCACCCCACGAAACCCGATAGCGAGGTTCCGGAGTCCGGCGGGCACTTCCACAACCTCTACGGGCGGGACGACGCGGGCAGTGTCGCCGTGATGATGGAGAACTACCGCGCCAGGGGGGAGAGGTACACCGCCAGTGATGCTTTCATCCATCAGTGGTCGAAGGCGGAGGCGCTGTTCAATGGGGTGACCAAGGCGAGGGAGATCGACAAGCGGGCTCCGAAGGTGTTCGGCAGGACGACGACGCCCGAGGATGTTCCGGATCGGCTTCCGGACACCATCTTCCGGCAGAACATCTCCGGCACGGCGGCGAAGGAGGTCTTCGGCAACTTGCTGGCCGGCAGGAACGGCGTGGATTTCGTTGCCCGTGATGGTGTCTACGCCGAGGTCATGAGGACGGTGAACGGTAAGTCCACGAGGAACATCGTGGACACGTTCAACGAGTTGAAGCAGCTGTCCGATGACCAGAAGTTCCACATCTCGGGTGGTGGCGTCAGGCGGGACGGCTCGGGCGGCTTCCAGTTGCGGTTCGACATCAGCAGGGTCCATGCCGGGACCGGCCGGCAATCCCCGCGCGGGTACGAGGGGCGGATTGTCCAGGACAACCACGCTCGGGATTGGTATGGACGGTATGACCGTGCCCAGGCCGGTGGGTGGGCTCCTGGTATGGGTGGTGCGTCGTCGGCGGTGTCGGGTGAGGCGTCGGTGCGTCCGGACGTGGTGTCGGCGGAGACTTTCGAGAATGATTCTGTGGGTAATGCTGCGTTCCTGAAGCGGCATTTCCCGGATATGCGTTTTGTGAACGAAGCGAATCGTGTTGCCGGTCTTGAGGGCAGTGGCACGAACTGTCTGGATTCCTCGCTTATGGGGATCAATCTGGACTTGCATCGGATGAAGCACGGTGACGTGACTCCCGAGCAGGCGGCGGAGTTCAAGGCCAAGCTGAGCGGGCCGGTGGACCCGAATCGCGTCCCGGAGTCGGGTTTGGGTCCGTTGTCCTTGCAGGGGCCGGGGCAGCAGGGTTACGCCAAGGTGTTCGACTATGTGGCCGGTAGGACGAACGACGGTCCGCATCAACTGGTGTACTCCTATTACGGCAACGGCAAGGGACATTTCATCGGCGCGTACAAGCGCGGTGACTACGTCGTGTTCGTCGATGCCGCGAACAACGAAATCGTGTTCGCTGGTGTCGATAAAAACGATTTGACGGAGCTGGGCAACCCGGAGCAGGTGTGGGCCTCGCCGGTGACTTCGGACCGGGTGCTCAAGCACGTGGTTTCGCCGGTGGGTACCAAGGTTCCTGGGGGGACCGAGAACCAGGCGAGTTCCGCCCAGGACGGTGCAGCGCGCCTCAAGCGCATCACCGACCTGGCCGACACCTACCCAGCGGACATCATTCGAGCGACCAGTGCCGAAATGGACCGGCACCCGGCAGAGCCGAACAACGTTGCCCTCCGCGACGGCCCGAACATGATCCCGCTGACTCCGGCGCTAGCCCGGGCATGGCTGGCCGAAAACGACATCACCTATCCCCGCGATGGTGGCATACCGCTGGCCGTCGCGCTTTACACCGCCGGCAGAGCGGACCCGGATAACGCGCCTCGCCAGGAATACAGGCTCGACGTCGACGAGGCACAGCGCTTCTACGAAACGGTTCGGAATCTGGCGGACCAGCACCAGCAGGCCGAGCGGCGGCACGTCTTGACCGGGATGGACGCGCTGGCGGGTCTGATCGTCCGCACCCATCCGCCGGACCGCTACAGCTATGTGGGTATCGGCCGCAGTCCGGCTCCGGTCGTCGCCGCTCTCCAGTCCCGGGGCCACGACGCGGTGTCCATTCCGCTGTCGTCCTTCCGGCCGTTGCCACCGCAAGATTCGGTTCTGCACGTGCCCTTCCAGACCCCCGGCCGCGGCGAACCCGCGTCCGAGCACTACTACGAACCCACGCCCGAGCAAATGAGCATGCTCGAAAGGCATTTCGACGAGTTCCTGGGGCATCTGCCCGCGGACCGTGATGTGGTGCTGTTGGACTACACCCAGTCCGGGCGTTCGCTGATCGCGGCGCAGTACTTCCTCCAGCAGCACCTTGGTTCCGGCCGGGTGGTGCGCGCGGTCGCGATGTACGCGCCCGGGGGGAGACTGCTCGATACCCACGCCCGCATCGCTAACAACGATGCTCTCGACTTGGCGGAACGCAAGCAGTGGTGGGAGCGGTTCGCGGTCCTGCCGGTCGACTCGAACAGATGGCTGGGCAATCGCGCCGATCTGGTGGTGGAGGCGTTCGAGAGGGAGACGTTCGACGAACAGGCCGAGTACGGCAAGTACAAGATCCTGAGCGCGAACCCGGACGACCCCATGCCGCGGCGAGCCGACCGCCAGGACGGCTACCGGACGCTGCGGGACGCCATGGACACGGCCCGCGGGATAAAGGACCCGGTAGCCGGGGACATTCCTCCCGGCCGCGGTGGTGGTGCCATGATGTCGACCCCGTCCGAGCGTCTTCAATGGATCGTCGATGCCGCCGAGGTATTCGACGAAGACATCACCCTCGTAACCGATGCCGAAGCCGCCCGGCACCCGGCGGGGTACAACGACGTCTACCTCCGTGACGGTCAGCACACGATCCCGCTGACGCCGGAGCGGGTCCGGATATGGCTGACCGAGAGCGGCATCAAGGAGTATCCCGTCGACGGTGGCATAGCGCTGGCCATCGCGCTGTACACCTCCAGGGAGCCGGCATGGGACGACGACGCACCCCTTCACCGGGAATACCGAATCGACGAGGCACAGCGCTTCTACGACACGGTCAGCCGCCTGGCAGCCCAGCACCATCTGGCTGAGCAGCAGGGGGTCGTGAGAGCGATGGACGGCGTGGCGGAGTCGATCGTCGCCAACTATCCGCCGGAATCGTTCAGCTATGTGGGTATCGGCCGCAGCCCTGCTCTGGTCATCGCCGCTCTCCAGAAACATCACCCGGACGCGGTCGCGGTCTCGATTCCGCTGTCGTCGTTCCGGCCGTCACCGCCGAAAAGCTCGTTCCTGCACAGGACCTTCCGGGAAGGCAAGTGGTTCGTACCCGATCGCGAACAGATCAGGCTGATAGGAGAGCATTTCGACGAGTTCCTGGGTGATCTGTCCGCGGACCGCGAGGTGCTGCTGGTCGACTACACCCAGTCGGGTCTGTCGCTGATCTCGGCGCAGTACCACCTCCAGCAGCATCTGAACGCACGGGCGGGCGGTTCCGGTCAGGTGGTGCGCGCTCTCGCGATGTACGGTCCCGTTTGGGAAAAGGACGTCCATCACATCTACGACAGCATCGTCAACGACAGGTTCCTCGACAGCGTCCGCGTAACGGAGGAACGCCGGCGGTGGCAGTCGCGTTTCGACCTCATGCCGCTGCACCACCTGCACGAGTCCGGAGATGCGGCGGAGCGCGCGCTCGATCGGGAGGCATTCGGAGGGCTCGCCGAGTACGGCTCCTACAAGGTCCTGCGTGCACGTCCGGGCGACCCGATGCCGCGGCGGACCGACCGCCGTCCGCAGGACGGCTACAAGTTGCTCCAGCTCCTCGTCGACGACGTCCGGCGGGGGCCGGATCCGGACAAGGCCGCTCGGTTCGAAACCGATGACGCCTTGTCGGGGCCGCCGGGCATGGGCGGCGCGTTGCCGGCCGGTCTCGTGTCGGCCGAGCGGACGGGCATGGTGTCGGACGACTCGGTCGGCACGACGTGGGATCCCGCCGCGCCTGCCGCCGACTGGGATCCGGCCGGGGCGGCCAGGGACTGGGATCCCACCCGGGCGATCCAGGACTGGAATCCCGCCGAATCAGACGTGACGCGGGATCGCGAGGGCGGACAGACCGAGACGCCGGCCCCTGTTGCGCAGCCGCCGGAAAACGATGTGCAGACGCCGACCGATACGCAGCAACCACCCGCCGGCGGGCGACTGGAGCAGGCCCGCGCCGAGCAGTGGAAACCGGCCGGCCCGATCGACGGCGCGGAGCTGCGGGCGAAGATCAAGGAACGCGTCGCCTCCGACGACGAGGTCCTGCAGCAGGTGATCGACAAGCAGTTCTCCGACGAGAAGCTGCAGGACAAGTGGTCGCTGTCGATGGAAGGCATGCACACCGAGAACCTCGGTCTGCACGCCGGGCGGGGCCCGGAGGTGACGCTCAAGGTCATCGACCTGACCGAGCCCACCGATCCGCACGAGATGACGGGCGAGACGACGACCGGCAGCGCCGGGCCCTCGGTGCGCTCCGGGGCATCCAGCAGCCGGCCCACCATCGGCACCGGGGCGTTCGCGTTCCGGGTGCCGACGCCGTTCATCACCGTCGCCGGCCGGATCATGGGCCTGTCCGCGAACAGCCGCGGATCGGGCCTGAGCGCTTCCTCCGAGCACAAGACCTCGACGAAGGTCACCGAGCGCAACGCGGGCGCGATCGCCGCCGGCCACAAGGTGACCTACCAGGTCGTCGTGCGCGAGGGGTACCAACGGCCGTGGAAGAGCGGTACCGAGTCGGCGGACACGGTGACGGTCGACGTGCCGCTGAAGTCGGTGCCGGCCGAATCCGACGGCGGCAAGCCGGGCCACCCGGACGCGATCGAACACGCGGAGTTCTCCGGAATCGGCGACATCTACCGCTCGGTGGAGAGCGCCATCGGCGGCAAGTTCGCCGAGAACGACCCCGAGGCCGGCCGGTTCCGCGACGTGCTGGACTCGCTGGGCGACCGCGATCAGGCCAGAGAGGTCTACGGTGGCCGGCTGTTCCTGGGATCCTTCGCCTTCAAGGGCGTTCGTTCCCCGATCGAGGTAACCCTCGCCGTGTCCGACGCGCGGCGGCTGAAACTGCCCACAGTGGACGGAACCGTCGAGCGGACCAGCGAGGCGACCGGCAAGACCGGTTCGGACAGGTCGATCACGGCCAAGTCCGGTGGCACCGGGTTCATCGGCGGCGGCGACCCCACCGCGGTCATCGGCGGTTTCATCGGCCCGATCGCGGAACGGGTCTGGACGGATTCCGCCAGCAGCGGCACGACCGAGTCCTTCGGGCACAAGACCAAGACCAAATACGACGGCCCGCTGGACAAGCACCGGGTCGGCCACACCTTCGTCGTGGACATCAAGCGCCGCGATGGAAAGCCGCTCACCCCGCCTGACCGCAACGGTGACGGTGAACAGCTGACCAAGAGCACGATCAAGACCGTCCCCGGCGCGGCGACGCTGTGGATGAAGCCGAGCAACGCCGCGAAGTACGGCTGGTCCGGCGACACGGCCCCGGCGCCTGTGCAGACGACGGACGCCGATGTGCGGACGAAGGACGCCAGTGCGCAGACGACGGCCCCGGCGAGGTCGAAGGAGGAGCTGGAACAGATACCGTACCGGGCCGACGCGCGTTACGAGATGCCCGACTTCACGGTGGACACGGTGGTCGGTCCCGCGCTGACACAGATCCAGGCGAAGCACCAGCTCAAGTCGAACGACCTGGCGCGTGTCGCCAAGGAGTTCCGGAACTTCGTGCGCAAGCGCGGCAAGGACATCAACCAGGGCGGCGCTCGGTTCCCGCTGAGCGCGCATGTCAGGGGCGCCCCGGACATCTTCGTCAAGGGCACGATGCACAGCGCGGACGCCGAGCCCATCGACGCCGACAAGCGGGAGACCGCGAAGAGCGAAATCTCCGTCGGCCACTCCCGCGACGTCGAGATCGCCCGGGGCAAGACCGGCGCGACTGGCATCGCGGCCATGCTCTCCAGCGAGTTGGTCTGGCCGACCCTGAAGGGGCTCACCCGGCAGAAGATGGTCACCAACGCCGGGAAGATCAAGCAGAGCACCGGCCGCAAGCACGTCTTGTCCGCCAAGCGCCCGTTGGAGAACCTCCGGTACCCGACGAGCTTCGACATGTGGATGGGCGGCACCTGGTCCTCCCCGGGCGAGCGGATCGGCGTCAACGACCAGGGTGTCTCCGAGCTCATCGCGGACGTCAACGTGTCGGTGCCGGAACAGGTCGGTGTCGCGCTCGGCCAGCCGGCTACCAGCCACACCGAAGACTCTGCGCAGATGACGGAAACCGGTGGGCAGACGACGGAAACCGGTGTGCAGACCACGGAAACCCGTGGACGGACTGCGGAAACCGCTGCTGAACCGGTCTGGCGAGATGGCACCGCGCCGGCGCCGGAACGCGAAGGCCTGTTGCCCGAGGGATTCCAGCTGGAGTCGGCCAGGCCCGTGCCCGGGTTGATGACGACCGTGGCGGGCATGCTGGGCAAGACCCCCGCGGCACACTGGAAGGAGTGGCTGAAGCTGCCGGTCATCGGGCGCAAGCCGGTCCGGTTCGACGAGCACAGCGGCCACCCGGTTCGTCCCGCGGCGCACGTGCAGAACGAACGCAACGCCGCGCTGAGCGCCCTGGAGAACTTCGCGAACGTGGACGCGCGGATGGCCCGGTTCGACCGCGCCGCCATGCGGAACGGGCAGCACTCGGTGCATCTGAAGACCCACAACCACGGCGGACTTTTCGGGAGTCGTGAGCTGTTCGGTACCGCGGCCCTGCAGACGAAGCTGAGTAACCCGACCATCGTGCGGCGCGACGACGACCACGAGTTCAGCGCGGAGGCGTACCGATCGACCGCGACGGCCCAGGGCGACAAGCGTGCGAAGGGGTGGCGCCTGGAAGGCGGCTTCACCCTCTTCTTGCCGGTCTTGCAGTTCCTTACGATGGGCATCGACTTCAGCGGCGATATCAAGCTCATGCGCGGCAAGTCCGGCGAGGTCGCCCAGAAGTCCAAGACGACCAAGAAGTACAGCCAACGTGGACGGCGCTACCTGGTCCGCTATGACGACACCCACCAGGTGCGGACCTCTGTGCGGCGACGCTGGCAGTCCGTCTTCCACTCGGTGCACGACGGCGCCTCCACCGACAAGGTCAAGTGGGTGCACGTGCCCGGGGCGAGGGAGGTCTGGGTCAAGGCCAGCGAGATCCACACGATCGGCGAGCTGACCGATGCCGACCTGGCCAAGCTGGAGCCGGAGGACGCCGCCCGGTACCGCAGGAACCACGTGGTCGCCGAGGAACGCGACGCCACGGACCAGACCGAGACGCCCGGCACCGAGAACACGGCGCCCGACAACGAGAACGAGACGTCCGACACTCAAACGAGCATGTCCGGCGAGCGTCCGGCCGTGCCGACCGGGCCGAACGGCAACGAGGTGCGGCCGCCCGCCAACGTCGGCCGCGGTCGCGGCGATGTCGGCATGCACCGGCCGGAGTCGGGCCGTGAACTGGCGGACAAGATCGCCGCGTCGATCACGAAGTGGACCCGGGAGCAGCGGGACGCCCGCGCTTTCCAGCCCGCCGGCCCGGAGAGCCTGGCGGACCGGATGGCCCGCGGGCTGCGTCGGGCGGCGAAGAAGGTGCTCGCACCACCCGGCATGAGCCACTTCGACGCCATCAACGACTCGATGCTGCATGACGAGCTGGAACCGGTGCTCGGCTCTGGCGACGCGAACCTGGCGGTCGAGGAGATCATCAACGGCGGATGGCCGGTGTTCATGTCCGCCGACACGCCGTTCGGCAAGGTCGAGCAGCTCATCATGGTGCGCGGCCGGCTCGGCGACGGCAGTTACCACAACACGATCGACCGGACAGGTGAGGAGGGGCACGAGGTCACCCGCCGGGAGACCGATGTAGCCGAGCGCCAGAAGTCGGCGGTGGTGGGCGTCGCGGCCATCTTCTACCCGTCGACCAAGAAGCACGCGAACTTGCACGGATTCGCCGGGCAGGCGGGTTTCAGCAGCGACAAGGGGGACGAGTTCTCGAAGAAGCTGTCCGATGCCGTGACGATGCCCGTGGACGGCAAACACCACCAGTTCGCGCACGACCTGATCATCGACCAGCTCGACGTGTATCCGTACGCGAGCGCCGGGACCTACCGGAAGTTCCTCGCGGGCGTGTTCTCGCAGCCGACGATGTTCGGCAAGCCGTGGCGCGCCGACCCGATCGTGCTGGAGGGCGCCGCGCGGTCCACGGTGCGTAGCGATGAAACGGTCGAGGAAGGCTTCTCGGAGCGCGCCCCGATCGCCGTGAAGCGAGGCGCGCTGCGAGTGTGGCAGGTCGGCAACGGCCGCCGGCCCGGGTTCTCGGACAACGCGATCGTGCACACCCGCTCGTTCGAGGCACCGAAGCTCCGCGCGAAGCTGAAGGGACTCATCGACGGCGAGCCGGACATCGGGCGGCCCGCGTTGCGCCCGGAGACGGCGAACCAGGTGCTCGCCGCGACGACGGCCGCGAAGATGCGCACCAACCTGCCGGCGGCGATGAAGTCGAACGGCTACGAGATCGAGATGGCGACCGGCGAGCTGGAAAAGCTGCGGGTCAGCGCGCACATCTACCGCCGCAGCCTGCTGAAGGTGCGGAAACAACCGCTGAAGAGGAGCCAGGGCACGGAGCACGGCGTGAAGTCGACGACCGAACGTCACTTCGGGGTGGTCCCCGGGGAGGTCGGGCAGATCCGTGAGGCGGCGATCGAAGAGTCGAACTTCCGGCCGATGCAACAGTTCCTCGAGGCCGAGAACGAGGTATTCGGCTTCAGCTCGGGGAACGAGCTCAGCGCCTCCTCCGGGACTACGGAGGACAGCGTCACCGAGACCAGTTACCTGGTCTCGGTGACGCCCCGCTGGCGGCTCCGCCCGTACTACCGCGGCGACAACATCCCCAAGTTCTGGAAGGAGACCATCCGCACCGGCCCCGACGAGCCGATCGAGATGTGGGTCGACCGGCAAGGCCTGGCCGACCTCGGTTTCACCGACGATGACCTCAGAGCGGTCGAGGGCGACGAGACCCCGAAGCAGACCGAGCAGTCCCCGCAGACCGAGCAGTCCCCGGAAACTGTCGACTTGCACCGCGGTGTCGACGACGCGCAGGTGACGGAGGACGAGACTGCTCGTACCGAGCGGACACCGGAACCCGAGTCGTCGTTCCCGCGCCTCACTCCCGACGACCGGACGTCGACGAGCCCGGAGCGGCACGAGGATTCCACCTCCCAGAACACGCTCCAGCAAACCCGGGAAACGCCCGAACAACGGGAATTCCGGGCGCGCTACCCGGAGCTGTGGGGCGTCAACGGCGAGAAGTATGCGAACCAGGTTCCGGGGCACACCGAGAACTGCGGGCAGTCGCTGATCGCCGCCGAGCAGACGGTGGTCAATGCCCGGTCCGGCAACCGGGCGGGCGGCGTCACGGTGCCCGCGGCCAGCGGTCCGCCGATGAAGCTGGGCGAGCTGACGGAGCACTTCCGCGCGAAGGCTGTGACGGCGACCCAGGACCAGGTCGAGGCGCACATGAGCCGCCAGGACCCCGGCTCCATGGGTGCGGTCTTGCTGGAGAGCCGGGACGGCATGGTGCATGTCGTGATGGCCGAGAAGGGACCGGATACCCGCGAGGGCGCGGGAGACGGGCTGGTCGACTTCCTGGACCAGCAGAAGGCCGAGATGCTGGGCAAGGGCGCGCTCAAGGTGGTCGGCTTCATGCCGCTGCCGCGTACCGGTGCCAAACCGATGGACGGCGCGGAACTCGACCCCGATCTGCTGGTCGGGGCGCCGTCTGGGAGCAGGCACACCGGCCTACGCGGCATGTTCAGCAGGCTGGCCCAGCGGCCGAGCCGGGAAGGGCGCGGTCCGGACAACACCGCTGACGCTGGTGGGCAGCGGGCTCCTGTCGGCGAAGCGGTGCGGGACAACGCCGGGCAGGGGGCCGCGCCGCGTAACAATCCGCGGCGCAGTGCCAATGGCAGGGCGCGGACGCTGGAGCGTCGGGACGACATGACCCCGGTTCGCGGCGAGCATGCCGGGGGAGATGCCCGTGAACGCGCGATCCCGGCGACGCTGCCGCCGCCTGGCTCCGGTGAACCTGAAACCGAGCCGCCCGCGCATGACGTCTTCACCGAGCAGTTCAGGACGCACTACTCCGCTTTGTTGACGGTGAACCGGCAGCGCTACGGGCAGCACGGCGGCACCGTGAACTCCGCGCACGCGGCGATCGCCGCGGCGCGGCAGCTCGGGATCGGCTCGAGCCCGGCCGGCGGTCAGACTGTGCGGGCGGAGCCCAACTTCACCGGAATCGACGCGAACGGCCGGCCGGTCCAGTTCACCGCGGATGCGGTGCGCCGTACTCCGTTCACCCTCGATGTTCTCGCGGGAAATTACGGCTGGAGGTCCGAGGGGGCCAACGCCCGGATCGAAGCCGCGGTCAACGACGAGGCACGCAGAACGGGTTTCCAAGGCAGTCGCCCGGCCCTGCACCTGCGCCACGTGGCCGAGGATGTGCGTGACGGTGTGGTTCGTGGGCTCCGTTTCGACGCGGACACGGTGGCCAGGATGTACGACATCAGCCCTTACGAGGCCGGGCAATTGTTGTCGGCTGAGGCTCGCGCTCATGCGCGTGAGACCCGCAACGGTGCGGAGCCGGTCAGTGCGCGGGATCTGCAGGACTGGTACGGGATCGCTCCGGGTGAGGCGCGGCGCTATATCTATGAGGCCCGGAACCTTCCGGAGGATTCCGACGCGGAGTCTGTGCTGGGCGAGGACGAATACCGGGCCGTGTCCGCTTCTCAGGAGGCTGCCCCGCAGGCCCGGCAGGCTGTCCAGCAGGCGGAGCAGGCCTGGCAGGTTGCTGAGCGGGCTGCCGAGGAGGCTGTGCGGGCTGCGGAGCAGGCGCGGTTGGTCCGGCGGGCTGCCGAGCAGGCCCGGCGGGCTGCCGAGCAGGCCGAGCAGGCCGACCGGCGGGTCCGGCGGGCCCGGCTGGTCCGGCGGGCTGCCGAGCGGGCTGTCGAGCAGGCTCGGCAGGCTGCCTGGAAGGCTCAGCAGGCTGCCTGGGCTGCCGAGCAGGCTGCCCGGGAGACCCAGCAGGCCCTGCGGGCTGCCCAGCGAGCCCAGCGGGCCCTGCTGGCTGCCCAGCAGGTCGAGCAGGTTGCTCAGCAGGCCGAGCAGGCCCGGCTGGCTGCCCAGGAGGCTGCCGGGCAGGCCCAGCGGGCTGCCCGGCAGGCCGAACAGGCTCAGCAGGCTGCTCGGCAGGCGCAGGAGGTTGCTCAGGAGTTCCAGCTGGTTGTTCAGCAGACCGAGCAGGTCCAGTCGGCTCCGGTCCACTCCGCTGGCCAGGGTGGTGTGGCGCATGTCGATGAGGGGCATGTCGCGGACTTGGATGACGGTGATCCGGGTTCGGAGTCTGATGATGAAGACGGGCCGGCTGCTCTTTCTGCGGCGAATCAGGAGTTTTTGGATGTTCATCCCGATTTGTGGGGTGTGAACGGTCCGCGTTACGCGGCTGGGTTGCCGGGTTATACGGAGAACTGTGCGCCGTCGTTGGTCGCGGCGGAAAAGACGCTGGTACGTAACGCGAAGATTGCCCGTGAGGGCGGGAATGCCGGTACTGCAAGGGATCTTCCGCTCGACGCTATCCCCGCGATGCCTAGTGGCTTGATGCCGTTGGGTCGGCTGGAGCAGGACCTGAACGCGTCCTATGAGGACGGTGTGGAGGACCACGCTGTGGAGGCGACTTATGACGAGGTCGTGGCGCACATGGGTGGTCATGAGGGTGAGGTGTGGGGTTCGGTAGTCCTGCGGGAGGGCGATGGTCCTGGGCACGTCATCTTGGTTCAGCGGACGTCGGATGGCCGTGTTCGTTTCGCCGACCAGCAGCAGGGAATCATTCCCAGGGAGGGGCTGCGTAATGTGGCCGGATTCCTGCCGCTGAGGCGTCTGGGTTCGAAGCCGATGCCCGGCGAGCGGACGCGGATGGACCCGGACATGCTGGTCGGGGCGCCGGGTGGGAGCAGTTTCGGGCTGGACCGGAACGTCGGTGGCATGGCACGGCGCGGGAATTCCGCAGGGGGTTCCTCGCTGCGGGTGGACAAGCTGATGGAAACCCATGGCATCAGTGAGGAGCACGCCTTCGACCTGGTGGCGCCTGAGGTGTTCCAAGACGTACGCGACGCCGTGGCATGGCGCCGGGCTGACGGTCTTCGGAGCGTGGCCGAAAAGTACCAGATCAGCAAGTATCGGCTGCGCGGCGTGATCGAGGACGTGGTGCTGGCGGATGTGCGCCGGGCCGCCAACGCCAGGCGCCCGTACAACGAGAATCTCGTGAATGAGAAGTACTATTTCATTCGGAGTTTCTACCCGCGCTTCGATGCCGCGCTGATCAGGAGAGCGGCGGTGATCGCGGATGTGCGTGAGTCGGCGGACAATGGCCGACGGTACACCGATGATGAGCTGGCTGCCAAGCACGCCATCACTCCCGGGATGGCAGCCGGGGCGATCAGGATCGCGGCGCTGGCGGATGTGCTCGAAGCGGTCGATTCTGGTGGCTGGCCCCACACTGCGGCCGAACTGGACGCGCGCTATGGCAGGGGACTCGTGTGGGGGTTCGAGGTGCGTGCGCTGGCAGCGTCGATGCGGGTGCACCCGTCGAAGGCCGACGAGCTCCTGGCATCGAGCCTCCCCAAGGTAGGCAGGATCACCGGGTTTCGGCCGGATGGTCCGGCCCCCGCTCCGGCAGGGGATCGGGAATTGCGGGCGCGGGCAGCTGTGCGTGCGGCGGCCGATAGCCGTGCCCCGATTTCCGCACGGGCACTGGCCGAGCGCTTCGGCGAGTCTGTGGAATGGGCCCAGGTTCAGATCAACGTGGCCGCGCACCGCGATGTGGTCGAGGCGATGGGGCGCCGGCAGCCTTACACCGTGCAGGCACTGGCCGCGAAGTACGGCATGAGCCACGATTGGGCGCGTACCCGGATTCTCGATGCGCCTGTCATCGAGCGGGTCATGGGGCGTGCCGCACGGCAGGCCGCACAGCAGGCGGCTGCGAACGGGCGGCCGGTCGCTACCCGGGATCTGGCCGACCGGTACGGCATCAGTCTGGCGAAGGCCGAGGCGTCGATCGCCGATGCGGCGAAGCGGGATGTAGAGCGCCGTGCCCGGGAGGCCGATCCCATTGACGACAAGGAGCTGGCTCGCCGGTACGGCAAGTCCCTGGAATGGGCCGGTGACCAGATCTACGCCGCCGTGCGCGACGGGATCGCCCGTTCGGTCCACCAGCGCCCGATCGGGCTCACCTATGACAGGGTGCGGAGGCGTTACCACATCGAGCAGGGCCGGTACGAGGATGCCATGCGCGACGTCCTGCGGGCCGAAGTGGGAATTTCCGTGGGCTGGCGCAACACTGTCCCCTCCGAGGAGAAAGCGGACCGGTACGGGGTGGATGTCGGTGTCGTCGATCGACTGGTCGACGAGGTGGCCGCGGACGAGGTGGCCGCGACCGCGGTCCTGGGCGCCCAGTACACAGTGGACCAACTGGCACGGCGGTTCGGCAAGGACACCGGGTGGGCGCAGCGGCAAGGTGTCGTGGTCCCGAACGAACCGCGCCTGCGCTACGAACCGTACGCGGCGGCGGAGCCTCCGGCTTCCGGTTTGCTGGACGATCCTCTCGGTTTGCTGGACGATCCGCCCACCTACGAGCAGTCGGTGATCGCGCTGCCGGAGCGCTATTCGCACCTGGCGGGGGTGAACAGGCCGGGACACCGTGCGCACACCGTTGTCGAACTCGCCAGTAGTTCCGGTATCGGCGGCGGTTCTGTCGTCGGGCCTGTCGGCGGACCGCATAATGGTCCGGCCGGTGGGGCCCGTGTTGAGCCCGGTGGCGAAGGGTCCATGGTGGTCGACGGGGCGGTTCCGCCCGCCTATGAGCAGGCGGTGGTCACGGCTCGGGATTTCGTGGTGTCGGGTGAATCCGAGTCCTATGTGCGGGAGCACTACCCGTTTCTGGCGGGGGTGAACGGGCCGGGGCATCGTGCGGAGGGGCGTGCGGAGAACTGCGCGTACACGATGGTCGCGGGGGAGCGGACGCTGGCGAGTCTGCGGGACTTTGAGGCCGGTCGTGTGGGTGAGCTGACGCTGGAGATCGCGCGGCCTGGCGAGCCGATGAGGTTGGGGGAGTTGGAGGAGCTCCTCGGTGCGCACGCGGTGAAGGCGTCGTTCGGTGACGTGGTGGCGCACATGAACCGGTCGTTCGACGAGGTCACGCGGCGTGATGGCCGGCAGCCGGGGAGTATTTGGGGCGGGGCGCTGGTGCAGACCGGGCGCGGCAAGGCGCATGGTGTTTTCGTCGAGCGGCGCGCGGACGGGACGGTCACTTTCGTCGACCAGCACCGGAAAGTCGTCGCGGACGCGACGCAGGACGACGTGATCGGTTTCGTGCCGCTGACCCGCCTCGGTTCGATGCCGATGCCCGGCGCGCGGATGGACAAGGACATGCTGGTCGGCGCTCCGCCCGGGACAAGGGGCGGGTCGCGCTGGCCCAAGCAGAAGTCCCTTGCAGCAGACGCATTCGAGGGCCGAGGGGTTTCCGGCACCCGGCGGCAGAACGCCGGCTCGAGGTCGAATGGTCTGAATGCGATCGCGCGGGATATCGATGCCCTGAGCGACTCGGACCGCAGTGCCTTCCTCCGTGATTCCCGGAACAGGTCGGCCAGCGATGTGATCACCGAGGCATTCGGTGGGCCGAAACGGGTGGCCGCGCTGGCTGACTGGTACTGGAAGGAGTCCTTGAGCAGGGCCGGGAAGCTGTTCGGGGCCGGAAGTTCGGGGAATCCCGTTCAGCAGTCCGCGCGCGAGGGGTCGGAGCCGAGCGCTGCGGAGCGGTTCTTCGCTCTGCCGGAACTGCAGCATTGGTGGGAGTTGAATCTTGCTGATGTGCTGACGTATGTCGCCCGGGCTTCGAACCAGCAGCTGGTGCGTTACCTCGGCCCGGTCCGCGCAGCCGAATTGCTGGGTCCTGATGACAGAGTCGTCGAAGAGCTGGGGTTCGAAGACCCTGTAAAGGTGATGTGGAAAGTGCTCGGGGCACGGGATGTGCTGGCCAAGCCCCATGCTTCTAGGCTGCGGCTGGGTGTTCTGCGGGCGATCGCGGACGAGCTCCTTCAGCCGGAGCCGTCCACGGCGCGGCCGGAGACGCCCGTGGAGTTGGTGTGGAGCGAGGACGGGATCTCGGCGGCGGCGGACCGTTTTGCGTGGACGTTCGCTACGAAGGGCGATGAGATCCAGTCCGGCGCGTACGAAACGTGGGACCGGATGAAATCCGAGGTCTCGCATCTCCATCCCGAATCGCAGCGGATTCTGGCCGCGTTCAACGACCGGGCCCGGCGGTCGGTCGACTACTTCGTCGTTCAGGCGCTGCTCGGTAATGTGGATGCGAAGAGCATGCTGGAACGGTCGGGGATCGTGATTCCTGATCGCGGTAGTCGCCGGAGCCAGGTTCTGCAGCTGTTCGGGCAGATCGCCGACAAGTTCAGGGCGAGCGGTCAGGTGCTGACCGATGATGCGCTGCGTCGGCTTGTGGGGGAACGGGAGCGCGAGGCGTTCCGGACGAAGGCAGGTATTTCTCCGCTCGGTGACGTGGTGGGCAGAGATAATGAGGCCGCTCCTGTTTCGCCTCCTCGCCTGATGCGCGACGCCGTTGCGGTGCGGGATTTCATGCTGGCCAACTCGGGTGCAGAGCACTTCCTCGTGGTGCGAGTGCCGACGAAGGGCTCGCAGGAAGCGCCGCGGGCGGTCTACGTGCTCAACGATGCGGCGGGGTCCGTCTCGTCCGGGTCGCATCCGGCCGCGTCGAGTCGTCGTTACTTCCTGCGGAGGAGCAACTTTTTCGAAGGTGGGGAGGCGCACTATTTTGTGAGCGGGGTCGGGCGCTATGGCCATCGGGCCTTCCCTCGGTCGGATCTCCCGTTGGAGGCGGGAAAGCGTGCGAAGGACGATGTGGCTTGGTGGGCGGAGTCCGGTGGGCTGCGTGCCTCCGTTGCCGACGGGGTGAGGTTGGGCGAGCCCAGCACTGGCGCTGTTTCGGGGACGTCTGCTTCGCGGGACGACGTTGTGGACGACCTGGTGGAGGTTCTGGGCGGGCCGGACCGGGTGGCGCGGCTGGATGGCCGGTTGCCGCAGGTGAAGAAGTTGCTCGGCCTGCCGGAGGATGCGCGGCTGGATCGGGTCGGTGACCTGGTCACCCATGTCAACGGGCTCCGCACTCTCGACCTGGCCGGAATCATCGGTCGCCGGAAGGCCATCTCGATCGGCAGGGACAAGGCGAAATTGCGCCGCGCCGCGTTCCAGGCCATCGCTGATCAGCTCGCTCCGAAGGCGGAGATGAGTGCGGACGGCTCCGAAACGCGTGCTCATGTCGAGTACCGGGCTCGTTTCCCGGAGTTCCGGGGGATCAACGCGGGGAACTACAACCAGGACGCGTCGGGGCGTGTGGACTGTGGTCTGTTGTTGATCGCGGGTAAGAGGACTCTTGAGGCCGGGGTGACCGTCAAGGTCGATGAGAAGGGTCCGGTGACTGTCGGTCGGTTGCAGGATGAGTTCGGTGGGCAGGCTGTGCGGGCGTCCTACGACCAGGTCGCGGACCACTTACGAGAGCAGGATGCCGAGAATCCTGAGTCGCAGCGCGGAGATCGTATCCGGGGGGTGGCGTTCCTGCGCGGTTCCCGTGGCATGCTGCACGGGGGGTTCGCCGTCACGCTCGGAAAGGACGGACAGCCCGAATTCGTGGATCCGCAGCGCGAGACGGTCGAAACTGGTCCGCTCGACGTGGTGGCCTTCCTACCGGCGTTCGGCACGACGCCGCTGGCCGGCGAGCGGCTGGATCCGCACCTCCTGGTCGGCGCCCCGCCGGAGTCCGCACCGACACCTCAGCAACCGCCCCTGCCCGGCGTGAAACCTGACAGGCACGCCGATCCGGTGGCGGTGGCCGAGCAACTGTCCGACTTGGAGGCCAAGGCTGAGAACTCTCCAGCACACCAGCGGCAGCCCGGCACCGAGCTGCTGGGTGCGGATCCGCTCGGGGTGCGAGACACTCCGGATCCGTTGCCGGGGATGAAGGATCTCGACTTCGACCGACTGTCGGCGGCGCAGACGATGGAGCTGCTCGACCGTGTGGACATGCTGGCGGGTCGGCCGCCGGTGAATCTGACCGCGGAATCGCTGACGGGCGATGGTCAGCGCACGTGGACGAGGGATTGGCGGCCCGGTGAGCGGGCGGCCTGGGCAGAGCGGATGAGCGGTATCGGTTCGGCGGCTGTGCCGGACCGGATCGAGATGCCACGGACCGTGCACACGATCTGGGTCGGTGGTCCGTTCACTGCTGGTCCGAGGCAGGACAACTTCGTGCGGTCGGCCCGCATGCTCGATGCACAGGCGGTGCTGTGGACGGACGTTCCGCGCACGCAGGTCGAAGCCGCCGTCCGTGGTGCGGATGTTCCCCAAGGCGTGCGGGAAATGGTGCGGTGGGCGCAGGCCAACAACATCCGCTTGGTCAACGTGTACGAACTGGGTGGCACACCACTGCGCCGACGGATGGATCCCTTCCTCCGCATGGAGCTCGCCAAGGGATCCGGCCTCGGCTACGGCGCCACCGCGGACCTGCTGCGGACGGAGATCGAATACCGCTTCGGCGGCCTGTACATCGACAGCGACGACGTCGTGACCAGTCCCGATGTGCTCAGCAAGATCCTGGACTCGGAGCACCGCTTCGGGTACGCGAGCACGACGGTCAACAGAGGAGGTAGCGAGAAGGTCCGGAGAGGCAACAACGCGATCGCGCAGCCGAAGGGGCACCCCGCCGCGCTGGTGTACCTCGACCTGCAGCTGGGCAACTACGGGCTGCCCCAGCTCGATCTCTTCACCCGGTCCACTGTTTCCCGGTCGTCGATTCTTCACCAGCCGAAGGAATACTTCGGCCGTACCGGGGAGGGCCGGATCCGGCGCAACTCGATCATCCCGCGCGTCGGGCCCCTGGTGCTCCGCCAGCTCCGCGACCGGCTCGGGCTGAGCGACCTGCCGTCGCTCGACGGCGTGTCCTTCAACAGCGAACAGGCGTGGCTGGACAACCCGAAGCCGGCCGAAGACACGCGCATCCGCCCCGATGACGTCGAGGCCAAGGCCGATCTGACGGCGCATGCCGTTCACACCCTGACCCGCGGCCTGGTGAACCGGCAGGGGAACCTCGATCTGACCTCGGTGCGGCACTTGGTGGCGAAGCACCCGGATCCAGATGTCGCGTGGACGGCGATCTTGGAGTTCATCGCGAGCGTGCCCGCGTGGCGTAAGCAGGTTCGCAGTGTCACCTCGCGTTGGTACGGCCACAGGGGATACGAGACTCTCGACCTGCCTGCCGACGCGGCCAAGCTGCTGTCGCGCACAGGCGAGCCGCAGACTGAGTTCCTCGGCGAGGTGCTCGTGCCTGCTGTCATGCACGAGCCCACCTCACCGCGACCGGATTCGACGTGGCGCTCGCGGATTCCCGACCACGAGGTCGGCGACATCGTCAGCGACATCAGGAAACGACGTGCGGAGGAGAAACCCTCCATCAGTCAGCTGGCGGCGCGGCGACGGCGCCGCGTCCCCGTCAAAATCGACTACTCCCCGACCACTGGGGCAGCGGACGCATTCGAGGGCCGAGGGGACCAGGAATTCCGGGATGGCCATCCTGAATTGCGGGGCGTGAACGGAGGCCGGTACGCGGAGGAAGAGATCACCGGCGAGGTGATCAATATCGTGCAATCACCCGGGTCGAAGAGCGGCAAGTCGTCCAAGCACCGGGCACCGCGTGGTGACTCCGGTAAGGTGCCGCGGAGCGGTGCGGACAAGGCTGGGCCTGCTATTCCGGAGCGTACGCGTCGGCCGTATGGCAGTTCCGGGCCGCGTGGGCCAGAACCCGCCGGGTCGAGCGCCGGTGTGCACCGTGGCCCGGCCGAGGACGACTCGGTTCGCGCTGGTTCGGGTGATCGTTCGCCGCAGGGGTACGCCGGTGCCGGTGTGGGTCGGCGGGAGTCGACCGGGCGTGGTGCGGGTCAGCGGGAGTCGACCGGGACCGTCCCGCCGGATCAGCCAGGGCGAAGCTCCGGCCGCGTCACGGAGGAAGTCGAGAACGCGCGCCTCCACAAGCGAAAGTGCACTGTCCGAGGCGAGATCGACGGCATGCTGTCCGGAGGGAGCTTCACCGGCAGGTTCACCGGATCGGTCCTGCTCACCGACGCCAGTCTGCTGCGCGGCTACATCGAGTACCAGGTCGACAACGAGTTCGTCAGCTACGAGAAAGCCACGCTCACCGGCAAGATGGACGGAACCGCTGATGGGGAGTTCTTCGCGGCGACTGTTTCCGGCACGGTGGAGTACCCGGCGGGGGAGCCGCCCGTGGTTCCGGCCACGGACAACCGGACAGGCGGCGAGGACGACCACGCTCGACCCGAGCCCGAGGTGGTGCGCCCGAGCGGTCCCCCGCCGAGGAGCACCCCGGCGCCTCGCCCGAATCCCGAGCCGGCGAGGCAGCGGTATATCGCCTTCGACGACCAGGACCGTCCCATCGCATTCTTCGCCGATGAGATGTTCGCCGAGCTCTTCGAGGACGCGAACGGCAGGAGGCGTTTCCTCAGCCTGCACAGCGATCCCGGGGAATCGTTGGCAAGAAGGAGTTTCGCCGGCTCCGTACATGATCTGAGCTACGCGGTGTTGACCCTTCCCGGTGAAATCGCTCCACCTAGCCCGGAATTGGACCTCGAAGCTCTTAACCGCCCTGCTCGTGGGTACTCCGTCCCGCTGTGGGACGGGAGGAACTGCGGTGTCGTGCTCGCTCACGGGACCGGTGACGATGTCTCCGGGCTAACCCGAGGTCGGTTCGTCGTCACCCTCATGGGCAAGGACCGCAGCATCACGGCATTCGTTCCCGGAAATGACTACTTCCGGGCGCTCAGCGAGAAGCCGCAATGGCATGAGCTCCAGGTGGTGATAGGCCGCGATGTCACCGGGGGATGGGTCCAGCGCGACCTTCTGGTGGGGTCCTGCCACGCGGCGGCGCGTGACGCATCGGCTCTTTTCGTGGCGGCCGCACATGCGTCGTCCGTCGGCCTCCCGGATTCGGAGAAGACCTTCTTCCACGCGGCTAGGGATGTTCTCGGGCTTGCCAACGCGGGTTACCCGGGTACCGAGTACGTTTACGTCTCGAACAACGCGGGGTTCGTCAGCTATTACGGGGACGGTCGCGGGGTGATGCGAACAGAGACGATTTACACCGACGAGCAGATCGAGAACATCCGGTGGGGGCCGCACATGCCGTTGCACCCGGAAGACTACGGCGGCGCCGGCTACTGGCCGCAACAGCCCGTCGACGCGTCGAATCAGTTCGGAGAGTGGACCGTTGCACCGCAGGATGCCGAGTGGAGCGAGTAGATCGGTTCCGTGACGCAATCACCCGGGGGCGGTCGCGGGGTCACGCGAACAAAGACGATTTACACCGACGAGCAGATCAAGGACATCCGGCGGCGCGGCCGCCGTCGGTAGCGGTGAACGCGCGGAACCACCAGCGGCGGTGCCGAGCCGCAGCGAGCCGGTTCAGCCGGGACGAACCAGGTACGAAGAGGGCGAGCAGTGCAAGACGCGGACAGCACGCAGGAAACGGCTGAAGAGGCCCAGGAACGGGGAGACCGCTGGTTCTTCCTGCCCGACCCGAGCTGGGAGCCGGACGGCGATGACGAACAGCCGCCGCCGGAGCTGATCGTCGGCTCGTGGTTCGTCACGGCCGACGGCGTGAGCGGCCCGTTCCAGGGCAACCCCGCGTACGCGCCCCCGTCGCCGGCGTCCCCGACCGACCCGGTGGACGCGGCGATCCGGCTGGCGATCGAGGAGGACCCGCCCGCAAGCGAGCCGGTGCTCAACGCGCTGCCGTCGGTGGTGCTCGGCATCGCGCTGGACGACGAGGGGAACGCGCTGGTGGCCTCGCTGCCGGACGAGGTGCAAGCCGTGCTGGTCACCACCGCACCGGTCAACCGCGGCTACATCGACGTCCCGGGTTGGCAGGAGGCGATGCTCTGGCAGATCGCCGAGGCCCTGCCGGAAGGCGTGGACATGGTCGTGAACCCGGGTGCACCGGTGTCGATGCGGCTGCAACGCGGAACGGTGCTCGACGCGGGGGTCCGGCCGGAAGGCTTCGAACCGGCCGGCGCAAAGCCGGCGGATGCGGCCCCCGGCGCGGCGGATCCGACCGGTGCGGAACCGGACGGGAACGGCGCCACGGAAACCGCTGTCGCGGAGGACCGGCCCAGCACGTGACACCGCGGACCGCGGCACCAACGCGAAGCGGCGCCCACCGGTGGCGAAGGGCCGTGCCGGGAGACACCGGCCCAGAAATCGACGATGAGCTGCAACAACGGCTCGGGACTGCGTCGGTGGGGGTTTTCCCGTATGCCGTGTGCGGACAGGCGCGGAAGCCGGGGCCATGGCCCACGATGGGCATGCTCGACGGCTGTTCCAGCAGGGCGCGGCGGCCGGAGCGACCAGAGGCCGAGCTGCCGGACGAGACATACCGAGGTGACGATGAGCGAGGACCCCGCCAACAGGGCAGCGCAGTGGCTGGAACGAACGTACGGGGGTCTGGTCACCCTCACCGATGATCAGCCCCTGCTCGACGGTGACCGGACCCAGCTGTTCGGCTGTGACTATGTGGGTGGCTCCGCAGAGCCGCTGCTGGCTGCCACGATCGCGGTGCCCAAGGACGGCGGGCAGCCGTTCCCGGTCTCCAACGCCGACCCGTTGGACGAGGAGCTGAACGCGGCGCTGGCGATGGACCTCAACCCCGAGCCGTGGCGGTGGCGGGTCAACGCGCGCGGCTGCCTGGTCGCGACGGACGCCGCGGTGGACCGCCGGCCGGCTTCGGCGCTGCCGTGGGCACCGGCGGATGAGGCGCCCGGCTGGTGGGACCGGATGCTGGCCGCGCACTTCCCGGACGCCGAGGTGTTCACCGCGTCCACGTGGGCGGACGTGACATCGACACTGCTGGAGGGCGGTCCGGGCACGCGCACCGCGGTGTGGCTGCGTCGGCAGCTGTCCGGAGCCGAGCTCACCGGCCACCTGCTGTACGGCTTCCAGGATGAGAAGCAGGCGGTTTTCCTGGACGGGCAGCGGGGTTCGCTGGCCCGGCTGGACGACGACGAGATCGGTCAGCTCGTGGTCGCGCGGTTTTTCCGCCCGGTGGTGACCGAATCGGCGAACTTCACGGTTCCCTGGGAGGCACCGGCGCCGAACTTGCAGGCCGCGCTGGACAAGGCGACCAGCTGGCTGGAGCACACCTACCCGGAGCCGGTCGTCGTCCTAGGGCCCGGCGACGAAGACGAAACCGAACGCGGCTGGCTGTTCGCGTGCACCACGCAGCGGTTCCTGGATACCGGCGAGTGGCAGGACCAGATGCTGGACGCCGCGTTGGTGGTGCCCAAGGAAGCAGGCCAGGCACCGTTCGGGCTGCCCAACAACGACCCGTGGTCCTACATGTCCGGATGGGATGCCGGACGAGACGGGATCGGCCGGCCCCCGGCGCCAGGGGCGGCCGCCTGGTACGCGCCGACGATGCGCGAGCTGGGCACCCCGCTGAGCTCCACCGAGCACCGCAGCTGGGGCGAGGCACTGACGGAGATGGCCGACACGCCGCAGGATTCGCGGGCGCTGGTGTGGATCCGCCGCCAGGACGCGCGCGGTCGGGAAACCGTCGGCAACCTCCTGGTCGCGGTCAACGAGGGCGGCGAGATCCGGCTGGTCGACTCGATGGCGGAGGACGGCCTGCCCACCTTCGACCAGGAGCCGTTGGCGGTGCACGTCATCCGCTACCGGTGAGGCCCGGGGAACGCGGGTCGTACCGGTCCAACCCCTATCGGCGTTCACCGCGTCGGGACGGCCGCCGTCGAAGCACAATGGCGGTGCCGGTGATGTAGGAGGTGTGGGGGCGCCCGCAGAATGTCGTGGCCGCACCGAATTCCGTTGGTTCGCCGTAGCGCCCGGCCGGGATCGCAGCCGCCGAGGCCGCTCGTCGCTGACTGGCGGTGGCTGCGCTCGTTCGCCGGATTCCGTTGAGAGGAGCGAAGTGATGGGAGGCTACCCGTTCCGTGGCAGCTCGGGGGTGCGATTCCGCCGGGCCGCCCGACGAGGATCGACCTGCGCTGAAGCACATTGAGCTGCACTTGACCGTCCACAACGGAATCGCCCTGTCCTGGTGGATCTCCACCACCGCAGTTCGGGGCGTTGGTGGGTCACCATTCGCTGCGCGACGGTCGGGTGTACATGGAATTTCCGCGTGACGGGGGACCGAGTTTCTTCCGCTTCCGCAGGTAGTCGTGCGGCCTGGTTGTGAGGTGGCGTGGCCGGCGGTATGAGTTCGAATCGGATGGTGTGGTGAGCGATGGGTGAGATCCAGATTCCTGAGGATGGGTTCTGGGCGCCTATTTACTATTCGATGTACGTGCTGGTCGGTAATAAGCCGCCGAAGGTGATTTCGAATGACATGTACGCGTTGGCCCGGGAGGCGCGGGAGAACGCGGATGCTTATGTGGCGATCACGAACAACGTTGCCGCGTTGTCCTCTGGTGTGTGGGCGAATCTGGAGGGTGAGACGGCGAATGCGTTCGGCGATCATATTAAGGGGTTGACTCAGCCGGTTCAGGCGCAGGCGGCTGCGATGCGGTATACGGCTGATTTGGTGGACAAGTTCGGGTTGAACGGGGAGGAGGCCGAGTACGAGATCCTTATCGCGCTGGCGTTTTTCGCGTCGACGATCGCTTCGCTGTACATGATGGGGCCGCCGGGGTGGGCGATGGTTCCGGAGTGGATTTCGGCTGGACGTCAGTTCATCACTGAGATCATTGCGGTGGCGAAGCAGCAGGCGAAGTTGCTGTCGTCGTATTTGCAGTTGGGGTGGCAGGGCGTTCATGAGTTCGCTCAGGAGATGTTCGAGGCGTTCTTGCCTCAGGCGTTCACGACGGGGAACGGTAACCGCAGGCACGGTTGGGATGTCGATGACATGCTCATCGAGGGTGCTGTCGGGGGCTGGGCCGGGATCAATGGTTCGTTGTTGCATCGTCTGGCGAGGATGAACAAGCACACGGACAACTTCGTGCGCAAGCCGCTGGGGGCGGGGCAGCTGGATGCTGCTTCGGAGATGCCGGCCGAGGGCATTGTGATCACGGCGATCGGCGGCGATTTCGACGCGTTCGGGACTTATATTTCGAGTGTTTCGATGGGCTCGATGGAGAAGGACGCGCATAACAGGGCGGTGGAGAGGCAGAACAACCGGAACAAGAACAATTCGCCGGCCGGGGGCTCGAACCAGCCGCCGCCGCCGGCCTACAACCCGGACGGTAAGGGCCTGCCTGGCGACACGGAAACTCCCGGCGGAGGACCGGATTCGAAGGTGCCGCCTGTTGGGTCGGATTCGAAGGTGCCGCCTGTTGGGTCGGATTCGAAGGTGCCGCCTGTCGGGTCTGATTCGAAGGTGCCGCCCGTTGGGTCGGATTCGAAAGTACCTGTGGATTCCCCGGCTGGGAAGCCTTCCGATGTTCCGCCGCCTCCGTACTCGCCGCGTGGTGAGGCGCCGCCGTCCAATGAGGTGTCGGGGAACGAACAGCCCCCGCCTGCCTACCAGCCCCCGGGCGAGGAACCGCCGCCCGCGTACCAGCCCCCCGCGGCGGAGCAGCCTGCGGGCTCCCCGCCGCCCGCTTCGGTGCCCCCGCCTGTGGGTGTTTCGCCCGTGGTGTCTCCGCCGCCTGCGTCGGCGCCTCCCGCTGGGTCTCCGCCACCCGGTTCGGCTCCGCCGCCCGCAGGCGTCTCGCCTGTGGGGTCTCCACCGCCTGGTTCGGTCCCGCCGCCTGTGTCGGCTCCGCCGGTGGGGTCTCCGCCGCCGGGTGTCGGCGGGGAAGCGTCGCCGCCTGTGGGTATCGAGACCGGGCCGGTTTCGGTGGAGCAACCGGCCGGACAGCCGCCGGTTTCTGGTGGGCCGCAGGACGTCGGTTCGGGTAAGGGCTTGCCCGGTTTCGATACGACGACGCCGCCCGGAGTCGCGCCGCAGGGCGTGGGTCCGGCCGTCGGTGACCAGAATCCCCAGGCCCAGCAACCGTCCGCGGAGCAGCCGCCGGTGCGGCATACGCCCGTCGAGCAGCCGCCGAACCAGCAGTTGCCGGGGCTGCAGTCGCCGAATCAGCAGGTTCCGGGGCAGCAGTCGCCGGAATTGTCGACGTCTGGTCAGCAGAACGCTGGTCAGCGTGGCCTTGACCCGAACCCGGCGTCGCTTGAGCGCGATCAGCCGCGAGTGGACCAGCGGGAGCAGGACGGAAACGCGTCTGCGCAGCTCCGCCCGGCCGGTCAGCAGGCTGGGCCGGGGCAATCGTCGGGGACGCCGAGCGTCACGCCCACGACGTCTGGTCAGAGCAGTAACTCGCAAGTGCCTTCGAATCCCGTCGGCACGCCGAGCACCTCGACCCAGGACGTGTCCCGGGACAAGTCCGGCCAGCCGGCCATCGGTCATCAGGACGGCCCGTCTCGGCCTTCGGCGCAGCTGTCCTACGAATCGCCGACGGATGAGACGTCGACCGGGAACCAACCCCTGACCCAGCGCGACGCGCCGTCCACTGTGCCCTCCGGCAGTGATCAGAAGACGAGTTCGACGACGTCCGGCAGGGCCGGGGCGTCGAAGAGCGGTGGTGAGCCGCGGTTGCAGGTGGCGCCGGAACAGCCGGTGGTGCCGGTGGAAGGCCCGCCCGTTGATGACGAAGGTTATGTGAGCGGGGACGAGTCCAGCGACGACGGGAACGCGTCGTTCGTCCAGGATGCCCCGGTGTCGGTCGCGGACCAGCCGGCGGGTGCTGTTCCGGTGGTGGCGCCGGTGAAGGACTCGTTCGTCGATGAAGGTTATGAAAGTGGGGACGAGTCCGATCCCGACGTAGATGTCCAGAGCCCGTCGGAGACTCCGGCCGAGACGGCTTCGCGCGATCTGTCCGAGTTCGAGCACTGGCAGGGCCCGCTGCCCCAGGTGGTGTCGCTGGAAAGCTTCCCGAACGATGTCGCCGCGGAAGCGTTCATGCGGCGGGAGTTCCCCGAGGCCGGCAAGGTGAACCGGGCGCCGGAGGGCAACACCGATCCCACGCTGGCGGATGATGCGCCTGGGCGCCGGATCAACTGTGGCGTTGCCACGATTCAGGAATTCCGCAGCAGGAAGCACGGCCGGCAGTTCCACGCCGGCCCGGTTTCCCAGGAAATGTCGCTGCGCGAGATGCACGACTACTTCGGCGCGCGGCTCAAGGAGCAGAAGGGCGGTCCGTCCACTCTCGACAAGACCATTCTGGACACCTGGGATCCTGGTGCGCAGGGAGTCGTGTACATCAGGTCTCCCAAGGGCAAGGGGCACTTCTTCTTCGCGGAGAAGAACGACGCAGGCCGGGTGACCTATGTCGATTCCGAGGATCAGAGAGGGCGTCCGGCTTTCCTGCCGCAGGATCCCGACAACAGGATCCTTTTGCTGTCGATCCCGCCGGGGCACTCCGCCGGCCCGCTCAAGACCGCGTCCCCAGTCGTCGGCGACGCAGGTCCCGCACCGGCTGCCACCGACATCGATGATTCTTTGACCGGCGGGGCTGGGGAGGAGTTCTCCCGCCCGGAGGGTGCGGAGCGGCTGGGGGACTTCCACGTCAGCCGTCAGGACGGTCAGCGGCACAGCATCGGCGACGCCACGGTCAACCAGCAGGTTTCTTCGGGGCGGCGGCGTTTCGATCCGCCGGAGGAGCGGCTGGCGTACTACCTCGCCGCTGTGGAGGGCGGTGAGCGCGAGACCATGCACGCGCGCCGGTCCGTGGCGCTTGCCGAGTTCGGCCGGCCCATCCCCAGTCCGAAGCTGGTCGACGTGGACGAGCGGACCGCCGACTACCGGCCGCATCCCACGAAACCGGAGAGCGAGGCCCCGGAGTCCGGGGGGCATTTCCACAATCTCTACGGGCGGGATGACGCGGGCAGTGTCGCCGTGATGATGGAGAACTACCGGGCCAGGGGGGAGAGGTACACCGCCAGCGAGGCGTTCATCCATCAGTGGTCGAAGGCGGAGGCGCTGTTCAATGGGGTGACCAAGGCGAGGGAGATCGACAAGCGGGCTCCGAAGCTGTTCGGCAGGACGACGACACCCGAGGACGTTCCGGATCGGCTTCCGGACACCATCTTCCGGCAGAATATCTCCGGCACGGCGGCGAAGGAAGTCTTCGGCAACTTGCTGGCCGGCGGGAGCGGTGTGGACTTCGATGCCCACGATGATGTCCACGCCGAGGTCATGAAGACGGTGAACGGCAAGTCCACGAAGAACATCGTGGACACGTTCAACGAGTTGAAACAGCTGCCCGAGGACCAGAAGTTCCACATCTCGGGTGGTGGTGTCAGGCGGGACGGCTCGGGCGGCTTCCAGTTGCGGTTCGACATCAGCAGGGTTCATGCCGGGACCGTCCGGCAATCCCCGCGCGGGGACAAGGCGCGGATTGTCCAGGGCGACCACGCTCGGCGTGAGCCGAGCCATTGGGGTGGCGCGTCGTCGTCGGTGAAGCTCGACGACAACGCGGCCCGCGGCACTGAGCAGGCTCCGGTTGGGGAGCAGGCCAAGCCGACGGTCGACGCGTTGATGTCGTTGGACGCGCGCGACGTGCTGGGCCAGCAGAGCCCGTCGGAGGCTCCGGCCGAGAATCCGCAGGGTAGGAGCGGCTTTGCTGGTGCCCCGCCGAACACCGGCCACCAATCCGCGGCGACGGACTCCTTGACCAAGGCGAAGGAGATCATCGACGGCTACCTCGACGTAATCGCGGATGTGACGGGCAAGAAGCGGCTCGGCGCCGACCTTCTCCTGGCGAAATGGCTGAACAAGAAACCAGCAGACATGAGCCGGGAGGAGCGGGGCGTTGCCCAGTTGCTCTCCCGCGCGTATGGCGGTGGACCTCGTCCGGCGGCGGACGCCGGACAGGTGGACGCGGCGGTGCACATCCTCAAGGGGATGGAGCAGGAACTCGCCGTCCGGAAGATCACCGCCACGGCGTTCGCGGATTCGTGGAGCGCGCTCGGGAATTCGGTGCGCTTCGGGACCGAGTTCACCTTCAAGCAGGAGAGCATCAACGGGCTCGTCGTCACCTCCCCGCCGACGGACAAGGAAGGGAAGAAGCTCCAGGAGCAGATCTCGAAGAAGGCCGCGCGCTTGATCAACGACTGGGCCAAGCGCGTGGAAGCGGACGCCCGCACCCTCAAGGGCCAGGGCATCGACTTGGAGGTGGAGACTTCCAGCGACGGCAGGAAGTTCACCTACACCAAGGACGGCGAGACCTGGTGGTGGGCGGTGAGCCTGGACGACGGCTGCCTGGAGACGAAGACGAAGCCCGTCCCGGCGGCTGCGTTCGAGCGGGGCTGGATCGCCACGATCGTCGACAACGACATCTTCAAACAGGCCAAGGGCTTGGGCTTCGAGATCGACAAGTCCGTGCACGGCGGCGGCGGGCATCTGTCGGTCGATGCGAATACCGCGTTCGGTGGCAGCCCGGAGCTGTTCCTGACCACGATCAAGAGCCTCCAGGACGGGCACCGGGACTGGAAGGAAGCGTTCCAGAACGCCGAAGACCTGGCGAACTCGCCCTGGCTGAGCGATTTCCCCCCGCCGGCCGGCAAGAGCGGCAGCAATGCGCTGGAAGCGTTCGGGACCGAAATCCAGGGATTGATGGCGAAGGTCCGCACCGGGCACCTCGACATCCCGGCCGCGACCGCTGCGATCAACGAGTTCAACGCGAGCCTGACCAACCCGGCGTTGGATCACCTCAACATCAGCGACGCCGCCAAGGCCAACATCCGCAGCGCTCCCTCGCACTACCAGGCGATCAACGTTGAGCACATGACGGATCGCGACCTCGGCAGCCGGAGGCTTGAGCTGAGGGACATCCCCGCGCAGGACGGCCGCGCGGAGCTGCTGAAGCAGTTCCGCTACGTCCTCGACCGGATCCAGGCCGTCCGCGGCGAGGTCCGCGCCGAGCAGCAGGACCGCATCAGCGAGCTTCGAGACCGCAAGGCCGGGCCGGGTTCCACGACAGGGGGCCGGCCGGAGGGAACGACCAGGGCTGGGCGTCCCACCGGTTTCGGTGGTGCGTCGTCGGTGTCGGTGGGTGCGGCGTCGGTGCGGCCGGGTGTGGTGTCGGCGGAGTCGTTCGAGGGTGATCCGGCCGGCGAGGCTGCGTATGTGCGTGAGAATTTCGGGGGTATGGAGGGGATCAACCGGGACAAGTATGTCGCGGGTGTTGCGGGGCATGAGACGAATTGCCTGCCGTCGTCGGTTCAGGCGTTGAACCGGGAGATGCATCCGGATCGGGCGGCGGAGTTCGTGGCCGGTCCGAGTGGTGTGGTGCATCGGGATGAGGTGTCGAAGACGGGCCTGCCGCCGATGGCGAAGCAGGACCGGGGTTATGACGATGTGACGGATTTCGTGGCGGGCAAGGACGCCGATGGCGCGTATGGCCTGGTATATGCGGATTTCGGCGACGGGGAAGGGCATTTCTTCACCGTGCACAAGCGCGGTGGGGATGTGGTGTTCTACGACGCCGAGGCGCATTCGCTTGTGCGGTTGGGTTCTCCGGTGGAGGTGTGGTTCTCGCCGGTGACCTCGGACAAGGTCCTGACCCCGGTGTACACACCGTTCGACAGCGACCAGGATTCCGACGACGAGTTCTTCGACGCCCGGTCGACGCCGGCCGAGGATTCCGAATCGGCTCCGGTCAGCTCGGAGGTCAGGCAACCGTCCGGTTTGGGCGGTGGTTCGCGGCGTTACCGGGGCGAGGATGACGCAGGGCGCCCGGTCAAGTTCGGGCGTGATGAAGTGGCGGTGACGGGGATCGATGCAGGCGAGATGAAGCTGGTCTCCGCGCTGCCGGACATCGGTCTTGCCAACAAGGTGAAGCGCTGGGTGCGAGGTGTCCGCGACGCCACGTTCACCGTGGTGCGTACGTTGCCCGGCGAATCAGCGGCCAAGGCCGTGGAGAACAGCCCGGCTCGTAACGGCGAAGTGACCATGAAATTCCACGGTGCGGTGGTTCTGGCGGTCAACGCCCGGGGGGACGGCAGGTACGCGCTGCCCGTCCGCACCGATAGCGGGGAACTCCGGGTCTGGGTGGATGCGAAGACTGCTGCGCAGGCGCTCGTGGCCCATTCGAAGAGCATCCGCCGAGCCAACTCCGTGCTACTGCTGCTATCGGGACCCTATTCGCCCGATGCCCCGGTGAAACTCGGTCGAGAGCTGGCCGCTGCCGAGCCTGAACTCTTGGTGAACACCGGTGACGGCCCGATGGAACTGCAACGCGGTGGACGCCTGGTCGTGCTGGACAACGGCGGAATGCTGACCTTCCGTGGCACCACGGACATCGCTTATGGCACGACCCGCTTCTCGCGGGCCGAGATCGACGAAATCAATGGACGGTCAACGGTTCGGCCGGAACGGGAGACCCGGCCTCGCGCGGATTCCCGTCCGTACGATCGGCCCGCTCCCCAGCCCGTACCCAGGCCGGAGCCGGAGTTCCGGCCTAGCGCGGATTCCCGTCCGTACGATCGGCCCGCTCCCCGGCCCGCGCCCCAGCCGGCTGCGCCCGAGTTGTACCCCGGACTGAATGATTCCAACCGTTCCGTCACTTTCGCTCGAGAAGATGCGAAGTTCGGCTCGCTGCGCGACGCGGACGGGCGGCGTGGTTTCGAGTTGCTGGCGGATCCGGCGGAAAGGACGAAGTTCCGCGATTGGGCCAAGGGCATCCGGGGCCCGATCCGCGTGGTGCGCACCATGCCCGGTGAATCGGTCAGCCAAGCAAGGCTCATGAACGGGCCCCGGCCCAACAGCGAGATCGCAGACTCTCCCTTCGCTAACTCACTGGTCCTCGCGGTCCGTCCCGTCAGACACGGGTTCATGATCCCGGTCGACCCCGCCAGAGGCACCACCGAGATCTGGGTCACCGGAACCACGTTGGCGAACTTCCTCGCCGATTCCGAACGGGTCCATGAAGCCATTCGGCTCCGGGGATTCGATTCGCTGTTGCTGCCGGTGCACGGTGCCTCGCAAGCAAGCGGCGTCAGGGACCTGACCGCTCGCTTGCACTGGCGCGGGCTTCCGTTGCGGGTGTTCACCGCGGACACCGAGATGGGGCTGGCGTCTGGTGGACGCATCGGGGCCAGGGACAACGGAAATTGGCAGGGCTATTACGACCAGGCGACTCCGTCCAACACCGGCACGGGGCCGGAGGTCCTGTCCTACTTCTGGGCGGAAGGCGGTTACTCGACCGCCGAACTGCGCGACGAGATTCGCCGGCGTGAAGCGAACCACTCGGAGCCGCGCCCGCGCCCGGACGCACCCGGTGCGCGACCGACCGCGTCTGGCTCGCGGCCGAGCACATCCGACGCGCGACCGGCTCCGGAGAGCCCGCCGACGGACCCCTACGAGGTGCTGGGTGTCGAGCGTGGTGCGCCGTTGCACCGGATTGAGCGGGCGTTCGAGCGGCTGCGATTGGCGGGTCTCTCGGACGCTGAATGGCGGCGGATCGAAGAGGCATTCGCCAAGATCAACAAGAATCCGCCGCGCGATCCCTACGAAGTGCTGGGTGTCGAGCAAGATGCGCCGTTGCACCGGATCGAGCGGGCGTTCGAGCGGCTGCGATTGACGAATCTCTCCGCCGCGGAGCGCCAGGACGTCGACGATGCGTACGCCAAGCTGACCGAGCGTGCCTACGGCGGCCAGAGCGAGGAGTCCTCCGGCGCGCAGCCGCGTCCCGAGTCGACCTCCCGGCCCACCGGTCAGCCGCCGAAACCCGAGCGGAAGTCCAAGCCGGAACGGAAGCCGGAATCGAAGACCAAGGCGGAGTCGAAGCCTAAGCCGAAGCCCACCGGGCGGCCCGAGAAGGAGGCGCCTCGCCCCGAGGCGGGGACGTCGCGGCCCGGCCCGGCCGGGTCGAGTTCTGAGCCGAAGCCATCGGGCCGGAGCGAGCAGGCCGGGTCTCGCCCGGGTGCGGAGTCGTCGCCTGGGCAGGAGGCGCCGGGGACAGGTCAGCAGCCGGGACAGCAGGACGGGCCGAAGCAGTCGTTCGCGGATCCGGAGAAGTACTACGACGTGCTGGGTGTCGATCGGGACGCGCAAGCCGCCGATATCAAGAAGGCGTACCGGAAGCTGGCCGTGAAGTGGCATCCGGACAAGAACAAGGCCCCTGAGGCCGCGGACAACTTCAAAATGATCAATGACGCCAACGAGGTCTTGTCAGATCAACAGAAGCGGCAGAGGTACGACGACAAGCTCAAACTGGACGAGCTGCGGGCGAAGTTCCAGCGGACGCACCCGCAGTCGAATCCGTGGGATTTCCCGGCGCCGGGGCCGAGCGATTGGGGTGTCCCGCGCCGCCCCACCGCCCCGGGGAGTGGCGGGAACTATCGCAGCGACGGCACGTCCCGCCATCGCCGGCACAGCCGGGGACCGAGTTGGTTCGGTTTCGGTGGTGCGTCGTCGGTGCGGCCGGGTGTGGTGTCGGCGGAGTATGTGCAAGAGCATCAAGAGCTTCTCGAACTCATGCGCGGGGTGAACAAGGACAACTTCGATGGCGATGTCGACGGCGATCTGGGGTATCGGACGAATTGTGCTGCGGCGACGATTCAGCTCTTGAACCGGTTGGCGCATCCTGATCGGGCCAGGGAATTCGTGGCCGGGCCGAGTGGGAAGGTGCATCGGGATCGGATCGAGGGTTCGGGTCTGAGGTATGTGGGCGAGTTCTCGGGAGTTGCCGATGTCGAGGAATATGTGTCACGCCTGGAGCGCGGCGCGTCCGGCATGGTGCTCGCGTATTACCCTGACGGTGGCCATTATTTCGCGGCTGTCAAGAAAGATCGCCCCATTTTCCTGAATGCTCAGGAGGAGAGCCAGCAGATCTGGGGTTCTCCGTCGAAGGTGGAGTTCTGGGAGGCTCCCCGGGGTGTGGTGCTGACACCGATGTACTCGCCGGTCGGCATGCGCTCGGCGGCCGAACGAATGGCGGAGCCCGATTCGGTTCCTGACAGCCGGGGCGGGAACGCGCATCAGCCCAGCCTGACGCCTGGCGAGGCCGCCGTCCTTTCCGACTCGGTCCCGGAAAGCGAGTGGTGGCGGTTCTACATCAACCCCAAGGACCACGAGGCGGCAATCGAACGATTCCCGGACAACCCGGGCGTCTACTACGACCGGGACAGGTCCCCTGGTTTCCAGGAGACGATGCTCGCGGCGTACCGGGACGTGCTGGACACCCGCAACGGGATCGACAAGCGGGTGGACGCCGCGGAGTTCGAGCGGATGCACGGGCTGGTCACGCGCAACTTCACCGGCGAGGCGCAGGCCGAGCTGCGGTGGTCCGACGGTGGGGTCACGAACCACCCACTGAGTGCCAACGGCGTATCCCCAGAAATCCTCGAGGAGAAGGTCGCAGGCCGCCCTCTGGTCTACGACATGGGTACGCACGACTGGAGCAAGAAGCAGAACCTCGACCCGCCGCCCATCACGATCATCGACCGGCAGTCGTTCGGCAACGCGGCACTGCGAACGAACCACGGCAAGGGTGAAACGCCGAAGCTGGTCGATGCGGTCTTCGACCGGTACTACCAGGAAATCGGCGATGCCGGTAACAACGCTGACCTGAAGCTCGCCGCCATCACGCGGGCGGTTCGTGCGCTCCACGTGCTGCACCCGTTCACCGACGCCAACACGAGACTGGCCGTCCAGCTGCTGTTGCCCAAGCTCATGCTGCAGCAGGGCTTCCCGCCGGTGGTGGCCAATGGCAGGGAAAGGTTGTTCTCCGGCGGCTACTCGACCGCGGAGATAGTGCACTCGCTGCGAAACGAGGTGCTCACCAGCGAGGTGACCGCGGCGCGGGCACAGTTCGACCGCGCCGTTCGGACTCAGGAAGACCCGGGAGAAGAAGCGCTCGAACGGCTCACCAACGCGATCAACAACGAGGCCTCGCGGGACGCTGAGAACCGCCTGGGATCGTCCGCCGACGAATCCCGATGGGGCGGGGGGCCCAGCCGCTCGGAGCCGCCGGGTACGGGCAGCGGCAGGGACCCGGAGCACAGCGGAACGATTTCCGACGCGCAGGACCCGGACTCTGTCGACGCTGGTCGGACGGCCCAGCCGGCCACCGACGAGCAGGCCCGGTCGACGGAGAGCCGGCACGTGGTGGGCGATTCACGGCCGGAGGCACCGGAGGACACCGCCGGGAGCCGCGATGACGCCACCGAGCACCAGCGCGACGAGATTGCGAGCATCGAGAACCGCGACGATGCCGAAGTCACCGAGAACCGCGACAGCGTGCCGGCGCAGCAGGGCGACGACACCGAAGTCACCGAGAACCGCGATGACACCGACGTAGCGGGGCGTACCACCACCGAACCCGCTCCGCGCGGCTGGCGGCGGCTCCTGCCGCGCTACCTGCGCCGCAACCGGGGTCTCGGTGCGGGCAAGCAGCTCACCCGCACCGAAGGCGCCGACCGGGTGGTCGCCGCCGCCAAGAGCTTGGTGACCGGCGAGCCGACCGCCCAGGAGATCAAGGACCTGCGGGCGGCCGTGGAGAACGAGTTCGAGTCCTTCATGGGCGACGGCCGGGAAATGATCCTGGACGGGCAACGCGTCCTGGTCCGGGCCGAAGTGGACTTGTCGCACGCCGAGCCGACCGACGCGGACGCGGGGACGAGTTCGGCGAGCGTCGAGCAGACGCGGGCCTCCACCGTCGGAACCTCGGCCAGCCGCACCCCGATGTCACGGTGGCTCTACTTCGTCCCGATGGTTCCGGGCCTGTTCCTCACCGGCTCCGTCAACGCGCCGACGGCCGCGGCGACCTCCCACGGCTTTTCGCAGCAGAATTCGCAGCGCGTGCAGACCCGCGTCTCGCTCCCGAAGAACTCGACGAGCGAGACGGGCTTCCAGGGGATGCGCTCGGTGCGCGCCCCGGCGACGTTCACCCTCAACCGGCTCGGCGCCGATGGGGAACCGACCCTGCCCAAGATCTGGGTCGGCCGGGCAGTGGGTCGCGACGACACCCCGGTGTCGGTCGAGCTGAGCGTGCCCATCGGACTGGACGGCGACGGCACCGAGATCCCGACGCCGCCTTCGGAGCTGCCCGCCTCGGTGATCGAGGCAGCCGACGTCCAGCGCAGGGACGTGTTCGACCGGGCCCACCAGTACGTCGGCCCGCTGAGCAAGGCGGGCCGGAGCACCCTCCGGAAGTTCGTCGGCTCCCGCAACATCGAGGAACGCCTGCCGGAGATGGCGGTGACCCCGGAACAGGCCGCGCGGGGCGACGGCTGGGTGTCCTCGCCCGCGTTGCTGCCGGAGGGAAATCCGCTCAAGCGGCTGCTGAGCACCAAGGGCCGGCGGGTGCAGATGCGCGTCGTCGCCCGGCGCGTCTACTTCGACCAGGACATCGACGGAGCGCAGTTCGAGGAAACCACCTCGGAGACCGCCGCCACCGAGGGCTCCTACGAGGCGAGCCACGACGCGAGCTTCGCGATCTCGGGAGGCCCCGGCTACGACGTGGGCATGGTGTCGGTCGGCGGCGGTATCCACACAGGCGGGGGGCGGGGCACCAGCCATGCGCAGGGCCAGGGCCGCGCGACGGGTGCCGAGACCACTCGTTCCTACACAGGTTCGCTGACCCGCTACTACACCCGCTACGACTTGCAGGTTCGCAAGCCCGGCCACGCTCCGATCACGTTCACCGGTGCCGTGAACGCCCGCCACTGGGCGAAGCAGGCGGACGCGGAGCGCGCCGGCATCAGCGCCGCCGCGGTGGGGAAGGCACCCGGACGCCAGGAACTGACCGACACCGCGGCCCGCGCCGCATTGCAGCTCGACGAGGCCAGCGGACTGCTGAGCAAGATCATGCGGGACTCCACGGCCGAACTGCCCGGACACCACCGGTGGAAGTGGCGGGACACCAAGTTCGTCACCGAGTTCGACGACTCCGCCCTGGCCGACGGCATCCCCGCGAAGTACGAGCCGAAACTGGCCAGGGGCGAGGAGATCCGCAGCGAGATCACCGCCGAGCAACTGGCCCGCCACGCACCGGACATCCTGGCCGACCGCCACCCCCTGGTGCTGGACCTAGAACCGGAACCCGGGCGGGCCCACGACTACCACGCCACGCTCAAACTGCACGCGAGCCTGGAAGGCGACCTGGTCGACCTCGGCCCCGCCGACGGCCCCACCACGGCCGAGGAGCTCTCGGAGGTGACCAGCGGCAGCTACACACAAGGCCGGAACTGGATGCTCGCCGGCGGCTTCATCGCCCGCGTGTACTCGTCGCTGCTGAGCTCGGAGATGCTGACCATCACCCAGCGGATCTCCTTCAACCGGTCGAAGAAGTCCGGAACGGCGCAGGAGACCGAGCTTTCCAGCGGCGGCGTGCGCGGCGCGGAACTCGACGAGTCCGGCGAGGTGCGGCCAGAACCGTTGCGGCGGTACCGGGCGCGGGTGAAGCTCAGCGTTTCCGGAAACCACTGGTCCCGGCACAACGCGCTGATCCGCGGCATCTCGGTCGGCCTCCCCGGGAAGAAAACCCCGCAGCTGCACGAGCTGACGATCGTGGACCCCTCGGCCGCCGAGCAGGGCCGCGAACCGGGCACGGTCACCGTCGACGTGGTGCTCGAACTCCCCGCCTCCTACGGCGCTCTGAACGCCGACGTGGCACCGGTCAACGGCACGCAGCTCGACGACGTCTCGATCAACTGGAGCAAGGAGCTCGGCCGCGGTGCGTCCCGAAAGCTCGACGGCGTGCGGATCGTGTCCTTCAAGGGGCTGGAGCACGTGCGCGACAAGCTGCGTTCGCTGCTGGTGCGGGCCTCGAACGACCCGATCTACCAGTTCGAGGACGGCGACAACTCCGGCCTGATCGACCAGACGTTCTCGTTGAAGGCGCTGCGCGGCGACTGGCGGGCCTTCAACCGCAAGTTCCGGCTGAACGGATTGGGCTGGAACCGCAGGCGGACGAGCGCGGTGGGCAAGGCCGCGGTGTCCTTCACGCTGCGCGACCCGGAGGTGCTTGAGACCGTCTGGCAGCAGTCGAACCGGTCGGCGGTCGGCGGCAGCACCACCAGCAGCGAACTCGGCGGCACCTGGACCGCAAGCGTCAAGATCGAACCCTTCTTCGGCCCGTCCAGCGAGACCTCGAACCACACCCCCGGCACGATCACCGGCGGCATGGGCCTGCTCTTGAGTGAGCTGAACCCGTGGATGGGCAGCTTCAGCCGCGAGAAAGGCCACAGCACCAAGGTTTCCCACGGGCGCTCGGTGTCCGGGGAACCCCGCCGCATGCACCGGATCATCGCCACCGTGGAGGCGACGATGGCGGCCGAGACGGTGGACTGGAGCAACCTGGACCGTTGGAAGCTGTTCAGGCCGAAGGTCGGCGAGGTCGCCGCGAGCTCGGCCATGTCCGTCGCGCTCGCGCCCATCATGGCGCTGTTCAAGCCGAAGACGGGCCGGGCCGCCGAGCGCTTCGAGCTGCCGCGTGCGGCAGAGGTGTGGGTCACCGACGAGCAACTGCACGAGATCCGGATTAGGCAGGCCCAGGAGGACGCGCGGCGCGCCGCCGAGACGCCCGCGCAGGAACCGCCGGCGCTCCCGGAGCAGGATGTGCCAACCGATGCCGACGAGCTCAGCCCCGTACCGGAGGGGCACCACGTCGGCGCCCCGAAGTGGGCCGACGGCGTCACCGAGCCGATCGACCTCTACGACGAAACCATCGATGCGCTGCGCGACGGCCTGGTGCAGCGCCTCGGCCAGGAGCGGGCCGACCGGCTGCTGCCCCCCTCGTCGTTGCAGACCGAACACGACAACTCCGGCGAGGTCGAGCGGTACCTGTCGCAGTTCCAGGCATCCCTGGGCGATCTCGCCAACGGTGGCACCGGCACCCCGCTGCGGTTGCAGGACCGGATCACCGGTGAGACCTACGAGCTGCGGGTGGACGCCGAGCTGTTGAGCACGCCGACGCCGAACGGGATCAAGCACGGCAGGCTGACGAGGTTCACCAAGGCGACGTTCCAGGAGAGCTCCAGCCGCAAGGTCACCAGGGTGCTGGCCGAGATGTTCACCGTCTTGCTGCCCGCCGGGATGTTCCAGAACGACTCCGCCGTGGCGGATGCCGCGGCGAAGCCCGGCGACCACGGCGCGACGTACGCGAACTTGGGCTTCGGGCTCGGGCACGCGTTCGAATGGCTCAAGCAGGTCCGGGAGACCCGAAACGTTCGCACGACCGAGCACGTCCACACCGAGACGGTGGAGGGCGCGCTGGCCGAGCACCGCGCGGAGTTGTTGTTCGACGTGCGCATCGAGCGGAATGGCGAGCGCATCGCGGCGGCACCTGCCGTCCGCACCGTCACCGCGCACACCCCGGTCGAGGACACCGCGGTTTCCGATGCCGGGGAGAAATCACGCGGGGGCAACGTTGTCGTGCGCTCCGCCGAGGATGCGAACGAGCAACGCATCGCGGAGTGGCGCGCCGCCGACAACCCGGCGGCCCTGCCGGACGACCCGAACAAGTCCCGGGTGATGGACTTCAAGGGCGATGTCGCCGACCTGGTCCGCGCGGCGGAGCAGGCCATCGAAGCGGCGGGCGGCAAGGTCGATTCGCACACCCGCCGGATGCTGCGCGCCGAACTCACCCCGAGCCGCGTGAGCGCGATCCAGGGCACTCACGGCACCGAGGCGGTGCCGCTGGAGCTGCCGCCGGGTCTCGGGCTGAAACTGGGCGTCTACCCGAAGCTGCCCGGTCATGGCGAGCTCAGGGGCGTCAGCGACCGCATCCGCATTGCCGGCGCCAAGACGCCGCACGGCATGTCGGAGACGAAGGTCGGCTCGGGCAATGCCAACATGCTGGCGGCGATTCCGCTTCTCGCGGCGGGCGCGCCCCAGCACCCGGACTCGGCCAGCTATCCCGACCGGAAGACGTTCGGCGGGATGAGCGGCTGGGCGCTGATGATGGAGCCGCTCGGCGCGCACAATACCGAGCACGAGCACCAAGATGCCGACGAGACCGGAGGCAGCGAGCTGCCCAGGGCAGGTGAGAAGCCCGCCACGGACGGGATCACCAGCGCCTGGTTGCACGGCGCCGGTTTCCGGTTCGTCGCCGAGCCGACGTCCAAGGTCAGCTTGCGGCGCACCGCCGTCGTGGACGTCGACTTCGCGCAGGGGTACGAGGTCCGTCGTACGGACCGGACCGATCTGCTGCCCGAGCCGCTGGTCGACGCAGCCAAGGAGCTCGCCGCGCGGGACGCGGAGTGGACGGCGGCCCGCGGCCGGTGGCGTGCCGCCGACCCGTTCGGGCTGAGCGATCGGGGCGGTGACCTGGGCAGCCAGGTGGACGCCGAGTCCGCCTTCCAGGATGCCGCCGAAGCCGAGCAGGCCGCCGCGGCGGCGTTCTGGCGGGCGAAGCAGGTCTACGAGCAGGAACTGGCGCACGCCCGGCAGGACCCGGGCCTCGGCGGCGTGGAACCCGACGCGCGCGTGGTGTTCCCCGCCGATGCGGACCGGCTCCCGTTGGCGGAGCGAAGCAAGCTGTACCCGCTGGTGAAGCAGGTGTTGGCCGCCCACGAGTCCGGTGCGCGGCCGACCGTGCGGTACCGGGTGCACGGTGATGTCGAATCTTCCCGCGCGGCCGACGATTTCTCCGCCACCGCAAAGGAATTGGGCCGCCTGCTCAAGCTGGCGCAATCGGCGACGCCGGGCGCCGAGCGGCTGGGTCACAGCGATCTCGGCTTCGACGTGGCGCCGCACTTCGTGCGCTCCGAGGGGCCGACGGAGGTGGAGGTGTGGCTCGAAACGCCGGACCGCACCGACTCCGAAAGGGCGTTCCGGGACCGCTACCCGCAGCTGTGGGGCGTGAACGCGGAGAACTACCGGCAAAACCGGCCGGGGCACACGGAGAACTGCGGGCTGGCGTTGATCGCGGCCGCGAAGACCCGCTCCGGCGGGGTAACGGTCACGGCCGACGCCTGCGGCCCGGTCACCGTGGCGTCGTTGCAGGAGGAGTTCGGCGAGCAGGCCGTCGCGGCGACCCGCGACCAGGTCGAGGCGCACATGGGCGCGGAGCCGGGTGCCTGGGGCGCGGTGTTCCTCCGCGGCCCGCGCGGCATGGTGCACGGCGTGTTCGTGGAGACCGGCGAGGACGGCCGCGTCAGGTACCCGGACGCGCACCAAGGCGAGATGGCCGAACCCGGACCGGATGACGTGGTGGGCTTCCTGCCGCTGACCGAGACCGGTGCGACGCCGTTGCGCGGCGCGGAGCTGGACCCGCACCTCCTGGTCGGGATGCCGAACCGGGATCCCGGTGGTGACGGTGGGAGCGGTCGGCGTCGGGCGGGTGGTGGTGCTCCGAGGGCGTCGTTGCAGCACGAGGATGCGGTCTTGTCGTCCGATCGTCGGGGCGAGTCCACGGCACAGGACTCCGGTGGTGGGAGCGGTCGGCGTCGGGCGGGTGGTGGTGCTCCGAGGGCGTCGTTGCAGCACGAGGATGCGGTCTTGTCGTCCGATCGTCGGGGCGAGTCCACGGCACAGGACTCCGGTGGTCGGAGCAATCGGCGTCGGACAGCTGGCGCTGCTCCGACGTCGTTGCAGCACGAGGACGCGGGTCTGCCGTCCGATCGTCTGGGCGAGTCCACAGCGAGGGATTCCCGCCGTGGTGGTCCGTTGGTGCGGCGCTGGGACGAGGGCTTGCAGGGGCACGACTCGGCGCCGGTCGAGCGGGTCGCGGACCTGACCTTCGCCGAACCCTTCGCGGGCGTCCGCGAAGGTACCGTCGACGGCTCCTTCATCGGCGCCTTCACCGGCAAGGTCTACGGCGTGGTCACGACCCGCGCGGAGGGCACCAGGTCCGTGCAGGGCAGCATCTCGGTCGACAACGCCATCATCCGCGGCACCATGATCGGCCGCTTCGAAGGACTGTCGGTGGGCACCGTCTACGGCACCATCCGCACCGACATCACCCGGCCCGCGTCGAGCGGTCCCGCTCCGGCGATCCGGTTCGGTTTCGACCAACAGGGCGCGCCCGTCGTCTTCGACGACCGCGACGTCGACGCCGAGGTGATGCGCACCGACGAGGACGGGGCGCCCGTCGTCAACCTCAGGTCGCAGGAGTCCGATGCCGTGCGCCAATGGGCGGCCGGGTTCGGGCGCATGCACGACGTCCTGCGCTCTCTCCCGGGCGAGACCACGTTGCGCTCGTCCTCAGTGCTGCTCCGCCCCGGAAGCTTCGCCCAGGCACCCTGGCGCAATCCAGGCTGGCTGTTCGTCGAATCGGACGGCGATACCTTCTCCGTGCCGCTGCGCCGCGGCGAACAGTCCGAAACCGTCGTCGTCGCGGGGGACGAACTCTGGCACGTCACCGAGAGCCGGGGCTGGTTCGAGACCCACGGTGACCCCGGGATCGTCCTGCTCCACGACCGCGACGAGAACTCCACAGGACTCAGGCTCTTCGCCCGCACCGGTCACGAGAACGGTGGCGACGCCACCGTTTTCGGCCCACGGGGTCCGTACGGGACCCTTCCCGCGAACGGGGAGGACCCGTCCGCGATCTGCGTCGGCGACAACCAGGGCTGGGAAAGCCATCGCATCGGGGGACGGCGGATCCTCCACGAGGAAACCCGTTTCTCGGCGGAGGAAATCGCTCAGATCTCCGCGATCGAACGAGCACTGACCAGCGCGGAGCAGGCGGGGCCTGCGGGATCATCGCTCGCGCACCTGTACCCCGAGACGCCGAGTGCGGACGGCGAACTGCACAGCGGGTACCGGCTGGACGACGGTCGGCCGTTCGAGTTCCGCAGCCGCGAGGTCGATCGTCTGCTTGTGGTGAACGCGCACCGGCAGGCACGGGTCCTCAGCTTCGGCACCCAGCCCACGTCGCACGAGGAGCTGGGCAGATGGGCGGAGGGCATGACGCGGGTGAGCCACGTGATGCGCACGATGCACCACGAGACCATCCCGGCCGCAGACCTCCACCTGAGCCGGACGAACGGGAACGTGCAGGCACCCTGGACCGTTGATCCGGTCTGGCTCGCCATCGGCATCCATGGCGACCGCTTCCACCTCCGGGTGGAGCGAGGCCCAGATCTCGTCGACGTCTCCGTCCCCGCCGACACCTACTACCGGATCCTCCGCGAGATGCCCGAATACCGGTCGCTGCGCGCCTACAACTCCAACTCCGACATCGTCCTGCTCACCAACGACATCGAGCAGGGCGCCACCGATCAGCTCGCCGGAGCGGCTCACCAGAACAACGATCCCGTCACCATCCACGTCGGAGGCGGCACGACGCTGGCCGTTCCGCCGGACCGCTCGCCCAACCGCGGTCGGTCCGCGATCACGGTCAGCCACAACGGCGGCTGGTTCAGCTACCGCCCGGACGGCACCATCGCCAGCTACACCTACACCCGGTTCTCGCCGGAGGAGATCGAGCACCTCAGCTCCTTGGGGGTGACCGACGTGGAGACGCCTCCGCCTTATGCGGATCCGCTGGCGGACCCACCCGCTTACACCGAAGCCGACCCCGACCTGCCGGTTGCCGGAACGTGGGCGTCGCTGCCCCCGGGTTCGGTGGTCACCGCCGCTTCCTTCCCCGACGAGGCGAGCGCGACCGAGGCCTACCGGGTTCGCTACCCGGCATTGCGGGGGGTGAACCGGAACGGCTACGCGCTGGGTGTGTTCGGACGAAGCCAGAACTGCGGGCCGGTGTTGATCGCGGCCGAGCGGACCCTCACCGGAGGTGTGATGGTCGTTGCCGACCCCGGTGGTCCGATGAACATCAGGTCGTTGGAGAAGGCTCTCGGTGCCACTGCGGTGGAAGCGACGTACGCGCAGGTTCTGACACTTACGCGCGACCAGCCGGAGGGCTCCTTCGGAGTTGCGCTCCTGCGGACGAACAGGTTCATGACGCACGGCGTGCTGGTCGAGAGCCGCGGAAACGAAGCCCCGGTAGCCGTGGACCCGCATCGCGAGACGATCGCGGATGTCGACCCGGGCGAGGTCATCGGGTACCTCCCACTCCCCGGCACCGGCGCGGCGCCGGTCGGTGGAAAGCGACTGGACCCGAGGCTCTTGGTCGGGGCGCCGGCCGGAAGCGGGACGAGCGGTGCGGATCCGCGCAGCGTGCTCGGCGAGCTGATCCAGCGGGTGAGCCAGGACAGCACCGCTGAGTCCGATTCGGAGTTCGATGCCGGTGCGCAGTCCGATTCGGATTCGGATTCCGATTGGGACATGGATGACGATCCGGACGTTCCTCTGCTGCAGGTTTCGGACTCCGAGGACGACGCGGACAGCGACGTGCCGCCCGAACCGGAATCAGGCGAGGACGACGCGGACACCGACGCGGACACCGACGCGCAGTCCGATTCGGAGTCCGATGACGGCTGGGACTGGTCGTACACCTCGGAATTCGTGTTCGCGGCCAACAGCTTCCCCGACGAGGAGGGCGCTGCCGCGTATTTCAGGGACGTCTTGCCGGAACTGCGAGGGGTGAACAAGGGCGGCCCCGCTCGGGGCGTGCCCGGGCGAAGCCAGAACTGCGCGCTGGCGTTGATCGCGGCCGAGCAGAGGCTCACCGGGGGTGTCAAGGTCGTCGCCGAAGAGGGCGGCCCGATGAACATCAGGGCGTTGGAGGCCAGCCTCGGGTCCGATGTCCAAGCGGTGGAAGCGACGTACGACGAGGTCCTGAGCCACACGGCCATGCAGCCGCCCGGCTCCTACGGGGCCGTGATCCTGCAGGAGCGCGCGGACAGCGATCTGGTGCACACCGTGCTGGTGAAGAGAGACGCGGACGACCGGATCCTCTTCGCGGATCAGCACGGCGAAACGATGGCGAACGTCAACCCGGGCAACGTCATCGGGTACATCCCGCTCGCCGAGACCGGCGCGGCGCCGATGGAAGACCGGGTGCGGATGGACCGGAACCTCCTGGTCGGAGCACCGGCCGGCGCGCCCACGTCGAGCCGATCCGGCCGGCCGTCGTCTTCCGGGCGCTCGGCGATTCCCCTTCGGACCGTCCCGGTGCGGACCGGTTTCGTGGATCCCGATGCCAGGGTGCGGGTGCGGGACAGGAGGACGGGCCAGGAGATCAAGGTCCGGATGGGCGACCTCGCGTACCAGCGGATGCGGGGTACCGGCCACGGTGTGTCGTTCACGCGCCAGAACGAGTACGACTTGAGCGGCGACTACCTCCGGACCATCAAGACGATGCCCGGGGAAGCACCCGCCGAAGCCGCACAACACCCCGATCGTCCCGGAACCACGACCGAACAGAACACCTTCCACGTCGACATCGATCACGACGTGAAGAGCTACGCCATGACGTTGCAGAACGGTCGTTCGGTGGACGTCGAGGACAAGGCCGTCGGTGCCATCCTGATGAACCTCCGAGAGGTCCAAGACCTCGTGGCCAGCGATCCCGACCTCAAGATCCGGTTGCTGACCTCGGACAACTTGGACCTGGGGAGCACTGCCAAGAGGCTGGCGAAATCGGGGTTCACCGGCTCGGTCGAAGGAACCCACGGCAAGGTGTCCCAGCTCTCGGACGGCCGCTTCGGCGTCTCCGGCAACAAGGGCTGGATCGAGTACCGCAACGGCGAGAAGCGCCGAGTCGGCAAGTACTCGCCGGAAAACATCGCCAACATCAGGTTCTTCGAGCAGTTCCTCCCGGACGCCTCGTACATCCTGGACGCAGACGAGCCACTCGTCGGAAGAAGGTCTTCGGATGGCAAGGAGTTCACGTTCTACGCGCACGAGGTGGTGGCCGGCAAGCTCACCAGCGACAGCACCGGGTGGGAACGGGTCAACGGCCTGACGCTGTCCCCTCCGGAAGAGCGGCACATCGACGAGGAGTTCGCCGGTGAGCTCGATGGCATGTCCTCCGTGGCGCGAACCAGGTCGAACGAAGACAATGTGGGAGTTTTCGTCCGCAACGACGGAAGCCTCAACGACCTGTACAGCAGCGATCCGTTGAAACGGCTGGCGCCCAGTCCGTTCGCTCCGGCCACTACCACGCTCACCCACCCCGACACCGGTGCTCAGGTCCAGGTGAAGGTGGGCCCGAACCTCTTCGCCGGACACGGCAAAAAGGATCACGCTTCTCTCACCATCAACCGCGACGGCGAGGACATCGAGCTGGAGGTGTCCGGGTCCACGCTGACCAAGGTGCAGTTCCAGCGGGAAGAGTTCCACCGCATGCATGCGGCGAACCCGAACGGTCACATGCTGTTCATGTTCTGCCACGCCGCCGAGGACACGGAAACCGGTTTCGCGAACCGCCAGCCCGAGCAAGCCGCGACGCTGCTGCGGGACTCGGTGGCAACGGCCCGCGAGCTCGGCTTCAAGAACATCTACGACGCCGGCCGGGATGTCGTGGCGGCGACCAACCCGGTCACGGCATCGAACAACGCGGGCTGGGCCAGCAGCTACCTCGTCAAGGACGGGCGCGACTACATCAAGGTGCACAAGAGAACCCAGTACAGCGCAGCAGAACTCAGCAGCCTTCCCGAGTACACGCCGATCTCGAACACCGGATCCAGCTCCGCGCAGCGGCACGGCGGCCCCACGCCGGAAGGCTTCGACCCGAGCCTTTACCAGCGCGGCCCGGCGAATCCCCACCGGACCGTGTCGGTGCGGGCCGATTTCCTGAACCCCAACCTCACGGTGGCGGCATACCACGGAAACCAGAAGGTCCGGATCGGGATGGCCGACCTCGCGTACCACTGGATGCGCGGGGACGGGGTCGGCATAGCGTTCACCCGCGCCAGCAGGTACGTCCTGAGCGGCGGCTACCTCCGCACCGTCAAGACGATGCCCGGCGAAACACCCGGCAGTGCCGCACAGCACCCCAACCGACCCGGAGCCGATGTCGGGGAATCCAGAAACGTCCTCCACGTCGACTACGACGTCGACAGCGCTGATCGGTTCCTCGACATCCCGTTGCGAGACGGTCGTTCGGTGAACATCGACGGCGCTGGCCTCGGCAAGATCCTGATGAACATCAGAGGGATCGGAGATCTCGGCGTCAACGATCCCGACCTCAAGGTCCGGTTGCTGACTCCGCACAGCAGGCATCTGCAGCGCGTTGTCGAGCAGATGGCGAAGTCGGGCTTCACGGACGTGGTCGAAGGACCCGGGGGAGAGGTGTCCCAGCTTCCGGACGGCCGCTTCGGCGTTTCCGGCAACAAGGGCTGGATCGAATACCCCTCCAAGTTCTCGCACCAGGTCACCGGCACGTACTCGCCGGGCAACATCGCCAACATCAACTTCTTCGAACGCTTCCTCCCGAACGCCTCGTACATCCTGGACGCCGACGAGCCATTGGTCGGAACCCTGAATGGGGCGGAGGTCGAGTTCAGCGCCCACGAAGTGGAGGCCTACGAGCTCACCAGCAGCAGCACTGGGTGGAAGCGGGTGAACGGCGTGACGCTGGTCCCCGAAATGCTGCAGGTCGACCAGCGTTTCGCCGCCAGGCTCGACTACGCGTACCACGTGTTGCGAACCAGGCCGAACGAAAACAACCTGGATGCTTTCGGAGGCACCGAAAGGAAGTTCAGCCAGCTTTACGCGCACGATCCGTTGAAGCGGCTGGCGACCAGTCCGTTCGTACCTGCCGTCGCCACTCTCACCCATCCTGATACCGGTAATCAGGTCCAGGTGACGGCAGGTCCGAACCTCTTCACCGCACACGGCACCAAGAAGAGCGCCGAGATCCAGATCAACCGCGGTGGCAGGAGCTACAAGCTGTCGGTGTCCGGGGCGACCTTGACCAAGATGCAGTTCCAGCGCGAAGAATTCCACCGCATGCACGCGGCGAACCCGAACGGCCGCATGCTGTTCATGTTCTGCGACGCCGCCAAGGACACGCAGTCCGGCTTCTCCGACGGCCAACCCGACCAAGCCGCGACGCTGCTGCGGGACTCGGTGGCGACCGCCCGCGAACTCGGCTTCCAGAACCCCTTCGTAGCCGGCCGTGACCTGGTTATGGTGAACCAGATTCCGCTCGCCTCGAACAACGCGGGCTGGGTCACCAGCTACCTCCGAGGCGGCCGTGAACACATCGAGGTCCACGAGGAAACCCGTTACAGCGCAGAAGAACTAGCGAGGATCCCCAAGTTCGTACCGAAGCCGAATTCCGGCCCCAGCAGCACAGCCCGGGGCGGATCCGTACCGGTGTCATGGGAGTTCGTGGACCCCGATGTCACGGTGCAGGCGTGGGATGACAAGGACCGGAAGATCAGAGTCCGGTTGGCCGAATTCGAGATCCACGAGATGCAGGGGTATGGACTCGGTGTGTCGTTCACGCGAGACAACAAGCTCGATGTGGGCGATGGCGATGACCAAACCGTTCCGACGATGCCCGGCGAAACGGCTGCCGAGGCCGCAAAGCACCCCAACCGACCCAAAATAGCGCCCGGACGAACCAAGAACGTCTTCAACATCGATATCAAAATGGCCGGAGGGAAGTACGGCACGCCGCTGCGGGACGGCAGTGACGTTAGCGTCGACGACGAAGGCATCGCGACCATCCTGATGAACTCCAAGGAGATCCGGTCCTTCGCCTATCTCGGTGGGAGTCTCAAAGTCCGGATGTGGACCTCGCGCAACGTGCTGTTGGAGCGCACCATCGGGAAGTTGGCGGGACTGGGCTTCAAGCACTCGCTCGAAGGAACCCTGGGCGAGGTGTCCCAGTTGCCGGACGGCCGCTTCGGCGTGTCCGACAATCAGGGCTGGATCGAGTACGATCACGTCGGAAACAGCCAGGTCCACAACAGGTATTCGCCGGGCAACATCGCCAACATCGAGTTCTTCGAGCGCTTCCTCCCGAAGGCCTCGTACATCCTGGACGCCGACCAGCCGTTGACCGGAATCCGCACGAAAGATGGCGCAGAGATCGAGTTCTACGCGCACGAGGCGTGGACTTACGGGCTCACCAGCAAGAGCACCAGCGCCGGATCGGCACGGGCCAACGGCCTGACGCTGATTCCCGACATGCAGCTGCCCGACCAGTCGTTCGCCGAGAAGCTCGACAGCATGGATTCCGTGGCCCGAACCAGGCCACAGGAAGACGGCCCGAAGGCTTTCCGCAACAAATTCGGAATCAGCTTGGATCTGCACGACAGTGATCCGTTGAAACGGCTCGCGCCCAGTCCGTTCGCGCCGGTCACCACCACTCTCACCCACCCTGACACCGGTGCTCAGGTCCGGGTGAAGGCAGGCCCGAACCTCTTCACCGGACACGGCCAAACAGGGAACGCCGAGCTCCACATCAGCCGCGACGGCGAAGACATCGAGCTGTTGGTGTCCGGGGCGACTCTGACGAAGGTGCTGTTCCAGCGGGAAGCGTTCCACCGCATGCACGCGGCGAACCCGAACGGCCGCATGCTGTTCATGTTCTGCGGCGCTGCCGAGGGCACAGAAACCGGGTTCGCGGACCGCCAGCCCAAGCAAGCCGCGACGCTGCTGCGGGACTCGGTGGCAACGGCCCGTGAACTCGGCTTCGAGAACCCCTTCATCGCCGGCCGGGGAGTCGTATACACGACCATTCCGGTCACCGCCTCGAACAACGCGGGCTGGGTCAGTAGTTACCTCAAGGACGGCCGCGAGTACATCGAGGTGCACGAGGAAACCCGTTACAGCGCGGAAGAACTCAAGAAGATCCCCAAGTACAAGAAGGGCTTGCTTTCCAGCCTCCTCGCCTTTACCCGCCGCGGCTCAGGTCACACCAAGGAGCAGTCGTCTTCCGGGCGCGCGGCGAATCCCCACCAGATCGTGCCGGTGCGCTCCGATTTCCTGGACCCCGGTCTCGCGGTGCGGGCGTGGGACGGGGACCGGGAAACCACCATCCGGATGACCGAACTCGCGTACGCGATGATGCAGAAGGAACGCGGAGTGTCGTTCACCCGCGCCAACAAGTTCGACTTGACCGGCGACTACCGTCGGACCATCGCGACGATGCCCGGCGAAACGCCGGCCGAAGCAGCACAACACCCCAAGCGTCCCGATCCGGCGGCCGTGCAAACCAAGGACCTTTTCCACGTCGACATCGACAGCGCCGGGCCGGGCCGGCAGTACGCGATGCCGTTGTGGGACGGTCGTGACGTGCGCATCGGCAGCGACGGCCTCGCCGCCATCCTGATGAACTTCGGCGAGTTCCGATATCTCTCCAGTGTCGCCCCCGATCTCAAGGTCCGGTTTCTGACCTCGCACAATGCGGAGCTGAAGGCCACTGTCGAGCAGTTGGCGGACTCGGGCTTCTTGGGCTCGGTCGAAGGAACCGAGGGTGAGGTGTCCCAGTTGCCGGACGGCCGTTTCGGCGTGTCCGACAACCAGGGCTGGACCGAGTACGACCGCCGCGGAAAGAGGCAGGTCAACAACAAGTTCTCACCGGGCAACATCGCCAACATCAAGTTCTTCGAGCGCTTCCTCCCGAAGGCCTCGTACATCCTGGACGCCGACAAGCCATTGACCACGCGCTTTCGCGACGAGGTCGGGTACTTTCGCGAGGTCAAGTTCTACGCAGACGAGGTGGATCTCAAGCTCACCACCAGCACGAGCGCCGGATGGGAACGGGTCAACGGCCTGACGCTGGTTCGCGGCCAGGGGCTGGCCGACAAGTTGGTCGCCGAGAATCTCGACAGCATGGATTCCGTGGCGCGAACCAGGCCAATGGAAGACGGCGTGGACGCTCTCCGCGACGAAAACGGAATCGACTCCGTGGATCTGCACGACAGCGATCCGTTGAACCGGCTGGCGCCCAGTCCGTTCGCGCCGGTCATCACCACTCTCCCCCATCCTGACACCGGTGCTCAGGTGCAGGTGAAGGTAGGCCCGAACTACTTCAGCGGACACGGCCAGAAGCACAGCGCCGAGCTCTACATCGGCGGCCTCGAGCTGCCGGTGTCCGGGGAGACTCTGGCGAAGTGGCTGTTCCAGCGGGAAGAGTTCCACCGCATGCACGCGGCGAACCCGAACGGCGGCATGCTGTTCCTGTTCTGCAGCGCTGCCGTGGGCGCGGAAACCGGCTTCGCGGACCGCCAGCCCAAGCAAGCCGCGACGCTGCTGCGGGACTTTGTGGCAACGGCCCGTGAACTCGGCTTCGACAACGTCGTCTACGCCGGCCGGGATGTCGTGGCAGCGAAGGTCCCGGTCATCGCCTCGAACAACGCGGGCTGGGTCAGCAGTTACCTCAAGGACGGCCGCGAGTACATCGAGGTGCACGAGGAAACCCGTTACAGCGAGAAAGAACTCAAGAAGCTCCCCAAGCTCAAACCGGGCTTGCTTTCCCGCCTCATCGGCGCTACCCGCCGCGGCTCGGCGAATTCCGGCCGGATCGTGCCGGTGCCATCCGATTTCGTGGATCCCGATGTCACGGTGCGGGCGTGGGACAGGAACGGGGAAACCACCATCCGGATGACCGACCTCGCGTACGCGATGATGCGGGGGGAGGGACTCGGGGTGTCGTTCACCCAAGCCAACAGGTTCGGCTTGAGCGGTGGCTACCTCCGGACCATCGCGACGATGCCCGGGGAGACGCCCGCCCAAGCGGCACAACACCCGAAGCGCCCCGATCCGACGGCCGAGCAAACCGAAGACCTGGTCGACGTCGACGTCGACATCGACATCGACGGGCCGAGTCGGAAGTACGCTATGCCGTTGCTGGACGGTCGTGACGTGCGCATCGACAGCGAAGGCCTCGCCACGATCCTGATGAACTTCGGAGAGTTCCGATATCTCTCCCTCGTTGCCCCTGCCGTCAAGGTCCGGTTGCTGACCTCGCACAACGCGGAGCTGAAGGCCACTGTCAGGCAGCTGGCGGACTTGGGGTTCTTGGGCTCGGTCGAAGGAACCGAGGGTGAGGTGTCCCAGTTGCCGGACGGCCGTTTCGGCGTGTCCGACAACCAGGGCTGGATCGAGTACACCAATCGCTGGACGAGCCAGGTCAACAACAAGTATTCGCCGGGCAACATCGCCAACGTCGAGTTCTTCGAGCGCTTCCTCCCGAAGGCCTCGCACATCCTGGACGCCGACCAGCGATTGACCGGAATCGACCAGGACAGTGGCGCGGAGGTCACGTTCTACGCACACGAAGTGGAGGCTTTCGAGCTCACCAGCGATAGCACCGGATGGGTGCGGGTCAACGGCATGACGCTGGATCCCTATCCGTTGATGTTCCACAAGTTGGTCGCCGAGGCGCTCGACAGCATGGATTCCGTGGCGCGGACCAGGCCAATGGAAGACGGCGAAACAGCTCTCCGCAGCGAAGACGGACTCGGCTTCATGAATCTGTATGACGGTGATCCGTTGCACCGGCTGGCGCCCGGTCCGTTCGCGCCGGTCACCACCACTTTCACCCACCCTGACACGGGCGCTCGGGTCCGGGTGAAGGCGGGCCCGAACCTCTTCGCCGGACACGGCAACGGGAAGCGTGCCGAGCTCCGCCTGAAACGCGGCGTCGAGCTGTCGGTGTCCGGGGAGACTCTGACGAAGGTGCTGTTCCAGCGGGAAGAGTTCCACCGCATGCACGCGGCGAACCCGAACGGCAGCATGTTGTTCCTGTTCTGCCGGGCCGCCGTGGGCACGAAAACCGGCTTCGCGGACAGCCAGCCCGAGCAAGCCGCGACGCTGCTGCGGGACTCGGTGGCAACGGCCCGTGAACTCGGCTTCGAGAACCCCTTCATCGCCGGCCGGGATGACGTAACGACGACCATCCCGATCACCGCCTCGAACAACGCGGGCTGGGTCAGCAGTTACCTCAAGCGCGGCCGCGAATACATCGAGGTACACGAAGGAACCCGGTACAGCGCGGAAGAACTCAAGAAGATCCCCAAGCTCAAACCACGCTAGTGTTCCCGCGTCAACACACCCGGACCATGGTGCGAATGGACACGCCGGGCACCCGCAACGGTGATCAGGCACAGCGCATGCAGAAAGGAATCACCAGTGACCAGTGACCACCCGACTCCGGAGGAGGGCGAAGCTCCCGCTGGTCCCAGCGAGGAAACACCCGCTGGTCCCGACCAGGAGGCGTGGGCCCTCGTGATCGACCCGGCCTGGCAGCCCGAGTCCGATGAGGAAGAGCCGCCGCCCGAGGCCGTCCTCGGTTCCTGGCGCATCGGAGCCGACGGCACCGTCAGCGCGTTCCAGGCCAACCCGGACTACCTGCCCTCCCGCGAGGATTCCGCCACCGACCCGGTGGACGCGGTGCTGCAACTGGTAGTACGCGGCGACTACCGCAGCGAGGCGCTGCTGGAGGCCATGCGTGATGCGCTGCTGCTGATCGCGCTGGACGACGACGGCAACGCCGTCGTCACACTCTCCCCGGACAAGGTGCCGTCAGTGCTGGTGGCCACTTCGCCGGTGCACGCCCGGCGGGTCGACGTGCCGACCTGGCAGGAGATCACGGCGAAGGCGCTGGCCGACTCACTGCCCGACGAGGGGGTCGACGTGCTGCTCAACCCGGGCGCGCCCACGTCCATGCGGGTGCTGGCGAGCGCGCTCAAGCACGCGATGGCCGACGCGGGAACCGGCGAGCCGGACGCGGGCGGAACTCTGCCCGAGCCACCGGCGGAACAACGTTGAAGCCGACAGGAAGCAGCGAGGAGCCTTCGATGTCCGAGGACGAAACGCCCGGAACCGCCCCGGTTGCCGAGGGCGAGCCCGTCGACCAGTGGGTCGTGCTCATCGACCCCGAGTGGGAGCCCGAGCAGGAGCAGCAACAGCCGCCGGAAACCGCGATCGTCGGTTCCTGGTACATGGATAGCGACGGTTCGCTGCGGGACTTCCGCCCGAACCGCGCCTACGAGCCGTCCAGCCCGGACTCGCCGACCGACCCGGTGGACGCCACGCTGCGGCTGGTGATGCGGGGAGAGCTGGCCGTTCCCGAACTGCTGGCATCACTGCCCGGATCGCACCTGGTCATCGGCCTGGACGAGGAGAACATCCCGATCGTCACCCGCGCACCGGACGGCAAGCCGTCGGTGCTGGTGCTGACCGCCTACGCGCACGCGCAGCGGTTGACCGTCCCGGTGTGGGCGGAGGCCACCGCCGAGGAGCTCGCCGATGCCCTGCCCGAAGAAGGCGTCGACGTGCTGCTCAACCCGGGCGCGCCCGCATCGACGCGCATCGGGGCGCAGGAGTTCCGGGATGCGGTGCGCGGTACGGGTGACAACCGCCCGAACGCGGTCGGGGTCCCGGAGGAAGGCTTGCAGGCGGCCGGCGAGCCCGCGCCCGCGGGCGTCACGTTGCCGGGATGAGCCGCCGGCGCGATGGTGGGGGATTTCCCGTGCACTGAAGTCGAGCGCGCACTTCGGCAGCTGCGGTGGGCCACGCTGCAAGCGGCTTCCGCCGCGTACTGAGCAGATCCAAGAGGTCCGAGCTGTCGGACGAGCATTGACCGAGGTGACGATGAGCGACGATCTCTCCCGCAGGGCCGCCGACTGGCTGGACCGCACGTACGGGGGCCTGGTCACCTCATCGATGACCAGCCGCTGGTCGACGGTGACCGGACCCAGCTGTTCGGCTGCGACTACGCGGGCGGCTCCGCCGAGCCGCTGCTGGCCGCCACCATCGCGGTGCCCAAGGACGGCGGCGAGCCGTTCCCGGTCGCCAACGCCGACCCGCTGGACGAGGAGCTCAACGCGGCGGCGGGATTGGCCGACCAGCAGCCGTGGCGCTGGCGGGTCAACGCGCGCAGCTGCCTGGTCGCGACGGACGCCGCGGTGGACCGCCGCCCGGCTTCGGCGCTGCCGTGGGAGCCGCTGGACGAGGCACCCGGCTGGTGGGACCGGATGCTGACCGTGCACTTCCCGACCGCGGAGGTGGCCACCTGCTCGACCTGGGCGGATGTGACGTCGATGCTCTTCGAGGGCGGGCCCGGCACGCGCAGCGCGGTGTGGCTGCGCAGGCAGCACGCCGGGATGGAGATCACCGGCCACCTGCTCTACGCGTTCAACGACGACGGGCAAGCCGTTTTCCTGGACGGGCAACGGGGTTCGCTGGCGCGGCTGAACGACGACGAGATCGGACAGCTCGTGGTGGCCCGCTTCCACCGGCCCATCGGCCGCGAAGGAGAGATGCTCCGGGCACCCTGGGAGAACGCCGCGCCGGACCTGCAAGCCGCGCTGGACAAGGCGACCAGCTGGCTCGACCACACCTACCAGGAACCGGTGGTCGTGGTGAGCCCGGACGAGGCGGACGAGACGGAACGCGGCTGGCTGTTCGCCTGCACGACCCGGCGTTTCCAGGAGTTCGGCGACTGGCGGGACCAGATGCTGGATGCCGCCTTGGTGGTGCCGAAGAAAGCGGGCGAGGCCCCGTTCGGGCTGCCGAACAACGACCCGTGGAGCTACCTGATGGGGTGGAACGCGCGGCAGGAGGGGCTTTCCGCGCCCCCGGCCCCCGCCGCCGCGGCGTGGTTCGAGCCCACGATGCGCGAGCTCGGCCCGGCGCTGAGCGCCACCATCCACCAGAGCTGGGGCGAGGTCCTGACCGAGATCGCGAGCGCGCCGACGGGCGCGAAGGCGCTGGTGTGGATCCGCCGCACGGACTTCCGAGGTCGGGAATCGGTGGGCAACCTGCTGGTGGCGGTCAACGAGGGCGGCGAGGTGCGGCTCATCGACTCGCTGGCCGAGAACGGGCACCCGTCCTTCGACCAGGAAACCTTGGCGCTGCACGTCATCCGCTACGTTTAGTGACAGGTCGGCGCGGTTCGCGCCGCGCCGACCACCGTCCACAATGCAGTCGTGAGTGCCCACCCGGGCCGGAGCCCCGGTACGCACTCACGACCGGTTCGAACATCACGCGGGTGCCGAAGCGGGATGTCACCGGTGTCCGGCGGAGCCGGGGGGCGGACAGGGCCGGTCGGCGCGACCTTCGCGCTGCGGTATCAATGGGCACAGGTGCCCTCACCCGCCTGTTCACGAGGTTCCCGGGGAAGTTCCCGATTTTAGGCAAAATGGGAATCCCCTGGCCGCTGAGGCCACCCGGCTCAGCAGGTGGACACGCCCCTGTGCGGCAGAATGCACGTGTGGACTCCGCGCACACCGATACCGGTTTCCGGGTTACCGACCTCGTCGCTTACTTCGCCGGGCGGTGGGGGCTCGACCGGAAGATCGTCGATTCCACCGGTGCGGGTATGGCTACGCTCACCGGCGTCGCGAGCTTCACCGCTGAAGACGACGCGCTCGTCTACCGGGAAAGTGGAACGCTGGTCATGGGGGAGTACCAGGGACCGGCGACCCGGGTCCTGCATTTCCGGGTGCGTGGCCCGGGGCTGGCCGACGTGCATTTCGACCACGGCGGTTTCTTCCACGATCTCGACCTGCGAGACGGCCGGTGGTCGGTACGTCATCCTTGCCGCGATGATCTTTACCGCGGCGAGGTCGTCATCCACGGGCTGGATGACTGGTGTCAGGTGTGGATAGTCACCGGCCCGGCCAAGAGCTATACGTCCACCACTGCGTTCCGCCGCATGTCGGTCGAGGACGAAACCTGACCGCGGTCGCTGGTCACCGCCCCCGGTGTCCCGGCCATCGACGCGTTCAGGGCGGGCCGGCACCGGATCGACCGCCGGGTGGTTCCATCAGCTGGGCGAGGTGATCCGCGGTGCCAACCGCCACACGATGGCGGCAGCCAGGGCGATGACGGCCATGGGGATGATCAGCACCGGACCGCTGGGGGCCGACAGCGTGCCCAGGCGATCGGCAAGGATCGTCGGGACGAGCAGCATCGTGTTGTTCACCGCATGGACGAGAACGGCGACTTCGAGGCCACCGGTGCGCTGCGCCACCACCGAGAGGGCCACCCCGCAGATGATGTAGTAGGCGAGGGTCCAGCCGTTCACGGCGCCGTGGATCGCACCGAACAGCACAGCGGTGACGGCAGTGGCGACGGTGAACGCGGCGGCCGGGTGGCGGAAGCGCGCACCGATCGCGCGGGAGAGCAGGCCGCGGAAGAGGTACTCCTCACCCGCGGACTGCAGGGGCACGGTGATCACCGCGGCGGCGGAGAGCGCGATGGTCGTCGCGGTCAGCTGGATCGGTCCGGTCGGCATGACGAACTGCAGAACGACCATGTACGCGGCCCACAACGGGACGATGACGACAGCGGCACGCCCGAGAACCCGCCACCGGAAGCCACCTGCCAACGACGACAGCCATCGAGGCTTCTGCCGGTAGATCGACCACTGCAGCAACCCCGCCGTTGGGATCAGCGCGGCGAGCAGGAGGTTTCCGGCGATCCAGAACCCGACGGTGAACGACGGCGCAGCCGGATCGAACGGTGTCACGCCGAGGAGGCGGTCGAGCGCGGTTCCGACCGGGACGGCCGCGACGAAGAGCACGGCGAGCAGCGCGCCAAGGCCGGCCAGCATCGCCAGGATCGTGCGCCACAGCTGCTGCCGGTCCCGGTACGCCTGGACGTACAACAACGCCTGCGGGATCTTGCCGCGTTCGTCGATGTAGCCGTCACGGGCCGGCGGCGCCTGGTTCATGTCGTCTCCTCGGTCTGTGCTCACGTCATCGCGCGTGATCTCTTGGACCGAGGAAAAACTACGACGTAGCGTCGGAGTCAAGTTTGCTGATGGAACGGAGAACTTCCATGAGGTCGCAGGAACTCGCGGATCTTGCGGGTGTGACCGTGCGGACACTGCGGCACTACCACCAGATCGGTCTGCTCCCCGAGCCGCGCAGGTCCTCGAACGGCTACCGGCGATACACCGCGGTCCACCTGGTACGGCTTCTGCGCATCCGGCATCTCGCCGAGCTCGGGGTGAGCCTCGCCGATGTGCCGGCCATGCTGGACGACGAGTCGACGGACACGAGCGCGACGATTCTCGAGCGAGTCGAAGCCGGCATCGACTCGCAGATCGAGCGGTTGAAGGCGCAACGCGATCTCGTGCGCGCCCTGCGCGTGGAAGGGCGCAGCCCCGACATCCCGGCCGACGTCCACGGCGACCTCACCCGGCTGCACGACGTCGCCCGCCTCCCGCCCGATGCGACGAGACTGGACCTCGACGTCGCCACGCTGATGGGGCACCTGCCCGGCTCCGACGTCCGTGCGCGTCGCGAGGAACTTGCGGCCGTGGGCGAGCACGCGCAGAGCGCGGAGTTCCTGGATGCGCTCAGATGCCTGGCCGAAATGCCGCCGGACGCCACCGACGAGCGCAGGCAGCGCGTCGCGGACGAGTTGCGGACCCACGTGCAAGCCATCCGGTCCGGGACGAGCTCTTCGCTGCCGGTAAGAGCTGCCCCGCTCATCGGCCAACTGCTGGAGCAGTACTTGAACGCTGCCCAGCTCGACACCCTCGTCCGTATCGCGCAGTAGCCGCCGTCGTCGGGCCGCTCATTTCGCCCCGCCCGCGGTAGCGCGCCGCACCAGAACGCCACCTGGTCCGCCTTCAGCCCCGGACTCCGCCCGGGACGAAGTGCTCGCTCAGTTCGTCACCGTCGTCCCAGGTTCCGGTGCCGCCGCGATGGTCGTCGGACGCCGCGAGAGGGCCGGGATGTCCGGGTGGTCGAGCAGCGTCTCGACGACGGCGTCCACGGCCGCGCGCAGCCCCGCCTCCCGGCGCCGCACGATCGCGACGTTGCGGTGCACCGGTGTGCTGAGCTCGCGGGTGACGACCGGAGTGCCGGGCGGGACCGCCAGCGCGGGCAGCAGCGCCACCGACCGGCCGGACTCGACGTGCTGGAGCAGCAGCAGGTAGTTGCTGAACCGGCAGGCCACCCGGGGTTCGAAGCCGGACTCGCGGCACAGCCGCTGGGTCAGCTCCGCCATGTACGAGCCCGGCCGGTCGCAGGCCCAGGTCTCCTCCGCGCACGCGGCGAGGTCGATCACCCGGCGCCGCGCGAGCGGATGGTCCGGCGGCAGGAGCAGCACCACCGGATCGGTCCCCAGCGGGACGACTTCGAGGTCCCGGTCCCACGGGAACTTGACGTAGTCCGTGGTCGTGACGATCACGTCCACCTCGCCGGTGCGCAGCGCGGCCCCGCTCTCGTGCGGTTCGGACTCGATCAGCTCCACGTGCAGGTGCGGGTGCGAGTCCGACAGCCGGGCCGCCGCCGGCACGGCGAGCGTGTAGATCGCGCTCTGGAACACCCCGAGCCGGACGGTGCCGATCGGCTCGTCGTTGAGCGCGCGCAGCTCGGCCTCCGCCTCGGCCATCTGCGCCAGGATCTCGCGGCCCCGGCGGGCGAGGGCGAGCCCGGTCCGGGTCAGCCGCACCCGGCGCCCGGACCGCTCGATGAGCCGGCTGCGCGTTTCGGTTTCGAGCACGGCGAGCTGCTGGGACACCGTCGACGGGCTCATGTGCAGCGTCTCGGCCACCGCGCGGACGGTGCCGAGGCTGTCGAGCAGCCCGAGCAGGCGCAGGCGCCACGGGTTGAGCATGCCACCATTGTGCAGTTCCATCGAACAGCATCGTCGAAATCGTGTGATGGACGCGAAGCTACGTCCCTTCGTAGCGTCGGGACCATGCTGGACGACATCGCGCGCACCGCGCCCGAACGCCACCTGGTCCGCTACTCGGGGCGGGGCGCCTTCAGTCCCGAGATCATCGCTCGCGCCGAGGGGAGCTCGGTGTTCACCGAGGACGGGCGCGAGCTGCTCGACTTCACCTCGGGGCAGATGAGCGCGATCCTCGGCCACGCCCACCCGGAGATCGTCGCGACCGTTCGCGAGCAGGTCGCCCGGCTCGACCACCTCTACAGCGGGATGCTGAGCCGTCCGGTGCTCGACCTCGCGCAGCGGCTCGCGGAGACGTTGCCGGAGCCGCTGGACAAGGCCATGTTCCTGACCACCGGCGCCGAGGCGAACGAGGCCGCGTTGCGGATGGCCAAGCTCGTCACCGGCGGGCACGAGGTCGTTTCGTTCGCCCGGTCCTGGCACGGCATGACCCAGGCCGCGGCGAACGCCACCTACAGCGCGGGGCGGGTCGGGTACGGGCCGGCCGCTCCGGGGAACTTCGCCCTGCCGGTCCCCGACCGGTTCCGGCCGGGGATCGTCGACGCCGACGGGAACCTGGACTGGCGCCGGCAGCTCGACCTGGGCTTCGAGCTGATCGACGCCCAGTCGGTCGGCAGCCTCGCGGCCTGCCTGGTCGAGCCCGTCCTGAGCTCGGGCGGCGTCATCGACCTCCCGCCGGGCTACCTGGCGGCGCTGCGGGACAAGTGCCGCGAGCGCGGCATGCTGCTGATCCTGGACGAGGCCCAGACCGGGCTGTGCCGCACCGGTGACTGGTACGCGTTCGAGCGCGACGGCGTCGTCCCGGACATCCTCACCCTGTCCAAGACCCTCGGCGCCGGGCTGCCCCTCGCGGCCGTGCTGACCAGCGCCGAGATCGAGCAGAAAGCCCACGACCGCGGGTTCCTGTTCTTCACCACGCACGTCAACGACCCGCTTCCGGCGGCGGTCGGCAACACCGTCCTGGACGTGCTCGGCCGCGACCGCCTCGACGTGCGCGCCCGCGAACTGGGTGTGCGGCTGCGCGGCGGGCTGGACGAGCTCGCCGCGCGGCATCCGGTGATCGGCGACGTGCGCGGGCGCGGCCTGCTGGTCGGGCTGGAGCTGGTCGGCGGGCCGGGCGGCGAGGACGCCGACAAACTCGGAGCCGCCGTCACCCGGCGTTGCGCCGAGCTCGGGCTGCACATGAACATCGTGCAGCTGCCCGGCATGGGCGGGACGTTCCGCATCGCCCCGCCGCTGACCGCCACCGACGCCGAGATCGATCGCGGCCTGGCGATCCTCGACACCGCACTGGCCGAGACGGCCGGCCGCTGACGGGCCGCCAGATTTGATCGCGGCGGCGTGAACCTGCGTGCCGGATTTGCCGCAGCGGCAAGAACCTGCGGGCCGAACTTGCCGCAGCGGCAAGAACGTGTCCGGGTCGTGTTGATCGGTGACTAGTGTGGAGTGATCAACGCTCTGAAGCAGGTTCGGAACATGACGCAGACGGATCGTGCCGCGGATCCCCGCTCCCACCAGGAAGGGCAGCGGATCCTGGTCGTGGCGGACGACCTCGCGGTCGCCCAGATGCCCACCCGCCGTCCTAAACGGACCGGTTTCCCGCCGGCCGCCGTGGGGTTAGCGGCGGATCGGTTGTGCGGCCTTGAGATCGGCGCGGACCTTCTTCGCCCTCACGAGCTCGTGCCGCGGGCGGTCACCCCGACGGCGTGGGGCGTCGGCCACCGGTTCGGCCCGACCGGTTCCGCGGGCGGTCCGCGGTGAATCCGTCGTTGATCCTGCTGATCGCGGTGTGCGAGTCGGTGGGCGTGGGACTCGTCGGCGCCGTGGTGCTGCGCCTGCTCCGGCGATCCCCGGTCGGGAACTCGCTGATCGCGGTCATCGTGATCACCGTCTGCGGGACCAACGCGAGCACCATCACCGTCGTCCTGGTGACGCAGTCCGCCGAAGTGCCGGTGGTGGTGACGCTGCTGGTCAACTTCGTCGCCGGTGCGGTGTCGCTCGGGATCGGCCTGCTGCTCGGCCGGTCCGTGCTGAAGGGCAGCAGGCGGCTGGCCGATGCCACCCGCACCTTCGGCGTGGCCCAGCGGTTCCGGCTGCCGGACGACCCGCCGAGCGCGGAGTTCGCCGAGCTGGCGCGGGAATTGCGGATCACCAGCGACAAGCTGGAGGTGTCCAGGCGGCGGGAACGGGCGGTCGAGCAGTCCCGGCGGCAGCTGGTCGCCTGGATCTCGCACGACCTGCGCAGCCCGCTGGCGAGGCTGCGGGCCGTGGCGGAGTCCATCGAGGACGGTGTGGTGGGCGACCTGGACGACTACCTCGGCAGGATCCGCGCGGACACCGAGCACCTGACCGCGATGGTGGACGACCTCTTCCAGCTCTCCCAGATCCAGACCGGGACGTTGCGCCTGAACCCGCGGGAGGTGGCCCTCGACGATCTCGTCAGCGACGAGGCGGCCGGGCTCGACGTGCTGGCCGCCGGCCGCGGGGTCCGGCTGCGCGCCAGGACGGTCGAGCCGGTCACCGTCCGGGTGGACGACCGGTCCATGACCCGGGTGTTCAACAACCTGCTGTCGAACGCGATCCGGTACAGCCCGGAACGGACGACGGTGGTGGTCGACGTCCGCGCGGTGAACGGCTGGGCGGTGGTGTCGGTGTCGGACGAGTGCGGCGGGATCCCGCCGCAGGACCTCGGTTCGGTCTTCGACATGGGATGGCGTGGCCGCAAGACGAAAACCGGGTCGGGTGGTGGTTTCGGGCTGACCATCGTGCACGGGCTGGTGCGAGCCCACGGCGGGCATGTGTCGGTGCGCAACGTGCCCGGCGGTTGCTGCTTCGAGGTCCGGCTGCCCCGGCTCCGCTGAGTCAGGCGCAGCCACGGAGCGTCGCGGTCGCGAGTTCGGCGCGCGACCGGTAACCGGTGCGCTGGAAGAACCTCGTCAGCCGTCCCTCGACGCTCTTCTCGCTGGTCCCCAGCACGGTGGCGACCTGCGAATTGGTCAGGCCCTCGGTGATCAGGGTGGCCAGCAGCCGCTCGTTCTCCGCGACCGTCGCGTTGCGGCCGGGGACCGCGACGTTGCGCTCCCGCATCAGCAACCGCAGCCGCGCGCGGGGGATCAGAGCGCCGAGCTCGCCGAAGGCCTCGTACGCCGCGAGCAGGAGCTTCCGGTCGGCGAACCCGCGTTCGGCCACGGCGGTGACGGTGGTCGCGAACTCGAAGGGCCGGTCCCGCTGCGCCGCGAGTTCCAGCACTTCCGCCGCGGCGCCCGAGTCGCCCTCGACGAATACCCGCGCGAGCAGCCGGTTCTGGTCCGCCTCGGCGGTGCCGAGCTCGTCCGCGATCCGCTCGATCCGTTCCACGCACAGCCTCGCCGCGTCCTGGTTGCCCAGCCGCGATTCCAATTCGGCGATGTGCAGCCACAACTCGTCGGTCCCGGCGACGACACCGGTTTCGGCGGCGGCGGTGAGCGCTTGCTCGACGACGGCGCGTGACTGCTGGGGCGCGCCGATCGTCATGTCCAGCAACGCTTCCGGGAGGGCCAACCGGTGCGGCAGCAGCAGGTGCCGGGAGCGGGCGTCCTCGATGGCGGCCCGCGCCTGGTTCAGCTGACCGCGCGCCGTGAGGATGGTCGCCATCTCCCGGAACATCGCGGCCTGCCCGGGCGGATCGCCGTGGAGCGACGCGGAGGCGATGGCGGCCCGGGCGAGGTCCAGCGAGCGGTCCCACTGCCCGGATCGGGCGGCGCGGACCGCACCGCCATCCGCCGGAGCATCGGCGGAGCCCAAGCCGAGCGCCCGGAGCAGCGTCCGGGCCGCTTCGACGGCGAGTGAGGAGGCCGTCGGTGCCGTCCCGCCCGCGACCGCCACCGCGGCTTCGGCGATGGCCTGCCCGAAAGCGGCCGGGCCGGTGCCGCCCGCGTTCCACGTGCCGTGCCCGGCCAGGAGTTCGTCGCGCGCGTCGGACCATCGGTTGAGCAAGCAGAGCGCGGCGGCGCGAGTCACGAGCCGGGTCGCGTCGCCACCCGAGTGCCATCCGACCGCGGCGATGTCGCTCAGCGCGGCGGTGTTCCCGTTGCTCGCGAGCCCGGCAGCGGCGATGATCTGCAGCTCCTGCGAGGAATCCGCCGCGAGCCAGTCGTGGTGGTCGCGCAGCGCAGCCTCGGCCGCCTCGGCGGCGGGCGCCAACTTCTGGTGTTGGGCGCAGAGCACGGAATGCCGGTGCAGCGCCGCGGCGCGCCGGGCGGGATCGGCGATCAGGCCGCACGCCGCCCACCGCCATCGGACGGCGCGAGCGTCCTCCGGTGCCGCTTCGCCGTGGGCCAGCAGTTCCGCCGCCGCCCGTTCGGCGTCCACCAGCCTGCCCGCGTCCACGATCCGATCCGGCAGGTAGCCGTCATCGGGGCAGGTCGCGGCACGTTCCCAGATCGCGGTCACGGCCAGCTGCGCGCTCCTGCTCCGCTCGTAGGGGCCGAGGCACGCGGTCAGCAACGCGGCGAGCATCGGCACGCGGAACCGCCAGCCGTTCCGGAACGTGACCACTCCCGAAGCGCGCAGCTCGCGAAGGACGCCGAGAACCTCGTCTTCGCCGATCCCGGCCGTCGCGGCGATCAGCGCCGGGGCCGCCTCGCCCAGCGGGTGCAGCACCGAGAGGGCCTTGGCCACGGCCCAGGTCGCCGGATCGCGCAGGGCCGCGAACAGCGGGTGAGTGATCGACAGCCGGGGTGCGCCGGTGCCGATCAGGTGCGCCTGGCGGTCGACGACCCGCAGCCGATCGGCCGCCAGGTAGCCCTCGATGGCGGCGTGCACCAGGGCGGGCACGCCCCGGCAGGCGTCGCGGAGTTCGGCGGCCAGCCCAGGCGCGGGCTTGGCGCCGAGGAGCGAGGTGAGGATGTGGTCCACTGCGGACACCGGCAGCGGCCGGAGCCGTTCCTCGTGCACCAGGCCGCGGGCGCGCAGCGACGCCAGGTCGCCACCGCTGCCGTCGTTGGGCGTGGTGGCGGTGCAGACGAACGTGATCCGGTCGCCGGCCAGCGCGTCGAGCCCGGCGGTGAGGCATTCGGGGGCGAGCCGGTGTGCGTCGTCGATGAGCACCACGAGCCGGTCTCCTCGGATCGGGGCGGCCGACAGACGCCGCACCGCGGCCGCGCCGGACTCGCCGCGGACCGGCGGCGCGCCCAGTTCGTCGGCGATCCTGCCCACGAGACCGGCGAAATCGCGATCCCCGACGGAAGCCCTGATGTCCGCAGTGGAGACGTCCAGCCCGGACAGCCGCGCCCGCAGCTGCGCCAGCGCCCAGCTGCGGCCGATCCCGGCCGGGCCGGTGATCATGACCAGCTGCCGCCCCGGGCGGGCGGTGCAGACGTCGAGCACGCGGGCGATCAGTTCCTCGCGGCCGGACGAACGGGCATCCAGCCCGGCTTCTCGGGCAGCGTCGGCGCCGTGGGGTGTCCCCGGGCCCGCGGTCTCGGGCAGGGTCGGGATCGTCCGGTTCGGCGTTGGGATCGTCCGTCGGGAGTTCAGCACGAATCCCAGTATTGCCAGCCGGACCCGGCGCATCGAGTTCCGAGTTGTGAGGAGATTCTTAAGCTTTTCTTGCCAGGTCATCCGCTGGTTCGGAATTCTTGCGCACTTCTAAATTCTGTCGTTCAGGAGTCTTTCCACCCCCTGGTTTCCGGATCATCCGGCATTAGCGTCCGCCCCGACGCGGCAAGTGCATCGAGTCTGGCGCGACGGCGCCGGGGACGGGGACGGACGGCAATGGGGCGGGAACAGATGTCGATCGAGGGCAGGGATGACGCGCTGGCGGCGCTGCGGTCCGCATTGCGGAGCAGCGCGCCCCGCGGTCGCCTGCTGATCGTCCGCGGCGATGCCGGGATCGGGAAGACGCGACTGCTGGACGCGGCGGGCCGCCGCTGGCGGGCCAGGGGGACGCGGGTGGCGCAGGTGCGCGGCCGATCCCGCGCGGCGGCGGAAACCGGCATCGACCGGTACGGGATCGGCGCGGTCGTCGACGCGCTCCGGCAGGACTTCGACCGGTTCGGCGACTGCGGGCTGGTCGACGGGATCAGCGCGCTGGAGCGGTTCCGCCCGCGCCAGGCCGGGGAACCGGCCGCGCGGTTCCCGGCCGTGGCTGCCGAGCTGAACTGGGTGTTCGGCCGGATCAGCAGCCGCGGTCCCGTCGCGGTGCTCGTCGACGACGTGCTGGACATCGCCGACCCCGTCCCGCTGCTGCAGGCCGCCCGCCGCCCCGGTTGCCTGGTCGTCGCGTCGATCCAGCCGGACGACGCGCTGACGCCGGCATCCGCCGAGCTGCTCGGCCTGGCGGACGAGGTGATCGACCTTGGTCCGCTCGCCGACGAGCACATCGCGGCCCTCGCGGGCGATGATCTGGACGAGAGCGTTCACACGGCGCTGCGCGCGGCGCTCGGGCCGCTGTACGGCAACCCCGGCACGGTGCTGGCTACGGTCGAGGCGCTGCGGGACAGGGGGCGGCTCGTCGCCGATGGCGACCGTCTCCGCCTCGACGACCAGGCGTCCATCTGCCTGCCCTACGACCACGACCTGCTGCTGCGCGCCCGGCGGCTCGGCGGCCTCGGCCCGCGGCTGCTCGCCACGACGGCCTGGCTCGGTGCGTTCGGCATCGATGACCTGCCCGCGGTCGCGGACGCGCTGGGCGAGGACGTCGCCGAGTGCGGCCGGACCGTGGACCGGCTCGTCGAGAACGGCTTGCTGGTGGGGGATGTTCGGGGGCGGCTGAGCTGCCTGTGCCCTGCGCTCGCTGTCTCCGCGGTGGCCGAGGAGCGCGCCGCGGTGCAGCGCCTGGCGGGCCCGGCGGCCGAGTTCCCGAAACCGGTGCTGCTCCGCGAAACCGGCGGTTCGCCACTGGCGGCGGCCCCGGCTCAGTCCCCGTCCGCCGCGCAACCCTGGTCCGCCACCGAGTCCCGCATCGTCGAGATGATCGGCATGGGGCTCACCAACCGGCGGATCGGTTCGGCGCTCGGGTTGAGCGAGAAGACCGTGGAGAGCCAGCTCACCCGGTTGTTCGCCAAGACCGGTTGCCGCTCCCGAGTGGAGCTGGTGGCGGCCGCGAACTCGACCGGAAGCCTGCGGGGCGCCGCGCTGCGCGGGCGGTCCGCGGCTTGAGACCGGATGTCCGAAGTGGACGTCAAGCGCAACGATGTGTTGATGAACTGGTCGGGCTGTCGTGGACGGACGAATTCCTCGCCCTGAAACGGTTTCTGCCCACAACCCATTGCGGCCGCGCTGCGGCGCGGTCGCTGGCTGATCCGCCGGGGAGACCCGGTGAGGGGATTCCCGCGAGCCCACACCGAGGCCGCGATCGGCCTTCCCGGCGCAGGACACTCGAATCATGCGGTTCGCGCGTTGTGCCGCCGAAAGCGCTGGGGCGGAACGGATGATCGGGCGTCGCGCCAACCAGCACGCTCGAAATGCAGGTCGGAGGAAGAGCGCGATGATGACCAAGGTCGAATCGGCAATGCACACGATGAACTCGGCTGCGCGGGAGCCCGGTGAGCGGGTCCGGGTCGCGGTGTGGGCGTCGGATCCCATCACCTTGACCGGGCTGACCGAGATGCTCTTGGGCACTGCGGATGTGTTCGTCGTGGGGGACGCGTTTCCCGCTGATGTCGACGTGCTCGTGTTCGCCGCGGACGGGGTGACTCCGGAAGTCCTTGCCGGCATGAGCAAGGCGGCCGCCGAATCGGCCGCGCCCGCGGTGCTGGTGGCCAGGCAGTTGGAGCGTGCTGTGCTGTTGCGGGTGGTCGAGTGCCGCGTGGTCGCGGTGCTGCATCGCGGCGTGGCCACGGGCGAGCGGCTGGCTGATGCGATCCGTGTCGCGGCGGAGGGGGGTGGTGTGCTGCCGGCCAACCTGCTGGGTGAGTTGCTGCGGCAGGTGGAGAACCTCAACCGCGAGGTCCTGGAGCCGCGTGGGCTGAATTCCGCCGGTTACACGTCTCGGGAGATCGGCGTGTTGCGGCTGCTGGCGGAAGGCTGGGACACCGAGGAGATCGGGAAGAAGCTCTG
>NZ_FNOK01000054.1 GCF_900106995.1 Saccharopolyspora shandongensis
CTGACCGTAGGCGGGGCCACCCGATCCGCTCGCCCCGGATCAACCCGCCGATCCGCTCGTCGTCGAGCCCCAGGTCGAAGATGATGTCCAGGAGTTCGTCGAGCAGGGCCTGGCGGTCCTCTCCGGACTTCCCGCGCTCGGTCAGCGCGTCGCGCATCTTCTGCTCGGCCGTACAGCAGCGTGGGCGAGTCGTGCTCCATCGCTTGCGCAAGCAGGAACTCGTCGAGCTCCTTGAGCTCCAGCGTCGACAGCGGGTGCCAACCCAGGTACTGCGCGGCCAGCCGCAGGTGCTCGGTGCGGGTCTTCGCCCGCCGGCCGTAGGACCGCAGCTCGACGGGGTCGATACCCAACTGGTCGGCCAGCCGGGCCACCGCTACCGGCGGTGCGGTAGACACCTTGTCCGGCACGAATCCCAGCCACGGCAGCGTGCACAGCGCCACCGCAAGGCCCAGTCGGTCCGCCGGACCTCGGCCCCGACCCGGGTCCACGAAGGCGACGTCCGCAGGGGTGAGGGTGAAGAACCGGAACAGCTCGTCCCGGCCGATCTCCGGGAAGCCCCGCAGGCGCTCCAACTCCTCGTCCGCGAACACCTGCGCCACCCACGCCTCCAGCCAGCACCCCGAAGATCCCCAGCTCAGAAGCTTACTCAGGCATATCCGCCCGAAATTTCCTGAGTACTACGGGGACCCCATCAGGCCTCGCCGATCAGCTCGAACGCGGCGCATGTGCGGCCGCCGAAGCGGTCGGCGTGCTCGCGGGCCGCTTCCTCCAGGAAGCTCCGGGCGTGCTGCTCGGCCGGCTCGTCGCTCAGCGCCTCCAGGTAGGTGCGGTGCGCCGCCAGCGACGCCACCGCCCGGTCCAGGGTGTCGGTGATGTCCACGGCGTGCGTCGGGTAAGGCGAACCGGCCACCGCGACCCAGCGCACCCCCGCCCACGGTTCGTAGCCGTGATCGACGAGATCCGGGAAGATCCAGCGGTTCCCGGCGTCCGCCACCGCGTCCAGCGCCGCCCGGCCCACCGCCCGGTGGTCGGCGCTGTTCCAGCTGCCCGGCCCCCAGCTGTCGTGGTGGTTGAGCGTGATCACCAGCCCCGGCCGGTGCTCGCGGATGGCGCTGCGCCAGGTCCCGGCGCAGCGCCAGGCCGTACTCGATCACGCCGTCGCGGTGGTCGAGGAACTCCACCGAATGCACGCCCACCTCGGCGGCGCCGGCGATCTGCTCGGCTTCGCGCAGCGGCGCCGCCTGCTCCGGGGCGACCCCGTCGATGCCCGCCTCGCCGCGCGTCACCAGCAGGTAGGAGACCTCCCGGCCGCTCGCGGTCCAGGCGGCCACCGCGCCCGCGCAGCCGTACTCGAGGTCGTCGGGGTGCGCGACGATGGCCAGCGCGCGCTGCCAGTCCTGCGGCATGGGCCTGAGTTCGCCGGTCATCTCGTTGTCCTCCCAAAGTTCCGGTGGCGCTAGTTCATTCTGCTGTTGCGCAGATCCGGCGGCCACGCAATTTCCGGTATTTCGCGGGAAAAGCAACCGGTCGGCGCTATTCCGGGAAATTCGCGTTGTGGCACATCTACGCCAGGAGACCGTGCGGCGCTGGTGGGGGCAATACGTTCGAGGGCACCGTGATCCGGTTCGTTTAGGAGGTCCGCAGATGAACCTGCCCCGAACGATAAGACCCGTCGTCGGTTTGCTCATCGCATTCCTGGTCGCACTCGTCGTCCCGGCCGCGGCCGGCGCGGCGGTCCCGGAGAACGTCCGGGTCGTCACCTACGACGCCAGCCAGGCGGCCGAATTCCGCGATGCAGTGGACGCCGGTGCGCAGGTCTGGAACGAGAACGTGCAGAACGTCCGGCTGGAACCGGCCTCCGGCGGCGCCGCCGACGTGGTGGTGCTCGCCGACGACGGCTGGCCGCGCGCCGAGGTGATCGGGCTCGGCAAGGGCCGGGTCTGGATGGGGCGCCAGGCCGTGAACGAGGGTCACGACACCATCCGCATCGCGGCGCACGAGCTCGGGCACATCCTCGGCCTGCCGGACGACCGGACCGGGCTGTGCGAGGACCTGATGTCGGGCGCCAGCGCCGGGCCGGACTGCGACAACCCCAAGCCGAACCCGGACGAGATCGCCGAGGTCGAGCGGAACTTCGCCGGTGGCGTGCTGATCGCGCCGCAGGTGTTCCGCGAGGACGTGCTCGCCACCCGGTGAGTGCGCGGGTGGCGGCGGTCCGCGCCCCGATGCGCCGCCACCCACTTCATTTCCGCTGGTCACCAGCCGTGAGCACTTTGTGCCGCTATAACAGCACAAAGTGCTCACGGGTCGTGACTCACCGGTTCGGAGCAATCGCCGCCGGGAACCGCTTCCGCCGTGCTGCCGTCAAAGTCCGCGAATCCCGCTTGAACGGTGCGGGAGAATACTAGGCTTGGTGATCATCTACTGGTCACTCCGCGGCAGCGGTGAGCAGCGAGGCGGGCGAGTTCATGCGCGACGAGCCAGGGCATGGCGACCGGCGGGCGGACACCGGGGAGCCGGTCGACGCGGTCGTCGGCGTACCCGAACCAGCGGCACCGGAGGCGGACCAGGCGCCGGAACCGGTTGAGCCGCTTGCGGAATCCGCCGAGCCGTTACCCGAGCCGGACCCGCTCACGCCGCTGACCGAGGCTGTTGCGGCGCTCACCGAGCAGGTTCGCGAGCACCACGAGCGAGCCGCCGCCCGCGAGCGCGTCATCGACAAGCTGCACGGCGAGGTGGAGCGGCTGCGCGCCGGGGAGCAGAACCTCGTGCTGCGCCCGATCACCACGGACCTGCAGAACCTTCGCAAGGACCTGCTGCACCAGGCCCGCACGCTGCCTGCGGAGCTTGGCCGGCAACAGGTCGCGGACCTCCTCGAATCCTTTGCGCTGAGCGCGGAACAGGCCCTGGAACGCTGCGGCAGCGCGCCGATCCGGCCCGAGATCGGCGCCGAGTTCTCGGCGCGCGAGCATCGCGCCATCAAGGTCCTCCCGGCCGACGACCCCGGCCGGCACGAGCGGATCGCCGCCGTCGTCTCCGACGGATACCTGGACACCACGACCGATCGCGTGACCGTCCCCGCGCGGGTGCACGTGTACCGCTGGAGCGCCGAAACCGCGCCCGCCACCGAGAACGACCCGCGAGCAGAGGGGATGAGCGCAGATGTCTGACAGCGACCTGAAGGTGTTCGGCATCGACCTGGGCACCACCTACTCGGCCATCTCGTACGTCGACGAGACCGGCCGCCCGACCGTCTGCCGCAACACCGACAGCAGCGAGACCACGCCCTCGGTGGTGTTCTTCGAGAACGCGTCCAACGTGGTCGTCGGTTCGGTGGCCAAGAACTCCGCGATCATCGACCCGGACCGGGTGGTGTCGCTGATCAAGCGGCAGATGGGCAGCGATGCCGAGTTCGAGTTCGACGGCACCACCTACACGCCGGAATCGATCTCAGCGCTGATCCTCAAGCAGCTCGCCCAGGACGCGGCCGCGCACACCGGCGGCGAGGCGAGCCGCGCCGTGATCACCGTGCCCGCCTACTTCGGCATGCTGGAGCGCAGCGCGACCAAGAACGCCGGGCAGATCGCCGGGCTGGACGTGATCGGCATCGTGCCCGAGCCGGTGGCCGCGGCGCTGCACTACGAGGCGACCACCGACGCCGAGGACAAGACGATCCTCGTCTACGACCTCGGTGGCGGCACCTTCGACACCACGGTGATCCGGGTGTCGAAGGACGAGATCGTGGTGGTCTGCACCGACGGCGACGACCACCTCGGCGGCGCGGACTGGGACCTGCGGCTGCGCAACCACCTGCTGGCGAAGTTCCTGGAGCAGGCGCCGGAAGGCACCGAGGTCGAGGACGACGAGGAGTTCCTGCAGTCGCTGGCGACCACCGCCGAGGACACCAAGAAGCAGCTCTCCAAGGCGGAATCCCGGGCGGTGGCGCTGCGCGGCGCCGGCGTCAGCGCGCGCGTCGAGGTGACCCGCGCGCAGTTCGAGGCCGAAACCCAGGACCTGCTGGACAAGACCGTCGACATCCTCAAGCGCACCCTGGCGACGCTGCAGGAGAAGCAGCCCGGCGCGCAGATCGACGACGTGCTGCTGGTCGGCGGGTCGACGAAGATGCCGGCGGTCGCCGAGCGGCTGCGCGCGGACTTCGGCTGGGAGCCGAAGCTGCACGACCCGGACCTGGCGGTGGCCAAGGGCGCCGCGCTGTACGCGCTGGGCCGCGTGGTGCACCGCGAGATGACCGACGCCGCCGGGCAGGGTGCCACCGGCGTCGCCGAGGCCGTGCAGAACGTGGCTCAGCAGACCGGTATTTCGGTCAAGGCGCTGGAGAACCTCGCCGCCAAGAAGACCCGCAACGTGCTGCCCAAGGCCTTCGGCGTGAAGCTGGTGGACACCAGCGACCCGGACTGGCACCAGAAGCCGACGCAGCACTTCGTCAAGCACCTCGTGCACGCCAACGACTCGCTGCCCACCGCGGAGCGGGTCCTGGAGGCGGCCACCGTCGAAGAGGGCCAGACCGGGGTGATGATCGAGCTGTTCGAGCAGTCCGGCGTGGTCGCCGGGCCGGACCTCGCCGAGAACAAGCCGATCAACGAGGGCAAGGGCCTCATCGACGGGCTGCCGCCGCTGCCGGTCGGATCGCCGGTGAACATCCGGATGACCGTCGACGACGAGGGCCTGCTGGAGCTGACCGCCACCGAACCGTCCACCGGGCAATCCCTGGACATCAAGGTCCGGGTGAGCGTCCGCAGCGACGAGGAGGTCGCGGAGGCCAAGAAGGTGGTCGCCGGGATCACGGTCTCCGGCTGAAGTGCCTGTTTCCAGGCTCGTTCTGCATAGCGGTGCGGGTGGCGGAACCTCAGGGGTCTTCTCGCTGTGGGATCCCCGACATCATGAATGCCAATTCACCACGTCGGGGCTGTCTTCGCGAGAAGACCCCTGAGAACCTGCGGCGGTGCAAGTTGCGTAGGTGGGCTAAGCGGCTGCGCCGCTTCAAAGACAAAGATCGACCAGAGGTCAGAGACGGGCTCCGATGCAACCCTTCGATCCCAAGGTCTACGAGCGCGAGGTGGTCCGGCCGCTGCGGGGGCGCAGCGGCCGATTACCCGACGACCTGCTGACCAGGTACGCGGTCGAGCCGGGCTTCTCGGACGCGGAGCTGGCGCAGCGGCTCACCCAGATCCGCTCGCACTGGAACAAGAGCGCCCAGTCCACCGCGAAGTCCAGCTTCACCACCAGCGTCTACAAGGCCTTCCTGCGCGAGGACGAGGAGCTGCGGCGCGCGCCCGGCAACGAGATGTCCAGCATGTCCTGGTGGCGCAGCCGCAACGACGCCAGGGCCGGCGCCAGCCAGGCGCAGGTCGACGAACTCGTCGTGATGCTGAAGGCGAACTTCGGCGAACTCGGCCTGATCACGCCCGGCCAGCTGGAGGCGATGCGCGAGACGTTCGGCCAGCTGGCGCCCGCCGAGGTCGACCGGGCCCTGACCAAGGCCGGGGTGCGGACCGCGCCGCCGACGGAACTGCCGAAGACCAGCGGGCTGCCCGACACCCTCTTCCGCCGCCTGAAAGCACTGCTGGGCGATGCCGAGATCACCGGGATTCCCGAGCTCCTGCACGGAAAGCTCGACAGCTACAAGCTCCTGGCTGACTTCGAGAGCAGCCCGCCCAAACCCGCCGGACTCACCGCCAAAGCCGTTCAGCAGGCGATCGAGCGGGAGAACCGGCGCTCCGGCAACCAGCCCGCCCGCGAAGCGCTCGGCCTGCTCAACACCGCCGCGGGTAAGGAAGGCGCAGACCTCCGGCTGCTCGCGCTCTACCACCTGCTCGACGACGTGCGACGGCTCCGTGAGAACGGCGCACCGGCCGGCGCGCTGCTGCGGGTGCTCGGCCGCAGCAGCCTGGACGCGGACGAAGCACGGCTGGCGGTGATCAGCGTGCTCAGCGAAACCGGCTCCGCCGCGCCAGCGGTCACCGGCCTGCAGAAGGTCACCGAACTCCTCGCCGCCGGAAACCTCATCGCCGCCCAGCAAACCCTGGCCGCGATCACTGACACCGACGAGGCCGCGGCCGCGAAAGCGGCCGTCGACCGGCACGCGCAGCAGGTGCGGGACCTCCGCGAAGCGGCGGACCGCGCGCTGCGCAGCGGAGCCGAAGCCGAAGCCAGGCGCCAGCTCGGCGAAGCCGCGCGGCTCGCCGCCGACGACGACGCGATAGCGGCGGAGCTGCGGCGTATCCCGCTGAGCCCGGTCGACGCCGTGACGGCGCAGCCGGAAGGCGTCGGGGTGCGGGTGTCGTGGCGGGCGAAGCCCGACCACGACGACGCCACCCGGTACCGGGTGGTGCGGCGAGCCGGGCGGACGCCCGGCGACGCCGACGACGGCGACGTGGTCGCCGAAGGCGCGGAGACGGTGGTCGTGGACGCCGCCGTGGCGGCGGGCGGGAGCGTCGGGTACGCGGTTTTCGCCGCCGGGGCGGGCGGTGCGTGGTCGCGGCCCGCCGGGGCGGTGGTCGACGTCGTGCCTCCCGTGCACAAGGCCCGGCTGGCCGTTCGCACCGGGGCGGTCGAGGGCAGTTGGGTCGTCCACCGGGACGTCGTCGGCGTCGACGTGCGGCGGCGCCGGGACGGGGAATCCGACGACGTCGTCGTTCCCGCCAACGGCAGCACCGCCTTTCGCGACTCCACTGTGGACGTCGACGGCGACTACACCTACCTGCTGACCGCTCGCTACCGCCGCCCGGACGGCAGCGAGGTCGCCGCCGAGACCGTGCCGGTGCGGCACACCGCCCGGGTGGCCGCGACGCTGCCGCCGGTCACCTCGCTCGATGCGCGCCGCTTCGGCCGCGAGCTGGTGCTGTCCTGGGTGTGGCCGGGCGGCGTCCGGATGGCCGAGGTGACCTGGGCTGATCCGGCGGCCGACGCGGAGGCCGGGCGGGTGCGGCTGACCCGGCAGCAGTACCAGGCCGGCGGCGGCTGCCGGATCGACGCCGGACCGGGCGACGTGCGCGTGCAGGTGTCCGCGATCGCGTCCGCCGACAACGGCGAAAGCCGGTCCGACCCCGTCGCGCTGGTGCTGCCCGGGGCGCCACCGCAGGTCAGCTACCGGATCGAACGGCAGAACCGGCTCTTCGGCACGAGCACCGCGCGCATCGTGGTGACCGCCGACCAGCCCGTCCCGCACTGCACGGTGCTGGTGGTCGTCGCGCCCGGGCGCGTCATGCCGCTCAAGCCCGACGACGGCCAGGTCGTGCACCGCGACGTCCACGACCTCGGCGATCCGCTGGAGCTGACCGTCGAGCTGCCGCGCCGCAAGCCCTACTGGCTGCGGTGCTTCGTCAACGCCCCCGGCGTCCAGCTGATCGACCCGCCGATCTCCCAGCTGAAGGTGTCCTGATGCCCATCCCCGACGCGACGCCGAAACAGTGCCGATTACCACGGAAGCCGGCACAGATCCACGGTTCCGCTGGTCATGGGGCCGTGCGTACTTTGTGTCGCTATAGCAGCACAAAGTACGCACGGCCCGCGCACCGCCGGGACACTGCTCCGAAGCCTGGGAGGGGCTGCTGATGGCCAAGGTCGCTTGTCCCTACTGCTACCACCGGTTCCCCGCGGGCAGCCTGCGGTTCCAGTGCACTGGCCGGCCCGCGCCCGGCCGCGAGAAGTGCCGCAAGGCCGTCGACGCCGAGCGGCAGCGGCTCACCGGCTACGCGCCCGCGTCCTGGCCGACCTTCGCGCCCGCACAGTCGCGGTTCGGGCGCACGCCGCGCAGGGCACCATGCCCGGACTGCGGCACGGTCAGCGGCATCCGCGCATGCCCGGTGTGCCACACGCCGCTGCCCGCCAACTTCGCCGAGGGCCGCAGCCCGCTGATCGGGGTGGTGGGCGGCAAGGACGCCGGGAAGACCGTCTACACCACGGTGTTGGTGCACGAGCTGCGGAACAACATCCGGCGCCGCTTCGGCGCCGACATCTCCTTCGCAGGCGAGCAGGCCGGGGTCGGCACCGCGCAGTGGCTGGCGGACTACGAGCACGCCCTGTTCGACGACCGGTCGCTGTTCGAGTCGACCGCCGGTTCCGCCGATGGCATCCGCGTCCCGCTCGTCATGCAGTGGCGGCAGCCGCGCGTCCAGTTCGGCCGCGAGGTGCACAACACCACGACGCTGTCGTTCTACGACGCCGCCGGCGAGGACATGACGACTCAGGAATTCGTCAACAGCCAGGCGTACCTGACCGCCGCGGACGGGCTGATCGTGCTGCTCGACCCGTTCCAGCTGCCGGGCGCGGCGGACCGGATCGCGGTGCCCGACGCCAGCCGCCAGGGGACCGAGCCGCCGATCAACGTGCTCACCCGGGTCACCGAGATGCTGCGCACCAGCGTCGGGCTCAGCGACCGCAGGAAGGTCGAGACCCCGATCGCCGTGGTGTTCTCCAAGATCGACGCGTTCTTCGGGATGCTCGGCGAGAACCACCCGCTGCTCCGGCCGCCGGCCACCGGCCCGCAGTACGACGAGGCGGGCGGCCAGGACACCGACGAGCACCTGCGGGCGCTGCTGGCCGACCTTGGTGCCGACGACATCGACGGGCACCTGCGCGCTCACTACCAGACGTTCCGCTATTTCGCGGTTTCCTCGCTCGGCGCGGAACCGGACTATGGCCGCAAGCAGATCGACCCGGCCGGGGTCCGGCCGTTCCGCGTGGACGAACCACTGCTGTGGCTGCTCAGCCACTTCCGGATCATCGAACGGAGCCGAGGATGAGCGGGCGCGAGTTCCAGTCGCTGTACTACACCGACTGCCGGCCGGGCCAGGGCCTGCGCGGCGGCGCGGGCTTCCAGTTCCAGGCCGTCTCGCCGGGCACCACGGACGAGATGATGACCGCGGTGCAGCGCTCGGCGCTCTACGAGGCCCCGGTGGGCTGGATGCGCGAGAAGCGCGAGGTCTCGCAGTACCCGCCGTCGCTGGTGCACGTGCACGACGGCGTCTACGCGACGGCCCGCGGGATCTACCTGGGCGCCGAGACCGGTGGGGTGCGGGAGGGCAACCAGTTCACCCACGCGCTGGCCACCGCCGATCCGCACCTGTACGGGCCGATCCGGCCCGCGCAGCTGTGGGCCGCGCCGTGGTGGGTCGAGGAGCCCGCGGAGAGCACCGAATGCGCGGCGGTGTCGGCGGAACCCGAGGCAGGGCCGCTGGGCGTCGAGGCGTTGCGGGACTGGGTGCTGAGCCGGCAGGACGGCGAATCCTGGCTGCTCGCAGTGCATTCCGCGATGGACCGGCTGCACGGCGAGGACGCGTCGCGGGTGGTGTTCGTCAGCGAGGACGCCGAGACCGCGGTGCGCTGGATCGCGGCCGGAACGCTCCTGCTGCCCCAGGAGCGGGCGCTGCGGGTGGGTTTCCGGGTGTTCGCCACCAACCCGCAGTACAGCCGCCACGAGGTGCTGGCGGTGCACCCGGACTGGGCCGGGTCGCTGGCCGATCCGGACCGCAACTCCGACTACGTGGTGTTCAACCTGGTCACCGGGGAACGCCGGAAGGACGAGCCGACCGCCGCCGCCCGGCACTGGGTGCCGCGCTTCCTCGGCGCCGACCCCTACGACGTGGTCGACGCCATCGAGCTGTCGCACCAGTTCGCCCGCAACCGCGACGACCGGCGGCCGGGCACGGCGGAGCGGCTGGCCGCCGGGGTGCTGATGCTCGACGAGGCCGTGTCCGGGCAGGATTCCGCGATGGCGCTGGCGGATTGGCTGGTGTCCCCGCCACCGGTGTCCACATCGGACGTCATCGAACCGGTGCTGGACGCGGTGTTGGCCTCCTCGCCCGCGCTGCCGGTGCTGGCGAAGCTGGCCGAGGCGAACGCGGCGCAGGCCGGCCGGGTGCGGATCGCGTTGCTGCGCGGCGAGATCGACGAGATCGTGCGCGGCACCCCGGCCGATTCCCGGGCCCCGCTGTCGCCGCGGCCGTGGAGCCCGGACGAGGTGGAGGAGGCCTGCATCCTGGTCGAGGCGGCCGCCGGCGCCGTCGCCCCGGAGCGGATGGACCTGCTGCTGCGGACCGCGACCAGGTTCGGCGTGCGGCCCCGAGTGGGCCGGTTCGCCGGGGCTGCCGGGCGGTTCGTCGAGTGGTGGGCGGAGCACCCGCACGCGGGCGTCGACCCGGCGCGCTGGACGTGCGGGCCGGAGCTGATCGACCTGCTGCGCGACGTGCTGGCCCGCCGCCTGGCGGGCCTCGGCGCCGCCGAGGTCGCCGAGGCGATCGACGCCCGCTGGTGGCGGCTGCTGGCGCCGACGATCAGCGATCCGTTCATGCCGCTGGACGCGGCGGTCGCCGCCGCCGCGGTGGCCTCCGGCGGCTCGGTGCGGCAGGAGACCACCGCCCGGTTCCGCGAGCAGCTGCGCGCGCCGGACCGGCCGGGCACCGGCGAAGCGGTGTGGGAGGCGCTGTACCGGAACTCCGCGCCCACCATGGCCGAACTCAAGGACTTCCTCACCGCGCTGCCGTCGACGGCCGTCTCGGATTCCCTGGCGCAGCGGGCGTTCACGGTGCTGGAGAAGTCCAAGGTGTCCGGCCGCTACCTGGACGTCCTGCGGATGCTGGGACATCACCTCGGCGACCGGGACGACCTGCGCAAGCTGTGGGAGGGCGACGGCCGGCTGCGGTCCTGGCTGAGCAACTTCGCCCGCAAGGGCGCCGAAGCCGATGCCGTGACGCTGAAGGACATCTCGGAGTCGGTGTTCACCGCCCGTGCGGACCAGATCATCGCCGTGCTGCTCGACATGGACCTGCCGGCCGCGCTCGACGTGACCGTGCGCGGCGGCGACCAGCTCCAGCAGATGCTGGTGCACGCGCTGCCCGCGGTGTGGAGCGACGAGCAGGCCGCGCAGTCGCGGCGCGACCACGCGGTCGTGCTGGCGTTCCTGACGGGCTGGGAGGACGCCGCCTCGGAGCAGGTGCGGACGGCGTTCGACAAGGCCTTGGAGCGCTGGGCGGGCCAGCACAAGCCGACCGACTACCGGCGGGTCAGCAAGGTGCTGCGTGGTGTGGCGGCCGAGTACGCCGCGGGCTGGCACGACTGGCTGAAGGAGTTCGCGCAGCAGAAGCCCAAACCGGCCCGCACCCGCGAGTTCGCGCGCCGGTTGTTCGGCAGACGGGAGAAGTAATGCCCTATGTGATCGGGGCCCTCCTGGTGCTGTGCCTCGGCTTGTGGCTGGCCACGGTGGTGATCGGGATCCTGGCCTGGCTGTTCCCGCTGTTCGTGGTGTTCGGCAGCTCGTGGGCGTTCGTCTCGACGTGCCTGGTGCTGGCGGGGCGCGGCACCGCGCAGGCGCAGCTGGTGACGCCGAACGACGTGGTCAACGGCACCGCCGGGCTGCGCAAGCCCAAGGGGCCGTTCCCGCACGACTGGGCCTGGCCGGGCTACCTCGCCGCGCAGTGGCGCCGCGACCTCGTCGCGGCCTGGCACAACGGCTTCGGCTTCATCGTGCGCGGCTGGCAGTGGGGCTTCAGCTACGGCACCGGCAGCAAGCTCCGCTTCGCGAGCATCGGCCTGACCGTCCTGATCTGGTCGGGCGTCACGCTGGGCTCCCTGCTCGGCGCGGCGGAAGTGCTGGTGATCGGGGCCGTCGTGCTCGGCATCGGCTGGCTCGGCCGGGGTTCGCTGGTCGGGCTGCTGCGCGGCTACGACTTCGTCGTGCGGCGGCTGCGGAAGGCCAGCGGCAGCTGCCCGGTCTGCTACCACGTGATGGCCGTTCCCGCGTACCGCTGCGACGGCTGCCAGGTGGTGCACCACGACATCCGGCCCGGCGCGCTGGGCGCGGCTTCGCGCACCTGCGGGTGCGGCGCGAAGCTGCCGACGACCGTGCTGCGGGCGTCCAAGCGGCTGGAGGCGTTGTGCCAGCGCTGCGACCGGCCGCTGCGGGGCGGATCGGGCGCGGTCACCGACATCCGGGTGCCGGTGTTCGGGCCGGTGTCGGCGGGCAAGACGCGGCTCGTGCACGCGGGCCTGGTCACCCTGCGGGACCGGGCCGCCGCCGAAGGCGTCGTGCTCGACTTCGTCGACGGCGCCAGCAAACAGGCCTTCGAACACGGCGAGCAGCTGATCACCACCGGTAGCGACACCACGAAGACGCCGGCCGGGCAGCTGCCCGCGGCGATCACGGTGCGGTTCACCCGCGGCGGCTCGGCGAAGGCCCGCGACCAGGCGCTGGTGCACCTCTTCGACGCGGCCGGCGAGTTCTACCTCGACCGGGACGACAACAGCGAGCTGGAGTTCCTCGACCACGCCGGGGGACTGGTGCTGGTGGTCGACCCGTTCGCCATCGGCTGGGTGCGCGACCAGCTCGGCGGCGCGCTGGAATCCCGCCTGGCGCAAGCACATCCGGCCAGCGGCGACCCCGATCAGGTCTACCAGGTGACGGCCCGGCGGCTGCGCGATTTCGGGGTGCAGACCGAGCGCCGGGCCCTGGCGGTCACGGTGGTCAAGGCGGACCTGCTGACCGACCTGCCGTGGGCCGCGGACCTGTGCGCCGGGGCGGTGCGGGAGTGGCTGAACACCGCGGGCCTGGACAACCTGGTGCTGGCCGCGGAGCGGGACTTCGCCGAGGTGCGCTACTTCGTGGTGTCCTCGGTGACCGGGACCAGGCCGGGACACCGGCTCACCCCGGCGGCGCCCTTCCGCTGGCTGATGGGCCGCGGCGGCTTCGCCCTCGGCCGCGACGAGAAGCCGACCACGGAGGCCGTATGACCATCCGACCCCCGGCGAACTACCGGGCGTACCGCTGGCTGCTGATCGCGGTCCTCGCGATCGGGATGGTGCTCATGATCCTGAGTTCGGCGGTCAGCTGCACCGACTTCACGACCGTGGTGTCCGGCAATGACTGACGGCCTGGTGCTCGGCATCGACCTGGGCACCACCTACTCCGCCGTCGCGTCCATCGTGGACGGTGAGGTCGAGGTGGTGCGCAACCGGCTCGGCGAGCTCACCACGCCGTCGGTGGTGCACTTCGCGTCCGCCGACACGGCCGTGGTCGGGGCGGCGGCGCGGGAGAACCTCGACCCGGAGAACACCGTCGAGCTGATCAAGCGCCGGATGGGCACCGAGTTCGAGCTGCTGTTCCACGGCGCGCGGCACACGCCGGAATCGGTGTCGGCGCTGATCCTGCGCAGCCTCGTCGACGACGCCGTCGCCCGCTTCGGTCCACATGGGACTGTCCGCGCGGTGATCACGGTTCCGGCGTACTTCGGGATCCGGGAGCGCGAAGCCACCTTGCAGGCGGCGCGGCTGGCCGGCATCGACGTGCTGGAGGTGCTGAGCGAACCGGTCGCGGCCGCGCTGCACTACTCCGCCCAGGCGGCGCCCGGCTCCGCGCTCGTCTACGACCTCGGCGGCGGCACCTTCGACACGACCGTGCTGCGGGTCGCCGACGACGGGGTGCACGTGGTGGCCACCGACGGCGACAGCAGGCTCGGCGGTGCCGACTGGAACGAGCGCATCGCCGAGCACCTGGCGGCGGAGTTCGCTCGTGAACACCCGGACGCGGACCCGGACGACGAGGAGTTCCGGCAACAGCTCCAGGACGTCACCGAGCACCTCAAACGCCAGCTGAGCACGGTCACCAGCCGCCGGGTGAAGCTCCGCTGCGGCGGCGACGCGGCGAGCTTCCAGATCGACCGGGCGACGCTGGAGGGCTTCGGCGCGGACCTGGTGCAGCGCACCCTGCTGATCGTTGACCGGGTGCTGGCCGCTGCGGCGGCGAAGGGCGTGTCGCGGATCGACGACGTGCTGCTGGTCGGCGGCGCCACGAAGGCACCGATGATTCGCGCCGCGCTGCAAGCACATCTCGGCCGGGCGCCGAAGATCGTCGATCCCGATCTGGCCGTCGTGTCAGGGGCCGCGGTGCGCGCGCACCGGCTCGCCACGGCGCAGGCCGGCGCGTCGGCGGTGGTGGTGCCGCGCAGCTTCGGCGTGCTGGTCGAGGACAGTCACGACGAAGCGCTGCGGAGCTTCGTCGAACACCTCGTGCACCGCAACGATCCGCTGCCCGCCACCGCTACGGCCCGGTTCGCCACCATCGTGAACCGGCAGCGGTCGGTCCGCATCCAGGTGTTCGAGCAGGCAGGCGACGTGCCTTCGGCGGAGGTCGAGCACAACCGCCGGGTGCTGGACGGCGAGTTCGGCGGGCTGCCGCCGCTGCCTGCCGGATCGGTGATCGAGCTGACGTTGCGCGTCAGCGCGGACGGCCTGCTCGCGGTGACCGCGCGGGAGCCGCTCGGCGGCGCGGCGCTGGAGCTGGAGGCCTATGTGGACGGTGTGGTGGACGGCGCGGCGACCGAGCGGCTGGCCGAGACGATCGCCGGGCTGACCGTGCGGTGTTGAGTTCGGGGGAGCGATGAGTTCGTGGGTTCGCCGGGACTTCGGCGGAATCGGGTTGACGCAGTCGCCGCCGGGCGCCTACCTGCCCAGGCTGCAGGAGCGGTACGGCGGGCACGTCCTGCTGTGCATCGACGTGAGCGCATCGATGCAGGGGCAACGGCTGGAGCAGGCCATCGCAGGCGGCGAGCGGTTCCTCGCCGAAGCCGACGGCGCGCACTACAAGTGCGGGCTGGTGCTCTGGTCCGATGCCGTGCAGCAGTACGTGCCGCCGGAGGCCCGGCTGGACGACGTGATTTCCGCGCTCCGGGAGGCGAAGGCGTGGCGCGGCACCCTGTTGTCGCACGCGCTGCGGCTCGGCATCGAGGTGCTGCCGAAGTACCCGGGCGACCGCGTGATCTGCATCTTCAGCGACGGGGCGCTGGGAGATCACGCGAAGGCTCGTGAGCTGGCGCGGAAGGCCTGCGCGATGGGCATCCGCATCGTCGTCCGCGGCCTCGGGCCCACCGCCGCGGATTCGCTCGCGGAGCTGGCCTGCCCCGGGATTCCGGACGCCGACCAGCGGATCGACGACGCAGCGGGTGTCGCGGCGGGCATCGCCTCGATGGCCACCGGCCTGTCGGCACGTCGCGGCCGGTGAGCGGTGCGCGTTCTGGCACGAGCTGATGACCGGCACCCTGGGTTACCGGCGGTTCGGCGCCTTCGGCGGCGGAGGAGTTGCGCGCCTTCTTCCGTCCACTGAGGACGCAGGGCTGACCCGGTGGTCCCGCGGCCGCCGGTCGCGGGACCACCGAGCACCTGCCGCGTCCGGTTCGAATTGCCGGAATTGAATTCCCGTGCGCCAAAAGTCCGACTTGCGTATCCCGGTCGGTGAGATTGCGGATTGTGAATAACGTGATCTGTTACACCGTTGGTGTATGTCTGGTCACGTTGTGATAACGATGGGGCAGGTGGGGAGGATACTCGTATTGGCGGATGCTGCGCACAACCATCGAAGCGAAACAAGACGACGGTCGTTCGCGGCTCATTGGTGCACCGGATGTCGGGAGGTCGGCGATGGTCGCGGCGCTGAAAGCGCACGCAGCGTGGTTGGTCAACGCACTGGGGGTGAACCGGAACCCGTTGCGCAGGCCCATCGATCGGCTCGCGGCGGGCATCTCGGTACTGCTGCTCATGGTCGCCCTGATCGCGATCCCCGCGTCGGGCTTGTTCGGCGCGTCCCTGCACGCCGACCTCACACAGCGTGCGACGACGGCGGCGGAGACCACGCGGCCGGTGGAAGCGGTGCTGACCACCCGCCCCGCACTCAGCGTCCCGGTCTCCGAGACCTACAGCCAGGACGCCCTGAGCTCGACCGCAGTCGTCGAGTGGCGCGCCGGGCTGGGCCGGACGCAGAACGCGACGGTCCAGGTCCCGGCCGACAGCTCGCCGGGCGACACCGTGACGGTGTGGGTCGACCAGGCGGGCAACCGGGTACCGGCCCCGGCCGACGGAGGAGCGATCACGGCGTCGGCGATCTTCGCCGCCCTGCTGGTGCTGCTGGTGATCGAGCTGGCCTGCATCGCCCTGATCGCGGGAACCCAGCACCTGGCCCGCCGCATGTGCATGCGAGCCTGGGAACGCGAATGGGCATTCCTCCAACACGGCGGAACCTGGTCCCAGCGCTGAACTCCCGCGTCCCCGCCCCCGGTGGCTTCCGGTCGCTGGATCAGGTGTTGTGGGGCGCGCCCTCCTCGGGTTGCCGGTAGGACCCCGCGTGTGAGCAACGGCCCGGCAGCAGGTCGGGCCGGGCGGCACGTGACGGGAGTTCGAGATGCCGGATGTCCGTTGGACCGATGACCTGCTGGACCGGATGCGCGGTGCCGGTGACCCGGGAGCCGACGACGCCATCGCCGAGGTTTACGCGGCGGGGCAGGCGGAACCGGTCAGACAGGCGCTGCTCGGGTTCGGCCGGAACGAGCAGGCGATACCCGACGGCCTGCCGCCGAAGCTGCGGGACTACTTCGACCGGTCCTCGGTGCTGCCGGACTGGGCGGATCCGGCCCGGATGGAGCGCGGCAACGATCTGCTGGGCCGCTACGAGCCGCACGTGCTCTCGACTTTGCTGTGCGGATCGCTCCCGCTCTGCTACGCCTGTGCCAACGGCGTGCAGGTCCTGCACCGGTCGCAGCGGCTCACCGGGCAGGTCTACCGGCGACTGGTGGAGACCTCGCAGTTCGTGGTCGACGTGCTCGACGAAGGCGGGCTCGGCGCCGACGGCCGGGGCGTGCGATCCGCGCAGAAGATCCGCCTGCTGCACGCGACCATGCGCTACCACGTCTCCAGCCTGGGTGATTGGGACAACAACGGTGGCATCCCGATCAACCAGGAAGACCTCGCCGGGACGTTGCTGAGCTTCGCCGTCGTGATCCCGCTCGGCCTGCAGCGGCTGGGCGTGGAACTGCCCGCCCGAGACCGGGACGACTTCTTCCACATCTGGCGCGTCATCGGCCACGTCCTGGGCGTCGACGAGCGGCTCAACCCGTCCGACTTCGATTCCGCGGTGGTGCTCAAGGACCGGATCCTCGAGCGGCAGCAGGCCCCTTCTGAAGCCGGGAGGGAAATGACCAAGGCCCTGCTGGACTTCATCCGCGAAGTGCTCCCGGGCCCGGCCTTCGCCGGCGTGGGGCCGAGCCTGATGCGCCACCTGGCCGGTGACCGGACCGCCGACATCCTCGCGGTGCCGCCCGCGGACTGGACGTCCCTGGGGATCCAGCTGCAGTCCGGCCTGAGCTTCGGCTACGGCAAGACCGGCGACAAGGTGCCATTGGCCGGAAAGCTCGCCAGCGAGTTCGGTCGGGTGGCGCTCAAGGAAGGGCTGCGTATGACGAACAAGGGCCGACGCTACGAATGGCAGGTCCCCACAGGCCTGACGGAACCTTCCTGACCGCTGGCCTGAGCGTCTTGGATTGCCATGGAGCCTGTTTCCAGGTCGTTCTGCGTGGCGGTGCGAGTGGCGGCCCTTGCGGGAGTTGCTGCGGCTTTCTCGCTGTGGGATCCCCGACCTCATTAATGCCAATTCACCACGTTGGGGCTGTCCTCGCTGGGAGAACCCCGGAGGGGTGGGCACCGTGAACGCGCGGCGGTGCGAGTTGCGTGGGTGGGCTAAGTGGCTTGGCCGCTTCAGAGACAACGACCCGCCCTACCGAACTCCCCAATTCGCGGACGGCCTGTTCGCCTCGGTAGGTGAGGTGAACGGGCCGTTCGCTCGTTCCTTTTGACGGCGCCCCGCAGGCTTGTGGTTGCCGGTGTGTCAGTTCGGTTTGGGGGCTACCGCTGCGTGGTAGGGGGCGAGCATCTTGGCCAGCCAGGCTTCGCCGATCGGCGTGTCCAGGTCGATCTGCAGCTCCGGTTCTTCGCCGTCCAGGCCGTCCGCTCCGCAGCGGTCGCCGAACAGCACCAGGGCCGGATTCCCGGTGTCCCGCTTTGACGGCCAGATCAGCCCGTCCGCCCACTCCGCCTGCGTCCGGATCCACGCCGCCCAGTCGCGGGTGCGCTCGTAGGCATCCTTGCCCTCGGTGTCGACGAGCCAGGAATCCTGCGCCACCGCGGCCAGATCCGGCCCGGTCAGCAGGCTGACCAGGGTCAGCTCGCGGGCGGTGCGGACGGCGCTGAGCCGTCGCTCGGCGATCTGCGCCCGGCGGATCAGCCGCTGCCCGTTGTAGCCGAAGCCCAGGTTGCGCAGCAGGACCTCCGCCAGCGCCGTCGTCACGTGCAATCCGGCGTAGTAGCTGGGGAACGGGTCCTCCGACGTGCCGTCGAACCGGCCGCCCGGCGCGTTGCCGGCCTGGGCGGGCTTGAACTCGGCCGCATGCCGCGTGCGGTCGTGCAGCCGGAACAGCGTGGTGTCGGCGGGCAGCACGTACCGGGTCGGGGTGGCCTCGAACTCCAGCGGTGGGGTGGCCATCGGCATGGTCACACCTCCGCCGAGTCTTCGCGTACGGCGTCGATCAACGCCTGGTCGGTGACCTGGCCGATCAGCTCGGCAGGCACCCCGCCCAACCAGTCGTTGATCCCGAGCCACCAGTCCGCGGCTCCCCACGGGTCGTCGGCGGCGCGCAGGTACCGGTTCACAGTGCGCACCAACTCGCGCGGCGCCCCCGCGGCATCGAACTGGAACGCGGGCCACCGGGCGGGGCCGTCGGCGCCCGGCAGCCGGATCAGGTCCGGGTCGGCCGGGTCGCCGCCGCCAGCCGAAACCTGGTGCGCGTCCAGCGAATCCGCCGCACGCAGCCGGTCCAGGTCGGCGCGCGGCGCGGAATCCGCCAGCCGGTCGCCCAGGTCCGTGCTCAACCGCTGCCAGTCCACCTCAGGACGGCGGAACCGCGACACGGGTTCGGCGAGCGCCCGGCGCACCGGGTGCGTCACCGGCAGCACGTCCCCGAGCAGCGAGGCGATGTCCTCGGCGATCAGCGCGGAGGTCTCCGAATCCGCCGCGCCCTGCATCTCGGCGACCAGCGCGACCAGCCTGGTGAACGTTTCGGGGTCGAGCCGGTCGGCGACGTCGTCCCACGCGGTCGCCAGCGCGTCCAGCATTCGCTGCTGACTCAACGTCGACCTCCTGTCCGGTGAGCGTCCGGTGTCCGCGGTTCAGTCAACACCAAGATCGGGATCGCCGGAACCGGGCGCGGCCGAAACCGGGGCGCGCACCATGAAGACGTCCACGGCATCCTCGGTCTCGACCGCGAAACCGTGCCGCTCGTACAGCTTTCGGGCCGGGCTGCCCTGCAGCACGTTCAGCCGGACCGTGGCGCCCTCCCGGTCGCACCGTTCCAGCAGGCTGCCCAGCACGGCAGATCCGATGCCCCTGCCCTGCACGTCCGGGGCCAGGTAGAAGTGCTCCAGCCAGCAGGCGCTTTCGGCCGGCCGCAGCGCCACGCAGCCGGCGAACGCGCCGCCCACTTCGATCACCCAGGTGTGCCCCGGCTCGAACCCGTCCCGCAGCCGCTGCCGCACGCGCTGCTCGTCGTACCGGCCGAGCCGCTGGAGATCCGTTCGGAGCACCACGGCCCGCAGTTCGGCCACCGCCTCGACGTCCGCCGCCGAAGAGTCCCGAAGCTCCCAGTCCGCCATGAACGCGAGGCTATAGAGGCTGTTCCGGATGCGGCAGGGCAGGCCCGCGCCGCCGAGGCGGCGCAGGTGCGTGGGGCGGCGATTTCGCGCGAAAACGGCGTCTGGCCGCACGGGGAATGGCGGTTTCGCGCGAAAACGGCGTCTGGCCGCACGGGGAATGGCGGTTTCGCGCGAAAACGGCGTGGGGAACGAGTTTCGAACCAGGCCCTGTCGTCGGGCTTTGGGCGCGGCCTAGCCGTTGGCCGGGCAGAGCACCGGTTTCCCGACCTCGCCCGAACCGCTGAGCTGCACCATGAGCTTCTGGGCGTTCGCCCCGGCCATCGCGCTGATCCCGACGGCCGTGCAGACCAGCTGCGTCGATGCGAGAGCGGACAACGTGCTCGGCGGCACCGGGAGCTGCACGGTCACGATCCCGCCGTCCGGGGTGCCGGCCGACACCTGCTCGGTCGTGAGGAACGGCAGTTCCGTGCGGAATCCGGCCGCGCCTTCGGCGGGGGTGAGCCCGGCGGCGAGCAGGCGGAGCGCCTCGGTCACGGTGCCGAGCCGGCCGGTTTCCCGGATCGTCGGCCTGACCTGGCCGGGCTCGCCGGTCACGAAGTACAGCACCGGCCCCCGCGCGATGCCGTCCGGCGCTTTCCCGGCGAGCACCACGTCCGTCGGCTGCACGCCGCAACCGGCGAGCACCAGCAGCACGGCCGCCAAGGCGATACGTTTCACGAGACCTCCAGGGGCAACCGCAGCGTGAACTTCGCACCACCGCCGGGCTGGTTGCCCGCCTCGATGATGCCGCCGTGCAACGCCGCGTTCTTCATCGCGATCGACAGCCCGAGCCCGCTGCCCTCCGACCGGGTGCGCGCCGCGTCGGCCTTGTAGAACCGCGCGAAAACGTGCGGCAGCACGGCTTCCGGCAGTCCCGGGCCGTTGTCGGTGACCTCGACGACGGCCTGTCCGCCGGCGCTGCGCAGGCGCACCCGCACGGGCGGCCCGCCGTGCCGGAGCGCGTTGCCCACCAGGTTCGCCACGATCACGTCCACCCGCCTGCCATCGACCTCGGCGACGATCCCCGACGGCAGGTCCGTCTCCACCCGGTCGCCCCACTGGCGGGTGCGCAGCGTCCCGGTGATCAGCTCCCCGAGGTCGGTTTCCTGCCGGTCGAGCCGCGCGGTGCCGGAATCGAACCGGGAGATCTCGATCAGGTCGTCCACCAGCCGCGCGAGCTTCTTCGTCTCCGAGCTGATCAATCGGGCGGCGGTGCCGGCGTCGCCGGGAAGCCCCGCGCCGTCCTCGTCGAGCACCTCGTTGACCGCCGTCATCGCGGCCAGCGGAGTGCGCAGCTCGTGCGACACGTCGGCAACGAACCTCCGGGAGTCGGCCTCCATCCGCCGGAGCTCGCCGACCGAAGCCTCCAGGCTGGCCGCGCTGTCGTTGAAAGTCCGCGCCAGCTCGGCGAGTTCGTCCGAGCCGCGGGCGGGCAGCCGCGTCGTCAGGTCGCCGCGGGCGAGGCTGCGGGCGCCATCGCGCAGCCGGCGCACCGGCCGGAGCACCGCGCTGGCGGCGAGCCAGGCGACGATCACCGCGAACGGCACCGCGACGGCACCGGTCAGCCAGCCGTTCGTCGCGAACTCCTGGATCTGCCGCTGCTGGTCGTAGAGCGGGAACCAGCCGTACACCTCCAGCCCGGACGGGTGGCGCTGGAAGTGCTCGTCGGTGGTCAGCACGGGCATGCCGACGACGAGCATGACAGTGTGGCGGGCCTCGACCCGCTGGAATACGATCCGCGAACCGTCTCGCACCGTCGCCCGCAGATCGGCCGGGATCTCCAGATCCAGGTAGATCGCGTTCTCCGCGTTCTCCGCGTTCTCCGCGGTCAGGTTCCCTTGGACGACGACGGTGTGCCTGCCGAGCCGGCCGGCGAGCTCGTCGAGGGCGGCCTGGTCGAGGGGCAGCCGGAGGTCCGGGGCCAGTCGGTCGACGTCGTCGCGCAGCTGCTGCATGAAGTGGTCCTGCGTCGTGGCGAGCACGGTGCGGCGGGCCGAGACGTAGTTCGCCCCGGTCGCCGCGACCGTCGCCAGCAGCGCGACGAACGTGACGATCAGGACCATCCGCGGCCGGATGCCCCGCGCCTTGCCGAGTAGGCGCCCGATCACAGGGGGCCGAACCGGTAGCCGAAACCGCGCACGGTCCGGATGTAGACGGGAGAGCCCGGCACCTCCTCGATCTTCATGCGCACCCGCTGCACGCAGGCGTCGACCAGCCGCGAATCGCCCAGGAATTCGTGCTCCCACACCAGGTTCAGCAGCTGCTGGCGGCTGAGCACGTGGCCTGGCACCCTCGACAGCTCCAGCAGCAACCGCAGTTCGGTCGGCGTCAACGCGACCGGCTTGCCCGCCTTCGACACCTCCAGCGCGGCGCGGTCGATCACGAGGTCGCCGTGCCGCTCCCGATCCTGGTCCGCGCCACCGCCGTTGCGGCGCAGCACCGCCTTGATCCGCGCGTCCAGCACCCGGGCCTGCACCGGTTTGACCACGTAGTCGTCGGCGCCCGCCTCCAGGCCGCTGACCACGTCGATGTCATCGCCGCGGGCGGTGAGCATGATGATCGGCAGGTTGCCAGCGGCCCGGATCCGGCGGCACACCTCGAAACCGTCGATCCCGGGCAGCATGACGTCCAGCACCACGATGTCCGCGGCGCCCAGCAGCCGCAGGCCACCTTCCCCGTCCGGCGCCGGCTCCACCACGTGTCCGTGCCGGCGAAGGCCCAGGCACAGCCCCGCCCGGACGGCCGGGTCGTCCTCTATCAGCAGCACATTCGGCACCGGCCGATTATGGATCTCCACCGCGGCACCCATGTGGTTCTGTAGCGAAACCATGACATGACCCAGGCCTGACGCCGACATCGCGTCGCGACGCTGTAGCTATGTTGGAAGCAAAGACCAGGCCGCTGCGGGCACAGCGCCCCCGGCGGCGGAACAGCTGGCCGGTCGTCGCGGTGCTGGTCGTGGTGGCGGTCCTGGCCATCGCGTTCGGCTTCGGCCAGGCCTCCGGGGATACCGACTCCGGCACGGTGGTCTTCGATCGCGTCGAGCAGGAAACGCTGCACACCGACCACGCCGATCAGCAGTTCCGGTCGGCGTCGCTGGTGAAGCTGCTCATTGGGGTCGACCTGGTCGACCGCGGGATCGTCACGCCGAAGCGGCCGAGCCCGCGGATGACCCGGATGCTCTCGCACAGCGACGACGACATCGCCAACGAACTGTGGTCCTCCGGTGGCGGGCCGCAGATCGTCACCCGCGTCGCGGCCGGCCTCGGCCTGTCGGACACCGAACCGCCCGCCACGCCGGGCCGCTGGGGCGACACGCTGATCAGCGCGGACGACGTGGTCAAGGTGTACCAGCACGTCCTGGAGCTACCGGCGGAGAAGCGCGTCCTGCTGCTCGATCCGCTGCGCGATGCCGCGCGCATCGCCGCCGACGGCACCGACCAGCACTTCGGCATCCCCAGCGCGCTGCCCGGCGAGCAGTGGGGCGTCAAGCAGGCGTGGGCGGCCGGGCGCGGCGGCGTGGACGCCCACACCAGCGGGCTGGTCGGCGACGGCGACCGGTACATCGTCGTGGTGCTCACGCACCACCCGGAGGGCTATTCGCTGGAGAAGGCGGAAAGCCGCGTGACGGCGGAGGTCGAGGAGCTGTCCGCGCTGCTGAGCTAGCCGCTGACCTGGTGGCTCGCGATGTCGGTGCGGGCCTTGGCCACCGCCTTCTGGTCCATGCCGCCGATCTTGAGCTCGAAGCGCACGTCGTTGCCGCTCTCCAACTCCTTGGCGTGCACCGCCAGCGCGCCGGTTTCGGACATGTGGAAGGTGATCTCGATCCGGCACCCGGCGGGCCGGGCCGGGATTCCGGTGAGCATGCCGTGCCCCACCTTGGTGTTGTCGGCCAGCTCGTCCGACGGCGTCGATCCGGCCTGCTCCCACACCTCGATCTCGGCCATCCGCTGGTTGTCGACGGCCGTCTGGAACGGGTACGGGCCGGTGTCGGCGGGCAGCTCGGTGTTGGCCTGCAGCAGGTGCGCCACCATCTGCCGCGCCCGCATCGGATCCGTCAGCGCCAGCGGGTCCCGCGGATCCAGCGCCTTGACGCCGAACGCCCGCGGCACCACCGTCGCGACCCGCTTCCTGGCCATCGCATCGACGTCGGCCGCGCTGATGCCCAGCTGCCGTTCGGCCGGCGCGCCCTGGACCTTCTTGGCCTGCCTGATCAGCGCGAACAGCGCCGCGCCCTTGGCGACGGCGAGGTCCGGTTCGGAGAGCCGGGCGTCGAGCCCGAACCGCCGCTTGAGCGCCGCGGCCACGGCGGGCATCCGGGTCATGCCGCCCGCCAGCAGGACCTCGTCGAACCGCTCGACGCCCTTGCCGCGGGCCGTTTCGATGATGCGCTCGGTGATCGCCATCGTCCGGTCGAGCAGGTCGGCGGTGAGCTCCTCCAGTTGTTCCCGGGTGAAGGGCACCGTCACCGCGGCACCCGCGGCCCGCAGCGCGATGTTGCGGGACATGGTGGCGCTCAACGCCTTCTTGGCCTCTTCGGCGCGGTCGGCGAACTCCTGCATGGCCAGCTCGTCCGCGCTCGGGTCCAGGTTCGGGTGCGCGTCCCGGAACGCGGCCAGCAGGTGGTCGACGATCCGCTCGTCCCAGTCCGCGCCGCCGAGCCGGCCGTCGCCGTCGGTGCACACCACCTTGATGTCGTCGCCGGAAACGCGGATGACGGTGGTGTCGAAGGTGCCGCCGCCGAGGTCGTAGACCAGCACGTGCCGGGTCTGCGACGAGTTGTCCAGCGCGTGGTGGTGCAGCGCGGCGGCGACCGGCTCGTCCAGCACGTCGAGCACGTTCAGCCCGGCGATCTCACCGGCCTTGCGGGTTGCGTCGCGCTCGGCGATGCCGAAGTAGGCGGGCACCGTGATGACCACGTCGCGCACGGTGTGCCCGGTGTTCTCCTCGGCGGCGCGGGCGAGTTCGCGCAGGATCAGCGCGGAGATCTTCTCCGGCGTGTAGCGGTTCCCGTGGTAGGTGAACTCGGTGTTCTTGCGCCCCATGTCGCGCTTGACCAGCTGCGCCACCAGATGCGGGGCGAGCAGCGCGGAGTTCTTCGCCGCCGTGCCCACCAACGCCGCGCCGGGCCGTTCGAAGTACACCACCGACGGCGTGGTGTCCTCGCCGACGGCGCTCTTGGCGATCACCGGGCGAGCGGCCTCGTCGATGTGCGCGATGCACGAGTGCGTGGTGCCGAGGTCGATGCCGAACGTCGCCGACGCCATGGGACTCCTCTCGATCAGCGATGCTTTCGGGGTTTGCCAGCGTGGCGGAACCTCGAAGGGCTTTCACCGCAGGCGGCTTCGCCGCTCATGAAAGCAGAAGTCACCGGCCTTGGTAGGTGAATCCTGCCCAGTGCGCGAGCTCGGCGGGATCGATGTCGGCGAAGAAGAGCGAGAGTTCCTCGGGCAGGCCGGGCAGTGGGCGGCGGCGCGGGTCGAGCATCCACAGCTGCGCGGCCCGCAGCGCGCTCGCCGGATCGGCGTAGCCCGCGTTGAGGTAGTGGTGGAACACGATCATGAACATGGCCGTGGGCAGGTCCTCGACCTCCCAGCGCGTGCCCACGACGCCGGCGGCACCGGCGGCGAGGAATGCGGTGGACAGCGTCAGCACCTCGTCGTGCTGCCGGTCGGTGAGGTCGCTGGCGCAGGCCGCGAGCACGACGAGCGCCCCGGCGGCATCCCGCGGCCGGTCCCGCGCCTGGCGCAGAATGTCCTGCACCGGCAGCACTTCTCCGGAACCGAGCAGCAGCGCGGACTCGATCGGCAGTTCGGCCGGGGTCGCGTGGCAGGCCAGGTGCAGCAGCGATGCGGTGGGCAGCAGCGCGAGCACCTCGGCGGGCTTCGGCGGCTCGCGGCGTTGCCTGCGGCGCCGCGGGTCGGGCGGCTTGCCCAGGTAGGTGCCGTGCTTGTAGTGCGCCTCGTGGATGTGGCCGAGTTCGTGCCGGCTGAAGTGCAGGTCCGGCGTCCGCACCAGCGCCGGTTCGGCTGCCCAGGAACGGGTTTCGCGCCGACCGGCCTCGACGAACTGCCGCGCCGACGCGGCGTAGCAGATGACGGCGTCCTGGCAGACGTGCCGGACCTTGCCGCCGGGCACCCGCCGCCGCGCGGCGTGCCACGGCACGGTGCCGAGCTTTCCGGTCGGCACCAGCACGATTCGCAGCGGTCGCTCGCGAGAGCCGGCGGCGATCAGGTCCAGCACCGGGTTCAGCACCGCGGTCCACGCCCAGTCGCAGACGCTCGCCAACGCCGCGCGCCACTGCTCCTCGACGTCGTCGCCGCGGGCGCGCTCCCGCTGCAGCCGGTCGAACCGAGCGACCGGGCCGTCCTCGGTGAGCTGCGGCGACTCCACCCGCTCGACCCGCCCATCGGCGGTGACCAGCACCGCGGCCCCGGGCAGCAGGTAGACGAGGGCCTGGGTGCGCGCGGCGCGCAGCCCGGCGGCGATCTCCGCGACCGGCGGCGGAGCGAGCAGGTGCGCTTCGGCGGCGGTGCCGTCGAAGGCCCGAAGCACCCGGTACCGCAGGTCGCTGGGCAGCGCGGCATCGGCGACGCTGGCCGTGCCGACCGCACCGACGTCCCACGGTTGTTGTTGCCCCACCTCGGATTCCCACCGCTCGGCGAGGTCCGCGTGGCCGTTCTCCCGCAGCAGGGTCGGCATGTTCGCGTCGACCGTCGCGGCGTGCAGCACCATGCCGCGCCCCAGCTCCAGCGCCTGCACCGCGGTCTCCGGCTGGCCCGATGCCAGGCACCACCGGCTCACCTGCACCGCCTCGCCGGAGGCGGTGTTCGCGGTATCCAACGCGCGGCGGGCGCTGGATTGCAGCAGCACGTTGCGCGCTCGCTCACGCAACGCCTCAAGTCCGTTCTGCACCGCGCGCTGCGGATCGCGGCGCACCGCGTCGCCGCGCGTCGCGTAGCAGTCGGCCAGCGAGTTCAGCAGGCTCGCGGTCTCGAACGCGCCCGGCTCCAGCTCGAACTCGCGGAGCACCTGCTCGAACCGGTCGATGGCGTTGTTGAGATCGCGTGAATCGCGGGTGAACTCGTAGCGGACCCGCAACGCGGTCCCCAGCATGTCCAGCGCGTGCCGCCGTTCGCGCGGGAACAGGTCGGCCTTCCCGCAGACCTCGACCATCATGCCGATGCCGCGGTTGAGCAGCGCGAGATCCCGGGTGGTCATGCCCTGCATGACCAGCGCGTTGGCGGCGCCGAGGGTCTCGTTCGGCTGGTCGACGTGGTGGTCCGGAACCTGGGCCACGGCGTCGAGGACCGTGTTCATCGCGTCGCGCGCCTCGCCGGTGTTGGCGCCGTCGAAGCTCAACTCGTCGCCGTCGAGGAGGCTCCGAAGCATCCTGGCCGTTCCCAGCGCGCTCACGATCCTGGGCTGGAGGAAGTCCCCCGGCGACATCTCCGAGGCCAGTTCTTCGAGCTCCGCGGCCACTTCGTCCAGCGCGGCGCCGTCGAGCCGGTGCGGCGAAAGCCGGCTCACGGCCGCGGCGAAGCGCGCGACCTGGTCGTTCCCGCCGCCGGCCGCCGCGTAGTAGCGAGCGGCGTCGAGGTCCTCTTGGCCGCCGAAAGCCATGAACCGCTGGGTGAGCAGCGAACTCAGCCACGGCATCATCAGCGGCCGCAACTTGTGGTCGGCGGGCAGCAGCTCGTCGGCGCGCCGCATGTTCGCCACGGAGGCCGCGAGCTTGTCCTCGGCGCGGTCGCTGATCACCTGGAAGCCCTCGGCGGCGCCCAGCAGGAAGTGGTTGATCCCGGCGTTGACCCGGTCGGCACCGCCGCGGCGGATCGCCTGTTCGCTCAGCTCCCGAATCCGGGAGAGGGACGCGGGCGACTTCGCGCGGTCGGTCGCGATGGACCTGAACAGCGTCGAGGTCAGCTGGGTGAGCACCGTCGCCCGGTCCGGGTCGTCGTCCGGGAACTGCTCCAACGCCTGCTCCAGCCGCCGGATCACGGCGGCGTTCTTGGCCGGGTCGAGGTCCGGAGAGGCGCTGCCGGGCGGGTTGGAGGCGAAGCGCAGCCCGGTGAGCAGCAGCGAACGCATGGGGTGGTCGGCGGGCAAGGCCGCGGCGGCCGCGGCGATCTGGGCGGTCGCGGCGTCGGCGTGCTCGGAGCTGCCGCTGACCTCGGCGAGCTTCGCGGCCAAACCCGCTTGCAGCGCGGCGATTTCCCGCTTGCCGGGTTCTTCGTCGGGCCACGACCGGGTCGCGTCGTCGAGTTCGCCGATCGCGGTCGTCCAGTCCTCGGTGGTCGAGCCGTCGAGGTTCCCCATCGCGTTGACGATGACCTTCAAGGTGGTCACCGAGCCGTCGCCGGCTCCGCCGGGGGAGATCGCGTCCAGGTGGCGGCGCACCTCGGCGAGATCCTCGGCCGGGGCCGAGAGCGTGATCCGGTCGGCGATGTCGGCGGCGATGGGCCCCTGCCGCAGCTCGGCGGGCATTTCCGCGGTCAGCAGCAGGAAGGCGAGGCCGATGTGGCAGGCGTCCGAGGTGTGCACGTCGGACAGCGCGTCGAGCGTCGCGGTGAGGTCCTCGGTGGCGGTCCGGCGATCGGTTTCGCCGCCGCCCATCGACAGGTAGCGGGTGAGGTGCATCGCCCCGCGCCGGAAGCGGACCTGGTTCCGCAGCAACGAGTCCGGCAGCCGCCCGAACGCCGCGTTGAGATCGGCCAACGCGTCGTCGACGTGCTCGAAGGCCTCCAGGGCGAGCGCCGCCTGCGCGGTGATCAGGCCGATCCGGGCCACGATCTCGGCCGAATCGCCGGGCAGCAGCGGCCGCAGCCGCCGCAGGTGGTCGACGGCGTCGCGGAACTCCTCCTTGGCGCCGCGCTCGGCGCGCATCGCGTGCGCCAGGCCCAGCTGGTAGAGCGGCGCGGCGCGCGCGGGCGAGTCGTCGGCGAGGGCGTCGAGCAGGTTCCCGGCGAGCTCGATGACGTCGTCGATGTCGTCGCTCTCGGCGCGGTACAGCAGCAAGTCCGCCAGCTCCACCAGGACCTGGTAGGCGGTTTCGTCGTCGAGTTCCTCGGTGAGCTGCCCGTACCGCTGCGCGATGGCGTCGTCGAGCTCCGCCGGATCGACAGTCACCGCACCTCCCGAGCCGATCGGTGATCCCGGTGCAGCATAGGTGCCCGTGGCCCGTGTGTACTTCGTGTCGCTATAGCAGCCAAAAGTACGCACGGGCCCTGACCAGTCAAAACCCTGAACTCGCCTTGCCCGGACTGCGGTGCTGCTCGTTCTGGCGCACCGGTACCAGGTCGAGCGGCCGAACGGTGGCGGGCGAACAGGTGAATTCCGTTCTGTCGCAGCGTTTGTCCGCGTAGCCTCCCGATGTTCGCCGCTCTCGACCAGAAGGAGACACCGGTGAGCAGACGAAACCTGTTGGCCGCGGCATTATCGGCGGCCGTGGTGACGACGACGCTGGCCGCCTCACCCGCCGCGGCGGCCCCGGCGGCTGCGCCCAACCTCAACGATTTCGTGCTCAACAACACCAGCGGTGACCTGCAGTCGAGGGTCGACAAGCTGGACGCCCAACTGCCGAAGCTCGGCGTGCAGAACATCCTGGACCAGGCCAACCGCCAGGGCAGCACCGGAAGCGCCTGCACCTCCCCGGCGCTGGACACGATGAAGGAACCAACGCTGCGCAAGTTCTGCTTCAACGCGGGCGACACCGACACGACGGAGTGGATTCCGCAGGGCGTCACGACCGTCGCGGACGCGCAGGAAGACCAGCAGTGGGGAACGAAGCAGGCCCTGCTGGTCAGCTGGTACAACAAGGACACCAGCCCGGCGAAGGGCGTGCGGGTCTCCTTCCTCGACCCGGCGACCAGCAAGTACCAGCACGTGCTGCTCGTCTACCCGTACATCAACAGCAACGGGAACCCGTCCTACGAGGCGGTCACCACGCCGCAGGCGGGCAACGGCGGCAGCGTCCACGCGGGCGGGATCGTCTGGTACGGCAACTACCTCTACCTCGTCGACACGGCCCGCGGCATCCGGGTGTTCGACATGCGGTCGATCTTCGACCTGAAGTCGGCGACGAACGGCGACACCGCCGACCAGAACCAGGTGGGCCGCCAGAACAACGTGTACTACGGCTTCGGCTACCGCTACGTGATGCCGCAGGTGGCGGGCTGGTCGAACCCGGAGGGCGTGGTCGACCACCCGGCCGACTACAAGTGCCTGGCCGGCGGACGGCAGCGCTACTCGTACGTGTCGCTGGACCGCAGCACCAACCCGGACACGCTGCTGACCGGCGAGTACTGCGGTGACCAGGGCGACCCGAACCTGAACGGCCGAGTGGCGCGCTGGAACCTGGACGGTGCAACGGGCCTGCCGAGCCCGGACGGCGACGGCATCTGGCGGGCCAAGTCGGCGCTCCGCCTGCCGAAACCGCGCGTGCAAGGAGCGACGGCGACGGACGGCCGCTGGTACCTCAGCAGCACGGGCGGCGGAACAACCGGTCCGGGCCACCTCCAGGCTGCGTTGCCGGACAAGGCGACGGGAGCAGGAGTGCTCACAGTGGACGGTCCGGAGCGCGACGTCGCGATCGGCGTGGAGGACCTGTCGTACTGGCCGGGCAAGAACGAGGTCTGGACGGTCACGGAGCACCCAGGAAAACGCGTGCTCTACAGCGTGCCCCGCTGAACGGTGAGACCCGGCCTGGGAACCTCCCGGGCCGGGTCTCTCCCGAAAAGCCATGGGGATCGCCGGGTCGGTCCGCCGATCTACTCCAACCTCCGCACCGGGATCAGCAGCCTGCCCGCTTCGAACCGGTCTCGGGCGAGGTGGAGGTACTGGTGCTCTCGGATGCACGGGTACGCCTTGGGCGGCCGCATTCGGGTCGGTAGCCCGCGGGTCACTCGGCCGATAGCACGAGGAGTCCGAGACCGATGAGCGCGGCGAGAATGGTCAGCAGCATTTCGCCCGTGATGCCGAGGAGGAGCGCGAGGGCCAAAGCGCGCACGGCGAACTGTCGCTGCAGCCGGGCAACATCGGACGGTGTGCCGGACGAAGGTGTGACCATCTCTCTCCTCCGAGCGATCAGGAGTGTTTCCCGGTATGTCGTCAACTTGGGATCAGGCCGGCGAAAATCCGCGCGGTGCCAAGGGGAACAGGTGGTGCCGTCGGGCTTCGGCTCGTGCTCCCCGATCGGACCGGCATTACGCGGGAACGGCCGGCTCTCACCAGGCCATCACGCCGCATCCGTGCGCGGTGCGGTAGCTCGCTCCCCGCATGCTCAGCCGCGCAAGAAGTACATGACAGTCATGATCACGGCGATGGCCAGGATGCTGCCCCGCAATAGCGAGGCGGGGAGACGGCGGGCGAGGTGGGCGCCGGCCCAGCCGCCGGCCACCGCGCCGACCAGCATGGCTGCGAGGACGAGCGGAGCGCTCAGCACGTCCGAAGCGAAGAGGAACAGCACGGCCGCGCTGAGAAAGACGGCCGCAAGCTGCACGACCCGCATCGGGTTGCTGGCCGCGGCGTCGAGTCCGAGCCCGACGCTCCACAGCGCGAGCATCGTGATGCCTACGGCACCGCCGAAGTATCCGCCGTACATGGCGAGGAAGAACTGACCGATCAGGACGGCTCGGGGACTCATACCGACCGAGCGGCCCAGCACGGCGCTCAACGCCTGGGGGAGGCGCCGCCCGAAAGCGAGGATCAGCGTGGCGGAGGCGAGCAGCCAGGGCGCCGCGGCGTCGAACGACGATGCCGGCAGTGCCAGCAGCAGGCCGGCACCGACCCCGCCGCCGACCATGCTGATCGCCGTCAGCGCCTTCGTGGACGCTCCCCCGACCGGGGTGAGCTCCCGTCGGTATACCCACGCGCTGGCCACGGCCCCAGGCACGAGGGCGACCCGCGATAACGCGTTCGCGGTCACCGGTGGCAGGCCGAACGCGACGAGGGCGGGCAGCGCGACGAACGTACCCCCACCACCGATGGCGTTCAGCGCTCCTGCGGCGATACCCGTCAGCAGGACGAGCAAAGTTTCGATCACAGCCCGAGCATCGTCCCGTGACCAGTGGTTCCACAATGCGTAATCGACGTACCCGGCCTAAGGCTGAGCCTTAGGCTGGGGCGGTGCGCTATGACCTGGACGACCTGCGGCTCTTCCTCCACATCGTGACCGAGGGGTCGATCACGGCGGGTGCTCGCCGGATGCACCTGAGCCTGCCTTCGGCCAGCGCCAGAGTGCGCTCGCTGGAAGGCCAGGCCGGCGTGGCGCTGCTGATCCGCGGCCGGCGGGGCGTGCGGCCGACACCAGCCGGGACGACACTTGCCCGCCACGCACGGGACGTGCTCGCCCAGACCGCGCGACTCGAAAGTGCCGTCGCGAGCTATACCCGGTCTCCCACCGCTCCCCTGACCCTGCTGGGCGGCGGCTCCGCGATGCACCGGCTCGTGCCGGGGGCCCTGGTCTCGTTCCTCCGAGCACACCCGGACGTCGACGTCACGGTGTCCGAGAGCCGCACCCCGCAGACCGTGCGGATGCTCGCCGACGGCGAGGCGGACCTGGGCGTGGTCCTCGACGACGAGGCCCGTGACTGCGGCCTGCACATGGAGCCCCTCGGCGACGACTCCCTCGTCGTGATCGGCCAGGCCGGCGGAATCCTCGCCGAGCGGACCGCGCTGACCTACAGCGAGGTCGCCGAACACCCTCTCATCGGACTCAACGCCGACTCCTCGCTGCGCCGTTGGATCGAGAAGCACCTCGCGCCACACGCCCCGGTGGTGCGCTACCGCACCACCGTCGCCGATCTCAACGTCCTCGTCGCGCTCGCCGCCGCCGGAGTCGGGCTCGCCGTCGTACCGCGTCCCGCCATCGACCCCCACCAGCCACTCGAGGTGTGCGAACTGCAAGACCCCTGGGCTCGCCGCCACCATTTGCTGGCCTGGGGCGTCAAGGACCATGCAGCCTCGACGGCCGTCGCCTCACTCGCCGAACACCTGCGTCACGCCGCCCTCTTCGATCCTGCCTCCCGCAGCACACACGCGGACCCCGTCGGGAGTCCCCGCCACGACGGCTGACCGGCCGCCGCCTCGCCCTTGCCAAGTGGGGGACTGCAAATGGACCGGGTCTTAATCGCCAGGTCGTACCCCGAACAGGATTTCTCCCGAAACGCCATGGGAATTGCCCGAACGGGCCTACTCTGTCGTGATCAACACCACGAGGACCGAGTGGATTCGACCATGGCATCTGTTGACAGGCCGCAGATCGACACGTCCAAGCCGAGCATCGCGCGGGTGTACGACGCTTTCATCGGCGGCAAGGACAACTTCGAGGTGGACCGAGAGGTCCTGCAGCAGATCCTGAAAATCGCCCCGGACGCGGTGCAGGTCGGGAAGCAGTGCCGGGGCTGGCTGATCCGGGTGGTCCGCTACCTCGCGGGGCCGGCCGGCATCGACCAGTTCCTCGACCTGGGCTCGGGCCTGCCAAGCGCGGAGAACACCCACCAGGCGGCGCAGCGCATCAACCCCGAGGCGCGGGTGGTCTACTTCGACATCGACCCGTCGGTCGTCGCGCACGGCCGGGCGCTGCTGGTCGACAACGAGTACACGCACTTCGAGTTCGGGGACATGCGAAACCCCGCGGAAATCCTCCAGAACCCGGTGGTGACCAAGTACCTGGACCTGAGCCGTCCGGTGGCGCTGATCCAGGGCAACACCATGCACCACGTGGCGACCGACCGGGATCCGGTCGGCATCATGTCGACCTACGTCGACTCCCTGGCCCCGGGCTCGTTCCTCGCGATCTCGCACCTCTACGACCCGGACGACGGCACATCCCGAGCCAGGCTGGCGGAAGAGGCCCAAGCCGCGTTCAAAGCGATGATGGGCACCTGCTTCTACCGGAAGCGACACGAGATCCAAGCGCTGTTCAAGGGTCTCGAAATGATCGAACCGGGCCTGACGTACCTGTTCGACTGGTGGCCTGACGGCCCCCGCCTGAAGGAACCCTCCGACGCGGAGCACAACCTCCTCGGCGGAGTAGCCCGCAAGCCCTGAACGGTGCCGGCCGGCGAAAGCCCATGCAGCCGCCGATGATCTCGCTGGCCTTGAGTGTTCGGTGCGGCAGGCTCGTGAGCACTTTGTGTCGCTATAGCAGCACAAAGTACTCACGACCCGTGGGGCAGGCCTGGCCGTGATGTGCCGGTGGGAAGCCGCCTCCGGGCACATCTGCCGGAATCGCTACAGGATCCAGGTGACGACGCCGAGCACGATCGCGACGGCGAGCAGGACCAGGCCGATGACCAGGACCGTTCGGCGCGGCGCCGCCTGCCCCGGGACGTACGGCTGCTGCATCGGCGGGTAGCCGACGCCCTGATCCATCCCCGTGGACTGCCCGGGTGGCAGGTATTCCGACGACGGCACCCAGGCGGAGCGGTCCGGGACCTCCAACCGGGTCGGGACGGTCGGCGCCGGGGGAGGCGGGGGAGCGGTCGGGCGCGTCGCGCGGCGCTGCAGCCGAAGTCCGTAGACGGTCAGGGCCAGCCCGACGAGCGCGATCAGGGCCGACAGCACCGAGCCCAGCTTGTCCGCGATCTCCAGCACCCGAACAGATTGCCAGACCGGCGCGCCGAAAAGCGCTAGGCGAGCCGGATTCCGGGCCACTCACCAGCGGCGGCCATCTGCCTCGTCACCACCGTGATGCCCTCCTGCACCGCCGCCACCGCGTCCCGGGACGGGTAGTACTCGACGGCGTTGCAGATCGCGACGCTGCGCGAGATGACCGGGTTGCGGATTCGCCGAACGCCGAGCTCCCGGTGGTTCGCCTGGTCCGCGACGCTCGACAGCGGCAGGATCGTGCACGCCTCGCCGCCGGCCGCGATGCGGATCATCGAGCCCAGCGAGTCCACGTCCGCGACGATCGACGGCACCAGGTCCTGCGCGGCGAACGCCCGGTCGATCAGCGCCCGCAGGTTGCTGCGCCCACCGGGCACCACCAGCGGGGTGTCGTGCAGATCCACCAGCCGGATCTCGTCCGCGTCGGCCGCGGGCGGTTTCGGCTGCCCGATGAGGAAGAGGTCTTCCGAGTACAGCGGGGTTTCGGCCGGCCGGACGGTGTCGTCGTCGCGGTAGAGCACCGCCAGGTCGAGGCGGCCGAGGGTGAGCAGCTCCTGGATGTAGCCGCTCATCGACTCGAACAGCTGGAGGTGGATGCCCGGGTGGTGCGCCTTCGTCCAGGAGAACAGCGCCGGCGCCAGGCGCACCGAGACGGTCGTCGGCAGCCCGACGGCGACCGGGCCGTGGATCTGGTCGCCGCTGAGCACGTCGCCGGCGATCCGGTCGAACTGCCGCACCAGCCGCTGCGCGTCTCGGTAGAGGGCGCGGCCGGCGGCGGTGGGCGTCACGCCGCGCGGCCCGCGCTCCAGCAACCGGACGCCGAGCTCGGCCTCCAGGTGGGCGATCCGCTGGCTCAGCGCCGGTTGCGAGACGTAGAGCCGAGCGGCGGCGCGGGTCAGGCTGCCGGAGTCGACGACGGTGATGAAGTCGCGCAGGTGAGCGATGTCCACGTCGCCCCCGTTCCAGCTGCCTGTCCACTCGTCCCGGATTCAACCACGCCCCGCCCACAGAGTCCCGGAACGCCGTTTTCGCGAGAAAACGGCGCCCGGCCCTCACGGGGAACGCCGTTTTCGCGCGAAAACGGCGCTCGGCACGCCTGGCGGATGGCGATTTCGCGCGAAATCGCCGAACCGATCTCCGCTCGGCTAGTCCGCCGCGCGCAGCAGCCGCCGGGCGCGCTCGACCACGGGCCGGTCGATCATCGCGCCGTCCAGCGACACCGCCGCGCCGTTCGCCTGCTCGTCCGCGTCGACCACGCGTCGCGCCCACGCGACCTCCTCGGCGCTCGGGCGCATGGCGTCGCGGACGATCGGCAGCTGCGCGGGGTGGATGCACAGCTTCCCGCCGAAGCCCCATTCCTTGGCGCGGCGAGCGTCCCGCTCGACGGCATCGGCGTCGCTGATCGACGGTGTGACACCGTCGAGCGGTGCGGGCAGCCCGCACGCCGCCGACCAGCGGACCAGGTCCGCCCGCGAGGCGTCCAGCGCCGCGTCGGCCGTGACGCCGAGGTCCAGCGCCAGGTCGATGCTCCCGAACACCAGCCTGGCCAGGCCGGGAGCTGCGCAGATCTCGCCGAGGTTCACGAATCCGCGCGCGGTTTCGACGAGACCGAGCACCGGCCGGCCGGTGGCCTCGGCCGTCGCCCGCACGTCCGCCGCGCTCTCGGTCTTCGGCAGGACGATCGCGTCGGGGCCGAGTTCCTGGCAGAGCTGCACGTCGGCCTCGAATTCCGGGCTGCTGCGCGCATTGATGCGCACCGCCACACCGGAGCCGATCGGCCACGCGGCGCGCAGGTTCTCCCGCGCCGATGCCTTGGCGTCCGCCGGGACCGCGTCCTCCAGATCGACGATGACGGCATCCGCCCCCGCGCCGGCGGCCTTGGCGAACCGCTCCGGACGCGACCCGGGCACGAACAGCCAGGTGACCGCGTTCTCCATCACACCACCCCGTCTCGAACGAGTTCGTCCACATCGGACTTCCCGTGGCCGAGCTCGGCCAGGATCTTCCCGGTGTGCTCGCCGACGTCGGGGATCGGATCCATCCGCGGCGCGGGATTCACCGGCCCGGGAGGCGCCAGCGCGGGCACCGGGCCGCGCGGCGTCTGCACCTCGTGCCACCGGCCGCGCGCCGCCAGCTGCGGGTGCTCCCACACGTCGGCGAGGGTGTTGACCCGGGCGCAGGCCACCGGCACGGCGGTCAGCAGCGCGGTCGCCTCGTCGCCGGTCAGGGCCGCGAAGCGGGCGGCGATGATCCGGCCCAGCGCCTCGCGGTTGGCGTTGCGGTTGGCGTTGCCGGCGTAGTCGGGATCCTCGGCGAGCTCCGGCCTGCCGAGGAACCGGTCGCAGAACGCCCGCCACTCCCGCTCGTTCTGGATGCTCATCATGATGACCTTGCCGTCGCCCGCGGTGAACGGGCCGTACGGGTAGATCGTGGCGTGCGCCGCGCCCGCGCGCGGCGGCGGCTGGGCGCCGTCGTAGGTGTAGTAGAGCGGGAAACCCATCCACTCGACCGTGGATTCCAGCATCGACACGTCGATGTGCGCGCCCTTGCCGGTGTGCGCGCGTTCCAGCAGCGCCGCGAGGATCGAGCTGTAGGCGTACATCCCGGCGGAGATGTCGGAGACGGAGATCCCGACCTTGGCCATGTCCTCGCCGGAACCGGTCACCGACAGCAGCCCGGCCTCGCTCTGCACCATCAGGTCGTAGGCCTTCATCGACTCGTACGGGCCGCCGCTGCCGTAGCCGGAGATGTCGCACACGACCAGCCCGGGGTTGTCGGCCTGCAGCTCCTCGGCGCCGAGGCCCATGCGGGCCGCCGCGCCCGGGGCGAGGTTCTGGATGAACACGTCCGCGGTGCCGAGCAGCCGCCGCAGCACCGCCATGCCGCGCGGGTCCTTGATGTCGAGCGTCAGCGATTCCTTGCTGCGGTTGACCCACACGAAGTGCGAGCTCAACCCGTTGACGCGGGAGTCGTACTGGCGCGCGAAGTCGCCGGATCCCGGCCGTTCGACCTTGATCACCCGCGCGCCGAGGTCCGCGAGCTGCCTGCTGGCATAAGGCGCGGCGATGGCCTGTTCGAGGGCCACCACGGTCACGCCCCGGAGCGGTTGCACTGGCTTTCCACCTCTCAGGACAGGTTGGCGTGCGCGATGAGCGCGATGGTCACCGTGATCGCGCCGCCGATGCGCGTCGCGATCTGCGCGAACGGCATCAGGGACATCCGGCGGGTGGCGCTGAGGATCGCGACGTCGCCGGTGCCGCCCATGCCGGTGTGGGTGCCGACGACGATCGCGGTGTCCACCGGGTACATGCCGATCCACCGGCCCACCAGGAAGGCCGTGGCCATCATGGTGATCACGGTGGCGATGATGGTGACCACGGTGCCGACGGTGAACGCCTTGAGCAGCTCGTTCCACGGCGTGGACGACACCCCGATGGCGAACAGCAGCGGGTAGGTCACGGCGGTCGACATGAAGCCGTAGACCAGGCCGGAGTGGTGCTCCAGGCTGCTCGGCAGCCAGCGGGTCAGCTTCAGCGCGACCGCGGCGACCAGCATCACGATCGGCGCCGGCCAGCCGAACAGCGCGTGCGTGGCCTCGCCGAGCAGGTACAGCGCGATGGCCATGAACCCGGCGGCCGCCAGCTGCCGGATGTCGAACGCGGGCGGCTCGCCCTCGGCGACGTCGAGCCCGTCTCCCGCGGCGGGCTGGATCTTGCCGAAGCCGGTGGTCCGCGGGAAGCGCTGTCCGATCATGGACAGCACGCTGGAGAAGACGATCGCGCAGACGTTGGCCAGCAGCACCACCGGAAGCACCTGCGCCAGCAGCGTTTCCGCCGGTCCCGCGCCGGATTGCGAGTAGCCGAGGGTCAGCGGGATGGCGCCCTCGCCGAGGCCGCCGCCCATCACCGGCACGACGATGAAGAAGACGGTGCGGTGCAGGTCGCCGGTGATCGCCCAGCCGACCAGCGAACCGACCACCAGCGCGGCCACCGAGCCCGCGGCCAGCGGCACGAAGATCTTGAGGAAACCCCTGATCAGCACGGTGCGGTTCATGCTCAGGATGGAGCCGACGATGATCCCGGCGATGAACACGTACAGGAAGTTCGTGGACTTGTAGAACGTCGAGATGTTCTTGGCCAGATCGGCGGGAATCCACTCCGCCGCGACCAGGAAGGCGGGCAGGAAGGTCACCAGGATGACGGGCCCGCCGATCGAGCGGAAGCCCGGAATGCGCCTGCCGACCTCGTAGCAGGTGTAGCTGCAGACGCCGAGCAGCGCGGCCATCGTCGGGATGTCGGCCTTCAGGTCGTCCTGCCAGGCGAGCACCGCGAGCACGACGACCAGCAGCGCGTAGAACGGCAGCGGGATGACGCCGATCCGGACCGACCAGGTGGACCGCCGCCCGGCGGGAACCACGTGTTCCGCCGATGCCGTATCCGGGGGTGATGCCATCGCGCTACCTCCTCGTAGGGATAGCAGGCATCAAACCTCCGGCCGGTGGGCCCGAGTAGGGGCCGATTCCCGAGGTGGGCATAAGCCGCGCTTATGGCTCGGGGCCGGCTCAGCGCTCCTGCGGCGGGTCCGGGGCGAGGGTTCCATCCGGGGCGATGTGGTCGAAGATCTGCTCCACCAGCGCCACCACGTGCGGGTCGTCGACGGTGTAGAGGTGGCGGCGGCCGTCGCGGCGGGCCGTGATGACGCCCGCCAGCCGGAGCTTGCTCAGGTGCTGGCTGACCGTCGCGATGCTGATGCCGACCCGCTTGGCCAGCGTGCCGACGTCGTACGAGCCGTGTGTGATCAACCACACGAGGTGGAGCCGCGGCGGGCTCGCGAGCAGGGCGAACGTCGCCGCTGCGGCGGCCAGCTGGGCCTCGGTCGGTTCGGCGTCCAGCCTGGGCAGGCCTGGTTCTGCGGCGGGCAGCGCGGGATTTTTCGGCATGGCGAGTTCGATTCTTCCGCATCGCACAACCCCGTGGTGGCCGCCGCGCAAACACTTCGTTGGTTGCGAAAACTACGAAATGACTGCGAGGGTGGTCCCGTTCCGAAGGGGAGTAGTCCGCAAGACCACCGTCGACACGCTGAGATCCGTCTCCGGCGGTGGCGCCCGCGATGCGGGTGGACGAGACCTTCGGCCAGCTGATCTGTGCCTGGCCGAGACCCCTGGACGTCCCGGCCGAGGCAGGCCGCGGTCCGGGAAGGTGCTCGATGTCCACCAAGTTGCTGCGTCCGCTCGCGCTCTGCGGAGCCCTGGCGGTGCCCGCGTTGATCATCCGGTTCGCCGGGCTGCCGGTGAGCCCGGTGCTCGGCCTGCTGCTGTTCGGCATGGCCGTCGTCGCCTCGTCGTTCGTCCTGGCCTGGGCCGCGGAGGTGGCGCAGGTCGACATCTCCGGCGGCCTGGCGATCGCCATCCTCGCCGTGATCGCCGTGCTGCCCGAGTACGCGGTCGACCTCTTCTTCGCCTACACGGCGGGCAGCGATCCCACCTACGTCGCCTACGCCGCGGCGAACATGACCGGCTCCAACCGGCTGCTGCTCGGCCTGGGCTGGTCGCTGGTGGTGATCGTCGCGCTCGCGCTGGCCAAGAGGCGTACCGGCAAGACCGTGCGCGAGCTGACCCTGGAGTCCGGCAACCGGGTGGAGCTCGGGTTCCTCGCGATCGCCTCGGTGGTCGCCTTCGTGGTGCCCGCGACCGGCCAGATCTCCCTGCTGCTCGGGTTCGCGTTGCTCGGTTTCTTCGTGTTCTACCTGTGGAAGGTCTCGCGCGCCGAGGCGGAGGAGCCCGACCTGGTCGGCACCGCGGCCATCATCGGCGGGCTGCCCAAGCACGTCCGGCGGCCGCTGGTGATCGCGCTGTTCGTGTTCTCCGCCGCGGTGATCGTCGCCTGCGCCGAGCCCTTCGCCCACTCGCTGATCGAGACGGGCACCCAACTGGGCATCGACAAGTTCCTGCTGGTGCAGTGGCTCGCGCCGCTGGCCTCGGAGGCGCCCGAGTTCATCGTGGCGATCCTGTTCGCCGTCCGCGGCAAGGGCGCCGACGCCATCGGGACGCTGATCTCCAGCAAGGTCAACCAGTGGACCCTGCTGGTGGGCAGCCTGCCGGTGGCCTACCTGCTCGGCGGCGGCGGAACGGCGCTGCACCTCGACGCCCGCCAGGTGGAGGAGTTCCTGCTCACGGCGACGCAAACGGTGCTCGGCGTGGCCGCGCTGCTGGCGCTGCGCTTCCCGCGCTGGGCGGCGTGGACGTTGCTCGCGCTGTTCGCGGCGCAGTTCGCGCTGCCCGGCCAGACCGCTCGCTACGTCCTGTGCGGCATCTACGCCGTGCTCGCGATCGTCGCGCTCATCCGCAACCGCAGGCACATCCTGCCGACCCTCGCCGCGCCCTTCCGGCGCGAGATCGCCGAACCCGCTGCGACGGAGCCGGTGTCCGCGGGCTCCGCGCGCTGAGCCGTTCATCAGCGGGCGCACCCCCAGTCTCGCGCCCGCTGGTGAACCGTCAGGTGCTGCGCAGGGCGACGCAGCACTCCCCGGGCCGCGGTTCGAGCACCGCCTCCACGGACCGGGCCTCCAGGCCGGCGAGGAATCCCCGCAGGAAAGCGTGGTTGAGCCCGCACACCAGCTGCGGCGACCTGGCGGTCAGCGGGTGGAACGGGCAGTTGCGCAGCCGGACGCAGGTCGGTGTCTCCCGGTCCGGCTCGAAGCCATAGCGGGCCAGCACGTCCTCGGTCCTGGTCAGCGCGCGTTCGGCGCCGAGCCGGCCGGGGCGGCTGCGGATGCGCTCCTCGGCGCCCAGGCGGTGCCCGCGTTCGTGCGCGGTGCGCATCGCCGCCTCGATCGCGGTCTCCTGGTCGCCCTCGGTGAGCACCGCGTCGAGCAGGATGTCGGCCAGCAGGTCGGGGCGCCGCGGCGGGATGCTGACCCCGATGTGGGCATCGGTGGGCTCGTAGACCTTCGGCGTGCGGCCGACCTTGCGGATGCCGCCCACCGGCTCGAACCGCGCGCACAGCAGCCCCGCGTCGACGAGCTTGTCCAGGTGAAAGGCGGCTAGCTTGCGGGAGATGCCGACCGCGGCGGCGGCTTCGTCCCGGCCGATCGGCCGCCGGGCGCGGCGGATGAACTCGTACATCCCGCGCCGCAGGTCGTCCGCCAGCACGGCGATCGCCGCCATCGAGCCCGCCGTCGGCTCGTCGCTGGACACCATGTCCTAACGGTAACGCCTCCCGCGCCCAATGCGGTGTCCGAAATCGCTCCAGAACATCGGCTTGCTGCTGCATTGACCCGGCTTCCGGAATAAGACTAACGTTCATTGGTGAAACCAGGTCCGGCCTGGCACCACCGACCGGAGGAACGCCCGATGTCCGCCCTCGCCCAGCACGTCGTCCATCAGCCCGAAGGCGAGATCGACCTCGCCGCCGCCGAGAAGGCCGCCGGTGACCTGCTGCGGGCGCTGGGGATCTCCACGGACTCCGAGAGCCTGCTGGGCACGCCCGGCCGCATGGCCCGCGCGTACGCCGAGCTGTTCTCGCCGCGGCCGTTCGACCTGACGACCTTCCCGAACGAGGAGGAGTACGACGAGCTCGTGCTCGCGCGGTCGATCCCGGTGCGCTCGGTCTGCGAGCACCACCTGCTGCCGTTCGTCGGCGTCGCGCACGTCGGCTACCTGCCGGGCGACCGGATCCTCGGGCTGTCCAAGCTGGCGCGGGTCGTCGAGCACTTCGCCTGCCGCCCGCAGGTCCAGGAGCGGCTGACGAAGCAGGTCGCCGACTGGCTGTGCGAGCAGCTCAACCCCAAGGGCGTCGGCGTGGTGATCGAAGCCGAGCACACCTGCATGACCCTGCGCGGCGTGCAGGCCACCGGCTCCAACACCGTGACCTCGACGTTGCTGGGCACCCTGCGGCAGGACGCACGCTCCCGGCAGGAGTTCTTCGCCCTCACCGGCGTCAACGCCTGACGAGTTCAGTCCGAGCGCGCCGCGTGCTCGGGTGCGCGCGGGACTCGGCGGAACAACGCGTCGAGCGCGAACGGTCCGGCCCCGAGCGCGGCGATCAGTAGGAAGAACCAGGCGTAGAGCGCGGCTGGAACGCCGGCGTTCTGGATGGGGAGCAGGCCCCGGGGCTGGTGCACGGTGAAGTAGGCGAAGGCCATCGCGCCCGAGCAGACCAGCGCGGCCGGCCTGGTGAAGAGCCCGAGCAGGACCAGGCCGCCGCCGACGAACTGGATGATCCCCGCCCACCAGGACGGCCAGGCGAACAGCGGCGCGGCGTACGGCGCGCCCAGCACCCCGAACAGGGCGGCCACCCCGTGCAGCATGAACATGAACGACACGACGATCCGCACCACGGACAACGCGATCCCGCCTAGTCGATCCGAATGATCGTGCGTCACACGACTGCCCTCCTCGCACGGTGTTGTCCTGACGTCCTAGGCGTTTCCGCGCGACGGAGTTCCCAATCCGGACGAGTCGGTTCCGGTGGTGGTCGTTCGGTGGACTTCAACGGATCTGCCAGGAACAACGCCGAAATCGGCGAGGGTGCGCGTTACTCGAATCGTCCCTCACCGGAGTTTCCGGTGAGGGACGATTCGCACTGATCCCCGCCGATTCCCCCAGCAGGGGGCTTGAACCTGCGAGCAGACGGCTGAAGCAAAGACAGGAATAGAACGGGGGTTGATCTTGAGCTAGATCAACCCCCGCTTCGTTTACCAGCGCTTTTGCGCCCCCAGCAGGACTCGAACCTGCGACCTAAGGATTAGAAGTCCTTTGCTCTATCCAGCTGAGCTATGGGGGCCGATCGGGTTGCGGCTCGCCTGAGCTGCAGCAAGCAGGGTAGCCGTACGCGGGGGCAGGTGTGGGACTGACGCCGCACCGTTGCCGAGCCGGTACCGAACGGCAAGCTGATCGACTGCGGAACGCGATCCGATCAGGCCGGCGGCAGCTTGTGCAGGGCGGCCGTCGTGAGCCGGAACAGCTGGTCAGAGGTGTCGGCGGCGGAGGCGCCCTGCATGGAGAGCATGGTCACCAGCGTTCGGTCGGTCCGGATCGCGGTGGCCGCGGTGCAGGTCTGGTGCGCGTTCACGAGTTCGCAGTACAACCACGCCGAATGTCCCTCGATGTCGGTCGCCGCGCCGCGCGGCTGGCGGGTGACGACGACCTGGTACGGCTCGTAGAAGCCGGCCGCAGCGGTGTTCTCCGTGCCGCTGGCCAGCAGGTGGGCGCAGGTGCCCGCGATCGGGCTGTCCGGATGCGGCGGCCCGACCGGGCCGCCGACCTCCGCGAGATCCACCGGTGTCAGCAGCCCGCACGGGTCGATTCCCTCGGTGCCGCGCGGGGTGGCGATGCGCACCTGGGTCACGGCGGTCGATCGCGGCTGCGTGGGCGGCGTCGTGTTGTCGTAGAACCCCGCTGCCGGTATCGGCTCGCCGGAAACCTGCGCGGCGCAGGCTGTCGCCGCGAACAGCAGCAACATCGGCAGCAGGAACGCACAGCGACGGACAATTGTCACGCGGTAACCGTAGCGGCCCGCCGGTGCGGCAGGCCACGTTCCCGGGCGGCATCCTGCGGCGTGGTCGCCACGCGTCGGCCGTTACGCTCGGTGTGTGCCATCCGAAACCCCCGTACCAGCACCGGAACGGCGCAGCACGGCCAGCGCGGTGGGCGTGCTGGTCGTCACCGCCGGGGTGCTGGCGGCCCTGATCGCCGCCGCCCTCACCACGCTTTCCGCCGGTGCCTCATATGCCCTGCTCGGCCTGCCCGATCCAGGGCCGATCACGAAGTACGGGTTGCCGGTCGTCCGGGTGCTGGCGGAGTCCGGTGCGGTGGTGTGCATCGGCTCGTTGCTGCTGGCGGCGTTCGGGATTCCGGCGAAGCGCTCGGGCGCGCTGGCCGCCGACGGGTACGCCGCGGTGCGGGCCGCCGGTTGGGCGGCGGCCGTCTGGTGCCTGGGCGCGGCGCTGATGGTGCCGTTCATCGCCGCCGACGCCACCGGGCGCCCAGTGTCCGACGTGCTCAGCGTCGAAGTGCTGTCCGGCCTCGTCGACGCCTTGGAGGAAGCCAAGGCGTGGGCGCTGACCGCGCTGTTCGCGTTCGTGGTCGCGCTGGCCTGCCGGGTGGTGCTGTCCTGGGGCTGGGCGGTGGTGACCTTCGGCCTGGGGCTCGCCGGGCTGTTCCCGGTGATCGCCACCGGCCACTCGGCCAGCGGTGGCGCGCACGACATCGCGACCAACAGCCTGCTCTTCCACCTGTTCGGGGCGGTCATCTGGGTCGGCGGCCTGGTGGCGCTGCTGGCGCACGCCGCCCGCGGCGGCGCCCACCTGCCGCTGGTGGCCAGGCGGTTCTCGCTGGTCGCCCTGGTCTGCTGGGCGGCCATGGCGCTGTCCGGCGTGATCAACTCGCTGGTCCGGGTTACGCCGGAGCAGCTGTTCACCTCCACTTACGGCGTGCTGCTGGTGCTCAAGACCGTCGGCCTGGTGGCGCTCGGCGTGTTCGGGTTCTTCCAGCGCCGCAGCGTCGTGCAGCGGCTGGACGACGGGGCCGGCAGGTCCGCGCTGCTGCGGCTGGGCGCGGGCGAGGTGCTGGTCATGTTCGCCACGATCGGCGTCGCGGTCGCGCTCGGGCGCACGCCGCCGCCGGACGGGGCCAGGGAGGTGCCCGGCCGGACCGAGCTGCTGATCGGCTATCCGCTCGACGAGCCGCCGACGTTCCTCCGCCTGCTGTTCGACGGCCGGTTCGACCTGGTCTACGGCACGCTCGCGCTGACCCTGGCCGCGCTGTACCTGGTGGGCGTCCACCGACTGCGCAAGCGCGGCGACGCCTGGCCGGTCGGCCGGACCATCGCCTGGCTGTGCGGCTGCGCGACGATCCTGGTGGCCACCTCGGCGGGGATCGGCAAGTACGCGCCCGCCGTGTTCAGCGTGCACATGGGCCAGCACATGCTGATGTCCATGCTGGCGCCGGTCTTCCTGGTGATGGCCGGCCCGACCTCGCTCGCGCTGCGGGTGTTCAAGCCCGCCGGGAAGTCGCAGCCCCCGGGGCCGCGCGAGTGGCTGCTGGCCTTCGTGCACTCGCCGGTGACGCGGCTGCTGACCAACCCGATCGTCGCGTTGGCCCTGTTCGTCGGGTCCTTCTACGCGCTGTACTTCAGCGGCCTGTTCGACGTGGCGCTGACCGAGCACTGGGCGCACCTGGCGATGAACGCGCACTTCCTGCTGGTGGGCTACATCTTCTACTGGCCGGTGATCGGCATCGACCCGGCGCCGCGCCCGCTGCCGCCGCTGGGCAAGGTCGGCCTGGTCTTCGCCTCCATGCCGTTCCACGCGTTCTTCGGGATCGCGCTGATGATGTCGCAGACCGTCATCGGGGCGAGCTTCTACCGCGGCCTGGGCCTGCCCTGGATGACCGATCTGCTCGCCGACCAGCGGCTCGGCGGCGGCCTGGCCTGGGCGTCGGGCGAGGTGCCGCTGGTCGTGGTGATGCTGGCGCTGCTGATCCAGTGGTCCCGCGCGGATTCCCGGGCCGCCCGGAGAATCGACCGGAAGGCCGATGCGGACGGCGACGCGGATCTGGCCGCCTACAACGAAATGCTCAAGCAGCTCTCCGACAAGGACACCCCTCGGAGTAGTTGACCTGGCCGATCGGCCGAAGTTTGTCACGGAACGCGGTAAATCGGTCGCGCTGCGTGACGATCTTCGGGCAGTCTTGGTTCGCGGGCCGGAAGTCGGCCGCGCAGGACCGAGAGGAGCGGCAGAGATGTTCGAGACCCAGGTGACGGTGGTGGGCTACCTCATCACCGAGCCCGTCGTGCGGGAGACGCCGAACGGAAACCGGGTGGTGAGCTGCCGGGTGGCGGCGACCTCCCGCCGGTTCGACCAGGACACCGGGGAATGGATGGACGGCGACCGGTTCCTCGCGACGGTGAACTGCTGGAAGCGGCTGGCCGACGGGGTCGCCGCGGCGTTGTGCAAGGGCGATCCGGTGGTGGCGACCGGGCGGTTGCGCACCCGCGAGTACGAGGCGGGCGGGCAGTGGCGCACCGTCGTCGAGTTGGAGGCCACCGCGATCGGCCTCGACCTGGCGCGGGCCGCGCCACCGGAGGTGCCGGGCGTGCCCCGGCCGCGGTCGGCGACCGATCGCGGGCTCGTCTCGCTGCCCAGCGGCTGATCGCGATCTTTCTTCCTGACCGGTGTGGATTTCGGTTCCGAGGAGGTGATAACCGCCGGTGCGGGGCGGCCGGGCGCCGTCGGCGAGGTGCAGGGGGACCGCGTGCGCGGTCCGCCACGGGGCGCAACTACGATCCATGGCATGGCCGAGTTCATTTACACCATGAAGAACGTGCGCAAGACGCATGGTGACAAGGTCATCCTCGACAACGCGACCATCCAGTTCTACCCGGGCGCCAAGATCGGCGTCGTCGGGCCGAACGGGGCTGGCAAGTCGACCGTGCTGCGCATCATGGCGGGACTCGACCAGCCGAACAACGGTGAAGCGTTCCTCACGCCGGGCTACACCGTCGGCATCCAGCAGCAGGAGCCTCCGCTCAACGAGGAGAAGACGGTCCTCGGCAATGTCGAGGAGGGCGTCGGGGAGATCAAGCAGAAGCTCAACCGCTTCAACGAAATCGCCGAGCTGCTCGCGACCGACTACTCCGACGAGCTCATGGAGGAGATGGGCAGGCTCCAAGAGGACCTGGACCACGCGGACGCGTGGGAACTGGACTCCCAGCTGGAGCAGGCGATGGACGCCCTGCGGTGTCCGCCGCCGGACGCGGAGGTCAGGAACCTCTCCGGTGGTGAGCGCCGCCGCGTCGCCCTGTGCAAGCTCCTGCTGAGCAAGCCCGACCTGTTGCTGCTCGACGAGCCGACCAACCACCTGGACGCCGAGAGCGTGCTCTGGCTGGAACAGCACCTTGCCACCTACCCGGGCGCCGTCCTCGCCGTCACCCACGACCGGTACTTCCTGGACAACGTCGCAGGCTGGATCCTGGAGCTGGACCGCGGCCGCACCTTCCCGTACGAGGGCAACTACTCGACCTATCTGGAGAAGAAGGCCGAGCGCCTCGCCGTGCAGGGCAAGCGCGACGCGAAGCTGCAGAAGCGCCTGAAGGACGAGCTGGAGTGGGTCCGCTCCAACGCCAAGGCGCGCCAGACCAAGTCGCGTTCCCGACTGGGCCGCTACGAGGAGATGGCCGCGGAGGCCGAGCGCACTCGCAAGCTCGACTTCGAGGAGATCCAGATCCCGCCGGGCCCGCGCCTGGGCAACGTCGTCGTCGACGTCGAGAAGCTGAAGAAGGGCTTCGGCGACAACCTCCTCATCGACGGCCTGTCGTTCACGCTGCCGCGCAACGGCATCGTGGGCGTCATCGGCCCGAACGGGGTCGGCAAGACGACGCTGTTCAAGACCATCGTGGGCCTGGAGCAGCCGGACGCCGGCACGGTCAAGGTCGGCGACACGGTCAAGCTGTCCTACGTGGACCAGAACCGGGCGAACATCGACCCCGCCAAGAACGTCTGGGAGATCGTGTCCGACGGGCTGGACTACATCCAGGTCGGCCAGGTCGAGATGCCGTCGCGCGCCTACGTCAGCGCCTTCGGGTTCAAGGGCCCGGACCAGCAGAAGCCGGCCGGGGTGCTCTCCGGTGGTGAGCGCAACCGCCTGAACCTGGCGTTGACGCTCAAGGAGGGCGGCAACCTGATCCTGCTGGACGAGCCGACGAACGACCTCGACGTGGAAACGCTGAGCTCGCTGGAGAACGCGCTCGAACAGTTCCCCGGCTGCGCTGTGGTGATCTCGCACGACCGCTGGTTCCTGGACCGCGTCGCCACGCACATCCTCGCCTGGGAGGGCGACGACGAGGACCCGGCGAAGTGGTTCTGGTTCGAAGGCAACTTCGAGGGCTACGAAGCGAATAAGATCGAGAGGATGGGCGCAGAGGCGGCCCGTCCGCACCGAGTGACGCATCGCAAGCTGACCAGGGGCTGAACGGAGGCGCTTTGGCGAGCGTGCCCGCTTCACCGAACACAAGCTCGGCACAGGGATTGCTCGAACCCGCGCGGCAGATGCGGTGGAGAGTGCCCGAGTTGGCATTGGTGCTCAGTGATCGGGCGGTCGCGCTCGCCAGGCGCACCGGTGACCAGGCGGCTCGCCTGAGAGCCGAGGCCCTGGCGTTGTTCGCCTCGAACCGGCTGGGTCGGGGCGTCCCGGCCACTGTCCGGGCGCTCGCTGCGGTCCGCGATGCGGAGGCGGCGGGCGACGCCGAGGTCGTGGCGGAGCTGCGGATCGAGTTGGCGTGGTGCGCGCGCAGCGCGGGAAACTGCGAGGTCTCGGTCCGGGTGCTGAACCCGGTGCTGGAGCAGGAACGGATCGAGCCCGAAGTGCGGGCGCACGCCCTGCTGGCGTTGGCGGCGTCGCTGCCCGCGCACCAGCAGGACGGTCAGCGCTCCGAGGCGCTCGACGAGGCCGAGCGGCTGTACGAGACGTGCGGCCTCAGCCGGGACACCGCGCGGTTGCTCAAGGCTCGGGTCCGCGCCGCGCGAGCGGGGCATCACCGCAGGCTGGGTGAGTTCGGCGAGGCCGTCGCCGCAGCCGACGCCGGTCTCGCGCTGCTCGCGCAGCTCGGCGATCCGGCGGCGGACAGCGGGGAGATCCGGACCCGTCTCGTCCTGGAGCGGGTGCAGTCGTTACTGGAACTGGGGCGCTGCCCGGAGGCCGTCCAAGCGACGGAATCCGTGCTGGCGCAGCCGGTTCGCGCCGCGGCGGCCGGGCCGGTCGGTTGGCTGGGGCTCGCGATGGCGACTCGCGTGCACCTGCCGGACGGCAACCACGGTGCGGCGGTGCGGACGCTCAACGACACCGCGGCCATCTCCGAGCGGCACAAGCTGGACGGTCTGCTCGCCGAGGCGCTGAACACCCTGTCCCACGTGCACGAACGGGGGGCGGAGTTCCCCGAAGCGCTCCGCGCGCTGCGGGGCGCCTACGCCGCCGACCGGCGCTGGCGTGCGGCTGTCCACAACGCGCGGGTCCAGTTACTCGCGGAGTATCCGGTGCTCGCGGGCGACGTCGGGGTGCCTCCGCATTCGAACGGTCCATCCCGGCCCACACCGCCCGTGCCGGTGCCGCAGGGCCCCGATTCGGCCGAGTCCCGAACAGTCGTGGTGGAGCAGTCGGAGTACTGGCCGCCGGAACCTCGCCAGCCCGAGCAGGACGCTGCCGAGCAGGCCGAATCGGAGCAGGCGGCGCCCGAGCACGGGGATGCGCACGACGCGGCGCGTCGGCTGATGGAGACGCTCACCAGCAGGGCCGCAGGGAAGCGCGAAGGCGGGCGTCGTCGGAAGGAGATGCCCGAGCCCCGGATTTCCGAGGAGTCGGTGCAGCCGACGGTCGTGCTCGACGCAGCGACGATCAAACCGGCCGAGGCGGAGGCGAGCCAGTCCGGTGCGGAGGCGTTCCCGGTCGCAGAGCCGGTGGAGACCGAGGGCGGCCACTTCGCACACGCCGAGACGGTTGCCTTCCCGCCGCCCGCCGACCAGGGCGTTCCCGGCGGTGAGCCCGAGCAGGCTTCGGCCGCGTCGCAGGCGAGTTGGTGGCCTTCGGAGGCCTCGGACCAGCCGTCCGGCGCCGAACGCACCATTCCCGAGGTGCCCGTGGCGTACGAGCCGCAGCAGGACCAGCCGGGTGACGCAGGTCTCCAGTCCGAGACGAGCGCGCTCGCTTCGACGTTGGACAACCTCCGCCGGACGGCGGCTGCTGCCGGAAGCAACTCGAGTGTCGCGGATGTCACCACGATCATGCCGGTGATCGGGGGGCCGGCCGGGCTGGACGACTGGTCGGTAACCGGCCCTGCGGCGGATTCCCCAGTGGCCGATCCGCTGCCGGAAGCGCCGCGATCCGATTTCGATTCGCAGTACGGCCAGGACCTGACGGCGACCGAATCCGCCGCCGAACGGCCGAGGGGACACCGGGCCGACGACGCGCTGCAGCTCGAACCGACGTACGGCGAGGGCGAAGCCGCCCCGGCGGCCGAGCCCCCGACGATCCAGACACCGATGGCGGACGTCCTGACCGCCGGTACTCCGACTGCGGACGATCCGGTGGTCGAGTCGGACGGGGCTCCGGAGGCGGGGACGAGCGAAGGCGGTCGCCGATCGCGCGGCAAGTCGCTGGCCGAGATCCGCGCCGGTCTCCAGCTGTCCGCGGAGCCCCGCCCGGGCCGCCGCCGCGCCAGGCACGCCGAACCGACAGAACCATCAGAACCACCAGAACCGATCGAACCACCAGAACCGGCCGCCGCCGCGGTCACATCACCGACTCCCGCCGCAGAGCTGCTCGGCAGGCACCGCCAGGACTGGGCGACCGAGCCGAACCTCCCGGTGGTCGAGCCGCAGCCGTCACCGCCCGTCGTGAGAACGCCCGAGCCGGTCGGTGACCACGAGGCCCCGGAGCTGCCCGTTGTAACACCGCCCGTGGTGGAAACGCCGGCGGCGGATGTGGGGGCAGTGGAGAAGATCGGCCTCGCGGAGCTGCTCACCGAGGCGCTGATGGCCTACGAGAGCGGTCGGCGCGAGCAGCCCGAGGCCGAGGAGGCCACGCCGTCGGGCCGGCACAGCGAAGCGCGTGTGTCCGGAGTCACCGGCCGTTCCCAGGTTTCCCGCTCCGCACATTCGTCCACATCGGACGATCGAGGCTCCGGCGTGGCCCCCCGGCACCGCCGGGCGGCGGGCGACTCCACGGCGGTGGATCCGCTGTTCTGAAGGCGTTCGCCGAAGCGGCGCAACGGCTTCGTCCGAACACCAGGCACGCGTCCCCGCACACCGCGACCTGACCGGACGTGACGTGCGACATTCCACACCGCCTACCAGCGGCCGGGTACGCGCGGTCACCAAGACCGCTTTCTGAAACGTCAAAGTCATCGATCATTGTGCCGCTTTTCACGTGCCCGACCGCGCTACCGCCCTCTGCCCGTCGCCGGAACTGGCAGTCTTAAGGTGGAACCTGTTGGCACAAAGAGGTGCCGTCAAGCGTGGAGCTGCCTGAAGATGACCTCGAATCCCGGACAGTTGAAGACCGGAGAACGCCCGCGAGCCGATGGGGACGACGCGGTCGGCGAGCGGTCCGAGAACCCCGAACTGGCCAAGCGCCGTCTGCTGGACAGAGCGGTTGAGTCCGCACCGGACCTTGCCGAGCTGTTGCGCGCCTACTACCGGCACGTGCCCGCCGAGGAGCTCGTCGCCGACGAGCCCGCCGACCTCGTCGGGGCACTGCGTTCGCACCACCGGCTCGCCGCCGAGCGGGTCGCGGGGCGTCCGCTGGTGCAGATCTTCAACCCGGATCGGGCCGAGGACGGCTGGGGGAGCCAGGCGACGGTGGTCCAGACCGTCACCGACGACATGCCGTACCTGGTGGATTCGGTGATCGCCGAGCTCGGCCGCTACGGCGCCGAGGTGCAGCGCATCATCCACCCCATCATCGTGGTGCGTCGCGACGTGGCCGGCGAGCTGCTGGAGGTGCTGCCGGACGCGGACCCGGCCGCCCCGCCCGCCGACGCGATGGCCGAAAGTTGGATGTTCGTCGAGGTCGACCGCGTCGTCGACGTCGACCGGATCGCCGACCTGAAGCAGGGCCTGGCCGACGTGCTCAACGACGTGCGCGAGGTCGTCGAGGACACCGAGCGGATGCACGCCACCGCCCGGTCGCTGGCCGGCGAGCTGGACCGGACCCCGCCGCCGCTGCCGGGTGCCGACGTCCACGATGGAGCCGAGCTCCTGCGGTGGTTGGCCGACGGTCACTTCACGTTCCTCGGCTACCGGCACTACGAGCTGGTCGACGACGGCACCGAGCCCGCGCTGCAGGCCGTGCTGGCCTCCGGGCTGGGCGTGCTGCGCAGCGACAGCGTCGCCGCGCGCAGCCTGACCGCGGGGCCGGACGCCCGCGCCAGCGCGCTGTCCAAGGACCTGCTGGTGCTCACCCAGGCCAGCGCACCGTCCACAGTGCACCGTCCGGTGCACCCGTTCTACGTGGGCGTCAAGACCTTCGACGAGGCCGGGAACGTCAACGGGGAACACCGCTTCCTCGGGCTGTTCACCACCACCGCGCTGCACGAGAACGTGCTGGACATCCCGTTCATCGAGCGGCGGGTGCGGGAGATCATCCACCGCGCCGGGTTCCCGATGGAGTCCTACTCCGGCCAGCGGATGCTGGAGGAGATCCAGAACTACCCGCGCACCGAGCTGTTCTCCACCGACGCGGACACGCTGCAGGACACCATCACCGGCGTGCTGGCGCTGGCCGAGCGCCGCAAGCTCAAGCCGTTCTTGCGCCGCGACGCCTACGGCCGCTTCTACTCCTGCCTGGTGTACCTGCCGCGGGACCGCTACACCACCAGCTCGCGGCTGGCGATGCAGGAAGTCCTGCTGGAGGAGCTCAACGGCACCGGCCTGGAGTACAGCACGCGGGTCGGCGAATCCACCCTGGCGCGGGTGCACTTCGTGGTGCACACCGACCCGGAGAACCAGGTGGAGCCGGACCTGGTGCGCATCCAGCGCCGGCTCTCCGACGCCATCCACACCTGGGACGACCAGATGATCGAGGAGGTCGACGCCGAGCAGTCCGGCGGCGGCCGCGACGGTCACGCGGGGCGCAGCCTGTCGGAGGCGATCAGCCAGCTCGGCCAGCGCTACGCGTCGAGCTTCCCGGAGGCGTACAAGGAGGACTTCACCGCCAGCGAGGGCCTCACCGACCTCCGGCGGCTGGAGTCGTTGTCGGGGCCGCGCGACCTGAAGATGTCGTTCTACGCGCCGCGCGACGCCAGCGCGGGGCAGCGCCGCTTCAAGCTCTACGTCGGCGGCCGGGTGACCCTGTCGCGGGTGTTGCCGGTGCTGCAGAGCATGGGCGTCGAGGTCGTCGACGAGCGGCCCTACGAGGTCATCGTCGGCGACACCGACCAGCAGTTCTGGATCTACGACTTCGGGCTGCGGCTGGACCCGGCGACGCTGGACACCGCGACGAGCGACGGCCTGCTGGAAACCCTGCGGGAGCGCTTCGAAGACGCCTTCCGCGCGGCCTGGCTCGGCGACGCCGAGGTCGACCGGTTCAACGCGCTGGTGCTGCGCGCCGGGCTGAACTGGCGGCAGGCGTCGGTGCTGCGCGCCTACGCCAAGTACCTGCGGCAGGTCGGCGTGGCCTACAGCCAGGACTACATCGAGGACGCCATCCTGGCGCACCGCCTCACCACGACGACGCTGGTCAGGCTGTTCGAGACGCGGTTCGACCCGGCGCTGGAGGCCGACGACCGGGCGGCCCGCGAGGCGGACCTCACCGACGCGGTCACCAAGCTGATCGACGAGGTCACCAGCCTGGACGCGGACCGGATCCTGCGCAGCTACCTGAGCCTGATCCGCGCCACGCTGCGCACCAACTACTTCGCCGCCGACGGGGAGCTGGAACGCTCCTACCTGGCGCTGAAGCTGGAGCCCAGGGAGATCCCGGGGCTGCCGGAGCCGCGCCCGCAGTTCGAGATCTTCGTGTACTCGCCATGGGTGGAGGGCGTGCACCTGCGGTTCGGCTCGGTGGCCCGCGGCGGTCTGCGCTGGTCGGACCGGCGGGAGGACTTCCGCACCGAGATCCTGGGCCTGGTCAAGGCGCAGGCGGTGAAGAACGCGGTGATCGTGCCGGTCGGTGCGAAGGGCGGCTTCGTGGTGAAGCGCCCGCCGGCGCCCACCGGTGACCCGGCGGTCGACCGCAAGGCCACCCTCGACGAGGGCATCGCCTGCTACCGGATGTTCATCTCCGGCCTGCTGGACCTGACCGACAACCTGGTCGGCGGCGAGGTGGCCCCGCCGAAGGACGTGGTGCGCCACGACGGCGACGACACCTACCTGGTGGTCGCGGCGGACAAGGGCACCGCGACGTTCTCGGACATCGCCAACGACGTCGCCAAGTCCTACGGCTTCTGGCTGGGCGACGCGTTCGCCTCCGGCGGCTCGGTGGGCTACGACCACAAGGCGATGGGCATCACCGCGAGGGGCGCGTGGGAGAGCGTCAAGCGGCACTTCCGCGAGTTCGACGTGGACACCCAGTCCGAGGACTTCACCGTGGTCGGCGTGGGTGACATGGCCGGCGACGTGTTCGGCAACGGCATGCTGCTGTCCGAGCACATCAGGCTGGTGGCCGCGTTCAACCACATGCACGTGTTCATCGACCCCGACCCGGACCCGGCGGTGTCCTTCGCCGAGCGCCGCAGGCTGTTCGAGCTGCCGCGGTCGACCTGGGACGACTACGACCGCAGCAAGATCAGCGCCGGTGGCGGCGTGTGGTCGCGGTCGCTGAAGTCGATCCCGCTGAACCCGCAGATCCGGGAGGCGCTGGGCATCGACGAGTCGGTGCGCAAGCTGGCGCCGGCCGAGCTGATCAAGCGGATCCTGCTGGCCCCGACGGACCTGCTGTGGAACGGCGGTATCGGCACCTACGTCAAGGGCGCGACCGAGACGCACGCCGAAGTCGGCGACAAGGCCAACGACGCGGTCCGCGTCAACGGCTCCGACCTGCGGGTGAAGGTCGTCGGCGAGGGCGGCAACCTCGGTCTGACGTCGCTGGGCCGCATCGAGTTCGCCCGCGCGGGCGGCAAGGTCAACACCGACGCGCTGGACAACTCCGCCGGGGTGGACTGCTCCGACCACGAGGTCAACATCAAGATCCTGCTCGACCACCTGGTGGCCGACGGGCGGTTGACCGGTGAGCAGCGCAACGAGCTGCTCGCGGACATGACCGACGAGGTCGGCGAGCTGGTGCTGGCCGACAACCACGCGCAGAACGCGGTGCTGGGCATCTCGCGGGCGCACGCCGCCCCGATGGTGTCGGTGCACGCCCGCCAGGTCCTGGCGCTGGAGAAGAACGCCGGCCTGGACCGCACGCTGGAGGCGCTGCCGACGTCGAAGGAGTTCCGCGACCGGGAAAAGGCCGGCGAGGGCCTGAGCTCGCCGGAGCTTGCGACGCTGATGGCGCACGTCAAGCTGGCGCTGAAGCGCGACGTCCTGGCCAGCGGCCTGCCGGACACCGAGGCGTTCAGCAACCGGCTTCCGGAGTACTTCCCGAAGCCGCTGCGGGAGAGCTACTCCGACGCGATCGCGGCTCACCCGCTGCGCCGGGAGATCATCACGACGCTGCTGGTGAACGAGATGGTCGACGGCGGTGGCATCTCCTTCGCCTACCGGCTGTCCGAGGAGATCAGCGCTTCGACGACCGACGCGGTGCGGGCGTTCGCGGTGGTCGACGAGGTCTTCGGGCTGCAGGACCTGTGGGCGCAGATCGATGCGCTGGGCGGCTCGGTGCCGAGTTCGGTGGCCGACGAGCTGGTGCTGGAAAGCCGTCGCCTGCTGGACCGGGCGGCGCGCTGGATGCTGACCAACCGGCCACAGCCGCTGGCGATCGGCGCCGAGATCGCCCGCTTCCAGCCGGTGATCGCGGAGCTGTCCGGTTCGGTGCGCGGCCTGCTGCGCGGCCGGGCGGCCGAGGGCGCCACCGAGATGATCGACCGCTGGACGGCGGCCGGTGTCCCGGAGGACCTGGCGGAACGCGTCGGCGTGCTGCTGGATTCGTTCGCGCTGCTGGACATCCGGGAGATCGCCGAGCTCGCGGAGCGCGACGCCGGGGTCGCGGCCGAGCGCAGCCCGCGGGAGAGCGCCGACCTCTACTACTCGCTGGCCGAGCACCTCGACGTCGAGCGGATGCTGCTGGCGGTCAACGAGTTGGAGCGCGGGAACCGGTGGCACTCGCTGGCCCGGCTGGCGTTGCGGGATGATTTCTACGCGTCGCTGCGTGCGATCACCATCGACGTCCTGCGGACCAGCGATCCGGAGGACGACCCGGAGGAGAAGATCGCTCGTTGGGGATCCACCAACGAGTCGCGACTGGCGCGGGCCAACTCGTCGCTGGAGCAGATCAAGAGCTCCGGTCGACTGGATCTGGCCACGCTGTCGGTGGCGGCCCGCCAGCTGCGCAGCATGGTGCGGTGACGGCATGATCGGGTGGCTTGCGGTCGCACCGGCCGCAAGCCACCCGAACGGCAGAAGGGAAGCTCGCCGGTGGGCGCGTTCGTAGCCGAGGTGGCCTTGCGCTGGTCCGACATGGACGCGTTCGGTCACGTCAACCACGCCAGGACGATCACGCTGCTGGAGGAGGCGCGGGCCGAGCTGCTGTTCACCGAAGCGGAGCGGCAGGGCCTGCTTGGCATGGCGGAGGGCATGGTGGTGGCCCGGGTCGTGATCGACTACCACAGCCCGCTGGTCTACACGTCGAAGTCGCTGCAGGTGCAGATGTCGGTGCGCGAGCTCAAGGCCGCGTCGTTCATCGTCGACTACACCGCCTACGCGCAGGAAGCGGTCGCCACGGCGGAAACGCTGATGGTGCCCTACGACCTGCAGGCGGGGCGGCCTCGGCGGATGACCGAGGAGGAGCGCGACTTCCTGGCGGAGTGGCAGCTCGATGGGGAGTCGGGCCGTGCCTGAACTGCGGATGCCCGATGCGGTGGAGCGCGAGGACCTCGGCGCGTTCGTCGCCCGCGCGGTGCGGTTGGACGGCCAGGCGCTGGTGCGCCTGCGCAACCGGCCGGGCACCGGCCGCGTCGACGTCTGGGCGGCGACGCCGTTCGACGCCCTGTCCACCAGGTCGGTCGAGGGCGAGGTGGAGCCGGCGGATCTGACGGTGTCGGGCAACGAACTGCTGGCGACGCTGACGGTGGCGGGCGCCCCGGTGATGGATCCGGGCCCGCCGCGGGATCTGATGTGGCGTTCGGAGCTGCCGCCGGCCGTGGGCTGGCAGCGGGTGGACGACCTGCCGGCGAAGCTCGTCGGCGAGGTCGCGGAGCGCGGCATCGACGTGGCCAAGGACAACGTCGGCCCGAAGGGGACGCCGCCGGCTTCCCTGCTGGACCAGGAGGTCTTCACGGTCAGCGGCGCCGGCTACCAGGTGAAGGTCCCGCTGCGCTGCCTGTTCGTGCTGTCCGGCATGGGTTTCCTGGTGTCGAAGCCGGCGGAGTCCGAGATCGTCCGGGTGAGCGCGACGGACGCCTGGCTCCGCCTGGACTCCCGCTACGGCGCGGTCGTCCGACGCCGCCACGCCCTGCTCCCGCTGCTGGTCTGATGGCTTGCCGCGGGCCCCTAGGCTCGTGGCATGACGATCACCTACGAGTGGCGAGGCGACTTCGAGAACACCGCCGTCAACTCGCTGCACGCGGAGGGCTTCGACCACCCGGTCCTGGACATCGACTGGCTGGCGCAGGTCCACCGCCACAGCCTCGGTTGGGTTTGCGCTCGGCGCGGCGGTGAACTCGTCGGCTTCGTCAACGTGGCGTGGGACGGTGGTGTCCACGCCTTCGTCCTGGACACCGTGGTCAGGGGAGAGCTGCGCCGATCCGGGATCGGTGTCGGACTCGTCGCCGCAGCCGTCCGAGGCGCTCGGGCGGCGCGGTGCGAATGGCTGCACGTCGACTTCGACGAAGACCTCCGGGCGTTCTACTTCGACGCCTGCGGATTCGAGCCGACGAACGCGGGTCTCATCGCGCTCTGAGCGAGCCAGGAATAGACGTGAATCTCCCGGTAGGACGTGCCAGGAGCGTCACCGCTGGAAATCTCAGCGGACGACGGCGCGTTCGCCTTCCGGTGTCCGCTCGACCAGTTGGACATCGGTTCGCCCGAACCGGTTCACGGCCCACCACAGCCAATCCGGGCTGTACTCCTCCGCCGGCACCACCGCGTGCGCCGGGAGGTCGGCCAGCGCGGCATCGCCGATCCGTTCGCCCGCCGCGATGCTCGCCCCGGGCGCCGGGCGGACGCCGATCTCGACCGTGCCCGGCCGCGCGCCCGCGGCGGTGACGAGCTGCCCGATCTCCGCCCAGACGACTTTCTTCGGCCCGAAGGCGAGTCCGTGCGCGTCGGCCTTGAACGCGAGCCATTCCTTCTCGTGCTCGTTGCGCAGCCACACGATGACGCCGATCAGCCCGGCGAACAGCACCGCACCCAACGCCGATGGGACGTCGATCGCCTGCATGACCGCCGAGACGGCGAGGAAGATCGCGATCGCGGCGACGATGCGGTGCGGCGGAATTCGAGGTCGTCCTCAGTCGAGGAAGGTGACGGTCTCGGCGAGCGGGGCGCGGCCGATGCGGGCGTATTTCGCCGCGATGTCCTCGAATCCGATCGACATGCCGCAGAACAGCACGAGTTCGGCCGGCGGCGAAACGACTTCCGCGACGGTTCGGCGGTAGACCGACCACGCCATCTGCGGGCAGCTGTGCAGTCCTTCGGCGCGGAGCAGCAGCATGATCGTCTGCAGGTACATGCCCATGTCGGCCCACTGCGCCGAGCCCATGCCGCGGTCGATGTAGCAGAACAGCGCGGCCGGAGCGCCGAAGCAATCCCAGTTCGCGGCAACGGCTTTCCGCCGCGCCTGCTCGTCCCGCCGGGCGATCCCGAGCGCGGCGTAGCGCTGCTCGCCGGCGGCGATCTGGCGCTCGCGGTAGGCGGATTTCAGACCGGGCGGATACATCTCGAACTCGCGCTCGTCGCCGGGATCACCCGCGGCAAGGCGCTCGGCGGTTCGTTTCTTCACCTCGGCCAGCGCTGCGCCCGTCAGCACGAAAGCCTTCCACGGCTGGAGATTCCCGCCGGACGGCGTGCGGGTGGCAGCGGTCAGGACGCGCACGAGCAGCTCCTTCGGCACCGGCTCGTCGGTGAATCCCCGCACCGCCCGTCGACTCCGGACCGCTTCGTACACGTCCACAGGTCACCTCCCGAGTCGAAGTCCTCCACCACGTCGACACCTGGCGGGCGGAAAACGTGACCGATGGCCGAACCGGAGACCTAGACTCGACGTTGATCAGGCACGGCGAAGTGGGGCGGGAATGGGCGCGACCGAGGAGATCGAGCGGATCGCGCTGGATCCGGTGTTGTCGGTGCCGGAGAAGGACGAGCGCATCATCGCCTTCCTGGCGCAGTCGGATGATCGCGGGGTACCGGCGGCCGTCGAGTGCCTCATGACGACCTCCGACCGCCGCGTCTCCGAGTACGTCGCCGCCTACTTGGGACTGATCCACGGGGCGCGCGAGGAGAAGGCGCGCGTGGCGGAGAGGCTGCGCGGTGCCGGTGAAGTCGCGGCGTCCGCGGCGAGGCTCGTGCCCTGGATGCCGGATTCCCTGATCGACGCGTTCATCCAGGACCACCTGGCGGCAGCGGACCCGGAATCCCCGGTGTCCAGCGTCGTCTTCGCCATCGCGATGCACCGCCCGGAACGCCTGCGGCCCTACGCCGACCAGGTCGAAAGCGCTGCGATGAAGCGGAGTCTGCTGTCCGGCGCGCCCGACGAGTTCGCCGACTCGCTGCTGGAGCGGTGGCGAGCGGAGCACGATCTGAACGACCTCTGGACGCTCGCGTTGATCCGCACCTCGCACGCCGCCGATCTCATCGAGTCCGTGATGAACGAGGTCGCGGATCCGAACGACTGGGACTGGTTGATGCCGCTGGCCGGCCGCCTGCCGGACACCCGGAAGCCCGCGGGTTTCCCGCCCGCTTTCCTGGGGTTCGTGGCGGACGCGGGCGAGAGCGCCCACGTCATGGGCGGAGATCCAGGCGGGGACGTGCCGCTCTGCGCGGACTGCAGGGCGCCCGCGGAGCGGATTCTGACCCTTTCCGCCGAAGCGATGCCGAACGTGCTGAGCCGTGACCCGTCGTTCTACTGGTTCACCTGCGAATGCGCCGAAGTGGATCGCATCACCGTGCGCTTCACTTCGGCGGGCACGGAGGTCTACTTCAACCCCCAGGGGCCGAGCAGCGGGGAATCCCGCCTGATCCCGGGGGAGCGGTCGCTGGTCCTGGAGCCGCACCCCAACCAGCACGGCGTGAGCCTCCCGGCGTTCCCGAGGACGCAGCACCAGGTGGGCGGTCTGCCGCGCTGGCCGTCACCGGAGACGCACCCGATCTGCCCCGTGTGCGGCAACTACATGCCGTTCCTGATGGCCATCGAGGGCGGCTCGACGCCGTTCGGCCGGATGGGCTTCGAGGAACTGCTCTTCGGCTTCTGGTGCGACTCCTGCGCCGTCTCCAGCACCCAGACCCAGAACTGAGCACCGCCCGCGCGGGTGAGTCACCTTTTGCGCCGCTGGCCCGTCAGACAGGTAGGAGCTGTGCGTGGCGGGAGGCGAAGAACGCATGTTCGGGTTGGAAACGGCGTCGGGCGGCGCGGATCGGGACGAGGTGTTCCACCGCGAGCGACCGCACCTGCTCGCGGTCGCGTTCCGCCTCCTCGGGTCGGAGGCCGATGCCCAGGACATCGTGCAAGAGGCGTGGAGGTACCTGCGGGCCGATGTCGACGGCGTCGAGAACCTGCCCGCCTGGCTGACCACCGTCGTGACCCGGCTGTGCCTGGACCACCTGCGCCGATCGCGCGAGGTCCCGCAGGAGCCGGCCGACATGCCGGAACCGGCGGATCCCGTCGGCGGTCCGGAGGAGGTAGCGCTCCTCGCCGGAGACCTGAGCGAGGCCATCACGATCTTGCTCGACCAGCTGACGCCGCCGCAGCGGGTCGCGCTGATCCTGCACGACGTGTTCGGCACGCCGTTCGACGAGGTGGCGCACGTGCTGGAGACGACACCCGGGTCGGCCAAGAAGCTGGCCAGCCGCGCGCGGGCGCGGGTGCGGCCGGCCAGTGCGGCGGACGCCGATCCCGGCGCGGCGCGGCACGTGGTGGCTGCCTTCCTGAAAGCGGCGCAGCAGGGCGACATCGACGGCCTCGTCGCGGTCCTGCACCCCGAGGTGACGAGGACGGCCGATCCGCAAGCCCTTCCGCCCGGCGCGGAACTGCGGGTGCGGGGCGCGCGAACTGTCGTCGACGAGACGCGGGCGTTGCGGGCCAACGCCCGGCGAGCGCGCGTGGTGTCGATCAACGGGCGGCCCGGAATCGCGGTCATGGCCGATCGCGGTCCGCGCCTCGCGTTGGTCTTCCGCATCGCGGCCGGGCGCATCGTCCACTACGACGTCGTCGCGGATCCCGCCCGCATCGCCCGGCTGCACATCACCGACTAGCGGGAGAAGCCATGTTCATCACGTACGTCGTCGTCACGGCCGTCACCATCGCGGCGAATGCGGGGATCGCCATCGCCGACCTGGTGAAGGCGGACTTCGTCCTCGTCAACTCGGCCAAGGTGGACGTCCCGCCATCGTGGCTACCGATGCTGGGAACGCTCAAAGCCGCCGGCGCGGTGGGGCTCCTGCTGGGCCTGCTCGGATTCCAGGCCATCGGCGTCGCGGCCGCGATCGGGCTCGTCGCGTTCTACGTGGGCGCGATCGTCGCCCACGTGCGCGCCCGGGAGATCAACACCATCGCGCCGGGCCCGGGAGCCTTCCTCACCCTGGCCGTCGCCTCGCTCGTCCTCGCGATCGCCGGGTGAGTCGGTCGCGGAGGTGATCGGCGGCGGAGATGAGCTCGTCGAGCCGGTGCAGCGCACGGGTCATCTCGTCGACCTTGGTCGCCAGCCGGTCGCGTTCGGTGTGGAGCATGCGGCGTTGCGCCGAAGCGGTGCACTCCGGACTGAGTAGGCGCTGCTCCTCGTAGGCGACGAGCAGACCACGCAGTGGAAGGCGCGGCTCGGCGAGGACCTCGCCCTCCTCTACCCGCAACTGTCCGCAGCGCACAGCCGGTGAGAACCGGCAGAGGACGTTCTCCGCGCCTTAAGCGATGGCCTGGGGTTGTGCCGGGCTGAGGTGGTGCACGGCGGTCTGTTCGGTGTGCGGGGCGAGCAGACCGCGCAGCTCGTCCACTGCGGCTTCGAGGAGGTGGCCGTCACGGGTGGCGTGGAGGGTTTCGAGGACGAAGGCGACATGTGCGGAGCCCTCGGTGACGCGGGTGCGGTGGGCGTCGCGGTGGTTCCAGTGGCGGGTCAGGACGCCGGTGGTGTCCGCGTAGATGATCTCGCCGGGCTTGGGGGCCTCGATGGCGTCGGGTTCGCCGAGCGGGGTGAAGGACTCGGTGCCGTCCGCGTGGCGGATGACGACGTCACCGGTGACGTGGTCCAGGTCGAAGGCGCCGGCGGGCAGGCCGTGGTGGACGGAGACGGCGTTGTAGGAGTCGACGGCCGGGTTGATGCGCGGCAGGGTTCCCCTCTTGGACAGGCGGCGGCCGAGCGCGTCGACGCTGGGGCGGGTGCGACGAGGGTTGGTGCCGAAGGCGCGGTAGGCGGTGTGCCATGCCTCGATGCGGGGGTCGGTCTCGTCGGCGGGGCGCCAGGCGCCATCGGCGAGCTGTCGTTCCAGTTCCGCCAAGGCGGCGGCGGTGCGGGGCCAGGGTTCGCGGCCGTGCAGGCCGGTGGCGGTGACCAGGGCGATGCGGGTGTCGGGGAAGGCGTCTGCGATGGCGGGGGCGAGGCGGAAGGCGGGCATCGGCGGGGTTTCCGTTTCTTTCCTGCGTTCGGTGGTGGGCTTGGTCAGGTCAGGGCGAGGAGGCTGACGGCGACGGCCGCGGTGCCCAGGCCGACGAGTTGGCCTCGGTGGATGCGTTCGGCGATGACGCCGCGGGCGAGCAGGATGGTGCCGGCCGGGTAGAGGGCGACGATCACCGCGACGACGGCGAGGTCGCCGCTGCGGGCGGCCAGCAGGAACAGCAGGTTCGCCACCGAGTCCAGCGCGCCCGCCGCCGCCGACATCGCGTACGCGGGCCGCTCCGGCCCCAGCCTGCGGTGCATCAGCCCCGCCGCGGCCAGGATGACGGCCGAGGAGACCGCCCGCCCCACGATCAGCGGAGCCACCCCGCTGTCGGACGGTGCCTGGTGCAGGAAGATCAGCTGGAGCGCGATGGCGGCACCCGCGCCGAATGCCAGCAGCAGCGCAGTGCGCGAAGGGCGTGACGACCTCGCGCCGTGCCCGGCACTGACCAGCACCACCGCCACCAGCGCGAGCGGCAGGCCGACCATTCCGGCGGCGGCCAGGTGCTCGCCCTGCAGCAGCCCCACGCCGACGGGCAACGCGGCCGACACCAGCGCGGTCACGGGCGACAGCACGTTCATCGGGCCGATCGCCAGGGTGCGGTAGAGCAGGGCGAACGCCGCGGCCGAGGCGACTCCCGAGGCCGCGCCCCAGGCGACGGTCGCGGTGCTGAACGAGGCACCGAGCAGCGGCCACAGCAGCAGTTCGACCGCGAGGCTGGCCGGGGCCGCGATCATCACGGTGCGCAGCACATGAGCCTTGCGGGCGCCGAGGCCGCCGAGGAAATCGGCGCACCCGTAAGCGAGCGAGCTGCCGACGGCCAGCAGCAGAGCGAACACGAGGAATCCCCTACCATTTCATTGGAACGACTACACGGTACAACAGATTGACCGACGAGCTCAATCAACCGACCGAATAGTTCATCGGAATGGTCCAGCTGCGAGGAGGGTGCTCAGATGACCGAGACGGCCGCAGCCCTGCGGACGGTCGCGCACAACGTCCGGGCCGCCCGCGTCCGCGCGGGTCTGTCCCTGGAGGAACTCGGCAGGCGCGCCCAGGTCAGCAAGGGTGCCCTGGTGGGACTGGAGAAGGCCCAGGGCAACCCGAACCTGGCCACCCTCGTCCGGCTGGCCGACACCCTCGGCATCTCGGTGTCCGCCCTGATGCAGGGGCCGTCCGAGGGCCGTGTCCGCGTGGTGGCCTCCGACGACGTGGCGCCGCTGTGGACCGGGGAGCAGGGCGGCGAGGCCCGGCTCGTGCTGACGACAACGGGCCCGGCCCCCGTCGAGGTCTGGCGCTGGCGGCTGGAACCAGGCGAGGAGTACCCCAGCCACCCGCACCAGGCCGGAGTCGTGGAAACCGTCAGCGTCACCGCCGGCCGGATGACCCTGGTGGTGGACGGCGAGGAGCACGCCGTCGAAGCCGGGCAGACCGCGACGTTCGACGGCGACGCCCCGCACGCCTACCGCGGCGCGGGCACCGAAACCTGCACCCTGATCATGACGGTCCATCTACCACCAGGTCCCGGGTGAAGAACCGCTCGAGTGGCGACGGACGAGTCCGAGGCGGAGGAGGCCTTCACCGACCGATAGGCGCGCGAGTTCGTGCCGATCGGCGGTGACGACTGCGGATACGAGCTGATCGTGGATCTGCGGGCGGGCGAGGCGCGGGGCTGCGTCGGGGAGTTCTCGAAGGTGGAAGGCTTTTGCTACCCGCCCCAGTGGCGGAGCGTGGAAGCCATGCTGGCGGAGATCGCTGATGCGCTGGAAGCCGACCAGCCCGTGCTCGGATGCGAGCGGATCGCTGACGACGGCCGCCTGTTCTGGGTGGAACCGAGCGAGGTGGAGTTTCCGGTGTCGTGAGTGCGAATTCCGGTAAGAACCGGCTTTTGCGCTCACGACACCTCGGCTGGCGAGGTGAGGGGCACCCGTGACCGGTTGATCGGTCACGGGTGCCCGTGGCCGGGCATGGGGGCGGGGGAGGTGCGCCCGGCCACCAGGTGGACCGGTGCCGGGTCGGGGAGGTTGCACCGGTCCGGCTTCGAGGCACTAGGTCGGTTCGCGCAGGCGATGTCGTCCGGTGCCGGATTCTTCTTGAGCGGCTTGGCGTTCCGCCTCGACCTGGGCGATCAGGTACCAGACCGTGTAGTCGCCCTCGCCGCCGCCGCTGTGCCGCGCCTGGGGTAACCGCGAGAACACCATGGCGAAGACGAGGACGTTGATCAGCACGAGCGTCGTGAGCTGGAGCCAGAACATGGTGAATCCTTTCGCCGTCGAATCCGGTTGCGGTTGAGCACTACTGGCGGGAGGCGAGGACCTGCCAGCACGCCATGCAGGTGTCCTCGCGTATCCAGGCGATCTCCGGCGAGATCCGCTGCAGCTCGTCGGTGCTGACCTCGACGCCGCACAACGCGTTGACGACCAGCCCCGGCTCGGCGTTCCGTGCGGCCGAATCGAAGGCGTGCCGACCACTGGTGACCGGCTGCCACCGCCCGACTTTCGCGCCACCAGGCAACATCTCGACTCCTTCCGTCTGATCCCGCTTGCCCTCTAATAATCCACGTAGGAATTTACTGAGGTCTATACTTCGATCAGGTGGAGTTGCCGTGCGTAGTGCCGTGCACACTGTTGGTGTCCGCTTGGGAGGGAGCTGAATCGTGGCGCAGTGGACAGATCCGGCGGCCCAGCGATGGCTCATCGGTGTTGAGCTTCGGCACTACCGGCAGTTGGCAAACCGGACTGCTGTCGGCGCGGCCGAGGCGATTGGCTGTACGGCGGGGAAGATCAACCACTTGGAGAGCGGGCGAAATCGTCAGCAGCCCGACGAAGTGGCGGCCTTGCTGAAGTACTACGGCGCGCCGGATGACGTCGTGCAAAGGCTTTCGCAGTTGGCTGAGCGGGATGATCAGCGTGCATGGTGGTCGCCCTGGAGCGATGTCGCGGCGACCTGGTTCCAGGCATTTGTGGGGCTGGAAGGTCAGGCTGCGTGGGAATTTCTTTATGAGCCGGTGTTCGTGCCGGGATTGCTCCAGACGGAGGCGTATGCGCGCGCCGTCACGTCGGCCACGCCGCGGGTGCGATCAGATCATGTCGACCGGTTCGTAGCGTTCCGGCAGGCCAGGGCGGCGGTATTGACCGATGCGGAGCCGCTGGAACTTGTTGTGGTTGTCGGAGAAGCAGCACTTCGGTTGGATGTCGGTGATCCTGGAGTTCTGCAGGACCAGTACCGGCACCTGATTCGATTGGCGGCCTTGCCGAATGTCGAACTGCAGGTCCTGTGCCCGGAAGACGGCATCCACAGTGGATTTACCGGAGCTTTCGCGATCCTCGGCTTCGAGCACGCGCACTCCGTCGGGTACGTCGAGCTCCAGGACGATGCCGTCTACATTCGTGATCAAGAGCGGATGCGTGGATATAGCATGGCAGCCGAGAACCTGCGGGAAGTCGCGTTGTCACCCGCTGAATCGGTGAGGTTCATCGAGTCGCTGGTGCATGACTGATCGGGAGAGGGAAGGCCATGTCGGTGGCTGGCTTAGCTGGGGCGCGCTGGATTACGAGCAGCTACAGCGGTGGTAACGGCAACTGTGTTGAGGTGGCTGTGGGGCTTGAGCACGCTGGGGTGCGGGACACGAAGGATCGGGCTGGCGGTGCCTTGATCGTGCCGGAACGCCAGTGGCGGAGTTTCATCAATGCTGTGAAGTCCGCCCACTACGAGCTCTGAAGCGACGATGTCGTCCGGATGATTTGTCTTGCGTCGCTGGGCGTTCCGTGTCGGTTTGGGTGATCAGATAGCAGACGGTGCAACGGCCTCCGCTGCGCCTGTGGCAACCGTGATGACGCCATGCCTGTCGGCGGTAGCGGGCTTGGCGCGGGATCTGCCACTCTGGCTGAGTTGATCAACAATCTGGGGGGATTGGTGACCGTGGGCGACGGAGTACACAACGAGTCGGCTGCCCAGATCGGTGGGCACAGCGTGCAAGCCGGTCAGATTCACGGTGACGTGCACTTCCACAATGCGCTTGAGGAAAGGCTGGTCCCGCGGCAGCTACCGGTGGCGGCCCGCCACTTCGTCAACCGGGCGGTGGAACAAGACGCGCTCACGACGCTGCTCGGCGGCGCGACCAGCAATGGTTTCGTACTGATCTCGACGGTTGATGGAGTTGCAGGAGTCGGCAAGTCGACGCTGGCCGTGCACTGGGCGCACCGTATGAGGGATCGGTTCCCGGACGGCGAACTCTACGTCAACCTGCGGGGCTTCGACTCGGTCGCCGAGCCGGTGGAATCCACCGACGCCCTGGGCTCTTTCCTGATCGCTTTGGGGGTTCCAACAGAGCGAATGCCCCAGGGTTTGGAAGCTCGTGCGGGGTTGTTCCGCAGCCTGGTGCACGGAAAGCAGATGCTTGTCCTGCTCGACAACGCTCGCACAGCCGAGCAGGTCCGGCCCCTGCTTCCCGGCAGCCCGAGTTGCCTGGTGCTGGTCACCAGCCGGAACCGGCTGCATGAGTTGGTCGTTCGGGAAGGCGCGACTCGTGTTTCCCTGGACGTCCTAACAGCGGACGAGGCAGAGCTGATGCTGGCTTCCTACCTCGGCGATCAGCGGGTGGCGGCAGAGCAAGAGGCCGTGCGGGATCTCATCCGGCACTGCGCCGGGCTCCCGCTCGCCCTCGGGATCGCTGCGGCCCGAGCAGTCGAGAACCCGGACTTCCCACTGACCGAAGTGGTTTCGCAGCTGCAGGACGAGCGAGATCGACTCGACGCCCTGGATGCGGGCGGGGTAACCGGCTTGCGCTCGGTTTTCTCCTGGCCCTACCGCTCGCTCACACCCGAGGCGGCACGTCTGTTCCGGCTGCTCGGCTTGCCGACAGGGCCGGATATCGGCCTCCGGGCCGCGGCGGATCTGGCCGGACGCTCGCGGCGTGAAACTCGTGCCTTGCTTGCTGAACTGTCGCAAGCCAGTCTCCTCGACCAGCATGAACCAGGCCGCTACCGGTTCCACGACTTGCTCCGTGCCTATGCCGCTGAGCGCGCAGCCACGGACGAAGCTGCTCCGGACCGCGACGCCGCCATCCGTCGATTGCTCGACCACTATCTTCGTACGAGCCACTCGATCGACCGTTTCCTGGTCGGCCACTCGCGCAAGTTCGCGCTGGTACTACCACCGTCGGAAGTGGTGGGAAGCACCTTCGACGATGAAGATCGAATGCTCGACTGGTGGGATGACGAGTACGCGAATTTGACTGCCTGCATCGGGCAGGCACATCGGCGAGGGTTCCGGGCTCATGCCTGGAGCTTGGCATTCACGATGTTCTACTTCTTCCGGCTTCGTGGGTATTTGGCCGAGTGGATCAGGAACTTCGAAATGGCGCTCGGAGCCGTGCGCGAGCTTGGAGACCGGCGGGCTGAGGCGCAGCTGCTGCACGGCCTCGCCGTCGCTTACTTCGAGGCGAAGCAGCACGAGAAGGTGGTGTACTACAGCGGGCTGGCACGTGAGCTCTTCGAGCAGGCCGATGACCGCTACGACGCTGCCATGTCCCTTTTGATCGGCAGCGAATCGAGTAGTCGGCTCGACCGGCATGACGTAGCGCTGGAGATGGCCCAACGAGGCCTCGAGCTGCAGGTAGGGGTAGGAGATCCCAACGGTCGAGGTTACGGACACGGGTGCCTTGGCGTGGCGTACATGGGTCTACGCGAGTACGAGAAGGCCTGTTCGCACTTCAACGATGCGTTGACCCTCTACCGAGAAGTCGGCGAAGTGTACGGGGAGTCGTACATATTGAACGAGCTCGGTGAGCTGCACCTCGCTTCGGGCGAGCCGTCCACGGCAGTGATTATGCACCGAGAGGCCCTCCGGATCCGCCGGGAAATCGGGTATCGGAGAGGCGAAGGGCAGAGCTTCAGAGGCTTGGGCAACGCCCTGTTCGCTGCTGGAGACCGCGAGCAGGGCCGTGCTAACTGGGAACAAGCGCTCACGATCTTCGAGGAACTCGGTGATGTCGAAGCCGATTCCGTGCGGCAAGAACTGGGCTTGTGCTGAGCGGTGGAGGCAACTGCGTTGAGGTTGCTGTGGGTGTTGAGCGCACTGGGGTGCGGGACACGAAGGATCGAGCCGGCGGCGCCTTGATCGTGTCGGCTGCACCTCGGGGGAGCTTTATCGCCGCTGCGAAGTCCGGTCGGTACGACCTCTGATCTATGCTGTTTCTGCTGGTCAAGGCTTGTGAGTATTTTGTGTCGCTATAGAGGCTGTTTTGGATCTTGTGGTTGGTGTTGTGGTAGACGTGCGAGGCGGCGGGTCATGTGGATGATGGCGGCCCAGTGGACCATGGTGGCGTGGTGTTGGGGGAGGCGTTCGTAGTCGCGGGCGCAGCGTCGGCGTCGGCTGATCCAGGCGAGGGTGCGTTCGATGACCCAGCGTCGGGGCAGGACTTGGAAGCCTTTCTGGCCGGGTTGGCGGTAGACGATCTCCACCGTCAGGCCGAGGATGGTTTTGGTGTCGCGGCCGGTCAGAGGGCCTTCGTAGCCTTGGTCGGCCCAGACA
>NZ_FNOK01000027.1 GCF_900106995.1 Saccharopolyspora shandongensis
TCAGCCGAAGATGATGTTGAGGGCGATGATCAGGACCAGCGCGATCCCCGCCAGCAGACCCGGACGGCGATACCAGCCGGCATCCTCACCACTGGTCGACGCCTGCAAGCTCGCCCGCGGCGTCAACCCGTACACCAACCCCACCAGCTCCGCCGCCGGCTTCGGCCGCGTCACCAGCGACACCACCACACTCACCACGATGTCCACCACGAACGCCACACCCGCACCCACGAAACTCGCACCCTGCCCCGGCAGATCCAGCACCCCGGTCTCCGACAACCCGAACACCACCACCGCCGACACCGTCCCCAACACCAGACCCGCCCACCCCGCATGCGGCGTCATCCGCTTCCAGAACATCCCCAGGATGAACGTCGCGAACAACGGCGCGTTGAAGAACGAGAACAACTGCTGCAGGTAATCCATCAAGTTCGAATACCCCGCCGCGATGAACGCCGTGCCCACCGCCGCCAGCGTCGCCCCCACCGTCACCCAACGCCCCATGCTCAGGTAATAACCATCCGCCCGGTCCCGCACCACATAGGACTGCCAGATGTCATAGGTGAACACCGTGTTGAACGACGACAAGTTCGCCGCCATCCCCGCCATGAACGACGCCAGCAACCCCGCCAGCGCGACCCCCAGAATCCCGTTCGGCAGCAGATCCCGCATCAACAACAAGATCGCATCGTTGTAATCCACACCCCCACCACCGGACCCACCGGCCTGCTTGAACGCCGCCAACTCCGGGATCAGCACCGCCGCGATCATCCCCGGAATGATCACGATGAACGGAATGAACATCTTCGGGAACGCCCCGATGATCGGCGTCCGCTGCGCCGCCGACATGCTCTTGGACGCCATCGCCCGCTGCACCTCGACGAAGTTCGTCGTCCAATACCCGAAACTGAGCACGAAACCCAGCCCGAACACCAACCCCACCACCGACAACACACTGTTGTCGAACCCGGTCAACTGATTACCCGGCCACGCCGACAACTGCTCCGCACCACCCGGCCCCGCCGACACCTTCTCGACCAGACCCTGCACCCCACCGACCTTCACCAACCCGATGATCGTCAACGGCAACAACGCCGCCACGATCACGAAGAACTGCAACACCTCGTTGTAGATCGCCGCCGACAACCCACCCAACGCCGTGTACGACAACACGATCGCCGCCGCCAGCAACACCGACAACCACAACGGCCACCCCAGCAACGCATTCACGATGCTGGCCAGCAAATACAGATTCACCCCCGCGATCAACACCTGCGCCACCGCGAAACTGATCCCGTTCACCAGATGCGCCGCCCGCCCGAACCGGCGCAACATGAACTCCGGAACACTACGCACCTTCGAGCCGTAGTAGAACGGCATCATCACCACGCCCAAGAACAGCATGGCCGGCACCGCACCGATCCAGAAATAATGCATCGTCGGCATCCCGTACTCGGCACCATTCGCCGACATACCGATGATCTCGATCGCACCCAGATTCGCCGAGATGAACGCCAACCCCGTCACCCACGCCGGCAACGCCCGACCCGACAGGAAAAAATCCAAACTGGTGGAAACCGCACGCCGCGCCAGATAACCGATACCCAGCACAAAAACGAAGTACAACGCCAACAACGCAAAATCCACCGCGTTGGCGTCCAGCAGCTGACCTTGAGCCAGCACCTGGGTGGCGGCCCATCTCCCAGTGAACAAAGTGGTCCCCTCTTTTCGCAGGAGCGTCGGCGTGGCGCGCCGAGAACGCAGGACGCGAAGGTGTCCCCGGCCGACTCTAGGCCGATCGGGTCAATATGTTGTCCGCAGCAACTTATCATCGGGAGATGGCGACACCGCCGGGCGTAACCGCATCGCAATGTGCGTGTTTCCCAACCGGGGCAACGGTTTCCGCCGATCGGCTCAGCGGCTGGCCAGCACCTGCTCGAAGGCCAGCTCGGCGGCGCCGAGCAGCTTGCCGTCCGCGCCGAGTGAGGACGTGACCAGCTTGGTGCCGCCCATCGCGCGGCTGACCAGGCTGCGCTCGGTGACCAGCTTGCCGACGTGGTCGATCAGGGTGCGCGGCAGCGCGGTGAACAGATCGCCGAGCACCACCAGCTGCGGGCACAGCAGGTTGACCACATTGCACAGCCCGACGGCGAGCCACTCGCCGAACTCGCCGAGTCGCTGCAACACCTCGTCCGGCTGCTGCGCCAAGGCGTGCAGCTCGGCGACGACCACGCCGCGCGGCGAATCCTCCGGCAGGCCCAGCGCCCGGCTCAGGGCTCGCTCCCCCACCTCGGTCTCCCAGCATCCCCTGCTGCCGCAATAGCATTCGTGCCCGTCGGGCCGCACCACCATGTGCCCGAGCTCGCCGACGTAGCCGCCGCTACCGCGCAATGGCATCCCGCCGGAGATCACCCCGCCGCCGACGCCGACATCCGCCCCGACGAAGACCGCATCGGTCGCGCCGCGCGCCGCCCCGCGGAGGTGTTCGGCGAGCGCGCTGAGCTCCGCGTCGTTGCCGACCTCCACCCGCCGGCCGTCGAGCGCCCGGGAAAGCCAGTCGCCGAGCGGCACTTCGGTCCAGTGCAGGTTCGGCGCCTCGCGCACCATCCCGTCCGCGCGGCGCACCACGCCGGGCGCCGAGGCGCCGACCGCCACGACGTCGACGCCGGCCTCCTCGATGAGCACCGCACTGTTGTCGACGATCTTGGTGAAGACCTCGCGCGGATTCCGGCTGGTCGGGCGCAGGCTCCAGCTGCACCGGTTGAGGATCTCGCCGCCGAGCCCGATCAGCGCCATCGCCACCTGCTCGACCCGGATGTCCACCGCCAGCGTCACCGCCGCTTGCGGCTGCGGCAGCACCAGCAGCGACGGCCGGCCGGCGCCGCTGCGCTGGGCGGGCACCCGCTCCACCACGAGCCCGTCCTTGACCAGCTCGTCGACCAGGGCCTTGATGGTGCTGCGGTTGAGCCCCATCTCGGCGGCCAGCGCGGCCCGGGTGCAGGGCCCGCCGGTGTGCAGCCGACGCAGCAGTACCGCCCGGTTGTGCTGACGCACCTCGTCGGGCCGCGCTCCCGCTGTTGGTGTCGTGGTCAACTCGGCCGCTTCCTCCGCCTGCTTCGGGCTTCCGATCCGGGACAAGCTGTAGCACAGCGGATGCTTGCGCTGCGCACCGTGCTCCCCGGCTCAGCTGTCATGCTGCGCCGTCGACCGCCGCCGGGACAACGCGTCCACGCCTGCGGCGGCCACCAGGACCAGCCCGGTGATGATGTTCACCGGCGCGGCGGCGAAGCCCAGCAGGTTCAGGCCGTTCTGGACGGTGGCGAGCACCGCGCCGCCGAGGACCGCGTCCTGCAGCCGGCCCTTCCCGCCGAACAGCGACGTGCCGCCGATGACGGCCGCGCCGACCGCGAACAGCACGAGGTTGCCGTTGCCCGCGCTGCCGTCGACCGAGCCGACCTTCGAGGTGTAGACGATGGCGCCCACCGCCGCGACCGACGAGCAGATGATGAACGCGCTCATCCGGATCTTGGCGACGTTCACCCCGGCCCGGTGCGCGGCGTCCCGGTTGTTGCCGACGGCGCACAGGTGCCGGCCGAAGCGGGTGCGGTCCAGCACGTACGTGCCCACGATCAGCAGCACCAGGATGATCGGCACCACGTAGGGCACGCCGCGGATCGACGCCAGCTCCGGGTGCGGCGAACGGTTGAGCGTCAGCAGGTACGTCGCGACGCCGCCGCAGCCGAGGACGGCGCCGACCTTGGCCACCACCAGCACCGTCGGCTGCGCGACGAGCCCGCGCCGGAGCCTGGTCAGGTGCCGGTGGGCCACCACGGCGGCATATCCGGCGCCGGTCACCAGGAAAAGCAGCCAGCTGCCCGCCACGCCGAGGCTGCCGTTGGCGACGGCGAACAGCTCCGGGCTCTGCCGGACCGAGATCGTGCCACCCGGGCCGACCAGCTGGAGCACCACGCCGGACCAGGTGATGAACAGCCCCAGCGTCACGACGAACGACGGGATGCGGACCTTCGAGACCGCGAACCCCGTCACGCACCCGATCGCCGCCCCGACGCACACCGCCAGCAGCATCTCCAGCCACGGGTTCGCGCCGACCCCGGCGACCACGAGCACCAACGCCAACGCGGAAAGCCCGGCACCGAGCCAGATCCGCAGCAGCAGCGCCAGCAGCGCCGCGCCCGCGAGCCCCAGCGCGAAGGCGTAGAACACCGAACCGCCCATCGCGCCGAGCAGGTTCCCGTCGTGCTGGAAGTGCAGTGCGAGCACCGACGCCGCCACGCCGGAGGCCGTTCCGGCGGACAGGTCGATCTCGCCGATCAGCAGCACGTAGACGATGCCCATCGCGATGATCGCCTGCCCAGCGCCCTGGTGCAGCAGGTTGGCCAGGTTGTTGAGGGTCAGGAAGTCCTCGGACAGGGCGGCGAACAGCACCAGCAGCACGGCCAGCATCACCAGCGCGGGCAACGCGCCGAGATCGCCGCGGCGGATCTTGCCGACGTAGTCGCGCAGGGCCTCGCCGGTGGCGCGGGAGGTCGTGTCGATGCCGAAGTCGGCGATGCGCAGCGCCGGTTCGGCCGCGCCGGTCGGGCTGTTGGTCATGGACGCTCCTCAGAATCTTCTTTGAAGCGGCGCAGCCGCTTAGCCCACGTACGCAACCGGCACCGCCGCGGGTTCACGGTGCCGACCCCTCTGGGGTTCTCCCAGTGAGGACAGCCCCGACGTGATGAATTGGCATTCATGATGTCGGGGATCCCACAGCGAGAAGGCCTCTGTAACTCCCGCAGGGGGGCCTCCACCCGCACCGCTGTGCAAGACGAGTTCAACGCGGTACCTCACACTGCTGTCGGGCGGGCGAGGCCGAGGTCACCGGAGCGGCCGGCGGTCATCAGCTCGACGACCTGGCCGTGGGTCAGGTCCCGGGCGGGCAGTTCGGCGGCCATGCGTCCCAGGTAGAGGGTGGCGATCCGGTCGGCGACCTCGAACACGTCGGACATGTTGTGGCTGATCAGCACCACGCCGAGGCCCTGGTCGGCCAGGCGGCGGATGAGGTCGAGGACCTGCCGGGTCTGCGCGACGCCGAGCGCCGCGGTGGGTTCGTCGAGGATCACCACCTTGCTGTTCCACAGCACGGCCTTGGCGATGGCGACGGTCTGCCGCTGGCCGCCGGAGAGCGAGCCGACCTTCGCGCGCACCGAACCGACGGTGCGCACCGACAGGGAGCGGAGGGTGCGCCTCGCGGCCAGCTCCATCTCGGTGTCGTCGAGCAGCATCGCCGGGCCCCGCTCGCGGCCGAGGAACATGTTCTGCACGACGTCGAGGTCGTCGCACAGCGCGAGGTCCTGGTAGACGACCTCGATGCCCAGCGCGGCGGCGTCGCCGGGCCGCTGGATCTGCACGGGGTCGCCCTCGAAGAGCACCTCGCCGCCGTCGATGCGGTGCATGCCCGCGATGCATTTGACCAATGTGGACTTCCCGGCGCCGTTGTCGCCGATCAGCGCGGTGACCTCGCCGGCGCGCACGGTGAAGTCCACCTCCCGCAGCGCGCGGACCGGGCCGAAGCTCTTGTTGACCCGGCGCAGCGCCAGGATCGGCTCGTGCACACGCCCTCCTTCGAACAGGTTTCTTTCAGAATGCGGCGTCAGCCGCCACCCGCACCGCCACGCAAGCCAATTGAAGGCATCACCTCCATCAGGCGATGCCGAGCTGGCGGCAGGTGCTCGCCAGCTCGCCGCCGCAGATCTCCTCGGCCCGGACGTCCGCCGGGCCGAGCACCGACTTGATGTTCTCCCGCGTGATCAGCTGCGGCGGCAGCAGGACCGACTTCACCTCGCGCCCGCCGACCGGATCGGGCGTTCGCTGCTGGGCCAGCGCGTCGGCGGCCGCGGTGTCGCCGCGGGCGAGCGCGGCCGCCAGCGCCGCCGTCACCGACGCCTCGTCGCGGATCGGCTTGAACACCGTGGACGACTGGTAGCCCTGCAGGATCGCGCGCAGGCCGTCGACGGTCATGTCCTGGCCGGTGACCGGGACCGCGCCCGCCAGGCCGTACTTCTGCAGCACGGTGATCACCGCCGAGGCCAGCCCGTCGTTCGCGGCGAGGACGCCGTCCACCCGCCCGCCGTTGGCGGTCAGCAGCTGTTCGAAGACCCGGCCGCCGGCCTGGTTGTCCCAACCGTCGACGAACCGGCTGCTCGCCAGCTTCAGCTCGCCCGCGGCGTAACGGGGGCCGAGCTCCGCGGACTGGCCGTGGTGCACCAGCGTCGCGTTGTGGTCGGTCGTGGCGCCGCCGATCTCGATCACCTGGCCGCCGGGCTTGTCGCGCATCGCCGTCGCGAGCGCCCTGGCCTGCAGTTCGCCGACCTTCTCGTGGTCGAAGCTGACGTAGTAGTCGGCGCTGCCGCCGACGTTGAGCCGGTCGTAGTCGATCACCGGGACGCCGAGCCGGTCTGCCTTCTGCTCGACGGTGGCCCCGGCGTCGCCGCTGGGCGCGGCGATGATCAGCACCTGCACCCGCTGGCTGAGCATGCCGTCGGCGATCTGGGCGAACTTCTGCGCGTCGCCCTGCGCGTTCTGCACGATCGGCGTGAGGCCTTCCCGGCGCAGCGCCGCCTGCAGCATCGGCTGGTCGAAGTGCGCCCAGCGCGCGGAGGTCGCGGTGTCCGGGAGGATCACGCCGACCCGCGGACCGCCGGTGCCCGGCGCGGCCGCGTCGGCGTCCGGCTCCGGCAGCCTGTTGTTCCCGCAGGCCACCAGCAACAGCCCGATGCTGCAGGCCAGCGCGATCAGCGCCGCGGGCGTTCTCCCCATCGAGAAGCCTTCCCCACTCCCGAACGGAATCGTGCAGAACCAAACGTTGCGACAAACAACTTATGACACAACACCGCGAGCGGAGAAGTTGACCTGATCGATGCAGGGCCGAGACTTGATCGATGTAGCCCATCTCTCAGAGGTGGCATCCGATGGTATGTTGCCGCCTGCAACATATTCTTCGCGGCCCTTCTCCACCCAACGGCAGAGCGCACCCGCGCCCCGCGCAGGCCGCCGGTTCCGCAGTTCCACCCCGCACGGATGACCTCCGAACGCAGAGGAGAACGGCATGACCCGTTGGTTAGGCACGACCCGTTCGCGGCTCGCGCTGGCGCTCACCGCGGTGGCCTGCACCGCCGCGGTCACCCCCGCCGTGGCAGCGGCACCGCCCGCCTACCGCGACGCGACGCGTCCGGTCGCCGACCGGGTGGACGACCTGATGGCGCGAATGTCGTTGCAGGACAAGATAGGCCAGATGACGCAGGCCGAGCGGCTGGCCGCCGACCCGGGCGCCGCGGCGGCCGCCGGGATCGGCTCGATCCTCAGCGGCGGCGGATCGGCGCCGACGCCGAACACCGCGGAAGCCTGGGCGGACATGTACGACGCCTACCAACGTGCGGCCATCGCCGCCCCGCTGGGCATTCCGATCATCTACGGCGTCGACGCGGTGCACGGGCACAACAACGTGCACGGCGCGACGATCTTCCCGCACAACATCGGGCTCGGCGCCACCAACGACCCGGGGCTGGTCGAGCGGATCGGCCGGGCGACCGCCGAGGAAGTCGCCGGCACCGGCATCGACTGGGACTTCGCACCATGCTTGTGCGTGGCGCGCAACGACCGCTGGGGACGCACCTACGAGTCGTTCGGCGAGACCCCGGAGCGGCCCACCGCGATGGCCTCCGCCGTGACCGGCCTGCAGGGGTCCACTCTGGACGGTCCGGCGTCCGTGCTGGCCACGGCGAAGCACTACGTCGGCGACGGCGGCACGACCGGCGGCGACGACCAGGGCAACACCGAGGTCGACGAGGCCGGACTGCGCGCGGTGCACCTGCCGCCGTTCCAGGCCGCGATCGAGCGCGGCGTCGGCTCGGTGATGATCTCCTACAGCAGCTGGAACGGCGTCAAGATGCACACCGGCGACTACCTGATCAACGACGTGCTCAAGGGCGAGCTGGGCTTCACCGGTTTCGTCGTGTCGGACTGGCAGGCCATCGACAAGATCGACGGCCAGGAGGGCTTCACCGCCGACGAGGTGCGCGATTCGGTCAACGCCGGGCTGGACATGATCATGGTGCCGAACGAGTACCAGGAGTTCATGGCCCTGCTGCGCGCCGAGGTCGAGGCCGGCCGGGTGCCGATGGAGCGCATCGACGACGCCAACCGCCGCATCCTGACCAAGAAGTTCGAGCTCGGCCTGTTCGAGCGGCCGTTCACCGACCGCAGCCTCACCGGCACCGTCGGCAGCGCGGAACACCGCGAACTCGCCCGCGAGGCGGTCCGCGAATCGCAGGTGCTGCTGAAGAACGACGGGAACCTGCTGCCGCTGGCCAAGGACGGCGGCAAGATCTTCGTCGCGGGCAAGAACGCCGACGACATCGGCAACCAGAGCGGCGGCTGGACGATCAGCTGGCAGGGCGGCAGCGGCCCGATCACGTCGGGAACCACGATCCTGCGGGGAATCCAGCAGGCCGTCTCTCCCGGCACCGAGGTGACCTACGACCGCAACGGCAACGGCATCGACGGCAGCTACCGGGCGGCGATCGCGGTGGTCGGCGAAACCCCCTACGCCGAGGGCGAAGGCGACCGCCCGGAGGGCATGGGCCTGGACGAGGAGGACCAGACGACGCTGGCCCGGCTCCAGGAGTCCGGCGTGCCGGTGATCGTGGTGACGGTGTCGGGCCGCCCGCTGGACATCGCGGCGGACCTGCCGGAGTGGGACGCGCTCCTAGCGGCCTGGCTGCCCGGCACCGAAGGCGCCGGCATCGCCGACGTCCTCTTCGGCGACCACAACCCGACCGGAACCCTGCCGATGACCTGGATGGCGGGCGCGGATCAGCAGCCGATCAACGACGGAGACGGCCAGAAGCCCCTGTTCCCCTACGGCTACGGCCTGAACTACTGACGAAGCCCGAAGAGTGCCTGCCGCCGATCGGCTCGGCGGCAGGCGCCCTTCTCGCAGAACTACAACCCGATGTTCGTCGGGGCGGAGCCGGTCGGCGTCACCGGGTGGGTGGCGGACTTCCACGGCGTCGAAGCACCATTTCTCGATGCTCCACGAACGGCCGCCCGACCCGGCCAGTGCTGGTCATCGACCGGTGGCTAGCCTCGGGCTGCGTGACTGCGATCTCTAGTGTGGTGACCCGCTTCGTGGCCGGGTCTGTCCACGCCTACGACTTCTCCGGGAGCCCTGCGGTGGAGTCGGCGGCGGTGCCGGTCGCCACGTTTCCCGTCGGGGCGGCCATCGAGCCGAGAAGCCACGCGGTGGCGCCGAACCTACTGCGTGCGGTGTATGCGACGGCCGACGAGATGGTATGCATCGACCGCGAAGGCAAGACGCTGTGGCAGCTCGGCTTCGGCCCTGGGGCGCAGGAGCCGTACAACGCCATGGCGAGTTGTGAGTTTTCGCTGGCCGGGACCGTGGTGTGGCTTTACATGCCGGACGCCATGGCAGGGCGCGGTGACGGCCTGGACCACTGGCTCGCCATCGACGCCGAGACGGGAGGCGTCATCGCGCGGACCGAACTCGACTGCGCCGGTCACGGTGGGCACAAGTTTGCCCACCCCGATGGCGCGCACATGCTGCTCGACGTCGGCGAGGGGCAGGACGGTTCGCGGGTGTACCGAGGTCATCTCGACCGGGACGTCATCGAACTGACCGCCTACCCGTGGACCGACCGTAGCCTCGTAAGTCTCGCGCCGGACGGCCACCACTTCATGACCGTCCATCACGACCAGGAGGACGTCGCCTTCCACACGTACCCCGGTGGCGAGCTGTTGGTCCAGATTGCGGTGGAGTCCTTCGGCTACGACCCCGACGAGGCGTACGTGGAGTGGGCCGGTGGCTATCTCGACTCCGAAACCGCCATCGTCGCCATCGGCGGGGAGACCGAGGACGAACAGGAGTGGTACCGGCACCATCTCGTCGACGCACGCACCGGACAGGTACGCGGAACGCTCGACACCCAGACCCGCGACGCGTACGACATCGAACCACTTGGCGACGGCTCGTGGCTCAGCACCGATGACGACGACCGGCTCCGGCGCCGCACCCGATAACCGGCCCATCGAGGCGCCGTTCACCACGGCGCAATCGGATGATCTACGTCGTAGTTCAGCCCAGGACCAGGCCCGATGATGATCTCGTGTAGCGCTACGACCAGCAGACGCTGCATCAAGATCGACTACACCGGGCCTGACCTTGGAGGACACATGCTGTCCGATTTATCGGTCAGATGCGCCCTTCGGCACCCCGGCACCTGTACGACGTTCGTCCGGGTCAACCGCTCGCGGGCAGGATCCGGCCCGTCACCTCGCCGAAGCCGATCCGGGAGCCTCCTGGGCCCGGTGCCGTCGCCGTGATGGTGACCTCGTCGCCGTCCTGGAGGAACGTTCGCTCCTCCCCACCGACCTCGACGGGTTCCTTGCCACCCCAGGTGAGTTCGATGAACGCGCCGCGCTGGTTCTTCTCCGGGCCCGAGATCGTGCCGGACGCGTACAGGTCGCCGGTGCGGCTGGTCGCCCCGTTGACCGTCAGGTGCGCCAGCATCTGGGCCGGGGACCAGTACATCTCCCGGTACGGCGGGCGGGAGACCTCGTGCCCGTTCCAGGACACCGCGAGGTCGATGTCCAGGCCCCACGGCTCGGTTTCCCGCAGGTACGGCAGGGGTTCCGGCTCCTGGTCCGGGACCGGGACGCGCGCGGCCTCCAGCGCGAGCAGCGGGACCACCCACGCGGAGATCGACGTGGCGAAGCTCTTGCCGAGGAACGGGCCCAGCGGCACGTACTCCCACGCCTGGATGTCGCGGGCCGACCAGTCGTTGACCAGCACGACGCCGAACACGTGGGTGGCGAAGTCCGCGGCGGGCACGGTGGCGCCCAGGTCGGAGCCGGTGCCGACGATGAAGCCGAGCTCCGCCTCGATGTCCAGGCGGCGGCAGGCCCCGAACGTCGGGGCGCCCTCGTCCGGCGCCTTGCGCTGGCCGCTGGGGCGGACGATGTCGGTGCCCGACACCACGACCGTGCCACTACGCCCGTGGTAGCCGACCGGCAGGTGCTTCCAGTTCGGCATCAGCGGCTCGGCGTTCGGCCGGAACAGCCGGCCGAGGTTGGACGCGTGGTGCTCCGAGGCGTAGAAGTCGACGTAGTCGGCGACCTCGATCGGCAGGTGCGTGGTGACGTCGGCGACCGGGTGCACCGCCGCGTCCGGTACGTCCCCCGACACCAGCTCGGTGATCTGCCGCCGCACCTGCACCCACCGCTCGTGGCCCTGCGCCATGAACGCGTTCAGGCTCGGCCGCGCGAAGACCTCGTCGCCCAGCGCCACCGCGAGGTCCACAACGGACTCCCCCACGCGGACGCCGACCCGCGGCTCGGTGCCGGGAGTGGAGAACACGCCGTAGGGCAGGTTGTCGAACCCGAACGGCGAACCGGCGGGGATGTCGATCACGGTCACGAGGCGACTCCTTCTGCGCTGAGCACCACCGCGGGCACCAGGCCCAGGTCCACCAGCTCGGTCAGGGGCTCGACGATGCTGCACGTGCCGAAGGACAGGAACCGCTCGCGGGCGGCCGCGACCCGCGCGTCGTCCAGGGTCCCGACGCGCTCGGCGACCTTGCGCGCATCGCGTTCGGCGAGGATCTCGGCGATCTCGGACTCGTCGGCGAAGTCCACCGCCGCGTCGGTGGCCAGCAGCAGGTTCAGGTAGCCGTGCTGCTCGAAACCGGTTGCGGGATCGGTGTTGCGGATCGCGTGGTGCAGCCCGGCGGTGGCCTTGAACGGCACCCGCGCGTCGACGACCGCCCGGATCGCGGCGGCCAGTTCCGCCTCGTCCGGGTACAGCTCGGCCTTCACCCCGCCGGTGCGGAACTTGGCCTGGTACCGGGTGGCGGCGCAGGCGGCGATGACCTCCGGGCGCCGCTGGTCGCGGGGCACCTCGACGAAGACGGCCACGTCCTCGGCCGCCGCGCAGGCCCGGTCGAGCTCGGCGAAGAACTCCGCGGGAGCCTGCCCCGCGGGCACCGCGACCTCCAGGGCGCGCAACCGGACCGGCAGCGCTCCGGCGGCGTCGAACACGGCCCGGAGCTGCCCCGGCCCCTCGGGCGCGGTGATCGAGAGGTCGAGCCGGTCGCCGGGGTCGAGCAGGCCGGCGAGCTCCGCCAGCGCCGGTGCCGCGAGCACCAGCGGCCCGACGAGCTCGGCATACGGCGCGGCCGTGTGCCGGGCGTGCGCGGCGACGGCGTCGGGCAGCGGCGCCAGGCCCGGCGGGAACACCGCGGCGTCATCGCACAGCGACTTCGCGAAATCCGGGATGGTCACTGCTTCGGCCCCCGTCCCGCCCAGGTCCAGGCGTAGCCGGGGTCTTCGGCCGCGCGGCCGCCCTCGCCGAGCTCCAGCGGGCGGAACGTGTCGACCATGACCGCGAGCTCGTCGAAGAACTCCACCCCGATGCTGCGCTCGTAGGCCCCCGGCTGCGGGCCGTGCGAGTGCCCGCCCGGGTGCACTGAGATCGAGCCCTGCCCGATCCCGGAGCCCTTGCGCGCCTCGTAGTCCCCGCCGCAGTAGAACATCACCTCGTCGGAGTCCACATTGGAGTGGTAGTACGGCACCGGGATGGACAGCGGGTGGTAGTCCACCTTGCGCGGCACGAAGTTGCACACCACGAAGTTGTTGCCCTCGAAGACCTGGTGCACCGGCGGCGGCTGGTGCACGCGGCCGGTGATCGGCTCGAAGTCGGACACGTTGAAGGTGTACGGGTACAGGCAGCCGTCCCAGCCGACCACGTCGAACGGGTGCTCCGGGTAGACGAACCGGGTGCCGACGATGCCGGTGCTGCCGCGGTGCTTGACCAGCACCTCGACGTCGGTGCCGTCGGCCAGGACCGGCTCGGTGGGGCCGTGCAGGTCGCGTTCGCAGTACGGCGAGTGCTCCAGCAGCTGGCCGAACTTCGACAGGTACCGGCGCGGCGGCGTGATGTGCGAGTTGGCCTCGATGCAGTACGCGCGCACCGGCTCGTCGCCCTGCGGCAGCCAGCGGTGCGTGGTCGCCCGCGGCAGGATCACGTAGTCGCCCTGCCGGAACGGCAGCGCGCCGAACACCGTCTCGACGACGCCCTCACCGGACTCGATGTACACGCACTCGTCGCCGATCCCGTTGCGGTACAGCGGAGAGGCCTCGCCCGCGACGACGTAGGAGATGCGCACGTCGGCGTTGCCCAGGACCAGCCGGCGGCCGGTCACCACGTCGTGGCGCTTCCACTCCTGGCCGCCGAAGAGCTCGTGCAGCTTCAGGTGCCGCGGCCGAAGCGGGTGGTTCGGCTCGGTACCCAGGTCGGGCAGTTCCCACACCGTCGAGTCGACCAGTGCGGACGGGAGGTTGCGGTGGTAAAGCAGCGACGAGTCGCTGGAGAAGCCCTCCTCCCCCATCAGCTCCTCGTAGTACAGGCCGCCATCGGGCCTGCGGTGCTGGGTGTGCCGCTTCGGCGGCACCTCACCGACCTGCCGGTAGTACGCCATCGCCCTCGCCTCCTTGCAACGGCCCAGGAACCCTCCGGCCCCGGCGCATTTAGTCAATGTATTTACTACTTGCCGCGCGGCGCAACAGCCGAAGGGATCAGTTCCGGCCGCGGATGTCGAACTGGTCGCGGTTCGTGATGAGCTTGTCCAGCAGCATGATCAAGATGCGTTGCTCGGTCTCGGTGAGCACGCTCGTCCACTCGTGTTCCCGCTCGTTCTGCGCCCGGAACACCTCGATCATCTCCTGCCGCCCGCGCTCGGTCAGCGACAGCAGCACGGAGCGGCCGTCGCGCTCGCCCGGCGCCCGGTCCAGCAGCCCGTCCGCGACCAGCGTCTTCGCCAGGTTCGACACCGCGGCCCGGCTCATCCCGGTCAGCTCGGCGGCCTTCTTGGCCTCCAGCGGACCTGCCAGCCAGGTGACGAACAGCAGCCGGAAGCCCGACCAGGACCGGCCGCGCGGCCGGTGCACCGCCGCCTCCAGGTCGTAGGTGACGATGTTGGACGCCCGGTTGAGCGTCAGCAGCACCTCGGTGGCCAGCTGGTGCCGGAACCCGTACTCGCTGGCCAGCCGGTGGTTCGCCAGCTCGACGAAGGACCAGAAATCCAGCTCGTCCGCGGCCATCGCATCCTCCGTCGCCGAACTGATCAATGCGTGAACTATCTCAGCTCGGCCCGAAAACCACCACCCGTCTGAGCCGGTTCTCAGCCTGCGGGCCGCTCTCAGCGTTATCTCAGCGACCTTCAGCCACGCTTGACCCAGGACCCGACAGGAGGAGTCTCATGAAACGGAAGAACGTGGCTTATGCGGCGACCGCCGGTGCCGCGGTGGGCGTGCTCGGCCTGACCGCGCTCGCGCTGCCCGCCGGCGCCGGCGCCGCCCCGGCGTTACCCCCGGTGGCGCCGGAGCAGCTGGTGGAGTCGGTGATGCGGGCGACCCCGCCGGCTCTGACCGGCACCGTCGAGGTGGACAACGCGCTCGGCCTGCCCGCGATCCCGGGCGCGGGCCAGGCCTCCGAGCTGCTTTCCGACGGCACCAGCAAGTTCCAGGTGTGGGCCGACGGCCAGGGCCGCCACCGCGTCTCGGTGCCCTCGCACAACGGAGAGATGACCGTCGTCGACGACGGCTCGACGGTGTGGAAGTGGGATTCGAGCGAGCAGAAGGTGGTCCGCTCGACGGAACACGCGCCGGAATCCGGCGAGCACCAGGGCCCGGCCGATCCCGCCGCGGCGGCCCGCCAGATCATCGACAAGCTCCGGCAGACCAGCGACGTGAAGGTGGACGGCACGGCCAGCGTCGCCGGTCGCGACGCCTACGAGCTGGTGCTCACGCCGAAGCCGACCGAGCGCACCCTGCTGCGCGAGGTGCGGGTCGCGGTGGACGCGGAGAAGCGCATCCCGCTGGAGCTCTCGGTGCTCACCAACGGTTCGAACGACCCGGCGTTCCAGGTCGGCTTCAGCGACATCGACCTCAGCGCCCCGGACCCGGCCCTGTTCCGGTTCACCCCGCCCGCGGGCGCGGAGGTTACGGACGGCAAGTCCGAACACGCACCGCAGCAGCGCCCGGACCGCCCGGAGGGCGAGCACAAGGTCGTCGGCGACGGCTGGGACGCGGTCATAGTGGCCCAGGTGCCGCAGCAGCAGGAGAAGCAGCAGGGCGGCCAGGACTTCCGCCAACTCGCCGAGCGGGTCGGCAAGCCGGTCAGCGGTCCGTGGGGCAACGGCTGGATCATCGGAACGGCGGCGGGCAACGCCCTGCTCACCTCCGACGGTCGCGTCGCGGCCGGTGCGGTGCCGGAGCAGGTGCTCACCGCCGCACTCGGCGGGGCGTGATGACGAAAGCAGTCGAAGCGGTGGGGGCGGCGGCGACCGCCCCCACCGCGGGTGAGCTCGCGGCGCGCACCGTCGGCCTGCGCAAGAGCTACGGCCGGACCGTCGCGGTGGCGGGCGTCGACCTCGCGGTCCCGCGCGGCGGCGTGGTCGGCGTGCTCGGCCCCAACGGTTCGGGCAAGACCACCACGATCCGGATGCTGCTCGGCCTCACCGCTCCCACCTCCGGCACGGTCGAGTTACTCGGCCACCGGCTGCCGGAGCACAGCGGCCGGGTGCTGCCGCAGGTCGGCGCGCTGGTCGAAGGGCCGGGCTTCCACCCGTTCCTGTCCGGCCGGGAGAACCTGCTGCGCTGCGCGGCGATGGAACCGGCGCTGCGCGGCCCGGAGATCCGCGGCGTGGTCGAGCAGGCGCTGGATCGCGTCGGCTTGGGCGCGGCCGCGGGCCGCCGGTACCGGGGCTACTCGCTGGGCATGAAACAGCGGTTGGGCCTGGCCGCGGCGTTGCTGGTGCCGCGTGAGCTGGTGGTGCTCGACGAGCCGACTAACGGCCTGGACCCGGCGGGCACCCGCGAGATCCGCCGGATCATCGCGGAACTGCACGCGGCGGGCACGACGGTGCTGGTGTCCTCGCACCTGCTCGCCGAGATCGAGGCGACCTGCACGCATGTCGCGGTGCTGCACCGCGGTTCGCTGGTCGCGCAGGGCGAACTCGCCGCCATGCTGGACGCCGGCGCACCGCACCTCGTGGTGTCCACATCGGATGCTTCCGGCGCGGTGACGACGCTGAGCGGCAAGGGCGTGCAGGCCAGGGAGGAGGCCGGGGCGGTCCGCGTCGATCTGTCCGATGTGGACTCCGCGGAGGTCGTGGCGATCCTCGTCCACGGCGGTATTCCGGTGCACGAAGCGCGGCTGGCCCGGACCGGCCTGGAGGACCTTTTCGCCCGGCTGACCGAGGAGGAGCTGTGACGGCGATCGACGCAACCGCGACGGCGGCGCGGACGTCCGCCCCGCTGGGGCGCGTCCTGCTGGCCGAGCTGCGGTGGGTGCTGCGCAGGCCGCGCAACCTGCTCGCGCTCGTCCTGCTGGCGGGCCTCCCGGTACTCCTCGGCACCGCGATCGCCGTCACCGGCGGGCCGGGCGGCCGCGGCGGAGGTTCCCTCCTCGCCGCGGTGGCCGGAAACGGCCTGGTGCTGCCGATCGCGGCGTTGGTGCTCGCGCAGACGCTGCTGCTGCCGCTGGTCGTGGCGATGGTCGCGGCCGACGCGCTGGCCGGCGAGTCGGCGCACGGCACGCTGCGCGGGCTGCTGCTCGCGCCCGTGGGGCGGGTGCGGCTGGTCGGCGTCAAAGCCGCCGGCGTGCTGGTGATGGCGGTGCTCTCGGTGATCGTCATCGCGATCAGCGGCGTCCTGACCGGGCTGGTCATCGTCGGCGGCGACGGCATGGTCACGCTGTCCGGGACCACGTTGCCGATCGGCTCGGCGCTGGGCCGGGTGGCGCTGGCCGCCGGGTGGTCCGCGGTGCAGATGGCCGCGGTCGGGGCGATCGCGCTGGCGATCTCGTCGCTGACCGAGCACCCGTTGGTGGTCATGGCCGCCACCATGGGCGGCCTGATCGTGTTCGGGGTGCTCGGCACGATCCCGGCCCTGGACTGGCTGCAACCGCTGCTGATCACCACCGACTGGTCGGCGGTGATGGACGTGCTGCGCGACCCGATCAGCGGCGACACGCTGGTCACGGGCCTGCTCCGCGCGGGTTGCTACCTGCTCATCGGCCTGTCGGCGGCCATCGCGCGCGTGGTCACCAAGGACGCCTGACGGTGCGGGGGCGGCGACGCCTCCGCACCCCGGCATCAGCGAAGCAACATCGCGTACAACTCCAGCCACGCGGCCCGCAGCAGCAGGCGCGTCGTGCCGGCTCGGTCCCACCCGAGCGTCGTCCGGTCGCTTCGAACTGATCGCGGCTGCCGGTGGTGGCGCAATTCGAACCCTTCGATCCCGCCGGACCGGACGCCCGCGGCGCCCGCTCCGAATCCCCGACGCCTGGCAAGACTCCGTTGTCCCGCCAGGCCGCACCTCGTCCGGGGGCGATGCCCCGTCCGGAACGTGCGACGGACACATTGCTCGTTACTCGCCGGTTGCGCAAGAAAAATTTTCACCGCGCCCCGCCGGGCGGGCCGGTAGGTTCGAGTCCGTCGTCCGCCTCCGAAGGGATGTCATGGAGTTCCGCCATCTCGGCCGCAGCGGCCTGGTCATCAGCGAGATCGCCTACGGCAACTGGGTCACCCACGGGTCCCAGGTCGCCGAGGACGCCGCGACCGCGTGCATCCGCGCCGCGCTGGACGCCGGCATCACCACCTTCGACACCGCCGACGTGTACGCCGCAGGCCGCGCCGAGGCCGTCCTGGGCCGCGCGCTGCGGGGCGAGCGGCGCGAGGGGCTGGAGATCTTCACCAAGGTCTACTTCCCCACCGGCCCGGGCCGCAACGACCGGGGGCTCAGCCGCAAGCACATCATGGAGTCCATCGACGCCTCGCTGCGCCGCCTGCAGACCGACTACGTCGACCTCTACCAGGCGCACCGCTACGACCCGGAAACCCCGCTGGAGGAGACCATCGAGGCGTTCGCCGACGTGGTCCGCGCTGGCAAGGCGCACTACATCGGCGTGTCGGAGTGGACCGCCGAGCAGATCCGCGCCGGTCATGCGCTGGCTCGCGAGCTGCATGTACCGCTGGTGTCCAACCAGCCGCAGTACTCCGCGCTGTGGCGGGTGATCGAGGACGAGGTAGTGCCGGCCTCGGCGGAGCTGGGCATCGGCCAGATCGTCTGGTCGCCCATCGCGCAGGGCGTGCTCACCGGCAAGTACCTGCCCGGGGCCGCGCCACCGGCGGGTTCCCGCGCCACCGACGAGAACGGGGGCGCGACCTTCGTCTCCCGCTTCCTCCGGGACGACGTGCTGCAGCACGTGCAGAAGCTCAACCCGCTGGCCGCCGAGGCGGGCCTGTCGCCGGCGCAGCTGGCGGTGGCCTGGGTGCTGCAGAACCCGAACGTCTCGGCGGCCATCATCGGCGCCTCCCGGCCCGAGCAGATCGCCGAGAACGTCGCGGCGTCCGGCGTTCGGCTCGAAGCCGGGCTGCTGCGGCGAATGGAGGAGATCCTCGCCCCGGTCGCGGAGCGCAACCCGGCGAAAACCGCCGAGAACGCACCGAAGGCCCAGAAGTGAACTAGTGGCTCAGCTTCTCCCACAGCGGCGACGAACCTTGGCGCGGCGCGGGCACGAACGGCGCGTCCACCAACGTCGCGTGGCGGCGCCTCGCCCGGGAGACCGCGCCCGTGACCAGCCCGACCGCGCAGGCGCAGACGAGCACGCCGAGCCCGACCGCGGCCGCCTGGTCGAAAGTCAGGTCGCCGCGCACTCCGATGGCGAAGGTGTCGTAGAAACCCCAGCACACAGCCGTGGTCGCGGCGGCGGCCGGCACGGTGGTCACCGCCGATACGACCGCGACCAGGATCGCCAACCCGATCGCCGCGGCCGCGGGACGCGCCGCATCCCCGACGGGGATGCACGCCGCGGTCACGACGAACCCGCTGGCGAACCCGAGCGGATATCCGAAACCCCCTGGCAAGACCTGCGAATGCGGATGCCTCATCCCCCCATTAGACACCCCGGAACCCGCGACACCCCGACGTCGCAGCCGGATTGACATCCCACATACGCCATTTTGACGAATCCCCGACGGCGGCATCCGGCCGATTCCGGCCTTGCCTTCGCCTGGTTCGGCGTTGCAAGCTCGACTGAGCGATCGATCAGTTGCCGAGCGGCCACCCGCCCAGCCAGCCCGCGAAGAGGGAGTGTGCAGCCGGATGAACGAACACGACCCGCGGTACGACGCGATCATCATCGGCGCCGGTTTCGCCGGCATGTACATGCTCAAGACGTTGCGCGACAAGGGATTCCGGGCGCACGTCTACGAGCGCGGCACGGACGTCGGCGGAACCTGGTACTGGAACCGGTATCCGGGCGCCCGCTGCGACATCGAAAGCCTCTACTACTGCTACTCCTTCTCCGACGAGCTGCAGCAAGAATGGCGGTGGACCGAGCGATACCCGTCGCAGCCGGAGATCCTGCGCTACGCCCGGCACGTGGCCGACCGCTTCGACCTGCGTCGCGACATCTCCTTCGACACCAACGTCCGCGCCGCCGCCTTCGACGAGCGGGCCGGCCGGTGGACCGTGCGAACCGACGACGCCGAGATCACCGCGCGGTTCCTGATCACCGCGGTCGGCTGCCTGTCGGCCACCCAGACCCCCGACTTCCCAGGCATCGGCACGTTCCGCGGCGAGTCGTACCACACCGGCCGCTGGCCGCACGAGGAAGTGGACTTCACCGGCAAGCGGGTCGGGGTGATCGGCACCGGCTCGTCGGCGATCCAGGCGATCCCGGTCATCGCCCGGCAGGCCGCGCAGGTCACCGTGTTCCAGCGGACAGCGCAGTTCAGCATTCCGGCGCAGAACCACCCGCTGAGCCCGGAAGAGCAGCGCCGCGTCAAGGCCGACTACGCGCGGCTGCGCGCCGAGGCGCGGATGACGCAGAGCGGCATCCTCGCCGAGCGGTTGCAGCACAACGCCACCGAGGTGCCCGCCGCCGAGTTCAAGGCCGAACTCGACCGGCGTTGGGCCATCGGCGGAACCACGTTCACCGCGACGTATCCCGACACCCTGCGCGACCCGGCGGCCAACGAGCTCTCGGCGAACTACGTGCGGGGCAAGATCCGGGAGATCGTCGACGATCCCGCGACCGCCGAGCTGCTCTGCCCGCACGACCACCCGATCGGCACCAAGCGGATCTGCGTCGACACGGACTACTACGCCACGTACAACCGCGACAACGTGTCCCTGGTCGACATCCGGCACACGCCGATCTCGGCGATCACGCCCGGCGGGCTGCGGGTCGGCGACCGGGACTTCGAGTTCGACATCATCGCGTTCGCCACCGGTTACGACGCGATGACCGGGCCGCTGAACCGCATCGACATCCGGGGCGCCGGCGGCCTGCGCCTGCGGGAGAAGTGGGCCGACGGGCCGCGGACGTACCTGGGCCTGGCCAGCTCGGGCTTCCCGAACCTGTTCACCATCACCGGGCCCGGCAGCCCTTCGGTGCTCAGCAACATGATCGTGTCCATCGAGCAGCACGTGGAGTGGATCGGCGCGCACCTGGAACACCTGCGCGACAACGGGTTCACGCGCAGCGAGGCCGCCGCCGACGCCGAGCGGACCTGGGGCGAGCACGTGAACGCGGTCGCCGCCGAAACCCTCTACCCGCGCGCGGCGTCCTGGTACATGGGCGCGAACGTGCCGGGCAAGCCGAGGATCTTCATGCCCTACATCGGCGGCGTCGGCACCTATCGGGAGCACTGCCGGGAGATCGCCGCCGGCGGCTACCGCGGCTTCCACCTCACCGTGTGAGGAGCTAAGCCGGTCCGGAGTGGACGATCAGCACCAGGGCAGGATCCGGGCCGGTGCGGCGATGCCGGTGCTCGGTGTGGCCGGGGTAGGCGATGCTGTCGCGCGGGCCGAGCGCGTGCACCGTCGGCTTCTCCGGCTCTTCCAGGAGTTCCACCTCCAGCGAGCCCGAGACCACGTAGACGAACTCGCGGCGGGCGTGGCTGAAGTACTCCTCGAACTCCTCGGTGCTGACCACCATCTCGGTCACGTCGGCGCCCTGCTCGAAGTGGTCGAGCAGCCGCGCCGAGTCCACCACCTGCCCGGCACCGCGCTCCAACCGGACGCCGCCCGCCGGCGGCGTAGCCTCGGCCAGCAGTGCCTGCTGCGTCGTGCGCAGCGATTCGGCGATCAGGAACAGCGAGCGCATCGACGGCCGGGCCCGCCCGCGCTCGACCTGGCTCAGGAACGGGTGCGAGAGCCCGGTGTCCGCGGCGACCTGGACCAGGGTGCGCCCGAGCTCCTTGCGGCGGGACCGGATCGCCGCGCCGAGGCGGATGTCCGCGTCCTGCACACCGCGCCGCCTGTCCCCCACCGCTGCCCCTTCCACGGGTCGCCGCCGTCCCACCCGATGTTACCGCCGTCAACATTCCGCGCGGCCACCGGAGTTGCCCGGCCCGGTGGTCGGTGCTGCACTGACCGCGCGGAAACGTTGCCGGGGGGACGAGGGGCGATGACCGAGGCCGAACCAGTTTTCGACAACCTGCGGGCGCTGTTCATCAACTGCACGCTCAAGCGCTCGCCGGAACGCAGCAACACCGAAGGCCTGCTGGAGCTCAGCGCGGGCATCATGCGCCACCACGGCGTCGAGGTCGACAGCATCCGGGCGATCGACCACGACATCGCCGTCGGCGTCTGGCCGGACATGACCGAGCACGGCTGGGCCACCGACGAATGGCCTCAGCTCTACCAGCGCGTGCTGGCCGCCAACATCCTGGTGCTGGCCGGGCCGATCTGGCTCGGCGACAACAGTTCCGTGATGAAGCACGTGATCGAACGGCTCTACGGCTGCTCGTCGCTGCTCAACGACGCCGGCCAGTACGCCTACTACGGCCGCACCGGCGGCTGCCTGATCACCGGCAACGAGGACGGCGTCAAGCACTGCGCGATGGACGTCCTCTACAGCCTCCAGCACCTCGGCTACACCATCCCGCCGCAGGCCGACGCGGGCTGGATCGGCTCGATCGGCCCCGGACCGTCCTATTTGGATCCCGACTCCGGTGGACCGGACAACGACTTCACCAACCGCAACACCACGTTCATGACCTACAACCTCATGCACGTGGCGGCGATGCTCGACCGGGCGGGCGGATTTCCCGCCTACGGCAACCAGCGCACGGAGTGGGACGCGGGCTGCCGGCCCCACTTCGAGAACCCCGAACACCGCTGACCTCCGCCGTTCGGGCACTGGCGACCGGCGCCGATGCGACCCTAGGCTGGGCGTGCCGACCAGTGAGAGGTGCGCATGACCGACCAGACCACGCCCGCGGTGTTCGAGCGGGTGCTGCCGTTGTTGTCGCCCGCGCCCGAACACCCGGACTTCGACGGCGGATACCTGGACCTGCTCGGCGGGCACGCGGCGGAGCCGTCCGGCCCGATCCAGTCGTTCTGGGAGTCCGGCGCGGGTTCGGCGTGCTACGACCACCTGCAGTCGGTCACCCGCCGGGCGCTGCCGATGTGGTACCGGCTGCCCACCCAGGCGCGGCCGCCCTCCGGCGGACTGGTGCTCGACGTCGGCTGCGGGCCGGGCAACGTCACCGCGCAGCTGGGCCGCGCCGTCGGGCCCGCCGGGCTCGCGATCGGCGTCGACGTCTCCCGCCCGATGCTCGCGCGGGCCGCCCGGACCGAAACCGCCGACAACGTCGGTTTCATCCGCGCCGACGCGCGCGACCTGCCGTTCCCCGACGGCACGTTCGACCTGGTCACGAGCCTCGCAGCGCTGCAGCTGATCCCCGAGCCGCACGAGGTGCTCGGCGGCATGGCGCGGGTGCTCGCGCCCGGCGGCTGGCTGGCGGTCATGGTGCCGACGCCGCGCGGCGGCCTGCTGCACCAGGCGGCGAAGCTGACCGGCGGCCGGTCCGGCCTGAAGTTCTTCGACGCCGTGCAGGTCGCGGATTCGCTGCGGGACGCCGGGATGGACGTCGTGCACACCCACCGGGCCGGACCGGTGCTGTGGATCAGCGCGCGCCGGGCCGCCTGACCTCCACAGTGGACTATTCGGGGCGGACCCGCGGCCGGGCCTGGATCAGGTAGTCGTCGATCGCGTCGCGGTTCGCGGTCAGCGACTCGATCCGCCGCTGGATGTTCGCCCGCTCCCGCTCCAGGTTCGCGAGCATCTCCGGGGCGACGATGCGCATGTGGATGGCGCCCGGTTTGTCCAGGCAGGGCAGGATCTCGCGGATGATCCGGGTCGGGATCCCGGATGCCAGCAGGCCGCGGATCTTCAGCACCCGGTCCACCGAGCCCTCGGTGTACGCGCGGTGCCCGAGCTCGTCCCGGGCCGGCCGGATGAGGTCCTGCTCCTCGTAGTAGCGCAACAGCCGCACCGCCACCCCGGTCCGCTCCGCCAGCTCACCGATCCGCATGCGGCCATTGTCCCAGGGCACCCGGTGTGTGCCACGTCACCGGCGGATCGCTTGCCCTCACACTTGTGTGAGGTCTTCAGGGTGGGGCCATGACTTCGGAAGTGGGGGCCCGCCCAGCGGGTTCGAGGGCGAAACTGCCGATCGGCGCCCTGTCGGCGTTCGCCACCGTGGTGCTCATCGGCTGCCTGACCGAGACGCTGCCCGCCGGGGTGCTGCTCCCGATCAGCGCCGATCTGCGGGTCTCGGAGTCGCAGGCCGGGCAGCTGGTCTCGGTGTACGCGATCAGCACCGCGGCCACGTCGGTACCGCTGACGGCGCTGACCCGGCGGCTGCCGCGCCGCGCGCTGCTGCTCGGCCTGATCCTCGGCTTCGCCGTGGTCAACGGCATCACCGCGATTTCGCCGTGGTACCCGTTGACGCTGGTTGCGCGGGTGCTGGCGGGCGCGGTGTCCGGGGTGATGTGGGCGATGATCGCCGGCTACGCGATGCGGATCGTGCCGGCGGAGCGCGCCGGCCGGGCGCTGGCGATCGCGATGGTGGGCACGCCGATCGGGTTCGCCATCGGCGTCCCGGCCGGGACGGTGCTCGGGGAGTTGATCGGGTGGCGGTACGCCTTCGGCGCCATGGCGGTCATCACCGCGGCGCTGGTCGGCTGGGTGCTCTGGCTGGTCCCGCCGCTGCCCGGACAACCGGCGCAGCACCGCACGAATACCCTGGAAGTCCTTGCCACCCGCGGTTTCCCGGCCCTGCTGGCCACCACGTTCGCACTGGTCCTCGGGCACAACGTGCTCTACACCTACATCGCCCCAGCGCTCGCCGCAGCCGGGCAGGTGGAGCTGCTCAGCGCCGTCCTGCTCGTCTTCGGCGTCGCCTCGGTGCTGGGCATCTGGGTGGTCGGCGCGCTCATCGACCGCCTCCTGCGCCTGCTGGTCCTCTCCTCGGCGTTGTTGATCGGCATAGCGGTGTCGCTGATCGGAATCGCCGCGGCACTGCCGGTGGTGCTGTTCGCCTCGGTCGCGTTGTGGGGCTTGGCTTTCGGTGGCGCGCCGACGATGTTCCCGGCCGCCGCGGCCCGGGTCGCGGGGCGGGACGCGGACGTGGCCCAGTCGCTGACCATCACCGTCTGGAACGTCGCCATCGCGGCGGGCGCCTACCTGGGCGGAGCGGCGCTCGACCTGGCGGGCGACGCAGCCCCGCTGCCGTGGATCACGGCGGCTCTCGCGCTGCTGTCACTGCTGATCTACGCGGTGTTCACGGCTGATCGGCCGCCGCGTAGTGCGCGATGAGCCGCTGCAGCAGCGCGCGGGCCTCGGCGCCCTCCAGCGCAGCGGACAGCAGCCCGTCGAAGAGGCGGTGGAACCGCGCCAGGTCGTCGGGATCGGCGATGGTCATCTCCGTGTTGACCGTCTCCACCAGCACGAGGTCGTCGATGATGACGAAGCCGTGCAGCGGAACGACGGGCAGCTGCGCGTCCAGCGGCACGATCGCCAGCCGCATCGTGGACATGCCCGCCAGGGCCAGCAACCGGTCGAGCTGGCCGACCATCACCTGCGGCGGGGCGATGGGATGCCGCAGCGCGGCCTCGGAGCAGAGGATCTCCACCGACGTCCGCCGGCTGAACAAGACGCCCTGGCGGGCCATCCGCTGCTCGACCGACTCGGCGATGTCCCGCGAGCTCTGGTGCAGGTCCGCGACGACCTCGAAGACGTGCCGGGCGTATTCTGCGGTCTGCACCAGGCCGGGAACCAGCGCGATCTCGAACAGCCGGATGCGCTCGGCGCCGTCCTCCAGCTGCTTGCCGTACTCCTGCCGCGCGCGGTTTCCGGTGCGCAGCTGGCGCTTCCAGCTCGCCGCCTCGATGCGGATCTCGCGCAGCTCCTGCCGCAGCTCGGCGGCCGCGTCGTCGGCAGCATCGGTCAGCCGGCAGTAGGCGACCACGTCCGCGTCGGAGACGGACTGCTTCGCCGTCTCCACCCGCGAGACCTTGGACGGCGTCCACCCGGCTAGTTCTGCGAGCTGTTTCCCGGACAGCCCGGCCGCCAGGCGCAGCCGACGCAACGCGTCGCCGAACGCCAGGTGGCGAGTGTCGAAATCCGTCACCGGCTCCTCTGGGGCAGGTCGTGCAGGTAAACCATCAACGGAATCGCATGATCGCATGCGATCTCCCGCCAGGCCCGGTAGCGGTTCACCTCCCGTGGGCTGGCGATGATCTCGGTGCCAGCGAATCGCTGGTCCTCGTAGTGCATCAACGCGACCCTGGTCTCGTCGAAGAGCCAGAAGTCGCTGGTCGGCAGGCCCAGCTCATCCGCTTCGGCCTGGGGCAGCACCCGGATGTCCTCGCCGGCGGCGACGTTGGCCGGGCTGACGTCGAGCTGCCAGCGCTGGTACTCGGTGGGCGGTTCCCCGAAGACCCGCACCCGGGAGACAAGCCGGCCCGTGCGGGTCGCCGCCGCGACCTCGTCCAGCCAGGGCCGCAACCAGCGCAGGTCGTCCGGCTCGCCCGCCCGCCAGCGGCGCCAGGGTTCGGCTTCGTCGGGCTGGCGGTAGGTGCCCTGGCATTCCCACCGCCACGCCCGGCGCTCGAAGGAGCGCAGGAGTTCGTCGAACTCCGCGCCGGGTAACACCCAGGAACTCACGGTGCCGCCTTCGGCACGAAGTCGAGCAACGCGGCCGGGACCTCCACCGCGGTCTCGTGGTCGGGGAGCCCGCGTTCGCGGAGCGCGGCGAGCGCTTCGGGGTCGGTGACCTTGTAGCCCTGGACGACGTAAGTTCCCTGGTCGGTGCTGTACAGCGTGGGACAGGTGCCGGCGTGCGACGTCGTTCCCTGGAAGGTCAACTTCACGTGCTCCTCCTCGTCGAGAAGATTCATGCATCGTCTGTGCAATACAAGCATTCGGTCAAGCACCGGCCCGCCGCGCAACTCAAACAGCCGAACCGGGTGATGCACCGACGTGATCAACTGGGCCGTTCGGGTTGGAATTCCAGAGAATTGCTTGAATTGCTTGAAATGCGCGCGGCCGGTTCTCCATACTTCGATCATCGACGGACTCGGGGAGACCGACTGGCGGGCGAGCTCTCCCCGGACCTCCAGAAGTCCCCGGCCCGGTGCTGAACCCCGACTCGCACCGGGCCGGCCTGGAACCATCCACAATGGACCGCCGCGACCGCGCAGCGCCGCGCGGTCGCGGCGGAAACCACCTTGTTGGCTCGGCGCCGAAGGGGTGAATCCGGGCCGTCGAACGACTTCCGGGCGAGTGACAAACCCAGCCGTGGGCCCGAAACTGGCTCCGGTCCGCGAGGACCACCGAGCCAGAAGGGGGCGTTCGATGGATCGCGGCTCGTCCCACCCGACGTTCGGGATCGAAGAGGAGTTCCTGGTCCTGGATCCCGGCACCGGCCGGCCGACGCCGCGAGCCGCCGACGTCCTGCGCGAGGTCCCGGCGGCCGGGAGCGACGCCACCAGCAACTTCACGGCGGAGTTCGCCCGCTTCCAACTGGAGGCCAACACCCCGGTGTGCCGCACCGCGGCCGAGGCGCGCGACCACCTGATCTCGGCCCGGCGCAGCCTCGTCGCCGCGGCGGGCCGGCGCAACCTCCGAATGGTCTCCACCGGCTACTCCCCGCTCGGCATGCCCGATCCCGTCCCGATCACCGACAAACCCCGGTACCGGCGCATCAGCGACCGGTTCGGGCTGCTGCTGGACTCGCACGCCACCACCGGTTGCCACGTCCACGTCGGCATGCCCGACCTGGCCACCAGCCTGGCCGTGTCCAACCACCTGCGTCCGCACCTGCCCGCGCTGCTCGCACTCACCGCGAACTCACCGTTCTGCGACGGCCGGGACACCGGGCACGCCAGCTGGCGGACGATCGTCTGGTCCCGGCTGCCCTCGGCCGGACCGCCGCCGGTGCACCGGGACCCGGCGTCCTACCAGCGCGCCGTCGACCTGCTGCTGGCCAGCGGCGCCGCGCTCGACCCCGCCATGGTCTACTGGCTCGTCCGGCCGGCGCCACATCTGTCCACATTGGAAATCCGGGTGGCGGACGCAGTCGGCACGGCGGACGAAGCGCTGCTGTTGGCGCTCCTGGTGCGCGCACTGGCCACGGTGGCGCTGCAGGACGTCGCCGAGAACCGCCCCGCGCCGGAGCTGCCCGACGAGCGGCTCCGCCTCGCGCTGTGGCGCGCCGCCCACGACGGGCTGGAGGGCCAGGGACTCGACGACACCGGGGAACTCGTGTCCGCGCGCTCGCTGCTGGACGAGCTGGTCAAAACGGCCCTGCCCGCGCTGGACGCCAGCGGTGACACGCAGTTCGTGACCGGCGCCCTCGACCAGCTGCTGCGGCACGGCGGCGGAGCCCACCGCCAGCGCCTCGCGCATGCCCGCAGACAGGACATCTCGGACGTCGTCGACCTGCTCGCCGAGCAAACCGGCACGTCCCCGCCCGTCCGATCTATTATCCACAGTGGACTAACGGATTAACGCTGCTGTTGAGCAGATCTCACCTAGTTGATCTGCATTTCGCCACGCCGCCTTGCTAGGCTCGGCCCTCGAAGCGTCACCCGACAAAGGGAGATCCAGCGATGGCCGCAGCTCCGCAGCGAATCGTGGACGCCGTCCTCTTCGACACCTTCGGCACCGTGGTCGACTGGCGGTCCGGCGTGACCGACGCAGTGGAGGCGATCGCGTTCCGGTGCGGCGTCGAGGTCGACGCAGCCGAGTTCGCGCTCCGGTGGCGGGCGCGCTACCAGCCTTCGATGGCACCCATCCGCAACGGCACCAGGGAGTTCGTCAACCTCGACGAGCTGCACCGGGAGAACCTGATCGCGACGGCGGAGGAAATGGGCCTGCCCGTCGACCGGATCGAGCCGGCGGACCTGGAGTGGCTGAACCGGTCCTGGCACCGGCTCGACGGCTGGCCCGACAGCGTGCCCGGGCTGGCCGAGCTCAAGCGGCACTTCATCATCGGCCCGCTGTCCAACGGGCACCTCGCGCTGCTGACCAACATGGCCAAGCACGCCGGGCTGCCCTGGGACGTCATCATCGGCTCCGACGTGATCCACGCCTACAAGCCGGACCCGAACGCCTACCTCGGCGCGGCCCGGCTGCTCGACCTGCCGCCGAACCGGGTCATGCTGTGCGCCGCGCACAACGAGGACCTGGGCGCGGCCCGCAGCGTCGGGTTCCGGACGGCGTTCGTGGCGCGACCGCAGGAGTACGGGCCCACCCAGCAGACCGACCTGCACGCCACCGACACCTGGGACGTCATCGCCCGCGACATCCGGGACCTGGCGACGCAGCTGCGCGACCACGCGGCCTGACGCCGGCGGGCCTAGTCCGCTTCCGGCGCGAAGGCCTGCAGGAAGGTGCGGACCGCGGCCGCTGCCACGGTCCGGAGCTCGTCGTCGGGCACCTGGCGGGTGCCCAGGCGGGCCCGCGCTTCCATCGGGCCGGTCAGCAGCGCCGCGAACTGCTCGGCGGCCTCGGCCGGATCGCACGCGCGCAGGCGGCCCGCCAGCGCGAGCCGGGCGAGGCGGTCGGCGAGTGCTTCGGTGACGCGGTCCGACGCGCGGCCCCGGACGATGTCGATCAGGTCGGGGAACCTGCCCAGCTCGGCGTAGAGCAACCGGCGCAGCGCCCAGGACCGGTCGTCACAGTGGCACTGGAGCAGGCGGAAGCCGACCTCTTCCAGCATCGGCCGCAGGTCGCCCTCGCTGCGCAGCTGGTCGACGACCTCCATGTTCCGCGCGAGGGCCCGGTCCGCGTCGGCGGCGATCGCCTGCCGGAACAGGTTCTCCTTGTCGCCGAAGTGGTTGTACACGGTGGGTTTGGCGACGCCGGCCTCCGCCGCGATCGCGTCCACCCCGGCCTGGGCGTATCCCTCGCGGGCGAAAACCCGCATCGCCGCGTCCAGGATCGCCTGGCGCTTGTCGATGCGACCGCGCGAGGCGCTGCGCCCCGACGCCGCCGTTGTGCCCGCTCCGCTCACGCCGACATGCTACCCCTCGCTGAACTCGCGGGTTCACTCGAATGGACACTCCCACCCAGCGGCTCCCAGCCCCGCGTCGCCGCGTCGAGGAGTTCTTCCGCAGCCGCGTGCTTCGGCGCCGAGAGGACCGCCTCGGTCTCGCCCTGCTCCACGATCTCCCCCTCGTGCATGATCAGGAGGCGGTCGGTGAGGCTCGCCGCCACCGCCAGGTCGTGGGTGATCACCACCAGTGCCGTGCCCGTGTCCCGGTGCACCCCGTTGAGCAGGTCGAGCAGCTCGGCCTGGGTCAGCGCGTCGAGACCCGAGGTGATCTCGTCGCAGATCAGCAGCTCCGGCCGGCTGAGCAGGGCGCGGACCAGGGCCGCGCGCTGGAGTTCGCCGCCCGACAGGGAACGCGGCAGGCGGGCCGCGCTGGACTCCGCCACGCCGAGGCGGGCGAGGCCCTCGACCGCCTCGGCGCGCGCCGCCGAACTCGTTGCGCCGCGCAGCCTTTCGGCGGTCCGGGCGACCTGGTCCAGGACCGGGACGAACTCGTTGAACGACGCCCGCGCGTCCTGGAACACGTACTGGATCCGGGCGAGCTGGTCCCGGGTGCGCCTGCGGAGCTTGGGTGGCAGCAGATCGCCGTCCAAGCGGATCTCGCCGAGGCGGTGCGGGTGCAGGCCCGCGATGCAGCGCGCGAGCGTGGTCTTGCCGCTGCCCGAGCGCCCCACCACCGCGAGCTTGTCGCCCGCCCGGATGTCCAGCGTCACCTCGCGCAGCGTGTCCACCCGGCCATGACCCGCGGTCACCGCCCTCACAGTCACCAGCGGTCGCCCTCCTCCGGCGCGACCGGGCTCGGCGGTGCGGCCGGGCTGCGCGGTGACCAGCCGCTTCGTGTAGGCGTGCCGGGGAGAACCGAGGACCTCCCGACGCGGGCCGGACTCGACGATGCCGCCGCCGTTCATGACCAGCACCTGGTGCGCCAGCTCGCGCACCAGGTCCAGGTCGTGGGTCAGCAGCAGGACCGCGATGCCCTGTGCCGCAACGGCTCTCAGCTCCCCGGCCAGCCGGGCGCGGGTCACCGCGTCCTGACCGGTGGTCGGCTCATCGGCGACCACGACGCGCGGGCGGCCGACGAGCTCGTGCGCCAGCACGACGCGTTGCTGCTGCCCGCCGGAAAGCTGGTGCGGGTATCGCCGCAGCAGCTCCTCGCCGTCCGGCAGCTGCGCCTGGCGGAGCGCTTCGAGCACCCGGGCCCGCACCAACCGCCTGCGCTCCGCGCGGGTGCCGGTGCGGATGTGCAGGCGCGCGATCTCGTGCAGCACCGAGCCGACGCGGCGAACCGGGTTCAGCGCCGCCGAAGGATGCTGCGGGACGTAGCCGACGAGGCCGGGTTCCGGCGGGTGGTCGGCATCCACCGCGACACCGGCGACCTCCACCTGGCCCGTGACGCTCGCACCCGCGGGCCGTTCGCCGAGCAGCGCCAGGGCCGTGGTGGTCTTCCCGCTGCCGGACTCGCCGACCAGCGCGGTCACCTCGCCCACGGCCAGGGCGAACGACACCCCGGAGACGATCTCGCGCCCTCCCGTGGCGACGGTGAGGTTGCGGACTTCCACGACGGTCAACGTGCCTCCAGGGCGGTCGAACGAGCGCGCAGCCACCGGTCGAACGCGAGGTTCACGCCCACCGACAGCAGCACGATCAGCAGTGCGGGCAGCGCCACCGCCCACGGCTGGATGAACAGGCCGGTCCGGTTGCGGTCGACCATCGCCGCCCAGTCGCTGGCGCCCGGCGAGATCCCCACGCCCAGGAAGCTCGCCGACGCGACCAGGTAGATCGCCCCGGTGAAGCGGGTGCCCAGGTCCGCGGCGAGCGTCCGGCGCATCGCGCGGGCCACGTAGCCCGCACCGATGCGCAGGCGGCTCTCGCCCTGCAGGCGCATCGCCTCCACCGCGGGCCCGCTGGCCAGCGAAAGCGCCGCCGCGCGGCTGATCCGCACCACATCCGGCAGGTTGATCAGCGCGACGATCCCGATCAGCACCCACGGGGCGTCGGGCGCGATCGAGGCGAGCAGCAACAGCATCAGCATCGACGGGATCGCCAGCACCAGGTCCAGCGGCCGCATCAGCGCCTCGTCGAGCAGGCGGCTCTTCGTCATGCCCGCCGCCAGCCCCAGCGGAACCGCCGGCAGGTAGGTGCAGGCCGTCGCGATCGCGGCGGTCAGCACCAGCGACCGGCCGCCCAGCAGCACCTCGTTCCACACGTCCCGGCCGACGAAGTCGGTCCCGAACCAATGACCGCCGCCGAGCGCGAAGGCCACGTCCTTGGCCGTGTCGCCGGTGGCGAACAGCGGCCCGAACAGCGCCAGCAGGACCGGCACGCCCACCAGCGCGGCGGGCAGCGCGTACTTGTTCACCGGCCCGCCTCCGACGCCGGCGCCAGGCCGCGGGCCGCGATGTCCGCCGCCAGGTTGACCAGCACCGTGGTCCCGGCGAGCACCACCGCCAGGCCCTGGATCACCGGCAGGTCCCGCGCCGAGACCGCCTCGACCAGCGTCGTGCCCAGGCCGGGGATGACGAAGATCGCCTCGATCACGATCACGCCGCCGATCAGCCAGTCCGCGGTGCGGGCGAGCTGCTGCACCGCGGGAGCGATGGCGTTGGGCAGCGCGTGCGCGAAGCGGGCGCGGACCGGCGAGATCCCGAGCCTGCGGACGTGGCGGACGTACTCGGCCCGCTGCGCGTCGATCATGCCCGCGCGCACCAGCCTGCTCAGCGAGCAGATCGGGCGCAGCAGCAGCACGAAGACCGGCAGGACCAGCACCGCCGGATCGCCGAGCAGCGAGCCTGATCCGACCGCGGTGGGCGGGAACCAGCCCAGTTGCACCGCGAACACGGTCACCACCAGCACGCCCATCGCGAACTCCGGCGCCGAGTACAGGCCGAGCGTGCCACTGGTGACGACCCGGTCGATCCGGCCACCTTCGCGGCGCGCGGCGAGCATGCCCAGCGCCACCGACAGCGGCACGAGCAGCACGAGGGTCAGCCCGGCCAGCAGCAGCGTCGGGCCCAGCGCCGCGCCGATGATGTCGGCCACGGCCCGCGGCCCGACCAGCGACTGCCCGAAATCGCCGTGCAGCGCGCCGAGCAGCCACCCGCCGAGGCGCTGCCACGCGGGCTCGTTCAGGCCGAGCTGTTCGCGCAGCAGCGCGATGATCGCCGGGTCCGGGTTGTCCCCGGCGATCGTGACGGCCGCATCGCCCGGCAAGGCCTCGGTCAGGAAGAACACCGCGGCCATCACCAGAACGACCTGCACCACGCCCAGCAGCACCCGCCGGAGGACGTAGCGGGTCACGCCAGCCACACCCTGTCGTAGCGGGCCCAGTCCAGCGTGTTGGCCGGGGCCCGGTCGTCGACGCCGCCGACGTTCGGCGCCGACGCGACGATCCAGTCCGACACGCCCCACCACAGGAAGCCGCCCTCGCGGTGCAGCCGGTCCTGCATCTGGAAGTACAGCTGCTCGCGGCGGGCATCGTCCGCTGTGGACTGCGCCTCGTGGTAGAGCGCGTCGAAGTCCGGGCGCTGCCACCTGGTGTTGTTGGTCGTCGAGGTCGTGAGCAGGCGCTGCGAGATGTGCGATTCGAGCGGCATCGCGCCGGACCGGTAGCTGGCGAGCACCCCGTTCTTGGCGATGTCGGACCAGTAGGTGTCCTTGTTGCCCAGCCGGACGTTGAGGTTCAGCCCGGCCTGCCCGGCCTGGTCGGCGATGGCCAGCGCCGCCTCCTTCAGCCCGGTCGAGGCGTCGGAGGTGTCGAAGTCGATCGCCAGGCCCTCCGCACCGGCCTGCTTGATCAGGGCGCGGGCCCGGTCGAGGTCCTGGGCGCGCTGCGGCAGCGCGTCGGCGTAGTACCGGTAGCCCTTGCCGTAGAGGTCGTTGCAGAGCTGCCCGGAGCCCTGCAGCACCGACCTGACCAGCTCGTCCCGGTTCACCAGGTGGAACATCGCCTGGCGCAGCTCGGGCCGGTCGAACGGCGGCCGGTCGGTCTTCATGACCAGCCCGTGGAAGTTGCTCAGCGGCAGCCGGTGCACCTGCACCCGGCCGGTGTTCTCGTGCGTGCGGGCGCTGGTCGGCGTCAGGTCGTGGGCGTACTCGACCTGCCCGCCCAGCAGCGCGTTGACCCGCGCCGCCTCGTCGTTGGTCACGACGATCTCCAGCTCGTCCAGGTGCGGCGCGCCGTCCCAGTGGTCGGGGTTGCGGGCCGCGACGAAGTTGCGCCCGGGCTGGAAGGAGACGAAGCGGAACGGTCCGGAACCCACCGGCCGGTCGAAGCCGGTCGTGCCCTCCGGGACGATGTAGGCGCCCAGCGTGGCGAGCGCGTTGGGGAACTCCGCGTAGGGCCGCTTGAGGCGGAATTCGACGGTGCGGTCGTCGAGCTCGCGGCTGCCGGGCAGGTCGATCACCTGCAGGCTGGCCTTGGCCCGGCGGCTGCTGCCCGGCTCCACGATTCGCGCGAAGCTGGCCAGCACGTCGGCCGGGCGCACCGGCCGTCCGTCGTGGAAGGCCGCCTGCCGCAAGGTGATCCGCCAGGTGAGCAGGTCCCGGCTGGGCTCCCAGCGCTCCGCCAGCCGGGGCTGCGGGGACATGTCCGAGCCGTAGTCGGCGAGCTTGTCGAACAACGCCTTGGCGCGGGCGATCTCGATGTAGAGGTCGGTTTCGTGCGGGTCGAGCACCTCGGCCGCGCCGCCGCCGGAGAACGCCGCGCGTAACCGCCCGCCGGGGCGGGGCGGCCCGGCCGCGGTGGCACCGGTCCCGCCGGCGCAGCCGGACAGCGCCGCGGCGGCACCCGCCGCCGTCAGTCCCAGGAAACCGCGCCGGCTCAGCCCGCGAACGAGCCTGGATTCGTGTTGCATGCTGGGGTTTTCTCCATTCGAAGGCGTCCCGAACCAAGACCATCGACAACGATAATGATTTTCATCTAGACCGCCAAGGGGTGGCCACGAGGCGCATCTCACTCATTGCGGCGGAGCACCACGTGCAGACGGTCTCCGCTGAGCCGGGTGGACAGCGCCGCATCGCGCCGCCACGGCGTCTCGGCGCGCGGGCCGGGCTCGTCGAACAGCGCGACGACCGAAAACCCGTTCCGCGCCGCGAAATACCGGATTTCCTGCGGGAACAGCAGCCGCCATGCCGAGCGCTGGATCAGCGGCTCGGTCCGTCCCGGCCAGTCCCAACGGCGTTCCCGGCGCAGGAGCTGCTCCGCGTGATCGATCCACAGCCGCGTGCGCGACCGGTACTCCACCCCTTCCCAGGCGACCACCTGCTCCCGCACCTCGTCGAGCAACTCGGTGTTGCCCAGGAAGAACGCGCCATTGCGCATCTCGGCGATCAGCAGGCCGCCCGGCCGCAGGTGCTCGTGGCAGCGCCGCAGGAAGGCGTCGACGTCATCGTTGCCGTGGCAGTACAGGAAAGCGCTGTCCAGGCAGGTGATGACGTCGAAATCCGTCGGCAGGGGCCCGAACGACCGCATGTCGGCGACCACGAAGTCCGCCTCCGGGCAGTGCTCCCGCGCGTGCGCCACCATCTGCGGCGAACTGTCCAGGCCCGTGACGCGGTAGCCGAGCGCGGTCCAGCAGCGGGCGTCGCGGCCGGTGCCGCAGCCCACGTCCAGCAGCCGCTGCCCCGCCCCGAAGCGGTGCACCAGGTCGTCGACGAAGCGGGCCGCGAGGTGCTCGGGATCCGGGAACCGCTGCTCGTAGATGGCCGGGTTGTCGGTCAGGAAGTTGGCGCTGACGATGTTGGGGCGCACTGGGAATCTCCCGTTCTCTGGTCCGGTCCGATGCCGCCGCGGCGATCCAGCACGAGCACCGCGAGCGCCGAGCACCCGCCGATGAGGACGCACAGCGCCGAGGGCAGCCACGACCACTCGTCGCCGGAGAGGTCGGTCAGCCAGCCGATCAGCGCGTTGCCCGCGGCCGCCGCGACACCGGAAATCAGGTAGAAGACGCCGAAGTAGGTGCCGGCGAGCTCGCGCCCGCCGAACGACGGGATCAGCTCGTAGACGAACGGCTGCGTGAGCATCACGCCGACCGCCAGGAACAACGCCGTGATCAGCACCGGCGCCAGCCGCGCGAACGTCTCCCCCGCGCCGGCCGGAGGTGTCGCCGGTGCCGCGGCCGCGGCGATCGCGGTGGCGACGAAGCCCGCGCCCATCAGCCCCAGCCCGGTCGCGATGGCCCGGCCACGGCTCCACCGGCGCTGGGCCAGCTCGGTGATCCGCACCTGCAACGCCAGCGTCGCCGCCGTGGAGACCAGGAAGATCACCGCCACCGCGGCCGCGGACCCGGTGAGCCGCTCGGCCTGCATCGGCAGCACCAGGTAGAGCTGGTTCTGCAGCGCGAACATGCCGATCAGCGCCCCGGTGAAGGCCAGGAACCGGCGGTCGGTCAACACGCCCCGCCAGTCCGCCAGCACCGACGTCGCGGGCCGCTCGACGCGGCGGACCGGCAGGACCACGACCTGAGCGACGGTCAGCAGCGCGAAGACCACCGCGGCGACCACTGCGGACAGCCGGAAGCCGACCACCATCAGCACGCTTCCCAGCAGCGGGCCCAGCAGGGCCCCGGCGTTGGCGAAGATGTTGAACAGCGAGAAGGCCGCGGCGCCCCGGTCGCCCGCCTCCCGCGAGAGGTAGGCGCGCACGGCCGGGTTGAACAACGCCCCGGCCAGCCCGCTGAGCACGGAAGCCAGCAGCAGCACCGAGAACGACGTGCCGATGGCGAACAACCCGAATCCCACTGATCGCAGCGCACATCCGGCGGCGATGACGCCCCGCGCGCCCAACCGATCCGCCGCCGAACCACCCAGCAGGAACAGGCCCTGCTGGCTGAGGTTGCGCACGCCGAGGACGACCCCGACCAGCACCGCCGACATGCCCAGGTCGTGGGCGAGGTATCCCGCCAGGTAAGGGACCAGCAGGTAGAAACCGGCGTTGACACCGAGCTGGTTGACCAGCAGCACCTGCACGGCCGGCGGGAAACCCCGGATCAGCCGCCACGTCTTCATAACGACACCACTGGGCGCACCCCCAATCCGCGATCGCCGGCGATCCGCAGCACCCCGTCGTCGCCGCCGATCCCGGTCCACGGGTCATGCGCCAGCAGCAGGTGGCCGTCCAGATCGACCCAGCGGGCGAAGCCGGTGAGGTGCACGGCCGGGGCGATGCCGAGCGAACTCGACACCAAGCACCCCAGCATCACGTCCACGCCGTTGTCCCTGGCGAGGCCGATGATCTCCTGCGCGGCCCGGATTCCGCCGCACTTAGGCAGTTTCACGTTGACCCCGTGCACCCGCGAGCCCAGAACCCGCACATCGGCCGCGGTGGCGGCGTCCTCGTCGGCGATGACCGGTACCGGCGACCGGGCGGCCACCTCGGCGAGCAGGTGCGGCGTGCCCGGCTTGATCGGCTGCTCGACCGCGTCGACCTCGAACTCCGCGACCGCCTTGAGCAGCCGGATCGCCTGCCCCGGCTCCCACGCGCCGTTGGGGTCCAGCAGCAGGCGGGCGCCCGGCGCGGCCTCGCGAATCGCCGCCAACCTCGCGAGTTCCTGCCGCTCGTCCCCGGCCCCGAGCTTCACCTTGAGCACCGTGAAACCCCGGCCGGTGAGCTCGCGCGCCGTCCGCACGGCGCGTTCCGCGGGCATGATGCCGATCGTGTAAGCCGTCGGGACGGGCTGCCAGTGCGCCGTGCCCAGCAGCTCGAAGACCGGCACACCGCGGCGCGTCGCGACGAGGTCGTGCACGGCCGCATCCAGTGCCGCCGACACGCCGGGCGACGCGCCGAACACGGGGATCCGGCCAGGATCGCGCACCTCCGCCAGCGCTTCCCGGGCGGCCGCCAGCTCCTTCTCGATGCGCTCGATGGTCAAGCCGTAGTACGTGCTGGTGACGACCTCACCGCGGCCGACGGCGCCGTCGTGCTCGATCTCCACCACGACCGCATCCCGCTCGGACATCACCGATCGCGAGATGCGGAACGGCTCGCGCAGCGCGAGGCCCCGCACCGCCCAGCTCAGCCTCATGCCGGAACCTCCATCGCCAGCAGCGGATCCGACACGAGGCGGCACCGCGTCCACCCCGTCGCCTCCACCGCGGGGTGCGCGATCTCCACCGGCCGGGACGCCGTCGGCCCGGCCAGCAGGCCCCGTGCTCGGCAGTAGTCGTCGTCGAAGATCGTGCCCAGGTAGCGGTGCGGACCGTCCGGGAACACGGTCACCACCTGCGCGCTCGGCTCGACCCGCGCCGCCCACGCCGACACCAGCGCCACCGCCCCGGTGCTCCAGCCGCCGGTGATGAACGCGTGCCGGGCCAGCGTGCGGCAGGCCTGCACCGCCTCGCCGGGCCCCACCCAGTGCACCTCGTCGAACTGTCCATATGCGACGTTGCGCGGATGGATGCTGCTGCCCAGCCCGCGCATCACGCGGGGCCGGGCCGGCTGCCCGAAGATCGTCGAGCCGACGGTGTCCACGCCGATCAACCGCACGCGCGGCCACCGGCGCCGGATCGTGCGGATCGTGCCGGCGCTGTGCCCGCCGGTGCCGACGCTGCACACCAGCACGTCCACCTGGTCGATCTGGCGGGCGATCTCCTCCCCCAGCGCCTCGTAGCCGGCCGGGTTGTCCGGGTTGTTGTACTGATCGGGCCAGAACGCATCCGGCCGCTCGCGGCGGACCTGCTGCACCCGGTCCAGCCGGGCCTGCTGCCAGCCGCCGGTCGGATGCGGCCGGTCGACCACCTCGAGGCAAGCGCCGTGCGCCCGGAGCAGCGCCCGCATGGCCGGTTCGAGCTCGTCGTCCACGACCAGCACCACCGGATGGCCCAACGCCTGCCCCGCGAAGGCCAGGCCCACGCCGAGCGTCCCGCTGGTCGACTCGACCACCGCCGCGCCCGGCCGCAGCTCGCCGCGACGCCGGGCCGCAGTGAGCATCGATACCGCCGCGCGAGCCTTCATCCCGCCCGCGCTCAGGCATTCCAGCTTCGCCCAGAACCCCGGCTGCGGATGCGGCAGCGGCGCGCTCACCCGCGCCAGCGGGGTGTCTCGGAGCAGACCGAGCAGATCGGGATTGCCCCACATCAGCGCACCTCCGTGCGGTAGCGGTAGAGGGTGCTGGGACCGCCGTCGAGCCAGAAGAACGGATACGGCTCCGCCGAGACGGCGGTGACCCCGCCGCCTAGGAAGCACGGCAGGATGCCGCTCGCGGACTGGGCGAACATGACCAGCGGCTTGCCCGTGGCCCTGGCGTGGTCGAGCAGCGGTTGGAACGTGCCGTTGCCGACGACCATGCCGGACGCCAGCACGGCATCGCAGCCGTCCAGCGCCGCGACGGCATCGGTCGCGATCGGCTCGCCCCACTCGGTCTCGCCACCCTTGAAATCGCACGCGACGTAGCCGATCCCGCGCTCGCGGAGGTGGTGCAGCAGCGAGTTGACGACGCCGACGACCAGCACCCGCCGGCTCCGGGGCAGCAGGTCCACCACGGATTCGGCGCGGTGCAACGACTTCTGCAGCGAGTTGCCGCGCCCGATGGCGACTTCCTCGGCGTGGTCGTGATGCGGGCGCAGCCACTGCAGGTAGGCGTCCAGCGCCGCGACGCGCACCGCGGGCAGCGGACTGCGCAGCAAGTCGCGGACGGGCGTCCCGATGCAGCCGAGGACGACCTCTTCGAGCACCTCCCCCGGTTCCACCGCGCAGGAGCCCACGGCGTCCTCGACCCGCAGGCTCAGCACGTGGTTCCGGTACGCCTGCGCCCGGTCCGCGTGCCGCACGCCCTGCTTGGTCAGGAACCCGACGCTGACCTTGGCCCCGTCCGCGCCGAACCGTCCGCTCAGGACCTGCTCGGTCAGGTCCGCCACCGAATTCGGCGTCACTTCCCCGCCTCCGCGTAGCGCACGTCCAGCCCGGCGACCAACGACTCGGCGCGGGCGCGCGCCGCCCCGGCCTCGGAACTGGTGACCATCACGTGCCCGAGGTAGTTGTTGTTGCTGGTGGCGGCGCCTGCGCGGTGCCCGGGGTCCTTGACGACCCAGTCGACCACCGCCGGATCGGCCGCCACCTCCACGACCCCGCCGATCTCGGCGATCGTCCCCTCCCCGGGCGGGAGCAGGAACGAGATGGCCGCGCTCGCCGCGCCGGTGTCGACGGGGTGCAGGTCCGGCTTCTCCCCCAGCGCGATCTGGGCGTAGACGGCGGCCAGGTCGATGCCGGTCACCCGCCGGACGAGCTCGGTGATCTGGTTGCCCGCCGGGCGCGGGTTCACCTCCACCACGCGGGGGCCCTGCGGGGTGAGCTTGACCTCGGTGTGCCCGACGACGTTGTCCAACCCGAGCGCTTCGACGGCGGCGACCGCGGTTTCCACCACGGCCTCCGCCGTCGCGGCGTCCAGCGCCGCCGGGAACATGTGTCCGGACTCGACGAACCAGGGCTGTCCGGCGACGCTCTTGTCCGTCACGCCGACGACCGTGGTCTCGCCCCGGAACGTCACCGTTTCCACGCTCACCTCGGGGCCTGTGAGCAGCTCTTCCAGCAGCACAACGGGATTGCGCCGCTGGCCGCGCGCGTTCACCGGGAACTCCAGCAGCTCGGTGTGCGCCTCGCGCAGCTGGTCCGGCCCGTCCACCCTGCGCACGAACATGCCCGCGCACAGGTCGACCGGCTTGATGACCAGCGGGTATCCCAGTGCTTCCGCGGCTTCCTCCAGGCCCGAGGCCGTCTCCGCGAGGGCGAACGCCGGGCCCGGGACGCCGGCTTCGCGCAGGGTCTTGCGGGTGAGGTCCTTCGAGCAGGCTCGCTCGACGGCGTCTGGTGGTGCTCCCGGAAGCCCCAGCCGCTCGGCGGCTTTCGCGGCCGCCGGCAGGTAGTAGTCGCAGGAGGTCAGCACGCCGTCGAAGCCGAGGACCGGCTGCAGGCGCTCCAAGCGGTCGAGCAGGTTCGGCACGTCGTTGGTCTCGACGGTGAGCAGATTGTCCGCTGCCAGCAGCGGATGCGGCCCCGGGGCCGATCTGGCTCGGAGGTAGTGCTGGAGGTCGCGGGTCACGAAGCTGAACCTGTTGCCGCCCTCCCTGATGCTCCTCGGCAGCAACGTGCTCATCGCACCTACCCAGCTTTCCACCAACAGCAGGTGGCCCACTCCGTCTCCCTTCGGATGCCTTGTCGACGGTCGGTGATGATAATCGTTTTCAGTAGGATAGGCAATTCGCTCGGCGGGGCGATGTTGGCGGGGTTGGGCGGGGGTGGTCGGTTGTCTTGAGCCGGGGTGGGGTTGGGGCTTTTGGAGGTTCGGCGTGCCTTTGGGGCCATCCCCGCGATTGATGGATCGTGGGGGCTGCGTTCCGGAGGTCAAGCCCGGCCTGGCGGCCGCCCCTTCGGGGTTTCAGGCTTGACATCCGGCCCGCAGCCCCAGGGCGGCTTTGTATCGCGGGGATGGCCCGGAGTGGGATGGCTCGTTCGCGGCTTGCATTGCCGGGTGGGGTTTTTCGGGTTGGCTGGGGCTGGTAGGAGTTCCGTTTCGGGTTGATCCGTCGCCGGGGTCCGGTCACACAGGGGGCGCGAGTCTGCGAGGAACCGACATCCGCCCGGAAGTCGAACGCATAGCCGGTAGGGCCGATGGTGGCGCGGGGTTTGGTGGCGGATGTGGTCGCCTTCGGCGTGTCGTGACCCTTTTCCTTGACATGGCGCGATATTTGCAGCCTTGGCCGTGGGTTTCACCTGATCAAGCGACCATAAAAAACGTGCGAACGCGTGTTCGAGTGCGGGACAATGGAGGCATGACACCGCTGACTCATACCCAGGATTCGACCGGGGACCTTGCTGGTCCGTGGTCGGCGGTGTCCTGCACCGACGCCGAACTCGCTGCCCGCATCCAAGAACTAGAGAAGGAGATGCGGGTGCTGATGTGGGAACAGCTGCAATACATCGCCGAAGCCGACCACCGCGCCATCCACACCGACACCACCGCCCGATCACTCCCCGTCTGGCTACAAGGACTGCTCAACATCGACCCGCGCGACGCGAAAACCCGTGTCACGGTCGCCCGGAACGTCGAAGACCGACGAACCCTCTACGGCGAGACGATGCCGCCCGACATGCCCGACACCGCCGCCGCATTGTCTGAGGGCGCGATCGGGCTGGACCACGCGCGTGTCATCGTCAACGGCATCCGGCGCCTACCCGACTACGCCCGCTGCCACCAGGTCACCGAGGTCGAGGCGACTCTCGCTAGGTATGCGCGGACGATGTCGCCGAGGGAGCTGGAGAAACTCGCCGAACGCATCCGCTACCTCCTCGACCAAGACGGCGCCCACCGCAACGAAGAAAACCAACACGAAGCACGGGAACTCCACTACGCGACCGCCCGGGATGGCATGACCGTCATCAAAGCCAAACTGGACCGCGAAACCGGAGCGAAGTTCGCCGCACTGATCGAGCCCCTTGCCGCACCCCGCCCCGAGATCGACGGGGAGAAAGACCCCCGCACTGCGGGGCAGCGGAACGCCGACGGCTTCACCGCACTACTGGACCTCGCGCTGGACCACGACGGGACGCCGCGTACCGGTGGGCAGCGTCCGCAGATGACCATCTCTATCAACTTCGACGACCTCAAACAGAGCCTCGGGTTCATCAACGAGGATGGCATGCCCGGCACGCTGAACACCGAACGTGCCATCACCGCGCAGAACGCACGCCGCATCGCCTGCGACGCCGAGGTACTGCCCATCGTCCTCGACGGCGACAGCCTCCCACTGGACGTCGGCAGGGCGAAACGCACCGCACCCACCCACATCCGCACCGCACTACTCCGACGCGACGGCGTCTGCGCATTCCCAGGATGCGACCGGCCACCGGGAACACCCGAAGCACACCACGTCCAGCACTGGGTCGACGGCGGCGCCACCGACCTGGACAACATGGTCATGCTCTGCGCACACCACCACCGCACACTCCACAACCAACGATGGGACATCACCATGCACGACGGCAGACCCGAATTCATCCCACCACCCACAGTGGACCCCAAACGAACACCAAGACCAGGCGGCAGAGCACTACCCGCCCAGCACCGCGAACACCTCCGGGACCTCATCCCCGCACCACGGGACCCGGCGGGCGAATCGTGACGCCCGGATTCGATTCAAGCGGACGGTGGCACGTCGCCGTCCGCTTGGCTCTCAGATCGGAGCACCACTCCCCTCGCTAGTTGCCGCTCGCCTCATCCGATGCCTTCGGAAGCAGCGTCGCCCGTGGCAGAATTGATCGGTTTGCCGGGAGGGGTCTCGGCTTCGGTGCTCATGATGCGAAAACTCCCTGGCCGCGTCGCGACCGTCCACGAAAGGTCGCACTGGCGCGCGAGGAATGACCTGATCCCGAAAGATGGCTGTCGGAAGGATGCTCATGGAGTGGACGAATGACGCGGCGATCCGCAAATGGGCCGCGATGCCCGAAGCGGTATTGGACCAGATGGAGCCGGAGGGTGACTTCTGTCGCCGCCATTTGCTGAACGCGTCTTTGCTGCGGTTGCTGGGGCAACTCGATGGCGTTCGGGTGCTCGACGCCGGGTGCGGTCATGGATATCTCAGCCGGATGCTGGCCGATCGCGGCGCCGAGGTGGTCGGTGTCGAGCCCGCTCAGGCTCTCTACGACTACGCCGCCAAGAAGGAGGCGTCGCAGCCGCGTGGGATCCGGTACGTGCAGGCCGACCTGTGCGATCTGCCGGATCTCGGCGGTCCTTTCGATGCGGTGGTTTCCAACATGGTGCTGGCCGCCATTCCCGACTGGTCGACCGCGATGCGGGCCTGCGTCGAATCGCTCGCGCCCGGCGGCGTTTTCGTCTTTTCCATCAACCACCCGTGCTTCGAGCAGTTGGCGCCGACCTGGCGGCAGCACGGTGAATACCGCATACGGGAGTACCTGCGTGAATATCCGATCGAGCAGACCCACGCGCCCGACTTCCACCGCACGCTGTCGACCTACCTCAACGAGCTGACGCGGTTCGGCTGTCGCTTGCGCGAACTGGACGAGCCGGGGCTCGACCCTGCCGCCGCGTCGCCTTCCGACGGCACCGAGGCATACGTCGAGCTGCCGAACTTCCTCCTGGTCGCGGCGGAACGCCGCTGATTGCCCGGTCAGTCGAGAAGTCTGCGGACGACGCCGTCCAATCCTGATCGGACGGCGTCCGGCAGGGCGTTGTCCAGGCCGTGGACAACTTCGTACCAGGGGCCGAGCCGGTGCCACCGCAAGGCTCGGTCGTGGAGCTGCCGGGTCACCCCGTACTCCTCCGCAAGCGCGGCAGCGAACTCCGGTGGTGTTCCGTGCAGCGCCCACGCCAGGTCGATCGCGCCGTCGCCGACGTGCGCGTCCGAGAAGTCGATGACCCCGGACAGGCCTGCATCCGAGCACAGCACGTGCTCTGGGCCGAGGTCGCCGTGGACCACGGTGTCGGCGGGCAGCTTCCCGAAGGCGTCCAGCAGGGCGCGCGCCGCGCCGAGGTGTTCGGCGGGGACCAGCGGCAGCACGTCAGCCCGGAACCTCGCCACGATTTCGGCGAGCTCACGGCCCGCCCGTTCTGGCCCCTGCAAACCATGACGGACCGCCTCGGTCGTGTCGACGGCGTGCAGCGCTCGCAGAAAGGCTCCCAGCTGGCGGCCGTGCTCGGCGGTGGGCTCGGAAAGGGGTTCACCGACCACCAATTCGTGCCGGACCACCAGCGGTTCCATCGCCACGACGTGGGGTTCGGGCACGTCGAGCGGCAACTGCGGCGCGAGCCAGGGCATCAACTCGGTTTCCATGCGCAGGCGATCGGCGACTTCCGGCCGCCGCGGCCGGCGCTCGATCCAGCGGCCTTCGACCAACGTCGCCGCACTGTCCCAACCACCGTCGATGTTCACCGGTTCCGCCACGCCGCTTTCCACCGTTTCAGTAGAGCACGGGCATCCACCGATTAATTCCGGCGGCGGCCCTTGTCGGTACTCACGACGACAGCGGGACGGCGCCGCGGGAGCGGTCGCCGGAGGAAAGGGTTTCGAGCGTGGATACGACACCGAGGGCGGGACGGCGTGAGTGGATCGGGCTAGCGGTGCTCGCCTTTCCGACCCTCCTCCTGTCGTTGGACATGAGCGTGCTGCACCTCGCGGTGCCGCACCTCGCCGCCGACCTGCAGCCCACCAGCACCGAACTGCTCTGGATCATCGACAGCTACGGCTTCATGATCGCCGGTCTGCTGATCACCATGGGCACCCTCGGCGACCGGATCGGGCGCCGGAAGCTGCTGATGATCGGCGGCGCCGGGTTCGGCATCGCGTCGATCGCCGCGGCCTTCGCCCCCAGCCCCGCGATGTTGATCGCGGCGCGGGTGCTGCTGGGCGTCGCCGGGGCCACTCTGATGCCCTCGACGTTGGCGCTGATCAGCAACATGTTCCAGGACACCCGGCAGCGCAGCACCGCGATCGCCGTCTGGATGAGCTGCTTCATGGGCGGCATGGTGATCGGGCCGGTCGTCGGCGGCGTGCTGTTGGAGAACTTCCGGTGGGGCTCGGTTTTCCTGATGGGCGTGCCCGTCATGATCCTGCTGCTGGTGACCGCGCCCGCGCTGCTGCCGGAGTACCGCGATGAGAACGCGGGCAAGCTGGACCTCGTCAGCGTGGCGTTGTCGCTGGGCACGATCCTGCCGATCGTCTACGCGCTCAAGGAACTCGCCAAGTACGGCCCGCAGTTGCCGAACATCATCGCACTGGTCGCCGGGCTCGCTCTCGGCGTGGTCTTCGTGCGGCGGCAGCGGCGGATCGCCGAACCCATGCTGGACCTGCGGCTGTTCCGGGTGCGCACCTTCAGCACCGCGCTGGGGATCGTGCTCGTCGGCGCGATCACCATGGGCGGCATCTTCATGCTGGTCAGCCAGTACTTCCAGCTGGTCGCCGGGTTGTCGGCGCTGGAGGCCGGGGTCCTGATGGTGCCGCAGGCCGGAGCCGTGGTGGTCGGGTCGTTGATCGCGCCGCGGCTGGCCAAACGGTTCCGGCCGGAGTTCGTGCTCGGTTTCGGCATGCTCGTCGCGGCCACAGGGCTTCTGCTGTTCGTGCTGGTAGATGCCGGGAACGGGGCGACGCTGGTGACCATCGGCATCGCGTGCGGGAGCTTCGGCATGGGCCCGCAGGGCGTGCTCTGCACCGAGATGGTGGTGGGCTCGGTACCACCGCAGAAGGCGGGCGCGGCTTCGGCCTTGTCGGAGACCAGCGGCGAATTCGGCATCGCGATGGGCATCGCGGTGTTCGGCAGCCTCGCCACCGCCGTCTACCGCGGCGTGGTCGAACTCCCGCCGGACCTGCCGTCCGGCATCGCTGCCGAAGCCGCAGACGGAATCGCCGGCGCGGTGACCGCGGCGGGCCGGCTGGCCGATCCCGAAATCGTCCTCGGACCGGCCAGGGACGCCTTCACCAGCGGTTTCCAGGTGGTTTCGATCGTCAGCGCCGCCATCGTCGCGCTGTTCGCGGTCATTGGCATGGCGCTGCTGCGCAAGCGCTCCGGCATCCAGGCGGAACCGGAGGAGGCCGGCCGGCCGGAAGCCGCTGCGGTGTGAGGCGGACTCAGCGGTCTGCGACGCGGTGATCCGCCACCAAGTCGCGGGCCCTGCCGAGCAGATCGTCCGTCAGGTGCGCCGGGACGAGGCCGTACCGCTCGTCGTAGGCCGCGACGACATCCGCTTCGAACTCGTCCAGGGACGCGCCGGGCGACTCGGCGGCCACTGACCCCACCGAGTCGTCGTCGAAGGGCAGCTCCAGGTGCCGGTAGATGTCGGTCAGCAGCGGCCTCAGCAGCTCGTCGTCGCCGAAGATCGCCACCGCGCTGAACAGCCAGGCACCGCGCACCATCCGCTGCGCGGTGCCGACCAGCTTCACCCGGCCTCGCGCGTTCACGCTGTGCGCGCCCGGGCAGTACTCCCCCGGCACCGCGCCGACCTGCGCGCCGACGCCGTGTTTGCGCAGCACGTCGGCCCACAGCTCGGCGTAACCCACGAACCGCTCGTCCATGCCCGCCAGGTAGCCGGGGTCGGGGCCGACGTGGTCGACCACCAGCGAACGCTCCGTGTACGCCACCGCGCGGCCGCCGGGGGCGCGCACGACCGGCGTGAACCCGGCATCCCGGACGGCTCGGACGGCGTCGGGGAAACCCGGCAGCAGGGTGTCCCGCCTGCCGAAGGCGACGACGCGGTTGTCCGGCCGGTACACCCGCACGGTCGACCCCGCCTCGCCACCGCTCACACGGCGCAACATCGCATGCGCGACCGCGACCTCCAGCGCCTGGTCCGAACCGACGCCGAGCGCGCCGCGAAAGAGCTCCACGCGCCGATTCTACTGGCCGGAAATCGCCGCTCCGGCTACAGCGAGGCCGGGATGGCCGGGTACCGCTCGAACAGGATCGTGCCGCGCACGATGGCTTCCTTGTACAGCGCGGCCTTCCGCCCGGTCAGCACCGCTTCGCGCGGGCTGTCGTCTGCGTGCACGAACTGGACCAGCGCGTCCCGCCTGCCGAGGCTGATGCACTGGTTGAGGTAGCGGAACCGGATCGGCCGCGGCGCACGCCCGGCCAGCCGGTCGGCGATCGCCCGCGCGGCGTGTTGCGCCGACGGCAGCCCGGTCGCGCACGCCATCCGCAGCTCCTGCCCGCTCCGCAGGCGCACTGCCGCCGCGTCGCCGACCCCGGTCACCTCCGGGTGCGAGACCGAACGCAGCATCTCGTCCACGACCAGCCTGCCCTCCTCGTCGACGGCGAGACCGGCCTCGCCGGCGAGCCCCGGAACCGTGAAACCGGTCGCCCAGACCACGGTGTCGGCGCCGATGTGCCCGCCGTCGGCCAGCACCAGCCCGTCCGCGCGCACTTCGGAAACCCGCGCCTGTTCGACGACCTCGACGCCGAGCCGGTCGAAGGTGCGCCGCAGGTAGTCGCGTCCGCGCCGGGAGAGCCCGGCACCGAGCTCGCCACCGTTCACCAGCCGAACCTTCAGGTCGGGGTGCGCCTCGGCCAGCTCGGCGGCGGCTTCGATGCCGGTCAGCCCGCCGCCGACCACCGCGACGACGGAGCTGTCGTCGATGCGCTCCCGCAGCCGCACGGCCTCGTCGGCGGTGGCCACGGTGTAGGCGTGCTCCGCGACGCCGGGCACCGAATCCATATCCGCCGCACTGCCCAGTGCGTAGATCAGCATGTCGTACCGCACGGCACGGGCCGAGTTCTCCAGCCGCACGGCCTTCTCCTCCGCGTCGATCCCGGTCACCCGGTCGACGACCAGGTGCACGCCGGTGCCCGCGAGCAGGCCGGCCAGCGGCAGGTCCCGCAGCTGCTGCCCGGCGGCGAGCTGGTGCAACCGGACCCGCTCGACGAACCGGTCCTCGGCGTTGATCAACGTCACCGCGGCGTCGGTCCACCGCGCCACGAGCTTCGCGGCGGCCAACCCCGTGTAACCAGCCCCGACAACCACAACCCGAATAGCCATGATCCCGTCCTCCCAAGGTCTGCGCTGCCACGTGCGAAGGAGGAACGGGACACCAGACCGAAGTGTGACACCCTGTGACTGAGGTCACTTTCATTCCTCGGATTCCCGATGCGGGACGCAATTCCGGCGTTCGGCGTATTGGTTGCGGCGGTCGTGTTGTTCGGGTGGCGAAATCTTGATCTCATCCGCGCGCCGCTTGTACGTTCGGGTTCGCTTGTTCTCCTTGCGAATTGGAGGTCTCGTGATGGCCGCTCCTGCCGAATCCGCCCCCGCTCCCGCGCCGCCGAGCTGGACTCCGCCGCTGGTCGAGCAGTATGAGACCCGCCCCGAGGTCACCGCTTACGCGCACGACGGCAATCGGTGACGCAGCCCCCTGCCGAATCCGAATTCCGGGAATCGCTGCAGCGGTTGGCGAATCGCTACTGGGCGCACCACCCCTTTCACCTGCGGCTGCACGATGGCCGCTGCAGCGCCGCGGAAGTCCGGCTGTGGGTGGCCAACAGGTGGTACTACCAGCGGCACCTGCCGCAGAAGAACGCGGCCATCGTGGCGAACTGCCCGCTGCCCGAGGTGCGGCGCATCTGGGTCGAGAGGATCGCCTTCCAGGACGGGGCCGGTGATGCCGACGGCGGCCTGCACGACTGGCTGGTGCTCGGCGAGGCCGTCGGCCTGCAGCGCGACGAGGTGGTCGACGAGCGCCACGTGCTGCCCGGTGTTAGGTTCGCCGTCGACGCGTATCTGGACTTCTGCCGCCGAAAACCGTGGATCGAGGGCGTGGCCGCGGCGTTGACGGAGATGTTCTCGCCCGGGCACATGGCCGACCGGATGGCGGCCTGGAAGCGCCACTACGACTGGATCGAACCCGGCGGCCTGGCCTACTTCGAGCGCCGCATCCCGGCCGCCCGCGCGGACAGCTCCGTCACGCTCGGGGTAGTGCTGAAGCACTGCGTGACGCGCGAGCAGCAGGACGCCGCGGTGCGGGCGCTGTCGTTCAAATGCGATGTGCTCTGGGCGATGTTGGACGCCATCGACTACAAAGGACAGTCATGGGCGTGACTCTGGACAGCCGCCCTGGGTTGCGGCGCGGGGTCCGGTTCGTCCGCGACCGGGTCCGCGGCAAGCATGCCTTGCTGTACCCGGAGGGCGTGCTGCTGCTCAACGACACGGCGGCCGACATCGTGCGCCGGTGCGACTCCAGCCGCACGGTCGCCGACATCGCCGGCGAGCTCGCCGCCGCGTACCAGGGCGCCACCGCCGAATCCGTGCTCGAACTGCTCGCGGACCTGGACCGGCGCCGCGTGCTGGGCACCGAGCCGGTCGGCGTCGCGGAGTCCGGGCAGCAGTCGGGAGCGGCGCGGCCCGGGCTGCCCCTGGGGCTGCTGGCCGAGTTGACCTACCGGTGCCCGCTGCAGTGCACGTACTGCTCGAACCCCTTGAACCTGGCGGACTACCGGGACGAGCTGGACACCGAGACCTGGTTGCGCGTCATCGAGCAGGCCCGGTCCATCGGCGTCCTGCAACTGCACCTCTCCGGCGGCGAGCCGGCGTTGCGCCGCGACCTGGTCGCCCTCGTCGCGGCCGCCCGCGAGCACGGCATGTTCACGAACCTGGTCACCAGCGGCTTTTCCCTGCCGCAGCGGCGGTTGCGCGAGCTCGCCGCCGCAGGGCTCGATCACGTCCAGCTGTCGGTGCAGGACTCCGCCGCGAAGTCCGCGGACGTCATCGCCGGGCGCCGCGCGCACGACCGCAAGCTGGACGTCGCGCGCGACATCGTGGCGGCCGGGCTGCCGATGACCGTCAACGCCGTGCTGCACCGCGGCAACATCGGGCGGTTGCTCGACATCGTCGAACTCGCGGTGGGCTTCGGCGCCGAACGCGTGGAGCTGGCCAACACCCAGTTCTACGGCTGGGCCTTGCGCAACCGCGCCGCGCTGATGCCCAGCCGCGAGCAGGTGCAGCAGGCCGACACGGACGCGGCGGCGGCCCGCGAGCGCTACGGCGACCGGCTGGAGATCGTGTACGTGGCCGCGGACTACTTCAGCCCGCGCCCCAAGCCGTGCAACTACGGCTGGGGCAACCGGCAGCTCGCGGTGGCGCCCAATGGCGACGTGCTCCCCTGCCCCGCCGCGGCGCAGCTGCCCGAACTGGACGTGCCGTCGGTGCGCGATTCGGCGCTGGATTCGATCTGGTTCGACTCGGCGGCGTTCAACCGCTTCCGCGGCACCGAGTGGATGCCCGATCCCTGCCGCAGCTGCGCGCTGAAGGACGTCGACTTCGGCGGCTGCCGCTGCCAGGCGTACCAGCTGGTGGGCGACGCGGCCGCGACCGATCCGGCCTGCTCGCTGTCCGAGCACCACGACCTGGTCCGCGCCGAGTTCGAGCCGCGGCCCGCCGTCCCGAGGCGGATGTGATGCGGGTCCGCATCCTCGGCACCGCCGCGGGCGGCGGGCTTCCACAGTGGAACTGCGGGTGCCGGAGCTGCAGCCGGGCCGCGGAGCTGGGCGTGGCGCGCAGCCAGGACTGCCTGGCGATCAGCGGCGACGGAACCTCCTGGTACCTGGTCAACGCCTCGCCCGACCTGCGCACCCAGCTGCTGGCCAGCCCCGAACTCCGGCCCGCACCGGGCACCCGGCGCACGCCCCTCGAAGGCGTCCTGCTCACCAGCGCCGAACTGGACCACACCCTCGGCCTGCTCACCCTGCGCGAAGCCGCCCGGCTCCCGATCTACGCCACCGCCGCCGTCCACCAAGCCCTTCGGCAGGCCTTCCCGATCGCGGACGTCATCGGCAACTACACCCAGGTTCGGCAGGAGGTCATCGCCGACCGCCGGCTGCTGGCCGGTGGACTCGTGGTCGAGGCCGTCGGCGTCAGCGACAAGCGCCCCCGCTACGCCCGCGAGCTGCCCGGAACCGGCTGGGCCGTCGCCTACCGGTTCACCGGCTCCGGCCGCCGCCTGGTGTACGCACCCTGCCTGCCCGCCTGGAACGACGCGTTCGAGCGGATCATCGACGGCGCCGACGTCGTGCTGCTCGACGGCACCTTCCACACCGAGGACGAACTGACGCACGCGTCCGGCAGCGATCGCCCCGCGCGCAGCATGGGGCACCTGCCGATCCGGGACGCCCTGCCGGAGATCGCCCGCCACCCCGCGACGCGGTTCCTGTTCACCCACCTCAACAACACCAACCCGCTGGCCCACCCCGACGCGCCGGAGCTCGCCGACGTGCACGGGGCCGGGGCGGAGATCGCCGCCGAAGGCCAGGTGCTGGTGCTGGGCTGACCGTCCCCGATTTTTGCTCGCGCCCGATATCGGGTAAGTGGGAGACGTGAACGACCAGCGGCTGGCGAAGTACCGGGAGATGCGCGACTTCACCCGCACCGCCGAACCGAGCGGCGACGGCGAGGTGCGCGCGACCGGCGAACGGTTCGTCGTGCAGCGGCACCGGGCCCGCCGCCGGCACTACGACCTGCGGCTGGAGCTGGACGGCGTGCTCGTGAGCTGGGCCGTGCCCAAGGGGCCGACGCTGGACCCGGCGGTGCGGCGCATGGCGGTGCGGGTCGAGGACCACCCGCTGGAGTACGCCGATTTCGAGGGCACCATCCCGGCCGACGAGTACGGCGGCGGCGACGTCATCGTCTGGGACCGGGGCACGTGGGATTCCCCGGACGAGGATCCGGCCGCCGCGATCGAGGCCGGGACGCTGCACTTCGATCTGCACGGCGAGAAGCTGGCGGGCACGTTCGTGCTGGTGCGGCGCGGTGACAAGCAGTGGCTGCTGCTGCACAAGAAGGACGAGCACGCCGAATCCGGCTGGGATCCGGAGGACCACCCGCGGTCGGTGAAGAGCGGGCGCACCAACGAGGAGGTCGCCGCCGCACCGGAGGCGATGTGGCGCAGCGACCTCCCGCCATCGGAGGCCGAAATCCCCTTGGACACCAACGAATTCCGATCCGAGAAACGGTGGGAGCCGCCCACCGCGGGCGAGCTGGCGGCGCTCGACGAGCTCGGCGCCAAGGGCCGCTGGCGGCTCGCCGGGCGGGATCTCGCACTGACCAACCTCGACAAGGTGCTGTTCCCGGGCCGCGACGGCGAGGCCCCGGTGACCAAGCGCGACCTGATCCGCTACCACGCGCTGATCGGCCCGGTGATGCTGCCGTACCTCGCCGGCCGGCCGTTGAACTCGCACCGCTTCCCCAACGGCGTGGACCAACCCGGCTTCTGGCACAAGGAAGTCCCGAGCCACGCGCCCGACTGGCTCCGCCGCTGGCGCTACGAGGACGCCGAGCCGGACGACACGCAGTGGTACCTCGTGCCGGACAGCGTTCCCGCGCTCGCCTGGCTGGCCAACTACGCGGCGCTGGAGCTGCACGCGTGGACCTCGCGCGCCGCCGACCCCCAACACCCGACCTGGGCGTTGTTCGACATCGACCCGGGCAGCCGGACGACGTTCGACGAGGTGCTCGTCCTCGCCCGCCTGCACCGGACCGCGATGGAGCACCTCGGCGTCGAGGCCCGGCCGAAGGTGACCGGGCAGCGCGGCATCCAGATCTGGGTGCCGGTCGAACCGCGCTACACCTACGCGGAGACCCGGGCCTGGGTGGAGAAGGTGTCCAAGGCCGTCGGCGGCATCGTCCCCGAGCTGGTCAGCTGGGCGTGGACGAAGCAGGACCGCCGCGGCCTGGCCCGCCTGGACTACACCCAGAACGTCATCAACAAGACGCTCGTCGCCCCCTACAGCGCCCGCCCGCGGCCGGGCGCGCCGGTGTCCGTGCCGCTGGAGTGGGATGAGCTCGACGACCCCGACCTGGCCCCGGACCGTTGGACGATCCGCACCGTCCTGGACCGGATCGCGGCGGTCGGCGACCCGTTCTCCGCCCTCCTCGGCGTCGAACAGCGACTGCCGCCGGTCTGAGCCGCGTCAGCGGGCGGCCGCGACCTCCAGAGCGGCCGGCTCGTGCAGGGTTCGCCCGAGCAGCCACGCGATGACCGGGAACACCAGCAGCGTCGTCAGCGCCGTTTGCAGCGACGTCGCCTCAGCGATCGCCCCGAGCACCGGCGTGGCGATGCCTCCGACGCTCACCGCCAGGCCGAGCGTCACGCCGCTGGCGGTGCCGACCCGGTTCGGCAGGTAGTCCTGGCCCAGCGTGACGTGCAGCGAGAACGGGATGTACAGCAGGACCGCGGCGAGCGCCACGAAGACGTACACGGAGGCACCGGGCGCGTAGACCACACCGGCGACCGCGGGGATGGACGCCGCGTACGACAGCCGCAGGGCCCGGATGCGGCCCCACACCGTGGCCAGCTTGCCGCCGAGCACGGTACCCGCCGCTCCGCCGGCGAACAGCACGAACAACGCCGCCGCGCCGGCGGTCTCGCCGCCGCCCACGCGCTGCTGCACCCACAGCGCGACGAACGCGCTCAGTCCGATGTAGACGATCGACCGGGCGATGACGATCGCCGTCAGGCGGAGGAAGACCGGCCAGTCGTCGCGGCCCCGATCGGCCTTGGCGCCGCCGGTCGTCGCGGAACCGGCGATCAGCGAGCGGAGCACGGTGGTGGTCACCAGCCCGCCGAGCAGGGCCGGGATGATCAGCCACGGCGAGGCCGACAGGCCGCCCGCGGCGAGGATCGGGGTCACCACGATCGGCGCGAGCGCGAAACCGATGTTGCCGCCGAGGGAGAACCAGCTCATCGCCAGGTGGTTGCCGCCGGAGGCGGCGCGCGCGAGCCGGGCCGCCTCCGGGTGGTAGGCCGCCACGCCCAGCCCGGACAGCGCGACCGCCATCCACGTGAGGACGTAGGAGTCGCCGACCCCGCACAGCGCCACGCCCAGCCCCGCGGTCACCATGCTCACCGGGATCAGCCACGGCATCCGCACCCGGTCGGTGAGCGCCCCGAACACCGGCTGCACGACGGACGACAGCAACGTCGCCGCCAGCACGATGCCGGACACCGCGACGTAGCCGTACTGCCGCTCCAGCACCAGGAACGGGACGACGGCGGGCACCGCCCCCTGGTAGATGTCCACGCCTGCGTGCCCGACGGCCAGCAGACCAACAGATCGAGTTCGTCCTCGCGTCACCGTGCGATCGTCCGGCAGGCAAAGCGTGTCCCGCTTTCGACAAACTGCCATGTTGTGTCGAAAATCCGCCACACGCCGGGCGATCAGCGCAACCGCTGAGTCATTCGGGCAGCCGGGCGCCCTGGCGGTTGAGCTCGGCCCGCACCGCCGCGGTGTCGGCATCGCCGCCGGCGGCGGTGAAGGCGGCCGCGACACCGGCCGCGTGCCCGGTGGCGAACGCCGTGCCCATGGCGCGCAGCGACGCGCCCGCGCCGCGGTCGCCGTCCACGGTGCGACCGGCGGCGAAGAGGTTCGGGGTGTCCCGGCTGTGCAGGACGTCCAGCGGAATCCCGTAGAAACCGGGGTCGCCGATGAACCTCCACTCCGACGGGATGCCCGGGCCCGGGTGGTACTCGATCGGCCAGGCGCCGATCGCGACCGCGTCGTCGACCGGGCCGGGCTGGAGCACTTCCTTCTCCGTGAACCGGTACCGGCCGACGAGGTGCCGGGACTCGCGGGTACCCATCTCCGGCCCGGTGCTGACGATGTACGCCTCGTCGCAGCCGGGCAACGAGCGGACCACCTGCAGGTACGCCTGCGCCTGCCGCCGGGCGCCGATCTCGGCGCGGGTGGTGTCCGCCGCGCTGCGCGCGTCGTAGCCCTCGTCGGCCAGGTAGGTGATGAGGTCGCCGGAGATCGGCATCCGCGCGATGAGCCCGCTTTCCGCGGTCAGGCCGGGCGCGCCGGCCTTCTTCGCCGCGCGCACCGCGGCGCCGATGGCCTCCCTGGTGACCTCGGCGTTCGCGGGGATGCCGCCGAAGCGCACCCCGAGCGTGCCGTTCTGCACCCAGCCGTCGTTGCCGTAGCGGACCTCCGCCCCGGCGTGGTGGGCCAGGTCGGCCTCGCCGGTGGCGTCCACGAAGGCCTTCGCGGTGAACTCGTGGATCCCCGAGTGGTCGGCGACGCGCACCGCGGTTACCTGGTCACCTTCGCGGTCGGCGCCCAGCACGTGGGTGTGCAGCAGGACATCGACCCCGGCCTGCGCGCACAACTCGTCGGCGACGCGCTTGACGCTCTCGGGATCGAAAACCGCCGCCACCGCGGTGAACCTGGTCGGGTCGCTGATCGCGCCCATCCCGCGCAACGCGGTGATCACCTCGTCGGCGACGCCGAAGACGGCCTGCTGCTGGTCGTCGCGCGTGTAGAGACCGCAGTAGGTCACCACGTTGCGGAGGGTCGCCGCGCCGCCGAGACACGGCCCGCGCTCGATCAGCAGGGTCCGCGCACCGGCGCGGCTGGCCCCGATCGCTGCGGCCACCCCGCCAGATCCGCCGCCGGCCACGATCACGTCGTAGTGCTGGGTCACGTTCGCTCCACTTTCCTCGTCAAGCAACAGCTTTGGCGGTGTCGCCGGTCTTGTCGGCGGCCGGCGGGGCGGCGCCGTGCTCCCGCACCCCGAGCATCAGCACCATGCCGAGCAGCGGCCCGGCGGCGAGCGTGGCGAAGGCCAGGAAGAACGATCCGGTCGCCTGGAAGACGACGCCGAGCACCACCGGCACGATCGTGCTGCCGAGCTGCCAGAACGCGTTGGTGGCGCCGGCCGCCGAACCGGCCAGCCGCACCCCGGAGAGGTTCGGGATGAGCGCGACCATCAGCGGGCTGTAGACGTAGGCGGCGATGCCGAGGAACGGCGCGATCCACATGAACGCGGTCAGGTTCGTCGCCGTGCCGAACAGCAGGAGGGTGACCACGAAGGCGCCGAGCACGACGATCGTCAGGACCTTGCGCTTGCCACCGAACACGTCGCTGATCACGCCGATGAGCGGCTTGGCCACCACCGCCGCGATGCCGAAGATCGCGACGACCGCGCCGGCCTGCACCGGGGAGACGTGACTGCCCTTGATCATCAGCGCGTTGGACCAGGTGATGAAGCCGTAGGTGCCCCAGAGCCCGCCGAACCCGGCCAGCCCGAGCAGGAAGAGATCCCGGTTGCGCAGCAGCGAACCCAGCTTCGGCACCTCCCGCGCCGAGGAGTCGGCGCTCTCGGATCCGTTGCGCAGCAAGAAGAAGCACAGCACCGCGACGACCATCGAGGCCGCGCCGAACACGTGGTACGAGGTCTGCCAGCCGGAGGACTCGATGAGGCTCGGCACGATCGCGTTCGCGATCACCGTGCCCAGCGAGGTGGCGGTCATGAAGATGCCCATCGCCAGCCCGCGGTCCTTCGCCGGGAACCACTGCGAGATCAGCTTCACGCCGGCCGAGTAATCGCACCCGGCGAACACGCCGATGCAGGCCTGGAACGCGATGCCCATCGCCACCGAGGTGGTCTCACCGAACAGGATCATGAACCCGCCGGCCACGAACAGGGTGGAGGCGATGACCATCCGCCCGCCGAGCCAGTCGGTGAGGAAGCCACCGCCCGCGTTGGAGATGACGTAGCCGACGTAGTAGCCGGTGGCGAAGACACCGAGCCCAGCCAGCGAGACCCCCAGGTGCTCGCCGACCGCGACAGACGCAGGCCCCCACGTGGAACGGTCCACCGCGGTCATGGTGAACGCCGCCCAGGACAACAGGAGCACGACCCACCGGTACGGGTGGCGCACTCCACTGGCGGTCGGGATGGGACTCATCGTTGAGCGCTCGCTTTCTGCGATCCGGTTGCGACGTCCTGCCCATAAGGCAGAGGTTCGGCACTCCGAGGCTGGTGCGCCGCCCTGCTACCGACGAGGATTCCAGATAGGACGTGCGACTTCGGGAAGTACACCGTCTTGACAGCGTGACGTCCAATACCACCTAATCAGATAGGCCATGCTCCGCAGGCATGGCTACTGCGTGGAGGTGAAATGGAACTGCGCCATCTGAGGTACTTCGTCGCCGTCGCGAGCGAGCGCTCGATGTCCCGCGCCGCGGAACGCCTGCACCTGACGCAACCATCGCTGAGCAGGCAACTTCGCCAGCTCGAACGGGATGTGGGCATCACGCTGTTCGAGCGCACGCCGACCGGCACGACACTGACCCCGGCGGGCGTCGCCCTGCACCAGCACGCGCTGCTCCTGCTCCGCCTGGCCGACGCGAGCCGCGACGCGGCGCATTCGGCGAGCGAGCACACCCGCGAGGTCGTCGACATCGGCATCCCGCCGGGACTGGCCACCGACTGGGTCCTGGAGACGCTGGCGGCGCTGCGCGCCGAGATCCCGCACGCGTCGGTGACGCTGACCGAGGCGAGCAGCACCGACCAGCTGCGCATGGTCCGGGAGGGACGGCTCGATCTGGGCCTGGTGCACGAGCGGCCGCTGGCGCTGCGCGGCACCCGGCTCTTCGACCAGGCCTTCGGGATCGCGGTGCGGGCCGGGCACCGGCTGGCGGGGCGCAGCACCTGCCTCGTCCGGGATCTCGACAACCTGCGGCTCCTGGCGCACGGCCGCGAGCAGGTGCCGGTCGCGCACGACCGGCTGATCGTCGCGGCGCACGACGCGGGCGCCGTTCCGCTGTGGCGGTTCGCGCAGTTCTCCGAGCACGCGCTGGCCTGCGCCGAGGCATCCGAGGCCGAGGCGGTGCTGCTCACCGAGCACTCCGCGCACCGGCTGCTGCCCGGCTGGCCGTGGGTGCCGCTGGTCGACCCGCCGCTGGAACTGACCACCTGGGTGGTGTGGCAGGCGAGCACCCGACCGGTCGTCGAGCAGGTGGCGGAGTTGATCTCGGGCCGCGCGAGTCGCCGGGTGGAGTGATCGAGCTGTCCTACGCCGACAACGTGGAGGGCCTCAGCTGGGGGCCGCGCCTGACCTGGTTCACGACTTCAGGTGCTCGGCGAAGAAGTCCTCGATCCGCCGCCAGGCGTCGGCGGCGGATTCCGGGTGCGGGCCGGCTCCGGAGATCCGCAGGAGCGGACGCATGATCCGCGGCGCGTTCTCCGCGTCGTTGAGGAACGAATGGCCCGCCTCCGGGTATTCCTTGACGTCGTGCGGGATTCCGGCCCGTTCGAGGGCCGCGTCGAGCTTCGCCGCGGCGCCCTTCAGCATCCCGTCGCGGCCGCCGTAGCTGCCGACGACCGGGCAGGCCTCGGCGAGCGCGCGGTCGATGTCCTTGGGCAGCTGGCCGTAGTTCGCCGAGGCCGCGTCGTAGATGCCGCGGCCCGCGGCGACCAGCGCGAAGGAGCCGCCCATGCAGAAGCCGATGAGCCCGACCTTGCCGGTGCAGTCCGGCCGGTCGGCCAGCTCGGTGCGGGCCGCCTCCAGGTCGGCGTAGGCGCGGCCGCGACCGGACAGCGCCGCGCGCATGGTCGGGACCAGGCAGCGCCGGGTGCCGCCGTCGGTGAACAGGTCCGGCAGCAGCGCCAGGTAGCCCGCCTCGGCCATCCGCTCGGTCTGCCGCAGCATGACGTCGTCGACGCCGAACGCCTCGTGGACGACCACCACGCCGGGCCACGGGCCGGGCCCGGCCGGCTTCGCGAGGTGACCGGTCAGCTTCCGGGAGCCGCCGAGGGCGGTGCTGCGCGGGGTCAGGTCGATGACGGTGGGTGCGGGCACGGAGTCCTCCCGGAATCTGCGTTGCGCTGGCTGATCAACACGACGATACGGCGGATCCGGCCACGGGTGACGCGCGTCGCACTCCGATCTCCGGCGTCCCGGCACATCCGGTTGGCATGCTGATGTTGTCCCGAGATCCCCGACCGGAGGGAAACATGAGCACCGAACCCGACCGTCCCAGCAACGAGGCCGAGACGGGGAGGCACAGCCACGCCGCGCCGGAAGGCGCCGGGGTGCACCCGCTGATCGACCTGTCCCGCGATCCGCGCCCGGGCGTGCCCGACCACGCCAAGCCGGACGAGGACTGACCAACACACGAGGGGGGCACGCGATCGCGGCCGATCCCGCGGTCGCCGCCCTGGTCTCACCGCCCCCGGGCGGCCCGCGACCAGGCGTCGAGCAGCCGGCGTGCCGAGCCGCCGATCGGTCCGACCGCATCGGCCAGCACCGCCGGGTCCGGGAGTTCGGCACCGTCCACTGCGGACACACGTAGCCATGCCACCAAAACTGGCACCCGTGTCAACGAGCCGCACCACGCTTATCCCACCTGCCGGACCGGCGCGCGATCACCTTGCGGAGATCGGTCCATTGTGGTCGTCCGAATGCGCCTAGCGGCCCGGCCGCTAATCGGTAGGATCCGGATCATGCACAGCACTGGTCGGCTGCTCGCCGTGAGCGACTTGCACGTGGCGTTCCCGGACAACCGGGCGATCGTGGCGGAGCTCCGGCCGGAATCCCCGGACGACTGGCTGATCGTGGCCGGTGACGTCGGCGAGTTCGCCGCCGACATCGAGTGGGCGCTGCGGCTGCTCCGCGAGCGCTTCGCCACCGTGATCTGGGTGCCGGGCAACCACGACCTGTGGACCCACCCGAAGGACCCGCTGCAGCTGCGCGGCGAGCAGCGGTACCGGCACCTCGTCGAGCTGTGCCGCGGCCTGGGCGTGCTGACCCCGGAAGACCCGTACCCGGTATGGACCGGCGACGGCGGCCCGGCCCGGATCGTGCCGATGTTCCTGCTCTACGACTACTCGTTCCGGCCGCCCGGGGCGAAGAACAAGGCCGAGGGGCTCGAACAGGCCCACGCCAAGGGCGTCGTGTGCAGCGACGAATACCTGCTGCACCCGGACCCGCACCCGAGCCTGGACGCCTGGTGCCTGGCCAGGGTCGCTGAGACCGAGCGCCGGCTGGCCGAGCTGGACGACGGGCTGCCCACCGTCTTGGTCAACCACTACCCGCTGGTGCGGGAGCCGACGGACGTGCTGCACTACCCCGAGTTCGCGCAGTGGTGCGGCACCGAGCTCACCGCGGACTGGCACCGCCGCCACCGCGCGTCGTGCGTCGTCTACGGGCACCTGCACATCCCGCGGATCACCCGGCACGACGACGTGCCGTTCCACGAGGTCTCCATCGGCTACCCGCGGGAATGGCGCCGCCACGGCCACCCGCACGGCCTGCTCCGCCAGGTGCTCCCGGCGGAGGCGCGGTCTTGATCGGCGAGATCCTCCCGGGCGCGGCCCGCTTCGCGGAGGCCTTCGACGATCGCGTCGACGTCGAGCTGTTCCCCGAGGAAGCGGCCGTCATCAGCCGCGCCGTCGCCAAGCGCCGCACCGAGTTCGCCACGGTCCGGCACTGCGCGCGCGAGGCGCTCGCCGCGCTGGGGCATCCGCCGAGCCCGATCATCCCGGGCGAACGCGGCGCGCCGGGCTGGCCCGGCGGCGTGGTCGGCAGCATGACCCACTGCGCCGGATACCGGGCGGCCGTGGTGGCGCGCGCCGCGGACCTCGCGTCGATCGGCGTCGACGCGGAGCCTGACGAGCCGCTGCCGGACGGCGTTCTCGAAGCCATCGCCCGCCCCGAGGAACTGGAACTCCTGCGGCACTTGCCTTCGGGTCCGCACTGGGACAGGTTGCTGTTCAGCGCCAAGGAATCCGTGTACAAGACGTGGTTCCCGCTCACCCGGACCTGGCTGGACTTCACGGAGGCGTCCATCGAGCTGCACCCGGACGGCGGTACCTTCCGCGCCCGGCTGCTCGCCGAAAGCCCGGGCCCGCCGCTGCGGGAGTTCCACGGGCGCTGGCTGGCCGCCGGCGGCCTGGTCGTCACCGCGATCGCCCACACCGGGTGAGCGGCGGGATCTGCTCGTGCAGCGCCGCTGCGCGGCGGCTCGCTGGCGGCGTCGACATCAATCGTGGTCGGTGGCCTGCTTGGCGATCGCGCGGAGTCCGGTGACGAGGTCGTCGGGGGTCGGAGCGTTGTCCGGGTCCAGCAACCACTGGATCACCACACCGACCTGCATCGCGTAGTAGAGCGCCCCCACTGTCCTGGCCTGCTCCTCGTCAACGGTGTTCTCGTCGACCGCGTCGAACATGGCGACGTTACCGGTCCGCGCTGATCCCTTCGACCGTGCGCCGCCAGACGTCGGCGAAGCGTTCCAGGTAGGTCTGCTCCGGAGTGGCATCACCAAGAGCGCTCGATCGGTGGATCGAGGCATCGGCGTGCACGCACCAGAATGCGCAGCATGGAGTCCTACGACGTGGTCATCGTCGGCGCCGGGTTCAGCGGGCTGACCGCCGCACGCGAGCTGTCGCGGCGCGGCCGCTCGGTGGCGGTGCTCGAAGCGCGCGACCGCATCGGCGGTCGAACCTGGACCGACGACCGACTCGGCCGCCGCCTGGAAATGGGCGGCACCTGGGTGCACTGGCTGCAGCCGCACACGTGGAGCGAGATCACCCGCTACGGCCAGGCCGTCGAGCCGAGCCCGAGCTCGGAGGAGGTGTACTGGATCGCCGGCGGCGCGGTGCACCGGGGCAGTCCCGCGGAGTTCGACGCGCTGATCGAGCGTGGCATGGACCGGCTCGCTGCGGACAGCCGCACCTGGTTTCCGCTCCCCTACGAGCCGCTGCTGCGCGAGGACCTGGACCGCATCGACCACCGGTCGGTCGCCGACTACTTCGGCGGGCTCGACCTCCCGCCCGCCGAGCGCGAGGTGACCACCGGCGTCTGGGCGGAGCATTTCAACGGCCCCGCCGCGGTTTCCGGGCTCAGCCAGGCCATGCGGTGGTGCGCGGCGGCGTCGGGCGACTGGCGGCTGCTGCACGAGGCGACCTCGGGACACCGGCTCGTCGAGGGCACCGCCTCACTGGCGGCGGCGATGGCGGCCGACAGCGATGCCGACGTCCGGCTCGGCACGGTGGTCACCGCCATCGACCAGGACGACAGCGGCGCGACGATCACCACGACCGACGGCACCCGGCTCGCGGCCCGGCGGGTGATCTGCACGCTGCCGCTGAACGTGCTGGCCACCATCGACTTCCGGCCCGCGCTCGCGGCGGCCAAGCTGGCGGCGAGCGCCGAGCACACCGCGTCGCAGGGGCTGAAGACGTGGATCCGGGTGCGCGGCGAGGTCGCGCCGTTCACCGGCTACGCGCCGGACGACCACGACCTCACCTTCGTCCGCCCCGAGTACGCGGTCGACGGCGACACCGTCCTCGTCGCCTTCGGCACCCGCGCCCACGACCTCGACCCCACCGACAAGGCGGGCGTCGCCCGCGCGCTCGCCGCGTGGCGGCCGGACCTGGAGGTCGTCGACGTCGCCGGGCACAACTGGATGACCGACGAGTTCTCCCGGGAAACCTGGCCCATGCAACGCCCGGGCCAGCTCACGAAGTACCTGGCCGCCCTGCAACGGCCGCACGGCGCGATCCACTTCGCGGGCTCCGACCTCGCCACCGGCTGGGCGGGCTTCATCGACGGCGCGGTGGAATCCGGCATCCGGGCGGCCCGGCAGGTCACCGCCGCGCTGCGCGGCTCGTGAGTCACCGGTCAGGTCCGCGGCAGCGGGATGTGCGCGCGCTGGCGGCCTTGCGGGCCGTGCTCGACGAAGTCGGCGGCGAAGCGCATGCCCTCCTGGTACGCCTCGACCCGCGCGCGGCCGATCTCGGCCTCGATCTGCTCTGGATGCAGTTCGTCGGCCAGTGAACGCACCTCGGCGAGCCGCCGGCTGGTCTCGTCGTCCATACCAGTACCGCCCTTCCTCGTCGGGTCCCCCAGATCCTCTCGGCTTCCGGCGACTTCTGCACGATCGAGTGGCGGCGGGCGCCCGGATCGGCCGCGCACTATGGCCTCCGTCACGGCCCCGGCGGCGAATTCGGCAGTAACCGCGATGATCATCCGTCGTTGACCCGGTAGTGCAGGCGCGATCAACGTCGATCGCCCCGAACCCGGCGTTGGCGAGCTTTGCACGTGGAGAGGAACTTCATGAGCGCAGCGGAAGTCGAGCTTGTGGAGCAGGTGGTGGACACGGCGCGCTACCCGCTGTCGGACCCGGCGAGCGTCGCCTGGCGGGAAGCCGTCCACCGGGCCCGGCACGACCTGCGGGAAGACGGCTGCAGCGTGCTGCCCGATTTCATCCGCCCGTCGCGGCAGGAGGAGCTGCGGCGGGAAGGCGCGAGGATCGCGCCGCTGGCGCACTACGACGTCGAGGTCGTCAACGCCTACAACATCGACACGAACACCGAGCTGCCGGCGAATCACCCGGCCCGCACCACGATGACGCGCGGCAACGCGTTCGTGGCCCGCGACCAGATCCCACCGCACTCGATCATCCACCGGCTCTACACCAGCTCGCTGTTCAAGCGCTTCATCGCCGAGTGCGTCGAGCTGCCCGCCGTCCACGAGCTGGCCGATCCGCTGGCCGGGCTCTGCCTCAACGTGGTGCGGCCCGGCATGGACCACCCGTGGCACTTCGACACCAACGAGTTCGCGGTCAGCATGCTCACCCAGGAGCCGGAGGCGGGCGGGATCTTCGAGTACTGCGCGAACATCCGGTCCGCCATCTCGGAGAACTTCGCCGACGTCCGTGCGGTGCTGGCCGGGGACGGCGAGCAGCTGATCCAGCGGCTCGCGCTGCGCCCCGGCGATCTCCAGCTGTTCAAGGGCCGTTTCTCGCTGCACCGCGTGACCACCGTGCAAGGCCGCGAGCAGCGCCACTCCGCCATCTTCGCCTACAGCGAGCGGCCCGGCGTGATCGGCAGCGTCGCCCGGACCAAGCAGATCTTCGGCCGGGTCCTTCCGGCGCACCTGGCCGCCGAGGGCCGCGCGGTGCGGGGCGATCGGCTGCTGGACTGACGAGTCGACCCGTCGAGCCAGGAGGAGCACCGTCCGTGCAGTTCGATGCCACCGGCAAGGTTTCGCTCGAGCAGATCTACACCCGACCCGATCCGCGCGCCTACTTCACCACCTTGCGCGAACTCGATTACTGCATCCCGCAGCTGGCCAAGCCCTACTTCCTGAAGCTGGTGCAGGAATACCGCGAGGCGACCGGCATCGAGGTGCCGACCGTCCTGGATCTCGGCTGCTCCTACGGCGTCAATGCCGCCCTGCTGCGGTGCGACGCGACCATCGACGAGCTCTACGAGCACTACGGCAGCGACGAAGCCCGCGATGCCGACCGGGACCGGCTGCTGGCCCGCGACCGGGCATGGGTCCGCTCGCGCGGTCAGCTCGCCCGCACCCGGTTCGTCGGCCTGGACAGCTCGGAACCGGCGCTGTCGTACGCGCTCGCGGCCGGGTTCATCGACCACGCGGTGCACGCCGACCTGGAGGCCCACGACCCCACCGCCGCGCAACGCGAGCTGCTCGCCGAGGTGGACCTGGTCATCTCGACGGGGTGCGTCGGATACGTCGGCGAACGCACCCTCGGCCGGATCGCCGAGGCCGGAAGGCGGCCGTGGATGGCGCATTTCGTGCTGCGGATGTTCCCCTTCGACCCGATCGCGCGCCGACTGGCAGACTCGGGTTACGAAACCGTGCCGATGCCCGGCGTTTTCAAGCAGCGCCGGTTCATCTCCGAGCAGGAGCAGTCGTTGGTCCTGGACACGCTCTCGACCGCCGGGGTCGAGCCGCGCGGCATGGAGGCCGACGGCTGGTTCTACGCCGAGCTCCACCTCTCCCAGCCGCGAGAACACCGAGCGACCCAGCGAAGTCGAGGATGACATTGAACAGCAGTGAGACGTGGTCGACCAGCACCTTCGGCAACGAGGACCGGCTGCCCCGGGTGCCGCTGCCGACCCTGGCGGAAAGCTGCGAGCGATTCGTCGAGTGGTGCGCCCCGCTGCTCGGCGAGGACGAGCTGGCCGCCACCGAGGCAGCGGTGCGGGCGTTCCAGAGCCCGGGCAGCCCGGCCCACGCCCTGCAGGCGGCGCTCGAACGCTACGACGCCGAGGAAGGCGTGCGCAGCTGGCTCGACACCTTCTGGCCGTACCGGTACCTGGGCCGCCGCGACCGGATCGCGCTGAACGCGAACTTCTTCTTCCTGTTCCGGGAATCGGCGCAGGAGCAGGTCGAGCGGGCGGCCGGCCTCATCGCCGCGGCGGTCGACTACAAGCAGCTGCTCGACGCGGAGGCCATCCCGCCGGTCGTCCAACGTGGACAGCCGCATTCGATGGAGCAGCAGAAGTTCCTGTTCTCCACCACCCGGATCCCCGGCGAGGTGCAGGACTCGGTGCGCGCGCCGTACTCCGCGGAGTGGCCCGGACCGTCCGATGCCCGCCACATCGCGGTGTTCTACCGCGGCAACCTGTTCCGCATGCAGGTGCTGAGCGCGGAGGGCCGGCCGCACACGCCGGACGATCTCGCGGCGGGCCTGCACGAGATCATGAAGTCCGGCGCGGCGCGGGCCGAGACGGACACCTCCGTCGGTCACCTCACCACCAAGGCGCGAGCGGAATGGGCCGCCAGCCGGGAAGCGCTGCTGGCCGATCCGGGCAACGCCGCGGCGCTGGATGCGATCGAAACCGCGCTGTTCTGCCTGTGCCTCGAGGACTTCACGCCCGAGAACACGCTGGACGCCTGCGACCACCTGCTCCACGGCGACAGCGGCAACCGGTGGTTCGACAAGGCCGTGTCGCTGATCGTCTTCGCCGACGGCACCGCCGGCATCAACGTGGAGCACTGCGGCCTGGACGGCACCACGATCCTCGACTTCGTCGACACCCTGCTCCAGCACGAGCCGGAAGAGGGGCGCGCGGCACAGGGCCTCCCAGCAGTGGATCCGATCGAGTTCGTGCTCGACGCCGACCTGCGTGCCGACGTCCGGGCCGCGGCCGGGGCGTTCAAGGAGTACGCCGACAACACCGCGACCACCACGCTGTCGTTCGAGGACTTCGGGGCGAACCGGGCCAAGCAGCTGGGCATGTCGCCCGACGCGTTCGTGCAGATGGCCTACCAGCTGGCCCACAAGCGCTCCAAGGGCTTGACCGGTGCCACCTACGAGTCCATCGCCACCCGCCAGTTCCAGAACGGGCGCACCGAGGCCATGCGCGTCGTGACGCCCGAGGTGGTGCGGTTCGTCGCGACGATGGACGATCCCGACGCGGACGCGGAGACGCGCCAGGCGGCGTTCCGCGCCGCAGCGGAGAAGCACGTGGCGCGGGCGAAGGAGTGCCAGGCGGGACAGGCGCCCGAGCAACACCTGTGGGAGCTGCAGCTCATCCAGCGGCGACGCGGCGCGGAGCTGGGCGCGACCGAGCAGCTCGACCTGTACGAGACGCCGGGCTGGCTGAAGATGCGCGACGACTACCTGAGCACGAGCTCCGCACCGTCGACGAACATCCGGTACTTCGGTTTCGGTTCGACCAGCAGCCAGTGCATCGGCGTCGCGTACGTGCTGCTCCCGGATCGCTTCAACCTCTACCTGAGCACGCCGGAGCAGGTGGCCGACGAGATGCACTCCTTCGCCGAGCACCTCACCCGGGCGGTCCGCGAACTCCAGGAGCTCCTCGCCGCCTAGGCGAGCATCCCGGGCAGGACCAGAAAGGCGCAGGTGACAACCGGGCCCACCGGGCGACCTACGCCGAGAGTTGTTGGGCGATGCGGAAAGCCGTGTCGCGCACCTGCCGCCCGACGGTCGCGCAGCGGTTACGCCCGGCCGATGATCGTCGGGCGGCGCAACTCGTGCCCGGCGGGCTTGATCCACCCGGCCTCGTGCAGCGTGGCATGGACATGATCCACCTCTTGACGCGATGTCCGGCGCATCGTAGCGTCCAGATCCACCCGGTCCACATTACGGATCGACGGACCACATAGTGGACCGATTGAACCCGGAGGTCGCTCCATGACGCACGCGCCGCTGACCGGGATCCGAGTGACCACGCGATGAACAACCCCAACCCCGGCAAGCTCGATCTGCACACCGCCGAGCACATCGCCTGGATCACGATCGACAACCCGGGCAAGCGCAACGCGATGAACGCGAGTATGTGGCGGCAGGTCCCCGACCTGCTGGGCGAGATCGCGGGCGATCCGGCCGTCCGAGTCGTCGTGCTCACCGGCGTGGGCGACGCGTTCTGCGCCGGCGCGGACATCTCGGAACTGCACGAGATCGAGCGCCGGGAGGAGAGCATCACGGCGGCCGCGGAGCAGGCGCTGCTGACCTGCCCGCTGCCGACGATCGCGCTGATCAACGGGCTGTGCATCGGCGGCGGCTGCCAGCTCGCGGCGGCCTGCGACATCCGCATCGCGGGCACCGGTGCCACCTTCGGCATCACCCCGGCCAAGCTCGGCATCGTCTACCCGGCCTCCAGCATCGCCCGGCTCACCGAGCTCGTCGGGCCGGCGGCGGCGAAGCTCCTGCTGTTCTCGGCGGACTTCTTCGACGCCGCACGCGCGCTCCAGATGCGCCTCGTGGACGAGGTCACCGACGACGCCCGCGGCCGCGCGATCGCCCTCGCGACGACCATCGCCGGGCGCTCGCAACTGACGGTCCGGGCGTCCAAGGAGCTCGTCGACCTGGCCGCCCGGGGCGAGTCGGTGGCGGAACGCGCGCGGCACTGGCAGGACCGGTCCGCCGCGAGCGGCGAGGGCGCGGAAGGGATCGGCGCCTTCCTCCAGCGCCGCCCGCCGGACTTCCCGTACCGCGGTTGACCACAGTGGACACCAGCCGTTCCCGGACGGCGCGGGCGGGATCGCCGATGCGGCGGCCTGTAGGCTTCCCGCAGGTCGCCGCACGCGAAGGGAACGCACGATGCCCGTTGGTACGAACGCCGAGACAATCTCCACACTGGTCGAGACCGCCCGCCGCGACTACCGCGAGCTGGTGGACGCCGGACTGTCGTTCGACCTGACCCGCGGCAAGCCCTCGCCCGAGCAGCTCGACCTGGCGGCCGGCCTGCAGGAGCTGCCCGGCGCCGGCCGGCACACCGCCGCGAACGGCACCGACTGCCGCAACTACGGCGGCCTGCAGGGCCTGCCGGAGATGCGGGCGCTGTTCGCGGACTTCCTGCAGGTTCCGGTGGAGCAGCTGCTGGCCGCGGGCAACTCCAGCCTTGAGCTGATGCACGACTGCCTGGTGCACGCGCTGCTGAGCGTCCTGCCGGGCGCCGAGTCGCGCTGGGCCGACCAGGAGCGCATCGCCTTCCTCTGCCCGGTTCCCGGCTACGACCGGCATTTCGCCCTCTGCGCCCGCTTCGGCATCGAGATGATCCCGGTCCCGATGACCGCCGACGGGCCCGACATGTCCGAAGTGGAGCGACTGGTCGGCGAGGACCCGGCGATCAAGGGCATCTGGTGCGTGCCGAAGTACAGCAACCCGGACGGCACCTGCTACTCGGACGAGACGGTGCGGCGGCTGGCCGAGATGAGCACCGCCGCCCCGGACTTCCGGATCTTCTGGGACAACGCCTACGCGGTGCACCACCTCACCGACGAGCGGGTGGAGATCGCCGATCTCCTCGGGGCCTGCGCCGAAGCCGGAAACCCGGACCGCGCCTTCGTCTTCGGCTCGACCTCCAAGATCACCTGGGCCGGGGCCGGTGTCGCGTTCTTCGGCTCCTCGCCGGCCAACCTCGACTGGCTGCTGGCCAACAACTCGAAGCGCTCGATCGGCCCGGACAAGGTCAACCAGCTCCGGCACGCGCTCTTCCTCAAGGACGCCGACGGGGTGCGCGCCCACATGGACCGCCACCGCGCACTGCTGCAGCCCAAGTTCGAGGCGGTGCTGGGCATCTTCGACGAGGAGCTCGGCGGCACGGGCCTGGCCGAGTGGACGTCCCCGAAGGGCGGGTACTTCATCACGCTGCGGGTGCCCGACGGCTGCGCCAAGGAGGTCGTGCGCCTGGCAGGTGAAGCCGGGATCGCGCTGACCCCGGCCGGTGCCACCCACCCGCACGGCGTCGATCCGGACGACGCCGTCATCCGGATCGCCCCCAGCTTCCCCGGGCTTCAGGAGCTGGCGCAGGCGATCCGCGGCCTGACCACCTGCGTCCGCCTCGCCGGCTACGAGAAGCGCCTGGCCGGCTAACGACCGGTGACCGCGGCGAACGCCTTCCGCAGGGTCGCGGGATCCGCGCTTCCTGGTGCGCGCCAGGCGATGAAACCGTCTGGCCGCACCAGCAGGGCGCCGTCGTGGTCCACGTTCGCCGAGGACGCCCAGTCCCCGTCGAGTCGCACGGCCTTCAGCCCGATCTCGCGCGCCGCCGCGGCCCAGTGGGCGCCGCCGGGACCGGTCAGCACCGCGAAGCGGGATTCGACCAGGTCCAAGGTGGACACGCTCGTCCCGTCCACCCAGCTGTGCGGCAGCCGCGAGCCGGGCGCGCCGTCGAGGCTCGCGGCGACGTCCTCGGTGGACGGCACGTCGACCACCGGGTCGATCACGGCCGAGGAGTCGTACCGGTAGGCCATCGTCACCACCGGCGAGTTCCACATCCCGACCGCGGCGCGCTCGGCGACGGCCGCCGGATCCCAGTGCAGGCGCGGGTTCTCCCAGCGCAGCCCCGCCTGCCGGGTCACCAGCTCGGCGACCGCGTGCCGTTCCTCGTGGTAGCTGTCCAGCAACCGGTCGCCCGCCTGCCCGGCCAGCACCATGCCCAGCTTCCACGCGAGGTTGTGCGCGTCCGCCAGCCCGGTGTTCAGGCCCATCGCCCCGAGCGGCGTGATGGCCCGCGCGGCATCGCCGACCAGGAACGCCCGGCCGGACCGGAACTCGTCCGCCATCCGCACCGTCGGCCGCCACGGCAGCGCACTGATGATCTCCACCGGCACGTCCGCGCCCAGCGCGACGCGGACCGCCTCGGCGCACCGCTGCGCGGAGAGGTCGCCGACCGCATCCAAGCCGACGTGCCGCACCCAGCGCTTCTCGCCGACGGACAGCAGCATTCCCGGGGCGTCCGGGTGGCGGATCTCCACCATCGTCGGCATCGAGCCGAAATGACCCACGAGGTCGGCGTCGAACAGGATGTTCACGTTCGTCTCGCCGATCTCGCCCGGGCCCGTGGTGGTGATCCCCAGCGCGTCGCGCACCGAGCTCCTCGCGCCGTCCGCGCCAACCAGGTAGCCGGCGCCGATCACCCGCCCGTCGGACAGCGTCGCCGACACACCGTCGGCGTCCTGCTCGACGCCGGTCACGGCCACGCCGAACTCGACGGTCGCCCCGCGTTCGCGGGCCGCCGGGATGAGCGCCGAGTCGAGCCGATCCTGCGGGTAGTGCCCGTGCGGCATCTCCGGCGAGGCGTCGGAGGAGATCGGCGGTTTCGCGTATCGCCGAGCCTGGCTGCGGTCGATCTCGGCGACCGTGCGCGCGTCCGCCTTCCACATCTCGGTCGAGCGGACGGCGACCTCGTCGATCGCGTCGCGCAGCCCGACCTCGCGGAAGAACTCCAGCGTCCGCGGGCTGATGCCGAGCGCGCGGGGATGGTTGGACGGCGCGGAGCGGCGCTCGACGACCAATGACGGCACGCCGTGGTGGCCGAGGAACACGGCCAAGGCCAGGCCGACGGTGCCGCCGCCTGCGATGAGAACCGGTACCCGGGACATGGGGCCTCCTCAAGCTTGGGAACACTGTGCCCATTTTGGGAACACTGTACCCGACGCGTACACTGTGCCCATGCCCGCCCGATCACAACAGCCCGCGACCCTGGTCTGGATGCGCGACCGGGAGCGCGGCAGCCGCCCGGCGCTCAGCGAGGAGAAGATCGTCCGCGCCGCGATCCGGCTGGCCGACGCCGAAGGCATCGACGCGCTGTCCATGCGGCGGATCGCGACCGAGATGGGCTCCGGCACCACCTCGCTGTACCGCCACATCACCAGCAAGGACGAGCTGATCGAGCTGATGGTCGACGCGGTGTACGGCGAGATGCCGCCACCGGACCCGCCCGGCGAGGACTGGCTCGCCGACCTCACCGAAGTCGCGCGGACGTTCCGCGCCGCGCTGCTGGAACACCCCTGGCTGGCGCAGCAGGCGTCGCGGCGTCCCGCTCTCGGCCCGAACGTCATCAGGCAGTCCGACCACGCGCTCGCCGTGGTGGGCCGGGCGACCGACGACGCGACGCAGGCGGCCGTGGTCGTCGCCTCGGTCAACACCTTCGTGCTCGGCTCGGTGGCCTCGGAGCTGGCCGAGCTGGAGGCGCAGCGCACGACGGGCATGACCGAGGACGAATGGCAGAACTCGGTCGGCGCCTACGTTCGGCAGGTGGTCGACTCCGGACGGTTCCCGCACTTCAGCCGCCGGATCCTGGACGCCGACGAACTCGAACCCGACGACCGCTTCGAGTTCGGCCTCGGCTGCCTGCTCGTCGGCATCGCCGCCGCGCTCGGCTGCCGGTGAACAGCGAGTTATCCGGGTCAGCCGAGGTCGGCGACCTCCCACAGGCCCAGCGCCTTGTCCGCGTACCGCCCGTCGCCTTCGACGCAGCCCTCGACGACCAGTTCCAGCGGGGCCGGGAAGCCGAAGGGCGCCAGCTGGAAGTTCAGCGGGCGCCAGTCCCCGGTCTCCGCGTCGACGTTCACCGCCAGCTCCGGGAACGTCGTGGTCAGCAGGTACCGCGCCCCGCTGCGCCGGATGTTGCGCAGCGCGGCCCGGATCTGGTCGAAGGTGAGGTGCACCAGGCAGTCCCGGCACAGCACGAGGTCCGCCGCGGGCAGCGGATCCGCGGTGAGGTCGAGGATCTCGAACCGGCGTTGCGCGCCGCCGTAGCGATCCCGGTTGCGCGCAACGAGTTCCGGCACGATGTCGGCGCCGAAGTAGGTTTCGACGCCCAGGTCGGTGGTGCTGAGCCAACCGAAATCCCCGCAGGGGACGTCCGCGACGGTGCGCACGCCGCGCCTGCGCAGCAGAGCGGGGATCTCGGCCCGAATGTGCTCGGTCGCGGCGTTCTCCGAACCGTTCCCGGAAACGGATTCGTCGCTCCCCCACAGGTTGTGCCGGTAGATGTAGCGGAACACCTCGCCGGTCTCCTGCTGGAGCAGGTTCTCGCGGTGCTTCCGGTAGTTGACGTTCGGCAGCAGCTCCGGACGCCCCCAGCCCATCGCGGACTCGCTCATCCTCGTCGTCCCTTCCACAGCTCCACGGCCGCCGCCGCGACGGCCCGGCACCCCGACCTTGGCACAGATCGCGGAGCGCGTCAGCCGCCGTACACGTCCTCCACGTAGCGCCCTTCGGCGATGAGGCCCTGCAACCAGGAGTCGGCGGTTTCCGCGTCGCTACCGGGGATTCGCTCGCGGTACACCGCGCGGAACGCGTCGCGCACGCCCGGCGCCATGCGGTTGCCGTCGCCGCAGACGTAGACCTTCGCCCCGGCCTGCAACAGGTTCCAGACCTCGTCGGCTTCCGCCGCGATGCGGTGCTGCACGAACCGGTGCCCGCCGACCGGCGCTTCGCTGAACACCGGGCGGACGGCGACCGCACCGGCCGACTCGGCGGCGGCGAGTTCCGCCGCGTGGAGGTAGTCGGCATCCGCCGCGTCGCAGCCGAAGTAGCACAGCGCGGGGGCGAGCCGTGCGCCGCCTGCGACGAGGCCGCGCCGGTCCGCGATCGCGCCCCGGAACGGCGCCAGGCCGGTGCCCGCGGCGATCATGACCACCGGCACGTCCGTGCCGATGCGGAACGCTTCGCGGCACGGCTGGACGCGCGCCAGGACGGTGTCGCCCGGCCGCACCGCGTTCAAGTATCCCGAGCCGGTGCCCCGGAACTCCCCTCGCCCGGAGCGCGCCGGCCCCTGCAGGAGGGAGACCATCAGATCGGCGTGGCGCGGGTCGGCCGCCGGCGAGGAGGAGATCGAGTAGTGCCGTGGCCGCATCGGCGGCAGCAGGTCCAGGAGCACCGGCCAGGTGAGGACTTCCCGCAGCGCCGGGTGGTCCTCGATCACGTCCAGGAGCGTGCGCTGGTCCGCGGCGTCGTCGGCGAGCGCCCGGAGGGCGGCCTGCTCCGGCGGGCACGGGTTGAGGTCGGCGAGGACGCCGAGCTGTTCCGCGGTGGGGCGGTCCTGCAGTTCCACGTGCCGGGTCAGGAGATCGCGCACGGCGATCGGCCGGTCGATCGGCAGGGTGTCGCGGCCGGGGCGGCCCGGGGTGATGTTGAGGACCGCGTCCGGGTCGACGCCCAGCGCCTCGGCGGCGCGTGCGACCAGCGCCGGGTCGTTGGCCGGGAGAACCGTCAGGTGGTCGGCGGTCCGGTAGTCGCACCCCTCGGGCAGGGCCACCCGGACGAAGCGCTTGACCCGCGGGTACGCCGGATCGGTGAGGGTGCCGACCTCGGTCACCACCATCTCGGCCACGCCGTGCCGGGCGGCGAGCGCGTCGAGCGGACCGCCGGTGATTTCCGAGACCGCGTAACCGGTTTCGGCCTGCGGCGCCGCTCCGGCGGTCGCGGGATCACCGTGCCGTGCCAGCAGCGCGCTTCGCAGCGATGCGGTGAACGCCCGCACCGCGCCGGTCAGATCGCCCGCGGCGTCCGCCGCCGCGCGCTCCACGATGCGGAGGCCGCCGAGCTCCGTGAGCCGGGCATCGAAACGCGTCGGAACATGCTGGTAGGTGGCCGCCCAGTTGCGGTCGCCGACGCCCAGCACCGCGAAGGCCACGCCCTCGGCCGCGCCGGGTTCGGCCTCGTCCAGCCAGCGCGCGAACGACGCCGCGTCGTCGGTCGGGTGGCCGTTGTAGGAGGCGGCGACGATGACGACCGCCCGGTCGGTGGGCAGGCCGCCCGCGTAGGCGTCCAGCGGCGCGACCTCGACCTCGCAGCCGAGGTCGGCACCGGCGTCGGCGAGCCGGCCGGCGAAGTCGCGGCAGGTGCCGTAGTTCGAGCCGTGCAGGAGGAGCAGCTCGGTGCCTGGCAGCACGCGGCTGGGCAGCCCGGTGCCGGCCGCCGGTTCGTCGGCCGCTCCGGGAGTGCCGATTGGCAGCGCCGCGCGATTCGCCGCCCGGTCCGCGGCGGTGCGCGGCAGGAGGGTCAGCGTCAGCCCTTCCGGTTTGAGCGTCAGCGTTTCCTTCACGTCGAGCCGGTAGCCGGCATGATCGACCAGCCGGTACCGGTGCACCAGCATCGCGAGCAGCATGGTGGCCTCGTGCAGGGCGAACTGCCGCCCGATGCACGCGCGCTCGCCGGTGCCGAACGGCTTGAACGCGTGCGGCGACCGGGCCGCCTCGGCCTCGGGGGTGAACCGCGCCGGGTCGAAGAGCTCGGGGTTGTCGCCCCACACCGGGTCGCGGTGCAGCACCGGCGTCAGCACCGCCACGGGTTCCCCGGCGCGCAGCGGAATCCGCCCGCCCAGCAAGGTGTCCTCGCGCGCCACCCGCCCGAAGGACGGAGCCGACGGCCACAGCCGCAGCGCCTCGTTGAGCACCTGGCGGGTGGCGGTCAGGCGGCCGACGTCCTCGAACGTCGGGTCCGGTTCGGCGTCGCCCCACAGCTCGTCCACCTCGCGCTGCACCACGTGCAGTGCCGTCGGGTGCTTGGCGAGGAAGTGCAGCGCGAACGACAGCGTGCCGGAGGTCGTCTCGTGCCCGGCGATGAGGAAGGTGATGATCTGGTTGCGGATGTTGGCGAGGTCCAGCGTGGTGCCGTCGGCGGGATGCGCCGCGCCGAGCATGAGCCCCAGGAGGTCGTCGGCCGACGTTTCGCCCGCGGCCGTACGGGCGCCGATGACGTCGTCGACCACGGACGCCAGGTACGCGGCGTCGGCCCGGAACGCCGCGTCCCGCTCGGCGTGATCGGCGCCGGGCGGCGCGGCCAGCCGCGACATGCTCCAGTCGAGGCAGCGCACCATGGAGCCGACGAACGGGTGCGGCTCGTCGCGGTCGAACGAGCCGAAGTCGAAACCGAAGCCGGCCAGCCCCATGGGACAGGAGTGGCGGGGCGGACCGCCGGGGCGCGCGCACCGGGATGATGCGGTGGCGTGGCGCAACCGGGCGGTGATCCTGCTGGACCACCTGCCGATGCCGGTCGCGGTGTGCGACACCGGAGGCGCGATCCTGCTGGCCAATCCCCTGATGGCCGCGGAGTGGGGCGCGCTGCCCAGCCAGTTGCGCGGCCGCAACGCGCTCGACTTCTTCCGCCCGCGCTCCAGCGATCAGCTGCACCCGGTCGTCGAGGCGCTACGGCGGCGCCGCCGATCCCGCTACCCGGTCGAGGTGCGCTGGTCCGCGCCGGGCGGGTCGGAGCGGCACGGCGAGATGACCGTCGACGTGGTCAGCGAGGCCCCAGACGCCGAGACCGCGTTGCTGTTTTTACTGAACGTCCTCGGCGATGTCACCGAGCCCGCCGAACGACCCGACACCGCCCTGGTCAGCCCGGTGGAGGCGCGGATCCTGGCGCTCGCGGCCGGCGGAGTGACCACCGCGCAGATCGCCAAGTCGGTCGGCCTGACCGCGGACGGGGTCAACTACCACCTTCAGCGCATGTCGCGCCGCTGGCGCGTGCCGAACCGGACTGCACTGGTCGCCCGCGCCTACGTGCTGGGCGTGCTGAAACTCGCTGCCTGGCCGCCAGAACCCGCCTGACCATCCACTTCGGACACGAGCAGGTCCGGCGCCGTTTCGTCGTGAAGTGTTCACCGGTTCGGCACTGATCCGGTGCCGGACCCGCCCCTAGTGTCACGGTGCCCGCCGGCAGGTCCAGCAAGCGCGGGCGCCACTTCTCATCGGAGGAGCAAAGCCGTGGAACGTCGCACCTTCCTGCGTGCCGCCGTCGCCGGTGGCACCACCATCGCGTTCGGGTTCAGCGTGACGCGCGAGGCCATCGCCTACCCGGCGCAGACCGGTCCAAACCCCTACGGCCCCCTGCAGGCGGCCGATGCCAACGGCATCCAGCTGCCGGCGAACTTCACCAGCCGCGTGATCGCCCGATCCACCCAGAAGGTCGCCGGAACCGGCCACACCTGGCACGGCGCCCCGGACGGCGGCGCCTGCTTCGCCGACGGAGCCGGGTGGATCTACGTCTCGAACGCCGAACTCGGCTCCGGCGCGGGCGGGGTGAGCGCCGTGCGGTTCGACGGCAACGCGAACATCACCGCCGCGTACCCCATCCTGGCCGGCACGAGGCAGAACTGCTCCGGCGGCGCCACCCCGTGGAACACGTGGTTGTCGTGCGAGGAAACCGACCTCGGGTACGTCTTCGAGACCGACCCGTGGGGCGCGAAGCCCGCCGTCCGGCGGGACGCGATGGGTCGGTTCAAGCACGAGGCCGCGGCGGCCGACCCGGATCGCCGGGTCGTCTACCTGACCGAGGACGAACCCGACGGCAACTTCTACCGGTTCGTGCCCACCACCTGGGGCGACCTGTCCACGGGCACCCTGCAGGTGCTGGTCGACAACCGCGGCGCGCTGTCCTGGGTGGACGTTCCCGACCCGGACGGCAGCCCCACCCGCACCCGCAGGCAGGTCGCCGGGGCCAAGGTGTTCAACGGCGGCGAGGGCGCCTACTACCGCAACGGCACGTGCTTCTTCACCACCAAGGGCGACAACCGCGTGTGGGCCTACGACGCGGTCAACAACGCCCTGGCCATCGCCTACGACGACAACCTGACCGGCAACCCGCCGCTGACCGGCGTGGACAACATCACCGGCGCCCCGGCCGGCGACCTCTACGTCGCCGAGGACGGCGGCAACATGGAGATCTGCATCATCACCCCCGACGACGTCGTCGCCCCGTTCCTCCGGGTCAACGGGCAGTCCGCCTCTGAGCTGTGCGGGGTCGCGTTCAACCCCGCGGGCAACCGCCTGTACTTCTCCTCGCAGCGCGGCGCCTCGGGCTCCAACAGCGGCGGCATCACTTACGAGGTGACCGGCCCGTTCCGCGGCTGAGCGCTCGACTTCAGGCCCGCGATCCCCGCCGGGGCTCGCGGGCCTTCTAGTTCGCCGCCCCGTACCAGCCCACCGAGGTCTGATCCACCTTTTCCAGCAGTTCCAGCAGGGTTCGCCGCTGCTCCGCGGTGAGCGGGGCGAACAGTTCGCCGGCCGCGCGGGCGCGGAGCTCGGTCAACCGCTTGCACATCTTGCGGCCTTCCGGGGTCAGCTCCAGCAGGGTGGAGCGGCGGTTGCCGGGATCGACCTCGCGCCGCAGCAGGCCCGCCTCTTCGAGGGCGTCGACGATCGGCGTCACCGCCCGCGGCACCACGTGCAGCCGCTCGGCCAGCTCCGCCATGCGAGGCGGCGTCTCGCACCTGCCCAGCACGAACAACGCACGCGCTTGTGCGGGCGTCAGCCCGAGATCCCCGGCGCCGCGCCGCTGCAGGACGTGCGCGGACTTGGCGAGCCGCAGGAACAGCGCGCCGAGACGTTCTTCCTCACCACCGGCATCCACCCGCTCAGCTTAACAGAGTGACAGTAATAGTGAACCATGGTAAATATGAAGATGTCTCTGCATTCGATCGCACTGGAGCCGCCTATGTCATCGCCCGAGGAATCCACTCCCCCGCCCGCCCGGCTCCGCCGCATCGGCCGCCTCTTCCGCCCGCATCGAGGCACGCTGCTGGTCGTCGCGCTGCTGGTCGCCGCGTCGTCCCTGGTCTCCGTCGCGTCGCCGTTCCTGCTGCGCGAGGTCCTCGACGTCGCCATCCCGCAGCAACGGCTCGGCCTGCTGACCGCGCTGGTGCTCGGCATGATCGGCGTGGCCGTCGCGACCAGCGTGTTCAACGTCGCGCAGACGTACCTGTCCACCAAGGTCGGGCAGAACGTGATGCACGGTCTGCGCTCGGCGGTCTACGCCCGGCTGCAACGCATGTCGCTGGCGTTCTTCACCCGCACCCGGACCGGCGAGATCCAGTCCCGCATCGCCAACGACATCGGCGGCATGCAGGCCACCGTCACGTCCACCGCCACCTCACTGGTCTCCAACCTCACCACCGTGGTGGCCACCGTGGTCGCGATGGTCGCGCTGGACTGGCGGCTGACGATCGCGTCGGTGGCCCTGCTGCCGGTGTTCGTGTTGGTGAGCCGCCGGATCGGCCGGGAACGCAAGGAGATCACCGCGAAGCGGCAGCGCCAGTTGGCGTCGATGTCCGCCGGCGTGCAGGAATCCCTGTCCGTCAGCGGCATCCTGCTGGGCCGCACGATGGGCCGGGCGAGGTCGCTCACCGACGCCTTCGTCGACGAGTCCGCCGCGTTGGCCCGGCTCGAGGTCAGCTCCAGCATGGCCGGCCGGTGGCGGATGTCGAGCATCCAGATCGTGATGACCGCGCTGCCCGCGCTGATCTACTGGGCGGCCGGCGTCACCAGCACCTTCGGCGTCCCGCTGATCACCCTGGGCACCCTGGTCGCCTTCGTCACCTTGCAGCAGGCCCTGTTCCGGCCGACGCTGTCGCTGCTGTCCACCGGCGTGGACGTGCAGAGCTCGCTGGCGCTGTTCGGCCGCATCTTCGAATACCTCGACCTGCCGATCGACATCGACGAACCGGAGCGGCCGGAGCGGCCGTCGCGGATCGAGGGCGAGGTGCGGTTCGCGGACGTGTCGTTCGCCTACTCGCCCGAGGTCACCGACGGAACCCTCACCGGGATCGACGTGACCGTGCCCGCCGGCACCAGCCTCGCGGTGGTCGGCGAAACCGGGTCCGGGAAGACGACGCTCAGCTACCTGGTGCCGCGCCTCTACGACGTCACCGGCGGACAGGTGCGCATCGACGGCGTCGACGTGCGCGAGCTCGGCTTCGACACGCTCGCCGATGCGGTCGGCGTGGTCTCCCAGGAGCCCTACCTGCTGCACGCCTCGGTGGCCGAGAACCTGCGCTTCGCCAAGCCCGACGCCACCGACGAGGAACTGGTCGCGGCCGCGAAGGCGGCGCAGATCCACGATCACGTGGCGGCGCTGCCGGACGGCTACGAAACCTTGGTCGGCGAGCGCGGATACCGGTTCTCCGGCGGGGAGAAGCAGCGGCTCGCGATCGCCCGCACGATCCTGCGCGACCCGCCGATCCTGATCCTCGACGAGGCCACCAGTGCCTTGGACACCCAGACCGAACGCGCGGTGCAGCAGGCCCTCGACGCGCTGTCCTCGGGCCGGACCACGATCACGATCGCGCACCGGTTGTCGACCGTGCGCGACGCGGACCAGATCGTGGTGCTCGACGGCGGGCGGATCGCGGAGCGCGGCACGCACGACGAACTGCTGGCCGCCGAGGGCCGGTACGCGGCCCTGGTCCGACGCGACGACCAGCTCCCCTCCGCCGCGTGAGCTCCGGAATCGCGTGGGGCGTTCACCATCCATCCGGCTGGCCGTGAGCGCGGAACGGGATCGTGGTCCCGTTCCGCGCTCACGGCATTCGGCCCGCGGACCGTCAGGAGATGCCCTCCATCGGCAGCCGGAGCCCGAGGCGGCCGCCGATCTGCGCGTTCCGCGTCCGGACGGCCTCCAGCTCCGCCGGCGTCAGCGCGCGCCGGTAGACGCGCACCTCGTCAACGGCGCCGCGGAAGCGGTTGGCGCCGTCCACGCGCTGTCCGATGTGGATTCCATTGACCCCGAACTCCTTGCCCTCGGTGACAGAACCCGGCGGCAGGTCGGCAGATCCGACTTCCCGGCCGTCGATGCGCAGCACGAACCGGCCGTCTGCCCGCTGGAGCGCCGCGTGGTGCCACTGGTCGTCGTTGTACGCGCCGGCGGACTGCACGGTGATGTTGAAGCGGTCCACCATGATCAGCGCCAGGATCCGTTTCGAACCGGGTTCCGCGCGCAGCCACAGCTGCGGCGTGGTGCCGCTGCCGGTCCGGTAGGCCCACAGCAGCGCGTGCGAGCCGGTGGTGTCCGCGTAGCGGAACCACGTCGTCAGGGTGAAGTCGCCGCCGCCGAGGTCGATCGACTCGTCGAAGGGCACCTCGACGCGGTCGTCCGCGCCGTCCAGGGCCAACGCGTTCCCGAACCGCCCGGGCACCAGCGCCGCGCCGCCGCGGACGAAGGCGGGGTTGCCGCGGCCGGAGTCATCGGGCGTGGTCGGACCGGGTGCGGGCGGTCCCGGAACGCCCGGCGGTGTGCCGTTCGGCGTCGCCAGGTACGCCTCGTTGAAGCGCGCCCACCGGATCGACTCGTACGGCGTGGCGACGCCGGCTTCGTAGTACAGCCCGATCTCGTCGCCGTCGAGCTTCACCATGTCCGAGTACGCCGACGGCCCCCACCAGAAGACCTTGCCCTGCTCCCAGGGCTGCCAGCTCCTCCCCTCGTCGTAGGACGAACGCACCGACATCGCCTCGCGCGCCACCGGATGCGCCGGCGCGGACAGCAGGATCCGGTCCTCGGCGTCGCCCTGGTCCCGGGCGTGCAGGCGCAGCGTCGACGCCTGCACGTCGGGCATGGCCAGGTCGATGGCCCGGAACGGCTTGTCGAACGTCGCTCCCCCGTCGCTGCTGATCGCGGCCGACCGATGGCCCGGATCGGTGCCGCGATCCCTGGCCAGCGCGTAGATCCGCCCATCAGTGAGCTCGACGACGGTCACCTCCTGCGCGATGACCGTCCCGTCGTCGACGGCCGCGGACGCGCCGATGTTCCAGGTCTGGCCGCTGTCGTCGCTGTAGAGCAGGTGCGTGCCGTAGACGTGCGGGCCCACGCCGTCGTTGATCTCGTGGCTGGCGCCGACGACCAGTCGCCCCGCGTGCGGGCCGCGGGTGAGCTGGATGCCGTGCATCGGGCCGGTGGCGTACCAGAAGTTCCACTCCGGGCGCTTGCCCTCGGTCATCTCGCGCGGCGCCGACCACGTGGCCCCGTCGTCGTCGCTGACCTGGACGAACGGATCGCGATCGCAGCCGTTCGGGCAGGGATCGGGCCCGTTGTGGTTGCTGACCAGCACGACGCGGCCGGTGCGCTGGTCGACGATCGGCACCGGATTGCCGTGCGTCGACCCGTCGCCGTCGGAGACCACCTGCAGCGGACCCCAGGTGCGGCCACCGTCGGTGGAGCGCCGCAGCACGATGTCGATGTCGCCGTCGTCGCCGCAGTCCGCGACCCGGCCCTCGGCGAAGGCGAGGACGTCGCCGTTCCCGGCCCGGACGACGGCCGGGATGCGGAAGCACGCGTAACCGAAGTCCTGCTTCGCGAACAGGACCTGCTCGTCGACGAAAGGTGCTGCCTGGTCCGGTTCGGCGGCCGCGCCGGCCAGCGATCCCGGCAGCATCGCGACCGACAGCAGGGCGCTCAACGCCGCGGCTCTCCACCGCCGCCGCGGCGGCCCTCCAGGTGCTATGCGCATGTCATGCCCTTCCAGCAGAGCGTACGAGGGAGGACATACTACGTCCTACGTGGAACCTCCGGAAGACTCGGCGGAGGGCTCCGCGAAACCGGCCGGAAACCTCTCGATCAACTGTTCTTGACCGCCGAACGCAGCCGACCGTAGCCTGCACTCCCAGACTTGACGTAGGACGTCCCATGTCCCGTCGCTCAAACCCGCCAGGAGGCAACGTGAGCCCCCACGTTTCCCGTAACTTCGTCAGTCGCCGCGACTTTCTGCGCTACAGCGGGATCCTGAGCGCGGCGGCGGCCGTCTCCGCCACCGTCGGCGCCTGCGGCGGTCCCGCGTCGACCACCTCGACCGGCGGCGACGACAAGGGCCTGATCACCGCCGTGATCGGCTACGGCAACGACCAGACCTGGGACCCGACCATGACCGCGTCGGCGTTCGCGATGGCCGGCAACAACCACGTCTACGAAGGACTGATCGACACCGACCCGGTCACCCGCGACCCGTACCCCGCGCTGGCGGCGGCCGCGCCCGCCGACCCCAACGCCACCACCTGGCGCTTCGCACTGCGCCAAGGCGCGAAGTGGCACGACGGGCAGCCGGTCACCGCGGACGACGTGGTGTTCACCTTCGAGCGCGTCCTCAACCCGAGCACCCTGGCGTACTCGTTCTTCGCCGCGTGGCTGCAGGAGGTCCGCAAGGTCGACGACGGCACAGTGGAACTGGTGCTGAAGTTCCCGTTCCCGGATGGGATCCAGCGACTCACGATCGCGAAGATCATGCCGAAGCACGTCTACGGCGCCCCGGGCGGCTGGGATGCGGCCAAGAGCGGCAAGGCCATCGGCTCCGGCCCATACAAGCTGGTCGAGCACAACCCGAAGGCCAACACCAGGTTCGAGGCGTTCGCCGACTACAACGGCCCGCGCAAGCCCGCGGTGCAGAAGATGAACTGGCTGTCCATCGTGGACGCCTCCGCCCGGGTCGCGAAGATCTCCGGCGGCAGCGCCGAAGCGCAGGTCGCCGAGAACATCCCCTACGCCAACATCGACCAGCTGCGCCAGGGCGGGCTGCGGGTCGAAGGCGGCAAGGGCATGAACCACCTGTTCCTGATGTTCAACACCGGTCAGAAGCCGTTCGACGACAAGCGGGTCCGGCAGGCCCTGTTCCACGCCATCGACACCCGCAAGATGATCGACGTCGCGCTCAAGGGCCACGGCACCCCGGCCACCAGCTTCCTCAACGAGCAGAACCCGGGCTACGCCAAGGCGAAGACCGTCTACGACTACGACCCCGACCGGGCGCGGGCGCTGCTCGCCGAGGCCGGGGTGAGCGGGCTGACCATCACGCTGATGGCGGTGAACGTCAGCTGGCTCGCCGACTGCCTGCCCACCATCGCCAACTCCTGGGAGGCGATCGGCGTCAAGACCGAGCTGCAGCCGCAGGACACCAGCGCGCTGTTCACCAAGATGGACCAGTCGCAGTCCTACCAGGTCGTCGCGGCGGCGTCGAACCCGAACCAGTTCGGCCTCGACCCGGACCTGATCCTGCGCTACAACTACACGGCCGGCGGCACCTGGATGAAGTACACCAAGTGGGACTCCAGCCCCGAGGCCAAGGCGCTGTTCGCGGCGATGGACCAGGCGATCCGGGAACCCGACCCGGCCCGGCGGCAGCAACTCGTCCACGACTACCTCGACATGGTGGCCGACCAGGCGGTCCTCTACCCGGTGGTGCACAACGAGCTCGTGACGGCCTGGAACCCGCAGAAGCTCGAAGGCGTCCAGCCGCAGCCCTACCCCGGCATGAACCTGTTGCAAGCAAAGCGAATCTGAGCGGAGTTCCACGTGGTCGTGATCGCGAGGATGCTGCTGCGGCGCATCCTCATCCTGATCCCGCTGCTGCTGGGCGTGATCCTGTTCGTCTTCATCATCATGCGCTTCTCCAACAACAAGCCGGAGTACGCGTACTTCCAGGGCGCCAACCCGACGCCCGAGCAGATCCACCAGTTCCAGCTGGAGAACGGCCTGCTCGACCCGCTGCCCGTGCGCTACGTGCGGTTCGTCGCCGACCTGGCGCAGGGCGATATGGGCACCAGCGTGCTGACCAAGGCGCCGGTGCTCGAGCAGGTGGCCACCGCGCTGCCGCTGACGATGCAGCTGACGTTCCTGGGGCTGCTCATCGCGATCGTGCTGGCGCTGGTGTTCGGCGTCGTCGCCGCGCTGTTCCGGGACCGCTGGCCCGACCAGCTGATCCGGATCGTGTCGCTGGTCGGCGTCGCGGCCCCGGCTTTCTGGATCGCGCTGCTGTCGATCCAGTGGCTCGCCGTCGACCGCGGCTGGTTCCCGACCGGCGGCTACGTCAACCCGGGCGACTTCTTCACCGGCTGGCTGTTGTCCATGACGCTGCCGGCGATCTCGCTGTCGCTGCCGGTGGCCGCGCAGCTGACCCGGATCATCCGCACCGCCGTGGTGGAGGAGCTGGACAAGGACTACGTCCGCACCGCGATCGGCAACGGCCTGCCGCCGATCGTCGTGGTCGGCCGCAACGTCCTGCGCAACGCGCTGATCAACCCGCTGACCGTGCTCGGCCTGCGGGTCGGCTACCTGCTCGGCGGCGCGGTGGTCATCGAGACCATCTACTCGCTGCCCGGCATGGGCCAGCTGATGATCAACGCCGTGCTCAACGGCGATCCCGCCGTCGTGCAAGGCGCGGTGCTCACCATCGCGGTCGGCTTCGTCGTGGTGAACCTCGTCGTGGACGTGCTGTACCTGCTGGTCAACCCCCGACTCAGGAGCGCCGCGTGATGCGCACCGGACTTGCCAACCGACTCGCCCGGCCGGGTATCCGGTTCCGGCGGCTCAACGCGATCTCCTGGATCGCCGTCGGCCTGCTCGTCGTCATCTGCCTGGCCGCGATCTTCGCGCCGGTGCTGGCCCCGCATTCGCCGTACGCGCAGGAAGCCGCCGCGGGCGGCCCCAGCGCGACGAACTGGATGGGCCTGGACAGCGCGAACCGCGACATCTTCACGCGCGTGCTCTACGGGGCGCGCTGGTCGCTGCTGATCGGGCTGGGCGCCACCGGTTGCGCGCTGCTCGCGGGCGCCGTGGTCGGCGCGGTCGCCGCCACCTCCCGCGACGCTATCGGCGAGACGATCATGCGGGTGCTGGACGTGATCATGGCGTTCCCGGGCATCGCGCTGGCCGCCGTGCTCGTGGCGGTCTTCGGCGGCAGCATCCCGGTGCTGGTGCTCGCGATCGCCTTCGTCAACGTCCCGCCGATCGCCCGCGTGGTGCGGGCCAACGTTCTCGCCCAGTACGGCGAGGACTACGTGGCGGCGGAACGCGTCATCGGCGCCCGCACCCCGCACATCCTCGTCCGGCACGTCGCGATCAACTGCGCGGCGCCCGTCCTGGTCTTCTGCACGGTGATGGTCGCCGACGCGATCGTCTTCGAGGCGTCGCTGTCGTTCATCGGCGCGGGCGTGCGCCCGCCCGACCCGTCGTGGGGCAGCGTCATCGCCGACGGCCGCAACATGGTCCTGACCGGCGGCTGGTGGGCGACGGTCTTCCCCGGGCTGGTCATCCTGCTGACGGTGCTCGCGCTCAACGTGCTCGCCGAAGGGGTTTCGGACGCCTGGGCGGCGCCGGCCACCCGGCAGGCCACCTCGGAACCCAGGCGGCGCACGCGGGCGGCCACCGGTGAGCGCACCGAGCTGCCCGGCCTCGCCGAGGCGGCGCAGCGGCTCGCGGGGCGGGCGCGCCCGCTGCCCGAGGGCGAGCCGATCCTGCAGGTCCGCAACCTCGCCATCGGCTTCGACGGCCGCCACGACGGCGTGGACATCGTCGACGGCATCTCCTTCGACGTCCGCCCCGGCGAAGTCCTAGGCCTGGTCGGGGAATCCGGCTGCGGCAAGACGATCACCGCGCTGACGGTGATGGGCCTGCAACCGCGGGAAGCCCGCATCGGCGGCGAAGTCCTCTTCCGCCGCGAGGGCGACGTCACCGACCTGCTCACCCTCCCCCGCCAGTCCCGGCGCCGCCTGCTCGGCCACGAGATGGCGATGGTCTACCAGGACGCGCTGTCCTCGCTGAACCCCGCCATGACCATCCGGGCCCAGCTCAAGCAGCTGGTCCGCCGCGGCGGCCGGCACACGCCGGCGGAGCTGCTGGAGATGGTCGGGCTCGATCCCGCGCGCACCCTCACCGCGTACCCGCACGAGCTCTCCGGCGGCCAGCGGCAGCGCGTGCTGATCGCGATGGCGCTCTCCCGCGATCCGAAGCTGATCGTCGCCGACGAGCCGACCACCGCGCTGGACGTCACCGTGCAGGCGCAGGTGATCCAGCTGCTGCTGCGGCTGCGGGAAGAACTCGGCTTCGCCCTGATTCTGGTCTCCCACGACCTGGCCCTGGTCTCCGACGTCACCGACCGCATCGTGGTGATGTACGGCGGGCAGATCGTGGAATCCGGGGTGACCTCGGCGCTGGTCGAGGAGCCCGCGCACCACTACGCCCGCGGGCTGTTCGGCGCGGTGCTGTCGCTGGAGTCCGGCGCCGATCAGCTGACCCAGATCCCCGGCGTGGTGCCGTCCCCGTCCGAATTCGCGGCCGGCTGCCGGTTCGCCGACCGCTGCCCGATGGCCACCGCGCTGTGCGAGGAGCGGACACCGGTGCTCAGCGGTCAGGGCAGATTCCACTCGGTGGCCTGCCACCACCCGGCGATCGATCTCACCACCGAGCGGGACCACGCCGCGGCGGCAGCACAGGAGCGACCATGACTTCCCCAGAACCCGAAACCCTCGTCGAGCTCGCGGACGTCCATGTCGTCCACAAGGCGCGCTCCGGCGGGCTGTTCCGCCGCGACCGGGTGCACGCCGTCACCGGCGTCGACCTGGCGGTGGCGGCCGGCGAAACCGTCGGCATCGTCGGCGAATCCGGCTGCGGCAAGTCCACCCTGGCCAAGGTCGTGGTGGGCCTGCAGCGGCCGACCAGCGGCACGATCTCCTTCCGCGGCAAGGACATCTGGTCGCTGCCCGCCGCCGGGCGCCGGGCCGCGATCGGCGCCGAGGTCGGCATGGTCTTCCAGGACCCGGCCACGGCGCTCAACCGGCGCCTGCCGATCCGCCAGGTCCTGCGCGACCCGCTGGACGTGCACGGGCGCGGGAGCCGCCAGGAACGCGAGGAGCGGGTGCGCGAGCTGCTGCACCTCGTCGGCCTGCCGGCCAGCGTGGCGAACCTGCTGCCGGGCCAGATCTCCGGCGGCCAGCGGCAGCGCGTCGCCATCGCCCGGGCCCTCGCGCTGCATCCCCGGTTGCTCGTGGCCGACGAACCCACCAGCGCCCTCGACGTCTCGGTGCGCTCGCAGATCCTCAACCTGCTGCTCGAACTGAAGAAACAGCTGGGCCTGGCGCTGGTGTTCGTCTCGCACGACATCCAGACCGTGCGACGGATGAGCGACCGGGTGGTGACGATGTACCTCGGGCGGACCGTCGAGCAGATCCCGGCCGAGGCGATGTCCGGCGCCCGCCACCCCTACACCCGGGCCCTGTTCTCGGCGACGCCCGGCCTGCTGTCGCCGATCGAGCCGATCCCGCTCACCGGACCGGTTCCCTCGGCGACCAGGCCGCCGAGCGGCTGCCCCTTCCGCACCCGGTGCTGGCGCGCCGACGAGACCTGCGCGGCAACGATGCCGGACCCGCAACTCGACGCACCGGGCCACGCGTTCCGCTGCCACCACCCGGTCCCGGCGGGCACCACCGACCTCGAACTCGCCGCTGAAGCCCTGTCCTGATCCGGCACGGAGGATCGGGATCCGGCCCCCGAGCGGGATGCGGCATGATCGAATGCGAAATGGCAGGCTGAGCAACAGTTCTGGGCATCCCCACCCGTGGTCACTCGGTCGGACAACGCGGCGGCGTAGCTCGGCGGACCTGCCGCTCCGGCGGGCCGTGCGGTTGGCACGGCCCACCGGGCTACCGGTTCACGCCGTCGCGGCCGCGTGCACGGCCTTGAGCAGGCGGTCGTTCTCCGGGGCCGCGCCGCCCGGGAAGGCGAAGCGGCGCCGGTTGTAGCCGTAGGCGAGGCCGCTGCGCGGGTCGGCGATGGCCTGCGAACCCGCCGCTCCGCCGTGCCCGAACGACCCCTGGCCGAGGAACGGGTAGGTGTCGACCGACGCGGAGAAGCCGAGCCCGTAGGCCTTGTGCTGGCGGGAAACGAGGTCGTAGCCGATCGAGTGGATCTGCGCGAAGGCCGCGGCCGTGTCCGGCTTCAGCAGCGGCGCCTTCCCGCCGATGCCGCTGATCGCGGCCGCGTACATCCCGGCGAGCCCGCGCGCGGAAGCGACGCCGCCGGCCGACGCCTGCCCCTTCGCCCGCACCACCCGGTGGTTCGGCATCTCCCACAGTTCCACCGCGTCCGGGTGGTTGCGGTTCATCGCGATGCCGTTCAGGCTCTCCGGGCCGGTCGCCCACGTCGCCAGCGCGTCCTGCTGCTCCGCGGTGGGCGCCATCGGCAGGGTGGTCAGGAAGCGCGGCTCCTGCTCCGCCGGCAGTCCCAGGTAGAAGTCCAGGTCGTGCGGGGCGCGGACGCGCGCCTCGAAGTGCTGCTGCAGCGTCTCGCCGGTGGCCCGGCGGACCACCTCGCCGACGAGCGCGCCGATGACCAGCGCGTGGTACCCGAACGCGGTGCCCGGGCGCCAGTAGGGCCGCTGCGCGGCGAGCCGCTCCGCGATGACCCGGTCGTCGGCGACCTCCTCCAGCGACAGCCCCGTGTCCGCGCCCACGATCCCCACGCTGTGCGACAGCAGATCGCGCAGGACGACGTCCTGCTTGCCCTCGGCGCCGAACTCCGGCCAGTAGTGGCTCACCTTCTGGTCCAGGTCGAGCACGCCGTCCTGCACCAACAGCGCCGCGACCAGGTACGCCGCACCCTTCGTGGAGGAGAACACGCCGGTCAACGACTCCCCGGTGATCTCGGGGCCGACCCACAGGTCGACGACCCGCTCACCCGCGAGGTGGGCCACCAGCTGGGCCGCGTAGTCACCGCCCTCGGCCGCCGCCACGGCGGCGAACTCCTCCCGCACGGACTCGAATCCCGCGACAACGGTGCCCTGTGGCGTGCTCTCCTGCGACATCGGCGCTCCATTCGCTCGATCTGGTCCTGATCGGATCAAGTCGCCGCATCGCGCGGAAAATTCCCGGCAGATCAGACCGTTTCGCGGGCGGCGCCACCGGTGCGGCGCCGCCCGCGGGCCCGGCGTCAGCGCAGTTCGGCCGCCGCCGCCACGAGGTTCTTCAATGCCGCCTCGACCTCGGCGTAACCGCGGGTCTTCAGCCCGCAGTCTGGGTTGACCCACAACCGCTCCGCCGGCACCGCCGCCAGCGCGGCCCGCAGCAGGTCGACGACCTCGGCGGTGTCCGGCACGCGCGGCGAGTGGATGTCGTACACCCCGGGCCCGACGCCGTGGCCGAAGCCGACCGCGTTGAGGTCGTCGAGCACCTCCATGCGCGAGCGGGCGGCCTCGATGCTGGTGACGTCGGCGCCCAGCGCCACGATCGCGTTGATCACGTCGCCGAACTCCGAGTAGCACAGGTGGGTGTGGATCTGGGTCGAATCGGCGACGCCGCAGGTGGCGAGCCGGAAGGACGTCACCGCCCAGTCCAGGTACGCCTCGTGCTCCGCCCGGCGCAGCGGGAGCAGTTCGCGCAGGGCGGGTTCGTCGACCTGGATGACCCGGATGCCGACCGCCTCCAGGTCGGCGACCTCGTCCCGGATGGCCAGCGCGACCTGCTTCGCGGTGTCGCCCAGCGGCTGGTCGTCGCGGACGAACGACCATGCCAGGATCGTCACCGGGCCGGTGAGCATGCCCTTGACCGGCTTCTCGGTCAGCCGCTGCGCGTAGCTCGCCCACTCGACGGTGATCGGCGCCGGGCGGGAGACGTCGCCGTAGAGGATCGGCGGGCGCACGCACCGCGACCCGTAGGACTGCACCCATGCGTTGTCGGTGCTGGCGAAGCCGTCCAGGTGCTCGGCGAAGTACTGCACCATGTCGTTGCGCTCGGGCTCGCCGTGCACCAGCACGTCGAGCCCGAGTCCTTCCTGCAGGCGGATGACGCGCTCGATCTCGTCCTGCATCCGCCGCCGGTACGTCGCCTGGTCGATGCGGCCGGCGCGCACCGCGGCGCGGGCCTTGCGGACGTCCGTGGTCTGCGGGAACGATCCGATCGTCGTGGTCGGCAACGGCGGCAGGTTCAGCTCCTTCTGCTGAGCCGCGCGCCGCGCGTCGTACTCGCCGCGCTGCGTGTACTCCGGCCGCAATGCCTGCAATCGAGCGCGCACGCGATTGTTCCGGACCCGGTCCGCGGCGGCGCGGTCGGCGATCGCGGCGCGCGCCTCGGCCAGCTCGTCGGCCACCGCGTCGCGGCCCTCGCGCAACGCGCGGCCCAGCACGACCACCTCGCGGACCTTCTGCGCGGCGTACGCCAGCCAGGACTTCACCTGCGGGTCGATGCCGGTTTCCGCTTCGACGTCGTAGGGCACGTGCAGCAGGGAGCACGATGTGCCGACCGCGACCTCGTTCGCCGAGCCGAGCAGCGTAGCGGCGGTCGCGAGCGCCTTGTCGAGATCGGTGCGCCAGACATTGCGCCCGTCGACGAGCCCGGCCACCAGGATCTTGCCGCTGAGCCCGCGAACCGACGACAGGACGTCCACTGTGGACTTACCGGCGACGAGGTCGACGCCGATCGCTTCGACCGGGCTGGACGCCAGCACCTCCAGCGCCTCGCCAAGATCGCCGAAGTACCCCGCGACCAGCAGCTTCGGCCGCTCCACCAGATCGCCGAGCCGCTGGTAGGCGGCGCGCAGCGCGGCGAGTTCCGCCGGCGATCGGTCGGCGGCGAAGGCCGGCTCGTCCAGCTGCACCCACTCCACGCCGGCGCGGTGCAGCTCGCCGAGCAGCTCCGCGTAGGCGTCCAGCAGCGCGTCCAGCCGGTCCAGCGGCCGGAACGACTGCGGCGCGCCGTCCGCGGACTTGGCCAGCAGCAGGAACGTGAGCGGGCCGACCAGCACCGGGCGGGTGGTCACGCCCAGCTCGACGGCCTCCCGGTACTGCTCCACGGGAGTCCGGTCGGCCAGCGAGAACCGCGTTCCCGGGCCGATCTCGGGCACCAGGTAGTGGTAGTTCGTGTCGAACCACTTCGTCATCTCCAGCGGCGGCTCGGCCGCCACACCGCGCGCCATCGCGAAATAGGTGTCCAGCGGGCCCAGCCCGAGCTTCGCGAAGCGCGGCGAGATCGCGCCGAAGGTGACCGCGGTGTCCAGCACCTGGTCGTAGAACGAGAACGTGTTGCCCGGCACCGAATCCAGGCCGACGTCCCACAGCGACCGCCAGGTCTGGGCGCGGAGTTCGCGCGCCACCGCGCGCAGCTCCGCCTCGCCGATGCGGGACGACCAGTAGCGCTCCAGCGCGCGCTTGAGTTCCCGGTTCGGTCCGATCCGGGGGTATCCGAGTACGGTAGATCCGATCTTGCTGGTCAACGCCCTCTCCTCGCGAGCTCGACGGCAGATGCCCCGAGGCCTGGGAAGGCACAGGCGGACCAGCGCGCACCGCGAGCCGGTCGTCCGCCAGGTCCTCCCGCGAGACCTCGGACCGCGCGCACCATCCGGTGCGCGCACCGGTGGCAGGTCTTCGGACTCGCGGGCGCGTCCCGGCCGGAGCCGGGATTCCTAGTGGCCGTCGCTTCCCAGGCACGCGTGCCCAGTGCTGTGCCCGGTCTGGGACCGGGGACGGCGGTCGTTCCCACTCACCGCTGCGGGGCAGTCCCGGATTCGCACCGGGTTCCCTCTTGCCTCGTCCACCCCGCTTCGGGGCGGACGAACCACCAGCACAACGGAGGCTACCGATCGGGGGGCCGTTGGCAAGGGCCGGTGCTGCGCCCGGTCCGCGCCGGGCCGCCCTCGCGACCGGGCGCGGACCGGGCCGAACATGATCTTCCGCCGCACCGCCGCACCGCCGCACCGCCGGTGAGACGCTCGTCACGCGGCACCACCGCCCCGGCCCGGTCCCGAAACGCGGGACGGCCACGTGCGGGTGACGATCGGGAAAACGGGCCGATCCGCATCTCACGTTTCCGCGGCGCGGGGCGTCTACGGGGAGTGAAAGTGAGACCGTTCGAGCAGATCGTTGACGAGTACGGCCCGATGGTGCTGCGAGTGTGCCGGGCCGTCCTCGGGCCGGCCGACGCCGAGGACGCGTGGTCCGAGACGTTCCTGGCCGCGCTGCGCGTCTACCCGGAACTGGCCGAGGACACCAACGTGGAGGCGTGGCTGGTCACGATCGCCCACCGCAAGGCGGTCGACGTCACCAGGGCGACGGCCCGCCGCCCGGTGGTGGTCGAGCGCCTGCCCGAGCGAGCCAGCACGACCGGCCGCCCGGAGGACTGGAACGGCGACCTGTGGGCCGCGCTGAGCGCGCTGCCGACCAAGCAGCGCATGGCGGTGGCCTACCACTACCTGGCCGGCCTGCCCTACGCCGAGATCGCCACGATTCTCGGCGGCAGCACCGAAGCCGCCCGACGGGCCGCCGCGGACGGCATCAAGACCCTGCGCACGACCTATCGACCCACCACGACCGTGGGGAGGGAAGCGTGATGATGACGATCCACGAATCCGACGACAGACACCTGTTCGACGCGCTCCCGGCGATCGACTTCAACACCAGCGAGCGGCTGCACATCGAGCTGGTGAGCGCGGCCCGGCGGGAGGGGCTGCTCGACGTCGCCTACCGAACCGTCGACACCCCGGTCGGCGGGCTGCTGCTGGCCGCCACCGAGCGCGGCCTGGTTCGGGTCGCCTTCGACCGTCAGGGGCACAGCTCGGTCCTGGAATCGCTGGCCGAGCTGATCAGCCCGCGCATCCTGCGGGCGCCGGACCGGCTCGACGAGGCGGCCCGCCAGATCGACGAGTACTTCGCCGGGCGGCGGCGGACTTTCGACCTGCCGCTGGACTGGCGGCTCTCGCGCGGGTTCCGGCTCAACGTGCTGGAGCACCTGCCCGACATCGCCTACGGCCGCACCGCCAGCTACGCCGAGGTCGCCGCCGCGGCGGGCAGCCCGCGGGCGGTTCGCGCGGTGGGCACCGCGTGCGCGACCAACCCGCTGCCGGTGGTGGTGCCGTGCCACCGGGTCGTGCGCTCGGACGGCACCTCGGGCGGGTACGTCGGCGGCGCTGAAGCCAAGGAAACCCTGCTGCACCTGGAGGCGGCATGAGCACGTCGAAGACGGACCGGTACGCGAAACGGGTCGCGGCGGCGGACTGGGAGGGGGTCGCCGCCGAGGTCAACGACCACGGTTGCGCGCTGCTGCCGCAGTTGCTGAACCCCGCCGAGTGCGAGCGGATCGCGGCCCTGTGGGACGAGCCGGAGCACTTCCGGGCCACGATCAACCTGCGCCGCCACCGCTTCGGGGACAACGGCGACTACCACTACTTCGCCGCGCCTTTCCCGGAACCGGTGGAGAAGCTGCGGCAGGCCCTCTACCCGCGGCTGCTGCCGATCGCCCAGGACTGGGCCGAGAAACTCGGCCGGGAAGCGGAATGGCCGGACACCCTCGACGAGTGGCTGGACATCTGTCACCGGGCCGGGCAGGCCCGTCCCACGCCGATCCTGCTGCGCTACGAGCCGGGCGGCTGGAACGCGCTGCACCGGGACCTGTACGGCGACAAGGTGTTCCCGCTGCAGGTGGTGATCAACCTCAACGACCCGGGGACCGATCACACCGGGGGCGAGTTCCTGCTGGTGGAGCAGCGCCCACGCGCCCAATCCCGGGGCACCGCAACGCTGATCCCGCAGGGGCACGGCCTGGTGTTCACCACGCGCGACCGGCCGGTGCGCTCGGCTCGCGGCTGGTCCGCTTCCCCAGTGCGGCACGGGGTTTCGCCGGTGCGTACCGGACGACGCCACACGCTGGGGCTGGTCTTCCACGACGCGGCATGACGCACCCAAGGGGCGCTTCGATGACGCGACGAACGCACTCACCGCTTGCACGCGGAACCTGCACGGAGGCCGGGATTCCGCTGCCGCACGGCGAAATCGAGCTGGCGACGGTGGTGGGTCTGCTCGCCGGGCTGCGGCCGCGGGTGACCTCGATCGTCATCGGCTGCTCGCGTGACGCCCCGTCCCGGGAGACCGCAGATGCCGTCGAGCGGGCGTGGCGCGAGCAGGGCGGGTACGTGCTCGACGTCGTCGACTGGCCGGAGCGCGCCGCGTCGTGGCTGCGGCAGGCGCGGCGCTTCACCGAGCCGGGCCCGGACGCGTGGGTGGTGACGGGGCAGGTGACCGGCTGGGTGCAGATGGGGCGTCGGCTTCTGTACTCCACCGACTGGGACCCGGCCCGTACGATCGGGACCGCAGCACTCGCCAGCGACGAGCTGATCGCCATGGGCGGCGTGGGAACCTTCGACGGGCTGCGCGGCGCGGCCCGCGACGGCGGCACCTGGGAAGTGGTCCGCACCATCCTCGTGCACCGCTCCGCATGACGACCGAGAACGCCGAGAAGCCGAGAAACCGAGGAGAACGAGACAGTGAGTCCCGCAGCGGCAGACACCACGACGACCGACACCGGGGTCGTGATCGGCGAGGACGGGTTGGCGCGGCCGCCGTGGGCTGCCCGCGATCCCCTGCTGCGCGAGTACTACGACAACGAGTGGGGCATGCCCGTGCACGGCGAGCAGGCGCTGTTCGAGCGGATCAGCCTGGAGGGCTTCCAGGCGGGGCTCTCCTGGGCGACGATCCTGCGCAAGCGCCCGGCCTTCCGCGAGGCGTTCGACGACTTCGATCCGGACTCCGTCGCGGCCTACACCGAAGATGACGAGGCGCGGCTGCTCGGCAACGCGGGGATCGTGCGCAACAAGGCCAAGATCCGCGCGGCCATCACCAACGCCCGCGCGACCATCGAACTCCGCGCCGAGGACGGGCTGGAAGCGTTCGTCTGGTCGTTCAAGCCGGAGACCACGCCGCGCCCGCGGACGATGGCCGAGATCCCCACGACGTCGCCGGAATCCGTGGCCCTGTCGAAGGCGCTGCGCCGCAAGGGTTTCGCGTTCGTCGGCCCGACGACGATGTTCGCGCTGATGGAAGCGATCGGCATCGTCGACACGCACCTCGTCGACAGCCACCGCCGCGGCACGTCCGGCATCTGGCCGCACCCGGACGGTGATGCCGCGGCGAGCTGACAGGTCCTCCGGGAGTGCGCCGGCGGCCGAGGTGTCACATCGGCCGGGTCCGGCGGGTCACTCCTACGACACGACGTGACGGAGGAATGCGGCCGATGGACGACAAGGACTTTCTGGCGGATCGCTTCGAGGCCCACCGCAGGCACCTGCGGGCGGTGGCCTACCGGATGCTGGGCTCGCTGAGCGAGGCCGACGATGCGGTCCAGGAGGCCTGGCTGCGGCTCAGCCGCTCCGACTCCGCGGAGATCGAGAACCTCGGCGGCTGGCTGACGACGGTCGTCGGCCGGGTGTGTCTGAACATGCTCCGCACGCGGACGGCGCGCCGCGAGGAGCCGCTGGACGTGCACGTACCCGATCCGATCATCAGCAGCCCGGACGCCATCACCCCGGAGCACGAGGCGCTGCTGGCCGACTCCGTCGGTCTCGCGCTGCTGGTGGTCCTCGAAACGCTCACGCCCGCCGAACGGCTCGCTTTCGTGCTGCACGACCTGTTCGCGGTGCCGTTCGACGAGATCGCGCCCATCGTCGGGCGCACCTCCACGGCGGCCCGCAAGCTCGCCAGCCGGGCCCGGAGCCGGGTGCAGGGCGCGGCCCCGGCTCCCGACGCGGATCTGGCCCAGCAGCGCGAAGTCGTCGACGCCTTCCTCGCGGCCGCGCGCGCCGGGGACTTCGACGCGCTACTCGCGGTCCTCGACCCGGATGTCGTGGTGCGCACCGACGGGGGCGCGCTGCGCCCGAGCGTCATGCGGCGCGGCGCGAAGGAGGTGGCGGGAGGCGCGGTCATCTTCGCGCAGCTCGCCGAGGCGACCCGGCCCGCGCTCGTCAACGGCGTGCCGGGGGCGGTGGCGATCTCCGACGGCCGGCCGATCTCGCTCGCGGCGTTCACAGTCGCCCGCGGCAAGGTCGTGGAGCTCAACATCCTCGCCGACCCGGATCGCCTCCGCCGCCTCGACCTCGCGTTCCTCGAGGACTGACCGGGAACGGGCCCCGGGCTCAGTGCGCGAACGCCGGGCCGGCGGCCGGGGCCCGGTCGACCTCCGGCCGGTACACCATCAGCACCGATGCGACGCCGATCCACAGCGCGAACACGAGACCGGTCACCAGGCCGGCGACTGAGACGAAAGCGCTGGGCATGTAGAAGGAGGTGACGCCGGCGATCAGCCCGATCAGGCCCACGCCGAAGCCGAACCAGCCCAGCCACGGCGCCAGGAGTTCGCCGCGCAGCACGGCCGCCCCGGCGGCGCCCGCGAACAGGGCGACCAGCAGGCCGATCCCCCCGAGCGACAGCCGGTGCAGTTCGGCGAGCACGAACACCATCGCCTGGCTCGCGGTCTCCACGTTGCGGCTCAGCGAAACCAGCGTGGTGGCCGGCAGCGCGCTCAGCATCGCCATCGTCGCGAGGCTGACTCCGGCGCCGAACACCACCGGCGAGAACGCCTCCGCGCCGCCTTCAGCGCGCTGCAACAGGTGGCGCAGGTGCCCCACGAACCACAGGAAGACCACCGCGGCCACGGTCGACAGCAAGGCGGCCAGCAGCACGGTAGGGCGGTTGGCGGTCACGTAGAAGAAGGTGCGCACCGGCTCGTCGCTGGGCGGTGACAAGGGGTTGAGCAGTAGGCTGACCAGCAACAACACAGCGGTGACCAGGCCGCTGGCCGCTCCCACCCGCTCCCATGAGCGCTCGTTCATCACAGCCCCCTCTGCAGTAGCTGCACCGGAAGCACCGGTCCATACGCCCTGAGTACCCAGAGTCAGGCCAGATCGAGCAGCCGCGATCCGCTCCACTGTGGACGCGGCCGCCGGGGTTCAGCCGAGGCCGAAGCGGCGTGCCCAGGCGGCGACGTCGGCGGTCGTGGCGTTCCCGCCGCACAGCACCAGCCCGAGCCTGGCGCCTGGGCCGACCCGGTCGAGCACCTGGCGCGCGGCGGGCAGGAGGCATCCCGCGGCGGGCTCGGCCCAGACCTTCGCGTGGTCGGCCAGGTCCAGGACTCCCCGCACCGCCTCGGCGTCGGGCACCACGAGGACCTCGGTGACCAATGTGGACACGTGATCGTAGGTCAGCTGGGAGACCGCCGGGGCGCTGAGCGTGGACACGATCGAAGACAGTTCGACGGGCACCGGCCCGCCTGCCGCCAGCGCCTCGGACATCGCCTGCGCTCCCCCGGTCTCCACTCCCCAGATCCGCACATCGGGGCGTCGCGCGCGCAGCGCCGCGGCGATGCCGGCGATCAGCCCGCCGCCGCCGATGCTGACCAGCACGTCGGTGAGCTCGTCGGCATCGTCGGCGAACTCCAGGCCGACCGTGCCCTGACCTGCGATGACGACCGGATCGTCGAACGGGTGCACCAGGGTGAGCCCGCTCGCCCGCAGCTCGGCCGTCAGCGCGAACGCGCCGGCCATGTCGTCAGTGATGCGAACGACGGCCCCGGCCGCCTCCGCGATCTCGACGGCGCGAGCGGGCGCCGAGCTCGGCATGACGACGGTCGCTTTGACGTCCAGCGCGCCGGCCATGACGGCGAGGGCGATCCCGTGGTTCCCGCCGCTCACCGCGACGACACCGGCGGCCCGCTCCGCCTCGCTCAGCGACAGCAGCTTCGCCGTCGCCCCGCGCACCTTGAAGGAACCGGTGCGCTGCAACAGTTCCAGCTTCGCGGTGACCGGCGCCCCGAGCAGTTCGGTGAGCCCCGGGCTGGGCACCGTCGGCGTTCGCACGACGTGCCCGGCGATGCTGCCGGCTGCGGCCTCGACGTCCTCGATGCTGATCAAGCCGCTCGGCTCCGTAGCAGTCACATCTGCACGTTAACCGACGCCCCGCAGGCACCGGCTCAGGCGGTGCGGGAAAATCGCTCGTTCTCCGGCCCGTTGGTGATTTACGGTCGCACGCATGGAATCCGACCCCAGGCGCGTGGTGGAGAAGGGGTACGACCGCATCGCGCACCGCTACGCGGAGTGGATCGAGGAGATCCACGGCGATCCGCGGCTGCGCTTCCTCACCGAACTCACGAACCGGTTGCCCGCGGCTGCCTCTGTTGTGGACCTCGGCTGCGGTTCGGGCAAGCCCTGCACAGCCATTCTCGCCGAGCACCACGACGTCCTCGGCGTCGACATCTCGATAGCGCAACTCGAGCTGGCGCGGCAGAACGTGCCGCGTGCACGGTTCACGCGCGAGGACGTCACGCGACTCCGGCTCGATCCCGGCAGCGTGGACGCGGTCACCGCCTTCTACTCCATCACGCACCTGCCCCGCGATGAGCACGCCGCGCTCTTCGCCCGCATCGCGCGGTGGCTTCGGCCGGGAGGCCACTTCCTCGCGACGCTGGGCTGCGGCGAGACGGACGGCACCGTCGACGACTGGCTCGGCGTGCCGATGTTCTTCAGCAGCTTCGACGCGCAGCGGAACCGCGAGCTGCTCGAAGAGGCCGATTTCACCCTGCTGATCGACGAGATCGTCACCATGCGGGAGCCCGAAGGCCCGGCCACCTTCCAGTGGGTGCTGGCCCGGGCGGATCCGGAGCCCGAAAACGATTATCACACATGTGATAGTTTTACCTCGTGACAGCCCGTGATGCCGCGACCGCAGCCGCCAAGAACCGCATCGTTGACGCCGTTTTCCGGCTCGTCGCGCGCGGCGGGGTCGGCGCGGCCTCGCTGCGGAAGGTCGCCGACGAGTCGGGCATCAACATCGGTTCCGTGCGGCACCACTTCGGCAGCCACGAGGGGCTGATGGTCGCCGCCGCCGAAGAGGTGGGCGCCCGCATGGCGCGGAGGCTCGAACGGGCGATGCCGCCGACGGGTTCCCCGCTCGACGTGCCGGGCCGCCGCGCGCTGGTCGAGGCGGTGTGCCATGCCGTGCTGCCCGTCGCGGACGACGACCGGGCCGAGCTGATCGTGCTGGCCGAGCTGATCACCGCCGCGCGGCTGCGGCCGGAGTTCCGGCCGCTGGCGACCCGGATGGGCACCGATCTTCGCGCCGTCTTCCGGGAAGCGCTGCAGGCGGCGGGCGTCCGCGACGCCGAGCTGGAGGCGGAACGGCTGACCGCGGTCGTCGGGGGCTTGACCTTCGAGCTGGTCTACCCGCACGGCTCGACCGATGCCTCGCTGGTCGCCGAGGTGCTGCGCCGCCACGTCGCGGACCTGATCCCGGCGTAGCACTCGCCGAATCCGGCGGTGCGGCAACGAAAAATTCTGAGCACTTTAAGGAGCCAACAACCGTGGGGCATGTCGAGTTGCAGAAAGCGCACTACGTCCTGCCGGACGGCCGGGTGCTGCTCGATGACGTGTCGTTCCGCGTCGGAGACGGCGTCAAGGCCGCGCTGGTGGGCCCGAACGGTGCCGGGAAGACGACGCTGCTCCGGTTGATCGCGGGCGATCTCGCACCGCACGAGGGCAGCGTGACCCGTTCCGGCGGGCTCGGGGTGATGCGCCAGTTCATCGGCCACACCCGCGACGACTCGACGGTGCGGGACCTGCTGATCTCGCTGGCCCCGCCCCGGCTGCGCGCCGCGGCGAAAGCGCTCGACCTGGCCGAGGACCGGCTGATCGAGCACGACGACGATGCCGCGCAGATCGCTTACGCCGAGGCGATTTCCGAGTACACCGATGCCGGCGGGTACGACGCCGAGGTGCACTGGGACCGGTGCTGCACGGCCGCGATCGGCCGACCGTTCGACCGGATCCGGTACCGGGAGCTGCGCAAGCTCTCGGGCGGCCAGCAGAAGCGGCTCGCCCTCGAATCGCTGTTGCAAGGGCCGGACGAGGTGCTGTTGCTCGACGAGCCGGACAACTACCTCGACGTGCCCGGCAAGCAGTGGCTGGAGGAGCAGATCCGGGAGACGCCGAAGTCCGTCCTGTTCGTCACGCACGACCGGGAGCTGCTGCACCGCACCGCCAACCGCATCGTGACGGTGGAGCTCGGCGTGGCGGGCAACCGCATCTGGGTGCACGGCGGCGGGTTCGCCGGCTACGACGAGGCACGCGAGGAGCGGATGTCCCGGCTGGACGAGCTCCGTCGGAGGTGGGACGAGGACCGGGCCAAGCTCGTGCGGCTGGTGAACGACCTCAAGCAGAAGGCGAGCTACAACGACGGCATGGCGACGCGCTACCAGGCGGCGCAGACGCGGCTGCGCAAGTTCGAGGAGGCCGGGCCGCCGGAGGCGGTGCCGCGCGAGCAGCGGGTGCAGGTGCGCTTGCCCGGTGGGCGCACCGGCAAGCGCGCGGTCGTCTGCGAAGACCTCGCCCTGGACGGGCTCACCAAGCCGTTCAACGCGGAGTTCCGCTACGGCGAGCGGATCGCGGTGCTGGGCGCGAACGGGAGCGGGAAGTCGCACTTTCTGCGGCTGCTCGCCCGAGGCGGCAGCGACGACCACGTGTCCGACCTGGACCAGGAGGCGCTGACCCCGGTCCGGCACACCGGCCTCGCGCGCCTGGGCGCGCGGGTGGTGCCCGGGATGTTCGCGCAGACGCACGAACATCCCGAGTTCGCCGGGCGGACGCTGCTGGAGTTGCTCATGGGCGGCGGCAAGCGCCGGTCGGGCATGACGCGCGAGGAAGCCAGCCGCGCGTTGGCGCGCTACGACATCGTGCAGGCCGCGCAGCGGCCGTTCGACACGCTTTCCGGTGGGCAGCAGGCGAGGTTCCAGATCCTGCTGCTGGAGCTGGAAGGCGCCAACCTGCTGCTGCTCGACGAGCCCACGGACAACCTGGACCTGGTCTCGGCGGACGCGCTGCAGTCCGGTTTGGACGACTTCGAGGGCACGGTCGTCGCGGTCACCCACGACCGCTGGTTCGCGAGGTCCTTCGACCGCTTCCTGGTGTTCCGGTCCGACGGGCAGGTCCGCGAGTCACCGCACCCGGTCTGGAACGAGTCCCGCTAGCGGCAGCCGTCCGGCGGCAAGCTCCCAGCGCCGCCGAGTTGCATCGGGAACGCGGCGGCGCACCCTGGAGCTGTCCGGACGCACCGCAGACCAGATCGGGGAAGGTGATCGGACATGGCGAACGAACTGCGCGGCCGCCGGGTGGCGATCCTCGCTGCGGACGGTGTCGAGCAGGTCGAGCTCGAACAGCCCCGCCAGGCCGTGGAGCAGGCCGGGGCCGAGACGGAGCTGGTTTCGGTGCACGCCGGTCAGATCCAGGCGATGAACCACGACATCGACCCGGGCGACCGGTTCACGGTGGACCGCGAGATCTCCGATGCGTCGGCCGACGACTACGACGCGTTGATCCTGCCCGGCGGCACGATCAACCCGGACAACCTCCGGCGCGACGCGCGTGCGGTGGAGTTCGTCCGGAGCTTCGTGGACTCGGGCAAGCCGGTCGGGGCGATCTGCCACGGGCCTTGGACGCTCGTGGAGGCGGACGTGGTGCGGGACCGCAAGCTGACCTCGTTCCACAGCATCCGCACCGACATCCGCAACGCCGGCGGTGAGGTCGTCGACGAGGAAGTGGTGGTCGACCGCGGGCTGGTCACCAGCCGCAGCCCCCGCGATCTGCCCGCGTTCAATGCCAAGATCGTCGAGGCGTTCGCCTCGGGCTAGCCGGGAGCTCCGGGGTGCGGTGGCCCCCCGGAGCTCCCGGTCCGCGGATCAGTCGTACACGATCACGCCGCGGATGTTCTTGCCGTCGCGCAGGTCCTGGTAGCCCTGGTTGACCTCCTCCAGGCTGTAGCGCGTCGTCACCAGCTCGTCTAGCTTGAGCTTGCCCGCGTCGTAGAGGCGCAGCAGCCGCACGATGTCGTACTGCGGGTTGGACGAGCCGAACAGCGTGCCCTTGATGGTCTTCTCGTTCAGCGTCAGGTCCGCGCCGGAGACATGCACGGTGAGCTTCGCCGGATCGGCGAGCCCTGTGATCACCACGGTGCCGCCCTTGCCGATCGCCGCGGTCGCCTTGGACACCACGGTCTCGTCGACGGTCCCGACCAGGATCAGCGCGGCGTCCGCGCCCTGGCCCCAGGTCAGCTCGGTGACCTTCGCCTGGGCCTCGTCGGCGTCGGCGAAGGCGTGCGTGGCACCGAACTTCAGCGCCGTTTGCCGCTTGAACTCGAGCGGATCGACGACGACCACGTACTTGGCGCCCGCTTGCAGCGCGCCCTGCACGGCGTTGATGCCGAGGCCGCCGATGCCGTAGATGATCACGGTGTCACCGGCCCGGACGTTGCCGGCGTTGACCGCCGTGCCCCACCCGCTGGGCACCCCGCAGCCGACGACGACCGCGGTCTCCAGGGGCAGCCAGTCGTCCACCTTGACCACCGAGTGCTGCGAGATCGTCGCCCGCTCGGAGAAGGTGCCCAGCATGCACATGGCGCCGAAGTCCTGGCCCTCGCCGTGGAACCGGAACGTCCCGTCGGGCATGGAGCCGGCCAGGATGGTGGCGCCCATGTCGCACAGGTTCTGCCTGCCGGTCGAGCAGTAGCGGCAGGTCCCGCAGTTGGGGATGAAGCTGCACACCACGTGGTCGCCGGGCTTGACCTTGGTGACCCCGGGCCCGACCTCCTCGATGATCCCGGCGCCCTCGTGCCCGCCGACGATCGGGAAGCGCGGCGGCAGGTCGCCGTCGGTGAGGTGCAGGTCCGAGTGGCACAGCCCGGCCGCGGCGTACTTGATCAGGACTTCTCCCGGGCCCGGGCCGTCCAGGTCCAGTTCGACGATCTCGAACGGCTTGCCCACTTCACGCAGAACTGCTGCCTTGGTCTTCACGTGCGGCTACCTCCGAATCACAGGGCGACGTTGACTGCCTTGGTCTGGGTGTAGAGATCGATCGCGTCCGCGCCCAGTTCCCGTCCCCAGCCCGACTGCTTGTAACCGCCGAAGGGAAGCGCGGTGTCGAAGCCGTTGTACTGGTTGATCCACACCGAACCGGCCTTGAGCTGCTTGGCGACCCGGTGAGCCTTGGAGATGTCGCGGGTCCACACGCCCGCGGCGAGCCCGTACACGCTGTCGTTGGCGGCCGGCGCCACGCCCTGCTCGGCGTTGAACGGAAGCGCGGCCACCACGGGGCCGAAGATCTCCTCGCGCACCACGCTGAACTCCGGCTGCACGTCCACCAGCACGGTCGGCTCCACGAAGAATCCGCTTTCGCCCCAACGCTTTCCGCCGGTCAGCGCCCGCGCGCCGGCCGAGAGGCCCGCTTCGACGTAGCCGGTGACGCGGTCGAACTGCTCCTGGGAGACCAGCGGCCCGAGCTGGGTGGCGGGGTCCAGGCCCGGCCCGATCTTGACCTGGCTCGCGGCCTCGGCGACCGCGGCGGTGAACTCGTCGAAGATGGCGTCCTCGACGAATAGCCGGGTGCCCGCGACGCAGCACTGCCCGTGGTTGAACAGCCAGGCGTTCAGCGAGCCGGGCACCGCCGTCTCGAAGTCGGCGTCGGCGAACACCACGTTCGGGCTCTTGCCGCCGAGTTCCAGCGACACCTTCTTGAGGTTGCCCTGCGCCGCGGCGACGATCTTCTTGCCCACCTCGGTGGATCCGGTGAACGCGACCTTGTCCACGTCGTCGTGCGCGGCGATCGCCGCACCGGCGTCGCCGTAGCCGGTGATGATGTTGACCACGCCGGGCGGGAATCCGGCTTCCTGGAAGACCTCGCCGAGCAGCAGCGCGGTCAGCGGCGTCTGCTCAGCGGGCTTGAGCACCACGGTGTTGCCGGCCGCGAGCGCGGGCGCCAGCTTCCAGGTCGCCATCAGCAGCGGGAAGTTCCACGGGATGATCTGGCCGCAGACGCCGACCGGCTCGCGCAGCGTGTAGGCGTGGAACTCGCCGCCGGGCACGAACGGCATCGATACGTTCACCGTGCTGCCGTGGATCTTCGTCGCCCACCCGGCGTAGTAGCGGAACACGTCGGCCGCCCAGCCGGTGTCCACCGCCTGCGCGATCGCCGCGGACTTGCCGTTGTCGAGCGCTTCGAGCTGGCCGAATTCCGCGGCCCGCTCGCTGAGGACGTCGCCGACGCGCCAGATCAGCCGCTCGCGCTCGTTGGGCTTCATGCGCGCCCACGGGCCGTCCTCGAACGCGCGACGCGCGGCGGCGACCGCCCGGTCCACGTCCTCGGCCTGCCCGTGCGCCACCTCTGTCAGCCGCTCGCCGGTCGCCGGGTCGTGCGTGGCGAAGGTGCGGCCCGACGCCGCGTCCACCCATTCACCGCCGATCAGCAGTTTCTTCGGACCGGACAGGAAATCCCGGACCGTCGTCAGCACCGGGAACTCATCCACCGCAGTCACCTGGCCTCCTCACGTCGTTGTGACGGGGACCATGTTCGCGGCCGCGTGCGGGCGGTAACTGTTCAAGAACTGAACACCTCAACGGGACACCCCGAGCGCACGCATCCTGCTGTACAGCGTGGTGCGGCTGATGCCCAGGCGCTGCGCCGCCTGCACCTTGTTGCCGCCGGTGTCGCGCAAGGCCTCGGTGATGGCGTCGCGTTCGGCCCGATCCCGCCTGCTCAGCCTGGCGGTGCGGCCTGCATCGCGATAGCCGGCCGGGAGGTCCGCGACGGTGATGTCACCGGCCGTCCGCCGCTCGGTGATGCCGCGGAGCACCCCGGCCAGTTCCCGGAGGTTCCCGGGCCACTGCTGGGCGATCAGCGCCTCCAAGGCGCTCGGCGCGATGCGCAGGTCGGCCCGGAGCTCGGCGAGCATGGTGCGCGCGATCGGCGCGAACTCGTCGGTCCGGTTGCGCAGCGGGGGCAGTTCCACGCGGGACGGGCAGGTCGCCGCGAGGCTCAGCACCCGCGGCGGCAGCTCGGATCGCGGCGCCGAGGTGAGCACGACGCGCACACCTGGATCGTCCGCGAGCATGCGCGCCAGCCCGGCGCACAGCGCGTCGGACAGCAGCTCGATTCCTTCGACGACGAGGACTTCCGCGCCCGGTTTCGGCGAGCGGAGGCGCTTGGCCCACTCCTGTTCGCCGACGACGACCACGTCCGCGGCGTCGAGCACCTGCACGGTCCGCGATGCGGCGATGGCGCGCGCCGCGGAGGTGCGTCCGGAGCCGGGTTCTCCGGCGATGAGCACCGGCCCCGCTCCCCTGCTCAGCTCGGCTAGCTGCTGGTCCAGCCCGGGACGCCGGTTCTCGGCCACCCGGCCACGCGGCACCGGGAGCCGCGTGCGGGCGCGGGGCGTCAGCTCGACCAGGAAGCCGTCGGCCGTGCCGGTGATCTTCTCGGCCCGCAGGTGCACGGCCGCACCCGAACCCAGCACCAGGTCGCGGGCGACGGATCCGGTCACGCCGGAGACGAGGTCGCGCAGCACCGCGTGATCCGGGGGTTCCAGCAGGTCGAGCGCGGCCCGGTTGGTCAGGACGAACTCGCCGCCGATCGCCACCACGGCCCGGCACGGGCTGCGGGAGGCGTGCTGGAAGGCCCGCAGCAGGCGCTTCTCCGATAGCCGCGCGCCTTCCCACAGCCGCTGCTCGATGTCTTCGACGGCGCGCTGCAGCAGCGGCGCGAACAGCGGATTGGCGTCGCGCGTGAGCCCGGTGATGTCCAGGACGCCTTCGATCCGGCGCGTCACCGGATGGCGGATCGGGTGGCCGTAGCAGCTGAACGCCTTGAGCGCCTCGACGAAGTGCTCCGCTCCGTGCACCGCGACCCCGCGCATGACCTCGAACGGCGTGCCGAGCGCGTTGGTGCCCGCGTGTTCCTCGGTGAACTGCGCGCCGGGCACGGCGCTGATCCGGTTCAGCGCGAGCTCGGTGCGCTGGTCGGTGAAGCGGCGGTCCACGATCCGGCAGGAGCTGTCGGCGAGCGCGATGCAGAAGGTGGTGTCCAACAGGCGCGTGGCGAGTTCGTCCAGCACCGGTCCGGCGGCGCGCATGAGCCGGCTGGCGGTGTCGAACTCGGCGATGTGCAAGCCGTCCAGCGCCGACTCCGGGCGGAGCCCGCTCATGCTGGTGCGCCGCCAGGACGAGGCGATCTCGGGACGCATCACCTGGTTCCCGCTCGGATTCACCGCTGCCTCCCGGCCCCGCCCGGTCATGCGTCCGGCGCTGCGTTAACGAAAGTTAACGTCGGATTATCTGTGACCCCCGCCACCGAAGCAAGCAGCCGTGCGGGTGCAATGCCGCCGAATGCACGCACCGCCAGTAGTACGAGGTGGTCAACGGGCCGCGGGCCGGCGGAACAACGCGGCCAGCAGGAAGGGGACGCCGAAGTGCGGCGCGTCCGGCGGCTGCTCCACCATGGGCCGCAGCTCGATCTCGGTGTAGTCCGAGAAGATCCAGCGCAGCGAGTCCGGCTCGAAGGCCATCCCGCCGCCCAGGTCGCCCTGGCGGTAGAACTCCTCGTCGGAGAGCTCCGATCCCATCGCTCCGGCGGCGAAGCAGGTCAGGCCGAGATGACCGCCGGGGACCAGCACCCGGTCGAGCAGGTCCAGGTAGCCGACCCGGCGGTGCGGCGGCAGGTGGTGCAGGCAGCCGGAGTCGTAGACCAGGTCGTAGCGACCCAGCCGCAGGTCCGCGGAGAACATGTCGGCGCAGTGGAAGCGCACGTCGACGCCGGCCTCGCGGGCGCGCTCCCGGCCCCAGGACACGGCCTCCGGCGAGAGGTCGATGGCGTCGACCTCGAAGCCCAGCGACGCGAGGTGCACCGCGTTGCGCCCCGGGCCGCACCCCAGGTCCAGCGCGCGCCCGGGAGCGAGCACGCCGCGCTCCAGGCAGGACACCAGGTTCTCGTCCGGTTTGGCGGCGAAGAAGGGAATCGGCTTGGCGCGGTTCGAGTAGAACCGGTCCCACCAGTCCGGGGTGTTGCGCGCATCCGCCGCGAGCATCCGGTCGAGCATGCGCATTACGTCGTCCATCGTCCGGACGTCCCTCTCCACCAACGACCTCCCCGATCGCGAAAGTGGTCAACCCGATCGATTTTACCTGCTCCGCAAAGAGATTCGGGGGTTTTCGAACCGCCGGTGGGCGGTCGTGCCGCCCACCGGCGGTGCGCCTACTCGGTCGCGTCGGCGCCTGCCCTGATGGCCTCCCGGATTCGCTGGTAGGTGCCGCACCGGCAGACGTTGCGGATCTTGTCGAGGTCTTCGTCGCCGATCTCGCGGCCCTCCTCGCGGACCTTGCGGACCGTGGCGACCGCCGTCATGATCTGGCCCGGCTGGCAGTAGCCGCACTGCGCGACGTCCCGGTCCAGCCAGGCCTGCTGCATCGGGTGCAGGTCCTTGCCGACGGTCGCCGGCAAGCCCTCGATCGTGGTGATCTCGTCGTCGGGCCCGATCTCGGAGATGGGGACGGAGCACGGGTTGAAGGCCTTGCCGTTGATGTGGCAGGTGCAGGCCTGGCAGACCCCGATCCCGCAGCCGTACTTCGGTCCCCGTACGCCGAGGACGTCGCGCAGCACCCACAGCAGCCGCACCTCGCCGGGAACCTCGACGGTGACCTGTTCGCCGTTGAGCTTGAAAGTGTGCTTTGGCATGAGGGCTCCTCAGAACGCCTTGTCCAGGCCGTCGGTGGGCGACTGCGGGATGGACGGTTCGCGCGGCAGCGGCTCGAAGCGCAGCGGGTCGTGGTGGTTGATCGGGAAGGTGGTGGGCATCGTGCCGGTCGCCCTGGCGTACGCGCAGGCGACCGCGGCCATCGTGGGCGCAACCGCCAGTTCGCCCGCGCCGCCGGGATCGGCGCCGGAATCGGGCATGATGATGACCTCGACCTCGGGCGGGACGTTCCACTGCCGCGTGTAGAAACCGTTGTCCCAGCTGCCTTCCAGCGGCAGGCCGCGGTCGATGTGCAGACCGAAGGTCAGGGCGGTGGCGATGCCGTCGTTGATCCCGCCGAGCATCTGCGCTTCGAGGCCGCGCGGGTTGATGCACAGGCCCGGGTCGACCACGAACGTCACCCTGGTGACGCGCGGCCCGGTCACGCCCTCGTGCACCGGCACCTCCCGGCCGACCGTTTCCGGCCGCGCGTCGATCTCGACGAGCGCGCCGGCGACCGCCTTGTACTCGTGCGCGAGCGCCACGCCCTGCGCCACACCGGCGGGCAGGGACCGGCCCCACCTGCCCTTCTCCGCCAGGACGTCCAGCACCTTCCGGTAGCGCTCCTCCCTGGCGAATTGCCGGCGGAACGCCAACGGGTCCTTGCCCATCTTGGCGGCGAGCTGGTCGACGACGAGTTCCTGCGCGCACCGCACGTTGGGCGAGTAGACGTTGCGCATGCTGCCGGTGTGGAACTCCAGCGGAACCTCGTTGAGCAGCTGCGTGGTGACGCCGAAGGCGTACGGGCTGTGCTGGGACAGCAGGAAGATGGTCTGCGCGACCGAGTAGTTGCCGAGTTCGGGTTCCGTGACGGTGCCGGTGATGAGCTCGCCGAAACCGTGCCCGAAATCGGTTTTCACGCTGGTGTGGTACTGCTCGAAGGTCAGCACCTCACCGGCGGCGCAGGTCGCCCGGATCCGCGAGAAGCACATCGGGTGCGCCCGGCCGTGCCGGAAGTCGTCGGTGCGGTGCCACATCAGCCGGACCGGTTTGCCGAACGCCCGGGACGCCTCGGCGGCCTCCATCGCCGCGTCGTGGAAGAGGTGGCGGCCGAACGATCCGCCGCCTTCCACCACGTGCACGGTGACCGCGGTCTCCAGCAGCCCGAGGCGCTGGGCGATCTGCTGCTTGGCGATGATCGGGACCTTGAGGCTGGACCAGATCTCCGCCCGGTCCTTCCGCACGTCGGCGACCGCGCAGTTGGTCTCCAGCGGCGTGTTGCTGGCGAAGGCGAAGGTGAACTCGGCGTCGACCGCGGTCGTCAGCGGCAGCGCCGGCTTGACCGGCGGCGTCGCGGCCTTGAGCTTGCGCAGCAACGTCTCGTCGGATTCACCGTCCACAGTGCCCGGTGACCAGGTCACGTCGAGGGCGCGGACGGCGTCGATGCACTGGCCGAAGGTCTCGCCGCGCACCGCGACGCCGGTGGAGATGATCGCGACGTCGGTGATGCCCGGCATGGTCAGCACCTGGTCGGCGTTGCGGATCGAGCGCGCGGTGCCGTTGATCGTCGGCGCCCGGCGGACCATGGTGGGCTTGGCGCCCGGCACGTCGAGGTCCATCGCGAACTGCTTGCGGCCGGTGACGGCGGCGAGCGCGTCGATGCGGTTGTGCGGCCTGCCGATGATCGTGAACTCGGCGGCGGGCTTGAGCTGCGGGGTGAACTCCCGGGTCGTCGGGCTGGCCGCGGTCTTCGCCAGCGAGCCGTAGGTCGCCCGCTTCCCAGACCGGTGTGCGATGACACCGCCGGCGAGATCGAGTTCGGCGACCGGGACGTGCCACTGCTGCGCGGCGGTGAGCTTCATCCGCTCGCGCGCGACCGCCGCCGCGAGGCGCACCGGGGTGTAGATCGCGTGGATGGTGTTGGATCCGCCGGTGAGCTGGTTGAACACCAGCTCGGAGCGCGCGTCGGCGAGCGTGATGCGGACCTTCTCCAGCGGTAGCGACATCTCCTCGGCGATGAGCATCGCGACCGCGGTCGTGATGCCCTGCCCGACTTCGGCGCGGTGCAGCGCGAAGGACACCGTGCCGTCGGGGTTCACCGCCACCGTGATCAGGTTCGAGGTGGGCAGGGCGGCGTGGGTCAGCGCGTCGGACAGGTCGTAGGCGTCGGTGAGTCCCGGGCTGGGCACGGCCGCGTCGGCGGCCGGCGGGGCCGCCAGCCTGGCCGCGGCGACCAGCGTGGGTGCGGCCAGCAGGTAGCCGAGGAAGCGCCGGCGCCCGGTGAGCCCGGGTTCGTCCGGTGGCCGCGTGGTGCGCGGTGCGAAGTCATCGTCGTCCTCTCGACACCGGATGTGGCGACGATCACCTTAAGATCGGCGGGCCCGCGCAACTGTTCAGAAACTGAACACCGGCCGCACGACGCGAGCCGCCCGGGACCGGCGGTTCTCGCGGGTCCTGGGCGGCGCCGGCGGTCAGAGGACGACGACTTGGCGGACGGCGGTGCCGTCGGCCAGGCGGTCGAACCCCTCGTTGATCTCGTCGAGGGTGAGCCGGTGGGACAGCAGTGCGTCGACGGGCAGCGCGCCCGACCGGTACAGCTCGATGAAGCGCGGCACGTCCCGCCTCGGCACGCACGATCCGAGGTAGCTGCCCCGCAGCGTCTTCTCCTCCGCGACCAGGCTCAGTGCGGGCAGGGAGAGCTGCGCCTCGGGGTCCGGCAGGCCGACGGTGACCGTGGTGCCGCCGCTGCGGGTCGCGTCGTAGGCCTGCCGCAGGACGGGCGCGACGCCGGTCGTGTCGATCACCTTCTCGGCGCCACCGCCGGTGATCTCGCGGATCCGCTCGACGGCCTCCGGCCCGCCCGCCACGGTGTGGGTCGCGCCGAGCCGGGCGGCCAGCTCCCGCTTGTGCTCGACGACGTCGACGGCGACCAATGTGGACGCTCCGGCCGCCTTCGCCATCAGCAGCGCCGCGAGGCCGACGCCGCCGAGGCCCAGCACCGCGACGCTCTCCCCCGCCTGGATCCGCGCCGAGTGCAGCGCCGCGCCCGCACCGGTCAGGACGGCGCAGCCGAACAGCGCGGCGATCTCGAAGGGGAGGTCGGCGTCGACCTTCACGGCCGAACGGGCCGACACCACGATGTGCTCGGCGAACGCCGACACGCCGAGGTGGTGGTACGGCCGCGAGCCGTCGTCGGCCCGCCACCGCATGCCGCCGCCGAGCAGGGCGCCCTGCCCGTTCGCCGCGGCTCCCGGGCCGCACAGCGCCGGGCGGCCGGCCACGCAGCGCTCGCAGTCGCCGCAGGACGGCACGAAGGCGAGCACCACGTGGTCGCCGGGCTCGAAACCGCTACCCGCGCCGGCCTCGACGACCTCGCCGGCCGCCTCGTGCCCGAGCGCCATCGGCAGCGGCCTGCGCCGCGAGCCGTTGATCACCGACAGGTCGGAGTGGCACAGCCCGGCGGCCCGGACCCGCACCAGCAGTTCGCCGGGCCCGGGCGGGTCGAGCTCCAGCGTCGTGACGTCGATCGGCCGCGACGCCGCATAGGGCGCTTCGCGACCGGATTCCCGCAGGACTGCCGCGCGGACCCGCATCACGCGTCCGCCCCGGCGACCGGCACGCAGCGGGTGACCACGCGCTCGGCCAGCAGCGGCACGACCTGGCCGAGCACGATCCGCTTGAAGTGCTCGGATTCGCAGTGCGCGGTGAAGTCCGCCTCGGTGTCGTACTCCTCGACGATGGCGACGACGCCGTCGTCGGAGCCGGCGTGCAGGCCGTAGCGGCGGCAACCCGGCTCGGCCAGCGACGCCGCCACCATCGGCGCCAGCAGGTCCAGCACCTCGTCCCGCTTGCCGGGGTTGGTGACGTACCTTGCGATCACGACGAAACTCATGGCTCTCCGTTGTCGAAAGTGTTGTGCGCGGGTCATTTCCCGGCCCGCAGCCGATCTCGGGTCAGCGACCAGAGCCCGGGGTCCGAGGTGGCCGCCGCGACCGCGCCCATCGCCAGCGAGTGCGCCACCCCGGCCACGTCGGTGACGAAGCCCGCCGCGACGAACGGCGACAGCACGCAGCGGGCCTCCTCGGGCATCCACGGGATGATCGGGGCGGGCATCACCTCGACCAGGTCCGGGTTGCTCCGGCCGACGCCCTCCAGACTCCGGTTCAGGTTCGACCGGTCGGTGACGAAGACCTTCTGCATCGTCAGCATGTCCAGCGCCCCGGCCCGGTCGATCAGCGCGGCCCGGGTGCTGACCACGCCCTGCGCGCCGATCTCCGTCAGGAAGTCGATCGCGCCGCGGTCCTGGGCGAGCCCGGGGCACGCGTCGATGTTGACGAACACGGTCTTCTTCAGGTGCACCAGCACCCGGACGACCTTCGGCAGCTCGCCCACCGGGATCGACGCCAGGACGCCGACCGCGGTCGGTGCGGCGGCGAAGTCCTTGACCCGCGCCGCACCGACCACCGAAGCGCACACCGGGACGTCCGCGAAAGCCGCCTCGATCAGCGGGTTCAGCGGTCGGCGCGGACGCGTGGAAGGTTCACTCATGCCCGTTACTCTTACCCGCCCGGTGGTTCAGTCGAGCGGCCCGGTGCCGAACGACGTGGGCAGGCCCAGCTTGCCCGGGTTGAGCACGCCGCGCGGGTCGAGCGCGTCCTTGACCGCCTCGAACGCCGGGAACCCGGAGCCGAGCGCGTCGGCCAGGTACGGGCCGCGCAGCAACCCGGACCCGTGGTGGTGGCTCAGCGCCGCGCCGTGCCGGATCAGCACCGCGTTGGCCGCGTCCCACGCCGCGCGGTACCACTGCCGCCGCTGCTCCGGCTCGACCTCGCCGCGCAGCGAGAAGTACAGGCAGGCGCCGTCGGTGTAGGCGTGCGACTGGTGCGCCGAGGACGCCAGCGTGCCGGGCACCGCGCAGATCGCGGCCACCACCTCGTCGTAGATGGCGGGCAGCTTCGCCCACGGCCCGGCCATCTCGAGGGTGTCGGCGACGAACCCTGGGCCGGGGGTGAAGCCGTCCGCGGACTTGCCGACCAGCATCCGCTCGTCCAGCCAGCGCTCGAACACCGCCTGGCCGTCGAGCTCGATCCCCTGCTCCGCGCACACCTCGGCGCTGACCGCGATGCTGGCGTCCACGATCACCGGGTCGCCTTCGTCGGCGATCAGCAGCAGGTTCGTGTCGGGGTGCCCGAAGTGGGTGCCGCTCTCCAGCTTGTCGTAGAGGCGCATCGCGGCCGGGGTCGCGCCGCGCTGCATGATCAGCCGGCAGGCCTCCAGCCCCTCGGCGAAGGTGTCAAAGCCGTAGGCGATGGCCTTGGCGTACTCGGGCAGCGGGTGGGTGCGCAGCCGGACCGAGGTGATGATGCCCAGGGTGCCTTCCGAGCCGACGAACAGCTGCCGCAGGTCGGGGCCGGTCGCGGCGCGCGGGTAGTCGCCGAAGGTCGCCAGCGTGCCGTCGGCGAGGACCACGTCGAGCCCGACGACCATGTCCTCGATCTTGCCGTAGCGGGTGGACAGCTGACCGGCGCCGCGGCAGGCGACCCAGCCGCCGACGGTGGAGATCGCGAACGCCGACGGCCAGTGGCCGGTGGTGGCGCCGTGGACCTCCTGCAGCTCCTTCTCGAAGACGTCGCCGAACATGCCGGCGCGGACCTCGACGACCTGCGATTCCGCGTCGAAGGAGACGATGCCGGTGAGGCCGCAGACGTCGAGCACGACGCCGCCGAAGACCGGCAGGGCCGCGCCGGTGACGTTGCTGCGGCCGGCGGAGACGGTCAGCGGCAGGGTGTGCTCGTTGCACAGCCGGGTCACGGCCTGGATCTGCTCGACGGTGCTGACCTCGACGATCACTGCGTCCGGGGTGGCCGGGCTGTCGGCGGTCTCGCCGATCATCGAACCCGCCCACCAGTCGCGGGTGCGCAGCACGACCTCGTCGCGGTCGGTGTGGACGGCGTCGGCGATGCCGCGCAGCGATTCCACGACCTCGCCCGGGACCTCGACCGCGGTGGTCTGCAGCGACGCCGCGCCCTTGCCGACCGGGGTGCCCGCGCCGTAGCGGGGCGGGGTCGGGGCACCGACGACGTACTTGCCGCGGTTGAACGGGTGGGTGATGGTCTGGCGGCTGATCATGCCTTGTCTCCCAACAGGATCGACTTCTCGCGGGCGATGTCCGCCCGGTAGCTGCTGACTTGTCCGGCGATGGTGTCGGCGCTGAGCCCGAGCTCGGTGCCGAGGAGTTCGCCGACGACCGGCGCGGCTGCCGCGGAGGCGTCGCGGGCGAACAGGCGCAGGCGGGTGCGGCGGGAGAGCACGTCGTCGACCGAGCGCGCCATCTCGCACCGCGCCGCGTAGACGACCTCGGCCTTCAGGTGCGGCTGGCCGTCGATCAGCGGCTCGGCGAGCGCGGGGTCCTCGGCGATCAGCTCGCTCACGAAGCGCGACTCGGTGCCGTAACGCCCGCCGAGGTGGGCGGCCGTGCCGCCGGAGGCGGCGACCGCCTCGGGGTCGTAGCCGGCGCCGCCGAGCAGCGGGAGCTTCGCGGTGCGGCTGCGGGTCTTCCGCTCGAGCAGCCTGGCGACCTTGTCCACCACGAGCTCGCCCATGTGACGGCTGGTGGTGAGCTTGCCGCCGGTCACCGTGACCATGCCGCCGCCGCCCACGCTGATGTGGTGGTCGCGCCGCATGTCGAGGGTGGCGCCCTCCTTGCCGCCGACCAGCGGGCGCAGCCCGCCGTAGCTGCCGAGCACGTCGTCGGCGGTGATGCCGCTGTTGAAGGCGACGTTGGCGCCGTCGAGGAGGAACTCCATCTCCTCGCGCGTGCAGTTCACGTCGTCGACGGAGCCGTCGTAGTCGGTGTCGGTGGTACCGAGCACGACGACGTCGCCCCAGCGGGTGCAGGTCGCGCGGCGGGCGCGGCCCGGGATCGGCACCGTGATCGTGCAGTCGTTGCGGATCTTCGACCAGGGCACCACGATGTGGACGCCCTTGGCCGGGCGGACCTGCGGACGGTGCGCGTCGTCGGCCATCACGTCGAGTTCGTCGGTCCACACGCCGGTCGCGTTCACCACGACGCGGGCGCGCACGTCGATGTCCTCGCCGTCGGCCCGGACCACGGCGCCGCGCACCCGGCCGCCGGTCTTGAGCAGCCGCTCGACCTTCGCGCCGTTGGCGACGACCGCGCCGAGGTGGGCCGCGGTGCGCACGACGGTGAGGGTGAGGCGGGCGTCGTCGGTGCGGCTGTCGTAGTACATGAAGCCACCCTTGAGGTGGTCCGCGCGCAGCGTCGGCGCGTGGGAGAGCACCTCGGTGGGGGTGAGCCGCTGGTGCAGGCGCCCGATCCGCCAGCCGCCGACCAGGTCGTAGGTCCACAGCAGACCCTCGAAGGCCTTCGCGATGCGGGCGTCGAAAACGCCTTCCTGCTCCAGGATCGGGAACAGGAACGGCAGGCGCTGCACCAGGTGCGGCGCGTTGCGGCGGAACCGGTGCCGCTCCAGCAGCGAGTGCCGGACCAGGTTCACGTTGCCCTGCTCGATGTAGCGCAGACCGCCGTGCACCATCTTCGACGACTTCGACGACGTGCCGGAGGCGAAGTCGTCGCGTTCCACCAGCGCCACGGAGAATCCGCGGGAGACCGCGTCGAGCGCGGTGTAGGCGCCGGTGATCCCGCCGCCGATCACCAGCACGTCGAATTCCGCGTCGGCGAGTCGCCGCAGCGCCCGCCGGCGGTCCAGGATCACCGGAGCGCCGGGGGTGGCCTTCGCCGCGGCCGAGTTGGGCCGTCGGGACGGCAGTTTCATCATGATGTTCCTTCTTCGTTCAGGGCAGTGACTTCCGGAGCTCCCGCTGCCATTCGGCGCGCAGCTCCTGCCGTTCGTGGTCGGTGGTCGCGGGTTCGAAGGTGCGGCCGACGGGGCGCGCACCGACGACCTCGTCGAGCGATCCCCACAGGCCGAGCCGGACACCGGCGAGGTAGGCGACGCCGCGCAGGCTGGCGGTGGCGGAGTCGGCCACCCGCTCGATGGGGATGCCGGAGAGGTCGGCCTGGCTCTGCATCAGCGCGTCGCTGGCCGCCAGCCCGCCGCCGACGCGCAGCCGGGTCAGCGGTCCGTCCATCGTGGACCGGAGTCCGTCGGCGGTGTCGCACACGGAGTGCGCGATGCCTTCCAGGACGGCGCGGGCGATGCCGGCTCGGGTGGTGGCCAGGCTCAGGCCGGTCAGGCACGCCCGGGCGCCGGGCACCGCCATCGGCGTCCGCAGCCCGGCGAGCGTGGGCACGAACCACGTGTCCCGGTCGCGCGGGTGCGTGGCGGCGAGTTCGCTGATCTGCTCGGCGGAGTCGAACAGCTGGAGGTCTTCGACCAGCCAGCGCAGCGCCGAACCCGTCGTCGAGGTGTAGGCCTCCAGGCTGAAGCGGCTGCGGCCGCCGGAGCGCCAGCCGACCAGCGCGAGCACGCCGTCGACGGCGTTGGCGGCGTCGGCCGGCTCGTCGCCGGTGAGGGCGCCGACGAAGGTGCCGGTGCCGTGCATGCACATGCCCTGGCCCGGTTCCAGCGCGCCCAGGGCGATCAGCGACGCGTGCTGGTCCCCCATCGCCGCGGCGATGGGCACCCGGATGCCGAGCACCTCGGGGTCGGTGTACCCGAAGTCGCCGTCGTCGTCGGACAGCGGCGGCGCCAGCTCCTGCGGGTAGCCGACCGCGGCGAGCCAGTCCGGATCCCACGCGTGCTCGCGCAGCAGGTAGCCGCCGAGCGCCGCCGCGTTGCTGGCGGAGACGGCGTGCGCGGTGCCGCCGTTGAGGTTCCAGCTCAGCCAGGTGTCGATCGATCCGAACAGCAGCCGTCCGGCGTCCGCGGCGGCCCGCGCCTGCGGGTTCTCCGCGATCTGCCGGGCGGCCCACAGGAACGGCGACCGGCTGCCGACCGGCCGCCCGGTGCGCGGCAGCAGGACCGGGTCCCACTGCTGCGCCAGCGCTTCGAGTTCCGCCGCGTACCGGCGGTCCTGCCAGACCACGGCGGGGGCCAGCGGCCGCCCGGTCGCGCTGTCCCACAAGACCGCGGTCGCGCGCTGCGTGCACAGCGCCACCCCGACGATCTCGACGCCGCTGTCCGCGGCCCACGCCACGGCCTGCTGCGCCACCTGCAGGGTGTGCCGCCAGAGCTCGTCGGCGTCCTGCTCGACCCGCAGCGGGTCGGGGTGGACCACGGCGATCGGCCGGTAGAACGACGGCCCGCTCGATCCGTCCGCCGTGACCACGGCCGCGCGCGTGCCGGTCGAGCCTTCGTCGATCGACAGCACGCCTCGTTGCGAACTGCTCATGCTGGTGCCTTTCTGCGCCGTCAGCGGGTGGCCGGCACCGGCGCCGGCAGCAGGTCGATGACCTCGTCGTCGGGGTCGATGCCGCTGCGCGTCGGGTCCCACTTGATGACGATGCAGCTGATGAGCCCGAGCAGCGGTACGACGGCCAGCGTCGCGATCGTCGGGCCGAGGCCCATCGACTCCTTGATCAGCGGGAACACGTAGAGGCCGACGACGCTGCCGAAGCTGCCGAGCATGCCCGTGATGCCGGTGCCGAGGGTGCGGATGTCGCTGCGGTAGGACAGCGCCGCGATCGACTTGCCGTTGGCGCCGGGGCCCGCCGAGTGGAAGAAGATGAACAGGAACGGCACGGTAAAGGCCAGCACGGTCGGCAGGCTGCCGAACCCGAGTCCCAGCACCAGCAGCAGCACGAACGCCATCGCGTAGCCGACGGCCGAGCTCATCCGCAGGCCCATCCGGCGGCCCACGTAGGCGGAGACGGCGCCGCCGATGATGCCCGCCGCGTTGAAGATCATCGACCCGACGGTGGCCTTCTCGAACTGCTCGCCGAAGATCGCGAGGCTGATCACCGGCAGGTACCAGCCGATCGCGAAGTACTGCATCGACTGGGTCAGCGAGATGAGCGTCGACAGCATCGTCCGCGGCAGGTAGGGCTTGCGGAACAGCACGCCCGTCTGGCGGAAGCCGATCGACTGCTGCACCTCGGCGGGCGTGTCCGCCCGCTCGCCCGGGACGGCGTCGAACCCGTAGATCCGGCGGAGGTTTTGTGCGGCGTCCGCGAGCCGCCCGCGGGCGGCCAGCCACGACGGGCTTTCCACCAGGAATGCCATCTGCAGCACGAACAGCGCCCCGGCGATGACCGCGGCCGAACCGACCGACCAGCGCCAGATCTCCGCTCCGATGCCGAGCTTGTAGCAGATCAGCGTCAGCGCGAGGTTGGAGGTGGTGGCGATGTACCAGACGCACTGCCACAGGTTCAGCCGGCCCTTGAGGCTGGCGGGCGTGTACTCGGCGAGCATCGCCATCGCCACCGCGAAGTCGATGCCGTAGGCGACGCCGACCAGCGCGCGGCCGGCCCACACGGTCTCGAAGCTGCCCGCGTACGCGGTGAGCAGCGCGCCCGCGACGCCGATGAGCTTGGCCAGCAGCAGCGGCTTGACGCGCCCGATCCGGGCGGCCAGCCAACCGCTGGCCGGGTTGAACAGGATCGCCACGGCCGGTGCAGTAGCGGTGAGCAGCCCGACCTGCCCGGGCGTCAGCGCCAGTTCTTTCACCATCGGCGAAAGCCCGGCGCTCAGCGCGGCGTTGGAGTAGGCGTCGAGGAACAGCCCGCCGAGGATGAGGTACCAGAGGAAGTTGGCCTTCCTCGGCAGCCGCCCCAGCTTGTTGATCAACGCCACCACGTCGGAGGGACTGGAAACCGTCCCCGCCACCGCAGTCGAAGGTGAGGCCACGGATCGCCACCTTTCGAGGGAAGGCACTGGCAGCGATCCGGCGAAACGAAAAAAGGCACGACGAAGACCGCTGACAGTGGCTCTTCGTCTATGCCTGTCGTGGCGGAGACATTAACCGCGGCGCAACGCGGGCGTCAAGTGAAACGGGAGCACTCCGGGGATTTCGCGCACCGGACCGCCCTATGTGGACGGGGCCCCTGCCCCGCATCGATCCAGCGGACGCCGACCGGTTGACGGGGTTCGGCCCGGGCCCTATCGTTTGCTGCCAATCAGACATCTGACGTCTGATCTGGAGGAGGTTTCGCAGCAATGTCGCTGTCCGACCAACTCGCCGAGCGACTGCTCAGCGCGATCATCGACGGCACGCACGCCCCTGGCAGCGCACTGCCGCCTGAAGGCGAGCTCGCCGAGCAGTACGTGGTCAGCCGCCTCACCGTGCGCGAAGCGATCAAGGCGCTGCGCGTGCAGAACATCGTGCGCATCCAGCGCGGGCGCGGCACCTACGTCAACCCGCCCGCGCAGTGGACCGCGCTGGACCCGCTGATCCGGGCCGCCGCGGCCACTCCCCGGTCGAGCGCGGCGATCTCGGAGGGTCTCATCGAGGCCCGGCGGCTGATCGAGATCGGCGCCGTCGAGCTGGCCGCGGGCAAGCGCACCGACGACGACCTGGCGCAGCTCCGGATCCTGCTGCAGGACATGCGCGACGCCGTCGACACCGACGACGTCGAGCTGTTCGTGGAGGCCGACATCGCCTTCCACGACGCGATCATGCGCGCCAGCGGCAACGTCTTCATCCCGCTGATGTTCGAGCCCTTCGGCCGGCTGCTGGTCGAAGGCCGCCGCGAAACCTCCGCAGTGGCCGAGATCCGGGCCAACGCCCTCGCCCACCACACCGAGATCCTGCGCGCGCTCGAAGCGGCCGACCCGGCGGCCGCACGCCAGGCGATGGCGGACCACATGGCCCAAACCGCCGACGACCTCCGCAACCACGTGCTCGCCGACAGCTGACCCGACTCCCACGCGCCGCGTGGGCACCTCCGCACGCCTACAGGAAGCAGCGCCATGCCCGATCTGCCCCAGGACCGCCCGATCTCCGCGGAAGAACTCCTCGCCGGACTGCCCGCCGTCCGCCCCGTCGCCCCGGCCGAGATCGCCGAGCGCATGGCCGGCGGGCCGCGCCTGGTCGTCCTCGACGACGACCCCACCGGCACCCAGACCGTCGCCGACGTCCCGGTGCTGACCACCTGGGACGTCGACGACCTGCGCTGGGCGCTGGCCCAGCCCAGCAGGACCTTCTTCGTGCTCACCAACACCCGCAGCCTGTCGGCCGCCGACGCCGACGCCCGCAACCGCGAGGTGATCGACGCGCTCGACCGCGCCGCGGGCGCCGAAGGCGTCGACTTCGTGGTGGCCAGCCGGAGCGACTCGACGCTGCGCGGCCACTACCCGCGCGAAACCGATCTGCTGGCCGAAGAGCTGGCGCAGCACGGCAAACCGATCGACGGCGTCGTCATCGTCCCCGCCTTCCCCGACGCGGGCCGGTTCACGATCGACTCGGTGCACTGGACCCGCACCGCCGACGGCATGCTCCCGGCCGGGCGCACGGAGTTCGCCAAGGACGCCACCTTCGGCTACCGCAGCTCGGACCTGCGCGACTGGGTGGCGGAGAAGACCGGCGGCCGGGTGCCGGCGGATCGCGTCCTGGCCATCACCGCCGCCGACCTCCGGGAGGGCGGCCCGGAGCGGGTCGCCGAGCTCCTCGACACCGTGCAGGGCCAGCAGCCGGTCGTCGTGGACGCGGCCTGCGACGATGACATCCGCGTGCTGGCGCTCGCGCTGCTGCACGCCGAGTCCCGGGGCAAGCGGCTGCTCTACCGGGTCGGACCGGCCTTCGTCCGCTCCCGCGCCGGTCAGGCGGGCGCGCCGCCGCTGGACGGCGAGGTGCTGCGCGGCATGGGCACCGGCGACGGGCACGGCCTGATCGCCGTCGGCTCGCACGTCGGCCTGACCACCAGCCAGCTCGACGGGCTGCGCGAGCTAGGCGGCATCGCCGAGCTGGAGCTCGACGTGCCCGCGCTGCTCGATCCCGCCGCCCGCGACGCCCACGTCGAAGCGGTCGCGCAGACCGCCGCGCGGGCGATGTCCGACGCCGACGTGGTGATCCGCACCAGCCGCACACTGGTCACCGGCGCCGGCCCGGACGCCAGCCTGGCCATCGCCCGCGCCGTGTCCGCCGGCCTGGTCGACACCGTCCGCGCGGCCGTCCGCGCGCACCGCCCGGCGTTCGTCGTGGCCAAGGGCGGCATCACCTCCAGCGACATCGCCACCGACAGCCTCGACATCCGCCGCGCGATGGTTCGGGGCACGATGCTGCCGGGCATCGTCTCGCTGTGGGAGCCGGTCTCCGGCGAGTTCGCGGGCATCCCGTACGTCGTGTTCCCCGGCAACGTCGGTGACCGGCGAGCACTCGCCGACGTCGTCGCCTCGCTGCGGGGCCGCTGATGCCACTCCGCGTCCAGTCCGCCCACACATCGTTGGTGTTCGCCGGATCTCATCCGTCCATTTCGGACCAGTGCGCCGTCCGCACGATCAACCTGCTCACCGCAGAACGGGGAAAGACGAATGCCTGAAACCTCCGCCACCCGCGTCGCCGTGATCGGCCTCGGAGCCATGGGCCTGCCGATGGCCACCCACCTCGCGCCCGCCTTCCCGGTGACCGTCTTCGACATCGACGCCGGGCGCCGCGCCCAGCTCGCCGCCGCGGGCGCGGCGGAAGCGACCACCCCCGCGCAGGCCGCCGGGAACGCCGACGTCGTGCTGCTCGCGGTCCGCGACCAGCAGCAGGTCGAAGCCGCGCTGTTCGGCGAGAACGGCGCGGCCGAAGCGCTGAACACCGGTGCCGTCGTGGTGCTCACCAGCACCGTCGGGCCTGACGCGGCCCGCGAAACCGCCGCCAGGCTCGCCGAATCCGGTGCCCGCCTGGTCGATGCCCCGGTCAGCGGCGGCCCCGCCCGCGCCGGCACCGGCGACCTGCTGATCGTCGTCAGCGGCGACGAGGACAGCCTCGACGCGGCCCGCCCGGTGCTCGACCGCCTCGCCTCCACCCTCACCGAGATCGGCCGGGAGCCCGGCGACGCGCAGGCGCTCAAGGCGATCAACCAACTGCTCGCCGGGGTGCACATCGCCGCGGCCGCCGAAGCCGTGGCGATGGCCCGGGCGCTCGGCCTGGACCCGGCCACCGTCATCGACTCGCTGAGCAAGGGCGCCGCCGGATCGTTCATGCTCGCCGACCGCGGGCCCCGCATGATCGAGGCCTACGGCGACGGCGCGGAGGTCCGCTCCCGGCTGGACATCTTCGTCAAGGACATGGGGATCGTCGCCGGCATCGCCAAGCAGGCGCACGTGCCGACGCCGCTGGCCTCGGCCGCCCAGCAGCTCTACCTGCTGGGCGAGCGCGCCGGGCTGGGCGGCTCCGACGACTCCAGCGTCGTCACGCTCCTCTCGCCGAAGGAGGCGCAACGATGAGCCCTGCCGTGCAGCTGGGTATCGGCGCAGTGGGGATGGCGCTGCTGCTCTTCCTCGTGCTGAAGGCGAAGGTGCAGCTGGACGGTCCTGACCACAGTCATGGGCGTGACGGGATTCGCGCTGACCGTGGCGGTCTGGCCGTTCGTCTGAGATCCGTGAGCGTTTTGGGGTGATATGGCGCCCTGTCATGTCTCAAGACCTCACGGACAGTTTTGTCTCATGACGTCGTGGACAGTTTTGGTGTGAGTCGTTGGTAGCGGACGCTGCGGTCCAGTGTCAGCGTCCGCACGACCGTGTCGCCGATCATGATGCTGACGCGGTCGCCTTGCCAGTAGACGGTAGCGGTCTGTGCGGCCCAGCAGCGGCCGATGATGATCGAGCAGCCGGAGAAGGCGACCACGCCGGTGCTGGTGACCGGCCGCTGGGTGACACCGGCGTGCTGCTGCACGGGCCCGGATGGTGTCGCTTTGGTGGCCGCGTCGTAGCGCTGCTGAGGTGTCTGGCCACCGATGCCTTG
>NZ_FNOK01000014.1 GCF_900106995.1 Saccharopolyspora shandongensis
CCCCGGCAGCGCCAGCTGATCGGGAAACTTGCCTACCACCGCCCGCTTCACCCGGGCCTGCTGCCGTGCGGTCAGCGCCTTCTGCTCCTCGGGACGCCGGCCACGTTTCCGCGCGTCCAAGGCCCGGTTTCCCGCACGGTGAAACGCATTCACCCAACGCGACACCGACCGCAGCCCCACACCGAAGGTCTCCGCGACCTCCGCCTGCGTCCGCCCGGACTCGACCGCCGCGACCACCCGCCGCCGCAAATCCTCTTGCGAGGCAGGCGAAAGCCGCTTGACATCAACCACCGTCACCTTCACACCATAACCAACGACCACGCCACATTTGAGTTACCCATCAATAAGTGACGTATCGCCCCGTGTACCCCATCGGCAGTACTCTCGCGAGATGCGACCGCTTCGGTACTCCATCAACGTCACATTGGACGGGTGCTGCGATCATCGTGCAATCCCCGCGGACGAAGACTTGCATCGTCACCACGCCGGGAACCTCGAAAGGGCCGATGCCCTTCTCCTTGGCCGGGTGACTTACGAAATGATGGAGGCAGCGTGGCGGCCGCCGGCGTCGGCGGGAGCGAGACCTGATCGGATGGATCCCTTCGCCGAGACGATCAATGCGGCAAAGAAGTACGTCGTGTCGAGCACCCTGGAGCAGGTCGATTGGAACGCGGAACTCGTGCGCACGGATCTGGCCGAGGCCGTTCAGCAGCTCAAGCGGGAGTCGGGCAAGGGACTGTTCGTAGGAGGCGTGAAGCTCCCACTGGCGTTGACGGAGCTGGGATTGATCGATGAGTACGAGTTCGTGGTGCATCCCAGGCTCGCGGGCCACGGGCCGACGTTGTTCGCGGGGCTGTCGAAGCATGTCGACTTGAAGCTCGTGAGCCGACTGGAGTTGGGCTCGGGAGCAGTGGCGATGCGGTACGAGCCGAGAAGGTAGCCATCGGGCTTGCTAGCCCCGAATCATGGAGCTTAGCCGCGGTTCTCGGTGATCCTGCGGAGGTCGTCGTTGAATCTGATCGCACTGCCATTCTTGATCTGATCAATCGTCGCTGACAGCGATGCACAATCACCTGCCCGGATCTTGCGTGCCGGCTGGTGACGGCCAAAGCGGCGGTGGACGACGTCGATGAGCTTGCCGACGGCGACGTGGTCGGGTCTCCTGGCTGCTGTTCGAATGCTCGCTGCCCGATGTATCCGTCAGAAGTGTCCTCCGCACGTGGCCGGGGTCGTCAGCGGCCTTGCCAGTTCGGGGGACGCTTGGCGTTGAAGGCGGCGTGGAACTCCGCGTAGTCCGCCGTTTTCATCAGCAGGGCTTGGGTTACCGCTTCCAGTTCCAGGGCTCCGGAGAGGCTCATGTCCAGTTCTCGGGTGAGCAGTTCCTTGGTCTGGGCGTAGCCCTGGAACGGGCCGGTGGCCAGGCGTCGGGCGAGCGCGGCCACCGCGTCGTCCAGCTCGTCGTCCTCGACGAGTTCGCTCACCAGGCCGTACCGTTCCGCCTTCGCCGCGTCGATGGTGTCGCCGAGCATCAGCAGTTGGGTGGCGCGGCCGAGGCCGACCAGGCGGGGCAGCAGGTAGGCCGAGCCCATGTCGGCGCCGGAGAGACCGACCTTGGTGAACAGGAACGCGAACTTCGCCGAGCGCGACGCGATGCGGAAGTCCGCCGCCAGGGCGATGACGGAGCCCGCGCCGGCCGCCATGCCGTGCAGCGCCACGATGATCGGGATCGGGCACTCCCGCATCGCCTTGATCACCGCGCCGGTCATCTTGGTGAACTCCAGCAGCCGGCCGGCATCCATCTTCAGCGTTTCGCCGATGATCTCGTTGACGTCGCCGCCGGAGCAGAACGCCCGCCCTTCGCCGCGCAGCACGAGCGCTCGCGTGTCGCCGCGCTGCGGGAGCTCGGTCAGCAGGTCGCGCAGGTCCGCGTAGGCCTCGAAGGTCAGCGCGTTGAGCTTGTCCGGCCGGTCGAAGGTGACGGTGGCGACGCCGTCGGCGTGCTCGAAGCCGAAGTGCTCCCACTCGGCGGTGATGGGGACCGATCCGCGGAACGGGCTCATGGGGGCGTCCTCCCTGGGCGTGCCGGATGCCGGGAGCGTATCACTGAAATTTGACTGCCGTCATCAATGCGACATGCTTGACGGGCAGTATGGCGAGATATTGACTGTCGTCACATCAAGTGAATACTTGGGGCAATCGCGTGGCCCCTGTCGTCGTTGGAGGGAGCGCTGCCGATGCAGCCCTCGTCGCAGTTATCGCTGTCCGGGCACGTCGACACGTTCTGCCGGGACAACCTGCCGCCGCGCGAGCAGTGGCCGCAGTTCCGGTTCGACCTGCCCGGGCTGGCGTACCCGGATCGCCTCAACTGCGCCGAAGTGCTGCTGGACGACGCGGTGGCGAAGTGGGGCCCGGACCGGCCGTGCCTGGTCACGCCGACCGAGCGCTGGACCTACGGCGAACTCCAGCGGCGCGCCGACCAGGTGGCGCAAGTGCTCGCAGCGGACTTCGGCCTGCAGCCGGGCAACCGGGTGCTGCTGCGCGGCCCCAACAACCCGTGGCTGGTGGCGAGCTGGTTCGGCGTCCTCAAAGCCGGCTGCGTCGCGGTGACCACGATGCCGCTGCTGCGCTCCGGCGAGATCGGCCAGCTGATCGAGCTCACCCGCCCCGCCCTGGCGCTCTGCGATCACCGCTTCGCCGCCGAGCTCCGCGACGCGACCCCCGGCGTCGTCATCGCGACGTACGGCGTCGACGCGGACGGAAGCCTGGACCGCCGCTGCGCGGCGAAGACCGGTGAGTTCACCGCGGTGCGGACGGCCGCCGACGACGTCGCGCTGCTCGCGCCAACCTCCGGCACGACCGGAAAACCCAAGGCCACCATGCACTTCCACCGCGACGTGCTGGCCAATGCGGACACCTTCGCCGAACACGTGCTCAAGCCCGATGCCGACGACGTGTTCACCGGAACCCCGCCGCTGGGGTTCACCTTCGGGCTGGGCGGCCTGGTCGTGTTCCCGATGCGCGTCGGGGCGTCGTCGCTGCTGCTGGAGAAGGCCGGTCCGGACGAGCTGGCCAAGGCGATCGCCGAGCACGACGTCACGGTGCTGTTCACCGCGCCGACGGCCTACAAAGCACTGCTGTCGGCGGACCGGGGCGCGGACCTGGCGACGCTGCGGCGCTGCGTGTCGGCCGGGGAACACCTGCCCAAGGAGGTGTGGGAGGCGTTCCACGCGCGGACCGGCCTCAAGATCATCAACGGCATCGGCGGCACCGAGCTGCTGCACATCTTCATCTCGGCCGCCGACGACGACATCCGGCCGGGCGCCACCGGCAAGGCGGTGCCCGGGTTCGAGGCGGCGGTCCTCGACGACGACGGCGAACCCGTGCCCGACGGTTCGGTGGGGCGCCTCGCGGTGCGCGGGCCGACCGGCTGCCGCTACCTCAACGACTCCCGGCAGCAGCAGTACGTCCAGCACGGCTGGAACATCACCGGCGACACCTACGTCCGCGACGGCGACGGGTACTTCTGGTATCAGGCGCGCAACGACGACATGATCATCTCCGCGGGCTACAACATCGCGGGCCCCGAAGTGGAGGAGGCGCTGCTGGGCCACCCCGACGTGGTCGAGACCGGGGTGGTGGCGTCGCCCGACGAGCAGCGCGGCGCGATCGTCAAGGCCTACGTGGTGCTGCGCGACGGACTGGTGGGCGACGCGGACAAGGCCGCCGAGCTGCAGGACTTCGTCAAGCAGCGCATCGCGCCTTACAAGTACCCGAGGGCGATCGAGTTCCTGGAAGCCCTGCCCCGCACCAGCAACGGCAAGCTCCAGCGCTTCGTCCTCCGCGAGCGCGCCCGGGCCTGACCGCCCGGGCGGCCGTCAGGCGACGACGAGTTCGCGCAGCGCGGCAAGACCATTGTGGACCTCGACGAAGCTGGTGCTCAGCGGGGCGAGGCCGATGCGGATCCCGTCGGGCGCGCGGAAGTCCGGGATGACGCCGCGGTCCCAGAGCTTGTCGGTGATCTCCCGGAAGTCGGCCCGGCGCACGGTGATGTGCCCACCGCGGCGCTCGGATTCGCGCGGTGACGCCAGCTGCACGCCCCGGTCGAACAGCCACGACTCCGCCAGTTCGAGGGCGAACTCGGTCAGCAGCAACGATTTCGCGCGGACTGCCTCGATGCCCGCTTCTTCGAGCATGTCCAGGCCGGCGAGCAGGGGGAGCATCGCCAGGATCGGGGGCGTGCCGCTGAGCACCCCGCGGATGCCGTCGGCGGGGTGATAACCCGGGCCCATCTCGAACGGCTCGCGATGTCCCATCCAGCCCCAGATCGGCTGCTGAGCGGACCCGTGATGGCGGCGGTTGACGTAGCCGAAGGCGGGAGATCCGGGCCCGCCGTTGAGGTACTTGTAGGTGCAGCCGACGGCGAAGTCGGCGCCCCACTCGTCGAGCTCGACGGGCACCGAGCCGGCCGAATGGCAGAGGTCCCACAGCACCAACGCGCCCGCCCGGTGCGCGGTGCGGGTGATCGCCTCGGCGTCGGCCAGGTAGCCGGAGCGGTATGCGACGTGGCTGAACACGACCAGCGCGGTGTCCGGGCCCACCGCCGCGGCGACCTGTTCGTCGGTGATGCCCGCCGCCGGGTCGGTCTCGATCCACTTGAGGACCAGGTCGCGTTCGGCGGCGATGCCTTCCAGGACGTAGCGGTCGGTGGGGAAGTTGTCGGTGTCGAGGACGATTTCGCGGCGGCCGGGCCGGGCGGCGACAGCGGCGCGGGCGAGCTTGTAGAGCATGACGGTGGTGGAGTCGGCCACGACGACCTGCCCGGGCTCGGCGCCGAGCGCGGCCCGGCCGAGGCGGTCGCCGACGGTGACCGGCCAGTCGAGCCACTCGTCGGTCCAGCCCCGGATCAGGCGCTGGCCCCACTGCTGGTGGATGAACCGGTCCATGTGCTCGGGAAGCGCGCCGGCGGGTCGCCCCAGGGAGTTGCCGTCGAGGTAGGCGACGACGTCCGCGCCGTCGGGCGTCAGGAACCGGTCCCGGAAGCCGCGCAGCGGATCGGCTTCGTCCAACGCGTGCGCCTTCGCCAGGAGGTCGGTGCGGTCGGGCATGGCGTTCTTCCTCTGCTGGTGGTCGAGTCAGGACGTGGGGGACGGGTCGAGAACCCGGGCCGTGCACAGGGAACCGGCGAACCGGGACGGCCGCCGATCGAGGCCGCCTGGCACCCAGCAAGGCGGCGCGGGGCTATCGAGATCGGTCATCGCGGTCAGCACGTCGTCGGGCGCGAGGCCGGCGGTTTGCAGCGCGGCGACCTCGCGCGCGTTGATGCCCAACGGTAGCGGCCCGTTGCCGAGATCGGTTCCGTAGCGGATGGTTCCGCCGAGGTGGCAGAACCGGCGCAGGTTGTCGACCGCGGTGCGCAGCTCGGCCGTGTCGGACCCGTAGCCGTGGATGTCGAGGGTGCTGATCCAGCTCATCCGCTGCGCCACGTCGGTCAGCAGCCGGTCCTCGATGCGTTCGGTCCACGGCGTGTGCGCGAGCCCGTCGACGCCTGCTTCGTAGGCGCCGCGGACGGTGTTGTCGCCCTCGGCGTGGGCGACGACGGGCAGCCCCATGCCGTGCGCCGTGGAGACGATCTCCGCCAGCACGCGGGCGGGGAGCGTGGGCCCCGCGCCGGGATGCAGGACGACCTTGATGGCCCGAGCGCCGGACCGGTGCTGCTCGCCCACGGCGGCTTGGGCGTCGACCACCGAACGCACCTCCCGGAAACTACCGGGCGGCGCCCAGGACCGGTCGCTGGGATACCCGCCCGGCGCGGTCAGGAACGCCCCGACGGCCCGGACCTGCGGCAACTCCGGATCGTCGGCGGCCAGCAGCTCGGCGACCGAGGCCGGAACGCTGCCCAGGTCGTCGACCTGCGAGATACCGCCGGCGCGGACGGCGCGGAGGTCCACCAGGCCCGAGTGCACGTGGGCGTCGCGCAGCCCGGGAAGCAGCGTGCCCCCGACCTGCCGGACCCGTGCGCCTGGCGGCACCGACGAGGGCGGCAACGGTCCGCCACCGACCGCGGGGCGCCACGCGCGCACCGGTCGAACCACCGGCCCCACCAGGCGGAATCGGCGATCACCCACTCCTCTTCGCCGGGCATCGCGGGCTACCGGGTGATCTCGGTGCGCACCGCGTACAGCTCGGGGAAGAAGGTCAGGTCCAGTGCGTCGCGGAGGAAGGGCACCCCGCTGGACCCGCCGGTGCCCCGTTTGAACCCGATCGTGCGCTCCACGGTCTTGAGGTGCCGGAATCGCCAGAACTGGAAGTTCTCCTCCAGGTCCACGAGTTCCTCGCAGGCCTCGTAGGCTGCCCAGTTCTCCTCGGCCGACTCGTAGATCTGCCGGAAGACGGGCACGAGCTCGGGCGCGTAGGTGTGCGCGCGGCTGACGTCGCGCGTCAGCAGCGGCGCGGGGACCGGGTACCCGCACCGGGAGAGGTGGCGGAGGAACTCGTCGTAGATGCTGGGTCGTCCGAGCAGCCCGGACAGCAGTGCGTGGGCGCGCTCGTCGTGCCGGAACACCTCCAGCATCTCGGCGTTCTTGTTGCCGAGGACGAACTCCACGGCGCGGTACTGGTAGGACTGGAATCCCGATGACCTGCCGAGGAATCCGCGGAACTGCACGAACTCCGTCGGGGTCAGGGTCGCCAGCACCGACCACTGCTCGGTGAGGGTGTGCTGGATGTGCTTGACCCGGGCCAGCCCCTTGAGCGCGGGCTGCAGCCGGTCGCCCGCGAGGTGCTCGCACGCCGTCCGCAGCTCGTGCAGCACGAGCTTGAGCCACAGCTCCGCCGCCTGGTGCTGGATGATGAACAGCAGCTCGTCGTGGTGCTCGGGTTCGCTGACGGGCTGTTGGGCGCCGAGCAGCTGCTCGAGGTTCAGGTACTGGCCGTAGGACATGGCGGTGCGGAAATCCCTGACCACCTCGTCCTCGATGGGACGGGTGTTCGTCGCATCGACCATCGGTTCTCCTCACGCCCCGCCCGAGCGGGCGGAGCCGCCGCCGGTTCATGTCGCATCCTATACGAACGTCACAAACAGGCAATGGTCGTTCAGGCGGCGGGGGATGTTTGGTCCATTGTGGATGGTTCTTCATGGCCCTGCCGCGGCCGGGCGAGTGTGATCAGTGCCAACGCGGAGAGGAGGACGAAACCCAGCACCACGACGGCCGTCGACATGGCGGTCGTGCTGCCCAGGGCGCCGGGCAGGGGTGCGGCCGCGGCGGCGAGCACGAATTGGATGCCGCCGAGCAGGCCGGAAGCGGCTCCGGGGGCATCGGCGCCGACCGCGAGGATGATGGTCGTCGACGCGGGCAGCAGCACGCCGAACCCGGAGGTCAGGCCGAACAGGCAGGCCCAGGTGGACGGGAACGTGCTGATGCCGGAGGCCAGCAGCGCGACCAGCGTGATCGCGGCGGTGACCGTGACGGCCACGCCGATGACGAGCAGCGAGTTGAGCCGCATGCGCCCGGCGAGCCGTCCGAACGCCACACCGGCCACTGTGGTGCCGACGGCGTTCGTGGCGAAGACGAGGCCGTAACCGGTGGGGGACAAGCCGTAGACGCTCTGGAAGACGAAGGGCGAGCCGGTGATGTAGGCGAACATGGCGGCCAGTCCACAACCCATGACGAGGAGGTGGCCGACGAGCTCGCGCCGCCGGAGCAATCCGCCCATGGCGATGAACGCGGCCCGCAGTCCGCCGGTGCGGCGCCGCTCGGCGGGCAGCGACTCGGGAACCCACACCCAGACCGCGGTCACCAGCACCAGCCCGGCCGCGGCCAGCGCCACGAACACCAGGCGCCACGAGCCGACGCCGAGGACGAGGCCGCCGGCAACCGGCGCCAGCACCGGCGCGGTCATCGCGATCGTGCTCAGCGTCGAGAGCTTGCGGGCCGCGCTGGGGCCGGTGAACCGGTCGCTGATGACGGCCCGCCCGATGACGAGCCCGGCGCTGCCTGCGGCCCCTTGCAACAGCCGGGCGACGTCGAACACGGCGATGGTCGGGGCGAACGCGCAGACCAGGGACAACGCGGTGAACAGGCCGCAGCCGGCCAGGAGTAGGCGTCGCCGTCCGGTCGAGTCGCTGACCGGGCCGAGCACGACCTGGCCGACGGCGAGCCCGACGAGGCACGCCGTCAGGGAGAGTTGGACGGCCGTTCCTGAGGTCGCGAACGAGGTGACGATCTGGGGGAAGCCGGGCGCGTACATGTCGGTGGCGAACGGCGATACCGCCGAGAGTCCACCGAGGACGATGACGAGCCGCCCGGCTCCCGTCCGCGCGGAAGTGACATCGATGCCGGCGTTCATCGGTCTCCAACGGAGGGTGTCTGTTTCGGGGAAGCGTGACGGCCGGTGTGGCCGCTACTCGTCACATCGTTGGAGTCGGGGCGACGCCGTGGTGTGGAGCGAGGTGCCCGCGAATGTGGAGGGCGATGCTCTCCCCAAGCGTCAGGAATGCGCTTGCCGGAACCGCGCGGGGGTGACACCCCGGTCGCGCCGGAAGGCGTAGCCGAAGTTGGTGGGCGAGGAGTAGCCGACCTCGTGCCCGATCCGGGCCACGGGCCAGTCGGTCTCGACGAGCAAAGCGGCGGCCCGGTCGAGGCAGCGCCGTCGGTGGTACGCCAGCACCGATGTCCCGTACAGCGCGCGGAATCCGGTCGTGAGGCGCCGGACCGACATCGACGACGCGCGGGCCAGATCGGCCAGCGTCGGCGGCGCGTGGCGCCGCTGCCAGAGCAGGTCGGGAACGCGGCGCAGCGCGGCCACCTCGTGGTCGTCCAGGGCGAGCTCCCGGACGTCTGCGGGCGGCGGGGTGAGCGCGAGCCCGTCGATCAGTGCCGCCAGCGCCGCCACGACCCGCGATTCCAGGAACAGCAGCCGCCCAGGAGACGAGCGCTGGTGCACGAAGATCTCCTCGAGTGGGCCGGCCACCAGGCGCAACGCGGCGGACCGGCCCAGATACCGCTCGCGCGCGACTTCTTCGGGTCCGGTGGCCGGCAGGGCGTCCGTGCCGCCGAGGTAGGACTCCAATCCGCTCCAGGTCCCGGCGATCGACACGGCCCGGTATCGCTCGCCGTCGCGATGTGCGACGGAGCCCCCGGTGGCGCACCGGGGGCTCAACGCCACCGAGCCGGTGTGCAGTTCGCCGACGCCGGCGTCGGTTTCGCTGACGCGCATGCTCCCGTCGACGCAGTGCTCCAGCTCGAAGTGGTCGCCGGGGAACGCGTACCCGACCTGGTGCCCGCCGGTGAACGCGACGTCGTAGCGGACGATGTGGAACCCGCTCCGCAACGACGTCACCTCGATCGTGCCGTCACCGACCTCCGGGCGAAGCCGGTGCCGAACGGTGCCATCGCGGCTCTCGTCGGTCTGAGCGATCGACGCGTAGTACGCCGCACACGTCCCGTCCAAGGCGGTGGAACCGGCCGCGCCGGAGATCAGGTGAACCCGAGCCACGAACCCGAAGGTTAGCCCACCCTTACCGGGGCGGCTGTCAGCCGATGCCGTGCAGGCGTGCGTGCAGGTTGCGAACCTCGTCGGCCAGCTCCGGATCCGGCCCGGCCACCGGGACGTTCGGTGCGATCGCGTTGATCGGCAGCGCGGCGACCTCGCCTGCCCCGATGCCCCATTCGCGGTGCCATGCGGTCAGCTGCTCGGTGCTCGTCGCGTAGATGATGCGCCCGAGGCCGACCCAGGCGTGGGCGGCGCTGCACATCGGGCAGTGCTCGCCGGAGGTGTAGACGGTGCTCTCGCGGCGCTCGGCGGGGGAGAGGTGCGCGGCCGCCCAGCGCGCGATCTCGAACTCCGGGTGCCGGGTGGCGTCGCCGTCCTTGACCTGGTTCCGGTCCTCGAAGCGGACCGCGCCCCGGGCGTCGACGAGCACGGAACCGAACGGCTCGTCCCCGTCCTCCAACGCCTCGCGCGCGAGCTCGACGCAGCGCCGAAGATGCGCGTGGTCGTCCGCTGTGATGATCTGAGTTCCCTCCGCTTCATGCATCGGTCCACCTTATCACATTTTGGTATACCAATATTTCGAGGGAACGTGGTCGCCAATGGTGGAACGGACATTCGTTTCGCGCGTGTTTCGACTTTGACGAGGTCAATCTCGCAGGTTGAGACCCTTTGTTCGGTCTCCCTCGAATCGCGCTCGTTGGTATACCGTCCTGCTCGTTCGTGATCTAGAAGAGGCGGATGAGCATGCGTGTCGTTCCCAAGGTGATCGTGAGTGCAGTGGCTGTGGCGGGGATCTTCGCGGCGGGAGCGTGTGGCGCCCCCGCCGGAAACGCTCCAGAACCGGCCAGTGCCCCCGCCGGAGTGCGCGTGGGGCTGCTGCTAGCCGGGCCGACCCACGACGGCGGGTTCATGGAGGCGGGCTACAACGGCGCGAAGCGGGCGGAGCAGCAGTTCGGCGCCCAGATCACGGTCATCGACCGGGTGGCGCCGAAGCAGCCGGAGCTGGAAGCGGCGATGCGGGACCTGGCCCGCGGCGGCGTCGACCTGGTCGTGGCGCAGGGCGGGCAGAACAACGCCGCCGCGACGGTGGTGGCCGCGGAGTTCCCGCAGACGAAGTTCGTGGTCACGCAGTCCGACGTCACCGGCCCCAACCTGGCGAGTTACGAAGTCCTGCAGGAGCAGTCGGCCTGGCTCGCCGGTGCCGCCGCCGGGCTGCTCACGAAGTCCGGCGTGGTCGGCCACATGTCGGGGATCCGCCCGGTTCCCGGGCTGAAGGGCCGCGCGGCCTTCGTCGACGGCGTCGCGCACACCAATCCCGTCGCGAGGGTGCTGACCAACTTCTCCGGGGACCAGGACGACATCGCCCTGGCCCGCCGCATCGCCATCGCGGAACTCGACGCGGGCGCGGACTACATCTTCACCATGCTCAACGCCGGGCGCCCCGGCGTCGCCGAGGCCATCAGGACTACCGGGAAGGGCCGTCAGTTCGGCAACGTCCGCGACTTCGCCGCCGACGACCCCGCGGTCTTCGCCGGCTCCGCCGTCGCCGACTCGGGCGAAGCGGTCTTCCGCGCCATCGACGACTTCGCCCACGGCAAGCTGCACGGCGGCGAGAACGTCCGGATCGGCCTGGAATCCCCCGAAGCCGTGCGCCTCACCCTCGCTCCCGACGTCCCCGACCACGTGCGCGCCGAACTGGACCGGCTCCGCCGGCAGATCGTCGACGGCGAGGTGGAGGTGAAAACGACCTACGCCGGACCGGAGTTCCCGAATCCGTAAGCCGGATTCGGCCGATCGCACCCGCGCGCATCGGGCGTCCCGGTGATTTTCCGGCGGCTTCCGTTCCGGAGTCCCGCGCGGATGTGAAGATCGGCGCATGGTGACCCGGCGTGCGGTGATCAAGGGAATCGGGAACGCCGCGGCGGTGGCCGCGGTGGCTCCGTCCGCGATTCGGGCGGCGCCGCCCGGAGTCGATGTGCTCGCCGTGGTCGAGAAGAGCGGCCATGCGGTGAGCTTCTACGAAACATCGACCGGGCGGCGCCAGGATTCCATCGCGCTGCCGCAATACCCGCACGAACTCGCGGCGGATTCCGGGCGGCGATGGGCCTACGTCGGTCACTACGGCGTCCGGACGTCCTCCGACACCGGGGAAGGCGGCGCTGCGGTCTTCGTGCTGGATCTGGCCGCGCGCGAGCTGATCCGAACGGTGGATCTCCGGCCGTTCAACCGGATTCACGGTGTGGGCGTGGACGCGCGGGATCGCCTGTACGCGCTGAGCGAGGCGAAGGCGACGTTGCTGGGCTTCGACGACCCGTCCGTGGACCAGGAACCGACGCGGGCGGTGCCGACCGATGGCATCAAGACGCACCTGTTCGCGATCAGCCGGGACGGCGAACGCGCCTACGTGACAGGGCTGCTCTCGCACACGGCCAGCCTGGTCCGGCCGTACGACCCGGTCGCGCGGCCCGTCGTGATGACACCGGGCGAGCGTCCCGAGGGAATCTGCCTCAGCCACGACGAACGCACCCTTTACGTCGGCGCCCGGCGCAGCCGGAGGTTGGTCGCGTTGGACGCGCAGCGGATGACGGTGCGCACGACGGTGTCCGTGCCAGGTGATCCGCTGCGCGTGTACGCACGCCCCGACGGTGTCGTGCTGGTGACCGACATCGCGGACAACAGCCTCACCGCGTTCACCCCGGACCTGCGGCGACTCTGGTCCCTGGGGCTGCCGGGCGCGCCATCGGCGGTGTCGTTCCACCCGACAGCGCCATTGGCTTACGTCTCGCAGCTCGGAGACGTCGATCAGGTCGGCATCGTGGACCTGGAAACCAGATCGATCGCCGGCGGCTTCGGCACCGGGCGCGAACCGGACTCCTCGGTGCTGCTGCCCGCCGCCTGACGTTCACCGGCGGGTGCTCCGCCGCAGGGCTAGCGATCCGAGCGGAACCGGTCCACGGCGCCTTGGAGGAGCTTGAGCATCGCCGGCACGTGCATGTGCTCGGCGGCGGCCCAGCGCGCCCGCGCCTCGTCCGTCTCGCGCTGGTTGAAGTAGGCGAACACCAGGGCGCCATCCGCGCGCTGAACGACTATCTCGGGAAGCAGCCCGATGGTGGATCCGGCCCCGAGCAGCACCTGGTCCGGGGTGCGCTGCCGCACCTGCCAACCGAGCACGTGGTCGTCGGACGGGATCGGGCCGAGCCGCACGCCGAGCGCGCCGAACCTGTTCGTCATGGCCTCGCGCATCGCTGGCGGTTGGTCTTCGAGAATCGCGCGAGCCCACTGCTCGGCGGTCCGGTCGGCCACGCCGTCGAACTCGGCGATGACGGCGTTCTGGTAGTCGATCCGGGCCAGCGTGCACAGAGCGAGTGCTCCCGGTGGTACCTCGATCTCGCGCGCTGCGGCCGAAGTCTGCGTTGTGGACTCAACCATGGCTGCTCCTCCACGGGAAGTTGGTGGACCGCTTCCACCATCCATTCAGTACTGTATGGATGACGCTAGTGGTGCCGGGAAGGCAACGTCAACCCGGCACGCCGGCGATGCTTCACCGGAGGAACGTGGCGGGGATGCCCCGTCCTTGAGGGCGGGGAGGAAGCGCGTCAGTTCTGCACCTGAGGTGGCCGCTCAGACGGTGGGTCGGGCTTGCTGCTCGATGTACTGGCGTACGACGGAGATTGACGCGCCCCCGACGGATCCGGCGAAGTAGGACCCAGACCCGACCAGTGCGGAAGGGCTTGGTGATCTCCATAAACCAACACCTACAATGATCGTTCATGCGAGCGAGCGACGAGATGAGGGATGCCGGGCATGCTCGGTACACCTATCGTTTGCGTCTCTCCCGCGCCGCTGGCCGCGCACTGCTGGCCGAGTGGGATCGGTGCCGTTGGGTGTGGAACCAGTGCGTGGAGCAATCCCGTACTGCGCACCGTGCGGGCGAGAAATGCGGACCCGCGCACCTGGACAAGCTTCTGACCGGCTGGCGCGGCGAGCATGAGTGGCTAGGGGGCGGTGCGTCGGTGCCGCAGCAGCAGATCATCCGTGACTTCGCGAAATCCCGGGCCAAGGCGTTGAAGGACATCAAGGCGCGTCTGCCGATGCGGCAGCGCGCCGGCATGCCCAGGTTCAAGAAGAAAGCCCTTGCTGCGCCGAGCCTGAATTACACGCTGCGCGGGTTCCGCGTCAAGGATTCTCGCCTGCACCTGGCGGGCGGCATCGTGGCTGCTGTGGTGTGGTCCCGAGAGCTTCCCGCCGCGCCTTCCTCGGTGCGGGTGTACCGCGATGCGCTGGGCCACTGGTACGCGAGCTTCGTGGTCGGAACCCAGGTCCAGCCGTTCCCGGAAACAGGCCGTGTGATCGGTATCGACTGGGGAGTCAAGGAAACCGCCACCACCACATCCGACGATCACGACCTCCCCCACGCCCAGCATGGTAAGAACGCGGCGGCGAAACTTGCCCGGTATCAGCGCATGATGGCCCGACGCCGCGCACCGCGCGGGAAGGCCCAGACCAAGGGCTACCGCAAGGCACAACGCCAAGCGGCCAAGGCGCACAAGAAGATCGCCCGGCAACGCCAAGATACCGCCCGCACGTGGGCTAAGCGCGTGGTCACCGACCATGATGCGATCGCCGTTGCGGACTTCCGCCCGAAGTTCCTGGCCAAAACCACGATGGCTCGCAAAGCCGCCGATGCGGCGATTACGGCCACGAAGAACGAACTGGTCATGATGGGCCGCAAGCACGGCCGACAGGTCGTGTTGGTGGACCCGAAGAACACGACCAAAGACTGCGCCAAGTGCGGAGCGAGAACCAAGCACGCCTTGCCGCTGTCCGAACGTACCTACACCTGCACCGCATGCGGCCACGCGTCTCCGAGGGATAAGAACTCGGCGCATGTGATGCTCGTCCGGGCTGGGCTGTACCCGGCTGGTGATGAGAGCGGAAGACCTCCCGGCTCGCAGAGCCGGGAGGCAGCTTGAGCCAGAAATCCCCACCATGCCGTGTCGGGCGCCGAGATCAAGAATCTCCGCCCTTCACGACGGGGAGTAGTCAATTGACCGCGCACGCGCGACCGAACAGGAGCAGGTCAATGGCGGCACCGACCCGCACCCCGCCGAGCAGGTGGATCGAAGCGGGCCTGAAGGCCCTCGCGAGCGGCGGCCCGGACGCGGTCCGGATCGAGCCGCTGGCGAAGGAGCTCGGTGCCACCAGGGGAAGCTTCTACTGGCACTTCAAGGACCGCGACGCGTTCCTCGAAGCGATGCTGAACACCTGGGAACAACGCAGCATCGACGAGGTGATCGACCAGGTGGAAACCGAGTGCGGAGACGCGAGGGACAAGGTCCGCCGGGCGGGCATGCTCACGTTCTCCGACGAACTGGTCCCGATCGACCTGGCGGTCCGGGACTGGGCCCGATACGACCCGGCGGTGGCCGAGCGCCTCCGCCGAGTCGACAACCGCCGCATGGACTACGCCCGCGAGCAGTTCCGGAAGTTCTGCGCCGATGAGGACGACGTCGAAGCCCGCTGCATGATCGCCTTCTCCCTGGCGATAGCCAAGCACCTGCTGGCGGCGGACCACGGCCCCCGAACCCGAACAGAGGTCCTCGACCTCGCATCCGCCCACCTGCTCGCCTGATCGCCATGAACGACGGCGCGTCGAGGAAGTCCTGATCCACTCCTCCGCCGAGGTTCCGTTGACGCGCACGCCCGCCTGCTCTCAGAAGTTCAAGGGCTGGCTGACAATCCAGTAGTTCGCCGATTCGAGGCGATCGAATCCATGCGTAGTGCATGGAGAAACGACCCCAAGGGCACTGGTGGTAAGTGGATGCTGTTGCGCCGCGCGGGAGGTTGCTGAATGAAGTTCGTCAAGGTCGAGTGGAATCCGGCGGCGGGCGGGTTTTGGCTCGATCCCCGCGGCTACGTCGCGGAGCTGCCGAAGCTCGTCGACGACCTGCCGAAGGGGGCCGGCGCCTTCGCGACGGATCCAGGCCACTACGACTTCGGCAGTCCGAGGTGCGTCAAGGATCTTGAGCTGGTCGGCGCGTCCTTGGCCGGTGACGGCGACGCGGGCTTCGAGGTCCGCTTCGGGGCGAACGAGTGGAAGCACGACTCAGGGCTCGTGATCAGGTACGCGCAGGTGTCGGACCTTCGTCTGGCTGCACCGGGGGCAAGCATCAACGATCTGGGACCTGTACTTCTCGACGAGATCCTCCCGGCGAAGCACGGGTGCAGGCACGAGATCGTGTTCATAGGCGGCACGCTTGCGATCTCCTGCGCGGATTTCGATGCCCGCTGGGAATGGGATGGAGGACCTGGAGGGGCGGACTTCGAGTAGCGCGAAACCGCCGAGTCGGACGCCCCTCCGGCGTCAGCCATGCCAGGGACCGGGGCGGTCGGGGCTCTCGTTCGTGGTGTCGGCCCAGTCCCAGGTTGCGTCGTCCTGGTCCGACCAGGAGTCGGCCGTGTCGTCGGTCCACTCAGCGAGGCGTGTTCCGATGTGGCCGGGGAAGTCCTCGAGGGCGTTCAGGCGCCGGTGGATCTCCTCCTGGACGACGAGCGCTTCGTGGCGGTGCCGCTGTACGAGGTCCCAGCACTGCTGTTCGAGCGCGTGGTTCATGCAGAGCTCCGCGAGCTTGGCGCGGCGATCGAGTTCGTCCAGGGAGCAGGAAGTCAGTGACTCATTGTGGGATTGCAGGATGAGCTGGGACATGGTCACACCCCGATTCGTCGGTGGATTTCTGTTTCGGTCGTGCTATCCACTGTGACGTCCGACACCTGCGCCGGGTACGGGGTGAACTACTCATGACGCGCCCGCATTCGGCCTGAGTAGTGCGCCCGGGCCGAGGGCGCTCGGTGGGCGGCGACAGCCTGTCGTGTTCCCTGCCCTGAGGAGTTCGGTCCGATCCTCGACCCGGGGCTGATGGAACTCGCCGAGGCCGCGAGCCGGTCAGGTTCGGTCTCGCAGGAACAGCGAGCGACTCCGGAGACGCCCGCTGCGGATGGTTTCGGCGCTCGGTGTGCGGGGTAGTCAAGAGGCGCCAACCGCCCGTCCAAGGCGGTTGGCTTCGCGGTGACGCCGGTCGGGGCTGGCCTGTTCCGTTCGGACCGGGTCAGCCCCGCACCGTAGACGGGTCGAATGTCGCGGTGGATCGCTCGCGATCGGCTCGGTCCGCTGGCACTACCGGGTGGCAAGCACCGCCAGCGTCCACAGCGGACTCTCGTCGGCCCTCGTTCGTGCTCTCCTGCGGCCTGCAACTCTGATTCGCTGACCGCCAAGGACTTCTGCGGAACGAATCCGCTCATGCGGCAGCAACGTCAGCACGCAGTGTTGAGCACCGCGAATCCACCCTGTGCGGAATTGGTGCCGATCGACGTCGTGCGGCACGGCAAGGTGGCCGGCCCCGGGTGCGGGCAGATCGACTTGTGGGCGTTGCGGGCGCCGCCGTAGCTTGGACGGAATCGCGCAGCACCTCCGCGTCGATGCCTTTCCGGGCCGGTCATCAGGCCTGCGGGCACGGGGTGACAACCGGATCAATACCAGGACTGCCGTGGGGCGACCGTTGATCAGCGGGAAGCGCACGATCCTCCTTCTGCACGGCAGCAGCCAAGCTGGGGGCAGAAACCGATGAGCGTCGCACCGAAGGACAGCCAACCCGGGCCCGTCGTGCCCGGCACGGAGTTCGCGCGGGCTCAAGCGGTTGCCGACGCGGTGCTCTACGAGGGGTACCTGCTCTACCCGTATCGGCGTTCTTCGGGGAAGAACCGCGTGCGATGGCAGTTCGGCATCGTCGCGCCGCGGCGGTGGGTCGAGGCGGATGGGCCGGTGCCGCCGGTGGTGGCGGGCTCGGTGGAATCGTGGCAGCAGCAGACGGAATGCCTGTTCCACGTTCGGGGCGGGCAGGAAGAGGCCGAGGCCGACATCCGGCTCCGCTTCTTGCGGGTCGTGCTGCGAACCGCCGAACGCGCTGTCGACGGCGGGTTCGTCCCGGTGGATTCGTTGGACGCCGACGGCACGCGGCACCTGTCGACGGAGGAAGCCGCGCCCCAGCAGTTCGATCTGCACGCGAGGCTGCCAGAGCTCCTCGATGGTGGATGTGCCCGCGAAATCCGGCTTCCCGCCGCCACGGAAATCGAACCGCTTGGCGACAGCGGCCGGATCCTGCGGCGCTCGGAGACCGTCGCCGCGTCGCTGTCCGCGTCCGCCGAGCGGGTGGGAGACGGGACCTACCGCCTGCGGGTGCGAGTCGAGAATCTCGATCGCGGCGTGGATGAAGATGCGTCTCGTCCGGCTGCGCTCCGGCATTCGCTGGTGGCTACGCACGTGCTGATCAGCGGACGCGGACTGGAGTTCTGCTCCATGATGGACCCGCCCGGCGAGGTTTCGGCGGCGGTGGCAGCCAGTCGCAACATCCACGCGTTCCCCGTCCTCATCGGCGATGACGCGGATCTGGTGCTGTCCTCGCCCATCCTCCTGCCCGATCACCCCGAGGTCGCCCCGGAAAGCCCGGGTGATCTGCACGACGCGACCGAGATCGACGAGATGTTGTCTCTGCTGACGCTCGCGCTGACCGATGCGGAGAAGAGCGAAGCGCGGGCCACCGATCCTCGTGCCGCCGAGATCCTCGACCGGGTGGACGGCATGCCGTCCGAGGTCCTGGCGCGGCTGCACGGCACGATGCGCTCGCTGCGCGACACCACCGGGGCAAGGGGGGAAGGCTCCTGATGCTGCAGCAGGACCTGATCGCACACGACCACCGGACACGAGATCCGTTGCAGGGGAGGACCGCGACATGACTGCCGACGACGAGCTGGAGATGCCGGAGCAGCGCGCCGCGCGACGAAGTGGATTCGATGAGATCGACATCCTGTGGATCTCCGAGGGGATGAGCTGCGACGGCGACACCGTGTCGGTGACGGCGTCGGGACAACCCTCGATCGAGGACGTGGTGCTCGGCCTCATTCCGGGACTGCCGAAGATAAACCTGCACAACAAGGTTCTCTCGCCCACGCCCGGCGGGGAGGAGTTCCTCCAGCCGTTCCGCGCCGCGGCGCGCGGTGAGCTGAAGCCGTTCATCCTGGTGATCGAGGGTTCCATCCCGAACCAGAACGTCATCGAGGGCGACGGGTACTGGACGTCGTTCGGCAACGATCCGGAGACCGGTGCGCCGCTGCCGCTGAACTGGTGGCTCGACCACCTCGCGCCGAAGGCGTGGGCAGTGGTCGCGGCCGGCACCTGCGCGACCTACGGCGGAATCCACGCGATGGCCGGCAACCCCACCGGGTGCATGGGGCTCGCCGACTACCTGGGCTGGGAGTTCAAGTCCCGCGGCGGCCTCCCGATCGTCAACATCCCGGGCTGTCCGGTGCAACCGGAGAACTTCATGGAGACCTTGACGTGGTTGCTGTACCACGCCGCGGGCACTGCGCCGGCGCCGCCGCTGGACGAGAAGCTGCGGCCGCAGTGGCTGTTCGGCAGGACCGTGCACGAGGGCTGCGACCGGGCGGGCTACTACGAGCAGGCCGACTTCGCCAAGGACTACAACTCGCCGAAGTGCCAGGTGAAGGTCGGCTGCTGGGGCCCGGTGGTCAACTGCAACGTGCCCAAGCGCGGCTGGATATCCGGGGTCGGCGGTTGCCCGAACGTGGGCGGCATCTGCATCGGCTGCACCATGCCGGGATTCCCGGACATGTTCATGCCGTTCATGGACGAACCGACGGGGGCGAGCCTGTCCAGCATCCTCGCCAAGCCCTACGGGTCGTTCATCCGGCGGATGCGCGGCATCACCAACAGGGTCGCGAACAAGGAACCGAAGTGGCATCACAAGCAGCCGGTGCTGACGAGTGGGTACGACCCCCGTTGGCGTCCGTAGGCAGTGGCTGACGAGGAAGGCAGGAGAACCGGACCATGGCCGATCGCGGAACCAGCGCTGGACCGAAGCAGGGCAAGCTCGTCGAGATGAACTGGGATCCGATCACCCGGATCATCGGAAACCTCGGCGTGTACACCAAGATCGACTTCGCCAACGGCGAGGTCGCCGAATGCCACAGCACGTCATCGTTGTTCCGCGGCTACTCGGTGTTCATGAAGGGCAAGGACCCGCGTGATGCCGGATTCATCACCAGCCGGATCTGCGGCATCTGCGGGGACAACCACACGGCGTGCTCCAACTACGCGCAGCAGATGGCCTACGGGATCAAACCGCCGCCGCTGGCGGAAACGATCGTCAACCTCGGTGAAGCGGCCGAGTACATGTTCGACCACACGATCTTCCAGGACAACATGGTCTTCGTGGACTTCTGCGAGGCGATCGTCAAGGAGACCAACCCGGCGCTGCTGCGGCGCGCGGAGTCCGCCGAGGCCAAGAACCGGGACGTGCACGGCTACCGCACCATCGCCGACATCATGCGGGGGTTCAACCCCTTCGAAGGTGAGATCTACAAGGAGGCCCTGAAGATCAGCCGGGTGACCCGGGAGATGTTCTGCCTGATGGAAGGCAGGCACGTGCACCCGTCCACGATGTACCCGGGCGGGGTGGGGACGATGCCCGAGCCGACGACCTTCACCGACTACCTGTCCCGGTTGGTGCGGGTCATGGACTTCGTGAAGCAGTCCGTCGCGCTCAACGACGACGTCTTCGACTTCTTCTACGAGGCGCTGCCGGGGTACGAGGAGGTCGGCAGGCGCCGGGTGCTGCTGGGCTGCTGGGGCGCGTGGCAGAACCCCGACGTCTGCGACTACCGCTACGAGACGATGAGCGACTGGGGCAAGGCGATGTACGTGACGCCCGGCGTCATCGTGGACGGGGAACTCGTCACGAACGACCTCGTCGACATCAACCTGGGCATCCGGATCCTGCTCGGGAGCTCGTTCTACGAGGACTGGGTGAACGAGGAACCGTTCGTGACCCGCGATCCCCTGGGGAACCCGGTGGACATCCGCCACCCGTGGAACCAGACGACCGTGCCCGTACCGCAGAAGCGCGACTTCGACGGGAACTACAGCTGGGTGATGAGCCCGCGGTGGTTCGACGGGCAGAACCACCTGGCGCTGGACACCGGCGGAGGGCCGCTGGCGCGGTTGTGGTCCACCGCGTTGAACGGTCTCGTCGAGACCCCCTACGTCCGGGCGACCGGGTCGAGCGTGCAGATCTCCCTGCCGCGCAGCGACAAGCTGCCCGAGACGACGCTCGAATGGCGCATTCCGCACGACAAGGCGGGAAAGCCGCTGTCGAACGCGATCGAGCGGGATCGGGCGCGGGTGTACTTCGTCGCCTACGCCGCGGCCATGGCGCTGCACTTCACCGAGCAGGCCATGGAGCAGGTGCGAACCGGCGACAGCCGGACCTTCACGGATTTCGAGGTGCCCGACGAGGCCATCGGATGCGGGTTCCACGAGGCGGTCCGCGGCGTGCTCTCGCACCACCTGGTGATCAAGGACAAGAAGATCGCGAACTACCACCCGTACCCGCCGACCCCGTGGAACGCCAGCCCGCGCGACAGCTTCGGCGTGCCCGGCCCGTACGAGGACGCGGTGGGCGGAACGCCGATCTTCGAGGAGAACGGGGCGGACGACTTCAAGGGCATCGACATCATGCGCACGGTGCGCAGCTTCGACCCGTGCTTGCCCTGCGGCGTGCACATGTACCTGGGAGGCGGCCGAGAGCTCAGGAAGATGCATTCGCCCACGTTCGGAGGAGCGCATGGCTGACCGGAGCAGCCTCGACGACGCGGCGGTCCAGAAGCGGCTCGCCCGCGTCGACGACCTGCTCGAAACCGTCGAGCGGGCACCGGGGCCGACCGCCGACGCGGCGGTGGAATCGGTGCAGATCCTGATCGAGGTCTACGGCGAGGCGTTGGGCAGGGTCGTGGACCTCGCCGGGCCGCTCGCCCGAACGTTCGCCCAGGACGAGTTGCTGAAGCACCTGATGGTCCTGCACGAGATCCATCCGGATTCGGTGGCCGACCGCGTGCGGCAGGCCATCGACGACGTCCGCCCGCACGTCGAGTCGCGGGGCGGCCGGGTGGAGCTGACCGAGGTGGCGGGGAGCGTCGCGCGGGTGCGGCTGACCGGAGTGAGCGGGACCTGTTCGTCGAAGTCCGCCGACGTGGCGCAGGCGATCACCGAAACGGTGTTGGCCCTGGTGCCCGAGGTGGCGGAGGTCGACGTGGCGCAGCCTGCCTCGCCATCGATGATCTCGGTGGACGCCGTGCTGAGCCGCGCTCGGGACAGCGAGCGGAGGCAGGCGTGAGGTCCGCGGCCTTGGAGCGCTTGGCTCGGCAAGTCCGCCGGCGTGCGGAAGGACAACCCTGCGATGTCTGCGGCGCGCCGGTTCCTGACGAACACCGCCACGTGCTGGACCTGGGGCGACGTGAGCTCATGTGCGCCTGCCGGGCGTGTGCGGTGCTGTTCGACCGGGATGCCGCCGGCGGCGATCACCTCCGGCTCGTGCCGCAACGGCGCCAGCGCCTGGAGCCGGTTCCCACGGCAGACCTGGGCGTCCCGGTCGGCTTGGCCTTCTTCACGATCCAGTCGGACGGCGCGGTGGTCGCGCACTACCCCAGCCCGGCGGGAGCCGCGGAGTGGGAGGTCGATCCGCACATCTGGCAGGAGGTCGTGGACCGGCATGCACAGCTCGGGACGATGGCCCGGGAGGTCGAAGCGCTGCTGGTGAACACCGCACGCGGGCAGCGGGAGCACTGGATCGTGCCCGTCGAGGACTGCTTCCGGCTGATCGCCGTGGTTCGCCGGGAGTGGAGCGGGCTGTCCGGCGGTTCAACCGTGTGGCCGGCGATCGAGCAGTTCTTCGCGGCACTGGCGGAAGACGGGAGGAGTTGCGATGGGTGAGATCAAGGTCGGCCGGGAAGATGTGAAGGTCGATACTCCCGGTCACATCCCGGGGCTGCACCAAGGGAACCGGGGCCCGTCCCGGCGGCAAGCGGGGCACCACGCCGATGGCACGGCCGACGCCCGCCGTTCGACCGGGATCGAGTGGAAGCACCACAACGCGATTCTCGAGATCATGCCGAACGTCTCGCCGGGTTGATCGGGAGGGAGGACGAATGGCGAGGAAAATTCTTATCCTGCAGGCAGTTCTGATCTGCGTGGGATTGATAGCGCTGTTGCTGAGGGAAATCCCCGGGCTGGTAAGGGAGATCAGGATGTGGCGGATGGCCATCAGCTTCCGCGGAGATGCGCACCGGAAAGAAGCGGCCTAGCGGTAATCGGGATCAAAGGCGGCAGTGAGACAGTGTCCTCGGCGGACGGAATGACGCATGGGCAGGGGTAAGGCACGCGTGGTGTCGGATGCCGTGCTGCGCGAAGAACGCTCTCCCGGGCGGGCGAGCATGACAGGTTCGCGGATCCTGGTGGCAGGCGTGGGAAATGTCTTCCTGGGCGACGACGGGTTCGGCGTCGCGGTCGCCGGCCGGTTGGCGGAAGACCCGCCGGCGAGCGCGACGGTCGCGGATTTCGGCATCCGGGGCGTGCACCTGGCGTACGAGCTGATGAACGGCTACGACGTGCTCGTCCTGGTCGACGCGGTGGCGCGTGGCGAGGAGCCGGGAACCGTCTCGGTGCTCGAACCCGACCTGGCGGCGATCGAACCCGCGGTCGACTTGGACGGCCACGGCATGAACCCTGATTCGGTGCTCGCCAGCTGCGTGGGTTTCGGCGTGCCGCTGCGCAGGGCTCTGGTCGTCGGCTGCGAGCCCGCGGACTGCTCCTACCGGTGGGGGCTCACCGAACCGGTGGCGGAGTCGGTCGATGCGGCCGCGGCCGTCGTTCGCGAGCTCGTCGCCGAGCTGGCAAGCCCGGACACCGTGCGGGGGACGTCGTGAGCCCCGGCGCGGAACCACTTCCGGCTGCCGGGATGCGGGTCAGGCTGCGGCCTTCCCGGCGCGCCGACATCGTGGACATCGCGCTGGCGGGGCGGCTCGCCGAAGTGGACGGCGTCGAGCGCGGGGCGGACGGCCGGGTCTACGTGCTCGTGTCGCTGGTCGGCGACACCGCGGCGGACCTCGGCCGCATGAGCCAACTCGGCCACCGGTTCTTCTTCGATCCGGAGGAGCTCGAACCGGTTTCCGGTGCGAGCGAGCACCGGGTTCTCGTCGCTGGCCTCGGTGACGACGCCTTCGAGCCGGGCGAATGCGAGGTGCGCCGGGTCGTCGAACACCTGCGTGGGTGCGACTTCCCGCCCGGGGTGCGCGTCGCCGATTTCGGTGCTCGCGGGCAGGATCTGGCGCGGGCGCTCGAGGAGTTCGACGTCGCGGTCGTGCTGCGCGCCGGGCCGGTCGGGGAGGTCCGCTGCATCGGGCTCGCGGATCTGCCGTTGACCGCGCCGCTGCCGCCGGGTCACCGGTGCGGGCAGGTCATCGTGGTCGGCTGCGGCGACGCGGAACGCGGTGAACCGGACGGAGCAAAGCGCATCGCCGGTGTGGTCCTGTCCGTTGTGGACGATGTGCTCGCCGGTCGCCCGATCCGGGAGTCGAGCTCCGACGAGGGATGAGAGCCGCATTTCACGCGGTCCGGCGATGCCCGCCGCGGGAGTGCGGTCCGCACGACATGTGAAAGCGACTCGAATGTCGTTGAGGGCAAAGCAGATCGAGTTGTCCCGGCGGAGCAGCGCCTTTAGCGTCTCAGGCGCGGTTGCTCGCGGCGCGGGAGTTGAACTCGCTCCGCCGCGCAAGCCGATTCCGGGACGGTTCTCGGCGTGGGGCGCCGCATGATCGCGAGTGAGGATGTGACCTGATGCCGTGGTCCGAGGAGGCCGCCGGACGTGCCGTCGATGAGATCTTCGAACGACGGGTGCCACCGCTGCAGACGCTGGTGGGGGACGCCGAACAGGTCGCACGCGCGTGCCATGCCATGGCGACCCGGTTCCACGAGGGCGGCAAGCTCATCGTGTTCGGCAACGGCGGGCCGAGCACGGACGCCCAGCACGTGGCCGTCGAATTCGTGCACCCCGTGATCGTGGGCAAGCGGGCACTGCCGGCCATCTCGTTGACCGCGGACGTGGCAACGGTGACCGGCGTCGCCACCGGAGCGGGCCTGGACGAGATCTTCGCCCACCAGATCCGCCACCTCGCCGATCCCGGCGACATCGCGCTGGGCATCTCCACCGACGGCGGCTGCGGGAACGTGCTGCGCGGCCTGGCCGAGGCACGCCGGCAGGGACTGCTGACCGTCGGCCTGCTGGGTGGCGACGGCGGACGCATCGCCCGATCCGGGCTCGACCACGTGCTGATCGCCGACGCGCGAGACCCGCGAGTGGTCAAGGAAGTGCACGTGACGACCTACCACATCCTCTGGGAACTGGTGCACGTGTTCTTCGAGCACCCGGGCGCGCTGCGGCGGGAGGCGATCGCATGACGGCCCGGGAACCCGCGGAGAACTGCACTGGCGATACGTGCGTGACCTGCTCGGACGAGGTCATCGCGGTCGAGGTGCTGCGGCTGCTGGACGACGGGCTAGCGGCCGTGGCCACCGAATCGGGTGAGGAAGTGGTCAGCGTCGCGCTGGTGTCGGCCCGTCCCGGGGACACGGTGCTGGTCCACGCCGGCGAGTCGATCGGGATCGTGAAGGAGTGACCGCTCGTGGATACCGGTACTGATGCCGTGGGGTCGCTGTACCCGTTCCTGTCGAGGGCGGAGGGCGACGTCGATGCGGTGCTCGACGAAGTCCAGAAGTCCACGCAGGACAAGGCGCGGGAGATCGTGCACCTCCGCGGCGCGGTCCTGGACCGCTACCGCGGTGAGATCATCGCGTGCGCAACGGCGATGGCGGACCGCTTCGCCCGCGGCGGCCGGTTGCTCACCTTCGGCAACGGCGGCAGCTCCACCGACGCCCAAGACCTCGCCAGCCTGTTCCTGAGCCCGGGCGGCGCGGGGCGCGCCCTCCCGGCGATCGGGTTGACCAGCGACATCGCGGTGGTCACGGCGCTGTCCAACGACATCGGGTTCGACGTGGTGTTCGCCCGCCAGATCGGCGCCTTCGGCCGCCGCCACGACATCGCGGTAGGCCTGTCCACCAGCGGAAACTCCGCGAACCTGCTGCGGGCGTTCGAAGAGGCCGCGCGGCGCGGGTTGCTCACCGTGGGCATCGCCGGCGACAAGGGCGGCCGGATGGCCGAATCCGAGCACATCGACCACCTCTTCGTGGTGCCGTCCGCCTCGGTGCACCGCATCCAGGAGGCGCAGACCACGCTCTACCACGCACTGTGGGAGATGACCCTGCTGGCGTTGGACGAATCGGGAGGAGCCGCCGATGTGCCTGGCGATCCCCGGTGAGGTCCTGGCGATCCTCCCGGACCGGCCGGACCTCGCCAAGGTCGAGGTGAGCGGAGTCCGCCGCAACATCAACATCGGGCTCCTCGAAGAACCGCCGGAACCGGGGCAGTGGATCCTGATCCACGTCGGCTTCGCATTGTCCACAATAGACGAGGAGGAGGCTCGGGCCGTGCTGGAGTTCCTGGAGGGCCTGGGGCAGACCTACACCGACGAGATCGACGCGCTGCAGGATTCGCGCATCGAGTGAGTGGGGGACCGATGCGATTCGTCGACGAGTACCGGGACGCGGACAAGGCGAGAGCGCTGGCCGCCGAGATCGCCGCGTTGTGCGAGCCGGGACGGCAGTACAAGTTCATGGAGGTCTGCGGCGGACACACGCACACCATCTACAAGCACGGCATCGAGGACTACCTGCCGGAGAACGTGTCGCTGGTGCACGGCCCCGGGTGTCCGGTGTGCGTGATCCCGATGGGCCGGGTCGACGACGCCATCCACATCGCGCGCCAACCTGGCGTGCTCATGACGTCCTTCGGCGACATGATGCGCGTGCCCGGCGGCAACGGGAACTTCTTCGACTCCAACGCCGAGGACACCAACATCCGGATGGTGTACTCGCCGCTGGACTCGTTGAAGCTCGCCCGGCAGGACCCCGACCGGCACGTGGTGTTCATGGCCATCGGGTTCGAGACCACCGCCCCGTCGACGGCGATGACCCTGCTGCGGGCCGAGCAGGAGGGCCTGGAGAACTTCTCCGTCTTCGGCAACCACGTGACGATCATCCCGGCGATCAAGGCGATCCTGGACTCCCCGGACCTGCGGCTGGACGGGTTCCTCGGCCCGGGGCACGTGTCGACGGTGATCGGCTGCCGGCCGTACGAATTCATCGCCGAGGACTACGGCAAGCCGGTGGTGGTCTCGGGCTTCGAGCCGCTGGACATCATGCAGTCGATCTACCTGCTGCTCAAGCAGCTGGCCGAGGGCCGTTGCGAGGTAGAGAACCAGTACAAGCGCGTGGTGCCGTGGCAGGGCAACACGACCGCCTTGGAAGCGATCGCCAGGACGATGGAGCTGCGCCCGTACTTCGAGTGGCGCGGCCTCGGCTTCATCTCGCACTCGGCGCTGCGGCTCCGCGACGCCTACGCGCGGTTCGACGCCGAGCGGCGTTTCGAGCTGCCGGGCGTGCGAGTGGCCGATCCCAAGGCATGCCAGTGCGGCGAGGTGCTCAAAGGCGTCCTCAAGCCGTGGGAGTGCAAGGTGTTCGGCACCGCTTGCACGCCGGAAACACCGATCGGCACCTGCATGGTCTCGCCCGAGGGCGCGTGCGCCGCGTACTACAACTTCGGGCGGTTCAGCCGGGCACGGGTCAAGGAGGCGAGCCGGACGTGAGCGCTGGGAGCCGGGGCGAACTGGCCGAGCAGCAGGTGCTCGACCGGATCGAGAAGGCCCGCCGCCGCAAGCCGAAGGTGAAGGAGGAGCGGATCACGCTCGCGCACGGATCCGGCGGGAAGGCGACGCAGACGCTCGTCGAGGCCGTGTTCCTGGAGGCGTTCCGCAACGAAGTGCTGGAGCAGCTGGAAGACGGCGCGGAACTCGTGGTCGACGGGGGACGGCTGGCGTTCACCACCGACTCGTACGTGGTGTCACCGCTGTTCTTCCCCGGCGGGAACATCGGTGACCTCGCGATCAACGGCACGGTCAACGACCTCGCGGTCTCCGGTGCGACTCCGCGGTACCTATCGGCCGGCTTCGTGATCGAGGAGGGTTTCCCGGTCGCCGACCTGATCCGCATCGTCGAGTCGATGGCGAACGCGGCGCGGGCGGCCGGCGTCGAGGTGGTCACCGGCGACACCAAGGTCGTGGAGAAGGGCAAGGCAGACGGCTGCTACATCAACACCTCGGGCGTCGGCGTCCTGCACACCGATCACCGGCTCGGCGTCCGCACGGTGCGTCCGGGCGATGCGGTGCTGGTCTCCGGGCCGATCGGTGATCACGGCGTGACGGTGATGCTCGCCCGCGGCGAGCTGGACATCGACTCCGACGTGGTCTCCGATACCGCGCCGGTGCACGAGCTCGTCGCGGGCCTGCTCACCGCCGTGCCGGAGGTCCGGGCGCTGCGCGACGCCACGCGCGGTGGTGTCGCGACGATCCTCAACGAGATGGCCCAGGCCGCGCAGGTGGCCGTCGTCGTCGACGAAGCGGCGATTCCGGTGCGCACCGAGGTCCGGGGCGCCTCTGAGCTGCTGGGCATCGACCCGCTCTACGTGGCCTGCGAGGGCCGTATCGTCGCGGTAGTCCCGGGCGGGCAGGCCGAGACGGCGCTGGAGGCGATGCGCGCGCATCCGCTGGGGGAGCAGGCCGCCTTGATCGGGCGCGTCGGTGACGATCCACCCGGGCTGGTGCTGTTGAACACGACCTTCGGCGGCACCCGGATCGTCGATCTGCTGGTCGGCGACCCACTACCGCGGATCTGCTGAGCCTTGCACGAGCTCGGCATCACTCAGAGCATCGTGGACGCCGTCCTGGAGGCGGTGGACGAGCCCGTCATCGAGCGCGTGCACCTGGAGATCGGGCGGCTTTCCGGCGTGGTGCCGGATTCGATCCGGTTCTGCTTCGAGCTCGTCGCGGACGGCACCCGGCTGTCGACGGCCTCCCTGGACATCGTGGAACCGGCCGGGCGCGGTGAATGCCGCTCGTGCGGACGGGAAATCGAGATGGACGAGCTGCTCGCGCGCTGCCCGTGCGGCGGCGTCGACATCGCGGTCCTAGCTGGACAAGAACTTCGGATCAAGGCCGTGGAGGTGGGGTAGATGTGCGGTACGTGCGGTTGTGACGACGAGGACTCGCGGACGGTGGTCCTGGAGCGGCAGGTGCTGGCCAAGAACGACGGGCTCGCCGCCGAGAACCGGGAGCGCGCGCAGTCCAGGGGGATCGCCTTGATCAACCTGATGAGCTCGCCCGGTTCCGGCAAGACCAGCCTGCTGGCCCGCACCGCGCGGGAATTCGACGGCGCCCCGCTGGCGGTCGTCGAAGGCGATCAGGAAACCGGCCTCGACGCGGCACGATTGCGGGAGAGCGGATGCCCGGTGGTGCAGATCAACACCGGAACGGGATGCCACCTGGACGCGGCCATGCTGTCCGACGCCCTGCGCGTCCTGCAGCCGCCGGACCGTTCGGTGGTGTTCGTCGAGAACGTCGGGAACCTGGTGTGCCCGGCGCTGTTCGACCTCGGTGAGCGCGTCAGGGTGGTCCTCGCGTCGGTGACGGAGGGGGAGGACAAGCCCCTGAAGTACCCGCACATGTTCCGTTCGGCGGATCTGGTGCTGCTCAACAAGATCGACCTGCTGCCCCACGTCGACTTCGACGTGGCCCGCTTCACCGACGCCGCGTCCACCGCCAATCCCGGCGCCCGGGTGCAGCCCCTGTCGGTCTCGACCGGGGAAGGCCTCGACGCCTGGTACGCCTGGCTGGACAAGCAGGTGCTCGCCTAGCGCCGCGCGCGGCACAGCGCTCCGGCAACGGCGGCCTGCCCCAGGCTGATCCCGCCGTCGTTGGACGGAACCTGCGAATGCAGCAACGTGCGGAACCCGTTGCGGTCCAACAACATCGTGACACGCTGCAACAGCAGGACGTTCTGGAAGACGCCGCCGGAAAGGGCCACGGTGCCGATCCCGGTGGAATCCCGCAGCCGGCCGCAGACGTTCACCACGGCCGCCGCCAACCCGTTGTGGAACCGCGCGGCGATCACCGGCAATGGCGTTGCGGCACGGAGATCGGCGACGACCGAACGAACCAGGTCCGCCCCGCGAACCCGCAACACCGGACCGCCGCTGATCGACACCGGGTATTCGCCGGCCTCGGCGGTGTCGGCGAGTTGTTCGAGCTCGATGGCGGCCTGGCCCTCGTAGTTGATCAGGTCCCGCACACCGAGGATCGCCGCCACGGCATCGAAGAGCCGTCCGGCGCTGGAAGTCGGCGGCGCGTGGCGATCCCATCGCGACAGCGCGGCGACCTCGGCCCAGTTCGCGTTGCGCTGCAGCACATCGAGATCCGGGGACAGGTTCCCGCTCTCGGCCAGGTAGGCGACTGCGGTCCGCCACGGCTGCTTGATGGCGGTCGTTCCGCCGGGCAGCGGGACCGGTTCCAGGTGGCCCTGCCGCCGGAAGCCGGTCAGGTCGGCGACCAGGAACTCCCCGCCCCAGATCGACCCGTCGCTGCCGTACCCGGTCCCGTCGAACGCAACTCCGAGCACGGGGCCGGATTCGCCGTTGTCTGCCAGGCAGGATGCAATGTGCGCGTGGTGGTGCTGCACCCCGATCAGCTCGGTGCCGTCCAGCTCCGCCGCGTACTTCGTCGACAGGTACTCGGGGTGCAGGTCGTGGGCCACGACCCGCGGTTCGACGTCGAAGAGCCGGCGGAAGTGCTTGATCCCGCCGGTGAAGGACCGCAGCGTCTCGTAGTTCTCCAGGTCGCCGATGTGGTGGGAGACGAAGACGTGCTCGTCCTTGGCGACGGCGAAGGTGTTCTTCAGCTCGGCACCGCAGGCCAGCACCGGCTGCGGGAACGGCCACGGCAGCGTCACCGGTTCCGGCACGTGGCCGCGGGACCGCCGGATCGGCATCGTGCGGCCGCCCACCACCCGCACGACGGAGTCATCGGTGCGGATGTGGATGGGCCGGTCGTGGGTCAGGAACGCATCGGCGATGCCGCCCAGCCGCGCGAGCGCGTCGTCATCGAGGTAGGCGATCGGCTCGTCGGAGACGTTGCCGCTGGTGAGCACGATCGGCCGGGGAAAGCGGCGCAGGAGCAGGTGATGCAGCGGGGTGTAGGGAAGCATGAGGCCCAGCCGGTGGTTGCCGGGCGCGACGCTCGGCGCGACCGGGGCACCGCGCAGCCGGTCGAGCAGCACGATGGGGCGTCGCCTGGACGTGAGCGCGGCTTGCTCCGCGTCGTCGATCGCGCACAGCGACCGGGCCTGCTCGACCGAGGCCACCATGACCGCGAAGGGTTTGTCCTCCCGGTGCTTACGCTTGCGCAGGGTGGCCGCCGCATCGCTGTTGGTCGCGTCCACGGCCAAGTGGTACCCGCCCAGTCCCTTCACGGCCAGCACTTCGCCGCGCGCCAGGCTCGCCACCGCTTCGGCGAGGGGTTCGCCCCGAAGGGCCACGCCGCCGCTGTCGGTCAGCCGCAGCCGCGGCCCGCAGTCGGGGCAGCACACCGGCTGGGCGTGGAACCGGCGGTTCGCCGGATCGCGGTACTCCGCCTCGCACCGGGAGCACAGGGCGAATCCCGCCATCGTCGTGTTCGGACGGTCGTACGGAACGTCCCGAACGATGGTGAACCGCGGCCCGCAGTTGGTGCAGTTGGTGAACGGGTAAGCGGACCGCCGGTCGTCCGGATCGGTGATCTCGCCCAGACAGTCGGCGCAGGTGGCGCTATCGCTGGAGACGAGGGCCGCCCGCGATCCGGTCGAGTCGCTGTCGACGACCCGGAACCCGGTTTCGGCCACGGCGGCGACATCGGCGACGGAGATCCGGGCCACCACCGCCAACGGCGGAGCCTGCTCCCGGAGCCTGTCGAGGAACCGCCGGATGTCGGACGCCGGCCCCTCCACCTCGACGAACACGCCGTGCACGTCGTTGCCGACGTGCCCGGCCAGCCCGAGACCGGTCGCCAGCGAGTAGACGAAGGGCCGAAAGCCCACGCCTTGCACGATCCCCTCGACCCGAACACGCTTCCGGACCAGTTCGCCCATCGACCCAGTCTCGAACGAACGAACACGCAACGCATCCGCGGCCACGACGAGCACGATTCTCGGAGCCTGTCGCTGTCGACACCTGGCACCGGCCCGGGCTGCTGCTGATCGGCGACGCGGTGCACGTGATCTCCCCCGTGGGCGGCAACGGCATCCTGATGGCCGTCCAGGATGCGGTCGCCGCGGCCAACCGGCTGGTCCCGGCCCAGCGGCGCGGGACCGCGACCACCGCGGACCTGGCCGCGGTGCAGGCCGACCGCGAAACCGCGATCGAGCGGGTGCAAGCCAAGCAGGTCGCGATCGAACGGCAGGTCGGCCGCGCCCGCGAACGCGGCCGACCGATCGGGTCCCCGACGCTGCTGAAGCTCGTCACGGCGCTACCGGGCGTGCGCGGGCGCAACGCTCGCGCCAACGCATACGGACCGAACCCGCCTCGGCTGGACCTCGACCTCCTGCCATCGACCCTCCACTGAGGATTGGCGAAAAGTGCCGGAATTTCTTGGTTTTCGGATCAACTGGGTGGTGGTGCGGTCATCCGTCGAGGAAACGAACCAGCTCCTCGGTGACGAACTGGGGGTTTTCCTCGGCGAGCCAGTGTCCGGCGCGCGGCACGTCCACCGCGCGAACGATGTTGGTCATGCGCGGATCCACCGTGGCTCGGATCGCGTCGACTTGCCCTTGGGCGGTCATGAGCAGGGTCGGGATGCGTACCGGTGCGGCTGACACGGTGTCGCGCACGTCCTTTTCGAGGGCGCGGTAGAGCTCGAAGCCGCCCGACAGGGCCTCGGGCCGGCTGTAGGTCCGTGCGTACTCGTTGATCTCGCCGTCGGTGAACGGAGACCGATCCGAGGTGCCGCCGAAAGCCGTGCCCTCGAATGAGACCTGGGGATAGAACGATGCCAGGTACTCGCGGACGTCGTCGCCCACGATCGCCTCGGGGATCCGTCGCTGGGAGTGGAACGCGATGTGCCAGCTCAGCGTGCGGTACGTGGACGCGTCGATCGCGGGCCCGGGCAGTGGCAGGTCGAGGTATCCGAGGCGGGTGGTGTCGCCGGGGAACTGGCTGGCGTACTGGAACGCCACCGCGGCACCGAAATCGTGCCCGATGACGGCGGCGTCCCGGACCTGGAGCTTGTCGGCGATCAGCCCGTGCACGTACCGCGCCAGGGTGGCTTTGTCGTAGGCGGTCGGGGTGCCGGTGCTGTCGCCCAGCCCGGGTAGGTCGATCGCGTAGACGGTGTGGTGTTCGGCGAGGGCCGGCATGATCTGCCACCAGCCGTACCAGGTCTGGGGCCAGCCGTGGATCAGCACCACTGGCGTGCCGCTGCCGCCGGTCACGTAGTGCATGCGGACACCGTCGACGTCGGCGAACTCGTGCCGGAAGGTGCCCTGGAACGCCGGGTCGTCCTGGGTGGCGACGGCGTACGGCGCAACGGAATCCGCGGTCGGCGCGGAGCAGGCCGCGCCGCCGATCGTGAGCAGAAGGGTGAGCGCGAGGGTCGCCGCCGTGCGCGCGGGTCGGTGGAACCTGCGCGTCAGCGGCCGGGTTTCGGTGATCATGTGTTCCTGTCCTGCGGAGAAAGTGGTGGGGTCAACGCCCGGGTGTGCTGGCGATCTTCGCGATGATCGAGACGCGGCGGTAGTCGAGGAATCCGCGCGGGACCTCGGTTTCGCTGCTTCCGGTTCTGGGTGGTGGGGTGTCGCGGCGCATGGTGGTGGGCACGGCGGTCTCCTTCCTTCGTGGGCGGCGACGGTGACCGCCGAGTGGGGTGCGGTGGAGGAGCAGGAAGTGGTCGATGACCTGACCGCGTTCAGCGGCGGTCATCGGGATTTTTCCGTCGGTGTGCGCCCAGTCTCACCGGCCGCGCAGCGATCTGGCACGGAATCTTGCCGTTCCGGCAAGGAGGCTCTTGTGGATCGCGAAACCGACGATGTGCTCGATGAGGCGGAGACGCGACTTCGCGCTGCGGCGTCACCCGGCGGCGAGCCTCGCCGTGCAGAAGCCGAGATCGACGAACCTGCCCCGTAGAGGTCGAGTCGCGAGCAGGCTCACCGAGAACCGTTGACCGACAACGGAATCTCCGCTCGATCCAGTTGAGCAGACGTGTTCGTACTGGCTTGGACTCCGGCGCGCCTGCGGGCGCCCCTGAATTCCGGCGCCGTAAATTCTGAGAATTTTGGCTCTTCTGGCGCATCGGTGGGTGGTTTGGGCTGTTGCTTTGGTTCCGGATACGAGGCGCGCCGTTGCTGTGTCTAGGTTTCTGACTTGTGGAGGTCAGGAACCGAAGGAACGGGCAACGGTGTGCCGGAGGCTGGTTTATGGCGTGCTTTGTTGGGGCTCGACAGGCGCACGGTGATCGAGGATGTGGAGTTCGACGAGGGTGGTGCATGTGCGTCCGCGCAAGCGCGGACGCACATGCGTGCGGACGCTGCGGGCGATGGTCGCCGTGGTATGACCGGGGCGAGGGCCGCCGCCGGTGGCGAGCCTTGGACTGGGGCACGATCCAGGTCCGGTTGGAGGCCGAAGCGTCGCGGGTGACCTGCCGGGAGCACGGCCCGACCGTGGTGGCGCTGCCGTGGGCACGCCACGGTGCGGGACACCTATGCCTTCGGCGAGGCGGTGGCGTGGCTGGCGGTGCGGTGCTCGAAATCGGCGGTGTGTGAGCTGATGCGCATCGCCTGGCGGACGGTCGGGGCGATCGTGGCGAGGGTGTGGGCTGACACCGAGGCCGGCATCGATCGCTTCGCCGGGCTGCGGCGGATCGGGATCGACGAGATCCCTACACGCGGCACCACTGCTATCTGACGGTCGTGGTCGATCACGACACCGGACGTCTGGTGTGGGCCGCCTCCGGGCATGACACCGCCACCGCCGCACTCGACGCCGCACTCGAACACGGCCTGTCCCAAGGGCCTACCGAGTCCACCAACACCAAAATTCGTCTGCTCACCCGCATCGCGTTCGGATTCCACTCCGCCCACGCCCTCATCGGCCTGGCCATGCTCGCCCTCGGCGGACACCCGCCCACCCTGCCCGGACGAGCACGACACCCACGGACACGTCAGTAGAGCCCCAATTTTAGGCAAAATCGGAATCCTCGGAGATCGCGACTTTGCCTAAAATTGGGAAACTCCCAGCCCTCGGACGGCCGAGGTACCCACGGAGACGGCAGAAGTGCCAGAATTTGTCACGATCCAGGTCGGGGTACCGGCACGTCGTCGGCGAATTTGAATCCGGCGATTACCCGTGGGCCAGGCCGGAGCGGCCTGGAGCGCTGCGTGCGCGGGGTGGCGACTCATTTCGTTTCAGAGACGGTCGGAAACCGTTGGCAGGAAACGCGAAGGATGTCGCACCGCCGGCCGCCGCGATGCGGCGACCGGTCAGGGAGCGACGACCGGACCTCCGGCAATGGCGCGCAACGACCAGGCGATCATCGCCTTGGACGTCTCATGTGGCGCGCGGCAGCGCGAGCCAGTCCTGCCAGGTGATGTCGCGGCCCAGGTAGCGGGGCCGCTGGAACGGCCAGTCGACGGCGATCCACTGCGGAACCAGCGCGTCGAACGCGCGCTCCACGTCGCCGCCGACGAGGTCGTCCACCACCCACCAGGCGACCTCGCCGTCGGCGCCGGCGCGCTCGGGCGGGTCGATGTAGACGCAGCCGAGGAGCGCCGTCTCCGCCTCGTCCAGCAGCGCGTAGTTGAACGACTGGTGCGCGGCTATCTCCTTCTCGTGCCGCAGCAAGTCGGCCCGGTTCGCCTCGTAGGTCATGGTCTCGCTGGGCCAAGACCAGGCCGGACCGAAGATCTCCCACAAGCGCTCCTGGGAGCCCATCACGGCGGGGTAGTCGAGCGCGCAGTCCGCCTCCCGGATCGGTCGCAGGTGGAGCGCGGTGCCGGGCACGGGCACGTGGACGGGGTGGACGAAGGCGTCGGGCAGCCAACTCATAAGGGCCGAGGCTACCCGCCGGTCGGCGTTGGATGACCCAGATGGCGCAACACCGCCGAGCACTGCATCGCCACGTGTCCCACGCGCCGCAGCCGCCGATCCCGTGACCCTGCGACGGCTGCGGCCGGGAGGCGGGTTGCGCGGTCACTGCGGTGCGGTATGCGCGGTGGAGCCGCGGATGATGAGTTCGCTGGGGAACTCCTTCTTCCTGGGGGGCAACGAGCGGTCGTCGACCCGCTCTAGCAGGAGACGCACGGCGGTTCGTGCCATTTCCGCGATGGGTTGCCGGACTGTGGTGATGTCGTAGGAGTCCCACGAGGTCATCGCGATGTCGTCGTATCCGATCACCCACACGTCCTCGGGGATGCGTCGGTCCAGGGACACGGCGCCGTCGACCGCGCCGAGCGCGGTCAGGTCGTTGGCGCAGAAGACCGCGGTGGGCGGGTTCTCCCGGGCGAGCAGTTCGCGCATCGCCGACCTGGCGACGTCGTGGGCGAATCCGCCCTGGGCGGTGAGTTCTTCGGCCAGCGGCCGACCGAGTTCGGCCAGGCGGTCGCGGAATCCGCGCTCCCGGTGCCGGGCCGTGCTCGGCAGCTCGGGGCCGCGCAGGAAGCCGATCCGGGTGTGCCCGGTGGCGACCAGGTAGTCGGCGACCGCCCGGCCGCCGGCGATGTTGTCGGTGGTGACCTGGTCGCAGTCCAGCGAATCCAGCCCGCGGTGCAGCAGCGCGATCGGCTCTCCCCGCCGGAGCGCGTCGGCGAGCTGCTCGGACCCTTCGGTGACGGTGGTGAAGATCAGGCCGTCGACCGTGCCTTCGTCCAGCGCTCGCAGGGCGCTCTCCCCGCCGGGGGCGGGCGCGTTCCACAGCACCATCCGCTGGCCGGCCGCGTCCAGCGCTTGGCCGACCGCTTCCAGCAGCTGCGGGTAGAAGGGGTTGGTGATGTCGGCGACCACGACGCCGACAGTCGAGGTGCGCCGGGTGCGCATGGTCCGCGCCGCGGCGTGGGGCCGGTAGCCGGCTTCCTTCATCGCGGTCAGGACGCGTTCCCGGGTTTCCGGCGCGACCTTGTCGCTGCCCTGCAGGACCCGGGACACCGTCATCTGCGAAACGCCGGCCAACTGCGCTACGTCCCGGCTGGTGACCACCGAGCACCTCCAAGGGCTGGATCGAGGGAGTTCGAACTGCAGGTTTACGTAAACATGCTACCGGTCTAGAGTGCGATGTGTACGTAAACATGCGAAGGGATCACGGCACCATGGCTTTCGCGCTCAAGGCCCCGGCCACCAGCTCGGCGGCGACCACGACCTCGTTGCCCGACGTGCAGGAGAAGGTCGCGACGATCGTCGCCGACATCCGCGCCCGCGGTGACCAGGCGGTTCGCGAGTACTCGGTGAAGTTCGACAACTGGCAGCCCGAGTCGTTCCGGCTGTCGGCGGAGCAGATCGAGGAGATCGTTTCGCGGGTTCCGCAGCAGGTCATCGAGGACATCGAGTTCGTCCAGCGGCAGGTTCGGGCCTTCGCCGAGCGGCAGCTGGCGTCGATGCAGGAGTTCGAGGTGGAGACGCTGCCCGGCGTCCACCTGGGGCAGAAGCACATCCCGGTCGCCGCGGCCGGTGCGTACGTGCCCGGCGGCCGCTACCCGCTGCTGGCCTCGGCGCACATGACGATCCTGACGGCCAAGACCGCCGGGGTGCCGCGCGTGGTGGCCTGCACGCCGCCGATCCGCGGCGAAGTGCCGGACGCGACCGTGGCTGCCATGCACCTGGCCGGAGCCGACGAGATCTACCTGCTCGGCGGCGTGCAGGCGGTGGTGAGCATGGCGCTGGGCACCGAGACCATCGCGCCGGTGGACATGCTGGCCGGTCCCGGCAACGCCTTCGTCGCGGAGGCCAAGCGGCAGCTGTTCGGGGAGATCGGCATCGACCTGTTCGCCGGCCCCACCGAGGTCCTGATCGTGGCCGACGAGACCGCCGATCCCTTCGTGGTGGCGGTCGACCTGCTGAGCCAGGCCGAGCACGGCCCGGACTCGCCCGCGGTGCTGATCACCACCTCGGAGGCGCTGGGCCGGTCGGTCATGGAGCACATCGACGGCCTGCTGCCGGAGATGCCCACCCGCGACAACGCCGCGCCCGCCTGGCGCGATCACGGCGAGGTGCACGTCGTCGAAAACCTCGACGAGGCTTATGAACTCGCCGACACCTACGCCAGCGAGCACGTCCAGATCCTGACGGCGCAGCCCCGCGAGGCGCTGGCGAAGATGCGCAACTACGGCGCGCTGTTCCTGGGCGAGGGGACCTGCGTGTCCTACGGGGACAAGGTCATCGGCACCAACCACGTGCTGCCCACCCGCGGCGCCGCCCGCTACACCGGTGGGCTCTGGGTCGGCAAGTACCTCAAGACCGTGACCTACCAGGAAGTCACCGACCAGGCCTCCAGCGCGAAGCTCGGCGAGGTGTGCGGGCGCGCGGCCCGCGTCGAGCTGTTCGAGGGCCACGCCCGATCCGGCGATGTCCGGGCCGCCAAGTACGGCGGCGCGCAGCTGCCCTGGGCGCCCGACGCCTTCGCCCGGTCCTGACCAGTCGCACCGAAAGGCGCACCGCGTATGTCCTCCAACGCAACGGCGCGTGCCGGGGTCCCGTCGGCGTCGAGAACGCTGACGTCCAGCACCATCGGCAGCGTCATCGAGTGGTACGACTTCACCATCTACGGCACCGCTGCGGCGCTGATCTTCAACAAGCTGTTCTTCAGCAACATCAGCCCGGCCGCGGGCACGCTGGCCGCGTTCGGGACCTTCGCCGCGGGCTTCATCGCCCGCCCGGTGGGCGGATTCGTGGCCGGCCACTACGGTGACCGGCTCGGCCGCAAGGCGACCCTGGTGATGACCCTGACGTTGATGGGCGGGGCCACCACGCTCATCGGTCTGCTGCCCACCTACCAGCAGATCGGCATCGCGGCCCCCGCGCTGCTGGTGCTGCTGCGGCTGGTCCAGGGCTTCGCGGTCGGCGGCGAGTGGGGCGGGGCGGTGCTGATGGCCGTCGAACACGCACCGGACGGCAAGCGCGGCCGCTACGGCGCTTGGCCGCAAACCGGGGTGTCGGCCGGACTGCTGCTGGGCACCGGGGTGTTCAGCCTCGTCTCGCTGCTGCCGGAACCGCAGCTGATCAGCTGGGGGTGGCGGATCCCGTTCCTGGTGAGCATCGTGCTGGCCCTGGTCGGCCTGTACATCCGGTTCCGGATCACCGAGTCGGAATCCTTCGTGGCGGCCACCGAATCCGGCGGAGCGTCGCGCCGGCCGCTGGTCGAGGTGCTGCGCACGCACCCGAAGCAGATCCTGATCGCGATCGGGGTCCGCTTCGCCGAGGGCGGGAACTACTACGTGTTCACCGTCTTCATCCTCACCTACATCACCCAGCAGCTCGACCTGCCGCGCCAGGCCGGGCTGACCGGGGTGATGCTCGCGGCCGCGTTGAACATCGCCGCGCTGCCGCTGTGGGGTGCGCTGTCGGATCGCGTCGGCCGCCGACCGGTGTTCATCGGCGGCGCGCTGTTCATGGCCGCCTACGCGTGGCCGTTCTTCTGGCTGATCGACACCAGGTCGCCGGCGCTCATCGCGCTGGCCCTGGCCATCGCGCTCGCGGTGCCGCACGGGGCGGTTTTCGCGCCCATCGCGGCGTTCTACACCGAACTGTTCGAGCCGCGCGTGCGGTACAGCGGGGTGTCGATCGGCTACCAGATGGGCAGCGTGCTGCTGGGCGGCTTCACCCCGCTGCTGGCGACGTCGCTGATCCTGTGGTCCGACGGAGCCTCGTGGAGCGTGGCGGCGCTGGTCGCCGCCGGGGCGCTCATCGCGGCGGCCTCGATGTTCGTCGCCCCGGAAACCTTCCGCCGCAGCCTCGCCGCACCGCGGAACGCACCGGAGCGGCGGGTCGGTGCGTGAACGCTTGGAGCCGCTGCAGTGAGGCCGAGGCTTCGCGGCTGACGAGTTAGCGGGCTCAGTCGGTCTGCACGCGTTGCCGCAGATTCTGGCACTGCGGCAACGCGGCAGATCCTTCGAGCCTGCCGAGCAGGCCTGGCCACCGCGCTCGGATCCACACGCCGACTACGCGCTTGCCAACGTCCGAAATCGGTTGACGCAGAAGGGCTTTCCTGTTCTGATCATCTCGCCAGGAGTCCAACTGGGACTCCTTGGCTGGGCAGACCGTTTTGCTCTCTGGAGCTTCACGCGGATCACGCCGCGGGCAAGCCAGGGCGCGGCTTCGGTGAGATGTCGGCCTGGCGGACCTGTTCGAAGTTCGGGCAGCCGGCTGATGTCGAGGACAGCCGGCGATCGACGTCCCGTGTTGGACTGGACAGTCAGCTTTGGTCGTGGAGGAATGCGGGGATTTCACCGCGGGTCGGGTAGTTCGGCAAGGGTGCCAGCTCGTCTTGAAGGAATGCGTTGACGACGGCGTAGGCTCGTTCGTCGTTGTCGTCGAGGCCGTTCCACATGTGGTGTCCGACGCCGGGCATGTACTGGGTTCGCTCGATGGCGGGATCGTTGGCCAGAATGTTGGTCGCCCATTGACGAATCTGCGAAGAGCACTCGGCGATCATCAGCATCGCGGGGATGTCGGAGCGCCCCAGTTGCGCAGCGATCGAGGATGAGTCCTTGATCGTCTGCTGGATCTGCAGGCTCGGGGCGGAGCTGAAGGAGAAGTTCTCGGCCGTGTCCTCGGTGGGGATGCGGTCAGCGTCCTGTGCGCAGTAGGCGGATGCGGTGTCGCTGCCGAGGTCGGCGGCTTTGAAGGCGTTGTCGCCTTCGGCCTGCCCGATCAGCCCGGTATCGGGCGAGAGGAGCCCAAGTCGCATGAGGCCGAACGCGACGGCATACCTGGGGACATTCGTGGAGCGTGGGCCGCTCGGGGCCGGAGCGATGCCGCGCGCGGTCGGCCGTCCTTGTTGCCCGGTGATCTGCGCTGTAGGGCCGTCCATCGGGCCAGGCTCGGCGATGATCGCTTTGTGCACGCGGGCGGCGACGTCCGGCTCGGCCAGGGCCCGGGTGAGCACGCCCCCTCCTGCGGAGAACCCGAGGACGTCGACCCGGCCCTTGTCCAGGCGGTCGATGAATGCTCCGAGGTCGCGGACCGATCTGGAGATGTTGTACTGATCCATGGGAAGCAGCTCGCTTCGTCCACCGCCGGCCTGCTCGTAGGCGTAGACGTCGTAGCCCTGCCGCGCCAAGAGTTGCAGGAAACGGTGATCGAGCACCGAGATGCTGCGGATGGGTCCGCCGTGGAGGTACACGAGGGGCGTTGCGCGGCGGGGACTGCCCGGGGCGGGCGGGTAGTGGTAAACCGCGACCCGGCTTCCCGTGGCCAGACTCCACTGCTGCGTCGCCACGAACGGCAGGGCGGTTGGGAATCGCCGGTCGGTTGGCACGCTCGGGATGCAGACCGCCGCTGTCAGTGCTACCGCGATGACCACCGGTAGGAGCGGCACGAGTTTGCGCGGCCCCGCGCGGCGGCGGCCCCGCCATATCGCGACGGCGGCCCCGACTCCGACGGTCGTCAGCCAGGCCACGAGCCCCGAGCCCGCACCATCTGTCAGGACGAGCAGCGCCAGGAACAGGCCGACCAGTCCCACGACGGCGCCCAAGGCCAGTCCCAGGCGACCGGTAAAGCGGGCAAGACGGATGAGGAGTTTTGTCATCACGGGTCCCTGCGAGAGTTTCCAAACTAAGTTTCAAAACGACGTTAGCACGCGAGCTAGACTGGTCACCGTGGGTAGGCCGAGAACGAACGACGACACCGTGAGGGAGCGTCTTGTCGAGTCAGCCACCAAGCTGTTCGCAACCCGTCCACGCGAGTCGATCACTGTCCGCGCCCTGGCTGCCGCCGCCGGAACCGCGACGGCGGCGGTGTACACGCTGTTCGGCAGCAAAGACGCACTGATCGACGAGGTGCGCAACAGAGCGGTCGCAGGGCTGTTCCACGACCTGGCGGCAGTGCCGACCTCCGACGACCCCCTCGCCGACCTCTACGCTCTTGCCGCCACATACCGGCGCTGGGGCCGCGAGCACACCCACCTCTACATGGTGTTGTTCGGTGGCGTGCAGACCTTCGACCCGTCAGGCGCGGTCGGAACCGGCGACCCCGTCCGGCCGCTCCTGCACGCCATAGATCGCGCCTTGGCGGCGTCCATGCTCACTGGCGACGCAACAGCTATCGCGCTCTCGTTCTGGGTGACCCTGCACGGACTTGTGACCCTCGAACTGGCAGGAGCGCTCGACACCGCCAAAGCCGAGAGCGCATTCCGATCGGCAATCCCCGCGACACTGCGCGGCTGGACGACCCCGACGGCGGACCGCGCCCTCCATCGCGCCGAAATCACCCAGGCACGGTGACGCACTGACGACTCGGCGAACCGCGCCGAGCAGAACCGACTCATGTGCCACCTGTTGCGCCTTGGCGCGGTGCAACGCTCGCCGCCGGTGCATGGTTGACCCGGTCGGTTTCGGCTGGCGGCTGATTCTGCCGTCTCGCGCTCATCGACTGGTAGCTGATCGTCCCGCCCGCGATCGTGTAAGTGGTGGGTAAACGGTGGACATCGTCCTCGAGTGTCAACGGCAGCAAACCAACTACTACGAAGACGACGGCCGGTGACACGTTCAGCCGTCTGCGCAGCGTCGGTGCTCCCATGAGTTCACGGGCAGCAGCCTCTTCCGGGGCGTCGGCGCAGATGGTTCGTCCACTGTGGAGCTATGATCGGTAGTACTAAATCCTCTAGTAGACAGGGCGGTGGTGATGTCGTAATCTTGCCGCGACCTGGCGCAGGTTGCTGACGGTGACGGTTCGGGGACCGGCCGAGTGACCTGCGGCTGTCGAGATGGTCGATCAGTTCGACAGAGGGTCACGGTGAAGGAGTTGTGTGGCGGGCGCCGGGCGCGCCGTCACCAGGGCGAGGGTGGTTGTGCTGGGCATGCGGAGGCATCGGCGACGCGGTTTCGCCGGCCGTCGGCGGTCGCACGCCCACCTCGCCGGTATCGGTCGGAAGGCAGTACGTGAACCAGCGGTCGAGTCGCAATACCCCCGTGCGCAGCGCGCTTGCCGGCAGCCCCCGATCGGGCTGGCAAGATCAGGACGAGCCAGCGGCCGCTGAGCCCGCTGTTGATGCGGGGCCGTCGTCCCGGCCGGGCAGAAGAATTCGGGCGTACGCCGTGTTTCTGGGCGTGTTCGGCGGGGCACTGGCGGCGGCGAGCGCGTCGACGGCGCACGAGGCTCAAGCGGCCGGGCACTCCGACACCGGTGTGGACGACGTCATCACCCCGATCGCGTCGATCAGCCACGCTATCTCGGACAGCGAGCAACAGGGCAGTGATCCCTCGTCGGCGAGGCTGCTTCCCGCGCAGGAGCCGGCCGACCGAAACGAATTGGCCGACCTCAACAAGAGCGTTCGCGTGAGCGAGGACCGGGCGGCGGCGGAGGCCGATGCTGCCCGCGAGCGCGAAGCGAAGGAGCGGGAGGCCCAGCGCAATCGAGTGGTGTGGCCGGTGGAAGGCCGGGTGACGTCGAAGCCCGGCGCTCGTTGGGGAACGACGCACTACGGCCTGGACATCGCGAACAGGATCGGGACCCCGATTCGCGCGGTGAAGCGCGGCACGGTCATCGAGGCGGGACCCGCCAGCGGGTTCGGGCTGTGGGTCCGGCTGCAGCACGACGACGGGACCATCACCGTTTACGGGCACATCAACCGGGCGCTGGTGCGCGCCGGCGAACGCGTGGAAGCCGGCGAGGTCATCGCCGAGGTGGGCAATCGGGGCCAGTCGACGGGGCCGCACCTGCACTTCGAGGTGTGGGACGCGGACAGCCGCAAGGTCAACCCGTTGACGTGGCTGCAGCGCAACGGCGCGCGGCCTTGACGAGAGCCGCGCGCCCCGTCCGGTGATCAACCTGTGTGCCCGGTGGCCTTGATGCGGCCGATGCTGGGCAGGAAGCGGCCCGCTCGCGAGGCGTACGCCGCGTAATCGGATCCGTGCGTGCGGGCCAGGTAGGGCTCTTCGAACGCCCGGACCTGGATCTCGACGGCGGTCACCAGTGCAACGAGGCCGAGGAACTGCGGCCAGGTGGGGACCATCAACGTCAGGCCCGCGAAGGCGGCGATCATCGCCGTGAAGATCGGATTGCGGACGAACCCGAACACGCCGGTGGTGACGAGGCGCGTGCGTTCCGCGTCGTCCACCCCGATGCGCCACGAGCTTCCCATCGCCGTCTGAGCGGCGACGATTCCGGTGAACCCGATGATGGCGATCAGGAAGCCGCCAGCCGAGATCCCCGGCTGGTCCAACGTCGTTGACGACGTCGACATGCCCGCGATGGCCAGCGCTGGTGCGACAACGCCGAGCAGGAGGGCGGTTCCGAACAGGACAGAGCTCCACCAGGGCGCGGAACCGAAGGGTGCGGCGGGGCGGCGAACGCCGCTGTCGCCGGTGCGCCGCACGTGCATCCACGTGCGTATTCCGAACGTCACCGTGATTCCGGCGAGGTAGAGGGCCAAAGCCAGGGCGGGCATGCGGAGTTCTCCATTTCTCGTGCACCACTCTGCTGCCGCGCAGTCGCGGTGGTCAGCGGGTTCGATGGCGCGGTTTTCGCGGAGCAGCTGCTGAGCCCTATCCAGGACGAGTCCCGGCTCATGGCATGTCTCCTCCGTCCTCAAAAGCACATATGCAAACATCGCTATGTATCTATAAGAGTGGCGTATTGCGGTGATCCCGTCAACCGGTCGCGCAGGGCGTGCTGGTTCAGCCGATGCACCTGCCGTGAAGCAGGTAGGGGTTGAGGCTTGCGATCAAGGACGTGATCGAGCTGATGGGCCGCGTCCGGCGGGAGTTGTCGAGAGAACCCGCGACGGTCGACTCGCGAAAGCGGTTGGGGCCGGTCGGATCAGGGAGCGAGGCTCAGGCCGCACGCGAGCGTGAGGATGGTCGCCGGTCCGAGCGCGGTGACCGCTGCCGCGACGAGCCACGATGCCAGCGTCTGCAGCCGCAGGCGTGGGCAACCGGCCGGGTCGAGCAGGTAGGACACGCGGGTTTGCACGCTTCCGCCTGTGGCGGCCAGTGCCGTACCTGGCACGGTGTGTTCCACCATCCGCAGCAGTGCTGAGGCGACCTGATCCCGTCCGCACCGGTTGCCCGCGCGCTCGTCGGCCAGCCGCTCGACGAGCAGCTCGATCTGCTCTGGTAGCGCTCGGAATAGCGGAAGTGGAAGGGCGCGGGAGAGCCCCTGCGCCACGGCGGTCAAGGTGTGGTGGCGGCCTTTGAGATGCGCGCGCTCGTGACTGAGGACGGCATCGAGCTGCCGTGCGGTGAGAGTCCGCAGCGCCCCCGAACTGATCACGATCAGCGGGGCGTCGCCGGACAAGCAGAAGCACACGGGCTTCGAGTAGGGAACGACCAGCGCGCCGAGTCCTGCGTCGTAGCGGCCGAGTCGTTCGAGGGTTCGCGAGTACGCGCGTGCCTGGTTCCGCCGCTTGGACCGGGTGCGGACCAGCACGAGGAAGACGTGCACGACGATCGCGCTCGCGAGAAGCGAGGCGGCGAACGCCGCGGCGCCGGGGCGATGCAGCATGCCTATGCACCCGGCGAGGAACCCGCTGAACGGTTTCGCGTGGGCGGCGAGCCAAAGGTGCGCGTCGAGAAGGGCGAGCGGGCCGGCGGCGACCATCATCCCGAGCGCGGCGACGGCGGCACCCAGCCATGCGACCAGGCCGACGGTGGGGGCGGAGACCATGCCCTGGCACCTGCGGAGCAGGACCGGCGCGGTGGTCGCGATCAGGACAGCTCCGCCCATCAGTCCGACGGCCGGTGGTGTCATCTGGCGCCTGCCCGCGTTCGAATCGGCGCGACGGATACCCGTCGCGTGGTCCCGGTCGCCACGATAGCGGGTTCGCAGAGGCGGAACGCGCGGCGTGCAGTTCGACCAGTGCGTCCGGGCAGGTGTACTAAGGTGCGTAGTAAAAGGTTCCAGGTGAGTCGGGCGGCTTGCCGACGACGTGGAGATCCAGGTGACATTCAGCGGAAGGTCGAGAGGCCGGGCCGATGAGCTCCCGCCAACTGCTGGTCCGCTGCTTCGTCCGACCACTGGGCATCTGGCGCAACCGTCGGTTCTGACGTCTTTGTGGAGCCGGGCGGTTTGCGTGGCTGCCGGTGGCGCATTGCTCTACGCAGCGTCGCCGCCACGGGCGCTGTGGTGGCTGGCGCCGCTGTCGTTCACATTGCTGGCTCTGGGGATTTGCGGGCGACGTGCGCGGTGCGGCTTCGCGCTGGGCATGCTGTTCGGCAGCGCCTACCTGCTGCCGCTGCTGAAGTGGCTCTACGACTTCCTCGGCGCCGAGTTCGGGGTGTGGCCCTGGATCGGCGTGGTCGCGGTCGAATCGCTGTTCTTCGGCCTGGCCGGAGCAGGCATCGCCCGGGTGAGCGCGCTGCCGGGCTCGCCGGTGTGGATGGCCGCCTTGGTGGTGGGCTCGGAAGCGCTGCGCTCGCGCGTGCCGTTCGGGGGATTTCCTTGGGGGAGAATCGGTTTCACGCAAACCGGAGGCGCCTTCCTGCCGCTGGCCGCGTTCGGCGGTGCCGCGTTGGTGGCATTCGCCGTAGCGCTAGTCGGTTTCGGGCTCGCTGCGCTCCTGCTGCACCTGCGGTGGCGGTCTCCTGCGTGGCGCGGCCTGGCCGTCATGACCGTGCTCCCCGTTGCGGCGGGAGCAGCTTCCATTCCGCTGGTGAGCACGGGGAGTGCGGATCGAACCATCAACGTGGCGATTGTCCAGGGCAATGCGCCGGACAGCGGCCTCGGGCTCATGGGCAAAGCCGCTCAGATGCGGGCCGATCACATAGCCGAAGCCGAACGGCTCGTCGAGGACGTCCGCGCGCGGCGACTTCCGAAACCGGACCTGGTGATCTTGCCGGAGTCGTCGAACACCTTCGACTCCGTTCGCGAGGATGCGCAGCTCGACCGGATCGCCGACGAGCTCGGGGTGCCGCTGGTCGTCGGCGGCTCGGCATCCGACGAAACCGGCGTCCCCAGCAACCGGATGATCAGGTGGGAACCGGGAGTCGGCCCCACCGACGAATACGCCAAGCAGCAGCTGGTCCCCTTCTCGGAGTTCATCCCGCTTCGGACGATCGCCGGTGCGGTGACGCCCTTCGTCGAGAACTTCCCGCGGGATATGGAGCCGGGTGACCGAGCGGGGGTCTTCGAGATGTCCGCGGCGCGGCTGGGCTTGGCCACGTGTTACGAGGTGGCCTATGACCACGTGCTCGGAGACGCGGTCCGCGGAGGCGCGCAGCTGCTGGCGGTGCCCACGAACAACGCGTGGTTCGGGCGGACCGCGATGACCTACCAGCAGCTGGCGATGTCGAGCCTGCGCGCCGTCGAACACGGCCGGGCAGTCGTCGTCGCGGCCACCACCGGCGTGAGCGCACTCGTCCTGCCCGACGGCTCGGTCACCCGGACGACACGGCAGTTCACCGCTGAGCGCCTCGTGGTGCAGGCCCCGATTCGCTCCGGGACCACGCTTGCAACGCGGTTGGGCAGCGCGCCGGAGTGGGTGCTGGTGGCACTGGGTGGCGCTGCGGTGCTGTTCGGCTCTCGACGCCGACCGTGATGTCGACCGCGTAGAGCGGGAGGCCGCCGGAGCCGAGACGTCTCCAGCGGCCTCCCCGGATCACCGGTCGACCAGCAGCGACCGGTGTTGCCCGGTCAGCTCTGCGCGGGTTGCGGGACCGCGCTCAGGCGGCTGGTCCGTTCGAGAGTGCTGATTCCGGCGGCGCAACACAGGCCGATGACCGCCATGCCCAGCCAGGGCAGCATCGCGAACCCGGAGGATCGGGCGATGTCCAGCGCACTGCCGGTCAGGAGATTGCCGGCCATGATGCCCACGCCGCAGACCGTGTTGTAGAGCCCGTAGTAGGTCGCGACGAGCCGGTTGCCCGCCAGCGTCACGATCGTCTCCATCTCGAAGGGGAACACGATCACCTGGCCGAGCGCGAGGAGCGCCGCCGACAGCAGTAGCGGGATCGCGCGTACAAGGATTTCCGCCGGGGAAAGGCTTTCCGCCGCGCTAGGCGAGCCTGCGGTGATCAGAGGCGGGAGGAACGCCGCGCTCATCAACAGCAGGCCGACCATGAGGCACCGGCCGGGTTCCCAGCGCCGCTTGCACCACGCGGTGATCCGCACTTGCCCGGCGATCGCCAGGATTCCCGACACCGCGAAGAGCGCTGCCACGGTTGCCGTCCCGGGCAGGCCTTCCCCCGCCAGCCGCCGCGCCTCCAGGGGCAAGGCCAGGTAGACCTGGAACGACAGCACGTAGCTGCCGATCATCGCGACGGAGAACATGACGAACGACCCGTTGGAGAATGCCGTTCGCCAGTCCGTGAGGACCGATTGCTTGGTATCCGCAGCCGAGTCCGTTCGCTGCGCCTTGCGCTGTGGCAGGGCACGGGCTTGCAGGATCGTCAGGGCCGCGAAGACCGCTGCGGAGACGAAGCAGGTGAGCTGGAACGCCACGCCGGTCAGCACCATCCCCACCAGCGGCCCCAACAGGATGCCTGCCTGGTAGAAGACGTTGAACAGCGCGAACGCCTCGACTCGTCGGTCACCGGCATCGTGCGAGAGGTAAGCGCGCACGGCCGGGTTGAACAAGGCTCCGGCGAAGCCGGTCGCAGCGGAAGCGAGTACCAGCGCCGGGACCGAGTCCACGACGCCCAGCAGCGCGAATCCCGCCGTCCGCAGCAGGCAGCCGGCGATGATGAGCGGCTTGTAGCCCAGGCGGTCGGCGAGGGTGCCGCCGATCAGGAACATGCCCTGCTGCGAGAAGTTGCGGACCCCGAGGATGAGCCCCACCAGCCAGGTCGCCAGGCCCAGCCCGTCGGACAGGTGCGCGGCCAGGTAGGGGATGAGCATGTAGAAGCCGAGGTTGATGGTGAACTGGTTGATGACGAGCAGCTGGACCGGCCGGCTGAAGGACCGGAACTGGCGGACCGTCCGGATCAACGCCCACCTCCGACGGGTGCGCCTCCGGTCGGGTTCGAGACGTGCTCGCACCGCGTCCACCGGGTCACTTCGCGTTGTCCCGGGTGCTCGATCAAGTCCGGATCTTCGGGCGGAGTCGTCCCGAGAAGACCGTGCCGAGCGCAGTATTCGTCGCTGTACACGGTGTCGAAGTATCGCTGTGGTCCATCCGGGAAGACCGCCGCGATGCGGGTGTCCGGTCCCGCCGCGCGGGCGACCCAGCCGGCGACGAGCGCCACCGCGCCGACGCTCCAGCCGCCGCTGGCGTAGGTGGCGGCCGCGAGCTTTCGGGCCGACCACACGGCTTCGGTCGGGCCGACCCAGTGCACCTCGTCGAACGAGTCGTAGTCGATGTTCCGCGGGTAGATGCTCGAACCGAGGCCGCGCATGAGGCGCTGGCGCGCAGGTTGTCCGAAGATCGTCGAGCCGATGGTGTCGACGCCCACGACGCGCAGCTCGGGGAAGAACGTCCGCAACACCCGGCTGACGCCCGCCGAATGACCACCGGTTCCGACGGAGCACACCAGGACGTCGAGCCTGCGGAGCTGGGTCACCAGTTCCAGCGCCAGCGACGCGTATCCGTCCACGTTGTCGGGGTTGTTGTACTGATCTGGGCAGAACGAGCCGGGATTCTCCGCGAGGAGCTCGGCAACGCGATCGCGGCGCGCCTGCTGCCAGCCACCGGTGGGGTGCGGTTCGTCCACCACGTCGACGCGGGCCCCGTAGGCCCGCAGCATCCGGTGCATGATCGGCTCCATGCCCGGATCGGTCACCAGGGTGACCGGATGCTCGTACCTGATGCCGGCCAACGCCAGGCCCAGGCCCAGGGTGCCGCTGGTCGACTCGACGATCGCGCCGCCGGGCGCCAGCTCACCGCGCTGGCGGGCCCGTTCGACCATGTGCAGTGCGGGCCGGTCTTTCATGCCGCCCGGGTTGTGGCATTCCAGTTTCGCCCAGAAACCGCAGCCCGCTCGGTTGAACGGCCGGTCGATCCACAGCACAGGAGTGTTCCCGACCGTCGTGTCGATGGTGTTCGATGTGCCGGGAGCAGCGGAATTCCTCGCCAGTTGGGCGAGAGCGACATCGGTTCGCGCGGGTGGGAGCAGGGTATCCATTCGTGTCCCTCGGATCGCTGCGCGTACATGCGCAGGGCAGGAAGGCGTGCCGGACCGGCGTGACCGGAGGATCCCCGGTCGCGCTGAGAAAAGGCACGGTGAACGTGATCAGCGTGGAAGGCGAGCGCTGATCATGTTCGCGAGGTGCACGAGGAAGCGAGGATCTGACGCCCGCTCGGCGGCAGTGCCGGGTGCGAGGAACTCGTGAGCGAAACCCACCCGCGATCACTGCGGAGGAAGGACGGCCACGCCACCGGGTCCGTCGTCGCTGCGACGAGAGCCGGGACCGGCGAGATGTCCCGCGCGGAAAGCCCGCAATGCAAGTCGGCCGGGCCATGCTTCTCGGTGCCGTCGTCGCCCGGGGACTGGTCGCAGTCCTGGCTCGGGAGGCTCGAAGCGTTGGCGCCCGCGTGGATGCCGGCCGGGTGCGCTGGGGCGAGTCCGACCACCACGTGCGTGGCGAGGAACGCCGTCAACGCGAAAAGCACGATGCACAACCAAGCGTCGCCGATGTGGCGGACCGTGAACGGTTGGGTTCGCACAGTGACAACTGTAGCGCGTGCTGTCGGGCGCTGCTCGGCGGGGTTGGTCTTGGCGATGGCATGCCGATGACGTGTTCTTTCTTGCGTGGCAACGCGATCGGGTGACTGCCGGAATATGTCTATAGTGGATACTCGGAGATGATTAGGTGGAAGCTCGTGGTCGGTGGATCGGCCTCGGGCGCCCCGTCGTCGGTCGAGGAAAGTCCGGGAAATGTGAGCGAGAACTCGGCCTCCGAGGTGAGGCCGAGGTCTCGTTTGCAGGTGGGGTCCGGGCGAGCGGATTCCTATGCCTGCTCCGACCGTTCCGCTCCTCGTATGGCTTTGTCGTCGCCGTGGGCGAGGGTTTTGCCGGTGAGGCTGAGATGGGGCCTCCAGCCGCATGCGTTCGGCGATGTGCGGGTAGTGCAGCTCGAAGGTCGGGCGCTCGGAGCGGATGCGGGGTAGCTCGGTGAAGTTGTGCCGCGGCGGTGGGCAGGAGGTCGCCCATTACAGGGAGTTGCCGTAGCCCGACGGGTCGTCGACCGTGACGACCTCGCCGTAGCGGTAGCTCTCGAACGCGTTGTAGAGGAACGGCAGCATCGAGGCGCCCAGGATGAAGGCGCCGATCTGCTTGTGGTCCGTGGTGCGGAACGCTCTCGCCAGGAACGACCCCTCGACCGTCGTGCGTTTCGGGCGGGGCCGCGTAGCGACCGGCTGCGGCGCAACTGTCGTCAATCATGCCTCCTGAGCGTGAACCCCACCGCGTGAGCGGCCGAGCAGTGCCTCCGGTATCCGGGGCGTCGCACACCGGAGCTCCTGCAGGGCCACTATAGATCGTCTACTAGGTGAGCTAGTAGATTAGGTACTAGCGTGAGTAGTAGACAAGTGTTCGGTCGTCGAGTAGGTTTCGCTCCCGGGTCGCGGGGAGCCCACATCGACGACACCAGTGCAGGCTCTCCGGGCGGCTGAGGCCATGTGTCCGACCGACCGCCGGCGAGAGCTCGTAGAGACGAAGGAGAGCGGTCCAGCGTGGCTTTGCGCCAGTTGAAGCGTTCGATGCGGAGTGCGGTCTCGGCCTCCGCGGTGGCCGTGGCGGCAGTGTCGGTGGCCTTGCCCGCGGTTGCGCAGCCGTCGGATCCGGGAAGCGGTTCCGCCGAGATGAGGCGTTACAAGCAGCTGAGCGAAGACGCGAGCAAGGCGAACGAGGACGTCCTCGTCGCTCAGGACGAACTCGACAGGAAGCGGGCCGAACTCGACGCCGCGAAGGCGCAAGTGGCCGCGGCCAGGAGCGTCGAGCAGCAGAGCCGGGCGGATGAAACGCGCTTGCAGGGCCGGGTCGACGAGCTCGCGGGCGCGGCATATCGCGGTTCGCGGCTCAACGGGCTCTCGGCCTTGCTCGCCAGCGAGAATCCCGACGCGTTCCTCGACCGCGCCACCGCCCTCGAGGTGATGGCCGCGGACAACGGCGAAGTCCTGAGCAGCTACGCTCGCGCCTCCGCTAGCGCCGCTGAGGCTCGTGGCACTGCCGAGTCGGCCGAGCTGCGAGCGCAGGAGGCCGCCGATGCGGCGGCCAGGCTCCTGGAGGACGTGCGAAACCGGAAGCGAGACCTGGACAAGCAGGTCGGCGACCTGCGCGAGGCGATGAACGAGCTGAGCTCCGAGGAGAAGGCCGGCCTGAAGGGACCGGTCGACTCCGGCAGCTACCTCGGGCCGCCCGGTGCGGCGAACACCGCCCTGCAGGCGGCCCTGTCGAAACGAGGTTCCGAGTACGTCTGGGGCTCCAAGGGGCCCGGCACGTTCGACTGCTCCGGCCTGACCTACTGGGCGTACAAGCAGGCCGGGATCACCATTCCGGGCAACAGCCGGGCCCAGTGGGGTGTGGGGCGGCCGGTCTCGAAGGACCAGCTGCAGCCGGGAGACCTGATCTTCTTCGACGACGGCAGCGGCAGTCCCTCGAAGATTCACCACGTCGGCATGTACGTCGGCGGCGGGAAGATGATCGACGCCCCCACCGAAGGCCAGCTGGTGGACGTGCGGTCGGCCAAGGGCGACGGCCACTACATCGGCGCTCGGCGCATCGTCGGGTGAGCTGCAGCCCCGTTCCCAGGTGGCCGAAAACCACTGTCGAAGCTGGTAAATGACGGACTCGAGGCGGTCGAGAATGATGAGTGGGAAGCAGCCCGGGAAGAACAGCGTCGCCGCGGTGCGGCGCAATTCCGTCTCCTGGGTCATGGTCGCGGCGGTGGCGGTTGTCGTCGTCTTCGCCGGCTCCATCTTCGGGTACGTCTACGTGCAGCACTCGGCCAAGGCGGAGCGCGAGGCCGCCGTCGCCGAGTGGACGCCGTCGGAGACGAACCGGGACCCGGCGCGGAAGATTCCCGGTGTCGTGGCCCAGGATTACGAGGCGGGGAAGCACGTGACGCCGGCTCAGCGCGTCAACTACGACGCCAGCCCGCCTTACGGAGGTCCGCACGACGGGGCCTGGGCGTCGTGCAACGGCGTGGTCTACGAAAGCCCGGTCCGGACGGAGAACTTCATCCACTCCCTCGAACACGGTGCGGTGTGGATCACCTACAACCCGGAAGGCGTTGATGGCGCGGGTGTTGCCGCCCTCCGGGAGAAGGTCCAAGGGCAGCAGTACCTGACGATGTCGCCGTACCCGGGACTGGACAAGCCGATCTCGCTGCAGTCGTGGGGGCGTCAGCTCAAGGTCGAGCGCGCCGACGACCCGCGCGTCGACCAGTTCATCCGGGCCACCCGCACCAACCAGTACACCCACCCCGAGGTCGGGGCGTCCTGCGACGCCCTCGGCGCCGGCCAGTTCGACCCCGACGCGCCGCCGCCCTTCGACCCGAATCCGCCGGGCGCCGACGCCGTGCCCATGGCGGCCGGGAACGGGACCGGTGCGGGGCAAGGGAACTGGATGTGAGCGCGATGACCGGGGAACACGGCATATCCCGCCCGCTGAAGCTCGTCCTCGCCGCCGGGGTTCTGCTGGCGGTCGGGCTGCTGATCGCCGCGGGGGCGCTGTTCGTCGCGACACCGGATCGCGGGGAGGCGAAGGCCGCCGAATCGGTGGACGTGGGCTTCGCGCAGGACATGAGCGCGCACCACCTCCAGGGCGTCCAGATGGCGAACATCGCGCGCGAACGCAGCGTGGATCCGACGATCAGGCAATTGGCCTTCGACATCGAGACATCGCAACTGGAGCAGGCCGGACGCATGAAGGGCTGGCTCGGCCTGTGGAACCAGCCCGAATCGCCGCTCGGCGGGTACATGACCTGGATGCGTCAGATGCCGTCGCACGACCGGCACGGGCAGGGATCCCAGGCGACCGCGGCGATGCCGGGGATGGCTTCGGCGGAGGAACTGGCGAAGCTGCGCGGTCTGGCGGGAGCCGAGTTAGACACGTTCTTCCTCCAGCTCATGGTGCGGCACCACCAGGGCGGGGCGCCCATGATGAGCGAGGCGGCGGAGCGCGCGGAGCTGCCCCAGGTGCGCAACCTCGCTCAGCAGATGCTGAACGCGCAAGGCGCGGAGATCGAAGTCATGAAGCAGCTGCTCGCCGAGCGCGGTGCGCAACCGCTCCCGGCGCCCAGCTGACCGGCGAACTCGGGCAACGTGCTCCGGCGAACACCGCCTCGTCCCAACGGGTTTCGTTCACTTCTTGGGGCGAGGTCTCCGTCGCAACCCCCCGGCGCAGTCTTCCGACTGCTCGTCGGAGGCGGACTGGGTGAAGTGCAGGAGAACCGCTCCCAGATCGGCGCTGGGCTCGAGCATTTCCCGCAGCAGGCGCGCCGCCGCCTCGTCCCGATTCTCGAGCGGCGTGTAGAGGTAGGCCCTGCTGCGGAGTTCCCGGTCGACCCAACCTTTGCGAAAGAGGTTGTCGAGGACCGTCATCACGGTCGGGTAGGCGAGTTCCCGCGTCTCGTTGATCTCCGCCAGCACCGCGAGGACCGACATCGGTTCATCGGATCGCCACGGCACGTCCATCACGGAGTCTTCGAGCTCGCCCAGACCGCGCATGTCCCCTCCGATCGTTCGCAGCCGAGGATACGACTCCGGCGCCTCGACCCGGTGCACCACCAGTCCAAAACTGGACTACTATTCTATCTAGTAGATAGCCGGGACGGAATCACCTTCCTGGAGTCGACTTTCGTCGTGTCGAGGACTTGTGGGATGGATGTGAGCACGTGACGGCGAACATGAAACTCACGGCGGTGGTCGTGGCGGCGTCCGCGGTCGTGGTGACGATGCTGCTGATCGTCATGCGCCCGAGCAATCCGTCGGGGCAGGTCGCCGAGCAGGCGTCGTCGACTCCGGTGCCTGCGGAGATCCTGGTTCGTCCGAACAGCCACAAGCTGACCGCCGGACCCGGCGATCGGGTGACCGTCGTCGAGTTCCTCGACCTCGAATGCGAGGCGTGCCGGGCCGCGTACCCTGCGGTGGAGACGCTTCGCCAGGAGTACTCGGGCCGAGTCACCTTCGTCATGCGCTACTTCCCGATTCCCAGCCACCGCAACGCCGATCTCGCCGCGCGATCGGTCGAAGCCGCGGGCCGGCAGGGGAAGCTCGAGGCGATGTACCGGAAGATGTACGAGACGCAGGCGCAATGGGGCGACCAGCAGGTGGACCACCGCCCGACGTTCGTCGGATTCGCGCGCGAGCTCGGCCTCGACGTCGCGGCGTTCGAAGCCGAGCTCGACTCCCCGGCGACGGCCGAACGCGTCCAAGCCGACTTCCAGGACGGCCTCAGCATCGGCGTCCAGGGCACCCCTACCTTCTACGTCAACGGGATCCAGTTGCCGAGGATGCCGACGTACGAGGCGCTCAGAACCGCCATCGAGCTGGAGCTCGCCGCCCCGCGCTGACCGCAGGGGCGTTCCGGATTGGTGCGCGGTCACGAGTGGGACACGGCTGCCAAGGATGCGGGATGGCGGTTTCGCGCGAAACCGGCGTTTCGCGTGGGCGGGATGGCGGTTTCGCGCGAAACCGCCACCGGCGTCGGGCTCTTGGCGGGTGGGGGCCGTCAGCCCTGGTAGGCCTCCAGGAACCGAAGCCACACCTCGCTGATCGTCGGGTACGACGGCACGGCGTGCCAGAGGCGGCCGACCGGGACCTGGCCGGCGACGGCGATGGTGGCCGAGTGGATGAGTTCGCCGACGCCGGGCCCGACGAAGGTGACGCCGAGGAGGATTTCGCCGTCGAGGTCGACGACCATGCGAGCGCGGCCGTGGTAGCCGTCGGCGTACAGGCCCGCGCCGGCGACCGAGGAGAACTCGACGTCGACGGCGCGGACGCGGTGCCCGGCCTGCTGGGCCTCGGTGAACGTGAGGCCGACGGCCGCGGCCTCCGGGTCGGTGAAGACGACCTGCGGGACGGCGGCGTGGTCGGCGGTCGCGGCGTGCGCGCCCCAGGGGGCCGGTTCGATCAGGGGCGTGCCCTGGGCTCGGGCGGCGATGGCGGCGCCCGCGATCCGGGCCTGGTACTTGCCCTGGTGGGTGAGCAGCGCGCGGTGGTTGACGTCGCCGACGGCGTAAAGCCAGTCGGTGCCGGTGACGAGGAGGCTGTCGTCCACGGACAGCCAGGATCCCGGCTCCACGCCTACCGTTTCCAGGCCGATGTCGTCGGTGCGCGGAGCGCGTCCGGTGGCGAAGAGGATCTCGTCGGCCTCGACGCGGTCTCCGGCGTCGGTGGTCGCGACGACCGTGCCGTTCTCGCGCACCACGGAGGCGATGGAGGTGCCGGTGCGAATCTCCACGCCTGCCTCGGAAAGTGCCTCGGCGACGAGCTCGCCGGCGAAGGATTCCATGCGGGGCAGCAGGCCCTTGCCGCGCACCAGGACGGTGACCTGCGAGCCGAGTGCTTGCCAGGCCGTGGCCATCTCGGTGGCGACCACGCCGCCGCCGACCACGATCAGGCGGCCGGGAACGGTTGGGGAGCTGGTGGCTTCGCGGCTGGTCCAGGGGCGTACGTCGGCGAGCCCGGGCAGGTCGGGCAGCTGGGCGCGGCTGCCGGTGCAGACGGCGACGGCGTGCCGGGCGATGAGGGTGTGCTGCTCGCCGTCCGGGCCGGTCACGGTCACCGTGCGGGGTCCGGAGAAGCGGCCTTGGCCGCGGTAGATGTCGGCGCCGATGTTCTCCAGCCACCCGACCTGGCCGTCGTCCTTCCAGTGGGAGGTGTAGTAGTCCCGGTGGGCGAGGACCGCGGCGGCATCGAGATCGCCGCTGACCAGTTGGCGCAGTCCGGGCACCCGGCGGGCGTCGGCTCGGGCGATGACCGGGCGCAGCAGTGCCTTGCTGGGCATGCAGGCCCAGTACGAGCATTCGCCGCCGATCAGCTCGCTCTCGATGATCGCGGTGGAGAGGCCGGCCGCTCGGGTGCGGTCGGCGACGTTCTCGCCCACGGGCCCGGCGCCGAGCACCACGACGTCGTACTCGGTGGAATCCGCCTTCGCCGACGTGTCGGCTTGGTGAGTGGCGGCGGTGCTGCTCATGCGTGATTCCTTCTTCCGATAGTGGCGGGCGAGACGTGCCTCGGCGTGCGACGCCTCGCGAGCGCAGCCTTCGCAGGACGCTATCGCAGGCTCCGCGTAGGGCAACGCCAACGGCTTTGACGTGTCCGTCTCGCCGGGTGCGGTGTGGCAAGGCACAACTTCGTGATCGTCTGGCTGGCGGCCGGGACTGCCGCAGCCGGACCGGCGGGCTCGCGGTGATCTCTTCCGCTGAGCGAGGTGGCGCCCACGTGTGCTCGCAGGCGTCACGATGACGCATGTAACACGTGATACGTTTATCCGCGTGACGAACACTCCGCCGAGTGCTTCGAGTAGTGCACGGCCGCCGGTCTTCGCTGCGCCGCACTCGACCGACGAGGACGCATCGTGACCCACCAGCCCATTTCCCCGGCCGCCCTGAGCCGGGTGATGTGGCCGCTTTACGCGGCCGGCTTCACCACCGCCTTCGGCGCGCACGGCATCGCCGCGAACCTGGGCGGATTCTCCGCGGACGCCGTCACTTCCCTGATCGTCCTGGGCGGGCTGCTCGCCCTCTACGACGGCGCCGAGGTGGTGCTCAAGCCGGTCTTCGGCTCGCTGGCCGACCGGGTCGGCGGCAAGCCGGTCCTCCTCGGCGGCCTGATCGCGTTCGCCGCGGCCTCCGCGCTGTACGTGATCGCGGACAGTCCCGGCTGGTTGTGGGCCGCCCGCCTCGGCCAGGGCGCCGCTGCCTCCGCGTTCTCGCCCTCCGCCTCCGCCATGGTCGCCCGCCTCAACCCGGCCGCCAAGCGAGGCCGCGCGTTCGGCAGCTACGGCTTCTACAAGTCCATCGGTTACACACTCGGCCCGCTGCTCGGTGGCGTCCTCGTCTGGGGTGGCGGCCTGCGGCTGCTCTTCTTTGTGATGGCTCTGTGCGCGGCGGCCGTCGCGCTGTGGGCAGCGTTCGTGGTGCCTGCCGTGCCCCCGCTGCCCCGCAAGCGGCAGACGGTTGCCGACCTCGCGCGGCGCCTGGCGGACCGTTCCTTCCTCGCTCCCACCGCCGCCCTGGCCGCTGCGACCGCCGCGCTCTCCGTCGGCGTCGGTTTCCTGCCCGTCTCCGGCGCTGCGGCCGGGCTCGGCACCATCGCGACGGGCGCCGCCGTCTCCGTCCTGGCCGCAACGGCCGCCGTGGTCCAGCCCAAGGCAGGCCGCGCCTTGGACGACGGACGCCTGACCACGCGCACCGGGTTGATCGCCGGACTGCTCGCCACCGCGGTCGGCCTCGCCGCTGCGGTGCTGCCCGGCCTGATCGGCGTGCTGGCCGCCGCCGCCCTCATCGGCGCCGGCACCGGGCTGATCACCCCGCTCGGCTTCGCCGCCCTGGCCGCCTCGACTCCCGAGGAGCGCATGGGCCAGACCATGGGCTCCGCCGAACTCGGCCGCGAGCTCGGCGACGCCGGCGGCCCTCTCCTCGTGGCCGGCGTGGCGACGTTCGCCACCCTCGCCTACGGCTACGCGGCCCTCGCGATCTTGCTGGCGGCAGGCGCGCTGCTCGCCCTGCTCAACGGCCGCCGAATGGCACACGCGCCGAGCTGAAGCCCTGCGGGTGCAGGTCTCATCAACGGCGAAAAGCCGAACGGGCCACCACGTCCTGCGTGGCGGCCCGTTCGGTTCGGGCGGTCAGTTGTGCGCGGTCACCGGTTCCCGTCGGTCGATGACCAGGGCGGGTTCGCCCGGGTCTCCCGCGGTGCTGCGGAAGCCGCGCAGCCGCAGGCTGTTGCTGACCACGAACACCGAGCTGAACGCCATTGCCGCCCCGGCGATCATCGGGTTGAGCAGTCCCGCCGCGGCCAGCGGGAGGGCCGCGACGTTGTAGGCGAAGGCCCAGAACAGGTTGCCCCTGATGGTGCGCAGGGTGCGGCGGGACAGCCGGATGGCGTCGACGGCGGCGCGGAGGTCGCCGCGGACCAGGGTCAGGTCGCTGGCCTCGATGGCGACGTCGGTGCCGGTGCCCATGGCCAGGCCGAGGTCGGCCTGGGCGAGCGCGGCGGCGTCGTTGACGCCGTCGCCGACCATCGCCACGACCTTGCCCTCGCCCTGCAGGCGCGTGACCACGTCGACCTTGTCCTTCGGCAGCACCTCGGCGATGACCTCGTCGATGCCGACCTGCTTGGCCACGGACTTCGCGACGGCCTCGTTGTCGCCGGTGAGCAGCACCGGGGTGAGGCCGAGCTCCCGCAGCTGCGCGATGGCCTGCGCCGAGGTGGGCTTGACGGTGTCGGCGACGACCAGCACCGCCCGAGCCTGCCCGTCCCAGGCGACCGCCACCGCGGTGCGGCCTTCTGCTTCCGCGGCGGCCTTCGCCGCGGCGAGCTCCGCGGTCAGCGGCTGGCTCCACTCCGCCAGCAGCGCCGAGCGGCCGACCAGCACGGCGCGTCCGTCGACGATGCCCTGCACGCCCAGGCCTGCCACGTTGGTGAAGCCCTCCACCGCGGGCAGCTCGCCCACCGCCTGCTCCGCGCCGCGTGCGATGGCGCGGGCGATGGGGTGTTCGGAGGCGTTCTCCAGCGCCCCGGCGATCCGCAGGACCTCGTCGCGGTCGGTGCCGGCGGCGAGGTGGACGTCGACGAGTTCCATCTGGCCGGTGGTGACGGTGCCGGTCTTGTCCAGGACGACCGTGTCGATGCGCCGGGTGGACTCCAGCACTTCCGGGCCCTTGATCAGGATGCCGAGCTGCGCGCCGCGACCCGTGCCGACCAGCAGCGCGGTCGGGGTGGCCAGGCCCAGGGCGCACGGGCAGGCGATGATCAGCACCGCGACGGCGGCGGTGAACGCTGCCGCCAGTCCAGCGCCCGAGCCCAGCCAGAACGCCAGCGTGCCCACCGACAGCGCGATCACGATCGGCACGAACACGGCCGAGATCCGGTCCGCGAGCCGCTGCACGGCGGCCTTGCCGGTCTGCGCGTCCTCGACCAGCTTGGCCATCTGGGCGAGCTGGGTGTCCGAACCGACCCGGGTCGCCCGCACCACCAGCCGGCCGCCGGCGTTGACGGTGGCACCGACGACGTTGTCGCCGGGACCGACCTCGACCGGGACGGATTCGCCGGTGAGCATGCTGGCGTCGACCGCCGAGTTGCCCTCTTCGATCACGCCGTCGGTGGCGATCTTCTCGCCCGGCCGGACGACGAACCGGTCTCCGGCGGCGAGTTCGGCGGTGGGGATGCGGACCTCGCGGCCGTCGCGGAGCACCGCGACGTCCTTCGCGCCGAGCTCCAGCAACGCCCGCAACGCCGCACCCGCACGTCGCTTCGACCGGGCTTCGAAGTAGCGCCCGGCCAGGATGAACGTCGTCACCCCTGCCGCGACCTCCAGGTAGATCGAGCCCGCGCCATCGGTGCGCTGGATGGTCAGCTCGAAGGGGTGCGTCATGCCGGGCGTGCCCGCGGTGCCGAACAGCAGCGCGTACAGGGACCACAGGAACGCCGCGATGGTGCCCATGGACACCAGGGTGTCCATCGTGGCCGCGCCGTGGCGCAGGTTCGTCCACGCCGCCTTGTGGAACGGCCAGGCGCCCCACACCAGCACCGGTGCGGCCAGCGTCAGCGAGATCCACTGCCAGTAGGTGAACTGCAGGGCCGGGACCATCGCCAGCGCGATCACGGGCACGGACAGCACGACCGATGTGATCAGCCGCTGCCGCAGGGTTCGGGTCGAGTCGGCTTCCTCGTCGTCCTGCTCGGCCGCCGGGCCGCCGTCCTGTTCGGTCCTGGGCAGGGTCGCGCCGTATCCCGCGGCCTCGACCTCCGCGATGAGCTGTTGCGGGTCGATGCCTTCCGGGGCGCTGACCTTCGCCTTTTCGGTGGCGTAGTTGACGGTCGCCGAGACGCCGTCGAGCTTGTTCAGCTTGCGCTCGATGCGCGCCGCGCAAGAGGCGCACGTCATGCCGGAGATCGAGAGTTCGAGTTCGCTGGTGGTGTGCGGGGTTCGTTCCATGGCGGTCATGCCGATTTCTCCTTGCTGCTCAAGCTCTTCGGTCAGCCGGCGTGACCGGCGTGGCCGTCACCGCGCCGGGTTTCCGGGGTGGCGTCGCCCGCGGTGTCCACGGTGAACTCCGCGGTGCGCACGACGCCGTCGTGCTGGAAGTCCAGGAACAGCCGGTAGGTACCGGAGGTGGGGACTTCCGCGACGAAGTCGATCTCCGGGCCGGGTGCCGTCCTGCCGTCGCCGGGCGCTCCGTCGGGGTGCACGTGCAGGTAGGCCAGGTCGCCTTCGCGCAGCGCCACCAGGTGTCCGTAGGCGGAGAGGTAGGGCTGCAGGTCGGTGACGGGTCGGCCGTCCTTGGTGACCGCGAGCCGGACGGGGGAGGCCTGGCCGGGAACGAGTTCGCCGTCCAGCCGGACCCGGTAGCCGTCGACCTCCGCGACTCGGGAAGGAGCGAAGTCGCGCGGTGCGAAGGCCCCGCCGGCGGCGATGTCGGTGCCCAGGGTGGCCGCCTCGGCGCCGGTCGCGGTGAAGTCGGCGAAGACCCGGTAGCTGCCGGCCTCGGGCAGGTTCAGCGGAACGGTCCAGGTGCCGTCCGCCGTCATCTCCGGGTGCAGGTGCTGGAATCCCGCGGTGTCACGGCGCACCACGATGAGGTGCATCCGCTTGTCGTGCTCGACGTCGAACCCGGTGACCGCGTTGCCGTCCGGGCCGAGGATGCGGAAGGAGAAGGGCTCGGTGGTGCCGGTGGCCTGCGTCGTGTCGGTGGGCGCGAGGGTGTAGCCGCCCCTGGACGACGCCAGTCCGTCGGGCAGGTCGGTCTCCGCGACGGTGCCGCCGTGGGCGTCCCCGTGTCCGGCGACCTCACCGCCGGGCATGTCGCCGTGACCGCTCGCGGCGGACGTGGTGGCGAAGGGACCGACGGCGGTACCGGCCGCCCAGGCGCCACCGGCGACCAGGGCGAGCACCGCACCGTAGGCGGAGAGCTTGCCTGCTGTGTTCATGACGATTCCTCACTGTGCTGCTGGCCGGGCCGGGAGCCCGGGCGGATTCCCGGCCCGATCGGGAGTGGCGGTCAGCTGGGGGCCAGTTCGTAGCCGGCCTCTTCGACGGCGGCCCGCACATCGGCGACGCTGACCGCGTCGGCGCTGGTCACGGTGACGGTGCCGGTGGGCAGGTCGACGGCCACGCCGGAGACGCCGCCGATCTTGCCGACCTCCTCGGTCACCGCCTGCACGCAGTGCCCGCAGGTCATGCCGACGACGGTGTAGGTGGACTCGGCCATCAGGAGCTCCTCGGTGTCATGTCGTCCGGTTCGCCGCTTCTACCCCTAGGGGGTATCGGCGACATCCAGATTTATACCCCCTGAGGGTATGCGAGTCAAGCTTGTGGAGGCTGCCTGGTCGGACGGGTTGCTCGCCGGTTGATCCGGCCGGTGAGCTCCGCGCGGCGTCTACTAAGGTTCGTAGTAGATGATGTTCGGGAGGGGCGAGTTCGTAGTAGCTTGGCCGTGTCGGTGCAGTGCTCGCGTGTGACAGGGGACGGAGTCTGTGATGTCGGACAGGGCGAACCTCGACCGGCTGCGGCGCTATTGGGATCGGCACTCCGGCGGATACGACCGCCAGATGGGTTTCATGGACCGGAAGTTCTTCGGTGACACGAGGCAGTGGCTGTGCGGGCAAGCCGAAGGCGAGGTCCTCGAAGTCGCCATCGGTACCGGGCTGAACCTCGCCTCGTACTCCGACGACGTGCGCCTCACCGGGGTCGATCTGAGTCCGGGCATGCTCGACCACGCGCGCCGTCGTGCGGAAGAGGCGGGCCGCCAGGTTGCGCTGAGCATCGGCGATGCCCAGCGGCTTGAGTTCCTGGACGCCTCGTTCGACACCGTGGTCTGCACCTTTTCCCTGTGCGCGATTCCAGACGATCGGGTGGCGGTCGGCGAGATGAAGCGCGTTCTGCGGCCGGGTGGGCGGTTGCTCCTGGCCGACCACGTGGTGAGCACGTCGTGGCCGGTTCGGGTCGTGCAGCGGCTGCTGGAAGTCGTCACGATCCCGTTGGGTGGCGAGAACTTCCGGCGTCGCCCCATCAAGCACGTGCGGGCCGCCGGGTTCGGCATCGAGCAGCACGATCGTTTCAAGCTGGGGATCGTCGAGAGACTTGTCGCCCGCAAGCCGACGGTCTGACCAGTGCGCTCCCGCGCTGGGGAGCACAGCGCGGGATCTTGAATATACGCTAGGGGGGTAGCGTAAACAAAGCCGCGAGCCGGAAGCCGGGCGGCTCGACATCACCTACCACCGGCAGGGCCACCTCATCGGCGCGCTGGTGGGCAACCGCATGAGTCGACTCGCGGCCTACCGAGCCCGGCTCGCCGGGGAACTCGCGGTTTCGGGAAGAGTCCGGTGCAGCCACTCGGTGACTTGCCGTGCATTTGGAATGCTCGGCAAGTCACCATTCGTGACTGGCGCGCGGAAATTGTTCCTCGCGTCGCCGCTCCATGGCGGCCCGGGCCTCCCCGCCAGTCAGCCCACAGTGGACAGACCGAGTGCGGACGAGATGCCCACGCCCAGTGCTACGGCCAGCACGACGCAGGCGAACGCGCGGCGGACGGCGATTGCCGGGAGGCGAGCCGCGAACCTGCCCGCGGCCACTGACACGAGCATCGCCGTACCGGCGAACGCGATCAGCACGCCCACATCGAGGCCGCCCGCAGTGCCGAGGTGCGCGAACAGCCCGCTGCTCGCGTTGATCAGCACCACCACCAGGGAGGTGGCCACGGCCTGCGGCGCGGCCAGGCCGAGCAGCATGGACAGCGCCGGGACGACGACGAAGCCGCCGCCGACCCCGAACAGCCCGGTGAGCACGCCGACGCCGGCTCCGGCCGCTGCCGACCTCGGCAGGCAGCGGCGATGATCGATACCGCCGTCCGGCATCCGGCATGCGCCGGTGTGCTCGTCGTTGCCGGTGAACATGCGCACGGCCACGACGACCATGAGCGCCGCGAAGGCCAGCAGCAGCCAGCGCTGCGGGAACTCCCGGCCGAGCGCAGTGCCGGCGAAGGTCCCCGGCAGGCCGGCGGCGCCGAACACCAGCGCCACCGGCCACTGCACCGCACGCAGCCGGGCCCGGGACGACAGCCCGCCGATGGACGACGCGGCCACCACCACCAACGCGGTCGGGATCGCGGTGCTCAGCGGCTGCCCGACGCCGTAGACGAGCGCCGGGACCGCCAGGATGGAACCACCGGCGCCGAGCATGCCTACCGAAAGGCCGATCACGGCGCCGAAAACCGCGGCCAGCAGCATCGCTTCAGCGGGCCGGCGCGTCGTCCGCGGTCAGCGCCGCGAGCAGCGTCGGCGCGTCCTGCGCCGGAGTCCGGTTATACGGCAGCAGCGAGAGCGCCCGCGCCATCGCGCAGGTGTTGCTCAGCGCGGAGAACGTGAGTCCGCCACCAATCAATCCGGCCAGCCACTTCATCTTCGGTGCGACGACGCTGGCCAGGACGCCGGTCAGCACCAGCGATCCGGCGACCAGCCGCACCTGGCGTTCCATCGCCCACTTGCCGGTTCCGCGCACGACCGGCGCGCCCTGCTGGTCCCACGCGTTGATGCCGCCCGCGAGGACGGTCAGCCGACCCAGTCCGGCGGCGGCGAGCAGGGTGCTGGCGTCCTCGGCCCGGACGCCGGAGCCGCACACCAGCACCACCGGGTCGTCGTGCTTGGCGGCCAGCTCGGCCTTCCGCTCCCGCAGCAGGTCGAGCGGCACGTTGTAGGAGCCGGGGATGTGCGTGGCGGCGAACTCACCGGGCGTGCGCACGTCGATCAGCCGGGTCCGGGGCTCGCTTTCGAGCAGCGCGCGAGTACGAGAAACGTCCACAGTGGACGATAATGGGCCGGTCATGGTCCTCCTTCTGCTGAGATGTGTACTCATGCCGCGGTGGCCAGCGGAACCCCGGCCGGGCCCGCGGCGGCGAACGCGTCGTCGACGACGACGGCGGTGCGCCCGGCGGATTCCAGCAGCGACGCCGCGGCGGTTGCCCGGTACCCGCTGCCGCAATGCACCCACACCGATCCGGCCGGGATCTCCGGCAGCCGGTCCGCCAGCTCGTAGAGCGGGATGTGCACGGCGCCTTCGACGTGCGAAGCGCGCCATTCGTTGTTGGTCCGGACGTCCAGCACGACCTCGGCGCTCGGAAGCTCGCCGGGTGCGCCGGCCAACGCGGTGGCCAGTTCGGCGAACGTGGCGGTCGGGGTGCTCACCAGCTGGGACTCGTCGGCGGCCAGCTCCGCGGGCTGCCCGGTCGCGGCGGCGGCGAAGTGGTCGATGCCGATGCGGGCGAGCTCCCGCTGCGCGTCGGCGACCTGCTCGCTCGACTCGCCGACCAGCGTGATCGGTGCGCCCCAGTCGATCATCCAGCCCAGCCAGGTGGCCATCGGCCCGTCCAGGCCGAGGCTGATCGTGCCCGCCAGGTGCGTGTCGACGTAGGCCTTGCGGGACCGCAGGTCGATGACCCATTCACCGCGCCGCAAGCGTTCGGCGAGGTCCGCGGGCGTCGCCCTGGCGGGTGCGCGCAGGTCCAGCGGCTCGGGACCGGCGATGTTTCGGGCCCCCATGTGCGCGTAGTAGGCGGGGTAGGCGTCCAAGCCGGCCAAGGTGGTGTCGACGAAGTCCTGCTCGGCCAGCGACAACGCCGGGTTGGCCGAACGCTGCTCGCCGATCGTCGACGAGTCGCCGCTGGCCTGGGTCGCCGAGCAGAAGCTGCCGAAGCCGTGCGTGGGCCAGATCTGGGTGCCCTCCGGCAGCAGGTCGGCGAGCTTCCGGGCCGACCTGTGCTGGTGCCGCGCCAGTTCTTCGCTGTGCTGCTCGCCGAGCAGATCGGTGCGCCCGGTCGTGCCGTAGAGCAGGGATCCGCCGGTGAACACGCCGACCGGTGCGCCGTCGCCCTCCAGCACGTACGAGAGGTGGTGGAAGGTGTGCCCGGGCGTGGCCACGACGCCCACCCGGAAGCCGTCGGCGACGTCGAGCAGGTCGCCGTCGCGCAGCGGGCGGTGGGTGAACGGCGCGTCGTCGGCCGCGGCGATGCCGTACTCGGCTCCCGTCAGCCGGGCGAGCTCCAGGCCGCCGGAGACGTAGTCGTTGTGGACGTGGGTTTCCAGGACCAGCACGATCCGCGTGCCCAGCCGGCCGGCGAGGGCGATGATGCGGTCCACGTCGCGCTGGGGGTCGATCACCACCGCGCGCCGCCCGTCGGTGGCCAGGTAGCTGCGGTCTCCCAGCGACGAGGTCTCGACGACCTCGACGCGGAGTCCCGCGAGCCGTGAGGGCACTGCAGTCACTTCGATTCACCTCCGATACCCCGGGGGGTATTGTTCGGGTGCGCCTGTGCGCTGGGCGAGGTCGCGTCGGGGGTCAGGCGAGGGCGAGGAAGAGCCGTTCGAGCTCCTGCTCGGTCATCGGGGGCTCGTCCCCATTGTCCCGCGCCTGCTGGCAGTACCGCATGCCGCTGGCCACGATCTTGAAGCCGGCGCGGTCCAGGGCACGGGAAACGGCGGCCAGCTGGGTCAGCACCGCCGCGCAGTCGTCGCCTTCTTCGATCGCCTCGATGACGCCGGCCAGCTGGCCCTGCGCGCGCCGAAGGCGGACCAGGGCATCGCCCAGGAGTTCGGGTTTCATCTGCATGTCTCTCTCCTCCCGCGCTTACCATACCCCTGGGGGTACCTGATTCAAGAGGGTGTGACGGGATGCACGGTCGCCGCCGGCTCCGGCCGCTCGGCGTCCGGATCTTGATCTGGCCGGCTCCTGCGAATCGGTATGTACTATCTAACTTAGTAGATACCTGCTCGTGGTTCCGGAAGGTCGCAATGCGCATCGATGATGATGGTGGTGGTGTTGGTGGGGATTCGTCCGACGGCGTGCTTCGCCGCCGTGCCTTGAGCAGGCGGGGTTTTCTGGGGCTGGGGGCCGGGCTTGCCGCCGTCGGCGCGGCGCAGGCCTGCTCAAGCCCCGCTGCCCCGGCACCGGTCTCGCCGACGGGGCCGCAGGTGCTGGAATCCGAGCGCGCGCGTCGCGCCGCGAATGCGCGGATCGTGAACGTCGACCTGCGCGCGCGACCGACCACTGTGGATCTCGGCGGGCCCCAGGTGACCACCTGGGCCTTCGACGATCGGCTCCCCGGCCGGGAGATTCGGCTCCGCCGCGGCGAAGTGCTCCGGGCGAGCCTGGCCAACGAGCTCCCGCAGGACACCTCCGTCCACTGGCACGGCATTGCGATGCGCAACGACATGGACGGCGTGCCGGGCGTGACCCAGGAGGCCGTGAAGTCCGGTGCGAAGTTCGACTACGAGTTCACCTTGCCGGATCCGGGCACCTACTTCTTCCACCCGCACGTCGGCGTGCAGCTCGACCGCGGGCTCTACGCGCCGCTGATCGTCGAGGACCCCGACGAGCCCGGGCGGTACGACGCCGAGGCGGTCGTCGTCCTCGACGACTGGCTGGACGGCGTTGCCGGAGACCCCGACACGAAGCTCGCCGAGCTGAAGAGCGAGGGCATGCAGATGGGCGGCATGGACCACGGCGGGATGCCGGGCATGGGCGACGGAAGCGCGGGCCCGCTGGGGTCGGACACCGGCGATGTGGACTACCCGCACTACCTGATCAACGGGCGGGTGCCGACCGCGCCGAACACGATCGAGGCTTGGCCCGGTCAGCGGCTGCGGTTGCGCATCATCAACGCGGCGTCGGACACCGCGTTCCGCGTGGCGCTCGGCGGCCACCGGATGGTGATCACCCACACCGACGGGTTCCCGGTGCAGCCGGTGGAGACCGACTCCCTGCTGATCGGCATGGGCGAGCGCTACGACGCCGTGGTCACCGCGGGCGATGGTGTCTTTCCGCTCGTGGCGTCCGCGGAAGGCAAGCAGGGGCAGGGGTTAGCACTGGTCCGCACGGGATCCGGGGCGCCCCCGGCACCCGATGCGCGTCCGGCGGAGCTGGACGGTCGGCTCCTCACCGCAGGGGCTCTCGCCGCTGCGGAGCCGGTCCGGCTACCGGCGCGAGGACCGGACCGCACGCACACGCTGGAGCTCGGGATGGACATGTCGGTCCCGTACCGGTGGACCATCAACGGCAAGACCTTCGAAGAGCGCCGACCACTTCCGGTCGGGCAAGGCGAGCGGGTCCGGCTGCGCTTCGTGAACAGGACGATGATGTTCCACCCGATGCACCTGCACGGGCACACCTTCCAAGTGGTGGCCGGGCGGGGTGCCGGGCCGCGGAAGGACACCTCGATCGTGCTCCCGATGGAGACGTTGGAGGTGGACTTCCAGGCGGACAACCCCGGCCAGTGGATGATCCACTGCCACAACGTCTACCACGGCGAAGCCGGCATGATGACGACGATTTCCTACCAGGCCTGAGAAAACGCGGGCTCCGCCGAAGCGGCTCACATCTCGAACAGGATGGGGCAGGTGATCATCGCGAGGCTGGCGAGGATGCCCAGACCCGCGAGCGCCGGGAGGAGCGCAGCGGTCAGCCCCGCCACGCCGGAGGCCAGTGCGCGCCTGACTCGTGGTGCGCAGGGCCCCAGGAATTCGAGGTGGTGCAAGCGGAGGGCGACGGCGCTGTCGGCCATGCCCAGGGCGTGCTGGGGAGTGGCCGGACCGCCGTGGCAACCCGACATGATCAGCAGGGCCGAGTGCACGGAGCCGGCACCGTGCAGACGTGCCGCAGCGCGGTCGGCGGCCAGCTCGACGGCCGTGCGCACCAGAGCGGGGGAGTGGCGCAGCAGCGGAATCCACGGTGCCGAACGAGCGAGGGCTTCGGCCAGGCCGACCAGCATGTGGTGGCGCCCGTGGAGGTGGGCGCGCTCGTGTTCGATGACCGCGGCGGCGTCTCCCGCGCAGAGCTCTTCCCGGACGCCGTCGGTGGCGACTACGAACGCCGGCGTTCCAGCGACGCTGTAGGCCAGCGGTTTCGGGTGCGGCAGCCACATGGTGGGGAAGGGGCCGGCCTCGGGCCGCGCGGCGACTCGCAGCAGTTCGAGCTGCCGCCGGTGCGCCCGGCGTTGCCGCCGAACGTGGCGCATCAGCCGGACGCTGACGAGCAGCAGAAGACTGGTGAGACCGAACAGGAGCAGCAGCGCCGTCACCGCGTGGAACCGCGGGACCGCGCCGTGCTGCACGGCGGTCACGCAGTGGTGGACCAGCTGCATGAGCAGGGACGTGGGCCCGTGGGCGGGCAGCAGGACCACGACCAGGGCGGCCACGACCGTGAGGAACGTCGTCGCCACCAGCGCCACCCAGGTCGCCAGCACGACCTGCGGATCGATTCGCCGCGCCATCATCCGGTCCAGCAGGCCGGGGGAGTAGCCGGCGACGATGCCCACGCCCAGGAGCAGGGCGAACGCGAGGATCACCGGCGGGACCGCCGCCGCAGGCCCCGCCGCAGAACGGCCGTCTCGTCTTCGGACGCGGACTGGGCGAAGTGCAGCAGGACGGCCTCCGGGTCACCGCTGGATTCGAGCAGCTCGCGCATCGCCCGGGCGGCTGCCGCTTCGCGGGCTTCGGCCGGGACGTAGAGGTATGCGCGGTTGTGCAGCTCCCGCTCGACCCATCCCTTCTTGTGGAGGTTGTCGAGCACGGTCATGACCGTCGTGTAGGCGAGATCGCGCGTGTTGTTGAGCTCCGCGAGGACTTCGCGAACGGTCATCGGCTCCGTGGACTGCCACAGCACGTCCATCACGGCGCCTTCGAGCTCTCCCAGACCCTGCATGCCGAACCTCCCGCTCCTGCGGCCGAGGATACGGGCTCGCCCCGTGCGCACGGTGAACGCTCCCCGCGATCGGCCGGGTGTTCGTTCGACGTGCGTGCGCTGCTACTCCTCGCGGGGTTCGGCAGATCTGCGGACCTGCAGGCGCAGTCCTTTGAGCGCAAGGGCGTTGACGGCGACGATGATGCTGGAGCCCGACATCGACAGGGCGGCGATCTCGGGGCGGAGCACGAGCCCGAACGCGGGTTCGAAGACTCCTGCGGCGATGGGCAGCGCGATCGCGTTGTAGCCGATCGCCCAGCCGAGGTTCTGGCGCATCTTCCGCAGGGTGCCCCGGCCGATGCGCAGCGCGGTCGGGACGTCGAGGGGATCGGACCGCATCAGGACGACTTCGGCGGTCTCGATGGCCACATCGGTCCCCGCGCCGATGGCGATCCCGAGGTCGGCCTGGGCCAGCGCGGGCGCGTCGTTCACCCCGTCGCCGACCATGGCCACCCTGCGGCCGGTGCGCTGCAGCTCGGCGATCTTGGCCGCTTTGTCGCTCGGGAGCACGTCGGCGATGACGGTGTCGATGCTCAACCGGCCCGCGATCCGCTGCGCGGTCGCCAGGTTGTCCCCGGTGAGCATGACGACTTCGGCTCCCAGGGCGTGGAGCTCGGCGACGGCGGCCGCCGAGGTTTCGCGAGGCGCGTCGGCGATGCCGATCAGCCCGGCGGCGCGCCCGTCGACGGCGGCGATGACGACGGTGCGACCGGAACCGGCCAGTTCTTCGCGGCGTTCGGCCAGCATCCCCAGGTCGACGTCCTCGCGCCGGGCGAGGCGCTGGTTGCCGACCACCACGCGCCGGTTCGCCACCCGGGCGATGGCGCCGTGGCCGGGGACGTTCTCGAAACCCTCGGCGTGCAAGCGATCCAGGCCCCGTTGTTCCGCGTGGCAGACGATGGCGTCGGCGAGCGGATGCTCGGATTCGCGTTCCACCGCGGCGACCAGGCGCAGCAGTTCGTCCTGGGCGATGCCGTCGGTGATCACGTCGGTGACCTCGGGCTCGCCCCTGGTCAAGGTGCCGGTCTTGTCCAGCACCACGACCTCGATGCGGGCCGAGGTTTCGAGGGCGACCGCGTTCTTGAACAGGACGCCGCGCTCCGCGCCGAGGCCGGTGCCGACCATGATCGCGGTCGGGGTGGCCAGACCGAGCGCGTCGGGGCAGGTGATGACCACGACGGTGATGGCGAACAGGATCGCGACGCCGAACGCGCTTCCCACGAGCAGCCACGCGGCCAAGGTTGCAGCGCCGCCGAGCAGGGCGACGAACACCAGCCAGAACGCCGCCCGGTCGGCCAGTTTCTGCCCCGGCGCCTTGGAGTTCTGCGCCTCCTGGACCAGCTTCACGATCTGCGCCAGAGCGGTGTCGGCGCCGACCTTGGTGGCCCGCACCCGCAGGGTGCCGTTGATGTTGATCGTCGCCCCGATGACCTCGGCACCGGCGGACTTGTGCACGGGCAGGCTTTCTCCGGTGACCATCGACTCGTCGACCTCGCTGTCGCCGTCGACGACCACGCCGTCGACGGCGATCTTGGTGCCCGGGCGGACCAGCAGCAGGTCGTGCACCTCGATCTCGGCGGTCGGCACTTCAACGGGCGCCCCGTCCCGCAGGACCACGGCCCTGGGCGGGGCGAGGTCGAGCAGGGTCCGGATCGCGTCGTTTGCCCCGCCCCGGGCCCGCATCTCGAACCAGTGCCCGAGCAGCACGAACGCGGCGAGCACGGTGGCCGCCTCGTAGAAGACCTCGCCGCCGCCGGTGAGCGTGATCACCAGCGAGTACAGCCAGCCCGCCCCCACGGCGACCGCGACCAGCACCATCATGTCCAAGGTCCGGGCCCGCAGCGCCCGGACGGCGCCGTCGAAGAAGATCCAGCAGGAGTAGAAGATCACCGGCAGGCTCAGCAGCAACGCCCACACGTCCGGCCGCAGCCCGAACGGCGCGGGCAGGTGCAGCCCGAAGACCTCGGTCCCGATCGGCGACCAGATCACGATCGGGATCGAGAACAGCAGCGCCACCAGGAACCGGTTGCGCATGTCGGCGGCCATCTCCGCCATCGACATGCCCTCGTGTTCGATCGCTTCGTGCGGCGAGCGCGCCTCCGCGGGGGCTTCGGCGACCAGGACGGCGGTTCCCGCGGGTGCATCCTGACCGGGCGGGTCCGGTTCCTGCAGCGGGTCGCAGAGGTGCGACGGCACGGATTGGCCGGCGCAGTGGTAGCCGCAGTCCTGCACCCAACGGCGCAGGTCGCGCACATTCGTGCGGGACGGGTCGAAGACGACCGTCGCCGTCTGGGCCACCGGGTTGACCTCGACGCTGCGGACCTCGGGCCGCCGCCCCAGCAGGGCGGCGACGACGTTCTGCTCAGAGGCCCACAACAGCCCGCGCACGTCCAGCACGGCGGTGCTGGACTCCTTGTGTCCCTGCAGATGTGTCACCGCAATCCCCCTCCCGTGGGCCAGTGTCGGCCGCGTTCGCCGTCGTGTCCACGCGGGTGGAGAAGCCCGGCAGGGCTGGGAAGTTCTGCCCCGCGAAAACGCCTGAACGCCTGACGCGGCACTGCGCTGAAAAGACCGATCGGGTTCCGGGTTCGGGCCGGTTCCGCTGTTCGAGGGCGACGCTCTCGCGGCTTTCATGTCTCCGGGAGATCCCGTGCCGCGATTGGACAGTGCCGACTCGTCCGGCTGACAGAGTCCACAATGGACGTTGTCGGCGTCGGTCGGGCATGCGCTCACGCGTTCCCGGTGACCAGCGAACGCCTCGAGGAGTGCTGCAGGCGTAGCGCCAGCAGGAGCAGGAGCGCAGCGATCGTCGCCGAAACGGTGGTGAATCCCGCGACCAGCACCGTGACGATGGCCGCGATGGCGATGACCACACCGGCCCCGGCGAGTCTGGGCGTGCGACGAGGCGGCCCGGTGGTCCCGCGCTCGAATCGGCCCAGCCGGCCGGCGAGCGGGATGAGGACCAGCGCGATCCCGGCCAGCCACGCGCCCCGGGTCAGCCACCACGCGACGCCGAGCGGCTCCGGCCAGGGGAATCCCAGGATCAGCAGCACGGCGGCGAGCAGCACCACGGCGGGCATGTGCCAGAGGTAGATGGTCAGCGAATGCCTGCCGATCACGTCGACGGCGGCGCGCAGGCCCGGCCGGCCCATGAGGACCGCGAGGCGGGCGGTGACGAGCGACAACAGGCACACCTGGACGACGCCGAGCAGCACCAGGTTGATGGTCGGCGGGTTGAGGTTGGCCAGCATGTCGGCCGGGTAGGGGCCGGCGGTCGTGTTGGCCAGCAGCAACGCGAACGCGCCGAACGCCACGCCCAGCAGCTGGTTGTTGGACCGGAACCGGAACCAGCCGTCGGCGTACCAGAACCCGATCTGCTGGATGGCCAGCCAGACGAACGCGAGGTTGACGAACCCGATCGCCGGCGAAGCGTTGGCGATCGACAGCACGTCGACGCCGAGCGCGAACGAGACGAGCAACGCCAGCGTCGCCCGCGGCGCTCGCTCGTGCAGCCGGCACATCAGCGGAACCAGTGCGGACGTTCCCAGGTAGACGCCGATGAACCACATCGGCTGGCTCATCCGGAACCCGACCTGCGCGAGCAGGTCCGGCGAGACCCCGGCCGCGCTCGCCACCGCCAGCGCGCCCGCGATCGCCGCGAAGGCGACCAGTGCGGGCCGGGCGAGCCGGGTGAGGCGGGCCCGGGCGAAATCGGCCGGCGTCGCACCGGCGTCGCGCATTCGGCGCCACTGCGTGATGCCCGCGAATCCGCCGACGACGAAGAACAAGGGCATTACCTGGATGATCCAGGAGACCGGGGTGAACCACCGCTGGTTCTCCAGGGCATTCGTGATCTGAATGCCCGACGCGCCGACCTCGATGCCCGCCATCATGGCGTGCAGGACGACGACCACCACCAGGCAGGCGGATCTGACCAGGTCGAGAACTCGGTCGCGGGACGGTCCCGGACCGACGGGCGGTGCCGGTGCCGGTGCAATGGATGTGCGCGGAATGACCACTGTCGCTTCTCCCGTGAAAAAGTCCGGACGAATTCCGGACCGGAAAAAGCGTATGAATTCAGGGGTCCCGATCGCGTCCGTCTCGGGAGCGCATTCGGGACCCCTACCGCGGTAGGGGGTGGGGCGCCCGCTACCTCCCCGGTACGGGGCCGATCAGGTGCCGGTGGCGGAGACCAGACCGCATTCGTAGGCGGCGATGACGGCCTGCACCCGGTCGCGGACCCCCAGCTTGCCGATGATGCGGCTGACGTGGCTCTTCACGGTCTGCTCGGTGATGAACAGCGCGCCGGCGATCTCGTTGTTCGAAAGCCCTTGCGCGACGAGGAGCAGCACCTCGCGCTCCCGTTCGGTGAGCGCTGCCAGCCGCGGTGCGGTCTTCTGGCGCGGCGGGGCGGACCGGGCGAAGTGCTCGATCATCCGGCGCGTGACCGTCGGTGCCAGCAGCGCCTCGCCGCCGGCGACCACGCGCACCGCCGAAACCAGGTCGGCGGGCAGCGCGTCCTTGAGCAGGAAGCCGCTGGCCCCGGCCCGGATCGCCTCGTACACGTAGTCGTCGATGTCGAAGGTCGTCAGCATCAGCACGCGGGGCACGTGCTCGACGCTCGCGGGCGGGTGCATCAGCTGCCGCGTCGTGTCGATCCCGTTGAGCACCGGCATCCGCACGTCCATCACGACGACGTCCGGGTGGCGGGCGTGGCTGATCTCGATTGCGCGCGCGCCGTTCTCCGCCTCGCCGACCACCTCCATGTCGGGCTGGGCGTCGAGCAGGGCGGCGAACCCGGCGCGCACCATTGCCTGATCATCGACGACGATCACCTTGATGGTCATGGGATTTCCCGCTCCTGCGCATCGTTTTCCGTTGGGTGCAGCGGGAGAACCGCTCGTACCTCGTAGCCGCCGTCATCCAGATGTCTGAAGTGGACGTTGCCGTCGACGATCGCGGCCCGCTCCTGCATGCCGACGAGACCGTGCCCACCGCCCTGCACCGGGGTCACCGCCCGGTCCGGGGCGCTGTTGCGCACGGTGATCGTCAGCTCACCGCCGGAGCGGGCGAAACGCACCTCGGTGCGCGCGCCGGGAGCGTGCCTGGTCACGTTGCTCAACGCTTCCTGCACGATGCGGAACGCCGCGATGCCCGCGATCTCGCTGCCCGTTCCGTCTTCCAGCAACTCCGTGCCGTGCGCGGAAACGTCCACGCCCGCGCGGCCGGCGCTGTCGATCAGCTCCGGAATACGGGCCAAACCCGGCTGCGGAACCAGCTCGCCGCCGGTCTGGTCGTTGCGCAGCACGCCCAGCACGCTGCGCATCTCGCCCAGCGCCTGCCGGGACGCCGCCGCCATCTCATCGAACTCCGCGATGAGCCGCGGGTCGAGGTTCGGGTGCCGGTACTGCGCCGTGGTCGCTTGCACGTTGATCAGCGACATGCTGTGCGCGATCACGTCGTGCAGCTCGCGGGCGATCCGCGTCTTCTCCTCGGCGATCACGCGCTTGGCGTGTTCGTCGGCGCTGAGCCTGCGTTCCTGCACGAGCTGCGAGGAGATCTGCTGCCACTGCCGCACCACCAGCGCGCCGCCGAACACGCCACCGGTGACCGCGCCGAACACGATGAGGTTTGCCGCCACGGCATTCGCCGGGACGCTCTGCGGCGCGAGCACGGCAGCCGCGACAGCTGCCGCGACGCCACCGAACCAGCATCGCAGGCCGACCGGCCATGCTTGGTGCACGCCGAGCACGACGAGCAGCAGCCCGTGGCCGATCAGCGTCGTCACCGAGACCGGCCAGATGGCCGCGGGATCGTCGCTGCGGGCCGCCATCGCGAGCAGGAACACGGCTGAACAGGAGATGATGGTCGCCGACCGCGGGTAGAAGAGCGCGAGGCCGATCGATCCGGCTTGGGCGATGCTGAGCAGGAACGCCAACGCCAACGGCATCCCGAGCGCCACGGTGTTGATGGGGATCGCCACGGCTGCCAGCGCCACCGCGAGAAGTGCGAGCACGGCCGAAACCAAGACAACGGGCTTCACCTGGGGGCGCGGCTGCTGATCCGGGTCGCGCCTGCGCTTGGACTTCGCCATCGGGGGAGGTTCAACTCCACAGCTCGTAGAGATCTTCGACGAGCGTACCCGCTGCGCAACGTCGCCTGGCCAGGCGGTTGCGGACGCACACGCCTGATCAGGGCTTTCTCCTCGCGCGTGCGCGGGGATGGTTCTGTTGCTGCGACGGGTTTCCCGTCGAAGGCGCAGGCCGCTGCGCATGTTGCGCAAGAGCGGCCTGTCGCCGGGGTCCGCGGCTCCGGAGCCGCGGACCCCGCCGGGTCAGGCCGTCGCCCCGGCTGCGGCCCGGCCCGCCTGGCGGCCGGAGAACAGGCAGCCGCCGAGGAAAGTCCCCTCCAGCGCGCGGTAGCCGTGGACTCCACCGCCGCCGAAGCCCGCTACCTCGCCCGCGGCGTACAGCCCGGGGATGGGGACGGCCCGCGCGTCCAGGACCCGGCCCGACAGGTCGGTCTGGAGGCCGCCGAGCGTCTTGCGCGTCAGGATGTTCATCCTGATCGCGATCAGCGGGCCGGCGGCCGGGTCCAGGATCTTGTGCAGGAGAGTGGTGCGCGCGAGGAGATCGCCGGAGTAGGCCAGCGAGTTGCGGATCCCCATGATCTGCTCGTCCTTGGTGAAGTTGTTGTCGACCTGGCGGTCCCGCATGACGATCTGGCGCTCCAGGTCGCCGGCGTCCACGAGGTCCGCGCCGGCCAGCCGGTTCATCCCGGTCACCAGCTCCGGCAGGGTGCGCGCGACGACGAAGTCCTCGCCCCGGTCCAGGAACGCCTTGACCGGCGGCGGAGTCGAGTTCAGCAGCCTGCTCGCCAAGTAGGCCGCCAGGTCCTTCCTGGTCAGTTCCGGGTTCTGCTCGGAACCGGAGAGGACGAACTCCTTGTCGATGATCCGCTGGTTCAGCACGAACCACGAGTAGTCGTAGCCGGTGTCCTTGATCAGCTTGAGCGTCCCGAGGGTGTCGTAGCTCGGGATGCCGGGATTCGGGAACCGGCGGCCGCGCGCGTCGAACCACAGCGAGGACGGCGCGGCGAGCACCCGGATGCCGTGATCGGGCCAGATCGGGCTGTGGTTGGCCAGTCCCTCCGTGTAGTGCCACATCCGGTCGCGGTTGACCAGCCGGGCGCCGGCCCGTTCGCTGATGGCCAGCATCCGGCCGTCCACGTGGGCCGGGACGCCGGTCACCATGCGCTTCGGCGGCGCGCCCAGCCGGTCCGGCCAGTTCTGCCGGACGAGGTCCTGGTTGCCGCCGATCCCGCCGGAGGTGACGATCACCACCGGCGCGTGCAGTTCGAAATCGCCGATTCTGGTGCGGGAACTCGGCGTGCCGCGCGGCGCGTCGCTGGGTTCCAGCACACCGCCGCGCACGCCGTCGACGGCGCCGTTGGTGATCGTGAGCTCGTCCACCTGGTGGCGGAACCGGAAGGAGACCAGGCCCCGCGCGGCGGCCTCGCGCACCTTCTTCTCGAACGGCTCCATGACGCCGGGGCCGGTGCCGAGCGTGAGGTGGAAGCGGGGGACCGAGTTGCCCGGCCCGTCCGCGAGCTGGCCGCCCCGCTCGGCCCAGCCGACGATGGGCACCCACCGCACGCCCAGCCCGTGCAGCCAGGACCGCTTCTCCGTCGCGGCGAATTCCAGGTATGCCTCTGCCCAACGGGCCGCCCAGTAGTCCTCGCCCAGCGGATCCTCGGTGCCGCGGTCGAAACCGGCGTTGCCGAACCAGTCCGCGCGGGCCAGTTCCAGCGAGTCGCGGATCCCCGCCAGCCGCTGCTCCTCGGAGTCGACGAAGAACAGCCCGCCCAGCGACCAGAACGCCTGCCCGCCGAGACTGGCCTCGGGTTCCTGGTCCAGGAGCAGGACTTTGCGGCCCGCGGCCGTCAGCTCCGCAGTGGCGACCAGCCCCGCCAGACCGCCGCCCACGACGATCGCGTCGGCATCGGCGCCGGAGGCGGTGCGCGGTGCGGCGGCTGCGGCAGCTGTGGGCAAGGCCGCGCTCACTGCGGCCGCACCACCGGTGATGAGCACGGAGCGCCGGCTGATCCGGCCGTTCCCGCGAGAGTTCATAGCGTCCCCTGTCGCCGTTCGATCTTCCCTGACGATGTGCGGCCGACCGCAAGTTACCTATGGGTAAGGTTCTGGTCACCATGCTGGACCCCGCACGAGGGGAGTGGTGGTGGTGAGTTCTCCAGTCTTGGGAGGTCATCGTTGTGATCGAATCCAACGCGGTCCCGCTCGAGCTCCGCTGGCGCGGCGAACCGCTCCACCAGGCGCTCGCCGCCGCCGCGCCAGCGCTGGTGCCCGCCGTGCTCGCGCGGCTGATCGCCGAGCTGCCCGCGTATGCCGAACTCCCGGAGGAGGAGCTGCGCGGGGACATCACCCGGATCATCGAGCGGGGCATGGCGATGGTCGGGAGGATGTTGCGCGACGGCGGCGCCCCCGACCCGAAGTCGCTGGCCGATCTGCGCGAGGACATCCTGCACCGGGCCGAGGAGGGCGTTCCGATCGAGGCGGTGCTCAACGCGCACAACGTGGGTGTCCGGGTGGCGTGGGAGCACTTCAGCGCGCAGGCCAGGCCCGAGGACGTGCGAGCCCTGGCCGGGGTGGTGGACCTCGTGCTCCGCTACCTGCGCGAGATCACCTCGGTGGCCTCGTCCGTGTACTTCCAGGAGCGGGACACCTTCCTGGCCGATGCGCATGCCGCGAAGCAGGATCTGCTGGCGGCGTTGCTGACCGGAGGCGACTCGCTCGACGCGGCGGCCCGGCTGGGGATTCGGCTGGCCGACAGCTACGCGGTGCTCGACGTGGAGATCGCCGCGCATCCGGACGAGTCCGCTCCGGGCACCAACGCGGACGTAGCGCGGTGGCGGAAGCTCCGCCGGTTCTGCGCGGAACTGGAACGCCGGTCGCCGCACCCGCTGCTGTCCCGGCTCAACGGGCACGGCGGAGTGGTGCTGCTGGCCCGCGGCGACGCGGCGGATCCGGACCGGCGCGTCCACGATCTGGTCCTGGCCGCGGGCGCGGCGGCGGGCGCCGACGTGACGGTGGGGGCGGTATCGGCGTCCGTCCCCGGCATCCCCGAGGCCGCGCGGACCGCCCACGAGTTGCGCCGGCTCGCGGTGGCCGGGCGCCCACCGGGTGTCTACACGCTCGACGAACTCGCGCTGGACTACCAGCTCACCCGCCCCGGCCCGGCCCGAGACGTGCTGGCGGGAAAGCTCCGCGCGATCGAGGACGAACCCGACCTGCTGGAGACGCTGTGCACCCACCTCGGCACCGGCCTGAACCGGCGCCGCACCGCCAGCCGACTGCACGTCCACCCGAACACCGTCGACTACCGCATGCGCAAGGTCGCCGAACTCACGGGCCTCAACCCGGCGGACGCGACGGACGCGGCGCACCTGCGAGCCGCCCTCATCGCCCGCACCCTGCACTGACTCCCGTTGGAGATCGGCGGGATGCGGGCGGCGTCCCGGACGGCGCGTGGATCTCTTGTTCTCCAGGTAGTTGTTGACGACCGCGTGGCCCATTTCGCGGCCCAGCCGCATTCCTCGTAGCCGCCGAAGGGGAGCGCGGGGTCGAAGACGTTCCAGGTGCGGGCGACCGAGGCCAAACTTCTCCTCGGTGGCCGGGTTGCAGCCGTCGAAGGTCCGGTTCGACACCGAGTCGGCCCATTCGCCGTTGATCAGCAGCTTGCGGTTCAGGTCGCCCACGGCCTGCTGGATGCGGGATTCTCCGGCGGCGATGGGCATCGTGGGCCGGTCGGCTCGCCGGGTGCATCGAGGCCCTACCCTGGCGCTGTGAGGTGGGCGTTGCCGGAGTGGACGGTGCTGGCGCTGCTGCGGGAGGAGCCGCGGCACGGCTTCGCCATCGCTGCGCTCACCGCGGTGGACGGTCCCCTGGGGCGGATCTGGCGGATCCCGCGTCCGGTGATCTACCGCGCGCTGAGCCGGTTGGAGCCCGCCGGTCTGATCGAGCCGCTGGCGGTGGAGTCCGGCGCGGGTCCACAACGGACGGTCTACGCGCTGACCGGCAGCGGTCGCGCGGTGGTCGACGAGTGGTTGCGGCAGCCCAGCGAGCACGTCCGGCAGCTGCGTTCGGATCTGCTGGTGAAGCTGGCGTTGCTCGACCGCCGCGGCCTCGACCCGCGGGATCTGCTGCGCGACCAGCGGGCGGCGCTGGAGCCGATCGTGTCGGCGGTGGCGGCCGAACGCGAGCGGCAGGAGGGCTTCGACGCGGTGCTGCTGGCCTGGCGGCACACCAGCGCCAGCGGGGCGTTGCGGTTCGTCGATGACCTCCTCGCCGAGGCGTCCGGCGGCCGGCGTCATGCGGATCGTCCGGCGCGGCGCCGGAGCCAGGACGGTGGTTGATCGCATTCGGCGGCGATCGTCCGCCAGCTCAGACCCGCTGCGCGTCGATCGGCCAGATATGCCTCGACATCGGGAAAGCCGAACCGATCCGCCACGGCCGCGGCGCGCGCGGCGCAGCGTTGCCGCGATGTCGCGTGGGGAGCTTTGGCCACGCCGTGGCGGGCCAGCGCGGTCTCCACGGCACTGCGGCTGAACCCGACTTCGGCGGCGATGGCCCGCACGGAGTGGTGCCGCGCCAGGTGGCGGTCGGCGAGGTAGCCGCGCACGTCCGCGAAGCCGAGCCCGCGGATCACGGGTAGCCAGCGCCTGTCGTGGCGCCGTTGCGCCATGCCGGCGGTGATCGCGCGCGCGGCGTCCGGATCGACGGTGGCCAGGTGGCGGGACAGCCAGTCCTTGTGCAGTCCGGCTTCCCGGCTGATCCCGGCCAGGCTCATGCCGGTGGCGGTGCGATCCCGGACCAGCGCACCGATATCGCCGAACCCCAGCCGTGCCGCGGTTTCGGCAGCGGTCCGCCGCAGTTGTTCGAGGCGGTGGCGCCGGGTGCCCTCGGCGCGCGCCGCCGGCGAGATCGCGCTCAGCGCCCGCAGCGTCTTGAGCCGTCGCTGCGCGGGATGCTTGCGGCCGCGAGCGGCCTGCGCGGCGGCGCGGGTCAGGGCGCCGGAGCGCACCCACACCTGCCCCAGCCGGGAGCCGGCGCGGATGTTCGGGTCAAGGGCCCTGCGCGCTCGCATCGCGCGTGCTCGCCGCCGCCGAGTTTCGTTGCCTTCCAGCGATTCGCCGCGTTCCAGGCCGAACGCCTGCCGGTAGGACAGGTGGTCCCAGCCGTGCGAGCGCAGGTGCGCGACGACCGATCGGAACCAGCGCCCGCACAGGTGGCACTGCACCAGATCGCCTTCGCGGGCAACGGATCCGATCGGCGCGTGATGTGCGGGCGTCACCCACCCCACCTCCCGCGCCGGGCACCGGCCATCGGCTCTAGTCACACTGAGACTAGAGCAGCATCAGATCACCGTAAAGCGCTGATCTCCGCAACCCGGGGCCGGGCGGTTGCGGCCGAAGACGTCCGTCAACCGACCCGGACGAGCTGGAGGCGGCAGACGCCGCGCACGTAGCGGTTGGCCTGGCCGTCGTGGGGCACGACCAGGGTGGGGCGGGTGAGCAGCCGCCCGTTGTAGCGGGTGGCCAGCAGTGCCGCGCAGGCGCCGAGGTCGGGGGCGATTTCCGCCCAGGACAGCACGACCTGGTAGTCGTCCTCCGAGCGGGCGAGGACGACGAAGCTGAGGTGATCCTTCTTGCGGCGGCCGTCCCTGCGCAGGGAAACCCGGGCCAGCAGCTGGTGCAGCGGGACGCCCTGGACGTGGTGCACCTCCTGGGCGTGCCGGGTCACGTACCGGACGTTGACGGGCTCGCGGGCGTGGGCGTGGAGGTCCGCGGTCACGATGACCCAGTCGTGGACGATGTCGCCGGTGACCAGCAGTTGATCGGATCGCAGCGGTCGTCCCGGTGGCGGGACCTGGACGAGGTGGAGATCCGACTGCTGCGGCAGGAACGGCGATTGCTCCATGGCCTCACGTTAGAGAGGCCGCGGGGTCCGCAAAATCGCCCATTGGAATCCATTTACGGCTACGCAGATGCGGTTCAGCAACCGCCATACCGCCGCTTCTGCGGGAAATCAAGGTTCATCGACCCGCAGGTGCGGACCGCGATCACGGCAGCTGCGTGTTCGACTGCAGGTGCAGGATGAGGGCGGCCTGGAGGTCGATCCGGTCGTGCAGATTCGCCACCCGGCGACCGGTGAGCGCTTCGACCCGTTCGATCCGGTAGTGGACGGTGTTGACGTGCAGGTGCATGGCGGTCGCGGTGCGGGTCCACGACGCACCGCTGTCCAGGAAGGTCTTCAGGGTCTCCAGCAGCCGGGTGCCCTTCGCCGCGTCGTACCTGGTGATCGGGCCGATCGTGGCCGACCGGAAGGCTTGCGCCACGGGTGCGGGCAGCCCTTCCAGCACCGTGCTCAGGGTCGTCATCTCCGATGTCGCGCACACTCGCGGCTTCGTCGAGGCCGGCCGCGTTCCGGCGGCGCCCGCGGCATAGCGCGCGCTGGTCAGCGCGGGGATGAGCTCGCGAGGCTCAACGCTCGGGCCGAGGCCGACCGCGATCGTCCGGTCGTCGTCGACGAGTCCCTGCACGGTCGGCAGGTACGCGGAGATCTGTCGGGCGAGCTGCTCCGGGGGCGCGGCGGCGATGCCGACGGACTCCGCGGTTCCCGCCTCGCACACCACGAACTCCGCTGCGCACGTCGCGAGGAGTTCGTTCGCCGCGTCGACAGCCCAGATGCCCGGCGCCCCAGGCATTCTCACCACCAGCGGCGTCAGCTCGACGTCGGCCGGAAGCCCGCATTTCCGGATCAAGTCGGGCATCGCCGCGGTATCGCCCCTGTCGAGATCGGCGAGCAGGGCGGAGGCTGCTGCGGCGTGCGTGGCACGTCGCTTCTCGCGTTGCTCCACGCTCGCGGACAGCAGGTCGGCGAGTCGGCCGAGCGCCGGTCGCTGTGCGGCGTCGGCCGGTTGCCTCGTGCACAGCCACCACCCGTCGAACGGTGACCTCCCGCCGGGGCGGCCTACGGGTATCCGCACGCGTCGTGGCCGGTCCGCGATGTGGGGGTTGCTGCTCGCGATCGTTCGGTCGGCGGCGGACACGAGTTCGAGGTCGGGCAAGCCGAGGCGCTCGACCGCCGTGCTGAGGACGTCGCCGAGCGGGACTGCGGACGCGATGCGTTCGAGGAGTTCGTTCTCGACCGCCGAGGGGAGCGCCGCGGAGTCGGACGGCTCGCGCAAGTCGGTCCACAGCAAGGAGTAGATGCGGTCGACGATGGTGCGGAAGGTGGTGCTCCGCGGCACCGAGAACAGCGGGAGGTCGTGGGCCCGGCACGCCTCGACGAGTTCGTCGGGGACCTGGCCGTGCAAGCCTTCGCCGGCTATCAGGGCCACGGTGCCGGCCGCTCGGGCTTCGGAGACGAAGGCCTCCGCGGTCTCGGCGCGGTTCGGGTGCCACCAGATGAGGCCGGTGAGGACGATTTCCCCGGGGGACAGGTAGTTCGCCGGGTTCTCCATGTCCGCCGTGGTGACACCGGTGACGGTGCGCTCCAGGGCATGGGCCGGTCCCCACAGCGGCGCCACTCCGAGGTCGGCGAACCCCAGCACCTGCTTCACCAACATGAGCGCCACCACTACCAGATCGACGTCCCGGCCATCGCCGGTGGAGGGGGATCCTACCGACAGGTTCGGATGATCGTCCGAGTCGAGGTGGAGCAACTTCGTGTGCGACGACCGTGGTGGTCGAGCTCCGCGAATGGGTGTACTCGCATCCCACGCCGCCGGTGCCGGCGGCGCGAGCAGGTGGGTGAGGTGAGCGATGGACTTGAACACGATCGAGACGTTGCGTCGGGCGCGCACTCGCGAGGACCTCCTCCTGGCGCCGGGCGAGACGTTCCTCGCCGGCGGCACCTGGCTGTTCTCCGAGCCACAGGTGCAGAGGACCGGTCTGGTCGATTTGTCCACCATGGGCTGGAAGTCGATCGAGCACACTCCCGAGGGGCTGCGCATCGGAGCGACCTGCACGATCGCCGAGCTGTCCCGGATCTCCCCGCGCGCAGGTTGGGCGGCGCACCCGATCTTCTTCCAGGCCGCCGGCGCGCTGCTCGCTTCTTTCAAGATCTGGAACGTGGCGACGGTCGGGGGGAACATCTGCCGTTCCTACGCGGCGGCCGCGATGGTGTCGCTGGGTGCCGCCTTGGACGCCACCGCGTTGATCTGGACCGCAGACGGCGGCGAGTACGTGCTCCCGGTCGCCGAGATCAGCACCGGGAACGGCACCAACGTCCTCGCGGAGGGCGACGTGCTGCGCTGCGTCGACATCCCGGCGCACGCGCTCCGCGCCCGCACCGGGTTCCGCAAGATCGCCTTGGCCGAGCTCGGTCGCAGCGCCGCGGTGCTCACCGGTCGGCTCGACGAGTCCGGCGCGGCGGTGTTCACGGTGACGGCTTCCACCCTGCGCCCGCGAGTGCTGCGCTACGACGCGCTCCCCACCTCCGCCCGGCTGCGCGAGGACGTGCGGGCGGCGGACGACTACTACACCGATCCATTGGGCACCGCCGACTGGCGCCGAGCCGTCAGCGCCGTGCTGTGCGAAGAGATCCGACAGGAGTTGCTGCTGTGGACCTGACCATCAACGGCGAACCTCGCGACGCTGATCCGCGGGCCGGCCAGTGCCTGCGCACCTTCCTGCGCGACCAAGCGCACTTCGAGGTGAAGAAGGGCTGCGACGCGGGCGATTGCGGTGCGTGCGCCGTGCTGGTCGACGGAACGCCCGTGCACTCCTGCATCTACCCGGCGCAACGGGCGGAAGGTCGCTCGGTCACCACGGTTTCCGGCCTGGGCACGGTGGATGACCTGCATCCGATGCAACAGGCCTTCGTCGACAACTTCGGGTTCCAGTGCGGTTTCTGCACCGCGGGCATGATCGTGACCTCGTCCACCCTCGCCGCCGATCAGCTCGACGACCTGCCCCGGCTGATGAAGGGCAGCCTGTGCCGCTGCACCGGGTACCGCTCGATCCGGCAGGCCATCGCGCAGGGCGTTGCCGACGGCGACCAGCCGAGCTGCGCAGGCGCGCGGACCGCTTGCGGCCGGGCGAAGGCCGAAGGGGCGAAGGGGATTGTCGGGACCTCGGCGAATCCTCCCGCCGCGCGCCGGGTCGTTACCGGCACCGAGCCGTACACCTTCGACGTGGAACTGCCCGGAGCGCTGCACATCCGCGTGCTCGGGTCGCCGCACGCGCATGCCCGGATCATCGGCATCGACACCTCGCGAGCTGAGCGGCTGCCCGGTGTCGAACTCGTCCTGGACCACCGCTCCGTGCCGAAGATGCGTTATTCGACGGCGCAGCACGAACATCGCACCGACGACCCGCACGACACGCGCATCCTCGACGACGTCGTGCGCTTCAAGGGACAGCGGGTCGCGGTGGTCGCCGCGACGTCGGCAGCCATCGCCGAGGAGGCGTGCCGCCTGATCGAGGTGACCTACGAAGTCCTGCCGGCGGTCTTCGATCCCGAACTCGCCCGCTCGCCGGGTGCCCCGGTGCTGCACCCGGAGCTCGCCGACAGCGATCAGCCCGACGACGAGCTGCCCGGGGACGTGACCCGCAACCTGGTCGCCTCCCTGCACGACGGCGTCGGCGGCGACGTGGACCGGGCGCTCGCGGAATCCGACGTCACGGTCCGCGGCGAATGGCGGACCCAACGGGTCTCGCACGCGCAGCTGGAGACCCACGGCAGCCTCGGCTGGCTCGACGACGACGGCCGGCTGGTGATCCGCACCAGCTCCCAGGTCCCGTTCCTGACCCGCCGCACCCTGTGCCGGCTGCTCGATCTGCCGGAGGAGGAGGTGCGGGTGTTCACCAAGCGGGTCGGCGGCGGTTTCGGCGGCAAGCAGGAGATGTTCGCCGAGGACCTCGTCGCGCTCGTGGTGCTGCGCACCGGCAGGCCCGCGATGTACGAGATGAGCCGGCCCGAGGAGTTCCTGCGCACCTCGGTTCGCCACCCGTTCCGGGTCGAGGTCACCCTCGGCGCCGAGCGCAGCGGCAGGCTCACCGCGATCAAGCTGGACGTGCTCGCCGACACGGGCGCCTACGGAAACCACGCGCCAGGCGTGCTCTTCCACGGCTGCGCCGAGTCGATCAGCCTGTACAACGCCCCGGTGAAGCGGGTCGACGCGGAGTCGGTGTACACCAACAACGTCCCGTCCGGAGCCTTCCGCGGATACGGCCTCGGCCAGGTGATCCTCGGGGTCGAGTCCGCAATGGACGAACTCGCGCTGACCCTCGGCATCGATCCCTTCGAGTTGCGGCGCATCAACGCGGTCCGCAACGGTGATCCGCTCGTGGAAGCACATCCCGCCGACGACGGGCTCGTCTACGGCAGCTACGGCCTCGACCAGTGCCTGGACATCGCCCAGAGCGCCCTCGCCCGCGGCAACGGCGTGCCCGCCCCGGAAGGCGAGCACTGGCGGACCGGTGAGGGCATGGCCGTGGCGATGATCGCGACGATGGCGCCTCGCGGCCACATCTCGAAGACGACGCTGTCGGTTCTCCCGGACGGCACCTACACGGCCGGCGTCGGTACCAGCGAGTTCGGCAACGGGACCACCACCGTCCACACCCAGATCGTCGCGACGACCATGTCGACCGACCTGGACCGCGTGCGGCTGACCAACTCCGACACCGACGGAGCCGCCTACGACACCGGGGCGTTCGCGTCGGCGGGCACCACCGTGGCGGGAAAGGCGTTGCACGCGGCCGCGGTCGCACTGCGCACGCTCCTGCTCCGCGCCGCCGCGGAGATCACCGGCACCGATCCGGCGGACTGCTCGTTGTTCGCCGACGGCGTCCGGGCGCCGGGGCGGGTCGTCGGCTTCCCCGAAGTCATCCGCGCCTGCCCGGCGGCCAACCGGGACGGTGCCGGCGCGTTCGCGCGAGGGGAGGAGCTCGGCGAATTCCGGTCGCTGGCCTGGAACGTGCAGGCGTTCCGCGTCGCGGTCGACATCCGCACCGGCGCGGTGCGGATCCTGCAGTCCGTGCAGGCCGCGGACGCCGGCACCGTGATGAATCCGGAGCAGTGCCGGGGCCAGGTGGAGGGCGGCGTCGCCCAGGCCATCGGCGCGTCGCTGTACGAAGAGGTCATGGTCGAGGAAGGGGACCTGCTGACCCCGGTGCTGCGCACCTACCGGATCCCGCAGATGGCCGACGTCCCGGAGACCGAGGTGCACTTCGCCAAGACCTTCGACGACCTCGGGCCGTTCGGGGCGAAGTCGATGAGCGAAAGCCCGTTCAACCCCGTCCCGGCGGCCCTCGGCAACGCCATCCGCCGAGCGGTCGGCACCCGCCCCTACGAGACGCCGTTCTCGCGCGACCGCGTCTGGCGGATGCTGAACAACCCGGACGAGATGCCGAGCTGGTGCGCATCCGCCAGCGTGATCGACCGGCGGCGGCTCACGGGGCGCTCACGACTCGGCGCCGGTGCGGATCTCCGATGAGAACGGAGCGGTGGGTTGATCGAGGTCGTGCCGGGTGGTGACGGGCGCGTTGGCGGTGCGCAAGCGCGGCGACCGCTTGGCGAGCAGCGAGGCGGTGAGCAGGTAGCCGGCTCCGACGGTCACCAGGCAGGTCACCGAGGGCACCGCGGCGTCCGGCAGCACCAAGTACAGCAGGAACCCGGCGATCGTCCAGCCCACGGTCAGCCAGTTGAAGCCGGACCAGTACCAGTAGCGGCCGTTCTTCGCGAACAGCTCGGCGACTTCGATCCTCCTGCGCTTGCAGAACAGGTAGTCGGCGATCAGCACGCCGGCGACCGGGGCGAACAGGTTGCCCATCACCGTCATGAAACCGGTGAACCCGTTGACCAGTTCGGGCAGCAGCGACAGCGCGATGCCGATCAGCGAAAGGCCGACCGTCGCCCAGAACCGCCCGAGCCGCCGAACCATGTTCACCAGGGCGAGGCCGGCGGTGTAGAGGTTGAGGACGTTGATCGTCCAGTTGTCCAGCACGATGTAGAGCAGCACGAGGCCGAGCAGCAGCGGGTTGTCGGTGATGCGGGCGATGACGTCGAAGGCGTTGTCGTTGCCGCCGGACGCCACCGCGGCGTAGCAGCCGACGAACGCGGTGATCAGCGCTCCGAGCACGGCGGCGGCCATGGTGCCCATCCACATGTCGCCCCGGCTGCGGGAGTAGCGGCAGAAGTCGCTGGCGTTGGTGATCATCGACAGCCAGGCGGACACGACGCTGTTGAGCCACAACGCGATGACCGACCACTGCCAGGGGATGTGCAGGTCCAGGCCGAGCACCGCGCCCGGCGCGTAGTTCGGGTCGTTGTGCGTCATCAGCACGGTGATGAAGACGACCGTCAGGATGATCTTGGTCGGGAAGGCGATCCGGGCCAGCACCTTCACCGAGTCGTAGCCGACGAGCGCGACGGCGGCCTGCACGATCGCGAAGATCACGCTGACGAGGGCGAAGTTCAGCGTGTGCCCGGTCAGCGCGCGGAGCACCGCGATGATCCCGAGGGCGCCGGCGACCGTCTGGAACGCGAACCAGTAGACGGAGCTGATCACGTGCAGCGCGGACGGGATCCACTGCGCACCGCGCAGTCCGAAGGTGATCCGGGTGCCGACCTGGCCCGGCAGGCCGTAGTCGACGCCGACGGTGGCCATGATCGAGTAGGCGCCGAAGGCGATGATGATCCCGGCGAGCACCGTGGCGACGGCGGCCCAGAAGGACAGGCCGGCGGCCACCGCGCCGCCGGCGACCAGGATCATGCCCGGGTTGATCAGGAAGTTGATGATCATGAACGACACGTCCCACCACCGGACGGTCTTCTTGTCGTCGGGGATCGCCTCGATGCCGTACTGCTCGACGCCCTTCGGCTGTCGGTAGCGCGGCGCCGGGGCGTCGTTGTCCTGCGGATTGCTCATGAGTCGACTCGCATCTCGTTTCGGGGGCGCGCGGACGCCGTGGCTGTCGCGCGGCAGATCCCTTGGGGCGCTCCGGGCTTCCCGTCGGTGTGCGCCCGGGTTGACGAGGGCGTGACGGGTGCCCGTGACCTGATCTGTCCGAAGTGGATATTTGGTGGCTTGTCCCGAAGTGCTACCGGGGTGCCGCTCGCAGTCCGCAGTACTCGATGGCCGCGGCGGCGAAGACCTTTGCCGTGTCGACGATCGAGTTGACGTCGACCCATTCGTCGGGGCCATGCGCGTCGGCGCCCTGCGCGCCGTAGATCAGCGGCGTCGCGCCCGCCGGGCGGTAGAACGCGCCGTCGCACACCGCGACGAATCCGGTGATCTCGGTCGTCTTGCCCAGCGCGGCACGTTGCCGCCGGATGCTGTCGACGACGGGGAAGTCCGGCGACGTGTCGAACGCCGGGAAGTGGAGGTCGCCGAGTTCCCACTGCACGACCGGTGGGTGCTCGCGCAGCCACGAGTCCTGGGCCGCCCAGTGCGCGACGAAGTCCTCGAACTCGGCTCGGATCTGCGCCGACGTCTCGGTGGGCAGGTACTTCAGGTCGAAGTCGATCACCGCGACGTCCGGGGTGATGGCCGGATTCGTCATCGTGGCCGGCAGGCCGTCCGCGCCGAGGCCCGCGCCGACCTGGACGACGCTCGGGCTGATGGTGTTGACCCCGGGCGGGAGCAGGGGATGTGCCGGTTTGCGGCAGCCCCAGTCTCGCTCGAGCTGACCGACGGCCGTGATCAGGCGCGCCGCCAGCTCGGCGGCGTTGACACCGGGGCGGGTGCGGTCCGCGGAGTCGCGTTGCGGGTAGAGGTCGTTGTACCGCCACCCGGTGTGCGCGTTGCGGCCTCGGAGGGTGACCCGCACCCACTCCAGTCCGCCCTGGCACAGCATGACCTGTTCCTCGGTCGGCTCACCGACGATGACCGCGGATGGCGCGTCGGCGCGGGCGAGGAGCCCCTTGGTGCCGAAGCCGCCGGCCTCCTCGTCCACGACGCTGTGCACCTCGAACCGGCCGGCCAGCTCGATCCCGCAATCGTGGATCGCCTTCGCCGCCGCGATCGCGGCCGCGATCCCGGCTTTCATGTCGTAGCCGCCTCGCCCGTAGAGCCGGCCGCCGTGGATCTCGGCCCCGAACGGATCGACGGACCAGGTGCCGCGGTCGCCGACGGGGACGACGTCGATGTGCCCGTTGAGGACGAGGCTGCGATCGCCGGAACCGTCGCGGTAGGCGCGCACGTTGGGGCGGTCGGGGAAGACCTCGTGCTGCTCGGTGGTCAGGCCGGCTGCCGCGAGGTGCGCGGCCACCAGTCGTTGGGCGTCCGTCTCGCGGTTGAGCCCTGCGGCGGACTCGAACTTCGGGTTCACGGTGGGGATCCGCACGAGCTCCCGGGTCAGCTCGACGGGGAAGTCGCGGTCCCGTTCGATCTGCGCGGTCACCATCTGCACGGCGCTGGCTGTATCCATGTTCCTCTTCCGTCCATGCGGACAAAGTTCGGTGTGTTCCGGGCATGTCGGGGCGATCACCAACCCGCGTTCTTCCGCGCGGTGGTGGCATGCGCGACCGGTGCGACGGCGCGCTGGAGGCAGGTCTGGTCGGCTGGATCCGTTGTGCTGAAACGGCTTCCGGGACGTGCTGGGAATCGGGCGACGGAACTGCCGGACTCGAGGAGAGGCGCGTCCCTGGTCGCCTGGTCTTGGATGCCGGAAAGTAACGCATATTACAAACTGGCTGTCAAGGGTAGAATATCTTATGGATTCAAGATTTCCGGTGTCTCGATCCCGGCCGCGCTGCGCGACGGGACAATGATCGGCGGCGGGACGGTGTTCGAAGGGAAGGGTCGCGGGTGGCTGGACAAGATGATCAAGCTGGGGCGAACGGCCGGGAGGGCGCGGATTTCGCGGCGACCGTGGCGGAACGCGTCCGCGCCGAGCTGGCCGGGCTGAGTCGCAGCGAGCTCAAAGTCGCGCGCGCGTTGCTCGCGGCGTATCCCGCGGCCGGTCTGGAAACCGTCGCGCAGTTCGCCAAGCGGGCGCACGTCAGCGCACCGACGGTGCTGCGCTTCATCGGACGGCTGGGCTTCGAAAGCTACCCGGCGTTCCAGAAGGCCCTGATCCACGAGGTCGACCAGCGGCTCAGCTCGCCGCTGCGGCAGATCGCCGAGGTCGAGGGTGCCGCGGAGCGCAGGCGGAACGCCCCGGCGGTGGCCCGGCACTACATCGACGTGCTGTCCTGGTCGTTCGACACGCTGCCGGAGGCGGAGTTCGAACGGGCCGCGGAGCTGCTCGGTGATCCGGGCAGGCCGATCCACCTGCGCGGCGGCCGGTTCAGCCGGGTGCTGGCGGAGTACCTGGCGAGCCACCTGGCGATGCTCCGTCCCGCGGTGCGGGTGATTCCGCCCGACGAGCTCGCGCAGGCCACCACGCTGCTGGATTTCGGGCAGCGCGACGTGCTGGTCCTGTTCGACTACCGCAGGTACGACCCGGACCTGGTGGGTTTCGCGCGGGAGGCCGCCGCGCGCGGTGCGCACGTCGTCCTGTTCACCGATCCGTGGATGTCGCCGGCGGCGCAGGCGGCCGAGGTCGTGCTCCCGGCCAGGGTCGAGGCGCCGAGTCCGTTCGACTCCTTGGTCCCCGCGATGGCCGTGGTGGAGGCCGTGGTCGCCGCCGTGGCCGAGCGGCGCGGTGGCGCCGTCCGGGGTCGGTTGGGCGAGATCGAAGCGCTGTCCAGGCGGGACGATGCCGAGTAGCGGCATTGGATAGTTTGTTACAAACTGAAGCACGTTGACTGAGTTTCTAATGCGCGTTACGTTCTCGGGAGTTGTTACCCGAGATCGGTGAGGCGCATCCATGGATTCGACTGTCTTCGTCGCGACCTGCGATCTGGCGGGGTTGACCCGGGGCCGGGGTGTGCCGGCCGGTGAGCTCGACGCCGTCCTGCGCCGCGGTGTCGGCTGGGTGCCCGCCAACCTGGCCCTGACCTGCTTCGGTGGGATCGCGGAGGACAACGCGTTCGGCTCGACCGGGGATCTGCGGCTGATGCCGGACGCCCGCACCGAGGTGGTGCTCCCGGAGCGCGACGGTCACCCGCAGGTCCGCATCCTCCTCGCCGACCAGACCCTGCCCGACGGGCAGCCGTGGGACTGCGATCCCCGCACCTTCGCCCGCGAAGCCCTCGCCGACCTGCGCGAGCGCTTCGGGCTGGAGGTCGTCGCCTCGTTCGAGCACGAGTTCATGCTGGACGGCACCGAGGGCACGGCGCCGTTCTCGTTCGCGCGCTACCGCAGCGCGGAGCCGTTCGGATCCGGGCTCGTCCAGCTCCTCGCCCAAGCCGGTCTGGAGCCGGAGACCTGGCTGCCGGAGTACGGCGAGAACCAGTTCGAGATCACGCTCGCGCCCACCTCGGCGCTGGCGGCCGCGGATCGGGCCGTGCTGCTGAAGGAACTCGTCCGCGACCTGGCTCGCCGGCACGGCCGCCGCGTCACGTTCGCGCCGCTGCAGAACCCGGACGGAAGCGGGAACGGCGTCCACGTTCATCTGTCCCTTGTGGACGCCGCTACCGGTCGGCCGGTGCTGTTCGACGAGCAGCGTCCCGGGCGGCTCGCCGAAGTCGGTGCGCGTTTCGCGGGCGGCATCCTCGCCCATGCCCGGGCGCTCACCGCGCTCACCGCGCCCAGCCCGTCGTCGTTCCTGCGGTTGCAGCCGCACCGCTGGAGCGTCGGCGGCATCTTCCTGGCCGAGCGCAACCGGGAAGCGCTGCTGCGGATCTGCCCCACCAGCACGGTCGGTGGCGGGAACCCCGCGCGGCAGCTGAATCTCGAATACCGGGCCGCCGACGCGACGGCGAACCCGTGGCTCGTGCTCGGCTCCCTGATCAGGGCGGGTCTGGCGGGCCTCGCCGGCGACGACCAACCGCCGAAGGTGTGGCCGGAGGACATGGCGGAGCAGCAGTTCGACGAAATCCCCGGGCTGCCCGCCGATCTGTCCGAAGCGCTTGAGGAGCTGGAAAAGGACACCGCCGTGCGCGACTGGTTCGCGCCGGAGCTGCTGCGCACGCACCTCGACGTCAAGCGCGCCGAACTCGCCGCCGTCGAAGGACTCGACCCCGCCGACGTCTGCCGGAGGGTCGCCGATGTGCACTGAGCTGCAGGCCCGCCTGGCCGGCATTCCCCTGATCGACCACCACGTCCACGGTCCGCTGCGGGGCCACGTGACCCGTGCCGAGTTCGAAGCGCTCATCACCGAGTCGGACCGGCCGGTGCCGCCGTGGATGACGCAGTTCGACTCGCAGATCGGCTTCGCGGTGCGCCGGCACTGCGCGTCCCTGCTCGGCCTGGCGGAACAGGCGAGCGCCGAGGGGTACTGGGCCGCCCGGGGCGAATGGTCGATGGAGGACGCCGCCCGGGAGGCCACCACGGTCGGCCGCGGCAACGCCGCGCGGGTCTACGGATTGAGCGATGACTGAACACGATCGACTTCGGGCCGCGCTCGCCGAGGAGCTCCAGGCCGCCGGTGAGTTGCGGCGCGGACTCCACCGGAACCCCGATCTCTCCGGCGCGGAGACCACCACCCGGGACGCGGTGCTGGCGGCGCTGCCGGGCGGCGACTCGGCCGTGTCGACCGCGCAGACCGGCGCGGTCCTGCGCATCGGAGGTGCCGGACCGGCCGTCGGCGTGCGCGGCGAACTGGACGCGCTCGCGACGGAGGAGACGACCGGCGTCGCGTGGGCCTCGGCGAAGCCGGGCGTGATGCACGCCTGCGGTCACGACGTCCACCTGGCCGCGGTGACGGCGCTCGCCCGTGCGGTGGATCGGGTCGGAGGACCCGCCCCGCTGCTGGTGGTGCTCCAGCCGCGGGAGGAGACCTATCCGTCCGGCGCGCTGGACATCGTCGACAGCGGCGTGCTGGTGGCGCAGGACTGCCGCGCCATGATCGGTGCCCACGTGCAGCCGGTGCTGGCGCCTGGCGTGGTGGCCTGCGTTCCGGGCGGGGTCAACGCTTCCTCCGACGAGTTCGAGATCGTGGTGACCGGCGAGTCCGGCCACGCGGCCTACCCGCACCTCACGCGCGACCCGGTGCTCGCGCTGTCGCAGATCGTGGTCGCGCTGCAGAGCGTGGTGAGCAGAGCTGTCGATCCGATGATCCCCGCGGTCGTCGGTGTTTCCTCGCTCCAGGCGGGCAACGCCGCCAACGTCGTCCCGGGCCTCGCCCGCGCTACCGGCACGATTCGCACGTTGTCGAAGCCGACGCGGGAATTGCTCCACAACCGGGTCGCCGACACAGCGGAGAGCGTCGCTCGTGCCCACGGCTGCGAGGCGAAGGTCGTCTTCACCCGAGGCGAGCCGGTGCTGGAGAACGACCCGGAACTGGCGAGCCGGACAGCGCATCACCTTGCGTACCAAGGGGTTCAGATCTCCAGCACGCTGCGTTCCGTCGGCGCGGACGACTTCTCCTACTACGGCGAGCTGATCCCCTCCCTGATGTTGTTCGTCGGAACCGACACCGACAAACCTCTGCACAGCAGCGGCTTCCTGCCCGGCGACGAGGACCTCGCCCGCGTCGCGCGCGCGATGCTCGCCGGCTACCTCGGCGCCGTCGAGCGGCTCACCGACTGACCGAAGACCCCCGAGAAAGGACTTTTCCCATGGTTGCCCCGGAAACGACGGCCCCGGCCCACGACGAATCCGCCGTCGCACGCAACTACAACCCGCTGCCGGTCGTCATCGCCGAGGCGAGCGGAGCGTGGATGACCGATGTCGAGGGCAACCGCTACCTCGACTGCCTGGCCGGGTACTCCGCGCTCAACTTCGGCCACGGACACCCGGCGCTCCTCGGCGCCGCGCGCGAGCAGCTGGAGCGGCTGACCCTGACCAGCCGGGCGTTCAACAACGACCGGCTCGGCCCGTTCTGCCGGGATCTCGCCGCGCTGGCGGGCAAGGATCTCGTCCTCCCGATGAACACCGGGGCCGAAGCCGTGGAAACCGCGCTCAAGGTGGCCCGCAAGTGGGGGTACGCGGTCAAGGGCATTCCCGCGGACCAGGCCGGCATCGTCGTCGCCCAGGACAACTTCCACGGGCGGACCACCACGATCGTCGGCTTCTCCAACGATTCGGGCGCGCGGGACGGTTTCGGCCCGTTCACCCCCGGCTTCCGCGCCGTCCCGCACGGTGACCTCGCGGCCCTCGAAGCCGCGATCGACGAGCACACCGCCGCGGTGCTGATCGAGCCGATCCAGGGCGAGGCCGGCGTGAAGCTGCCGCCCGCCGGCTACCTGCGCCAGGTCAGGGAGCTGTGCACGAGGTCCAACGTCCTGTTCGTCGCCGACGAGATCCAGTCCGGGCTCGGTCGCACCGGTGCCACGTTCGCGTGCGACCACGAGGAGGTCGTGCCGGACATGTACGTGCTCGGCAAGGCGCTCGGCGGTGGCATCGTCCCGGTCTCCGCCGTGGTGGCCGACCACGACGTGCTCGACGTCATCCAGCCGGGCAACCACGGCTCGACGTTCGGTGGCAACCCGCTCGCGGCCGCCGTGGGCCACGCCGTCGTCGGCCTCCTCGAAACGGGGGAGTACCAGGACCGGGCCCGCGCCCTCGGCGAGCGCCTGAACGCGGAGCTCCAGGAACTGGTCGGCAGCGGTGTCAGCGAGGCGCGGGTCCGCGGACTCTGGGCGGGCGTCGACATCGATCCCGGCTTGATGACGGGTCGCGAAGCCTGCGAGAAGCTGGCGGCACGAGGCGTCCTGGCGAAGGACACCCACGGCTCCACGGTCCGCCTCTCGCCCCCGCTGACCATCGAGGAACGAGACCTCGCCTGGATGCTCGACCAGTTCCGCGCCGTGGTGAACGGAGCCTAGTACCGGCGCGGCGGCGTTGAACCGCGAGGCCGAGGCGGACCGCCCCGGCCTCGCGCGAATGGCGCCGGAGCTCTCAGGAGCGCGTGGCCCGGTCGCTGGACGGGTGCACGAGATCGATGTACTCCTGCGGCAGCTCGTCGAACGACAGCTTGGTGACGCTGACCGGCCCGGAGCTGTAGGAGTCCTCGCCTTGGACGAGGCCGTTCTCGTCCACCGGCCACAAGATCAGCTGCCGGTGCACGACGAGGTAGTCGGCCGACTCGTCGTCCACCGGGATCCCGCTCCGGGCGGCGTACGAACCGGGGTAGATCTGCTTCAGGTACCCCTCGGTGACCACGCAGTGGTCGTCGACGACCAGCCGGTCCAGGGTGAACTCGAGAACGTTGGTCCGGGTCTCGAGGAAGTTCACGTAGTACGTCCGCACCCCGTCGTAGCCTTCCGGGCCGACGTCCTCGCCGCCGTTCCAGAAGTGGTAGTTGGGCGTGGGGCTCAACGTCGCCATCAGGCGGTCGAGGTTCGGTTCGGCCTCCGCCTTCATGTGTTCGAGCACGATGCCGAGGACGACGCGGTGCCGTTCGCCGGTCGTGACGGCAAGGCGGTTCTCGAGCATTTCCCAGGTGCGGTTGGGGTCGACGACGGCCACGGGGAGTTCCTTTCCGCGGGAACGGATGTCAAGCCAGATGGTGGCCCGAGACCCACCGGGGGATCATCCGATGCGCGTCGGCAGATTCCCCCGGCCCGCCCGACGCGTGTCGGGGGACGCGGCTCAGAACGTCTCGCCGAACACCTCCGACGCGGCCAGCTCCGTCGACGACAGCGTCACCCTGCGGACCATGAGCACCAGCGTCGCCTTGAACCGGTCCATCGGGTCCGCCAGGTCCCAGCCCATCTGCGCTTCGAGATGCGCGAGCCTGGCGGCGACGGTGCTGTGGTGCACATGCATTTCCTCGGCGGTGCGCCGGAGCGACCCGAACACGCAGTAGGCCTCCAGCGTGGCCACCTCCTGCTCGCCGGTCGGGGACGTGGCGATCGCGTTGATCCGCGCCGCATCCGGATCGTTGAGCAGACGTTTCAGGGGGAGCTCGGCCAGCAGTTCCAGCGAACCCAGCCGCCCGTAGGACACGGCCCGCCGCCCGTATCCAGTGGACGATGCGAAGCGCAGCGCCCGGCGCGCCTGCTTCCACGACGCCGGCGCCGCGTACACGCTCATGCGCTCGCCGATCCCCACCCACGGGCCGCGGTCGCCATCGGCGCAGCCGAGCGCCATCGGATGCTCGGCGACGATCGCGGCGTGCAGATCATCGGCCAGCCGGCGGTCGTCGCAGTCGTCCTGCAGGAGCATCGCGGTCAAGTTCCCGACCGCGACCGAGTGGACGATGCGACCCGGGCAGCTGCGCGCGACCAGTTCCACCGCGGCCTTGCTCGATGCCGTGGAGACCGCCATCGCGCGCACCTGCCGGGTCGCGTCCAAGCCGAGCAATCCCACCGCTCGAACGCGGTCCTCGCGCCGTTCCTTGTCGGAAAGCACCACTTCCAGCAGCGCCGGATGACCCAACCGCGGACCGGCCGGCACCGCCGATCGCTGCGCCGCCACGCGCAAGGCGTGCCGAAGCCGGTCGAGGAGGAGCGAGTCGAGCGGGTGCTCGGCAGCGGCGGTGCGTTCGAGCCAGACAGCCGGATCCGCAGCGGTCGGCGTCGCGAGGCGGCTCTCGTCGAGCAGGTCGCCCAACGCCCCGTACCTGATGACCGGGCCCGACGCCCACTGCGCGCCGACCGGGCACTCCGCGAGCAGCGCCGCGGACCGCACGATGGCGTCGGCGTTGGCAGCGGACTCGCTGAGGGCGTCGAAGTACGAGATGACCCGGAACACCGACAGCGCATCGGACGCCAGCTCCGACATGCGCAACTGCTCATCCTTCACGGCGCCCGCCATCCACCAGTCGTCACGTCGGGTACCGGTGCCTCCCCAATCCGGGCCATCGCCTGGGCATGACGGTGATGGTAGCGGCGCGGAAATGACACCAGGGCTTGCCGAAGCCGCAGTGGCCGTCGATCAGGACGGGATGTCAGCGCTCCTGGATGCGCCGGGCCAGCACGTAGTACGGATCGTCCGCGTCCCGGCTCCCGCGCGGCCCGGTGCCTTCCGGGGCGAGTTGCGCGCCCACCGTCGAGTGCGTCCACTCGCGCACCGCGAACCGTTCGACGATCGCCCATCGCCCGTCGCGCTCGGCCATGTGATCGACGTAGCGGAAGCCGCTGATGAAGTTTCGCCGCGGATCGGATTCCGGCGATCCCCAGTGGACGGCGGTCCCGTAGGTCTCGGCGACCGCCTGGTCGCCGCGCAGCTCGCAGAGGTGGTTGCCGACGATGTGCATGGTGCCGGTGAAGCCGCTGAGCAGGGGACGCACCCACTCGACGTATTCGTCGACCGTGCCGTCGAAGCCGGTGTGGTGGTCGATGCCGCCGGGGTGGTAGGCCGAGCGCACCAGGTCGAAGTCGAGCCGGTCGACCCCGCGGCAGTAGCGCAGCACGACCTCGCGGATCCGCCGCTCGTCCAGCAGCTCGGCCAGCGGATCGGTCACTGGGTCACCGTCCAGCCGCCGTCCACCGGCAGCAGGACGCCGTTGATGTAGGAGGCGAGCGGGCAGAGCAGGAACAACGTGGCCCACGCGATGTCGTCACCGGTCGCCATCCGCTTCAACGGGTTCTTCTCCAACGACCGCTGCCCGACCTCGCTCTGCACGAAGCCCTGCAGGCGCGGGGTGTCGGTCATGCCCGGGGCGACCGCGTTGCTGCGCACCTCGGTGTTCCGGTAGGTGGCGAGATGCCTGGTGTAGCCGGCGATCCCGGCCTTGGCGGCGCAGTACCAGGGCGAGTCCGTGCCGATGAGGTTGCCGGCCAGCGACGAGACGTTCACCAGTGCGGCTCCCGTGGGAACCCCGCCGGCGAGCCAGGTCTCGGTCATCAGCCGGACGCTGCCGACCGCGATCCGGACGCCCTCGTCGAAGTCGAGGTTCCCGGCGGAGGACGGCCCGGCGTTGTTCACCAGGTAGCGGATCTCGCCGAGGCGACGGCTCTCGGCGAAGCCCCGCTCGACCTCGGCCGGTGCCGAGACGTCGGCGGTGACCGCGATGGCCTTGCCGCCGGTCGCGGTGATCCGGTCGACGGTGTCGGCGACGGCGCTCTCGTTGAGGTCCCAGGCGGCGACGGCGAGCCCCAGCTCCGCGGCGTGCAGGGCGATGGCCTCGCCGATCCCGCTCCCGGCGCCGCTGACCAGCAGGACGTCTCCATGGGTGAAACCGAGGTCGATGGTGGGCTGAGCGGTATTCGGCACGGATGCTCCTCGAAGGGGTAGTCGGTGGTCAGACGCCGTATCCGCCGTCCACGTCGAGCTTCTGCCCGGTGATGAACTTCGCGCGGTCCGACGCGAGGAAGCACGCGGCTTCCGCGATGTCCTGTGCGCTGCCGAAGGCGCGCAGCGGGATGTTCCGCTTGGTGACCTCCAGCGCCCGCTCGTCGAGGTCGCCGCTGGCCATCAGGTCGGCGGCCATGCCGTCGGTCAGCATGCCGGGGCCGACGCAGTTCACGCGGATCCCGAACCGGCCCTCCTCGGCGGCGAGCGCCCGGGCCGTCGCCTCGACGGCGCCCTTGGGGCCCGCGGACAGCCCGTCGCGGACCGGGTAGCGGTGGGTGGCCGCGGTGGTGATCGCGACGATCGAGCCCTTGCTGGCGCGCAGCGCGGGCAGCGCGGCGTGCACGACGTTGAAGAACGCCTCGGCCTCGGCGGCGAGGTGCTTGGCGAAGTCGGCCGGTTCGACCTTGGAGAGGTGGACCTGCGGGATCAGCGGGCCTGCCGCGTGGACGAGCGTGTGGATCGCGCCGAAGCGTTCGACGACGCTGTCCAGGTAGAGCTTGCTCTGCGAGGCGTCGGTGAGGTCGAGCCGGTCCGCTGCGGCCACTCCGCCGCCCTCGACGAGCTCCGCGACCAGGCTCTCGGCGGCCCGCTGGTCGCTGCGGTAGGTCAGGGCGACGCCGGCGCCGCGCTCGGCGAGCATCCGGCAGATCGCGGAACCGAGCCCCCCGGTCCCGCCGGTCACCACCGCGACGCCGCGCCTGTCCTGGAAATCCGTCACGATCGACCTTTCCGATGTCGTGCCTAGGGGTTGTTTCAGATTGATGCGCGGGCATGTGCGGGACGTGGTCGTCTGGGGGCAGGGCGCCGGTTTCGCGCGAAAGCGGCGTTCCCCGTGAGGCGTGTTGGCGGTTTCGCGCGAAACCGCCGCCGCCTGTCGGGCGCCGGGTGCCTCCGGGACGAGCCGGGCGGAGCCATTCGGGAATGTCCTCTCTAGGGATTGTTCGGGAAGTTGGTCCAGCCCTTGCCGTCGGCGCGGCCGTACCAGCCCGAGGCGGCGAGCGTGCCGCCGTCGACCGGCAGGGTGTGGCCGGTGATGTAGCAGGCCGCGTCCGAGGCGAGGAACTGCACCGCCGCGGCGTAGTCGTCCGCGGCGCCGAAGCGGCCGAGCGGGACCCAGGTCCGGATCAGCTCGGGGTCGCGGCCGCGGAGCATCGCGTCGGCGGGGGTCTGCGGGGTGTCCGCGAGATCGGGCGCGATGGCGTTCACCCGGACGCCGTGCTGCCCGACCTCCACCGCCAGGCTCTTCGTGAACGCCGAGACCCCGGCGTTGAACGCCGAGTAGGCGGCCTTGCCCGGAATGCCGCGGAAGGCCTCGACGGTCGAGTTGTTCACGATGGCACCGCGACGCTGCTCGATCATCGCCGGCAGCAGCGCGTGGGTCATGGTGAACACGTGGTGCAGGTTCAGCTCGTAGAGCCGGCGCCACTGCTCCGGCGTCGACCGCGCGAACGTCCACGACGTCGGGCGGAAGTCCCCGACGTTGTTGACCAGCACGTCGACCCGGCCGTCTCCCGCGGACAGCGCCGCCCCGGCGGTCTCGGCCACCACGTCGTCGTCGGTGATGTCGCCGACGACGACCGCGCAGCGCCCGCCGGCGGCCTCGATCTCCAGTTGTGCGGCGCGGGCGGCGTCGCCGTCCACGTCGTTGAGCACGACGAGATCCCCGGCGCGGGCGAACCGGCGGCTGATGGCGCCGCCGATGCCCAGCGCACCTCCGGTCACAACGCAGATCCGTGGTCGGTCAGTCATCTTCGCTCCAGGAGGGGACGCGCGAGCGGCGTGGTGTGCGGGTCTCGATCCAGTCGATGGACAGCTCCCGGCGGGCGAACAGCCACGCGCCGTCCTGCTTGCGGTAGCCGTCGGCATAGCGCAGGTGCCACACGAGGTTGATCGGCTCGCCCGACGACCGCCTGCCCAGGTGGTGGGCGATGCACGCGATGCGACCGGTCGCGGACCGCCCGTCGCCGTCGAAGACCTGGCCGACGATCGCGTGCTGGGTGAGTTCGAAGGCCTCGACGGCGCGCAGTGCGCCGGCGATCGCCGATCGGCCGCTGTGGACGTCGACAGGACCGAGTTCGGCGGGCGGGGACGGCATCGCCAGCACGGCGTCTTCGGCGAACAGGACCGCCGCGGTGGCGAACGCGCGGTCGTCCACGGCGGCCGCGTAGCGGGCGACCAGGTCGGCGAGCTCGACCCGGTCGGCCGCGGCGAGCGTCATCGCCCGGCCAGGCCGAGCCGCTGCGCGCACGCGGAGAGCTCGTCCTTGACCGCGGCCAGGTCGGTGGTCGGCGTGGTCTGCAGCACGATCCGGTTCGCGCCCCGCGCGGCCAGCGACTCGGCCTTCTCGGTGGTGATCGCCGAGACGAGGTGCCCGAGCGTGACCTCCAGCGCGTCGGGATCGCGGTCCGCCGCTTCGGCCTCCTGCCGCATCAGGTCGATGAGCCCCTGCAGTTCGGCGCCGCCGACGCCGAGCGGCTGCAGGCCGTCACCGCGGCGTCCCGCGCGCCGTGCGGCAGCGCGGCTGTGCCCGCCGATGTGGATGGGGATCCCGCCCGGCCGGGCCGGCTTCGGGTACGTCATCGCCCCGGCGAAGGAGAAGAACCGGCCGTCGTGGTCGACACCGGTCGGCGACCGGTCGTCCCACAGCTTGCGCAGCACGTCGATCTGCTCGTCGGCCCGCCGCCCGCGGGTCTCGAACTCGGCGCCGCACGCCTCGATCTCCTCCCGCATCCAGCCCATGCCGACGCACAGGCGCAACCGGCCGCCGGAGAGCGCGTCGATGGTGGCCGCCCGCTTGGCCAGCACCACCGGATGGTGGTTGGGCAGCACGAGCACGCCCGTGGCCAGCTCGATGCGGGTCGTGTGCGCGGCGAGGAACATCAGCAGGTCCAGCGGATCCGGGATGTCGCAGTCGTCGGCGAGCTCCATCTTCCCGGAACTCGCGTAGGGGTAGACGCTGGAGTACCGGCTGACGACGACGGCGTGCTCGACCGCGACGATCGATTCGAACCCGCATGCCTCGGCGTGCCGGGCGAACTCGCCCATCCAATCCGGCCGGGCGGTGACGCCGGCCGCTACCGGAGCCATTACGGCATATCTCATAACGGAATCCTACGAGAGCGAGACGAGAATACAAACCTAGCGTTTGCTTGTTTCTCTGGTTACGATGGCGCGCGCTCCGGCGCAGTCACGCCCATCGCGGGCGCGATGCCCAATGTGGACGGTGGGGAGAATCGGCCCGTTCTGCCGCGGCGCTCACCCAGCGCGCAGCGAGCGCACGGGTGGCGCGATTTCGCGCGAAGTCGGGCGCCAGCTGTGGGAGCGGCGTGGTGGAGACACGGATCGCGCGGCGCGATCCCTCGTGAAATCGCGTTCGTGGCGGGAGCCGGGTCGGCGGCGGGTGACGGCTGCCGACCCGGGGCGTCACGCTTCCTTCGCCGCGGGGCGCAGCTTGGTCTTGAGGATCTTGCCGCTCGCGTTCTTCGGCAGCTCGTCCTGGACGACGATCTGCCTCGGCACCTTGAAGTTCGCGAGCCGCGCCCGGCAGTACTCGATCAGCTCGTCCTCCGTCGGCCTGCTCCCGCCGCGCGGCACCACGAACGCGAGGGCGACCGAGCCCATCCGCTGGTCGGGCTTCGCCACGACGGCCGACTCCGACACCTGCGGGTGCGTGGCGAGGACGTTCTCCACCTCGGCCGGGTAGACGTTGAACCCGCCGACGGTGAACATGTCCTTGATCCGGTCGGTGACCTGCAGGCATCCGTGCTCGTCGAGGCGGCCCACGTCGCCGGTGCGGAGCCACCCTTCGGCGTCGATGGCCTCGGCGGTGGACTTCTCGTCCTCGAAGTAGCCGAGCATGACGTTGCGGCCGCGGATCAGGATCTCGCCCTCTTCGCCGGCGGGCACGTCGTCGCCAGCGGGGTCCGTGATGCGGATCTCCATCCCGTCGACGGGCGGGCCGGTCGTCTCCGCGATGTGCGCCGGGTCGTCGTCCGGGAGGGACTGGGTCACCACGACCGCCTCGGTCAGGCCGTAGGCCTGGCTCGCGGACGTGAAGCCCAGCTCGTCGCGCATCCGCTGGAACAGCGACTTCGGCACCGTCGCGGCCCCGGCGACGGAGAACCGCAGCGACGAGAGGTCGTACTCCGCCAGCCGGGGGTGGTTGAGCAGGGACGTGAACAGGGTCGGCGCGCCGGGCAGCACCGAGATCCGCTCCGCCTGGATGAGTTCGAGCAGCTCGTCGGCCTGGAAGGTGGCGACCGGGTAGATCGTGCTCCCCGCGGTGATCGCGGTGATCATGCCGGCCTTGTAGCCGAAGCCGTGGAAGAACGGGTTGACGATGGCGTAGCGGTCGGCCGGGCTCAGCTCAGCCCGCTCGGCCCAGACCCGCGCGACGTCGATCGTCTGCCGGTGCGCCGTGAGCACGCCCTTGGGGATGCCCGTGGTGCCCGAGGTGAACATGATGTCGCAGATGTCGTCGGGCGTCACCGCCGCGACCATCGCCTCGAACCGGTCGTCGTCCACCGAGCGGCCGCCGGAGATGAAGTCCGGCCAGCTGAGCGCGCCGTCGGTGGGCTGCCCGCCCAGGTCCACCACGGTGTGCAGGTGGGGCAGCCCGGGAACGGGGCCGTCACCGGCCTGACCAGGGGATTCCGCGGCGGCGGTGCGGAGCATCTCGAGGTAGTCGATGTCGAGGAAGCCGTTGGCGAGGACGAGCGTCGAGGCGCGGGAGCGGGCCAGGACGGTCACCGCTTCGTGGCCCCGGTAGCGGGTGTTGAGCGGGACTGCGATGGCTCCGATGGACTCCGCGCCCAGGAGCGCGAGGATGAACTCCAGCCGGTTCGGCGCCCAGATGGCCGCGCGGTCGCCCCGGCGCAGGCCGCGCGCCACGTACGCGCGCGCCGTCTCGGCCACGAGTTCGGCCAGCTGTTCGTAGGTGACCCGGATGTCCCCGTCGACGACGGCCAGTTGGTCGGGGTTCCGCCGCGCGGCCTCCGCGACGAGGAGCGGGATCGTCATCGGGGTGTTCACCGTGCACGCTCTCCTTTGAGTCGACCAAATGCTTGCTAGGTGATCCTAGCGGCGGGTGCGCCCGCAGACCAGGCCTTGCGCGGCGCGGGACCGGCGTGCCGCGGCGGATGCGCGGGTGCGGCTGTGGCAGACTGTTGGCCAAACGCTTGTTGTTGTGGGGGATTCGCGGTCTGCGGGAAGGAAGGCGAGATGGCGACGAGGACCCGGCCGGGGTCGGCCAAGCGCGGTGCGGCCTCGGCAGGAGGCGGCAGCGGCTCCGATCGGCGGAGCCAGCTGCTGAGCATCGCCGCGACGCTGTTCGCCACTAGAGGGTACGCCGAGACCACTGTCCGGGACATCGCGGACGAGGCGGGCATCCTCTCGGGCAGCCTCTACCACCACTTCAGCTCGAAGGAGGCGATGCTCGACGAGATCCTGCGGGACTTCCTGTCCGCCCTGCGTGAGCGGTTCCGCAAGATCGAGGAGGACAGCGACGACCCCCGCGCGGCGCTCGACGAGCTGATCGTCGCGTCCTTCGAGGCCATCTCCGCGACCCCGCACGCGGTCGCGCTCTACCAGACCCAGGTGGTGGCGCTCGCCCGCCAGCCCGGCTTCGAGTACGTCGGCGAGTACAGCCGGGAGATCGAGAAGATCTGGCTGCGGCTGCTGGTCGCCGGGCAGAAGGCCGGGATCTTCCGCGCCGACGTCGACATGAACATCACCTACCGGTTCATCCGCGACACCGTGTGGTCGTCCGTGCGCTGGTACCGCCCTCGCGGCAAGTACAAGCCGGAGGCCATCGCCAAGCAGTACCTCCACGTCCTCTACGGCGGCCTCCTCTCTAGCTAGGCCCGCACTCGTAGCTGCAGTTGCCCGCGGGGCTGACGGTCTCCCAGTCAGCCCCGCGGTTCTGCGTTGGTGGACGGCCCGGTGTCGGTGGCACCGGCGCCTGGGCTGAAGTAAGTGTTCTCGCCGACCTGATCTGGTCGTGCCCGGCGCGGGGATTCCACGCGCTCGTCGAGCAGGAACTCCTCCCTCGTCCGCCTTGGACGCCTGCCTAATCAAGCAAGCAATTGCTAGGTTGATTGATCCAGGAGGTGGTCGACCACGGCTACGGCACGGGGCGACCCGGGCCGGCACTCCGCTGGGTCGGCTGGCCGACCCGGACGAGCAGGCCGGCGCCATCGAGTTCCTGCTCCTGGACTCTCCCTTCGTCACCGGCGTCTGCCTGCCGGTCGACGGCGGTCGGACGGCAGTGGGGAAGTGAGGCGGAGCCGGTTGCCGGGTCTGCGGCTTCCGGGCGATTCGCGCCGCGCTGGATCGAGTCCGCTCCGGGTCGTCGATGTCGTGGATTGGTCGCACAGCCTCGCTCCGCTTTCCGGAAAGGTGTATGGTCCACCGCACCAAGCGCTTGCTCGGTGATCTGGCACGAGGGATGTGGGATGTGACGGAGCAGCTGGTGGACTTGCGGGACAAGGTCGTCTTCATCACCGGTGCCGCTCAAGGACAGGGCGCCGTGCACGCCAGGACGCTCGCGAGGCTCGGGGCCGACGTGGTGCTCGCCGACCTGGACCAGGGCGCGGTCGCTGCGGTCGCTGCGGAGCTCGACGTGAAGACCCTCGCCCTGGAACTGGACGTGCGGAGCAAGAGCGCGTGGGCCGAGGCGATGCGGCGCGCTCGGGCCGAGTTCGGCCGGGTCGACGTGCTCGTCAACAACGCGGGGTTCTACGGCTTGGCCCCGCTGGCGGCGCTCGAGGAGGACCACCTCGCGCGGGCGCTGGACGTCAACCTGGTCGGCCCGATCCTCGGGATGCAGGCCGTGCTCCCGCTGATGCGCGACCGGGGCGGCTCGATCATCAACGTCGCCTCGACCGCGGGGCTCACGGGGTTCGCCGGTGGGATCGGGTACGGCGCCTCGAAGTGGGGCCTGCGCGGGGCGAGCAAGTCGGCGGCCAAGGAGCTCGGCGAGTTCGGGATCCGGGTCAACTGCATCTGCCCCGGCGCGATCGACACCGCGATGATCTCGGAGGAGACCAGGGCGGGCGGCGGCGCGGTGGCGAACCAGCCGATCCCGCGGGCCGGTGCGCCCGCGGAGGTGTCCGCGCTCGTGGCGTTCCTCGCCGGTGACGCGAGCAGCTACTGCACCGGGCAGGACTTCGTGATCGACGGCGGCCAGACGATCTGAGGAGGAGAACGTGTTCGACGCAGAGGTCGCGGCGGTCATCCGGTCGCTCGACGCGGGATTCCCGAAGGTCGAGGAGATGACGGGACCGGAGGCGCGGGCGGCGATCGCGGCGCGGCGGCAACCGGTGGGCAATCGGGATGATGTGGCGCGCACCGAGGACCGCGAGATCCCCGGGCCCGGCGGTGGCGTGCCCGTCCGCCTGTACTTCCCGCACCAGCGAGGTGACAGACCGTTGCCGGTCGTCGTCTTCTGCCACGGCGGCGGGTTCGTGTTCTGCGACATCGAGTCGCACGACGCGTTCTGCCGCGAGCTGTCGGGGCGGACGTCGTCGGTGGTGGTCTCGGTGGACTACCGGCTCGCGCCCGAGCACAAGGCGCCCGCCGCCGCCCTCGACGCCTACGCCGCGCTGACCTGGGCCGCCGAGAACGCCAGTGCGCTCGGCGGAGACCCGGGCCGGCTGCTGATCGCCGGCGACAGCGCGGGCGGGAACCTCGCCGCCGCCGCCTGCCTGATGGCCAGGGACAACGGCGGGCCCGCGGTGGCCGGGCAAGTGCTGATCTACCCCGTGCTCGACCCGTCGTGCGACACCGGCAGCTACCGCGAGTACGGCACCGGTTACGGGAACACCAGGGCCGCCATGGAGTGGTACTGGCGCCAGTACCTGCCGGCGGACGGCGTGGCCGGGCCCCGGCACCAGGTCGTCCCGCCCGCCGCGGACACCTTGCGCGGCCTGCCGCCCGCCGTCGTCGTCACCGCGGGCCTGGACCCGCTGTCCGACGAGGGAGGGGCGTATGCGGCCGCGCTCGCCCGGGACGGAGTTCCGGTGACGCACCGGCACTATCCGGGCCTGTTCCACGGGTTCCTGACCATCATGTCCCTGCAGGCCGGCCGGTCGGCCCGCGATCTGCTGTGGCACGACCTGTGCGCAGCCACGAAGCAAGGAGCAACGTCTTGACCATCGGAGCTCACAGCGCGGTGCGCGACGTCCTGGTCGTCGGCGCCGGATTCGCCGGTCTGTACGCCGTGCACGCGTTCCGGCGAGCCGGACTCGACGTGATCTGCCTCGAAGCAGGCGAGGACGTCGGCGGCACGTGGTTCTTCAACCGCTATCCCGGCGCCCGCTGCGACGTGGAGAGCATCGACTACTCGTACTCGTTCGACGAGGACCTGCAGCGCGACTGGGTGTGGAGCGAGCGCTACGCGACCCAGCCGGAGATCCTCTCCTACATCCACCACGTCGCGGACCGGTTCGACCTGCGCCGGCACATCGAGCTGGACAAGCGGGTCGTGGCCGCGAACTTCGACGAGCACGCGTCGCGGTGGGAGGTGCGCACCGAGGACGGCGACGAGTACGCCGCGCGGTACGTCCTGTTCGCCACCGGTTCGCTGTCGGCCCTGAACAAGCCGGACATCCCCGGCGCCGACACCTTCGCCGGCGAGACCTACTTCACCGCGCGCTGGCCGGAGCCCGGCCCGTCGCTGCGGGGCAAGCGCGTCGGCATCATCGGCACGGGCTCGTCGTCGGTCCAGTCGGTGCCGATCCTCGCCGGCGAGGCCGACTCGCTCACCGTGTTCCAGCGCACGCCGAACTACAGCGTGCCCGCGCTGAATCGGCAGCTCACCGACGCCGACCAGCGCCGCATCCGCGAGGAATACCCGGCGCGGCGGACGAAGGCCCGCATGAGCGGCGGCGGTTCGCCGCACCAGGCGCACCCGAAGCGCGCGGCGGAATGCACCCCGGAAGAGCGCGAGGCCGCGCTGGAGGCCGGGTGGCGCAACGGCGGTGTGCTGTACGGCAAGACCTTCCCCGACCAGTTCACCGACATCGAGGCGAACGACTTCGCGCGCGAGTTCGCGGAGCGGAAGATCCGGCAGATCGTCGCGGACCCGCGCACCGCCGAGGACCTGATCCCGACCGACCACCCCATCGGGACCAAGCGGATCTGCACCGACTCCGGGTACTTCGAGACGTTCAACCTGGACAAGGTCGAGCTGGTCAACCTGCGCCGGGAACCGATCACGCGGATCACCGCCGCCGGCATCGAGACCAGCGCCGGGCTCCGCGAACTGGACGTGCTGGTCTACGCCACCGGTTTCGATGCGATGACCGGTGCGCTCACCCGGATCGACATCACCGGCCCGCGTGGCGACCGGATCAAGGACGCGTGGGCCGAGGGGCCGGTCACCTACCTCGGCGTGCAGATCCCCGGCTTCCCCAACCTGTTCACCGTCAACGGCCCCGGCGCGCCGTCGGTGCTGTCCAACATGGTGCTGACCGCGGAGCAGCAGGTCGACTGGCTGGCCGAGCTGGTCCGGCACGCCGACGAGACCGGCGCCGCCCAGGTGGAAGTGCGCGACGATGCCGCGGTGAAGTGGACCGATCACGTCCAGCAAGCCGCGGACGCCACGCTGTTCCCGCGGGCCAACTCCTGGTACCTCGGGGCGAACATCGAGGGCAAGCCGCGCCGGTTCATGCCCTACGTGGCAGGGCTGGGCGCCTACCGCGAGCGCTGCGAGGCGATCAAGGCCGACGGCTACGAGGGATTCGTGTTCACGGCTCGCTGATGGTGGTGCGGCGGGGTACGCCCCGCCGCACCACTAGCATCCAGTCGAGGTATTGCGTTGCGCTGAAAGGCTTTTCAACGCGCTTCTGGTCGGTCGCATCTCAGATGTTGACGAACGTTCGATGGCCGTGCTGGAAGATCGGCACGTGGAAGTGATGGAGACCGTCGGTTCAATCGAAACTGCGGACGTTGTCGACAGTCTTCGGCGTGTCGTGGCCCGGCACACCGACCGACCGCGATTTCCATTGAAATTGCGGGTCTGGAAGGCCGGCAGGGCCCGTCTTCCTGGTGGTTCCAGCCTGCACGGTCTGTGGGGGCTCGCAACCCGGCTGCGGATGCCGTCTCAGTGGACGATTTCGTCTTGCTGAACGGGTTTTCGCGCCGCAATGCGAATCGGTGCTCGCCGCTGCTGTCGCGGCGAGCACCGATTTTTCGCGTCAGGACGCCGTGATCGCCGCGAGGACGCGGGCGCGGTGGGTCGACGTGGTGCCCCAGGCCGCGATCAGAGCGCGCACCTTCGTGATCCACAGGCCGAGATCGTGCTCCAGCGTGTAGCCGATCGCGCCGTGCACCTGCAGCGCCGTGCGGGAAGCGAGGTAGGCCGCGTCGGAGGCGGCGATCTTGGCCGCCGACACGTCCCGCGCGGCATCCGCCGACCCCACCGACAGCGCCGCGCCGTGCAGCAACGGCCGGGCGAAGTCGAGCGCCACGCGGACATCGGCGAGCGCGTGCTTGAGGGCCTGGAACTCGCCGATCGCCCGGCCGAACTGACGCCGGTTCTTGGCGTACTCCACGGCCTCCTCGAGCAGGCGCTCACCGGCGCCGAGCAGCTGGGCGGAGCAGGCGAGCGCGGCCGCGTCGAGCGCGGCGGCGGCCACGCCGGTCGGCAGCGTGGCGAGCCGGTCCTTCGCGGTCACCTCGAAGAGCCTGCGGGTGTTGTCCACGGAACGCCGCAGCGATCCCGCCTCCGCGAGGTGCAGCTCGTCGCCCTCGACCAGCAGGACGCGGTCGGCGACATCGGCGTCGAGCGCGAACGGCGTGGTGGGCGGCGCGGCGAGCGTCACCACCCGGCTTCCGGCGGCCAGCTCCGCGAGCGATTCCGGGTCGGCCGCCTGCAGCAGTGCGGGCGCGACGACGACGGACTCGACGTACGGCCCGGGCACGAGGTGGCGGCCGAGCTGCTCGAACGCGACGACCACGTCGATCGGCGCCGCCCCGAGCCCGCCTGCGTCCTCCGGCACGCACAGGGCGTGCACGCCGAGATCGGCCAGGCGCTGCCAGATCTTCCGCCCGGCCGCCGCATCGCCCTCGCCCCACGCGCGGGCCGCGTCCGGCGCCCCCGCGGTGCCGAGGAAGTCGTCCAGCGACCGGGAGAAGGCGAGCTGTTCGTCGTTCAACTCGAACCTCATCGGGCTCGGCCTCCCTTCGGCAGGCCGAGCAAGCGCTCGGCCACGATGTTGCGCTGGATCTCGTTCGTCCCCGCGTAGATCGGCCCCGACAGCGAGAACAGATAGCCGTCCAGCCACGCGCCGTCGGCCGCCGCGTCCGGGCCGCGCAGCTCGGACTCCGGCCCGAGGAGATCCAGCGCGGTCTCGTGCAGCGCGACGTCGAGCTGGGACCAGAACAGCTTGTTCACGCTGCCGTGCGCGCCGATGTCGCCACCGCCGGATAGCCGCGTGACCGTGCCCCACGTGTAGAGCCGGTAGGCCTGCGCCGCGATCCACGAGTCGACCACGCGGTCGCGCAGGTGCGGCTGGTCCGCGCCGCGTTCGCGCCACAGCGCCACCAGCCGGTCGGCCGCCGCGCAGAACCGGCCCGGCGAGCGCAGCGACAGGCCGCGCTCGTTGCCTGCGGTGCTCATGGCCACCCGCCAGCCGTCGCCCGGCGCGCCGAGCACGTCGGCGTCGGGCACGAACACGTCGTCGAAGAAGATCTCCGCGAAGCCGGGGTGCCCGTCGAGCTGGGGGATCGGCCGGATCGTGATGCCGTCGGCGTTCAGCGGGAACAGGAAGTAGGTCAGCCCGCGGTGCCGCTCGGCGTCCGGGTCCGAGCGGAACAGGCCGAACCCGCGGTCGGCGTAGGGCGCCCGCGAGCTCCACGTCTTCTGCCCGTTGAGCACCCAGCCGCCGCGTGCCTCGTCGCGCGCGGCCGTGCTGCGGATCGACGCTAGGTCGCTGCCGGCCTCGGGCTCCGACCATGCCTGGGCCCAGATCTCGGTGCCGTTGGCCATCGACGGCAGGTACCGGTCCCGCTGTTCCTGCGTGCCGTGCCCGAAGATGATCGGGGCGAGCAGCGAGATCCCGTTCTGCGCGACGCGCACCGGCGCGCCGCTGCGGTAGTACTCCTCCTCGAACAGGACCCACTCGATCATCGAGGCATCCCGGCCGAAGTACTCCGCCGGCCACGAGACGACCGACCAGCGGGCCTCGGCGAGGGTGGCCTCCCATTCGCGCCGGGCCGCGAACCCCTCGGCGGAATCCAGTGGCGGCAGCGGCTTCGCCGGGACGTTGTCGTGCAGCCAGGCCCGGGCTTCGTCGCGGAAGGCCAGCTCCTGCTCGGTGAAGTCGATGTTCATGCGTCCTTGTCTTTCCGCTCGGCCGCGTCGCGCATCTTGCGCGCGTCCATCCCGGCCAGGGAGTCGCCGCCGACCTCCGCGTTATGTGCGTGCGCGGCGTGGTGCAGGCCGAACACCGAGTCCATGCCGGCCCGCATGCCCTGCAGGTCCTCCGCCTGGTTGATCGCCTTCTTGGTCAGGGCGAGCCCGAAGCCCGGCATCGCGCCGATGCGCCCGGCGAGGTCGAGGGTGAAGGATTCCAGCTCGGCCCGCTCCACGACGTGGTTGACCATGCCCAGCTCGTGCGCGCGCTGCGCGGGCATGCGGTCGCCGGTGTAGAGGAACTCCTTGGCGGCACGCGGGTTCATGACCCACGGGTGGGCGAAGTACTCGACGCCCGGGATGCCCATCTTCACCACCGGGTCGGCGAAGAACGCGTCGTCGGAGGCGACGATGAAGTCGCACGACCAGGCGAGCATCAGCCCGCCGGCCACGCACGCGCCGTGCACCATCGCGATCATCGGCTTCGGGATCTCCCGCCACCGGCGGCACATGCCGAGGTAGACCTCCGACTCGCGTGCGAAGCGGCGGTCCACGCCTTCCCGGCCGGTGTGGTCCCACCAGATCACGGCCTTGCGGTCGAAGCTCTGGTCGGCGTCGCGCTCCGGCGTGCCGATGTCGTGCCCTGCGCAGAAGTGCTTGCCGTTGCCAGCCAGCACGATCACCTTGACCTCGTCGTCGTCCACGGCACGGCTGAACGCGGCGTCGAGCGCGTAGGTCATCTTCGAGTTCTGCGCGTTGCGGTACTCGGGCCGGTTCAGGGTCACGAGGGCGACCGCGCCTCGGCGTTCGTAGGTGACCACCGAGTCGTCGCTGGTACTGGGCATGCTCCTTCACGTCCTTTCCCAAACAAGTGCTTGGTTTGCTACCCTACGGGAAATCGCCGGTCCTTGGCCAGGACCCGTGGTCATCCGCTCACAGCGATCGGTTTGGGAGCCGCAGTGACGTCGTCGAAGAAGGAACAGCCCACGCCGGACTGCCCGCCGGCCCACCGCCTCCTCGAAGGCAGGACCGTCGTGGTCACCGCCGCCGCGGGGGCCGGGATCGGGGCCGCCGCCGCCCACCGGTGCCTCGAAGAGGGCGCCAAGGCCGTCGTCATCGGCGACACGCACGAGCGGCGCCTCGCCGAGGCGGAGAAGGCGCTGGGCGAGGAGTTCGGTGGTGACCGGGTCGCCTCGGTCGTGTGCGACGTGACCGCCGAGGCGCAGATCGACGCGCTGTTCGACGCGACCGAGGCGTTCGGCGGCGCGGACGTGGTGATCAACAATGCCGGCCTCGGCGGCACGGCGTCCGTGCTGGAGATGACCGACGAGCAGTGGCACAAGGTCCTCGACGTGACGCTGACCGGTACCTTCCGCTGCGTGCGGGCGGCCGGCAAGCGCATGGTCGAAGCGGGCAAGAAGGGCGTCATCGTCAACAACGCCTCGGTGGTGGGCTGGCGCGCGCAGGAGGGCCAGGCCCACTACGCGGCGGCGAAGGCCGGCGTGATGGCGCTGACCCGATGCGCCGCGATGGATCTGGCGCCGCACGGCATCCGGGTCAACGCGGTCTCGCCCAGCCTGGCGATGCACCCGTTCCTGGCGAAGGTCACCAGCGACGAGCTGCTCGCCGAGCTCAAGGGCCGGGAGGCGTTCGGCCGTGCGGCCGAGCCGTGGGAGATCGCCAACGTGATGGTCTTCCTCGCCAGCGACTACGCCTCGTACCTCACCGGCGAGGTCCTGTCCGCCAGCAGCCAGCACGCGTGAGCGCCCGCCGCGGAACGCCCTTCCGGCATCGGTAGCGGGCGTTGAGCGGCATCGCCGCGTCGAGGACCAAGGGGTCGTTTCGGCGGGGGACATGGGCACGTGCGCGGCCTGGCCGCCAGGAACGCGGGGCGCCGGTTTCGCGCGAAACCGGCATTTCACGTGAGGGCGCGTGGCGGTTTCGCGCGAAACCGCCGTCCGGGCCCTTCGGGGCGAGCCTGAAGCGACCGCCAAGACCAGGCCGGGTTCGAAACCCGGCGTCAAGACACTTCGATCCGAGGAGAACTCCGTGACCGAGGCCTACATCGTCGACGCCGTCCGCACTCCCGTCGGGCGGCGCGGGGGAGCGCTCGCCGGGATGCACTCGGCGGACCTCGGCGCGCACGCCATCCGCGCGCTCGTGGATCGCACCGGGGTGGATCCCGGCGCGGTCGACGACGTCATCTTCGGCTGCTGCGACACGATCGGTTCCCAGGCCGGGGACCTCGCGCGGACCGCGTGGCTGGTGGCGGGCCTGCCCGACCACGTGCCGGGCGTGACCGTCGACCGGCAGTGCGGGTCGAGCCAGCAGGCGGTCCACTTCGCGGCGCAGGGCGTGCTCTCCGGCACCGCCGACCTCATCGTGGCGGGTGGGGTGCAGAACATGTCCGCCATCCCGATCTCGGCCGCGATGCTCGTCGGCCAGCAGTACGGCTTCAGCACGCCCTTTGCCGAGTCGCCCGGCTGGCTCAAGCGCTACGGCGACCAGGAGGTGTCGCAGTTCCGCTCGGCCGAGATGATCGCCGAGCACTGGAACATCTCGCGGGCCGACATGGAGGCCTACGCCTACGAGAGCCACCAGCGGGCCATCGCCGCGATCGACGGGGGCCGGTTCGCCGCGGAGATCGCACCGGTCGATGGCTTCGACACCGACGAGGGGCCCCGGCGCGACACCAGCCTGGAGAAGATGGCGGGCCTGCAGCCCGTCGCGGGCGGTGAGCGGATCACGGCGGCCGTCGCGTCGCAGATCAGCGACGCCTCGGCGGCGGTCCTGATCGCCTCGCCGCGCGCCGTCGAAGAGCACGGCCTGACCCCGCGTGCGCGCATCCACCACATCTCGGTGCGTGGCGCCGATCCGGTCTGGATGCTGACCGGCCCCATCCCGGCGACCAGGCACGCGCTGGAGCGGACCGGGATGACGATCGACGACTTCGACCTGTTCGAGGTCAACGAGGCGTTCGCGTCCGTGGTGCTGGCGTGGGCGAAGGAGACCGGCGCGGACCTGGCCAGGACGAACGTCAACGGCGGCGGGATCGCGCTCGGCCATCCGATCGGGGCGACGGGCGCCCGGTTGATGACGACGATGCTGCACGAGCTGGAGCGCCGCGGCGGGCGGTTCGCGTTGCAGACGATGTGCGAGGGCGGCGGCCAGGCCAACGTCACGATCATCGAACGCCTGTAGCACCTGTTCGAGGGCTCATTCTCCGCATCGGCGCATGTCTCCCGTGGGGATCGCCTGAGCCGCGGGCTCCCGCTCCCGGCGGCCCGCGGCCTTGTGCCGCCCGCGCTCGCTGGTTCGGCGACCGGTGGCCAGTCCTCCGCAGTTTCAATGAGGTTTTTCCGACCTCAGTTTGCGTGGCGGTGCGGGTGGCGGAACCTCAGAGGCTTCCTGGTCTGTGGGTGCCCCTCCTGATGTATGTCCAATACACGGCGGAGGGGCCGTCCTCGCCGAGGGAACCCCGAAGGGGTGGGCACCGTGAACCCGCGGCGGTGCAAGTGTCGTAGGTGGGCTATGCGCCTGCGGCGCATGCGACACCCCATCGACGTGCACCTTTGCGACCCGCGACTGCGGGCCGACCAGGATGAAAAACGCTCAATGGAAACTGCGGACCACTGGTGTGGCTGCCGGCTCGAACGGGACCGCCTGGAGCCGTAGCTGCGGTCGGTTTAGATCGAATCGATACCGGTGGGCGCCTTCTCGGTCGCCCGGCATCGCCGTGCGCGGGCCGTGGTGGGGCCTCGCCGGGAGCGTGATTGAACCAAGCGCTTGCTTGTTATCGGGATCGTGTGGTTATCTGGGCGCATGACGGAGCACGACGGGCCGACGGCCGGCATCTGCGCGGGACGGGTCGCCATCATCACCGGTGCGGGGCAGGGCCTCGGCCGGGCGCACGCCCTCGAATTCGCGCGCCACGGCGCCAAGGTCGTCCTCAACGACATGTCACCGTCCGTCGAGGACGTCGCCGCGGAGGTGCGGGCCGCGGGAGGCGAGGCGGTCGCGGTCGTGGCCGACATCGCCGACTGGACGGCCAGCAAGGGCGTGATCGACCTCGCCGTGAGCACGTTCGGCGGGCTCGACACCCTCGTCAACAACGCGGGCATCAACCGGGACCGGATGCTGGTCAACATGAGCGAGTCCGAGTGGGACCAGGTCATGACCGTCAACCTCAAGGGGCACTTCGCCCCGCTGCGCCACGCGGTCGCGTGGTGGCGGGACCAGGCCAAGGCGGGCAACCGGATCGCCGCCCGGGTGGTCAACACGTCGTCCGGGGCCGGGCTGATGGGCAGCGTCGGCCAGGGGAACTACGGCGCGAGCAAGGCCGGCATCGCCGCGCTGACCCAGGTCGCCGCGGTCGAGTTCGCCCGCTACGGCGTGGTCGTCAACGCCATCGCCCCGTCGGCGCGGACCCCGATGACGGAGGCGGTCTTCGCGGAGCGGATGGCCAAGCCCGCCGACGGCTTCGACGCGATGGATCCGGCGAACGTTTCCAGCCTCGTGGTGTGGTTGGGCAGCGACGAGGCCACCACGACCGGCCGGGTCTTCGAGATCGAAGGCGGCGAGGTCTCCCTCGCCGACGGGTGGCGGCACGGCCCGCCCGCGGTGAAGAACGGCCGGTGGGAGCCGCAGGAGCTGACGGCGGTCATCGCCGACCTGGTCGCGAAGGCCGAACCGCCGACACCCGTGTACGGGGCCTGACGATGAGCACCGGTGATGAGGAATTCCGCGCCGAAGTGCGTGAATGGCTGGCCGAAGAGCTGACCGGCGAGTTCGCCGACGTCGTCGGCCTCGGCGGTTCGGGCCGGGAGGACGAGGCGCTCGACCGCAGGCTGGCGTGGGAGCGCCGGCTCGGTTCGGGCGGCTGGATCGGCCTCGGCTGGCCCGTCGAGCACGGCGGCCGCGGTGCTTCCCTGGCGCAGCAGGTGATCTTCCACGAGGAGTACGCGAAGGCAGGCGGGCCGGGGCGGTTGCTGCACATGAGCGAGCAGCTCGTCGGTCCGACGATCCTCGCGTTCGGCTCCGACGAGCAGAAGCGGCGCTTCCTGCCCGGAATCCTGTCGGGAGAGGCGCTCTGGTGCCAGGGCTACTCCGAGCCTGGTGCGGGATCCGACCTCGCAGGCGTCCGCACGCGCGCGGTGCGCGAAGGGGACGAGTACGTCCTGAACGGGCAGAAGGTGTGGACCTCGCTCGCGCACGTTGCCGACTGGTGCTTTGTGCTCGCGCGCACCGACCCGGGGTCGAGCCGGCACGCGGGCCTCTCCTACCTGCTGGTCCCGATGGACCAGCCGGGCGTCGAGGTCCGGCCGATCCGGCAGATCACCGGCACCAGCGAGTTCAACGAGGTGTTCTTCGACAACGCCCGCACGCCGGTGGCCAACCGGGTCGGCGACGAGGGCGACGGCTGGCGGGTCGCGATGGGCACGCTCGGCTTCGAGCGCGGCGTCGCCACGCTCGGCCAGCAGATCGGCTTCCAGCGCGAACTCGACCACGTCGTCGAACTCGCCAGGGAAGGCGGCGCGCTGGCCGATCAGGAGCTGCGCGGGCGCATCGTGCAGTCGTGGATCGACCTGCGGGTGATGCGCTACACCGCGGTGTCGACGCTGCGATCGGCAGGCAGTTCGGTGTCCGGGTTCGAGGCGTCGCTGTCCAAGCTGCAGTGGGCGACCTGGCACCGGGACCTGGGCGAGCTGGCCGTCGACGTCGTCGGGCCGGCGGCGCTCACCGTCGACGAACCCTACGACCTCTCGCCCGAGCAGACGTCGTTCCTGTTCAGCCGGTCGGACACGATCTACGGCGGCTCGAACGAGATCCAGCGCAACATCATCGCCGAGCGCGTTCTCGGGCTGCCTCGCGGATGAAACGGAGTACGCGGTGAGCGAGAACGAAGACCTGCGCGACGAGATGCGCAAGGCGGTCGCCGACTTCCTCCGCGCCGAGTCGGACCGGCGGGCGGCGATGGACGGCGACCACGGCTACGACCGGGCGCTCTTCAGGCGCGGCGTAGCGGATCTGGGGCTCGGCGGGCTCCCGGTGCCGGAGCGGTTCGGCGGGCTGGGGCTCGGGTTCGCCGAGGCCGCTGTGGTGATCGAGGAATTCGGGCGCGCCGTCGCGCCGTCACCGGTGCCGGACACGCTGATCGCCGGGACCCTGCTGAGCGAGTCGGCCGACGCGGGAACGCCCGGCGAGCCCGGCGAGGCCTTGCTCGCGAGGCTCGCCGAGGAGCCGGTCGCGATCGCCGTGGCCGGCCTCACCGAGACCCCCGGTCGCGGCCCGGTCGTGGCCGACGGCGGAGGGCTGTCGGGCGTGGTCGGTGCGGTCCCGCACGGGGCGACGGCGGACGTGTTGCTGGTGATCAGCGGCGAAGGGGACGACGCCGCAGTCCATCTCGTGGACCCCGAGCAGCCGGGCGTGACCCGCACGCCGCGCCGGGCGCTGGACCACACGCGCCGGCTCGCGGACGTCGAGCTCACCGGTGCTCGCGCGGATCGACTGTCGCCCGAGGGCGATGACGGGGCCCTCGCACGCCGGCTGGTCGCCCTCGCCCGGATCGCGTTGGCCGCCGAGTCCGCCGCCGCAGCGCAGGCGTGCCTCGACGAGACCGTGGGCTACCTCAAGGTGCGGGAGCAGTTCGGGCGGGCGATCGGCTCGTTCCAGGCGCTCAAGCACCGGTGCGCCGATCTCGCGGTCGCGGTCCACGGCGCCGTCGCCACGGCGCAGTACGCGGTGCGGTTCGCCATCACCGGCGAGGCGACCGACGAGCTGGGCGACGACCTGCCGACCGTCGCCGCGGTGGCGAAGGTGGTCGGCGCGGACACCCTGATGCGGGTGGCCGCGGATTGCCTGCAACTGCACGGCGGCGTCGGGTTCACCTTCGAGCACGACCTGCACCTGTACTTCAAGCGGGGCAAGGCCAATCAGCTGCTCGCCGGGTCCGGCCCGGCGCTGCGGCGGCAGCTGGCGGCACGTCTGTGAACGGATCCCGGACAGCGGGACCGGCGCTGGGCCTGCGCGGCGAATCGCGCAAACGTAGCGGTGTGCTTGCATCGATGGCCGATTCCGGGAATTCCAACGATCTTTCGATCGCCGCTGCGGTCGACCGCCTCAGCAGGGCCGAGCGGACGGGAATCCCCACCGAGCCGGTGCGGGACGTTCTCGGCGACACCGACATCGCTCTCGCCTACGCGGTGCAGCGGGAGCTCGCACGGCGGCGTGAAGCCAGGGGAGCGGTGGCGGTGGGCAGGAAGATCGGGCTGACCTCGCCCGCCGTCCAGCGGCAGATGGGCGTCGAACAGCCCGACTTCGGAGTGCTCTTCGCCGACATGGACGTTTCGGGCCGGGCCGTGATCCCGTTCCACCGGCTGCTGCAGTCGAGGGTCGAGGCGGAGATCGCCTTCGTGCTGAAGGCGGACCTGGCCGACGGCGAGCTCGACGAGGCGCAGGTCCGCGCCGCGGTCGACTACGCCGTGCCGGCGCTGGAGATCGTCGACAGCCGGATCGCCGGCTGGGACATCGCGATCACCGACACGGTCGCGGACAACGCCTCCAGCGGGCTGTTCGTGCTGGCCGACCACCGGCTCACGCTCGACGAGTTCGAGCCGCGGGAGGCGGTGATGCGGCTGTACGCCGACGACGAGCTGGTCTCGGAGGGCGACGGGGCCGCGTGCCTCGGCGATCCGCTCGCCGCGCTCGCCTGGCTGGCCCGCACGGCGCTGTCCTTCGGCGATCCGTTGCGAGCCGGGCAGATCGTGCTCTCGGGCGCACTGGGCCCGCTGGTCCCGGTCGCACCGGGCACGCGGTTCCGCGCCGTCATCGATCCGCTCGGCGAGGTCGCCACCACGTTCTCCGGGGAAGAAGCATGACGGCTCCCTCGTTGCGGAAACCCGTTGCGGTTCCAGCGGTTCCGCCCGTGCTCGGCCGGTTCGCCCTCGTCGTGAGCGAACGGCCGAGCGCTGCCGATCGGCTACGCCAGGTATCGAGCGAGGAGCAGCCGGGCCGCCAGCCGCATGTCGGCCTCCGCCTGCTCGGCCGTCGTCTTGCGGCTGAGGCTGGAGACGAGCACTCCCCACCAGCTGAACACGAGCAGGCGGACGGTGCTCCGGTCTTCCTCGCTGGGCGCGGACTTCCCGAGCGTGCGGAGGATGGCGCGGGAGAGCGCCGAGTCGTTGTCCGGATACCCGCTCGGATCCGTGGTGTAGCTGGCGGCGGTGCTCTGCATCATCGCCGAGCACAGCCGGGGCCGGCTGAGCAGCTCACGGCTCAACACCACCAGGACCTCGCCGATGTCGGTGACGACGTCGGCGCCGCCGGTCGGCCACAGCTGCTCGACGAACTTGCCGAGCTGCGCCTCGAACACCGCGGTGAACAGGTGCGTCTTGGACGGGAAGTAGCGGTAGACCGTCCCGATCGCGACACCGGCGTCCTTGGCGACCTCGTGCATCTGCACGCGGTCGAAGTCCGCCGTGGCGCCGAGTTCCGCGGCGGCGTCGAGGATGCGATCGCGGCGCGCGACCTGGCCTTTCGACACCGGCGATGCGGGCGGCCGCACATCGGCGATTCTGGCCACTGTTCCCCCTGTTCTAGCCGCACGTCCGGATGTTCCGGATTCAGGATAGAGGCGCGTGGTTCGCGCGCCGGACGTCGGATCTGGTGGCTGGAGGCTGTGTTGAGTGTTGTGGTGTGAGGTGTGGTATCGCGGGGTTTTGTCTTTGAAGCGGCGCAGCCGCTTAGCCCACCCTCGCAGCTTGCACCGCTGCGGGTTCGCAGGGGGCTTCTCGCGAGGACAGCCCCGACGTGGTGAATTGGCATTCATGAGTCGGGGATCCCACAGCGAGAAGGCGACAGCAACTCCCGCAGGGGGCCGCTGCCCGCACCGCCACGCAGAGCGAGTTCGGAAACAGGTTCTAGAGCCAGTCGCCGCCGTCTCCGACCGTGAGGAAGCGGGTCATCGCCTCGCTCGACCACGTCTGCTGGGGAGCCGAAAGGTCGGGCCGCGACAGGACGGGCCCGGCGAAGAACTCGTTCGACACGGCGTGCGCAGCCTGCATGAGGAGGGGCGCGACCCGCTCCATGGGCGTGTGCACGTCGCCCACCAGGGAGATCGCCGCCGCGGGACCTTCCTGGCCGCGCAGCGCGATGCCGACGCAGCTGACGTGGGCGAAGCACTCTCCGCGTTCGAAGGCCAGGCCGCGACGGCGCCTGATGCGATCCAGTTCCTGGTGCAGGATGCCCAGATCGCCGATGCTGCGCGGGGTCCGGCGGACCGCGTCGGCGTACTCGGTGTCGATCCGTTCCGGGGGCAGCCAGGCGAGCATCGCCTTGCCCAGCGCCGTGCAGTGCGCCGGAGCCCGGCCGCCGACGCGCGAGGGCACGTCGACCGCGGACCGCCCGCCCACCTTGTCGAGGTAGTACACCTCGGTGCCGGAGAGGACCGCCAAGTGCACGACCAGCTTGGTGCGGATCGCCAGGTCGTGGAGCACTGGTGCCGCCGCGCTGCGGAGGGCGTTCTGCCCGATTTCGCGGCCGCCGAGCCCGAGCGCTCGTTTGCCGAGCCGGTATCCGGACGTCGTGTGGTCGAGCCATCGCAACCGCACCAGCTGGTCGAGGATGCGGTGGGCCGTCGAGCGGGGGAGCCGGGTCCGCCGGGTCACCTCCTCCAGGTTCCGACGGGTGTGCGGGTGCTCGAACAGGTCCAGGATCAGCGTCATCCGCTCCACCATGGACGGCGGTACGGGCTCCTCGACTGCCGACTCGGCATTCATCCTCAACGTTGAGGTCATGCCACACCTCCCGCGACCGGCAAAATGGAATTGATTCTAAAACAAGCTAGCAGCGACTCGGGTCGGCGAAAAGTGCCTGACCGATGACGGCGGCCATCCCGCCCGAATGATCCCGTCCGGGCGGGATGGCTGCCCGATCGACGTGTCAGCGCGCGGCTCGGGTGCCGGCCGGTACAGGTCGGCGAACCGGCTTTCCATCTCGTCGATCTTCAGCGCGAGCGGGCCGCCGCGCAGCACCTCCAGCACGGCGTTGATCTCCGCCTTGTCGTGCACGCTCCGTGTGTAGGTGACACGTGTGACCATGGAAACCTCCGGTTGTCGTGATGGGGCCGGGATCGGGCGGATCGCCGGACGTCGGCCGCGGCCCGTCGGCGCCGGTCGTCGTGGCGACCGCCCGCGAACTCTTCGGCCGCGATGGGCGGAGCGCAATGCTTGCACCAAGCGCTTGATTGGGATGTGCCGGGGTCGCATACTGGTGCGGAACCACGGGGTTGTCCACCGTCGCGAGGTGGTCCGGCGGTGAGTCGTCCTGGCGCCGCGGGGCCGTGATCGCGGCCCCGCGTCCATCGTGGACGAAGCGGCGCGGCGGATGCTGTTCCGGCGACCGCAGCCGGGGACGCGCCCGGTCTGCCGCGGTGCCCCGAACGATGCCGTTGGAGGGAGTTCCGTGCCCACTCAGCAGGAGGTGTTCGGCGGGGGTCTCGCCGTGGTGACCGGTGCCGGATCCGGGCTCGGTGCCGGATTGGCCCGGCACCTCGCCGGGAACCTCGGCATGACGGTGATCGCGGCGGACGTCGACGAGTCGGCCGTGCGCGCCATCGCCGCCGAAGAGCACGGCCGCGGTGGCCGCGTGGTCGCGCACGTCGTCGACGTACGGGATCCCGACGCGATGGTGCGGCTCGCCCGCCAGGTGCGGGACGAGTTCGGCCCGGTCCGGCTGCTGATCAACAACGCCGGGGTCGAGCAGGTCGGCTACCTGTGGGACGTCCCGCCGGAGCGCTGGAGGCGGGTCGTGGACATCAACATCAGCGGAGTCTTCCACGGGATCCGGGCATTCCTGCCCGCCATGATCGAAGACGAACAGCGCAGCCACGTGCTCGCGATCGCGTCGGTCGGTGCCGTCACGACGTTGCCCCTGCAAGCCCCGTACGTCATGAGCAAGCACGCCGTGCTGGGCATGGTCGAGTGCCTGCACCAGGAGATCGCCCAAGTCGGCGCCGATGTCTCCGTCGCGGCCGTGCTGCCGGGGCCGGTGGCGTCCAACATCTTCAGCGCCGCGGGCGGCGTCGAATCCGGTGACGTCGCGGCCGCCGAGGAACACCGGCAGGCCATGCTGGCCATGCTCGAACAGGCCATCAGCGCCGACGAAGCGGCGGCGACGATCGTGGAGCAGGCGGCGCAAGGCGAGTTCTACATCGTCACCCACCCCGAGACCGTGCACGCGGCCATGGCGGCGCGTGCCGATCAGCTCACCCACCGTCGCGCTCCAGCGCCTCACCGGAGCCGGTTCGGCCGGCGCGATTGATCGGTGGATCGAGCGCATCCTGTTGAGCGGGAGCAGCTCTTCACCGGCGGGGCGCAGCGGTGATGGGCTGCGGCATCGCAGTACCGGCACCAGAACTAGGAGACGCCGATGCCCACGAGCACACCGCCCGCTCCCGCACCTGCCCACGACACGACCGTCGATCTCGTCGTGGCCGGCTCCGGCACCGGGATGGCCGCGGCGCTCGCGGCGCGAGAAATGGGGCTCGACGTGCTCATCGTCGAGAAGACCGACTACGTCGGCGGGTCGACGGCCCTGTCCGGCGGTGCGTTCTGGATCCCGGCGAGCTCGCTGCTGGCGGCGGAGGGGGCGGTCGACTCGCTCGAGCGCGCCGAGCTCTACCTGCGCTCCGTCGTCCACGGCACCTCGCCGGACCAGCGCTGGGAGAACTTCCTGCGCCACGGCGACGAGACCGTCCGGATGCTGCAGCGAACCACGCCGATGCGCTTCATGTGGAGCAAGGGCTACTCCGACTACCACCCGGAGCTGCCCGGCGGCACCGCGGCCGGCCGCAGCTGCGAGTGCAAGCCGTTCGACCTCTCGGTCCTGGGCGCCGAGCGGGCCCGGCTGCGCCCCACGGGCCTGAAGTCCCCGGTGCCCATGCCGATCACCGGCTTCGACTACAAGTGGATGAACCTCATGACCCGGGTTCCGGGCCGCGCGGTGCCGCGCGTGGCGCAGCGGGTTTCCCAGGGCATCGGCGGAAAGCTGCTCGGCCGGGAGTACGTCGCGGGCGGTCAGGCGCTCGCGGCCGGCTTGTACGCCGGTGTCCTGCGGGCCGGGATTCCGGTGTGGACGCGGACCTCGGTGCAGCGGTTGACCACGGACGGCGACCGGGTGACCGGCGTGGTGCTGGAGCAGGACGGGCGTGAGGTGACGGTGCGGGCCCGGCGCGGTGTCGTGCTCGCGGCCGGCGGTTTCGACCACAACATCGCGCTGCGCCACGAGTTCCAGTCGGAGGCGCTCGAACCCGGCTGGAGCCTGGGGAACGAGGGGAACACCGGAGACGCCATCCGGATCGGGCAGGAGGCGGGAGCCGACCTCGACCTGATGGACCAGGCGTGGTGGTTCCCGGCTGTCGCGCCGTTGCCCGGCGCGGCGCCCCTGGTCCTGCTCGCCGAGCGGTCGTTGCCGGGGTCGCTGATCGTCGATCGGCACGGTCGCCGGTTCGTCAACGAGGCGACCGACTACATGAGCTTCGGCCAGCGGATCCTGGAGCGGGAGCGGGCCGGCGATGCCGTCGGATCCATGTGGATGGTGTTCGACCAGCGCTACCGCAACAGCTACGTGTACGCGGCCGGGCTGTTCCCGCGGATGGCGCTGCCGGAGAGCTGGTACGCCGCCGGTATCGCGCACCGGGCGGACGATCCCGCCGATCTGGCCCGCCGGACCGGGCTGCCGGTCGAAGGGCTCGTCGCATCCCTGCGCCGGTTCAACGAACTCGCGGCCGCCGGCGTCGACGACGACTTCGGCCGCGGCGCCAGCGCCTACGACCGCTACTACGGCGATCCGACCGTCGCGCCGAACCCGAACCTGCGCCCCCTGCAGGGGCAGCTGTACGCGGTGCGGATCGTCCTCGGCGACCTCGGCACCTGCGGCGGGCTGCGAGCCGACGGGCACGGACGGGTGCTGCGGTCGGACCGTTCCCCGATCGACGGGCTCTACGCGATCGGCAACACCGCCGCGAACGCGTTCGGCGCCACGTATCCGGGAGCCGGGGCGACCATCGGCCAGGGCCTCGTCTACGGCAACGTGGTGGCGCGGCACGCCGCCGGCAAGGAAGCTCCGGTTGCGCCTGCTTCCTCCAGCTGACGACGATGCCGACTTCGCGGGGCGGGGTTCTTCCGTGCTCGGCGAAGCATCCGCCAGCCCAGGGGAGCGGCGGACTCCTTCGAAAGCGGTGGAGTGAACGGCCTGTTCGCCTCGTCTATCGAGGCGAGCAGGCCGTTCACTCCTCACCGGCTAGCGAGGATGCACCGCTGCGCGAAACGAGGTCCCGATCGTCGTCTCGCTCGCACTCCGTCCGGCGCGCCGGGCAGCGTCGGGTAGTACGTTCCGGCCGACCAGCCGCCGTCGACCGCGAGCTCCACCCCGGACAGGTAGCTCGCCGCGTCGCTGGCCACGAACAGCGCCACCTGGGCGATCTCGTCCGGCTCGTCGATGCGCTGCAGCGGCACGTCGACGTAGTGCCGCTGCAGCTCCTCGTCGGACTCGTCGGCGGGATTTCCCATCGCGGTGTCCACCCCGCCGGGATGGATGGTGCACACGCGGATTCCGGACGGCCCCAGCTCGTACGCCAGCGACCGGGACAACCCGCGCACCGCCCACTTGCTGGCCGAATACGCGGCCAGGCCGCTGACGTCCCGGAGCCCGTCCACCGACGAGATGTTGACGACGACGCCCCGCCCCACCGCCTTCATCGTCGGCACCACCGCCTTGACGCCGAGCAGGACGCCGAGCACGTTGATGTCGAGCACCTGCTGGGCGTCCGCGACCGACAGCTCTTCGATCTCCGCCCAATGCAGGATTCCCGCGTTGTTGACGAGGATGTCGATGCCGCCGAACCGGTCGGCGGCCGCGGCGACCAACGCGCGCCAGTCCGCCTCGTCCCGGACGTCGATCTGCTGGAACATCGCCTGCGGACCGATCTCGTCCGCGACCTGCCTCCCCGCGTCGACGAGCACGTCACCGAGCACCACGGCCGCGCCTTCGGCGGCGAACAGCCGCGCGGTGGCGGCTCCCAAGCCCTGCGCGGCGCCGGTGATGGCGACCTTGCCATCGAGTCGTCCCATCGGCTTCCCTTTCACTGGCGGAATGGCCCGAATTGGGCGGGATCGCCGGTTCCTGCGCCACCCGAAACCACCAGGCTTCCAGCCTAGGCCGCCGAATGCGCGCCGATCTCCCGCTCATCGGGAATCCGCGCGCCGCGCCGGGCCCCGCGGTGCACCCGGACGCTCCCGCCCGAGCGCTTGCTCAGCCGCGCGAGCGGGAAAAGTCCGTCTTGGTCAGTGGGATCGAATCGGCGTGGCGGAGCCGCCCGGGAGCATCGTGATCCCATGGCGACGGACGAGACTGCGAACCGCTGGGACGACGAGTGCGACGTGCTGGTGATCGGATCCGGCGGCGGAGCGCTGACCGGGGCCTACACCGCGGCCCGGGAGGGGCTCTCGGTGATCGTGGCCGAGGCGACCGACAAGTTCGGCGGCACCACGGCGTATTCCGGCGGCGGCTTGTGGTTCCCGGGCAACGCGGCGCTCCGGCGGGCCGGTGACCAGGACACCCCGGCGGACGCCAAGACCTACTTCCACGCAGTGGTGGGGGATCGTACGCCCCGGGAGCTGCAGGACGCGTTCCTGGACAACGGCCGCCGGCTGGTCGACTACCTGGAAGCCGACGACGACTTCGAGTTCATGGTCTACCCGTGGCCGGACTACTTCGGGTCCGCCCCGAAGGCGAGCGCGACCGGCCGGCACATCATGCCGTCGCCGCTGGAGCCCGAGCGGCTCGGCGCGTTGCGGGACTCCCTCCGGCCGCCGCTGGACGTCGACCGGGCGGGCAATCCGCTGCCGGAGCTGCTCATCGGCGGGCAGGCGTTGATCGGCAGGCTGCTCCTCGCGCTGTCCAAGCAGGACGCCGTTCGGATGCGCCGCGGCGCCGTCTGCGACGAGCTGGTGCGCGAAGGGGACGTCGTGGTCGGTGCCGTGGTCGACGAGGGTGGTCGGCGGCGCCGGATCCGCGCCCGCCGGGGCGTGCTGATCGCGGCCGGCGGGTTCGAGCGGAACCAGTCGATGCGGACCGAGCACCAGGTTCCGGGGTCGTCGCGCGATGCCATGGGGCCGTCGGGCAACCTGGGCAAGGCGATCCAGGCAGGCATCGACGCCGGCGCGGACACCGACCTGATGTCGGAGGCGTGGTGGTCGCCCGGCATCACCCACCCGGACGGGACGTCGACGTTCTCGCTGTGGTTCACCGGCGGGATCTTCGTCGACGACAACGCGGAGCGCTTCGTCAACGAGTCCTGGCCGTACGACCGGATCGGCCGCGTCGTCATCGACCGCATCGGCGACGGCAGCGTGACGCTGCCGTTCTGGATGATCTACGACGACCGCGAGGGTGCGCGGCCGCCGGTGCGCTCGACCAGCGTCCCGATGGGGGAGACCGAGGACTACGTCGACGCCGGCCTGTGGTTCAGCGCCGACACCCTGGAGGAGCTCGCCGAGCAGATCGGCGTCCCGGCCGAGAACCTGGCGCGGACGGTGGCGCGGTTCAACGCGTTCGCGGCTACCGGGACCGATGACGACTTCCACCGCGGTGCCGAGCCGTACGACCGGGCGTTCGCCGGGGACGGCTCGCCGCTGGTCCCGATCGAGAAGGGACCGTTCCACGCCGCGGCGTTCGGGATCTCCGACCTCGGCACCAAGGGCGGCCTGCGCACCGACGCGCAGGCCCGGGTGCTGGACGCGTCGGGAAGCGCGATCCCGGGCCTCTACGCCGCGGGCAACTCGATGGCGGCGGTCAGCGGCACGGTGTACCCGGGCGGGGGCAACCCGATCGGATCGTGCATGGTGTTCAGCCACCTCGCCGCGCTGGACATGGTCGCACGATGACCGCGGCGACCGGCGGGGCGCGCTGACGACTGGCGCGCACCGGCCCGCCGGTCATCGGCGGAGCACCCGCTCGAAAGGTTTCCGAATTCGACGAACGCCGCGAGTTGCGGGGTGGTTTCCGGCCACCCGCCTCGCGGCGTTCTGCTTGCCGGCCGCGACCGCGCTCGACGGAAACGCGGCCGTCACCTTGACGCCTCCTCGGTGCGTGGTTAACCTTCCCGCCATCAAGCAAGCGCTTGGGCAATTCGCGGAATATCGGAGCGGGCTGAAAGCTGAACGCCCGCGGAGTCCGCGCGCCGCCCGGTGCATTCGGGCGGAGGTCGTCGCCACCGCGACTGCCGGTCAACGTCAATGACGACGCAGGAGGAAAGGCATGTCGAGCGTTCCCGCAGATGCGACGCAGTCGGCGGCCGAGGAGCTGCTGGCGATCTCGGAGATCCAGTCCCTGTTCGCCAAGCGCCTTCGCGTGATGGACACCAAGCAGTGGGACCGCTACGCGGAGTGCCACACCGATGACGTGGTCAGCGAGTCGTACGCCGACGTCCCGGACGACAACCGGCCGCAGGCGGACGGCCAGGGGAACAAGGTGGTCGGCGCCGAGGCGCTGACCAAGGCGATCTCCGGGCTCCTCGACGGCGACACGAAGGTCACGACGGTGCACCACGGGCACATGCCGGAGATCGAGCTCACCTCGCCGACCACGGCGCGCGGGATCTGGGCGATGGAGGACGAGCTGTGGTGGCAGCACGGTGACGTCACCGAGCACATGCACGGCTACGGCCACTACCACGAGGAATACCGGAAAGTGGCGGGGCAGTGGCGGATCAGCTACCGCAAGCTCACCCGCCTCCGCGTCACCAAGACGCCCGGGTTCTTCTCGTACCTCCGCGGCCGGCTGTAGCAGGCGCTCTGCCTTGCGACGCGCGGCGTCCCTCCTCGGTCGCTGCGCGGTGCGACCGGTGAACGGTCCACATAGGAAATTCCCCATTGGTCGGGTATCGGCTGGAGGCCCCCGATGAACTCGCAGGAACCAACCCCGACGGGTGCCGGCCCGTCTTCCGTCGGGTCAGCACAATTGCGCAAGGTGGCGCTTTCCAGCCTGCTGGGAACCGTCATCGAGTACTACGACTTCCTGCTCTACAGCACGATGGCGGCCTTGGTGTTCGGGAAGCTCTACTTCCCGACCGCCACCCCGGGCGTCTCGACCGTCGCCGCCTTCGGCACGTTGGCGGCCGGCTACGTGGCACGTCCCCTGGGCGGGCTCCTGTTCGGGCACTTCGGCGACCGGCTCGGGCGCAAGTCGATGCTCGTGGTGACCATGATGCTGATGGGCGGCGCCAGCTTCCTCATCGGCGTCCTGCCGACCTACGACAAGATCGGCTTCGCCGCCCCGGTGCTGCTCGTCCTGCTGCGCGTCGTGCAGGGCGTGGCGGTCGGCGGGGAGTACGGCGGGGCGGCGCTGATGGTCATCGAGCACGCCGACTCCCGGCGCCGCGGGGCGTGGGTGGGGATCATGCAGCTCGGCTCGCCCTTCGGCTTCCTGCTCTCCACCGCCGCGGTCACGCTGGTGACCCTCCTGCCGAGCGAGGCCTTCCTCTCCTGGGGCTGGCGGGTGCCCTTCCTGCTGAGCGCGGTGCTGCTGATGATCGGGCTGTACGTCCGGCTGAGCGTCGTCGAAAGCCCGGTGTTCCGCGAGGCCGCTGCCGCCGCGGAGGCCCAGGCGCAGCCCAAGGTGCCCGCGCTGCAGCTGTTGAAGCAGCCGCGCGCGCTCGTCCTGGCGTGCGCCGCCGGCATCGGGCCCTTCGCGCTCACCGCCCTGACCAGCTCGCACATCATCGCCTACGCCACCGGTATCGGATACCAGACGTCCGATGTCATGCGGGCGCTGCTGTTCACGGTGTCCGTCTCGCTGGTCTGCATCCCGTTGTTCTCCGCCCTGTCCGACCGGTTCGGGCGGCGCCGCGTGGTCATGGTGGGCGCGGTCGGCACGGTGCTCTTCGCGCTGCCGCTGTACGCCATGGTCGACAGCGGGTCCGTGGTGATCATGACGGCCGGGCTGATGATCGCCCAGGTGCTGCAGAACCTGATGTACTCGCCGCTGGCGCCGATGCTCTCGGAGATGTTCGGCACCCGCGTTCGGTACACGGGTGTCTCGCTGGGCTACCAGTTCGCCAGCTTGCTCGGCGCCGGCTTCACCCCGCTGATCGCCACCAGCCTCGTCGCCGCCAGCGGGGGTTCGAGCCTGTCGCTGAGCGCCATCGCGGCCGTGTCGGCGGCGATCACGATCGTGTCGATCTGGCTCATCACCGAGACCAGGGGCCGCGACCTCACCGAGGACGGCCCGGCCGTCGGGGGCCGCTCGGATTCCGGTGCGATGGAGGGAACGCGATGAACGCCACGACATCTCCGAAGACGCCGGTGCTGGTCACCGGTGCGGCGTCCGGGATCGGCGCGGCCTGCGCCCGCACCCTGGCGGCCGCCGGCCGACCGGTGGTGCTGTGGGATCGCGACGAGGAGGGCGCGTCCGCGGTCGCGAAGCAGATCGAGCACGACCACGGGACGCCGGTCGCCGTGGCCGGGATCGATGTCGCCGACGTGGCCCGGTACGACGACGCCCTCGGCGAAGCCCGACGTGCGGTCGGCAGGATCGGCGGCTTCGTCCATGCCGCGGGCGTTGTCGACTCGACGCCGGTGACGGAGTTGTCGCGCGAGGCGTGGCAGCGCGTCCTCGACGTCAACCTCACGGCGTACGCCTACATAGCCGCCGCGCTCGCCGAGGACCTCGAAGCGCAGCCGGGGTCGGCCATCGTCGCGATCTCGTCCATCAACGCGACCCTCGGGCAGGCGAACATCCCGTCCTACAGCGCTTCCAAGGCGGGAGTCCTCGGGCTGACCCGGTCGCTGGCCGCGCAGTTCGGCCCGGCCGGGGTCCGGGTCAACGCGGTCTGCCCCGGGTACATCGAAACGCCGATGCTGGAGCGCAGCCTCGCCGACACCCGGCGCACGGCCCGGATGCGCGGCGATGCGATGCTCGGCCGCGTCGGGCAACCGGAGGAGGTCGCGTCCGTCGTCCGCTTCCTGCTCGGCGACGAAGCCAGCTTCGTCACCGGCAGCACGATGTTCGTCGACGGCGGCGTCACGGCGAGCGACCGGCTCAGCTCGCTCGGCGACTGACGACGAGCGGGCTGAGCCGCAGGCGGCCGCCCGTTGTCCCTGCTGATCACGCAGGGACAACGGGCGGCCTGCACGCTTTTCGAGCCGTGACCGCGCGACGTTCACAACATCGCGCAGCGGGCTGTCCGGTTCCCGGGAGCCCGCGGTCCTCAGACGGCCTGGTCGCTCAGCGGATCGTGTTGCCCGCGTCCACCGGGAAGTTCGCGCCGGTCACGTACCGGGCTTCGTCGGAGGCCAGGAACACCAGCGCGTTGCTGATGTCGATCGGCTGGACGCGCTCCACCGGAAGGGTGTTCATGAACAGCGACCCGAGATCCGGCCGCTTCTCCAGGAGCGTCGGCAGGACCGGCGAGTGCCCCTGCGGCGTGTCGACGCCGGTGGGGTGGATCGTGTTCACCCTGATGCCCCGGTCGGCGAACTCCAGCGCGAGCGACCGCGCGATGCCGACCACCGCGTGCTTCGCGGCCACGTAGGGCAGGAAGAAGGGAAGTCCCTTCAGGGACGCGGTGGAACCGGTGATCACGATGCTGCCGCCGCCCGAGGCGAGCAGGTGCGGGATGGCGGCCGCGCAGGTGTTCCACACCCCGGTGAGGTTGATGTCCAGCGTCGTCTGCCAGATCTCGGGGGTCAGGTCCTCGGACGGCTGCGTGGTGCAGATCGACGCGTTGGCCGCCACGATGTCGAGCCCGCCCAGCGCCGACACACCCGCGTCGACGACGGCCGCGAGTTCGTCCTCGTGCCGCACGTCCGCTACGGCCGCGTGGATGCGCCTGCCGAGCATCTCGACCAGCCGAACGGTCTCGGCCAGTCCTTCCTCGGTGCCCATCGGGTACTTGACGATGTCGAGTTGCCGGCAGATGTCCACGGCGATGATGTCCGCGCCCTCCTCGGCCAGCCGCACGGCATGGCTGCGGCCCTGGCTCTGCGCGGCGCCGGTGATGAAAGCGGTTTTCCCGGACAGCCTCATGGGTTTCCTCCCGAACGGTTCCGTCCTCGGCGGCACGGTGGCCCAGCGGCCCGGTGCGTTCTCCGGCGGCACCGCTTTTCCGCCATCTTGACCAAGCGCTTGCTACGTTATCAGCGCGGTGGCCCGTCGGACGAGGACCGGCGTCGCGGTGGCGGGCAAGCGAATGGCCGGATGCCAGGACATTGCGAGTCGCGGTCCAAGACGGCCACCGGAGCCGGCGGGCGGGCCCGCGCCGGCCGAGATCGGTCCCGGTGAGCGGGAGGGCGGCTGTTTTCGCCCCGCTCGGACTTCCCACCATTGATGAGCTTTGGCAAGACGGAGGCAAAGGAGCCCTCATGACGTCACTGCAAGCGGCGGGCGAGAACGAGGTGCGCGTGATCGAGGCGGCGGCTCCGCCGGTTCGATACGCGCGCGGCTGGCACTGCCTCGGCCTTGCCGACGACTACCGGGACGGAAAACCGCACCCGATCGAGGCATTCGGCACCAAGCTGGTCGTGTTCGCCGACAGCAGCGGGAAGTTGAACGTGCTCAACGCCTACTGCCCGCACATGGGCGGTGACCTGAGCCAGGGTACGGTGAAGGGCGACGAGGTCGCCTGCCCGTTCCACGACTGGCGCTGGTCGGGCAGCGGACGCTGCGCGAGCATCCCCTACGCGCGGCGGGTGCCGCCGCGGGCCCGCACGAAGGCGTGGACCGTGCTGGAGCGCAACGGGCAGCTGTTCGTGTGGAACGACCCGCAGGGGAAGCAGCCGCCGCCGGACGTGACGATCCCGGAGATCCCCGGCACGGATTCGGACGAGTGGACGTCGTGGACGTGGAACTCGCTGCGGATCGACGGATCGAACTGCCGCGAGATCGTCGACAACGTGGTGGACATGGCGCACTTCTTCTACATCCACTACTCGTTCCCGACCTACTTCAAGAACGTGTTCGAGGGTCACGTCGCCACCCAGACGATGCACAGCAAGGCCCGGCCGGACGTGAAGATCGGCACGAACTACTCCGACGACAGCAGCCTGCGTTCGAGCGCCTCCTACTACGGGCCCTCCTACATGATCGACTACCTGTGGAGCGACGTCGGAGACCAGACGATCGAGACCGTGCTGATCAACTGCCACTACCCGGTGTCACCCACGAGTTTCGTGCTGCAGTGGGGCGCGATGGTGAAGAAGCCGGCAGGCATGTCCGACGAGGATGCCGATCAGATGGCCCAGGCGTTCGCCACGGGAGTGGAGAAGGGCTTCCTGCAGGACGTCGAGATCTGGCAGAACAAGGCGAAGATCGACAACCCGCTGCTGTGCGAGGAGGACGGCCCGGTCTACCAGCTCCGGCGCTGGTACGAGCAGTTCTACGTCGATGTCGAGGACGTCCAGCCGGAGATGACCCAGCGGTTCGAGTTCGAGATCGACACCGAGCGGGCGATCCAGTTCTGGCAGGCCGAGGTCGACGACAACCTGGCCAACGGCCGGATCATCGTCGACGACAGCGCCCCCACCACCTGATCGGCGAGATCCATGACCGACGAAGAGATCCCGCTCCGGCCCGTGTCGTGCCGCATCTGCGGCACGTGCGTGCTGGTCAAGAAGAACAGCCTGGCCCACACGCTCGTGCAGTGGACGAGCGACACTGAGCAGTGCGTCGAGCTCGCGCAGAGCCCGACCGCCGACCGCGCAACGGTGCTGACATGCCTGAAGTTGCGCGACAGCATCGAAACCGCGGTGCGCGATGGGCGAATCCGCCTTCCGCAGCCGTGATCCCGCCGACGGCCGACTCCTCGCAGCGGGTGCGAGGAGTCGGCCGTCGGCGGTCGTCGCCACCAGCCCGCTGCTACGCGGGCCGACCAGGAGGAGAGGAATCGGACATGCCGGAGCCGTCCGTCATCCGCGACGTCGTCGCGAGCTATGTGAAGGCCATCGGGACCGGGGGAGCGGCGGAGATCGCGGCGCTGTACGCGGAGGACGCCACCCTCGAAGATCCGGTGGGAAGTGAGCCGCTGCGCGGCCGGGCCGCGATCGTCGAGTTCTACTCGGCCATCGAGAACCTGCGCCGGGAGAGCGAGCTGATCGCGGTGCGGGCGGCGGGCGACAGCGCCGCGTTCCACTTCCGCGTGCGCACCGAGACGCCGGACGGCGCGGTCGAGGTCGAGCCGATCGACGTCATGACCTTCGACGCGGACGGGCGGATCACGAGCATGCGGGCGTTCTGGAGCCCCGAGGACGTGCAGTCCGCTTCGTGACCGCGCCCGTTGCGGCGCGGGGTTCCCGGGTCAGGCCAGCCAGCGGTTGAGCGTCTCGACGACGCACGCCGGCTTGGCCTGACCCTCGACCTCCGCGGTGATCCGGATCGTCGCCTGGACCCCGCCGGGCACGTCGACGCAGGCGAGGATCTCGCCGTGGCCGCGGATGCGGGATCCGGCGGGCACCGGCGCGGGGAAGCGGACGCGGTCGGCGCCGTAGTTGACCCCCATGCTGGCGCCGTGCACCGACAGCAGTTGGGGCAGGAAGTAGTTGCACAGCGACAGCGTGAGGTAGCCGTGCGCGATCGTCGACCCGAACGCGGACTCGCGCGCCCGCACCGGGTCGACGTGGATCCACTGGTGATCGCCGGTGACGTCGGCGAAGCCGTCGATCCGCGCCTGGTCGATCGGGAGCCACGGGGTGGGGCCCAGCGTCGTGCCGACGGCCGCGCGAAGTTCGTCGAGCCCGTCGACGGCGAACGGGGCCGCGCCCCCGGATTCCTCGGCCACCTGTTCCTGCCTTCCTGCCGTGCCCGCGGCACCGGCCATCTCGTCCACCTCGGCACTGAGAGCATATCCAGCCAAGCGTTTGCTTGGGAAGTCGAGACCGGGCGCGCAGGTCGGTCTCGGTCAGCGGGAGCAGTGCTGGGAGCGGCCCGGAGGCCGAACTTAGCGTCTAGCACGCCCTGGCACTTCGGTGGCGGGAGCGGCCATCTTGATCATTTCCGGAGGTGCCTGCATGGCGCACGATGTGGTTCGCCGAGTGGAAGAGGTCGCGGCCCGGCTCGCAGCGACCGCGGAAGAGACCGAACGCCTCGGCAAGTTGGCGGATGAGAGCGTCAAGCTGGTGCGCGAAGCCGGGGTCATGCGGCTGCTGCAGCCGACCGACTTCGGCGGATTCGCAGCCCATCCGCGCGATTTCGCCGAAGCCGTGATGGCGGTCGCGAAGGTGTGCGGATCGACGGGATGGGTGTGCGGGGTGGGCGGCGTCCACCCGTGGGAGATGGCGCTCATGGACCGCCGGCTCCAGGAGGAGGTCTGGGGGGAGAACGGGGACACCTGGATCGCTTCTCCGTACATGCCCAGCGGCGTGGCCACCCCGACCGACGGCGGCTACGTCCTCCGGGGCCGGTGGCAGTTCTCCTCCGGAACCGACCACTGCGACTGGATCTTCCTCGGCGCGATGCTCGGCGACGCCGACGGCAAGCCCGCACAGCCGGTGAAGACGATGCACGTGGTCCTGCCGAGGAAGGACTACACGATCGTCGAGGACTCCTGGGACGTCATCGGGTTGTGCGGCACCGGGAGCAAGGACGTCATCGTCGACGGCGCGTTCATCCCGTCGTACCGGACGATCGACGCCGACGAGGTCGCCCAGGGCGAGCTGGCCGCCGAGCGCGCCGTCCGGACCGACACGGTGTACCGGCTGCCGTTCTGGACGATGTTCCCGCTGGGCATCACGGCGGCGGTCATCGGCATCGCGGAAGGCGCGCTCGCCTGCCACCTGGACTACCAGCGGGACCGGGTCATGGCGGCCGGAACTCGGGTGCGCGACGACCCGCACACGATGTACGCGATTTCCGAAGCCGCCGCGGAGATCGCCGGATCGCGCACGCAGCTGCTCGACGGCGTGAGCCGGCTCTACGACATGGTCGACGCGGGCCGGCCGATCAGCTTCGAGGACCGGTCGGTGGTGCGCCGGAACCAGGTCCGCTGCGCGTGGCGCGCGGTGTCCGCGGTCGACGAGATCTTCGCCCGGTCCGGCGGGAACGCGGTGCGCCGCAACAACGCGATGCAGCGCTTCTGGCGCGACGCGCACGTCGGCCTGCAGCACGCCATCCACATCCCCGGCTCGATCTACCACTCGAATGCCCTGACGTCGTTGGGCATCGAACCGGAAGGGCCGCTGCGGGCGCTGATCTGAACCGAGCCGCGCCGCCTACGACAAAACGGGAGAGAGGAAGTTCATGACCGACATCAGCTCACTGGGCTACGTCCGGATCCGCGCCACGGATATGGACGCCTGGCGGAAGTTCGCCTTCGAGACCATCGGTTTCGCCGAGGGCAGCGGGCCCGAGGAGGACGCGCTGTACCTGCGCGTGGACGAGCGGATCGGCCGGATCGTCGTCCTGCCCGGCGACGTGGACCGGGTGGAGGCCGTGGGCTGGGAGGTCCGCGACCACCTGGGCCTCCAGCGGGTCCAGGCCGCGGTCGAGGCGGCCGGGATCGCCCCGAAGCCGCTGACCCAGGAGGAGGCCGACACCCGCCGGGTGGAGGCGGGAATCACCTTCGAAGCACCGGGCGGAACCCCGCTGGAGATCTTCCACGGCCCGGCGCTGGACCACAGCCCGGTCGCGACGCGGTTCGGGAACCGCTTCGTCACCGGGGCGCTGGGGCTGGGCCACGTCGTGGTGCCGGTGAGCGACCTGGACGAGGCGTACCGCTTCTACGCGGAGACGCTCGGTTTCCTGCCGCGTGGGGCGTTCCGGCTGCCGGCACCCCCGGAGCACGGCCCGGTCCGGCTCCGCTTCATGGGTGTGAACGCACGGCACCACAGCCTCGCGCTGCTGCCGTCGCCGGACCTCAAGTCCCCGGCGCTGGTGCACATCATGGTCGAGTGCGAGACCCTCGACGAGGTCGGCCGGGCGCTGGACCGGGTCATGGAGGGGGGCTACCACCTGTCGTCCACGCTGGGACGCCACACGAACGACAAGATGGTGTCGTTCTACGTCCGAACCCCGGGAGGCTGGGACCTCGAGGTGGGCTGCGCGGGCATGCTGGTCGACGAAAAGGCCTACTCGGCGGAGGAGATCACGGCGGACAGCTACTGGGGCCACAAGTGGGACTTCAGCAGCTGACCTGACCCGAAAAAAGACGACGCGGCGCGGAGAAACCTCCGCGCCGCGTTCTGTTCGGTGGGCCGAGGTGCGATCGATTCGGCGCTGCTGAGCGCTATCCGGGGCAAGTGTTTGCCGAGGCAGAGGTCATAGCGTCGGCGTGCGTCATTGTCACCGCTGGGAGCATCGACGTGGGCGCACCAATGGCGAATGCGCTATTCGTGGGAATCAGCCTCCTCGAACAACGCTCGGCTTGTGCCGGCGCATCAATGGCTTCATCGAACCTGCGCGCAGCTCGAAGTGCGACACCGAAGCTGTTCCAGGCCCGTGCCTCACCAGAGCGGTCCCCGATCTCCGCGGCAGTTCGTTGGGCGGTAGCGGTCACGGCGAGGCTGTCGCCTAGGTAGTGGCGATAATGCAGGTACCCGCTGAGGAACAGCGGAAGGTGGATTGCGGTATCGGTGTGGCCTATGGCGTTGACAGCGTGCACGGCGGCGACGAGGTTGGAGTGTTCGGTATCCAGCCAGGGTTCGGTTCGCGAACTCTGCTGCGGTGTGGTGACTTGGCAACGAGTGCAGTTGCTGATCCGCCGCACATTCACCGTCGGCGGGATGTGCACAGCCGACACCCCCAAGGTGCGCAGCAGCGACTCCAGACCCGGCTCAGTCGTGAGAACTGAGCCGTACGCGCCGGGAGGCCGATCACTGGGGCGCTCGCCGCACATTGCTTCCCGAATGCCACTTCTGAGACTGTCCACATCAGACCTTTAGCAACAGTCAATGGTTCTGGCGGTCAGGCCGATTCTTTTAGTTCGCGAGAAAGGACTTTTGGCGCTGTTGGCGGGAAACTCGGTGTGGTCGCATGGCTGTGGAGCGACCGGGAGTGGTCTGGACGCAGTTGGTGCGTGGCCATGACGCAGCGGTCGCTACGTGGGTGCCCCACCGCTCCGGTCCGCAGTCGGCCGGGACATGGCGGTGGCGGGCCGCGGGTGCGCTAGGCGTACCGCAGATCATTACCGGGACGGAAACCAGGGCTGGCGCAGGAGACAGACCTCGATGGGCTACCAGCTCGGGGTGGACCTCGGCACGACCTTCACCGCGGCGGCAGTCGCCGTGGAGGACCGCGTCGAGGTCGCCACGCTAGGTGAACACGCGCCGAAGGTGCCGTCGGTGCTCTTCCTCACCGATGCCGACGACTTCCTCGTCGGCGAGGCCGCGCACCGGCGGGCCGCCACCGATCCTGGTCGCGTGGTCCGGGAGTTCAAGCGCCGGTTCGGCGACCCGGCCCCGATCATCCTGGGCGGCAAACCGTTCTCCGCCGACGCGTTGATGGCCCGGCTGCTGCGCTGGACCGTCGACACCGTCGCCCGCGAGCGGGGTGAGCAGCCCGAGCACGTGACGGTCTGCCACCCGGCGAACTGGGGGCCGTACAAGCAAGACCTGCTCGCCCAGTGCTTCCAGCTGGCCGACCTGGCCGGGACCACCACGGTGACCGAACCGGAGGCCGCGGCCATCTCCTACGCCTCGGCGGAACGGGTCGATGCCGGTGACACCGTCGCCGTCTACGACCTCGGCGGCGGCACCTTCGACGCGGCGGTGCTGGCCAAGCGCGAGCGCGGATTCGACCTGCTCGGAGCATCGCAGGGCATCGAACACCTCGGCGGTATGGACTTCGACGAGGCCGTGCTGACCCACGTCGTGCGCAGCACCGGGAAGTCCCTGCAAGGACTTGATCCGCGCGATGTGCACAGCCGGCAGATCATCCTGCGCCTGCGCGCCGAATGCACAGCCGCCAAGGAGGCCTTGTCGGAGGACACCCAGACGGTCGTGCCGGTGCTGCTGCCCCAGGTCCAGACGCAGGTGCGGCTGACCCGGCAGGAGTTCGAGCAGATGATCCGGCCGAGCGTCGCCGAAACCATCCGGGACCTGCAGCGCGCACTGCGATCGGCCGAGATCGAGCCGGGGAATCTGCAGAAGGTGCTGCTCGTCGGCGGATCCTCGCGGATCCCGCTGATCTCCCAGATGATCTCGGCGGAGCTGCGCAGGCCGGTGGCGGTCGACGCCTCCCCGAAGTACGCGGTCTCGTCCGGCGCAGCCATCGCCGCACGCGAACGAGCCGCCAGCCAGCCCGTCCCGGCCCCGCCACCCGTAGCGGCGAGCCCGGCGTCGGCCGAGCGAAGCGCGCCCGCCGCCGCAGTGGCCCCGCCGGTAGCTGTCCCGCAGGAGGCGCCGAGCGAGTCGGCACCGACAGCACCGGTGCAGCCGGAGCCAGTGCCAGAGGAGCCGGAGCCGGTGCCGCAGCAGCGGGTATCGGCGGAGCCGCCGGCGCCTGCCGAGGAGCTGGCACCCGCTCCGGTCGCGGACGCACCCGGGGAAACGACCCGCTACGTGCCCGAGGCCGCACCGGTCGCACCGCCGAGTTCACCGCTCAAGGTGCCTTCGATGCCCTCGCTGCCGTCGCTGAAGGTCCCAGCAGTGCTGAAGACGCCGCGGGCGCGAGTGATCACGCTCGTAATCGTTGTGGCCTTGTTGCTCGGGGGCGCGGGTTGGGGCGGCTGGACGTTGCTGTCGGGCATGTCCGGCGCGCCTCCGCCGCCACCCGCGGTGGCACCCCCGGCCCCGGTGCCCACGCCGAAGTACGTCCCGAACCAGCCGGGCGGTAGCGACTCCGGAGGCAGCGGCGGTTCGGGAGGTGGCACGGGCAGCAATTCCGGAGGGACCACCACTAACGGTTCCAGTGGTGGCTCTGGAGGCGGTACCGGTGGTGGTACTGGAGGCGGTTCCGGCGGTTCCGGCGGTTCCGGTGGTTCAGGCGGGGGAACGGACAGCGGATCCGGCGGCGGCTCCGGAGGTTCCGGCGGTTCTGGAGGCTCCGGTGGCTCTGGAGGCGGTTCCGGAGGCGGCACCGTGACCGACCACCCGAAGCCCACCCCCGAAAACCCACCGAAGACCGGCGACGGAGGAACTGGCGGCACCAACAAGGGCACCCACGACCAGTGATGGCGTCCGGTTGGACGACTACCCACGACACGAGGCAGGAAGACATGGACGAGGAGACGGTCGCTGACACAGGTGCCAGCGACGAGACCACGGACTTCTCTGCCGAGGAAACGACGGACTACACGGCAGCGGAAACGACGGACTACTCCGCCGAAACCGATACCTCGGCCGAGCCTGACTACTCGGCGGATACCGATTACTCAGCCGGGACGGACTACACCGCCGACACAGCCGATTACGGCACTGCGGGGGATTCTTCTGACGTTGCTTACACCGATCCGTCCGATTACGGCCCCACCGGGGACTCCACCGACATCGCCTACACCGATCCATCCGACTACGGGGCCGAGCCCACGGATGTGGTCTCGGAGGCGCCCGATTACTCGACGGAGGACGTGGACCAACCCGCCGAGGAGACCTCCGACACCGGCGATTACACGACCCTGGAGTACCAGTTCCCCGAGGGTGAAACCCCGGTTTCCGGGGCCGACTACGAGCACCCCGGTGCCGGGGAACAGCCTGGGGTGGAGCCGGCGGAGCCGGGTTACGAGAGTTGGGGGCCGCACACTGAGTACGAGCATCCGGAGCGTGGGGCGTGGGATGACGTGCAGCCGGCGGAGCCCGGTTACGAGAGCTGGGGCCCACATACCGAGTACGAGCATCCGGAACGTGGCGCGTGGGACGGCGTGCAGCCGGCGGAGCCCGGTTACGAGAGCCTAGGACCGCACACCGATTACGAGCAGCCGGACTACTCGACGACGCAAGACGCGGGCTTGGCAGCGGAGCAGCAGGACCTCAGCCAGGAAGACCTGGACAGGCTGCGCGACCTCGATGCCCACGGCATCGCAGGTCCAACCGGGTACTACGGCGGCGAGGACCTGCGGGAGACGCTGGGGGCCGGCACTGCTGCCGACACTGGCGCCCAGGAAGACCCCAACGTCTCGTACTTCCTCGACCCGGGTTCCATCGGGCCGGCGACGGACGAGTCGTCAGGCGGTGGCGTCCAGGAGTACCCCGACGTCGCGGAATACCTCAAGCCGGGTTCCGCCGGGCCGGCGACGGACGAGTCGTCAGGCGGGTTGCTCGGCGAGTCCGGGCAGGCCCCCTGGGACGTGGGGACGTACGACTCAACGGTCTTCGACACGTCCGGGCTCTGGGACGCCGGCGGCTGGGACACCGGGTTCTCCGACCAGGGACCACTGGGCGGGGGCTGGGAAACCGGAGGCTGGGGTGGTGGCGGCTGGGACACCGGCGGCTGGAGCACGACCACCACCACGCTGCCGTGGGCGCAGGGTGATCCGTTCTCGAACCCGTCCGTGCTCCAGATCACCGAGCCGGCCCTGTCCGGCAGCGGGCTCGGCGGCTTGGATGCGCTGGGCGGTCCGGTCGGCGCCACGACCTCCGCCGCCGGCGCCGCGATGGGTGTGGCCGGTGAGGCGCTGGGCAGCACCGACTGGGGTGCTTACGCCGGGGACACCCTGTCCGGGATGGGGTTCGGCGACTTCACCAACGTCGCCGACGACCTGCTCGGCGGGGAGTGGGGCGACCTGGCCGGTTCGGTGACGACCACGATCGGCGACATCGGGCTCGGCGACGTCGCGGGCGGCCTGCTCAGCGGGGACATCGGCGGGCTGGCCGACAACGTGGCCAGCGGGCTCGGCATCGGCGATTTCGGCCAGGCGGCCACCGACCTCTACAACGGCGATTGGGGCGGCCTGCTCGGGACCGCAGCCGACGAGCTCGGCCTCGGCGATCTCGGTCCGATCGACGACGTGGCCGGTGACGTGCTCAGCGGCGACTGGGGCGGGGTGGCCGGTGAAGCGGCCGGTGTTGCGGCCGATGCGCTCGGTGTCGGGGAATACGCGGACGCGGCCACTGGTGTGCTCAGCGGTGACTGGGGCGGCATGCTGACCACCGCGGTGGACCTCGGCGGCGACGCGCTCGGCGTCGGCGGCCTCGCCTCGGGCGTCGATGACCTCTTCTCGGGCGACTACAGCGAGGCGGTCGGCGGTGTCGCGGGCGCGACCATTGGCGGAGTCTTCCTCGGGCCGCTGGGAGCCGCGGCCGGTGGCTGGCTCGGCAGCGAGTTCGGCGAATGGCTCGGCGACGCCGGTGTGGACGATGCCATCGACGACGCGGCCGACGCGGTGGGCGACGCCGCCTGGGACTTCGTGACCGACATCGGATTCGACGACGAGTTCTCGGACGTCTGGGACTTCGGCACGGAGACGGTCAGCGACATCGGTGACACCTTCACCGATTTCGGCACGGCGGCGGGCGACGTGGTCGACGACGCCGCGGAGACGGTGACCGACGTGGTCGACGACGTCGGCGGTGCCCTGGAGGACGCGGGCGACGCCATCAGCGACTTCTTCGGATTCTGACCGATGCTCATCCACAGTGGACTTTGACGGCAACGGGGTCAGGTGGCGGCAATGACAGAGCCATCGCAGCAACCCAAGCCCCCCGAGGGGGGCTCCGCGCACTGGGTGGACGGCGTCGCAGCCGTCCTGGCCGCGGCCAGCAAGCTCGCCGAGAAGAGCGGGCGCAAGGACCTGGTCCGGCGGTTGAACGCGGACCGGAAGCACTTGGCCGACCGGAAGAAGCGGTTGATCCGCATCGTCGTGGTCGGCGAGTTCAAGAAGGGCAAGAGCTCGCTGGTCAACGCCTTGGTCAACGTGCCGATCTGCCCGGTGGTGGACACCGCGTCCACCGCCGTGCCGATGTCGATCGCCTACGCCGAGAAACCCACCGTCACGTTGACCTACCAGCCGAGCGGCAACGGAAAGAAGGAAGCCAGCCGGGTGACCGCGCCGTTGAAGGAAGTTCCCAGGCAGGTCACCGAGGCGCCGCCGAACGGCGAGGGCAACAAACTGATGTGGGTGGACGTGGGCATCCCGAACCAGCTGCTGTCGCAGGGCGTGACCTTCGTGGACACGCCGGTCGGCGGCCTGAGCGAGACGGCGGAGGCGCCCACCTACGGCGTGCTGTCGGCCGCCGACGCGCTGGTGTTCGCCACCGACGCCGCGCAGGAACTCACCGCCACGGAGATCGAACTGCTCAAATCCGCGAAGAACCTCTGCCCGAGCGTGGTCTGCGCGGTGACGAAGATCGACCTCTACCCGCAGTGGCGGCTGATCGTCGAGCAGGACAAGGCGCACCTGCGTGCCGCGGGTCTGGAGATCCCGGTGTTCCCGGTGGCCACCGCATTGCAGGCGCAGGCCGCGCTCAAGCGCGACAAGCGGTTGTTCGCGGAGTCGGGTTGCGTGCCGCTACTGGCCTACCTCGGGCAGAAAGTCGTCGCCAACATCGAACGGCTCACGCTGACCGCGGTCGCCGCGAACTTCCACGACGTGCTGGGCCAGGTCGACCAGGTGCTGGCGACCCGGCAGAAGGCGCTGGCCGATCCCGCGCAGGGCAAGGAGCTCGTCGCGAAGCTGCAGGCGGCGGGGAAGAAGGCCGAGTCGCTGCGCGCCACCGGGGCGCGTTGGCAGCAGACGCTCGGTGACGGCTTCGGCAACATCTCGTCCGATGTGGACTTCGACATGCGGCGGCGGTTCCGGGATCTCACCAAGGAGGCCAACAAGGCGATCAACGAAGGAGATCCGGCGAAGACCTGGGACGAGATCCAGGCGTGGATGCGGCGCCGGCTGACCGCCGAGGTGGTGGAGAACTACACGCTGCTCCAGCAATGCGTCGCCGAACTCGGCAAGTCGGTGGCCGAGCAGTTCGCCGAGGAACAGCAGGGCACCGAGGTGGAAGTGCACGCCGAGGCCCCCACGGACCTGATCAAGGAGCTGGAGGAGGCGGCCGAGGACGTCGAGATCGTCAAGGCCAGCCTGAAGACCAAGGGGATGCGCACCGGCATGCTGCTGTTCAAGACCGTGGGCCGGGTGGCGCTGACGTCCGGGATGAACCCGGTGTCGATGGCCTTCAGCGTCCTCAGCGGCGTCGGCGGACTGCACTCCGGAGCCAAGCGCGACGTGCAGGAACGCCGCCAGAAGGCCAGGGCGGCGGTCAACCAGTACACCGAGGACCTGAAGTTCCACATCGCAAAGGACTCCAAGGACACCATCCGCCGGATGCAGCGCGAGATGCGGCAGGGTTATTCCCAGCGCGCGGCGGAACTGCAGAACGCGGCGGCGCAGTCGGTGGCGGCGGCCAAGAAGTCGTTGCAGGCCGACAAGAACCAGCGGGAGCGCCGCCTGCCCGAGATGGAGCAGGCCCGCAGGTCCGTGGCAATGCTGCGCAGGAAAGCCGAAACACTCTTCCGGGCAAGTGAAGGCGGGGTGCGGGATGAACAACCCATCGCTCATCCAGCAGGTTGACGGGCTGATCCGGTCGGCGGCCACCGCCTACGCGGGCACCCCGGCCGAGGCATCGCTGCAGACCCTCGCGGTGCGGGTGCGGCAGCCGCTGCGGGTGGCCATCGCGGGCAAGGTCAAGGCCGGCAAGTCCACCCTGCTCAACGCGTTGATCGGCGAGGAGCTGGCGGCCACCGACGCGGGCGAGTGCACCCGCATCGTCACCTGGTTCCAGCACGGCGAAGGGTGTCGCGTGGTGCTGCAGCCCAGGCAGGGGGAGGCACGCGAGGTGCGGTACGCCCGCCCGGACGGCCGCGCCATCGTGATCGACCTCGGCGGCGCCCGGGCCGCCGACGTGGAGCGGCTGGTGGTGGAGTGGCCGTCCACCGCGCTGCGCAACTTCATGCTCATCGACACGCCGGGGATCGGTTCGGTGTCGGCGGACATCTCCGAGCGGGCCCAGGACTTCCTGACCCCGGCGAACGGCCGGGTCACGCCGGCCGATGCGGTGCTGTACCTGATGCGCTACGCGCACCGCGAGGACATCCGGTTGCTGGAGGCGTTCCACGACGACGACATCGTGCAACCGACACCGGTCAACGCGGTGGGCGTGCTGTCGCGGGCCGACGAGATCGGCGCGGGCAAGATGGATTCGATGGCGAGCGCGGCGCGCGTGGCCGATTCCTACCGGAAGAACGAGCAGGTGCGTCGGCTGTGCCAGACGGTGCTGCCGGTGACCGGGCTGCTCGCCTACACCGGGCGGACCCTGCGAGAGGAGGAATTCCACGCGCTGGAACTGCTGGCCAGGGCGCCGACCGAGGAACTGGCACCGACACTGGTTTCGGTGGACCGCTTCGTCAAGCTGGACTGCCCCGCCGAAGTCGACGCCGAAGGGCGGAGCCGGCTGCTGGACCGCCTGGGCTTGTACGGGCTGCGGCTGGGCATCGAGCTGATCCGGTCGGGCAAGTGCGGCAGTTCCGTGCAGCTGGCCGCGATGCTCATCGAGAACTCCGGGCTGCGGCAGCTCGTCGCGGCGCTGGGCACCCAGTTCGCCGCCCGGGCCGAAGTGCTCAAGTCCCGATCGGTGCTGCAGGCGCTGGGCACGGTGCTGCGGCAGATGCCGTTGGAGGGAAACAAACAACTGGTCGCGGAGACGGAGCGGGTGTGGGCCGGCGCCCACGAGATCGCCGAGCTCCGGTTGCTCAACTCCCTGCGGCAAGACCCCGCCGGGCTCACCGAGGAGGAGGTCGCGGCAGCCGAGCGACTGCTGGGAAGTTCGGGAATCGCCCCGGCCCGCCGCCTCGGGCTGGCGCCGGAGGCCGACCAGGGAGCGATCCGCAATGCCGCGCAGGAGGCGCTGGCCCGTTGGCAGAGCCGGGCGGAGAACCCCGCGAGCCTGCGGCAGTCGGTCGCCGCGGCCCACGTCCTGATTCGCACCTGCGAGGGAATGCTGGGCGACCTCGTCGAGCCGACCGGGTGACCCCGGAGCAGTCGCGACCTGCTGTCGTTCGGCAGCGGGTCGCCTGAGTTCGAACATCGGTGCCCGTCGGGCTGGAGCGCGCGTTCTGCTCGGCGGACTGGGAAGGAGGGTCCTGTGCAAGACGTGGGACCGAAAGCGAATCCTGGATATCCGAACGACAGCGGCGTCCCGTTCCCCGGGCCCGTCCAGGAAGGCGACTTCAGCGACGAGCACGCGGGCGAGCGGGCCGGAAAGGCGATCGGCGGCATGATCGGAGGTGCTGCCGGTGCGGAGTTCGGCCCGCCCGGAACGGGCTGGGCAGGTAGCGAGATCGGCGGAGGAATCGGCGGCATCGCCGGGGAAGGAGTCGACGCGGTCCGCGGCATGGAGGTGGTGGACGACGAGGACCTCCCGCACGAAGTAGACCCCGCTGACGCGGGAGCCGAGGCTGCCGCGTCCGAGCAGGGCGCAGGCATGTGCCTCCCCGGCACGGATGACATGGGTGGAATGTCGGCGGATGCGAACATGTCGGGCGGCTACTCCGACGAACCCAACATGTCGGTCGACCCGGGCTCGCTCGACGGCGGCTATTCCGTCGACCCGGACTCGCTCGACGGCGGCTATTCCGTCGACCCGGGTTCGCTCGACGGTGGCTATTCCGTCGACCCGGACTCGCTCGATGGCGGCTATTCCGTCGACCCGGGCATGACCGATGGCGGCTACTCGGTCGACCCGGGTTCGCTCGACGGTGGCTATTCCGTCGACCCGGGCATGACCGATGACGACTACTCCGCTGATCCTGGCATGACCGACGACGACTCGGCGGACTATTGAGGAGGTGATGGCTTCAGATCCGTTCTCGTCGACGAGAACGGGACGATGGATCTGCTCCGTGCCGCGCGGCGGATCGAGGTGCAGCACCGCGAGCTTGGTGAGCTGGCCGTGCACGGACGGTGTTCGCGGTGGGGTCAGCCGGTGCGGCGCGGTAGGCGGTGGAGCTCGACGTTCCGGATCTGCTCGTCGGAGATGTCGGCAGTCACGTACGAGCAGTGCGGCTGGCTGCGGCGATCGGTGGGCGAACCGGGGTTGAGCAGTCGAAGACCGCCGGGCGTGGTGGTGTCCCACGGGATGTGGCTGTGCCCGAACACGAGCACGTCGGTGTCCGGGAACGAGCGGTCACACCTGGCTTCCCGGCCTTGCGCGGAGCCGGTCTCGTGGATCACGGCGAGCCGGACTCCGTCCAGCTCGGCACGGGCGATTTCGGGAAGCCGGTTTCGCAGTTCTGGACCGTCGTTGTTGCCGTACACCCCGATCATTCGTGCGCTGCGCGCCTCTAGTTCGTCCAGCAGCGCGACATCGACCCAGTCGCCGGCGTGGATGACGACGTCGGCGGCTGCCACCGCGTCCCAGATCTCCGGTGGCAGGGCCTTGGCGCGTTTCGGGACGTGCGTGTCGGCGATCAGCAGCAGGTGCATGCCTCGAGTGTCGACGAGGCCGGTACCGCTCCGCCACAGCGCCGACCATCGCTCGATGCGCTGAGTTCGGGCTACCGGCACCGTATTCGCCAGGAACCTCCCGCGAACGAGGCGCCGCGAACTCGGTTCGCTCTCCCTACGGCCCGTCTTGCCGGCCGTTGAACTCCTCGCGCCGTTCTCGCACGTATTGCTCCACTGTTCGGGCGGGTTGGCCGGTGATCTTCTCGACGTCGGTGGTGGCGCGGTCGTAGCGGCCGTCGCGGTGCAGTTTCGCCATCGTGGCGATGTGTTGCTGCACGTGGGGATTCAGGTCGGTGCTCGTCATCTGGTCGAACCACTCGTCGTAGGAGAGGTGCGCGGCGGTGATCGGTCGACCCAGCGCGCGTGAGTACTCGTGGGCGAGTTCGTCGATGCCCAGGGTCTCGGGGCCGGTCAGTTCGTACACCGAGCCGATGTGGCGTTGCGGTGCGCGCAGGACTGCGGTGACCACGTTGGCGACATCGTCGGCGGCGATGGGGGAGGTGCGGCCCGTTCCGAAGGGCAGCGCCAGCGTGTCGTGGTCGCGGATCGACTGCGCGGCGAGCACGGCGAACAGCGGGTTCTCGAGCAGCACCGTGGGTCTGATGTGCACTGCCGGGACCGCGGACCAGTCGATGACGTGTTCGGCCAGCCAGTGCAGGCGTTGCTGGTGGGATTCCGCCGTGCTCGTCGCCGTCATCTGGGAGACGGTCATCTGCGACATGTTGACCAGGACTTCGAGGCCGGGCGGTTCGCGGACCGCCGCGCAGACGACGGCGGTGGCTTCGAGGTAGTCCGGCGAGACGCTCATGCTGAAGAACATCCGGTTGATGCCGTCGGTGGCTGCGGCGACGTGCACGGGGTTGGTGAGGTCGCCGACGATGACATCCGCGCCGAGGTCGCGCAGCGCTTCGGCCCGGGCGTCGTCGTGGTGGACCATGGCGCGAACCGCCAGGTGGTGGGCGAGGAGGTGTTCCACGACGAGCGGGCTGATCCCGCCGACTCCGCCGCCGGCACCGGTGATCAGGTACGTGGGTTCGGTGGTCATCGAAAAGCCTCGCGCGTCATCGGTTCTTCGTGTGGCGCCGGGTTTGGGGCGGAGCTCTCGGGCCTGTCGCAGTCGGCGGGGGCGTCCGCACGCTGCTCACCTGGAGGCATCTCTCCGGCTCTCACCAGTCTCCGCTCCCGAGCTGGTGGCGCACCAGGTTCGTTGGTCCCTGCGCGTCCCGGGGAAGGCCGACCGATGATGTACGTCCGGCTCCGGCCGGGAGCCCGGCGCATCGCCACCGCGAGCACCTGCCCGGCATCCTCTATCCGCACTACCGCAATCGACATTAGACTCTTCGGGTCAATTCGATGCTCGGCGCGATCGAGAGGGCGCTGCGCGCTGGCCGGGTTGAGGCGGTGCGTGGAAACGCCGCCGTGGCAACCACGCGCGCAGAGCCGTCGGCTCCGGGGACGGGACCACCGAAGGGAAAGCCGCCGAGGTAGCGCGCTACGCCCGGCGTTCCTGAAGTGAAACAGCCGCACGGACGCTCGGTTCGGTCGGCTGAACGGGCCAGGGAAGTCCACAGTGGATGAATCCGGGATGTGCATGGGGCAGTTGGACGGCAGGGCGGCCGGTGGTATCGGCGCGGCCGTCATGGGTGGTCTGCTCGTGGCGGTGGTGACGGTGAGCGTCGCGCGCACGCTGGTCATCACCCGTGCGCGTCCCAGCGGGCTCACGCGTTCGGTCCGCCGGGCGGTGAACTCGCTCTTCGTGCTGCTCACCAGGTCGGCGCCCGACTACCCGACGCGGGACCGGATTCTCGCCGCGCAGCCGGTCACCTTCCTCGCCGTCATGCTGGCCACCTGGCTCGCGGGTTACTTCCTCGGCTACACCCTCCTGCTGTTCCCGTGGGAGCCGGGTCTGGCCGAGTCGGCTCGGGAGGCCGGCTCGTCGTTGTTCACGCTGGGGTTCGCCACCACCGCCACCGCCGGGCCGAGCGTCATCGATTTCCTCGCGGCCGGAACGGGACTTCTGATCGTGGCCCTCCAGATCGCCTACCTGCCGACCTTGTACTCGGCGTTCAACCGCCGCGAGACCGAGGTGACCTTGCTGGCGGCGCGGGCTGGATCTCCGCCGTGGGGCCCGGAGCTGCTCGCCCGCACCAGGTACGGCACCCAGCTCGGCGAAGACGACCTCACGGAGCTGTACCGGCTCTGGGAGAGGTGGGCGGCCGACATCGGCGAGAGCCACAGCAACTACCCTGTCCTGGTCTGGTTCCGGTCCCCGCAGCCGCGGCATTCGTGGCTGGTCGGGCTGCTGGCCGTGCTGGACTCGGCGGCACTGCTGCTCGCGCTGTGCCCGAGCCGCGACCGGATCGAGCCGCGGCTGTGCCTGCGGATGGGCTTCACCGCTCTGCGGCAGATCGCGTTCGCCGTGGGCATCCCGGTCGACGAGGACCCGGATCCGGACTCCGGAATTCGGCTGTCGTACGGCGAATACCGCGCCGCGGTCGCGCGGCTGACCGAGGTCGGGTTCCCGGTGGAGCGCACTCCGGAGGAGGCGTGGCCGCACTTCCGGGGCTGGCGGGTCAACTACGAGTCCACCGCGTACGCGCTAGCGGCGGCGACCGACGCCGTGCCCTCCCTGTGGTCGGGGCCGCGACGCTGGCCCAGCCATCCGATCCCGCCGGTGCGCCCGGCGGACCGCCGCCCCGGGGGCGAGAATCGGGCCTGAGCCGATGAGCTCAGCCACCGGGGATCGGCCGGATCCGGCGGGGGGCCGGCGCTCGCCCCGCGGGCTGGCGGGGCGTGGGGTTCTCCGGCGGCGGTGGTATCGGCATGGTGATCGGCCGGCCCTGGTTCAGCAGGATCGGCGTGCCGTGGTGCGAGGTCTGCACCGGCTCGCCGTGGCGCAGCGCGTAGGTCGCCTCGTCGCGGTGGATGGTGACGCAGATCCGGCTGCCGGCGAAGCACATCCGGAACGAGATGCGGCTGAGCGCGGGCGGTAGCCGGGGCGCGAAGCTCAGCTCGCCGCCGTGGTCCCGCATGCCGCCGAACCCGGCGACCGCGGCGATCCACGCACCGGCCAGCGCGGCGATGTGCAGGCCCTGGCGCACGTTCTGGTAGATGTCGTGCAGATCGGCCAGGGCCGCCTCGGCGAAGTAGTCGTAGGCCAGTCCGAGGTGGCCCACCTCGGCGTTGAGCACCGCCTGCACGGACGAGGACAGCGATGAGTCCCGCACGGTCAGCGCCTCGTAGTACGCCACGTTCCTGGCCTTCTCCTCCGGGGTGAAGGCGTCCCCGCGCAGGAACATGGCCAGCACCAGGTCCGCTTGCTTGACCACCTGCTTGCGGTAGAGGTCGAAGTACGGGTAATGCAGCAGCAGCGGGTAGTCCTCCCGGGGCGTGTTCGCGAAGTCCCAGTGGGCGTGCTTGGTGAACCCCTCGGACTGCGCATGCACCTCCAGCGCGTCGTCGTAGGGCACCACCACCCGGTCGGCCGCGTCCCGCCAGCGGGCCGTCTCCTCGTCGTCCACGCCCAGCTCGCCGGCCAGCTCCGGGTGCCGCTCGCAGTGGTCGGCCGCCTCGTGCAGGTTCCGCTGCGCCATCAGGTTGGTGTAGACGTTGTTGTCGACGACGGCCGTGTACTCGTCGGGACCGGTGACCCCGTCGATGCGGAACCGGCCGTGCGCGTCGTGGTGCCCCAGCGACGTCCACAGCCGCGCCGTCTCCACCAGCAGTTCCAGCCCGGCAGATGCCTCGAAGTCCGCGTCCCCGGTGGCCGCGAGGTAGCGCGCGGTGGCGTCGGCGACGTCCGCGTTGATGTGGAACGCCGCCGTGCCGGCCGGCCAGTAGCTGGAGCACTCATCGCCGTTGATCGAGCGCCACGGGAACGCGGCGCCGGCCTGGCCGAGCTGAGCGGCCCTGGTCCGCGCCTTGTCCAATGTGGAGTGCCGCCATTGCAGCGCGTTGCGGGCGGCATCCGGGACCGTGTAGGTCAGCAACGGCAGTACGAACGACTCGGTGTCCCAGAACGCGTGCCCGTCGTAGCCGGGGCCGGTGAGCCCCTTCGCCGGGATCGCCCTGCTCTCTCCGCGGGCGCCGGCCTGCAGCACGTGGAACAGCGCGAACCGGACCGCCTGCTGCAGCTCGGCGTCGCCGTCGATCTCCACGTCCGCGGCCTCCCAGAAGTCGTCCAGGTAGGCGCGCTGCTCGTCGAGCAGGCCCTGCCAGCCGCTCTGCCGGGCGCCGGCCAGCGCGGCCTCCACCTGGGCCCGCAGGGCTTGCGGGGATCGCTGGCTGGACCAGCCGTACGCGACGTACTTGGTCAACCGCAGCTTCTGCCCCTGCGGCACCTCGGCGGCCGCGGTCAACCGGGCGAGGTCGTCCTCTGTCCGGTTCTCCGTCCACACCGGACCGGGCGCGTCCACCTCGTGGTCCATCGCCGCGGCCATGCGCAGGCCGGACCGGCGGGTGTGGTGGCCCAGTACGGCGACGCTGCCCTCGCCCACGGAGAAGTCCGAGATCAGCGCGCCCTCCAGGACGGCGGCCACTCGCGGATCGTCGACGTCCCGCTCGATCGGTTCGTTGGCCTGCAGTTCGGACTGCACCACGAGTTGTGCCTGCCCGTCCAGCGGCTCGACCTCGTAGTGGATCGCGGCGATGGCGCGCTGGGTGAACGAGACCAGGCGCTCCGAGGTGATGCGCACGCGCCGGCCGGTGGGGGAGATCCACTCCGTGCTGCGGCGCAGCGTTCCCGACCGGAAGTCGAGCACGCGCTCGTGGTGCGGGGCCGAGCCGTAGCGCATGTCCACCGGTTCGTCCTCGACGAGCAACCGGATGATCTTGCCGTCCGTCACGTTGACCACGGTCTGCCCGTCCTCCGGGTAGCCGTACCCGGCCTCGGCGTAGGGCAGCGGTCGCCGCTCGTAGAAGCCGTTCAGGTAGGTACCGGGCAGGCCACGCGGCTCGCCTTCCTCGAACGAGCCGCGGAACCCGATGTGGCCGTTGGACAGGGCGAAGGTGGATTCGGTGCGGCGCAGGGCGTCCAGGTCCAGCCACCGCCACCGCAGCTCCCACGGGGCGACCTCGTAACCCGGTAGCCGAGGAATCGTCACGTCGTTCACCACCTCGCCCGTCAGCGGTCCGCGACCAGGAGGTCGGCCAGGTCCGAGACCACGACGTCGGCGCCGTGCGCCCGCAACTCGTCCGCGTGGTGGGTGCGGTCGACGCCGACCACCCACCCGAACCCGCCGGCCCGGCCGGCCTGCACGCCCGCCAGTGCGTCCTCGAAGACCGCCGCCTCGGCCGGTGCGACGCGGAGTGCCCGGGCCCCGGCCAGGAAGGCGTCCGGCGCCGGCTTGCCGCGCAGCTTCTGCTCGGTGATCACCAGGCCGTCGATCCGCGCTTGCACGAAGCGGCTCAAGCCCGCCGCTTCCAGCACCGACGCGCCGTTCTCCGAGGAGGTGACCACGCCGATGGCGAGGCCGGCGCCCCGCACCGCCTCCAGGTAGCGCACCGACCCCGGATAGGGCGTCACCCCTCGTTGCCGGATGATCTCCTGCAGGGTCTCGTTCTTCCGGTTGCCGAGACCGTGGATCGTGTCCGAGGCCGGTGGGTCGTCGCGACTCCCCTCGGGCAGGGAAATGCCGCGGGAGGCGAGGAACTGGCGCACCCCGTCCGCCCGCGGCCGCCCGTCCACGTGCTCCAGGTAGTCACGTTCGGTGAACGGCGAGAAGTGCTCGCCCTCCCGTTCCCGCAGGAACGCGTCGAAGGTCTGCTTCCAGGCCGCCATGTGCTGCGCGGCGGTGCTGGTGAGCACGCCGTCGAGGTCGAAGAGACAGGCCGTGATCCGTTCCGGCGCCACGCGGATCTGCTGCGTGGCGCGGCTCAGCTCGGGCCGGTCCATGCTCGAAAGTTTTCCGTGCGCACAGGACTCCAAACATGGACCGCCCGCGCGTGGCCGCGGTCAGGCGGAATCGTGGAAGCGCGGGTCCTCCGCCGCCTCGGGGTGCCCGATGGCGTGGAGGAAGAGCGGAACCTGCTTGTCCTCGTTGACGAAGGCCAGCGTCAGCCAGCGGTCGTCCGCGGTGCGGTAGGCGTTCGCCAGCGCGTTCGGCGGGTTGAGCCGGTCGACCGGGCGTGGGTTCTTCGCGCCGACGAGCATGGCCTGCAGCCACGCACCGGCCGCCCAGGCCCCCTCGGCGACCAGCGATGCCGACACCCGTGAGCCTTGGCCGAGGCCGGTGCGCGCCCAGTACGAGGTCGCGTCGAAGCCGGGCAGGTGCGCATCCGGCCCGCTCTCGACGAGCACTCGCGGTGAACACCGCAGCCGAACGCCGCGTTGGCGACCCAGCGCGATGGGCGCGGGATCGGATGGCTCGTCCCGAGGTACCTCACGCCGAAGGACGAGGCTTGGCCGCGCCGGGGTGGGCGAGTTGCTCGGGGACGACCACGTCGTCGTAGAGCTTCTCGCTGACGCCCGATTTGATCGCCGCGTCCTTGAGGGTGAGGTTCTCGTCCAGCGCGCGGTGGGCGATCCGGGATGCCTCGTCGTAGCCGATGACCGGGCTCAACGCGGTGACCATCATGAGCGAGTTGTCGATGTTCTTCGCCAGCTGGTCGTTGTTCAGCCGGGCGCCTTCGACGAGGTACTCGCGGAAGTGGTCGCACATGTCCGCGAGAATCCTGGTGGAGTGCAACAGGTTGTTGATGACGACCGGGCGGAAGGCGTTGAGTTCGAAGTTGCCCTCCGCGCCGGCCATGGACACGGCGGTGTCGTTGCCGATGACCTGGATGCACACCATCAGCAGGGCCTCGGCCTGCGTCGGGTTGACCTTGCCCGGCATGATCGAGGAGCCGGGCTCGTTGGACGGGAAGGTCAGTTCGCCCAGGCCTGTGCGGGGGCCCGAGCCGAGCCAGCGCATGTCGTTGGCGAACTTGTAGAGCGCGGTCGCCAACGTGCGCAGCGCCGCCGAGGTGCGCACGAGGGCGTCCAGCGATCCCTGGGCCGCGAACTTGTTGGGGGCGCTGACGAAGGGGTAGCCGGTCAGCGCGGCGAGTTCGGTGGCGACCTCGTCGCCGAACCCGGGCGGCGCGTTGAGCCCGGTGCCCACGGCGGTTCCGCCGATCGCCAGCCGGTGCAGCCCGGACCGGGTGGTGCGGAGGTGGTCGATGGCATCGTCGAGCTGCCCGACGTAGCCGGACCATTCCTGGCCGACGGTCAGCGGCGTGGCGTCTTCCAGGTGAGTACGACCGATCTTGACCGCGTCGGCCCACTGCTCGCTCTTGCGCGCGGCGGCGTCGCGCAGGCGCTGGACGGCAGGCAGCAGCGCGGTGTCGATCGCCTGCACCGCCGCGATGTGCATGGCCGTGGGAAAGGTGTCGTTGGAGGACTGGCCCATGTTCACGTCGTCGTTGGGGTGGACCGGGTCCTTGCTGCCCAGCCGGCCGCCGAGCAGCTGGATCGCCCGGTTGGAGATCACCTCGTTGACGTTCATGTTCGACTGGGTTCCCGACCCGGTCTGCCACACGTAGAGCGGGAACTCGGCATCGAGGTCACCGGCGACGACCTCGTCCGCGACCCGGCTGATCAGATCGGCCTTCCACGGCGCCAGGCGGCCCGCGCGAGCGTTGACCGTCGCGGCGGCCTTCTTGACGTAGCCGTAGGCGTGGTAGACGGGCTTGGGCATGCGGTCGTCACCGATGTCGAAATGGATCAGCGAGCGCTGCGTCTGCGCGCCCCAGTAGTGGTCGGCGGGTACCTCGACCGCACCGAGCGAGTCGCTCTCGGTCCGGGTTCCGGTGGCGTCGATCCCGACCGGGACCTCGCGAATCCGCGGCGCGCGCCGCTGCTGGGCGGGCATGTTCAGCCTCCTCGCACCGGGCGGTAGGCGGGCTGCCACATCGCCTCGCGCACCTGGCGAGGCGGGTCGTGCAGCTCGGCCTGGGCCAGGCCTTCCTCGGTCGCCTGCTCGGCGACCGCCGCGGCGACGGTGGCCGAGACCTCGCGGAGGTCGTCCACCTGGGGCAGCAGCGACGCCCCGGGCGTGTGCGCGTCGACCATGCCGGCGACCGCCTCGGCCGCCGCTTGGAGCATGCCGTCCGAGACCCGCCGGGCTCTCGCGACGACCGCGCCGAGTCCGAGCCCGGGGTACAGCAGGGCGTTGTTGGCCTGGCCGATGGCGTAGGTGGTCCCGCGGTAGGTGACCGGGTGGACCGGGATTCCCGTGCAGACCAGGGCCTTCCCACCGCTCCACCGGATCACGTCGGCGGGCATCGCCTCGATGCGCTCGGTGGGGTTGGACAGCGGGAAGATGATGGGCCGCTGCACGTGCGCGGTCATCTCCTGGACGACGTCCTCGGTGAAGGCGCCGTGCGCGGTGGAGGTACCGACCAGCATCGTCGGCCGCACGCGGGCGACGACCTCGGCGAGCCCGACGCCGCCATCGCGCCGCCAGTCGGCCACCTCCGAGGCAGGCCGGGCGTAGGGCACCTGAAAATCTCGCAGGTCGGACATGTCGTCGGTGAGCAAGCCCTGGCGATCCACCGCCCAGATGCGGCGAATCGCCGTCTCGCGGTCGAGGCCGTCGCGCGCCATCGCGTCCCGGAGCTGGTCGGCGATCCCGATTCCCGCCGTGCCCGCCCCGAAGATGACGACTAGCTGGTCGCGCACCGGTGTCTGCGCCACTTCGAGGGCCCCGAGCAGGCCTGCCAGCGCGATCGCGCCGGTGCCCTGCATGTCGTCGTTGAACGTGCAGATGCGGTCGGTGTACTTCTCCAGGATGCGGCGGCCGTTCCCCGGACCGAAGTCCTCCCAGTGCAGCAGTGCGTGGGGGAACATCCGCGTCGCGGCCGAGACGTAGGCATCGATGAAGTCGTCGTATCGCTGCCCGCGCACCCGGTGGTGCCGGTTGCCCACGTAGTTCGGGTCGTCGAGCAGCTGCTGGTTGTCGGTGCCGGCATCCAGGGAGACGGGGATGACCCGAGCGGGGTCGATTCCCGCGGCGGCCGTGTACACCGCCAGCTTGCCCACGGCGATGTCGATGCCGCCCACACCCCAGTCGCCGATGCCCAGGATCTCCTCGGCGTCCGAGGCGACGATCAGGTCGACGTCCTCGGCGCCCGAACCGAAGTTCTCCAACGCCCGGGGGATCCCGTCGACGTCGGCGATGGACAGGTACACCCCACGCGGCCGGCGGTACTCGTGGCTGTACTGCTTGATCGCCTCGCCAACGGTCGGGTCGTAGACGATGGGCAGCAGTTCCCTCAGGTGCTCGCTGAGCAGCCGGTAGAACAGCACTTCGTTCCGGTCGTGCAGGGCCGTGAGGTACACGTTCTTGAGCAGGTCGCTCGGCTGAGCACGGTACTGCTGGTAGGCCTGCTGCACCTGCTCCTCGAGCGTGGTGACCGCCGAGGGCAACAGCCCGTCCAGCCCCAGGCTGTCCCGCTCGACCTGGGTAAAGGCGGTCCCCTTGTTCAGCAACGGGTTCCGCAGGACTTCCAAGCCACGTGCGGCCGTGACCGCACCACCCGACATCTGCTGCGGGATCCGCGCCTCGACGGTTTCCCGGCCAGACCTCACCGACATGGTTCGCATCCCCCTTCTCGCCGCACGGGGAACCGGCGGGCGGCTCACCCACCGGGACGCATGCATCCAGGGAAACCGGACCGCCGTCGGTTGGCCAGAGGAAGAAAGCCCCATGGACAAAGGAAGTGCGGTGTCGCACGTCCTCGGCCCTAGCATCTCGTCATGCGCGCAGTCACCATCGTCGATGGCCGGTTCGAGCTTCAGAAGCACCCGGATCCCGTTCTCCGACCAGATCAGGTCCTCATCGGCATCCGTGGAGCCGGGCTCAACGCCGCAGACCTGCAGCAAGCACGCGGCGACTACCCGGCACCGGCCGGCTGGCCGGCCGACATCCCCGGCTTGGAAGTCTCCGGCGAAGTCCTCGAACTGGGCTCGGCGGTGCGCGATGTCCGCGTCGCAGATCGCGTGATGGCTCTGGTCGGTGGCGGTGGACACGCAGAACGCATCGCAGTCCCCGCAGATCTGCTCCTCCCGGTCCCGGGCAACATCTCGTGGGAGCAGGCCGGCGGGTTCCCGGAAGCCTTCAGCACCGCGTGGGATGCGCTCGTCACCCAGGCCGGTATCGCGGCCGGGGACCGGGTTCTGGTCACCGGCGCCGCCGGCGGGATCGGCACGGCGATGGTCCAGATCGCCGCCGTTTCCGGCGCCGATGTGGTTGCGAGCGTGCGGCGCACCGAACTCCACGGCGAAATCGCCTCGCTGCCGGCCGGAAACGGTCGCGTCGACGTTGTCACGCCCGAAGGCGAAGTCGACTATGGACCGTTCGACATCATCGTCGAACTGGTCGGCGGCGAAAACTGTCTGGACCGAGTCAAGTTGCTGCGGACGGGTGGACGTTTCCTTATCGTCGGCGTGCAGGGCGGCATGACCGCCCCGTTGAAGATGTTCGACCTCATGCTCAAACGCGCCCGCCTCATCGGAACGACCATTCGCGGGCGCAGCCCAGCGGAGAAAGCACTGCTGGCACACCGCATCCGCACCCATGTCGTACCGCTCCTGGAGCAGGAACGAATCCAGGTGCCGATCGAGGCGACCCACCCTCTCAATGCCTACGACGACGCATACGCCCGCCTGGCTGCCCCCGGAAAATTCGGGAAAGTAGTCCTCACCCCCTGACCCAGCCGGTCAGCTTTCGCCTAACTCGGCTTCTCGGGTGGCACGATCAGGCGCTCGATGTCGCGGTTCATCGGCAGCCCGCACAGCTGCGTGAACTCCCGGGGCTCACCCGCCTCGAACGTTGGTGGGCACCGCAGGTCCCTGAGCGTCACGGTCGGCTCCTCAACCTTGACGACGGTCGTCCGCTCGGTCGGCTGTCCCCGCTCCATCGCCAGCGAAACGCCGGTCAGCAGCGCTCCTGCTGCAACCGTTCCACCCGCCACGATCACCACGGCCTTCCCGAACCCCAACCCTGCACTCCTCAGACGTCTTGTGGCCTTCGAACACGCGATCAGTCGGTGTGGCCAGGCGCCCGTCGGTTACCGGGCATCCGGAATGGCCTCGGCCAGTGTTGGCGGGACGGTGACCAGCCGCCGTACCGGGGCCGGTCTGCGTGGAGTCCCGCCAGTGATGATCGCATCCCTCCTGGCGATGTCGACGGCCGTCCTGGCCCGCTCGCTCGCCGCGACGAAGCTGGACCGTTGGAACATCGCCGCGCCCGTCCTGATGGTTCTCTTCGGCGTCGCCGCGGGGATGGCGTCCCCGAAACTGCTCGGGATCGCGCTGAACACCGACGTCGCGCAGCACATCGCCGAGATCATCCTGGCCGTGCTGCTGTTCGTCGATGCACGGATGCGAGCGACCGCTTCGCGCGCGACCGTGGAATCAAGCGACGCCCGCGGACGCGGGCCGCGAACCTGGACGGCAGGAGTGATCGACATGGCGAAGCTACTGTTCGTGATGACCGGAGCAACGTACTGGACGCTCAAGGACGGCACCCGGCACGCGACCGGCTACTGGGCCGAGGAGTTCGCGGCACCGTACAAGGCGCTCACGGAAGCCGGCCACCAGGTCGTGGTGGCCACTCCCCACGGCGTCGTCCCGAATGTCGACATGATGAGCCTGCGCCCCGACATGGCGGGCGGTGCTCAGATCGCCCTGGAGCTGGAGGGCATCATCCGCTCCGCGGAGGAGATGCGGCGGCCCATCCAGCTCTCGGACGCCCGCCTGGAGGACTACGACGCCGTCTACTTCCCCGGCGGCCACGGCCCGATGGAAGACCTGTGGGACGACGCCGACGCGGGCCGGCTGCTGACCGCGGCGCTCGCCTCCGGCAAACCGCTCGCCGTCGTCTGCCACGCCCCGGCCGCGATGCTGGCCACGAGGATCCACGGCGTTTCGCCGTTCGCCGGCTACCGCGTCACGGCCTTCACCAACGATGAGGAGAACGCCGTCGGGCTGGCCTCCAAGGCGCGGTGGCTGCTGGAGGACGAACTGAACGACCTGGGCGTCGACTTCACCCGCGGCGAGATGTGGAAGCCTTACACGGTGGTGGACCGCAACCTGTACACCGGGCAGAACCCGGCCTCTGCCGGGGTCCTGGCGGAGCGGCTGCTGAAGGCATTGACGTAGGCGGCTGCGGCGCATGCGCCCAGGAGAACGCCGAGGCGACGCCGAAGTTTCTTGCATCACCGACCCTGCCTGGCCGCACCGCCGTGAGCTGAACCTCGTAGAAAGAGCCGGCCATGAGCATGGGCCCACCCGCGGCCCGTGCCGGGCCGCAGGACGCCCCGCTCCTGCGTCGAGCCGAGACGTGTGCCAGCGGCCGAATGCCAGGTGCTCCGGGTTGGCGAACGGCTCCGCAGGCCCCGGTCGTCGCCGCCCCGACGCGGATCCGAATTGGGTCCGCTCGGCGTGGATAGGTTGTGGGATCATGGTTTCGCGTCGCGGACGACTACCACCGGGCATGGGGCGTGGTTGACGCAGTACTGGCTGATCGAGCCGAGCAGGGCGTGGGTGAAGGCGCCTTGGCCGCGCCGGCCCACGACGAGGAGGTCGGCCGTTTCGGCGGCGTCCAGCAGGGCCTTGGCCGGATGGCCGCGGGCGACGTGCGTGCTGATCCTGATGAGGTCGGCTTCGTCGGCGGTTTCGCGGACGATCCTGCGGAGCGCCTCGTTCGTGGCGCGGTCGAGCTGCTCGGCGGTTCGCATGGGCCAGTCGTAGAACGCAGGCGTGTCCCAGACCATCACCGCGTCGATCCGTCCATCCGCACGACGTGCTTGTTGAACGGCCCACCGCAGGGCGTCTTTCGAGGATGGCGAGCCGTCGACGCCGACGACGATCGAATAACTGCTCTGCTCGCTCACGGAAGCACTCCACAAAGGACGAGTGGCTGAGCCGGCGCGCTCCGGTCGCCGCGCCGGCTCGCCGGATCAGGCCGGCCCGGGTGCCTGACGTCGCTGCGGGGAAATGCTGGGCAGGTGTTCGCGGACCAGGTAGCCGCCGAGCACCAGCATCCACAAGCCGGTCAGCGCCCCGGGGAGCATGCCGGCCAGCGCGCTGCCCGGCATCAGCACACCGCCACCACCGAGGACGGTGATCGCGCCGAGGACCCGGATGACGGCGACGAACCCGGTGAACCACGCCATCCACCGGGGGAACACGTCGGTGCGCGCCATGGCCACGGTGCAGGCGGCCAGCGGCAGGGCGATGGCGAGTCCGGCGATGGTGCCCACGATGGTGAGCGCGGTGTAGGGCACAGCGGCCAGCACGAGCAGCGCAGGGTAGGAGGCCAGCGTGTAGGCCATGCCGCCGAAGACCGCCGTGGCCATAAATCCGATGGCGGCTGTGAGCGCGAACCCGGACAGCACCACGGCAGGAGCGTCGCTGTCGGGGTCGGCCAGCCGGAAGGCGGTGGCCAGGGTGGCGCCGAACCACATGAACAGCGCCACCGCGGCGGCCGCGAGCACGACCGCGGCCATGATCGTCCGGAGCGAACCGGCCAGGTACATCGCGATCGTCTCGGGGGAAGCGACGATGCCCGGTGCATTGCGCAGCAGGATCCCCGCGACGATGGCGAGCACCAGCGAAGCGAGTCCGGCCAGCCCGCCCCAGCGCATCTCGTGGCCTTCACGCACAGTCATGGCTTCCTCCGCGAACGTCTCCAGTGGACACGAGTTGCCTCGACACTTGCGGTCGGCAGGGGTGTTGTCACGGGGCCGAAGGTCCTCTGTTCACCGCGGTCAGTCGCGTTGCGCGGGCGCGATGCGTACTGCGGTGACCTTGTACTCGGGGCAGCCGGTGATCGCGTCGGTGTGGGGCGAGGTGAGGTCGTTGACGGTCGCGCCCGGGAAGTGGAAGGCGGCGAAGGCCTGGCCGGGCGCGATGTCGCGGCTGGGGTGGGCGGTCAGGGCGGCTCGGCCCCAGCGGCTGGTCACGGTCACCTCGGTGCCTTCCCGCACGCCGAGGCGGGCGGCGTCGGCGGGGTGGAGTTCGAGGGTCTCGGCGGGCCGGAGTTCGGTGTTGGGGGTGCGGCGGGTCATGGAGCCGGTGTTGTAGTGCACGAGCCGCCGGCCGGTGACCAGCAGGTAGGGGAACTCGGCGTCGGGTTGCTCGCCCGGTGGGAGGTAGGGCAGGGCGGCCAGTGCTGCTCGGCCGTCCGGCGTGGCGAACCTGTCGAGGTGGAGCACGGCTTCGCCGGGTTGGCCGGGCGCTCGGCATGGCCAGTGCAGCGGTCCTTCGGCGTCGAGCCGGTGGTGCGAGATCCCGGCGAAGACCGGTGTCAGGGCGGCGCATTCGGCGAGCGCTTCGGCGGGCGTGCGGCACCCGAGGTCGGCGCTCAGGGCGTCGGCGAGGCCGAGCAGGATGCCGAAGTCGGTGTCCGCTCGTCCCGGTGGGGTCAGCGCGGGGCGCACGCGTTGGAAACGCCGGTCGAAGTTGACGAAGGTCCCGTCCTTCTCCAGGAACGAGGCGGCGGGCAGGACGATGTCGGCGTGCTCGGCCGTGCGCGACAGGAAGAGGTCGTGGCAGACCACCAGGTCGCACGCACGCAGGGCGTCGCGGACGTGGCCGCTGGTCGGGTCGCTCTGGGCGATGTCCTCGCCGATGACGTACAGCGCCCGCACGTCTCCGGCGATGGCGGCGTCGAACATCTGCGGGATGCGCAGCCCGAGTCGTCCGGGAATCGGGTGGCCCCAGGCGGTTGCGAAGCGGTCCCGGATTCCCGCGTCGCTGATGGGCTGGTAGCCGGGCAGGACGTCCGGCAGCGCGCCCATGTCGGATGCGCCTTGGACGTTGTTCTGGCCGCGTAGCGGGAGGATTCCGCAGCAGCCTGGGGTGCCGACCGAGCCGCGCAGGATGGCGAGGTTGGTCAGGGTGCGCACGCCGTCGGTGCCGTGGGCGTGTTCGGTGACGCCGAGCCCGTAGATGACGATCGGGCGCTGCGATCGCCCGAAAAGCCGCGCTGCCGCGATCAATTCCGCCGATGGCACCTCGGCGATACCGGCGACGGCGTCGGGTCCGTAGTCGCGGACCAGCGCCGCGAGCTCCTCGAACCCCGTCGTCCGCTGTTCGAGGAAGTCGTGGGCGACGAGGTCCTCGTCGATCAGCTGGTGCGCGAGGCCGTTGAAGACGGCGACGTTGGAGCCCGGCTGGTTTTGCAGGTGGATGTCGGCGAGCGCGGCGAGTTCGGTGCGTCGGGGGTCGACGACGACGAGCCGGGCTCCGGCGAGGACTCGTTGCTTGATGCGGGCTCCGACGACGGGGTGCGCCTCGGTGGGGTTGGCGCCGGCGAGCAGGACGCAGTCCGCGTGGTCGAGGTCGTCGAGGGGGTTGGTGCCGCCGGCGAGGCCGAGGGAGGCGGTGAGCCCGGCGGCGGAGGGCGCGTGGCACAGGCGGGAGCAGTTGTCGATGTTGTTGGTGCCGATGGCGGTGCGGATGAACTTCTGGGCCAGGTAGTTCTCCTCGTTGGTGGCGCGGGCGGAGGAGATCATGGCGATCGAGTCCGGGCCGTACCGGTCGCGGATGGCGGCTAGACGCCGGGCGACCGTGGTGAGGGCTTCCTGCCAGGTCGCTTCGACCAGTTGGCCGTCGCGCCGCAGCAGCGGCGTCGTCAGGCGGTCGGCGGCGCGGGCGAAGGAATGCGCGAAGCGGCCTTTGATGCAGGCGTGGCCGCGGTTGACCGGCGCGCCGTGCGTCGGGGTGATCGCGGCGATGGTGTCGTCGCGGACGTGCACGTCGAGGGTGCAGCCGACACCGCAGTAGCCGCAGGTGGTCGTGGTCGTCGCGGTGGTGGGACGGAGGTCGAGCAGGCCGGGCTCGGACAGCGCTCCGGTGGGGCAGCTGTCGACGCATCCGCCGCAACCGACGCACGGCGAGGAGACCCACGGCCCGCCGTCGCCCGGCGCCACGACGGTGTCGAAGCCGCGGCCGGTGAGTTCGAGGGCGAAGGTGCCCTGGACTTCGGCGCACATGGCCACGCACCGTCCGCAGGCGATGCACAGGTCGCGGTCGAGCTTGACGTACGGGTGCGAATGATCAGTCCCGCGATCATGCTTCGCGCCGGCGAAACCGCTGGTGGTGATGCTGAAATGCGCGCAGGCCCGGACGAGTTCGCTGCGTTCGGCAGGGATGTCCAGCGCGCGCTCGGGAAGCTCGGAGACGATCAGCTCGACCGCCCCTCTGGCCGCCTGCCGGGTCGCGGGGTCGTCGAGGTCGACGTGCATGCCGTCGGTTGCGGGCGTCGTGCAGGCGGCGACGATCCGGCCTGCCGCGCGGACCAGGCAGGTGCGGCATGAGCCGCGCGGGGACAGCCGGTCGTCGTGGCAGAGCGTCGGCAGGTCTGTGCCGCCGGCACGGACGGCATCGAGGATCGTGGCGCCGTCCGCGACGTCCACCGCGGTGCGCCCGATGATCACGTGCATCAGTGCTCTCCTGGCAGGAGCTCGTCGCGGTAGACGCGCAGCAGACTTCGCACCGCTGCGGGCACGCCCCGACCGAAGGCGCAGAGGCTGCCGGTGCTCAACACCTCGAACAGCTCTTCCTGCTGTGAAAGGACTTGCTCCGAGTCGGTCGGGAAGCGCGTTGCCAGCTCCATCCCGCGCCGCGTGCCGACGCGGCACGGGGTGCAGGCGCCGCAGCTCTCGGCGGCGGCGAAGCTCCACACGTGCCGGAGCAGCTCCCGTGCGGTGATGCGGTCGTCGATGGCGACGAGGCTGCCGTGCCCGAGTGCCACCCCGGCGCCGGCGAGCACCTCGGCGAGCAGCGGGATGTCCAGGTCGTCGGGCGAGAGGAAACCGCCGAGCGGGCCGCCGACCTGCAGGGCCCGCAGGGTGTAGCCGGGTTTGAGGCCGCCGCCGAGGGTTTCGACGATGTAGCGCAGCGGTACGCCGAACTCGACCTCGTAGACGCCGGGGCGCCGGAAGCGCTGGCTCAGGCACACGAGCTTGGTGCCGGTTTCGACCGGGTTGCCGAGTTGCGCGTAAGCGGCGCCGCCGTGCCGCAACACCCACGGCACCGCCGCGAGCGTTTCGACGTTGTTCACCGAGGTGGGCCGCCCGGCCAGGCCGTACTCGGTCGGGTAAGGCGGCCGGGGCCGGACGCTGCCGCGAAACCCTTGCAAGGCATGCAGAAGCGCGGTTTCCTCTCCGGTGACGTAGGAGCCCGCGCCCTCCACGACCTCCACGTCGAAGTCGAACGACGAGCCGTGCACATCGGTCCCGAGGTGCCCCGCGGCCCGCGCCGCCGCCACTGCGGCCCGCATTCTTCCCACCGCTGCGGGATATTCCGAACGCACGAACACCACGCCCCGGTTCGCGCCGACCGCGAACCCGGCGAGGGCCAGTCCCTCCAGCACCCGGTGCGGGTCGCCCTCCAGCAGCAGCCGGTCGCAGAACGAACCGGGATCGCCTTCGTCACCGTTGGCCACCACGAACCTCGGCTCCGCGCCGCGCGCCGCCTCCCACTTCTGTGCCACCGGGAATTCGGCCCCGCCCCGGCCGCGCAGACCGGCAATCGAGACCTCGGCGCGGATCGCGGCCGGTGACCCGCCCGCGACGACCTGCGGCCACACCTGCCAGGACTCCTCGGCTCCGGTCAGCCCGGCGAGCGTCACGGCCCGGCGGCTGGTGACCCGGTAGGGGATCGCCGGGACGACCGGGTGGTCGGCGGAGAGCAATCGATCGCCGAGCTCAGGACCGGTGATGGGCGTGTGCCCGTCGAGGGCCGCGGGTGAGGCGTAGCAGAAGCCCAAGCAGTACGCGCCGGCCAACGACACCGAACCATCGGCGCTGGTGCTTCCGGGCTCGACGGCGAGAGCCGCTTCGGCCAGCGGGATGGTGTGGTCGCCGGCCGAGACGAAGCACGAGGTCCCCACGCAAACCCGGACGTGACGGATGCCGTGTGCACCGGCGAAATCGGCGTAGTAGCCCGCCGCCCCGGCGAGCGCGGCCACCGGCCGCCGGACCTCCTCGGCGACGTCGTGCAGATCGTCCGCGCCGATCCGCTCCCGCCGCGCTGCGGCGGCGTGCAGTCGCCCGAGAACTCCGGTCCCACCCCGCCCGAACCGCTGTTCCCATTCGACGAACGCGTCTCGCCGCACGAATGCCCCCTCGGCGGTGAAGCCGTCAGCCCGGGACTACCGCGACCGGGCACGGCGGGTGGTGCAACACGCCCCTGGCCACGGAACCCACCAGCAGACCGGAAAACCCTCCGAGCCCACGATGGCCGACGACCAGCAACTGCGCATGCTGTGCGGCCTCGCGCAGCGCTCGCACCGGCGGGATGTTCGACACGACCTGGCGAACGACCACTTGCGGGTAGGAGTCGGTGCAGGCGGACACCTGCTCGGCGAGGCGCTTTTCCGCGCTGGCCAGGAGTTCGTCGCGGTCCGGGTGGTCGTAGGGGCCGGGGATGAAGTAGGCGTTCGGCAGCGCCTGCACCGCGACGAGTTCGCTGCGGCGTCGGTCGGCCGCGTCGAAGGCGTAGCGCAATGCCTTCCGGCTGCCCGTCGAGTCATCCACGCCGACGACGACCGGCCCGGACGTGGCGGTGTCGTGGCCCGGGACGACGACCACCGGCGACGAGGCGTGCGTGGCGACCGCTGCGCTGATCGAGCCGAGCAACGTCTCCCGGAACGCGCCTTGCCCGCGCGAGCCGACCACGACCAGCCGCGCGGAGGCCGACCGGTGCACCAGCTCCTCGGCGGGATGCCCGGGGGCGACCTCCTCGGTGATCTCCAGTTCGCCCACCGCCCGGCGGCAGCTGTCGGCGATGTCCCGCACCACTTCCTCGGCGAACGGATCGCGGGTGGGATCGTTGTTGATCAGAACGACGCGCAGCGGAACCGACAGGCGCTCGGCCTCGGCGGCCGCCCACAGCGCCGCTTGCAATGAGGACTCCGAGCCGTCCACACCGACCACGACGGACTGCTTCGCGCGTGTCATCCTCGGCGCCCTCCCCGCGATGCTCGGACCGCCGCTCACGTTGTCAACCGCGACCGGCGTGCTGATAGGGCCGATGGGCCCTATCGGCGCCGGCGAGGTGGGGTGGTCTTCTCACGAGTACGGGAATCGCGTGGGAGGGGCTACCGGTGTCAGCAGAGGGGAGCGCGGAAGCCGTGCGGGCGGTGCTGGCGGATGGCAGCGTCGTCACTGTCCGGCCACTGGCCGCCGGCGATCTCGCCGAGCTCGAACGCTTGCACGGAACGCTCTCGCCCGAGGACCGCTACTTCCGGTTCTTCGGCGTGCCTTCGGATTCGGCCATCACCCGCTTCCTGCGGAGACTGGTGGAACCCGGTGATGCGCATGTGGTGGCGCTCGGGGTGTTCACCGGGGAGCACCTGATCGGCGTCGGTCATTTCGAGGTGCTGATCCCGGAAGTCGCCGAGGTGGCATTCCTGGTCGAACACGCGAAGCACGCGCGCGGGGTGGCAACCCTGCTCCTGGAGCACCTGGTCGCGGCGGCACGGCGACGCGGCGTGCGGGCGTTCCTCGCGGAAGTGCTGGCGGAGAACTCGGCGATGCTGCGGGTGCTCCGCGACAGCGGCCTGCGGTACGACGCCCACCTGGACGGTGCGTCGTACCAGGTGAAGGTCGCGCTGGACGCCGGGGAGCCTTACCACGCCAGGATCAGCGACCGCGAACGGATCGCGGACGTCGCCAGCCTGCGCCGGGTGCTCTGCCCGAAGTCGGTAGCGGTCGTCGGTGCGAGCCGTCGGGCGTCGGCGGTGGGAAACGCCGTGCTGCGCAACGTCATCCACAGCGGATACACCGGAGCGATCTACGCGGTCAACCGCCACGGCGGGGACATCCACGGCCTGACCGCATTCCGGTCCGTGTCCGACCTGCCGGAAGCGCCGGAGATGGCCGTGGTGTGCGTGCCCGCCGAAGGGATCCCCGACGTTGCGGAGGAATGCGGGCGGCTCGGGGTGTGCGCGCTGGTCGTGGTGGCCGCCGGAATCACCGGTCACCCCGCCTTCGTGGATGGCCTGCTCGCCGCCGTTCGCAGGTGGGGGATGAGGCTGGTGGGGCCGAACTGCCTCGGCGTGGTCAACTCCGATCCTGCCGTGCGGCTGGACGCGACCTTCAGCGCTGCGGGGCTCCCAGCGGGGGAGGTGGGCATCGCCACGCAGTCCGGAGGCGTGGGCATCGCCCTGTTGGAACGGCTGGCCGACGTCGGCCTGGGCGTGTCCACCATGGTGTCCACAGGGGACAAGTACGACGTGAGCGGCAACGACCTGCTGCTGTGGTGGGAACGCGACGAACGCACTCGGGTCGCGGTGCTTTACCTGGAATCCTTCGGCAACCCACGGAAGTTCGCGTGGCTGGCGCGGCGGATCGGCCGGACGAAGCCGCTGATCGTACTGCGCAGCGGGGCAAGCCCGATCGCCCAGCAGGCCGCTCTCTCGCACACGGCGGCGACCTCGACGCCGCGCAGCACCCGGGATGCCTTGCTGCGGCAGACCGGCGCTATCGGGGTCGACGACCTGGCGGAACTCGCCGCGGTGCTCTGCGTGCTCAGCTGGCAGCCCCTGCCGGCCGGGCCGCGCGTGGCAGTGATCAGCAACGCGGGCGGCCTCGGCGTGCTCGCCGCCGACGCCTGCGCTCAAGCCGGACTCGAATTCTCGGTGCTGCAGCGGGCAGAACCCGGACTCGCCGACCTGCTGCCGGCCGAGGCAAGCGCGCGGAACCCGGTCGACACCACCGCCACGATCGACGCGGCCACCTTCTGCCGGAGCGTGGAACTCGTGCTGCGCGATCCCGCCGTCGACGCGCTGGTCGTTCCCGTCCTGCGGACCGCGGTCAGCGACCCGGCCCCGGCCCTCGCCGACACCGTGGCCCGCGCCCGCGCGGACGGATTCGGCAAACCAGTGCTCGTCGTGCGCGCAGGGCAGCGGGAATCGTTGGCCTCGCTCACCGCCGGTGACACCCGACTGCCGACGTTCGCCGATGCCACGTTGGCCGCCCGTGCGCTGGCCGACGTCGCCGGGTACTCCGGTTGGCTGGCCCGGCCGCGGGGTGCGGTGCCCGACCTGCCGCACATCGACGTGGCCGCCGCCCGCGGTGTCGTGGCCGGTGCGCTGGACCGAGCGCCCGGGGGAGGCTGGCTGGAACCCGGCGAGGTGCAGGAACTCCTCGCGTCCTTCGGCCTCCCGGTCGTGCCCTCGACGGTGTGCACCGATGAAGCCGAGGCACTCACCGCGTTCAACCGGCTCGGCGGCGTAGTCGTGCTCAAAGCCCTGGCGGAGGGCCTCGTGCACAAAGGCCGAGCCGGGGGCGTGGTGCTCGCCGTGTCCACGGTCGCCGAACTGCGCGCCGGGTGGGCGCGGCTGCGGGACCGCTTCGGCAGCCGGTTCCGCGGGGTCGTGGTGCAGCCGATGGTCGAGCAGGGGCGGGAGCTCCTCGTCGGCGTGCTCAGCGAGCCGTCCTTCGGCCCGATAGTCGTCTTCGGCATGGGCGGTACCGATACCGACCTGATCGCCGACCGCAGCCGGCGCCTGGTCCCGCTCACGACCCGGGACGCCCGCGACATGCTCCACGACCTGCGGGCCGCCTCGCGGCTGTTCGGCCCCCAGGCAGAACAGCCGCTGGACGCCGACGCCGTGGTCGACGTGCTCCTGCGCACGGCCCGGATGGCGGAGCTGCTCCCCGAGGTAGCCGAAGCCGACCTCAACCCCCTGATCGCCGCCGAGCACGGGGTGCGGATCCCCGACGCGCGCATCCGGTTGGAGCCGGGCGAACCCGAGGATCCCTTCATCCGCAAGCTCCGCGTTTGACGGAGGCGAACTCCGTGACCATCTCCCCTAGCTGGACGGCCGCGGGTGCGCGACGGTCGAGCCGGATACGGCCTTCCGGGGTGGAACATGACCGTTCAGGCAAGCGCGCTCGATCTCGCCAGCTCTCCCGTGGTGGCCGTCCGGCCCGAGCTGGACGCGATGAGCGCGCTGTACGAGATGTACCGGCGCGACGTCCACCACCTCGCCGTGGTCGTCGACGACGACGCCTTGGGGCTGGTGAGCGCGGCGGATCTGCTGCAGGGCATCGCGGCCCAGTACCCGAAGACGTCCGCTCCGGTCGGCTCGCTGTGCCCGGTGCCGGGGCCCCGGGTGGACGCCACCGACGACATCGGCATCGCCGCGCAACGCATGATCGACGCCCACACCGATGCCGTCCTGGTCATGCGGGACGGTCGGCTGTGCGGCGTGCTCACCGCGGTCGATCTGGTCCGCAGCATCGCCCGAACCCGTGCCGCACGACCCGAGGAGGAGGGTTCGCGATGAGCGTCGCCAGGGCCGAGGCCGACGGCGGGCGGGACTCGTGGTCGGCGGCCGAGTCCGCTGTCCTCGCTGAATCCGTCCACTGTGCACCGTCGGTGCACAACACCCGCCCGTGGGAACTGGCGCTCCACGGGCGGACCGCCGAGCTCCGAGAACGAACGGTTCTGGCGGCCCAGCACGACCCCGAAGGGCGCGACCGGCGCATCTCCCTCGGCGCGGCGCTGGCGAACCTGGCTCTGGCCATCCGCGGGCTGGGGTGGGCCGCCGAGGCGGCGACCGGTTCCGCCGACGACCTGGTGACCGCCACCGTCGTGGGCACCCGCCGATCGCGGCCGACCGATGCGGAGAACCGCCGACGCCGCGTCTTGGCCGACCGCCGAAGCCACCGGCACTCCTTCGACCGGCGAGAACTCCCCGACGGCATCCGCGACGCCCTGCTGGATGCGCTCGCGGCGCCCGGCGTGACCGGCCGGTGGATCTCCGGTCCCGACGAGGCGTTGGCCGTCGCGCGGTTGCTTGACTACGCGGCCCGTGTTTTCCGCGACAACGCCGAATACCAACGTGACCTGACCCTGTGGGCCACCCCGCGCGGTAGTGGCGTGCGACCCGATGCGTTCGGCGCGGAAGGACTGGCGGCGGTCGGCTTGACCACGTCTCGCACGCGGCTGCCCGACGAGTCCCTGCTCGCCGACCGGATCCAGCGGGAGGCGGTGCTCGTCATCGCGACGAGTGCCGATACCCCGCAGGACCACGTCCGGGCCGGAGCAGCGATGGAGCAGGCCTGGCTGGAGGCGGCGAGCCGAGACCTGGCCGCCTCCGTCATGACGCAACCGCTGCACCTGGAGGAGGTGCGCACCGGCTTGGCACAGCGCCTCGGCCTCACCGCGGTGCCGCAGATGCTGATGCGATTCGGCCTGCCCGTGGAACCGGAGGTGGGGGATCGATGACCGCAGCGCAGGAGAAACCGGTAGTCGTGGGCATCGACGGTTCGTCGGCGGCGCTGGACGCCGCGCGCTGGGCCGCCGCCGAGGCCAACCGCCGAGGCACCTGGCTGCGCGTGGTCTTCGCAGACGTCCTCGCCCAGACGTACCTGCCGGAGCTGCCGACGACACCGGTGCCCGAAACGTACGCGAAAGCCATGGCGAGGCAAGCCGAGCAGTGGCTGCACCGGGCCAAGGGAGAAGCAACCGCAGCGGCCCCGGGGCTGGAGGTGCGGACCTTCGTGGTCGCCGGCGGCGCCATACCCGTGCTCGTCGCCGAGTCGCAGCACGCGCAGCTCGCCGTCGTCGGCCGCAGCGGCCTCGGCAGCTTCGCCGAACTCCTCGTCGGGTCGGTCGCGATCGGCCTGTGCGCGCACGGCCATTGCTCGGTCGCAGTGGTGCGGCGGCCGCGGGTGGAAGCCCCCGACGCCCCCGTCGTCGTCGGCGTGGACGGCACACCGGCCGGGGAAATCATGCTGACGACGGCATTCGAGGAAGCCGCGATGCGCGGTGCCGCTCTCGAAGCCGTCCACGCCTGGCACGCGGTCGGCACCGAGCAAGCCTGGTACAGCTTCCACGCCGAGGGCCGCGCAGCGGCGGTCCAGCAGGAGGAGGAGCGCATCCTCGCCGAGCACCTCGCGAGCTGGCACGAGAAGTACCCCCAGGTCGAGGTCCGCCGCATCGTGGCGAACGGCAAACCGGCACGCGTCCTGCTCGAACACGCGCAGCACGCGCAGGTGGTGATCGTGGGAGCACGCGGGCGCGGTGCGTTCACCGGTCTGGTGCTGGGTTCGACGAGTCAGCAGTTGGTGCACCACGCACCGTGCCCGCTCATCGTGGCGCGCTGAACGAGCAGAGGAGGCGAGCGTGATGCCTTACGGCTACGGCTGGGGTATGTGGGGCCTGGCGATGACGACGGTGAGCATGGTCCTGTTCTGGGCGCTCGTCATCGCGGCGATCATCGCGCTGGTTCGCTACCTGCAGCGCACTGGGCGGGGCGACCGCGACACCGGCACGGCCGAAGAGCTGCTGGCGGAGCGCTTCGCCCGCGGGGAGATCGACGAGGAGGAGTACCGGCGCCGGATGACGGCACTGGCCGAACGCAGACGCCGGAGATGACGGCCGGATCCGGTGTTGCGGTGCCGGAATCCGATTCCAACGGGGAGAACGCGTGATGAGGTGCGTGCTCGCAGGCGTTGACGGCTCGACCGAGGCCGCAACGGCAGCTCTGTGGGCGGCCGGCGAAGCCGCGTTGCGAGGTGCGCCGCTGCGGTTGGTGGCGGTCGTGGCCGGCGGAGACAACTCGCAAGCGCGCGACATCGTGCGCGACGCCGGCGAGTGGTGCCGGCGTGAGCATCGCGAGATCGACGTCGCCGAAGAGGTGGTGCGCGGTTTCCCGCCGGCCGAACTGGTCCGGGAGTCCGTCGACGCGCAGCTGGTCGTCGTCGGCTCGCGGGGCCGGGGCGCCGTCGCCGAGACGCTGCTGGGTTCGGTGAGCAGGGCGGTCGCGGAGCGAGCGAGTTGCCCGGCCGTGGTCGTTCCGCGGTGCCGGACCAGCTTCGCGCTGGGGCCGGTGGTGCTGGGCGTGGCGGACCCGCCGTTGGGTGCGGCGGCCGTCGCGTTCGCCTTCGCGGAAGCCGCCCTCCGGAGCACCTCGCTGCTGGCGGTGCACGTGTGGCGGCCGGTCGCCGGCCGCCATTCCCGGATCGAGGCCGAAACCAGGGCGACGCGGTCCGCAGTGGACGATGTCCGGAGCGGGCTGGCGGTGGACCTGGCCGGCTGGACGACGAAGTACCCGGATGTCCAGCCGGGCTTGGACGTTCGCTACGGCGAGCCGGCCGGGGAGTTGTGCCGGGCCGCTTCTTCGGCCCAGCTGCTGGTGCTCGGCCACCGCGGCACGGTCTTCGGTTTCGGTTCGGTCGCCCACGGCGTCCTGCACCGCGCGGACTGCCCGGTCGTCATCGTCGGCGAAACCCACCACGGCGAGGACGTCGTTTTCTTCGATGAGCGGAGGAGGGCCGATGAAGGACAAGACCGACAGGACGCGGATTCAGCCCCCTGACACGGCTTCGGCAGAGTGGGAGGTCACGGAGCGCTCGGTGAGCGTCGACGACTTCGCGGCCCGCTACGACGTGGGCGCGGCCGAGCACCTGGTCGTCGACGCGCCGCCGGAGGTGGTGTACCGCTCGCTGCGCCATCTCGACCTGCTCACCATCGGGTCGCGAACGGCGGATCTGGCTATGTGGGTGCGGGGACTGCCGGAGCGGCTCAAACGCCGCGTTCCGCCTCGGGCGCCGACCCGCCTGACCTACGACGACCTATGTGCGAGCGGCGACTGGGTGTTGCTCGGGGAACGGCCGGGCCAGGAGGTCGTTTTCGGTGCGGTGGGCAGGTTCTGGACGCCGATCGTGCGCATGGAGGAGGTGACCGCCGAGGAGTTCGCCGAGTACGGCAAGCCCGGCCGGGGAAAGATCGTGGCGTCATTCTCGGTGCGCCCCTACGGCCGCCGAGGAAGCCTGGCCACCTACGACATCCGCACCACGCTCGACGACCCGATCACGCGGCGGATCTTCGCGCTGTACTGGCGGACGGTGTCGCCGTTCGTCAAGTCCATCATGCGGGCCACCCTGCGCGCCGCGGCCGGGCGTGCGCGGTTGTGAACGTTGCTTCCAGTGAGGAAACGGTTGCGTGGCAACGGGAATGGGACGTTGTTGAACCGAAGTGGACTCAGCTCGCGCTGAGGCAGGGGACGAGGTGGGAACCGTGACCGGCTACGGGGTTCTCGTGGTGGGAGTGGACGGATCGGATGCGAGCGCGCGGGCGCTGCGCTGGGCCCTCGCCGAAGGACGACGGCGGTGCGCGCCGGTGCACACGGTCATGGCCTGGACGCCGCATGCCGTGCTCGCCGGGCCGGGCCCGATGCTGATGAGCCCCGGGCTGGCTCCGCACCACGTGCGGGATCAGCACTGGGAGGACCTGAAGAGCTTGGTGCGCGGCTGCATGGGCGCCACCACGACGCCGGAAGTGCACACCGAGCTGGTCGAGGGCGATGCCGCCGAGGTGCTGGCCGAGCGGGCCGCCCACGCCGCGATGCTGGTGCTGGGCGATCGCGGGCACGGACGGGTCGCCGACGCGATCCTGGGCAGCACCGCGCTGCGGTGCATCCACCGGGCCCGATGCCCGGTGCTGGTCATCCCCGAGGGAATGCCGGAGCAGACCGGGGACGACGCGCAGGCCGGCGTGGCCTCCCTCGATCCCGCGCTCGATTAGGTTGAGGGGAGAGAACGGATGACCGAGACCAGCCGCAAGGCGGTGGTGGCGGGCTTCGACCTGACGGAGCCCTCTCGCCGGGCTGTGTGGTGGGCAGCACGCGAGGCATCCAGCCGTCGTCGGCCGCTGCTGCTCGTGCACGTGCTCACGTGGCCTTTCGAGGAGCACACCCCGATCAAGGTGCCGGGCGAAGGCGACGTGCTGGAGCCGCTGCAGAAGATCCTGCGGCACGAACTCGCGCAACTGGTCGCCGGCTGCCAGGAGATCGACGCGGAACTGGAAGTGCACAGCAGCATGCCGTTCGGGGATCCGGCGGAGGTGCTGGGGGACATGGCACGGGAGGCCGAGGTGCTGGTGCTCGGCGGGCCGCGCATCGAGGTGGAGCTCGGGGTGCTGGGCTCGATGTCGGCGGAACTGCTGACCCGGCGCACCGGGGCGCCCGTCGTCGTGGTCCGCGGTGACCGCGAGCAGCCCGGCTCGGGGCCGGTCGTCGTCGGCGTCGACGGCTCCCGGGCCAGCCGCCAGGCCATCGATTTCGCCTACGACTTCGCCTCCCGCCACGGCGGCGAGCTCGTCGCGGTGCACGCCTGGAGCGATCTGCCGCTGGACCCCTTCGCCCGCATCCAGCAGTGGGAGCTGCCCTGGAGCGAGGTGCGCGAGACAGCAGAGGAAGTGCTCGCCGCTTCCCTGGCGGGACTGGGCGAGCGGTATCCCGATGTCAGCGTTCGGCGGGCGGTGACGCCGGAAAAGCCCGCCGAGGCCTTGATGCGGGAGGCCCAGGAGGCGAGCCTGCTGGTCGTGGGGAGTCATGGGCGGGGGCGCATCCGGCGCAGCCTGCTCGGCTCGGTGAGCCACGCGGTCGTCAACCGAGCGTCCTGCCCGGTCGCGGTCCTGCGAGCCGGGTAACGCCGCCTACCGGGTCACCACTCACGACGTCACGCCGCCGGCCCGGACGACGGCGACCGGGCAGGAGGCGTGGTGCAGCACGCCGGCGGCGACCGATCCCAGCAGCAGTCCGGTGAATCCGCCGCGCCCCCGGTGCCCGACGACGAGCAGCCGCGCATCCTCGGCCGCGGCGGCGAGCTCGGCCACCGGGTGCCCCCGCTGCGCTACCTTGCGAACGGGCACGTCCGGATAGGACTCGGTCCACCCGGCGAGTTGCTCGGCCACGCCACGCAGCGCTTCGTCGCGCAGGTCGGCCAGTTCGTACTGCATGCGGGGCACGACCGGCGCGTACTCGACGTCCTGCCACACCTGCACGGCCACGAGCTCGGATCCGTACCGGGAAGCGGCGTCGAACGCGTACCGCAGGGCAGCGCCGCTGTGCGGGGAGTTGTCCACCCCGACGACCACCGCGCCGCTGTCCCGGTGGTCCCGGACCACGACGACCGGGCATTGCGCGTGGGCGGCGACTTTGGCGCTGACCGAGCCCAGCAGGGTCGCGGCCAGCGTGCTCCGCCCGCGTGAACCGACCACGATTAGCTCGGCCTCGTCGGCGAGCTGCAGCAGGACGTCCGCGGGAGCGCCGGGCTCGACGCCCGAGGAGACCGCCAGCCTCGGATGCCGGTCCGCGGTCTGCTCCGCCACGGGCCCGACGATCTCCCACGCCTCGTCGTCCCGCGCCGGATCACCGGACACTATCACGAAGTGCACCTGCTTGGCGTGCCTCAGATCGGCCTCTTCCGCGGCCCACGCGGCAGCCGTCAGCGACGATTCGGAGCCGTCCACCCCGACGACCACCCGCCCGCTCGATTCCATGCCGGACCTCCCCGCGTCACCTCACCAGGCAAGCCCTGCGGGCGTCGCAGCCGCTAGGGGCCAACGGCTCTCGCGGTTCGTCGAACGCGTGGCCATCGCTGGCGGCGTCAGGGAGGGGAGTGCGCCGCGGGATCGCCTCCTCGAAGCGAGTTCTCCAGCGAGAACCGGGCGGTTTCCCCGGGGCCGAGGTGGACGGTGCGGGAACCGCAGGCGCAGGTGACCGGGAGGCGCCGGCGTCCGGGCCAGGTCCGGACGGTGGCGGTGCGGCCGGTCACCCCGATGGTGAGCGGTTGGCCGCGGTAGCGGATGGTCAGCTCCAGCGGCCCCAGCTCGGTCGGCCACAGCGGGTTGAGGCGCAGCGCGCCGTCGCGGACCTCGATGCCGGCGAAGCAGCGTTGCAGGATGTCGATGCTGCCCGCCATGGCGGCCAGGTGGATGCCTTCGGCGGTGGTGCCGTGCTGGGTGTCGTGGATGTCGCCGGCCAGCACTTCGTCGAAGAACTCCAGCGCGCGGTGCCGCCGGCCGCGGGCGAGGACCCAGGCGTGGACGACGGCGCTGAGGGTCGATCCGTGGCTGGTGCGCGTCAGGTAGTACTCGATGTTGTCGGGAATGCTGGGCATGGGGTAGCCGAGTCTGCCGAGGATCTCCTCGAGTTCTTCGGCCGACAGCAGGTAGAACAGCATCAGCACGTCGGCCTGCTTGGACGCCTGGTAGCGGTTCGGGTCGTCGTCCTCCGCCTCCAGGATGCGGTCGAGGCGCTGGATGTCGCCGTAGCGCTGCCGGTAGGCGTCCCAGTCGAGTTCGGCGAGCCGGTCGTAGCCGTCGAACTGGCTGATGATCCCGTTCCCGTGGAAGGGCACGAACATGCGCTCGGCGATGCGCTTCCAGCGGTCGATCTCGTGGTGCCGGATGTCGAGCTGGTCGGTCAGCTCGTGCCGCCGCTGGTCGGGCAGCTCGCGGAGGACGTGCACGGCGGTGCGGCACAGCCAGGCGGTCATGACGTTGGTGTAGGCGTTGTTGTCGATTCCCGGCCGGTCCCGCCCGGGGTATGCGGTGTGGTACTCGTCCGGGCCGACGACACCGCGGATGACGTAGCGGTCCCGGCCGCGGTCGTACTGGGCGAGCGAGGCGAAGAAGCGGGCGATCTCCAGGACCATCTCGGCGCCGAAGTCGCGGAGGAATTCCTCGTCCCCGCTGGCCTGGTGGTAGTGCCAGACGTTGTGGGCGATGGCGAGCCCGATGTGCCGCTGCAGGTGCGTGTGGTCGGGCAGCCAGCGGTCCGAGCGGGGGTTGAGGTGCAGGCGTTGAGTCTCCTCGCGGCCGTTGCTGCCGCTTTGCCAGGGGAACATCGCGCCCGCGAATCCGGCGTCGCGAGCGGCTTTGCGGGCCTGGCCCAGCCTGCGGTGGCGGTAGCGCAGCAGCGCTCGGCTCAACTGCGGCATGCGCAGGTCGAGGGTGGGCAGGACGAACAGCTCGTCCCAGAAGACGTGGCCGCGGTAGGCCTCGCCGTGCAGCCCGCGGGCCGGTAGCCCGGCGTCGAGATCGGTGGTGTTCGGCGAAACCGTCTGCAGCAGGTGGAACAGGTGCAGGTGCACGGCTTGCTGCGCGGCGGCGCTCATGGAGAGTCCACTGTGGAATTCGTTGTTCAGGCGTGCCCAGGCCATGCTGTGCGATCGGCGCAGTTCGTCGAAGCCGGCGGCGTCGCGCACCTGTTCCGCGGCCTCGGTCACGGGCTCGGTGGCGGCGAAATCCCGGGAGGTGTGCAGCGAGACGATCTTCTCCACCTGCACCTCGACGTCCCGTTCGACGTCGATGGTGAAATCGTGGGCGATCACCTCGCCGCGCTGCAGGAGCGAGCGCGCGTCGACGAGATCGCCGCCGACGCGCACCCGCGTCCGCTGGGCCTCGGCGACGTGGATGTCCGACTGGGACGTTCGTGCGTGCAGCACAACGATGTCCGGGGCGACCTCGGCGGTGCGGTGGTCGACGAGGTGCCGACCGCCGAGATCGCGATAACGGGCGACCCCGCTGTTGGTCACGTCCCCGTCGATCCCGCAGCGCAACGTCAGCGCCCCCGACCAGTCCTCGGCGACGAGCGTGGTCTCCAGGCCGGCGAGGTGGGGTGCGGCCAGGTGCACGAAGCGGTGCTGGACGATCCTGGTGGTGCGGGCTCGCCCATCGCGGAAGCGCAGTCGCCGGACCAGGAGACCGCGTTCGAGGTCCAGCTCCTGCTCGTGGTCCAGCACCTCGACCTGCGCCAGGTCGAACCACGGGCCGTCATCGGCGCGGAAGGTCAGCAGCAGCCAGTTCGGCATGTTGACCAGCGACTCGTTCTCCACTTCGCGCCCGGCGACGGTCGTGCTGAGCCGGTTGTAGCAGCCCGCGACGTAGGTGCCGGGGTAGTGCACGCCGTCGGCGCGGGATTCCGGCGCCGCTCCGCGCGTGGCGAAGTACCCGTTCCCCAACGTGCACAACGCCTCTCGGCGGCCTTCGTCCTCCGGGACGAAGTCGTGGAAGCCGAACTGCCACGCGGTCGTGGTCATGGCGCGCCAGGTTCCACCGTCGCGACGTGGGGCCTGCGACGCCCGAACAGACGTGCGCCGTGGGGCGGACCGATCCTCGTGGCAGCCATGATGACCTTGCGTTCGTTCGCGATGTGCTCGTGGGATACCCGAACCGCCGGGAGATTCCACCGGCGGCGGGTCACGACGCCAGCACGATCCCGGCTGCGACCGCGGTGACGGGCAGGACCAGCAGCCGGGCGCCTCGGCTGCCCGGCGGTGCTGTGCTCGCGCTCCAAGCCCAGCAGCAGCCCGATCGCCATCGCCGTGGCGAAGTGCACGAGCGCAGTCGTGGTGCCCACCGGACCTCCTCAGCCCGGTCGAGCGGTGTCCGCTCCGCACGCTCGGATACTGCCCGGCCATCACGCTGCCGCTCGCTCGTGCCGGTCCCCCCAGGGTTCAGCTCACCGGTGCGCTTGCCCAGAGGACATCGTCGGCAGCGGCTCGGCGGCGTCGATGTGCGATCTCGGCCGGCGGCGGGTACACCCCCGCCAGGTGCCGACCCGGGAATGGGGGAGCTATGACCGAGGACCAGCCTCGGATCGTGGTGGGTGTGGATGGTTCGCCCGGTTCTCGTGCTGCGCTGCGCTGGGTCCTGCGTTATGCCGAGCAGTGCGGCGGCACGGTCATCGCGGTGCTGGCCTGGGCGCCCCCGGCCTACACCGAGATCGCACCGATGCCTCCAGCGCTGTCGGACGAGGATTCGGCCGCTCGTGCGGAGTGGGAGTTGCGGAAGGCCGTCGACGAGACCTCGGCATTGCTGGCGACATCGGTTCCCGTTGGCCGGAAGGTGGTTCGCGGGCACGCCGCGCGAGCGTTGCTGGACGAGGCCCGGGGAGCGGATCTGCTGGTGGTGGGCAGCCGCGGGCACGGTGGATTCGCCGGTGCGCTCCTCGGATCGGTGGGGCAGCACTGCGTGAGCCACGCGCACTGCCCGGTGGTCGTCGTCCGTCCGGCCGCGAGCTGACTCGGCGAGGAGGAGGCGCGACCGCGATCCGGCCGCGCCTCCCCGCGGTTCACTTGCCCTTGCGCATCACCGGGATCTCCTTGCGCGCCTCGGTTTCACGCCGTGGCATGTGGATGGTGAGGATGCCCGCCTCGTACTCGGCCTTGATGTTCTCGGTGTTGCAGCTGGTCGGCAGCAGCAGGGTGCGGCTGAACGAACCGTAGAAGAACTCGCTGTGGCGATCGGTGCGCTCCTCGTGCTTGCGCTCCGCGTTGATCTTGAGCTGGTTGCCCTCCACGTTGATGTGGATGTCCTTGTCCGGATTCACCCCGGGCAACTCGCATCGGACCACGTATTCGTTCTTCTCGGCGTAGGTTTCCACGCGCATGGCATGCCGTTCACCGAAGGGCCACTCGGTTTCGAACATCTGGAAGATGTCGGGCAGGCCCAGGCTCGGCCGAGGCTGCAAGCTGGTCATGGTGTCCTCCATAGAGCGAAAGGTGAGCGATGTCCACAATCCGCCGCGCGCTCGGCGCGGAACGGGGCCGGCCGACCCCGTTCCGGCCGACCTCGTCGCGGGTACCCGTGCGGGGTCGAGCGGGAAACCCGTGGCGCGGGGGAGCGTCGCCACGACGAACATCGCAGGAGGCGCCGACCATGACGTGAAGCCAGCTGTGGTGGCGGAAGCAGGCCGACCACTCGGCACGGCTCTCGGTTCCTGGAGATCACCGACCCGGCCAGCGGGGAGAGGGTGATCAGCTGCCGCGCTGACCGACTCGTTCCGCGGAGGGCGATCGGCTCCACGAGGTGACCTTTGTGGACGATCGAACCGGCCTTCCTCCGCGCCGAGCCGGTCGGGTGCGGGCTGGAGGTGATCGGAATGACCGGTGGCGGGAGCGAGGAACGGACCGGCGGAGTCGGGAAGCGGCTGCCGCGTTCGGTTTACGAACGCGAGCTGTTCCGGTTGCAGAGCGAGCTGGTGAAGCTGCAGGAGTGGGTCCGCGTCGAGGGCACTCGGCTCGTGGTGGTCTTCGAGGGGCGTGACGCGGCCGGGAAGGGCAGCACGATCAAGCGGGTGGCCGAGTACCTCAACCCGCGGGTCGCGCGGATCGTGGCGCTTCCGGCCCCGTCGGAGCGGGAGCGCTCGCAGTGGTACTTCCAGCGTTACGTCGAGCGCCTGCCGGCGGCTGGGGAGATCGTGCTGTTCGACCGCAGCTGGTACAACCGCGCGGGCGTCGAACGCGTGATGGGGTTCTGCACGGAGGAGGAGTACCGCCTGTTCCTGCGGCAGTGCCCGGTGCTGGAGGGCTTGCTCGTCGAGGACGGCCTGCTGCTGCGGAAGTACTGGTTCTCGATCAGCCAGGCCGAGCAGGAGCGGCGGCTGCGCAAGCGCATGGACGACCCGATGCGCCGGTGGAAGCTGTCGCCCATCGATCTGGAATCGGTGTCCCGCTGGGACGAGTACTCGAAGGCCAGGGACGAGATGCTCGCGGCGACCGACGCGCCGAAGGCGCCGTGGTACCTGGTGGAGAGCGAGGACAAGCGGCGGGGCCGCATCAACATGATCGCACACCTGCTTTCCAGCATCCCGTACCGCGAAATGCCACGCCCCCGGGTAGACCTGCCGGCGCGACCACGGCCCGGCTTCTACGAGCGGCCGCCCAAGGAGAACTTCACGTACGTACCCGACCACGCCGCCGCACTCTGATGCGTCGACCGCCCCGGCGGCCGGTTCGCGAAATGCTCGGGGGAATGATCGATCCACACCGGACGATCGTCCATGGCTCGTACGCCCAGCCCGGCCTACTCGGATTTGCTCCCTGCACCAGGGATGCGATGCGCGAGAGCAATGAGCACTCCGTCCAGGTCGAAAAGCACCGCGTGGTGGCGGAGCGGACCGATGCTCGTAGCGGCCATGATGGCTCCGTGCGGGTACGACGCCCCTGCGGGTTTGCGCCGGAGCGCATTCGCGCGGTTCGCGGGCGCACGGTCGACTCCGGGGGACACGCCCTTTGCTTCCCGAAAAGGACTGAGGCGAAGGGCTTTTTGCTATCCGATCCGCACATCGAGCCGGCCGGACGGCTCGATGCGCGGGGCAGGCTCCAGAAGGCGAAGCAGCGCTGCGCGTTACCTCCCCTTCCGCCAAGGGCCCCTCGTCGGTGGTCTCCTCAGCCGCTCCGCGCGCGATGGTTTCTGCGGTAGTCCCGAGGCGTCGTGCCCGTGAGGTCACGGAAGTGGCGGCGCAGGACCGCCGGAGACGTGAACCCCGTGTTCGTCGCGACCTGTTCCACGGGGACGTCCGTTTCCTCCAGCAGGCGTTGAGCTTCCAGGAGGCGGATGCGGAGCAGGTACTGGAGCGGGGCCAGGCCGGTGTGCGCGCGGAAGCGGCGGGTGAGGCTGCTGGGGCTGGTGCGGGCGTGGGTAGCGACGTCCGTGAGGGTGAGGGCCGTGTGGAGGCGGGACCGCATCCAGGCGAGGATGGGCTCCAGACCCGCGCTCTCCGCTAGCTCCCGCGCGATCGTGTCCCGCACGTCGTCCGCGTAAGGATGCAGCGGCGTGATGAGTTCCCGGGACGTCTCCCCGGCCACCTGTCTGCCGTGGTCCCGGGCGAGGACGTGCAGGCAGACGTCCATGCCCCCGAAGACGCCCGCCGCCGTGAGGAAGGGCCCGTCCTCGACCACCGTGCCGAGCGGGTCGACCGTGACGCGGGGGTGGCGTGCCGCCAGCTCCTCCCTGTACCGCCAGCTGGTCGTGGCGCACCGGCCGTCCAGGAGGCCGGTCGCCGCCAGCGTGAACGTACCCGTGCCGACGGCGGCGATGCGGCTTCCTCGGTCCGCCGCGGCGTGGAGGGCGGCGCGGACAGCCGGTGGCGGCTCGGCGCGGTGGACGCCGTGGGTGGGGATCAGGATCACCTCCGCCGACGAGAGGCCGTCCAGACCGTACGGGGGCGCAACGCCGAGTGGGGCAGGGGCCGCCGTCTTCACCCGGCCTTCGGGCGCGCACATCCTGACCTCGTACGTCACGTCCGGGTGTTCGCGGCAGGCCGTTCCGAAGACCAGGCCCGGCACGGTGAGGTGGTGTCCCGGGACCCCGTCGAGGGCGAGGACGGCGATGACCGGCATGGGGGGAAACCACTTCTCGTCCGTCATGCCTCCCCACCCTCCTCGGCCTGCGGTCAGCGGTCCTCGTGCAGTGTCCTGCTGATCCACTTCTGATGCGCGGGCACGTTGGTGTACAGGCCGGGGCCGGTCGAGCACGTGGTGTCCCAGTCGCCGTCCCCCGAGGTGGTCCCCACGAGTTCCCAGCGGCCGCGCACCCCGCGCTGGAGCTGCGGGCCACCGGAGTCCCCGACGCACGCCATGGCATTCGGAGTCAGGCTGACCGTGCACAGGCGGGTCTCGTCGGCGCGGCCGAAGCACTCCGCCTCCGTGCCCCTGCGGGTGTTCAACTCCTGGAGCCGGTCGGGGAATCTCACCTTCTCGAGGTCGGTGACATCGACGACCGTTCCGAAACCGAGGATCCGGGTGGGCGTGCCCGCAGGCCCAGCCTTCGCGGCGATGCGGAGGGGCTGCTGGGGGACAGGGCGGTCCAGGCGCACCAGTGCCAGATCGTTGTAGGACGGGTGGTCCTCTGCTGCGTCCACGTAGCCCGGATGCACGATGATCTTGTCGACTTCGCGGACCGTGCCGCCGGTCTTGCGGTGCTCGCTGCCGATCCGCACCGTCCCGGTCGGAGTCGTCCACTTGACGCAGTGCGCCGCGGTGAGCACCCACCGCGGGTCGATCAGCGTCGCCCCGCACTGGGCGTCGGCCTCCTCCATCGGGATCGTCGCCATGAACGGATAGCGCTCGGTCGAGTCCTGGCCGTTGACGATGGCCTCAGCACTGCCTGCCATCGCCGTGGCGCCGAGGATGGCCGTCGCACCGGCCGTCGCGAGAGCGTTCGTGAATCGGCGCCGTCGGTGGCGGGGCAGGGGACGGGCGGACGAGTCCGGGTGCGGCACAGGTGGCCTTTCGCAGTGGGTGAGACGGCCGGGGCTTTCTTGTTCCCGGCCCTGATCACCGTCATCCTCCGTGGCCAGGGACGGTCCGGAACAGCGGCTGGGATGTCACCCTCCGCTAAATTCCGGACATGTCACTGATCGCCGTCCTGGCCCACGACGGGGTTCCCGGGCACCAGCTCACCGCCCCGCTGTCCACGTTCGCCACTGCGGCGCATCACCACCCCCCGGTGGCCTACGACGTGCGGGTCTGCGCCGCCCCCGGTTTCACGAGCACGGGCGGGCCCGGCGCGTTCCGCGTCGAGACGCCTTGGGGGCTGGAGGGGCTCGACGGCGCCGACACCGTTCTCCTGCCGGGGCACGATGCGTTCCGGGACCCGCCGTCGTCCGGCCTCGTCGATGTCCTCCGCGATGCCGTCGCACGCGTCGGGGCCGTCGGCGCCGGTGCGTTCACGCTCGCGGCCACCGGGCTCCTCGACGGCCGCCGCGCCGCCACCAGCCGCCGGCACGCACAGGAACTCGCCCGCCTCCACCCCGGGATCGCCGTCGCCCCGGAAGGCGAGGTCGTCGCGGACGGCCCCTTCCACAGCGGCGCGGGGGTGCTCGGCGGCGTCGACCTCTGCCTCCACCTGATCACCCTGGACCACGGCGTGCGGGTGGCGATCGAGACCGAGCGGCAGCTGTTCCTGCGGCTCCACGACCAATTCGGTGACCCCGAGCACGAGACCGGGGTCGACGCCGCGTACAACGCAGTCACCCCGCCCGGCAGCAGCCTCGCACCCGTCACACGGTGGATGGAGGTCAACTTGCACGAGGCACTGACCCTCGCCGACATCGCCGCGCAGGCGGGACTCGGCGAGCGCAGCCTCACCCGGCGGTTCCGGGCCGAGACCGGCCTCACCCCGCTCCAGTACCTGCTGCGCACCCGCGTGCAGCGAGCCCAGCGGCTCCTCGAACGCACCGACGACCCCGTCGAACGCATTGCGCTCCTGACAGGCCTCGGCACACCCGCCAACCTGCGGCACCACTTCCAGCGCCTGACAGGTGCAAGCCCCAGCACGTACCGCGCGGCGTTCCGGGCCCTCGTCTCCGACGTGACGTGGCGCGAGGGCGCCGCGGGAGCGGAAGAGGAGCGGGGAAAGCGCAACCCCGCGAATGGACCGTCTCCTGCAACCGAGAAGAGGCAGACGGCGATCCACCGCGAACCGTAGCCGTCACGGAAGAGCGTTCTCAAATGCGAGCGGATCGGCCGCGCTCCGGCTCGCGGCACGGCCGAGGCATCCGGCGCGGCACCAACAGCTTGCCACGCGGCAAGCAAATCCGAGTGCATCGAGCACGCGACGGTGTCACCGGTTCGCCCCGGTCGGCTGCGCCGATTGGTGTTGCAGGCCGCAGGAGTACCAGGTTGGCCGCCGGATTCTTTGCTTCGGGACGCTGAAGAAACATCATCCCCGGGTACGGTCGTGTCCGCGACGCCGTCGCAAAACCGAATGCGCCGATACGGAGGAGCGGTCCATGCCACAGCCCGAACCGGCCATCAAGAACCCGGACAAGGGATACGTAGCGCTTCTCGGATGGAGCCTCAGCGCGGTGGAGGCTCTCGACCGGTTCGATCGACGTTACGTTGTCGTAGCGCCGGACTGGGCCGAGGAGTACTGCTCCGAGCACGACATTCCCTACGTGCCATGGAACTTCGAACGGCTCAACGACCGCTCCATGGAGATCGCCGAGACCTTGAAGCAGGAAGGCGTCGACGTCACGATCCCGCTGTTCGAGGAGACGGTGGAGTGGGCGGGGGCGATCAACGCCGTCCTGCTGGACAATCCGCGCCTGTTCGGCCAGGCCATGCTGCTCCGGGACAAGGCGCTGATGAAGCGCCGCGCGCAGCTCGGCGGGATCCGGGTCGGGATCTTCGAGGAGGCCCACGACCGGGAGGACGTGATCCGCTTCCTCAAGCGCGTCAACCAGACGCTGCTCAAGCTCGACGGCGACCCGAACGACCCGATCCACGTCAAGGCGTTCGACAAGGCCGGATGTCTCGGGCACCGCGTCATCCGCACCCCCGACGAGATCGACACGATTCCGGACGAGGAGTTCCCGGTCCTCATGGAATCACATCTCGACGGCTGGGAATTCGCCGTCGAGGCGTGGATCCACAACGGGAAGATCAAGTTCCTCAACATCTCCGAGTACGTGACGCTCGGGTACTCGGTGTTCGCCCCGGCGACCCCGGAACTGGAGAAGTACCGGCCGCAGATCACGGCGCAGATCGAGAAGCTCATCAAGACCTTCGACATCGAGTTCGGCTTCGTGCACCCGGAGTACTTCGTCACCAGCGACGGCGAGATGTACTTCGGCGAGGTCGCCTACCGGCCGCCGGGCTTCAAGGTCTTCGAGCTGCTCGAGCGGGCATACGGGTTCAACGCCTACCAGGGGCTGGTGCTGGCCTTCGATCCGAAGACGACCGAGGAGGAGATCGATGCCTTCTTCCCGCGCGAGGTCGTCGACGCGTCCGGGGTCGCGGGCTGCTTCGGCGTCTACCCGCGCCGACGGGTCGTCGCCGAACTGCAGATCCCGGAGGACACCGAGGACGACGATTACTACGAGTCGCACGACCTCTCGGCGCCGATGGAGGAGACGGTCACCAAGAGGACCGCGTTCGGCAACCACTGGGGTCTGGTCTACTTCTTCGGTGACGACCCCTACCGGATGCGCGAACTGTTGAAGAAGCAGGAAGAGCTCGACTTCTACGTCTGACGACGCCGTGGACGCAGGAGACCTACCCGAGGGAACCCTTTGAAACCGACCGCCGACGTCGCGGGTGAGGTCACGACGCTGGACAAGCGCGTGGCCTCGCTCGACGCCGCTGTTCAAGCCATGGCCGAGACCCGCGACTTCGGAAAGCACACGAAGCTGCGGCGGGTCCTGGAAGCGTTGCGGCGGGTGCTGCTGCAGCCGGGCGGCGCCGCGGCGGTCCAGGCCCGGGCGCAGGCGTTGGAGGAAGCCGGCCTGTTCGCGGGGACGGACTGGGCCTCTCCGGAGATCCTTCTCCCGTCACTGGTCGGCCCCGGGCTGCGCAGTGGAGACGCGGACACCGTCGTGGTGGAGGCGACCAGCGAGCTGCGGATGCTCGCTGTCGCTCGCGGCGACTTCGCGCACCCGACCTTCTCCGCCGAGGACGCCCGCCAGTTCCTCTCCCAGGTGCTGGCGATGAACCTGGAGCTGCTGTTCACCCCGCCCAGCGAGGCGGAGCGGACCCGGCAGGGCCGGACTGCGCAGCTGATCCGGGACCTGTTCCGGCACCTCGCCGACGAGATCGGCTACGACAGCGTCCTGGACAAGCTGGTCGACGAGATCTGGCGGATCCTGCGCCAGCGCCCGATCCAGGTCGACCAGGTGCAGTCGCTGATCACCCGGATCGCGATCTACCGCGGCGATCCGGACGTCGACCTGGGCGCGTCGTCCGGGCAGGGCCTCGACAGACTCATCACCAGCCTGTTCGGGACCACCGAGGCGTGCCGGGACGCCCCGGGCCTCGACGTCTTCCGCTCCCGGCTGGAGGCGATGGACGCCGGAGGCCTGCAGTACGAGGCCACCGGGTTCGCCCGGGCGATGCACGACACCGGTCTGGTGTCGCCGTACCACGCGGAGCTGCTGCGGTTCCTGCGGCATGAGAGCGACTACCTCGTAGGCGAAGCGCTCGGGTTGTCCGACACCGGCCGGAACTGCCTGCTGCGCTACAGCGATCTGGTGCATCGGCTGATCGAGGAGGCCGTGCACCCGCAGACCGCGCAGTGCATCTACGGGCTGGCACTGCTGCTCGACCGCGGCATCCTCTACGAGGCGCCGGTAGTGCCCGCGCTGTGGCGGCAGCTGGCTCTGGACCTCTCCCCGGTCGCGCAGGAGCGGTTGGCGACGGTGTTCGGCGACCAGCCGGAGCCGAAGGCACGGCTGATCGCGGGAGTGCTGTCGATGCTGGGCCAGCCGCTCGGCGTCGGGCAGGGCGACAATCCGACCTGCCAGTCGGCCCGCGCGCTGTCGATGTGGGCCTACAACGACCCGGACTACCTGCTGCAGGTGGTGGTCTGGGCGGCCCGCGACGACGAGGTCATCATGCACTTCGAGGGCCGGCCGGTCTCGTCGAAGTACAGCGCGTCCGGGGTCGCGAACAAGGTGCCGATGGACCTGGACCCCGTGTCGTTGCTCGTGGTGCCCCACCTGGACCGGATCTACGCCGAGATGGGGAGGCGCTGCGCCGATCGGCCCGGGGACCCGCACCGGTGGGTCAACCCCGAGTTCCACGGCTGGTGGGCGGCTCGCGGATTCTGGATCAACGTCGAGGTCGAGACCGGGAGACTGATCGGCCTTGACGAGTTCCTGCGGCAGTTCCACGCGAGCTACCACCCGTCCTACAACGGCGGGCAGCCGGTGATCCATCCACAGCCGGCCGGCGTCGCCGTCACCGACAGCGCGGCCCGCTACGTCGGCTGGCACGCGATCACGATCCTGCGGGTCGCGCCGGACCCGCAAGACGTCATGCGGGTGTACTTCTTCAACCCGAACAACGACAGCGGCCAGGACTGGGGCGACGGCGTCGTGGTCTCCACCGCGGGCAACGGTGAGCGGTTCGGTGAGGCCTCGCTGCCGTTCGACCAGTTCGCGTCGCGGCTCTACATCTTCCACGCCGACCCGCTCGAGCGCGGCGAGCCGGAGCGGGTGCCCGCCGAGGACGTCGTGCGGATCACCGGCTACATCGAGCGCAGCTGGGGGGCCGACCGGCTGCCGCCGGGGACGCTGCAGGCATCGAAGGACCCGCAGTCCTGACCCGCGTGCTCCCCGGCATCGCGAATTCTCTGCCGGGCCTGCTGCGAGGTGCCAACGCGCAACCGGTTCCAGTGCTGACGTGTTGCCATCGACGATCTGCGGCTTTAGTTGTCCTGGTGGGGGCAGCCCGGGATCGCTGCCGCCCGTGCGAGCGCGGTGTGGATCGTGCTGTGGCACTCCAGCAGAGCGTGGAGTCCGGCCGCATGGAGGGCCTCTTGGACGGCCGAGTTCGAGGTGACGACGCGGAGGGTTCCGCCGCGGGCCTGGATCAGCATGTGGGCATGGGTCAGCAACTGCAGGTCCGGGACGTTGAGTAGGTACATGGTGCTGAGGTCTATGACGACCAGCCGCGTCGTCGACGAGGGTTGCGGCCAGAGGATGGTCTCAAGCTTTTCCACCGTCTCGGGGTCGACGGTTCCGCTGACGGTGACGACGATCGTGTCCGGCTGGGGAAAGGTCACCTGGAGGCTCGACCCGGCCACTGGGCTTTCCCTGATGCTCTCCCGGAGCGCCACGGCTTGCGCTTCCTCGGTGGGGGCATCGGGAAACTGGTCCTCAGGAGTCATTCGGTCTTCCCCCCATGCGCGGGCGAGCCTCCTTGCGGCTCATCCCGGTCGTCGTGGCGTTCCCGCGCACGTTGGGTGTACGCAGTGCAACTTCGCATGATCCTATAGTTTGCTTGTCCGGTGGCAATCAAGTGGCGTGGGCGCCTTTCCGTGCAACACGTCGGTCGCCGAACGCTCGGCTCGGAACTGCGACGTGCGAGTGCCGCTTGGCTGGGAAGCGGAGGTTGGCGTCGCCGCTCGCGAACAGATTCATTGCCAATTGGCAACTAATCGAACTAGGATCGCAGCAGTACGCCTCGGGCGACGTCGGGGGCGTCCGAGGCGTATCTTTCACGGGCGGCTCGTGTGAAGAGCGCCCTGAAAATCCACCGTGCCAAGGGTAAGGTGGCTGCTCGACCGGATCGACGAGTCCGCTCCGCGTTGGGTTGACCTCGGCTGCGGGCTGCCTGAAGCGCAGGGACCGTCTTCTGCCGTGTCGCTCGATCATGCCGCCGCTGCCTGCGGGCAGGTGGTGGGAGAGGCGTGACCGGGTGGGCCGGAGTCGCCGTTCACGGTCCGCCACGTCCCGCCGATCCAGGGACGCGACGCCGCGTTCGAGGAAGTGCCGCCTGGCCCCGCCCCCGGAAGGGAAAACCGATGAACGGTGATGTCGTCGGCCTGCTCGCTGGTGTGGTCGCCGGCGGCGCGCTCGGAGTTGCCATCGTCAGTTGGTGGGGCGCGCGGCGTTCGGCACGTGCCGCGGAACACTCGGCAGCGGCCGCAGCTCAGGCTCTGTCGATCGGGCGGAAGTCGGCCGAGGCCGCGTTGCGGTCCGCTGACGCCGCCGGCCGTTCCGCTGAACCGGCCGAAGGCGCTCGCCGTGGTGGGTACGCGCCGCTGTGGGAGCTGACACCCGCTCCTTCCAGCGGTGGTGGATGCCAGATCACTGCGAGATACGTCGGCGGGCCTGCCGGGATGACGGTGACGGTGGGCTACTACGGAGTCCTGTACGGGAGCGCCACGAACGGCAAAGCGCCCGGAAAAGCGGTCGCCGGCACGCGGATCGTGCGTCGTCCGATCACCAGGGACGAGCCTTTCGAGATCCCCATCGCATGCCCGGAAGGCTGGGGGCACGTGGTGGCGATCGAGTTGCACCTCGCCCTGCAGTCGGTCGAAGGGCACGCGGTGACCGACGACGTCCCCAGCAAGCCGTGGTTCGACGCGGAGTACGTGGCGTGGGAGCGCGAGCCGGCGACCGCTTCGGAGTGACGGGCCGCGAGCGCAGGTCAGAGCAGGATCCAGCTCCGTTCCCGCGCCGCGGAGGTCTCACCTCGGTGCGGCCCCAGCCAGTCGACGCACACTGCCACGGCGTCGTCGTCCAGGTCGCTGTCCTGTAGAAATGCGCGGAGGTCGCTGAGCAGCGATCGCACGGCTTCGGCGGGGTCCAGGTGGCGACCGTTGTGCAGCGCTCGTCGCAATGCGCTGGTGCTGTAGTTGCGGTCTGCGAGCACGGCGTCGTAGATGCCGTCGGTGAGGATGAAGAGGCGATCCCCCGGTTCGAGCTGGAAGTGCTGCACGTCGTACTCGGTGCCGTCGAGGAGGCCGAGCGGGAGCTGGGCGTCCAGGTCGATCCGCTCGACACCGTCGTCGCGGACGCGCCACATCCGGGGCGAGCCGGCGTCGATGGCGCAGACGTCGCCGGTGGCCAGGTCGATCTGCAACAGGAGCGTCGAGACGTGCTGGGATCCCGCATGATGTGACCAGATGGCTTGATCGGCGAGGGCGGCCTGGGTGGCGAGGTTGGCTCCGCTGCGACGGGCATTGCGCAGCGCTGTGATCGCCAAGGTGGTCAGCATGGCCGCGGTGATGCTCTCTCCCATGCCGTTGGTGACCGCGACGGTCAGCGAATCGACGTCCTGGGCCCAGTCGAAGTTGTCACCGCGGACGGCGTAGGCGGGTTCGAGCTGGCCCGCAAGCCGATAGGCAGCGCACCCCACGGAACGCACTGGTAGCAGCTGCCATTGCATCTCGGCGGCGAGCGTCAGGCGTTGGGGGCGCCGTGCCCGCCGGTACCGATCGGTCGCGACTTCCGCGAGGGTGATGGCGTGCGCGGCGAGTTCGGCTGCTTCCGCCAGTTCTTCGCGTGTCGCGTCGTCGGGCGCATCGGGTAGCCGAAGCCAGAGGACGCCCAGCCGGTCGCCCCGCACGGTCATCGGCAGATGCAGCGCCACTTCCTCATCGATCGGCTGTTGGACGCTCACCTGGTCGCAGAAAACACGCCCTTCCACGGTTGCCACCAGGGGGATGCCCGGGCCCTCGGGTTCGAGCACCGGTTCCAGAACCGCAAGCCTCAGATCGACCAGGTAGATCTCGAGCCCGGCAACGCCGAAATGCTGCCTCAGCAGCGTTTCGAGCACCCCGGGCAGTTCGTGCGCGGGAGCGGCCCGCAAGGCTCGATCGATGGACTCCAGACGCGTGGGGACGATCACTTTTCTCCGGCTTCACCTGGGCCCGCTCAACTGCGGGCGATCTTGAATCGTGACGTGACAGAATGCGTCCGAGAGCCCGTACGCGAAGGAATGTGCTGCACCCGGCTAGGAGGGTTGTTCTGGTGCGCGAACCTGATTCTGTTTCCCCCGAGGCCCTGGACGACCTCGAAGCCGGCGTCGGGGTGCTCATGGTGGTCTGGTCGCGCAGCGCCGAACGCATCAAGCCCAAGGTCTCGGCGTCGCAGCTGCGGGCGCTCGTCGTCGTGGACAGGCACGGCGCCATCAACCTCATGAGCCTTGCCGACGAGCTCGGTTCGATTCCCTCTGTGACGAGCCGGCTGTGCGATCGGCTCCAGGCCGCCGGGTTCCTCGACCGGATCGCCAGCGAGGGTGACCGCCGCGAGGTCGTGCTCCAAGTGTCCAAGGACGGTCGCCGCCTTCTCCGCCAGTTCCGCCGGGAGCGTCAAGCGGACCTCAAACAGGTCTTGGACGCCATGAGCCCTCGAAACCGCAATGCCCTGCTCTCCGGCATGAGCGCCTTCTACGCGGCCGCGACCGAGCTCGGCCTGCCGGACGAGATGCTCGCCTGACCTTCTGCCCCGTTCCGTCCACGGCATACCGGGGCGGCCGTTCCTGCCCGCCGGAGCGGCGCGGCTGCGACCATGTCCTCGCCTTTCCCATTTTATTTGTCCGAGGACAAGTAAAGTACCGGCCCCGCGCAGCGCGGCCCCAACCGGGTGCGGTTGCCGTCATATGCCGGTGGTTGCGCCTGTGACGTGCGGTAGTCGTGCGAGGTGAGGAGCAGGATGCATCACCGGAGCCGAACGTCGGCCAGGTGACCGCATCCCGGTGTCGAGGTGGCGGGGTCGTGGTCGCGGACACCGTCGGCGGTGACCGCTTCACCGACTCGTTGCGCTGCCTCACCGCCGGCGGCCGGATGCTGGTGATCGGATTCGCGGCCGGCTCGATTCCGGAGGTGGAGGTCAACCGCCTGCTGCTGAACAACCTGGACGTGGTCGGCGTCGGCTGGGGCGCCTGCGCCAAGGCACGCCCCGGCTACCCGCGCGGCCAGTGGACCGAGATCCTGCCGAGGCTCGAATCCGGCGCCCTCGCACCCCCGATCGGCGGCACCTACGCCGTCGACGACGTCCGGGACGCACTGGAGGCGATCGACCGCCGGCAGGCATTGGGCAAACTGGTCCTCCGCCTGCGGGGTTAGCCGCTCCGCCTGCCGGCGGAGCACCGTTCTCAGGTCGCTTCGAGGCGTTTCCATTCGTCTTGGGTGAGCAGGCGGGACCGGGTGAGGAAGCGGACGCCGTCGGGGGCTTCGAGGGAGAAGCCGCTGCCCCGGCCTGGTACGAGGTCGATGGTGAGGTGGGTGTGCTTCCAGTACTCGAACTGCGGTCTGGACATCCACACCGGGACGGCTTGGCCGTCCACGGTGAGGTCGCCGAGGTGCACGTCGGCGTCGCTGGTGGCGAATTCGCCCGCCGGGTAGCACATGGGCGCGCTGCCGTCGCAGCATCCGCCGGACTGGTGGAACATGACCGGCCCGTGCCGTGCCCGGAGGCGGCGGATCTGCTCCGCCGCCTCCGGGGTCACCGCGACTCGGTCGCTGGTCATCAGAAGAATCCCAGCGCGTTGTTGGAGTAGCTGACCAGCATGTTCTTGGTCTGCTGGTAGTGGTCCAGCATCATCTTGTGGGTTTCGCGCCCGATGCCGGACTGCTTGTAGCCGCCGAATGCGGCGTGGGCGGGGTAGGCGTGGTAGTTGTTCAC